>NZ_JXKM01000009.1 GCF_001885905.1 Enterococcus devriesei | reverse complement strand
TAACTTTTGGGGGTCACTACATCACACGTGGGTCCTTTTTTTATTTGTTTAAGTAGTTGAATAAACCGCTGATTGTTTTGTCATCTAAGTTGATTTCTTCACCGTCAACGGTTGCTTTGACTACGTGATAATAATCAGGTAGATCAGGGACTTCCTTCAATTGTGCACCGACAAAATCACTGGCAGCATTATAAGTTTTTTCTTTTTCTGAGCCGTTTAATTCATAAGTAATAACTAGCATCTTAATCGCTTCTCTCGTTTAATTTTTGACTTCATTCGTATTGTACCGCAAAACTAATAAAAAGTAAGCCATTTGACCTTTACCAAAGCTTTACAGTTCTTAACCAATCATTTACATCTGCTCAACAGCATATTTACGTTGAATTGCTAAAGTAAGCATGTACTAAAAATAACGAAATCGAAACCTGAATTCATTTGATACGACAGGATAAAAATGAATTTAGGAATCAAAAATGGGATAAGTTTGCTTATGGGAATTTATTCTTTAATTGGAGAAGGAGAGTATGACATGAAGAAAATTATTTTTGCTTTAGCTTTATCAGGAGTTTTATTGGCCGGCTGCGGTAGCGGCAGTGGGGCTAGTAAAGATTCTTCAGGAGCAGGAAAAAGCGATACAGCCAAAATCACTGCGGTAGGTTCAACGGCGTTACAGCCATTAGTTGACGCAGCGCAAGAAAGTTATACACAGGAACATCCCGAAGTGCAAATTTCCGTTCAAGGAGGCGGCAGCGGGACCGGTTTGAGTCAAGTAGAGAATGGTTCCGTTCAAATTGGAAACTCCGATGTCTTTGCAGAAGAAAAGGACGGCGTAGATGCCTCAAAATTAGTTGATCATAAGGTAGCGGTAGTTGGTTTCGTTCCAGTAGTAAATAAAGATGTGGGGGTCAAAGATATCACGAAACAGCAATTAATCGATATCTTTACCGGCAAACTTAAAAATTGGAAAGAACTTGGCGGGAAAGACGAAGCGATCCAAGTTGTCAATCGAGCTTCCGGCAGCGGAACTCGCGCAACTTTTGAAAAGTGGGGCTTGGATGGGAAAGAACCGATTCAGTCACAAGAACAGGATTCATCAGGAACGGTGAAAAAAATCGTGGCGCAAACACCAGGTGCCATCAGCTACTTAGCACTTTCATATGTGGATGACAGCTTACAAGCGTTGGATCTAGATGGCGTCAAAGCGACTGATAAAAATATTACAACAAACAAATGGCCAATCTGGTCATATGAACACATGTATACAAAGGGTAAACCAGATAAAGCATTGGCCGACTTCTTAAAATACATGACCACTGATGAGATTCAAAACGGGCCAGTCAAAGAATTAGGTTACTTACCAATCACCTCAATGGAGATTGAACGTTCAGCGGACGGTACCGTTAAATAAAGCAAAAAAAAGGATCGCGGAGAATTTTTCCGTGATCCTTTTTTAGTTTTTAAATTAGTTTAATGGTAAACGTACCGTAAAGGTCGAACCCAGTTGCGGATGACTATCAACTGTCACCGAACCACCAAGAATCTCACTATATTCTTTCACAATCGCAAGTCCTAATCCGGTACCGCCTGAATGCCGGCTGCGAGCCTTGTCGACACGATAAAAGCGCTCAAAAATACGCTTCTGGTCAGCTTCATTCATGCCGATACCGTGATCACTGACAGAGATCATCAAATCCTCGGCTGATTGATAAGAAATCTCGATTTGACTGCCTTCAGGAGAATACTGAATCGCGTTTTCCAAAAGATTTTTAATGATCGGTTGGAAAAAAGGCAGCCGAGTCTGGTAAAAATAATCGCTTTGTCCGTCGATCACCACGGTAATCTTTTTTTTCTTCAACAAATGTTGGAAGAGATCTACTTGCTGTTGGATAAAAGACGTCAATTCAATAGTCTGATGATCTTCGGCTAAATCATTTTTGTCTTTTGATAATTCAATAATGTCTTGGATCAAATGTTGCAGACGTTTAGCATCATTTTGCATGATCGTCAAAAATTCGGTAGTTAATTCAGGGTCTTCTTTTGCACCGTCAAGCAGTGTCTCAGAAAAGCCTAGTAAAGAAGTTACCGGAGTTTTTAATTCATGAGAGACATTACCCACAAAGTCACGTTGAATTTTTTCTAATTCCCGGACATGGGTCAGATCATAAACCGTGCCCATGATTTGATCACCTTTTACTTCATTTTCTAAGTAACGCAGACGAATATCTAAATTCATCGCCGCTGGCAATTTGGTGGAGATCTCTTGGTGGACTTGATTTTTTTCAACTAAAACTTGTTGGATCAATTGAATGAAATGATTGTCCTGAATGACTTGCCAATAATGATGCCGACTGGCACCGCCAAATTGTAAAAGTTCCTCCATCGCCGGATTGATCATAACAAAACGCCCATCCAGATCAATGATAAAAACGCCGATAGTCAACTCGTGAAACAGGGTAGAAAATTGTTCCTCGGTGGAAGTATAAGCGGCATAGGTCTCATTTAACTGTTCGCTGATTTGATTAACCGTGACATAAAGCTCCTGCCATTGAGGAGCATTCTGCATGACATAATTACTTTTTTCCGGCTCCTTCAACATTCGTTGCAAAACTGGGAGAACCGTTTCAATCGGACGATTTCGTTGATAGATCAAATAGCAGATAATCAAATAAATCAGGGTATAAAAAATCAAAAGAATGATGGCGATTGATTGCTGGAAGTTTCGCGTTTTCGGTTGAAAGGCGGAAGTTCTTTTGGCCACGCGTAAGATGCCGATGGTCTCATCGGCGCCCCGAATCGGTTGAGCGGTGTATAGCAGCTCGGTCTTTAGCGTCGAGCTATAGCGGACTGAAGAACCGACGTCGTTATTTTTCAAGACCATTTTGACCTCGGGCCGATTTTCGCGGCTGCCGGAAAGATTAGGCTCGGAGCTGTCAAATAAAATCGTGCCATTTTTGTCTAGTAAGGTAATCCGATCATGTGCCTCTTGGGAAAATGTTTCGATGGCTTGTTTATTGGCGGCTGAATTAAGCTCTGTGAGATCCAGATGATGGAGCAGCAGCTCGCCGTTACTGGTCAAAAATTCTTCTTGCTGCTCTAACAGTTCCTTATTATAAAAATGATTTGCTAATTTCCAGCTACCAAAAAAAAGCAGACAAACGAACACTAGCGGGATGATATAGTCTAGCTGTTTTCGTTTCATTGAGCTGGCACCTGAAATTTATAGCCAAAGCCACGAACGGTTTGTAAATATTGCGGATGCTTCGGATCAACTTCGATTTTTTCCCGCAAATGGGAGACGTGAACATCCACGATTCGACTTTGACCGGAAAAATCATACTGCCAGATACGATCCAATAACGTATCGCGGTCAATCACCCGTTCCTTGCGCTTCATAAAGTAGACTAACAACTCGAATTCTTTCGGCGTCAATTCGATTTTTTTGTCGCGAACGGTAACTTGATAGTTGGTTAAATCGGCTTTGATTTCGCCGGCTGATAAGAATTCATGCTCCACTTGTTCCTGCCTAGGCTCAATACGTCGAAAAATAGCTTTCATTCGTGCCAGCACTTCTCTTGGTGAAAAAGGCTTCGTTAAATAATCATCGGCACCGATCTCTAACCCTAGAATGCGATCGATGGCATCGTCTTTTGCCGTTAGCATCAAAATCGGCGTCTCAACTTTTTCCTGCCGCAGTTTTTTTGCGATCTCCAAGCCGTCCATCGAGGGCAGCATCACATCTAGAATAATAAAATCAAACTTTTCGTTTAAGGCTAACTCAAAGCCTTCTTGTCCATCCTCTGCGGTGGTAACTAAATAGCCTTCTTTTTCCAAATTGAAGCTTAATAATTTTACGATCGAGGGCTCGTCGTCTACTACTAATACACGTTTCATAAATATCTCCCTTCCTATTAAAAACCTTCATATTTTGATTAATCCTGTTGAATCTGCATACTTACTAAAAAGGAGACCATATTTTTCTTGATTTGCTGCTTTACAAAACAAGGTTTTTACATAAATAAAACTGAAATTTGCTCCGTTTCACAAATTGTCTAGAACCTGCAAGAATTCGCGCAGCTTTTCTTAATAAGAACATTTGCGAAGGACTATTTCAATACCTGAATAAATGGTATAATGTGAAAGCAGTTTTGTCACCTATTTTCTTTTTAAAATGATGGGAGAAGAATAGATGTTAGGAATTAGTGCCTGTTTAGGCGGTATCGCTTGCCGCTATGACGGTCAGTCGAATACAATCCCGGAGTTGCGTCAGTTAGTCGATGCTGGACAGGCGATCATGATATGTCCAGAAGTTTTAGGTGGCTTGCCGATCCCACGAAGACCAGCGGAGATTCAACAGGGCGATGGTTTTGATGTATGGAGAAATCAAGCGCGGGTCGTGGATACTGATGGTGAAGATGTCACCGAACTGTTTAAACAAGGGGCAGTTAAAGCTTATAATGAAATAGAAAAATTGCAGATCAGCGGACTGATTTTAAAAGAAAGAAGTCCTTCCTGCGGCAGCGGTTTGATTTATGACGGCAGCTTCTCTGGTAACCGGATCGCAGGCGTTGGCGTGGCGACCGCTTTTTTTATTCAAAAAGGTTTAAAGGTGTATTCAGAGGAAAATTGGCGAGAAATGAGGATAACGTAATGGAGATCGAAAAAACCAATCGAATGAATGCGTTGTTTGAATTTTATGCGACGCTATTGACTGAAAAACAAATGAATTATATGGAACTGTATTACGCGGATGATTTTTCTTTAGGAGAAATTGCGGAAGAATATCAGGTGAGTCGTCAGGCAGTTTATGATAATATCAAAAGGACAGAAAAAATTATCGAGGAATACGAACGCAAGCTGCATTTGTTTTCGGACTATATCGTACGAGAAGAACAGCTAGATAAGCTGGCGCAGTATGTAACCGAACACTATCCCAAAGATGAAGTGTTAGCCGAGGCAATCACCGGTTTGCAAGATTTGGATGAATAGTATGAAAAAGTTTTAGGCAAGTGTTGTATCTGATCAGGAGAAAGGAAAGTAAGCAATGGCATTTGAAAATTTAACGCAGCGTCTACAAGCTGCGATGGGAAAATTACGTAAAAAAGGAAAAGTTACAGAGGCTGATATCACAGAAATGATGCGTGAGATTCGTTTGGCTTTATTAGAAGCCGACGTTAACTTGCAAGTCGTGAAGCAGTTTACCAAAGAAGTTCGGACGCGAGCATTAGGAGCAGAAGTATTAGACAGCTTATCTCCGGCTCAACAAATCGTCAAGATCGTTGATGAAGAACTAACGAAAACGCTAGGTTCAGAAGCTGTTGGAATCGAAAAATCACCGAAGATCCCAACGGTCATCATGATGGCTGGTTTGCAAGGGGCTGGTAAAACGACCTTTGCTGGAAAATTAGCGAATCAATTAATCAAAAACGAAAAGGCCCGGCCACTAATGATCGCCGGCGATATTTATCGTCCAGCGGCGATCGACCAATTAAAAGTATTGGGTCAACAATTAAACGTTCCTGTTTTTGATCTAGGGACGGAAGTCAGCCCGGTTGAGATCGTGCGTCAAGGGATGGAACAAGCCCGTCAAAATAAAAATGATTATGTCTTAATCGATACGGCAGGTCGTCTGCACATCGATGAAGCATTGATGGATGAATTAAAACAAATCAAAGAAATCGCTCAACCGAATGAAATTCTGTTAGTTGTCGATGCCATGACCGGTCAAGATGCGGTGAACGTGGCGCAAAGTTTCAATGAACAGCTGGGAATTACCGGGGTCGTCATTACTAAATTAGATGGGGACACTCGTGGCGGTGCGGCTCTTTCAATTCGTGCCGTGACCGGGGCACCAATCAAATTCATCGGATCAGGCGAAAAATTAACGGATCTTGAAATTTTCCACCCAGATCGGATGTCGAGCCGGATCTTAGGGATGGGCGATATGCTGACCTTGATCGAAAAAGCCCAACAAGATTATGATGAGAAAAAAGCCGAAGAACTTGCCCGTAAAATGAAGGAAAATAGTTTCGACTTCAATGACTTCATCGAACAATTAGATCAAGTTATGGGTATGGGACCAATCGAAGATTTATTAAAAATGATTCCGGGAATGAATCAAATGCCAGGAATTGAAAATGTCAAAGTCGATCCAAAAGATGTGGAACGGAAAAAAGCGATGGTCTACTCAATGACTCCAGCGGAGCGGGAAGATCCTGATTTATTAAATCCAAGCCGTCGCCGCCGAATTGCGGCAGGTTCTGGTAATTCAGTCGTCGAAGTCAATCGTATGATTAAACAATTCAAAGAGTCTCGCAAAATGATGCAGCAAATGAGCAAAGGCAGCATGCCGGCAGGAATGGATCAAATGTTTGGTTCAGGTATCAAAGGCAAGATGGGTAAAATGGCTATGAACCGAATGGTCAAGAAAACCAAGAAGAAGAAAAAGAAACGGAAATAAAAAGAAAGTGTCTGTCTCAATAGAGATGGACACTTTTTTCTGCTATACTAAAGGGGAGCGTATGTTCGTTTTTTGTAAATAAAAATTGAGGAGTGATGAAATGGAAAGATGTGAATGGGCAGGTAGTAATGAGAACATGCAAAAGTATCACGATACCGTTTGGGGTGTGCCGGAATACGATGATCAACGCCTTTTTCGTAAATTAGTGTTAGATATGAATCAAGCTGGATTGAGCTGGCAAACGATTCTAAATAAGATGGAGAACTTTGATCAAGCCTATGAACAATTTGTGCTTGAAAAAGTTGCGGCGTTTGATGAAGCAAAGGTCGAGTCATTAATGCAAGATGCCGGCATTATTCGTAATCGCCGAAAAATCGAAGCGGCGATTAACAATGCCCAAAAAGTTTTAGAAATGCAAGCGAGTGGGTTGAGCTTCTCAGATTATTTATGGGGCTTCGTAGATCATCAAGTGATCGACGGAAAAAGAATTTCAATGGCGGATGTCCCGGCGAAAACAGAATTATCTGACGTGATCGCTAAGGATTTAAAAAAGCGTGGGTTTAAATTTGTCGGTAGCACGACGATTTATGCTTTTTTACAGGCTGTTGGAATCGTTAACGATCATAAAATCGATTGTTTCCGTTATGAAGAATTGAGCAAAAAGTAACCGTTTTAGGTTTTCTTTGGTCTTTTTTTTCGATCAGCGTTATAGTTGATTTGTAAGAAAAAAGGAGGCCTTTATAATGGCTTGTACAACGATCTTAGTAGGGAAAAAAGCTTCAACAGATGGTTCAACAATGATGGCGCGGAACAACGATATGTTTGTGGCGGATACGCCGCAAAAAATTCAAGTGATTCCAAGCAAGGACGATCAAACAGGGAAATACGTATCGAATAAAAATGGTTTTACCTTTGATTATCCGAAAAAAGCTTATCGTTATCAAATGGTGCCGAACGTAAATGTTGAAAAGGAAGGGATTTTTGGCGGCAGCGGCTTTAATGAAAAAAATGTTGGCATCAGCGCGACGGAAAGTGTCTACGCCAATGAACATGTTTTGGCTTTCGATCCGTTAGTAAAAAATGGGATCGCAGAGGATTCAATGGTCGTCGCAGTTTTACCGTACATTGATTCTGCTAAACATGGTGTGGAATATCTAGGGGAGATCATCAAAACATCTGGCTCACCGGAAGGAAATGGTGTGGTCTTTAGCGACAAAGATGAGGTTTGGTACATGGAAATCGTTACCGGTCATCATTGGGTAGCGCAACGTATCCCCGAAGACCATTATGCGGTGATTGCTAATCAAGTTGCTCAAGAAGAAATCGACTTCGATGATCCAGAAAACTTCATGTGGTCAGAAGGCATCCAAGAATTTGTTGAAAAAAATCATTTGAATCCTGATCACGAAGGCTTTAATTTCCGTCATATTTTTGGTACAGATACGGAAAAAGATCGTTATTACAACACGCCGCGGGTGTGGTTTGGCCAACGTTATTTCAATCCTGAGATCGATCAGAGTCCCGTGTCCTCTAAGCTGCCATTTTTACAAAAAGCTAATCGTAAAATCAGTTTGGAAGATATCGCTTATATTTTAGGTTCGCATTACAATGAGACCGTTTATGATCCTTACGGCAAGGGATCTGAACGTGAAAAACATTTGTATCGCCCAATCGCTTTGAATCGGACACAAGATTCACATATTATGCAAGTTCGTAATCACGTACCAGAAGAGCTTTCAACCATTATGTGGGTCTGCTTAGGAGTACCGGCCTTTAACCCACATCTACCATTTTATGGCAATGCGACAGACTCAGACCCAAGCTTCAACGATACGAAACTGGATTGGAATTTAGCAGACGGCTATTGGATGTATCGGACGATCACTGCTTTAGTGGAAGGCCACTATAGTGAACTGATTGAATCTGATAGTGATTTTGTCAAAGATTGTCGTGAGAACTTGATTCGTTTAGTGGCAGAGACTGATGAACAGGCCCAAAGCTTGCAAGGAGCTGAACTCACCGATTATTTGACAAAACGTAATCATGAAATCGTCGATGCTATGAAAGAAAAAGCGATGAAGTATATTGGCGAATTAGTAAAAAGTAGTATTGATTTGTCTAAGTTAACGTACAAAATGGATATCAATTTATAAAGATCGAGGCTTCCTATTTTTTGAGGAAGCCTTTCTTTGATATCATGATAAAAATAGAGTGAGGAGGGATTTGATGGCGCGAGCAGTGTTTTATGGAGCGATCAGTTTGGATGGCTACTTAGCTGATAAGCAGGATCGATTGGATTGGTTGTATAATCAACCAGGCGGAGAATTGGTCCCTTATGATCAATTTTATCAAGGAATTGACTATACGATGATGGGACGACGAACGTATGATGTGGTGAAACGAGACGCACCAAAGGAAGTTCTTTATCCCGAAAAAGAGAATTTTGTTTTTAGTCGTTCAAATTTAAATTTGGAAGATAACCTCCAATTAGTAGATCAAGACCAGGTAGCCTTTATTCAACATTTGCCTGAAGATAAAACAATTTGGGTCGTAGGTGGTGGGGCACTTCTGCGACCGGTGATCGAAGCTGGCCTGATCGAAGAATGGTGGATTCAAGTTGTACCGATTTTATTAGGCGAAGGTGTACCGCTATTCTTACCGCAAAGGAATCAGCAGAAATTTCAGTTGGTCGAAACAGAACAATTCGGGCAATTCGCCCAATTACATTTAAAAAAATAAAAAGTTTTGAGCTGCGGCTCAAAACTTTTTTAATACTCAGTTTCATCAATTTCATTGACGGCAGCTTCAAATTTTGCTTGGCAAGGCAAAACTTTCTTTTCTTTAGGCGGGAAGGTTTCATCAAAATCTGCCAAGTGAGTTTGGTCAGGATACATGCCCTCGGAAAAAACTATTTTGCCGCTCACTTGATCCAATGCGCCTTTTTTTAACGGCAACGCCATGATCCCAGTGTAGTATTTGCCATCAGGCATCGAGATACCGTATTTTTTTGTCCCGAGAAAGCCATAAGTATGGTAATGATAAGGAAAGCCGCCGATTACGATAGCTGGATAGCCCAATCGTTTTGCTTCAGCGATGGCGTGTTCAATTAGCATCCGACCGTAGCCTTGCCGGTGATACTTAGGCGTAATACTGACAGGTCCAAAAGAAATCACCGGATATTCTTTACCTACTTCATCTTCGACTTTAGCATGGCTGAAAAAGATACTGCCAATAAGTTCTCCGTCTTTTTCAATGACGAAGGTCAATTCTGGGATAAAATCAGGATGTTTCCGCAACGTGTGGGCGAGGTAGTGTTCTTCCGCTCCAGGCACATACAAATTCCAAAAGGCCTCCCGCGTAATTTCCTCTACTTGTCGATAATCCTTTTCTTCTTCCAAACGAATCGTAATGGTCAAATAATCCCTCCTAAAAAAGCTGGTTGTTTAGTAATGAGTATAGCATATTAAAAAAAAAGAAAATGACTTGCGAAAATCGCAAGTCATTTAGAAAAGGCAAATTATTTTGTTAATTTATTGAAGAACTCAATATACTGATCAGTGATCGTCTTGAAGAATTTCACTGTACCGTCAGCTAGGTGACCATCATTATCAACTAAGTTCATGATGCCACCGATATATGCTTCTGGTTGTTGCAAGGTTGGGACATCTAAAAAGACTAGTGATTGACGTAAGATATGGTTAGCACCGAATCCACCAGGGCCACCAGGTGATACAGTCACGACTAGGCCGGGTTTGCCGCCCCAAACACTGCTACCCATTGGACGTGAACCAACGTCTAATGCATTTTTTAAAGCTGCTGGAATGGAACGATTGTATTCTGGAGTGACGAAGTATAGTCCATCCACGCCTTTAATATCTTCACGTAAACGAGTCCAAGCTTCAGGAATTTGACCTTCAACCTCTAAATCCTCATTATAGAATGGAAGATCATCAATTTTAATAAATTTTGCTTCAAAGCCTTCTGGTAATAATTCCGCAAATTGTTTTGCGACGATTTTGTTGTAAGAATCTTTACGTAAACTTCCTACCAAAATACCGATAGTTTTTGTCATAACTATTCCTCCTAAGTAAATTACATTCGTTATCTACTTTTTAATCTTACAAAAAATAAGTAATTGATGCAAAAGATACGACTTACGATTTTTATTTCAACCGTTTTTAAGAATACGACCGCTGATTAGAAAGAAAAAGAAGCTGTAAAGAAAAAACTCTTTACAGCTAAACAAAAGCGTGTTAGACTACATCTTGTGATTAATTATATGGAGGTGTAGTTATACAATGGCAGTTAAAATTCGCTTGAAACGTATGGGTTCTAAAAAGAAACCTTTCTACCGTATCGTTGTTGCTGATTCTCGTTCTCCTCGTGATGGACGTTTTATCGAAACTGTGGGTACTTACAATCCTTTGAAAGACCCTGCAGAAGTAGTCTTAAAAGAAGAAAATGTTTTAAACTGGTTACAAAAAGGTGCGCAACCTTCTGATACAGTTCGTAACATTCTTTCTAAAGAAGGCATCATGCAAAAACACCACGACGCTAAATTCGCTAAGAAGTAAGGTGATCAATTATGCAAGATTTAACTAACCTTGTGTTGACCATTGTTCGTCCGTTGGTGACAAAACCAGATGAAGTGAAATTAGAGATCGAAGAGTCTAAAGATTTCTTAGAGTACAACTTAGCGGTTGCACCTGAGGATATCGGTAGAATCATCGGGAAACAAGGCCGTGTCGCAAAAGCGATCCGTACGATCGTATACAGCGTCCGGACGAATGGACCGAAAAAAGTTCGTCTAAATATCGTGGATGGTAAATAAAATCGGAACACTCGAGTCAGTTTGATTCGAGTGTTTTTTACGTAGATGTGGAGTAGAATGAAGGTGGAGGTGTTTCATCATGAAAAAATTTTTAGTATTGTTTAGCGCGTTGTTCGCACTCGCCGCCTGTAACTCTGGAACTAATGATTCAAAAGATAGCACCACAAAATCGACGGCGACAGCCACGACGAAGACCAGCTCAACTACCAACACGTCAAGTTCGCAAAGCAGTAAACCAAGTAGCGCAAAACCATCGTCAACTGTCGCTTCAAGCACAAAGACTGCTACAAGTGCAACTGGAACCGATTCGACACATGCCAATCATGCCATGACCGCATTAGAAGAACTCAAAGCCAATTACCCAAATGAAAAATTTCCTGATCCGGCTACAATTAGCGGCGGTAAAACAATTGGAATTACTGCTTCTGAAGCACAAGGAACATTGAAAGTGAATTATTACGTTGTCAATGAAGAGACGCCTTTTAATGATTCAAGTTTAAATAGTCAAACACCAGTGGCACAATTTCAACGTCATACCTTTGATTCAAAAGAGACGGCTCAAAATGAAGTTGGACAAACTTATGATCCAAATGGCCAACAGGTTGATCTAGGCCACAATATTACCGGCTATCAAACGGCTGGTGCTGGCTCAAGCTTTTTAGGCTGGAAAGAAGGTAATTGGAGTCTTTCGGTTCGCGCCAATAATTTGGAACAAGAAGATCCGAAACCGTTGGCTAAACAGACGGTTGAATATTTGGAAGGGGCCTTTTTACCAGTACCACAAACGGCCGGCCAAATTTCCTTACGAGTAACACCAAGTGATTTCCAATCCAATACAGTGGTTTGGCAAAACAATCAAACGGTTTATACAATAATGAACGCAGATGCCATGAGCAGCTTGAAAATGGCTGTTTCGATGGCACAATAGAGAAAGCAGAAAGAGGGAAGTACGTGACTAATTATTATAAAGTCGGGAAAATCGTCAATACCCACGGAATCCGTGGTGAAGTTCGCGTGATCTCAACCACGGATTTTACGGAGGAACGCTATCAAGTTGGAGAAAAACTTTTCTTATTTAGAGAAGACCAAGAGGTTTTACCTTTAACGATCGCCAGTTATCGTCGCCATAAAAATTTTGACTTGTTAAGTTTTGAAGGTTATCCCAACATCAATCAAGTCGAAGCCTTTCGTGATGGCATTTTAAAAATATCTGAAAAGCAATTGACTGAACTGAACGAACATGAATACTATTATCATGAAATCATTGGTCTGACAGTCATTGATGAAGAAGATCGTGAAATCGGAAAGATCACTGAAATTTTATCACCAGGCGCGAATGATGTGTGGGTAGTAAAACGTAAGGGTCAGAAAGACGCGCTGATTCCTTATATCGAATCAGTTGTAACAGATATTGACCTGACTGAGGGAACTGTTCATGTGGAACTTCCGGAAGGATTGTTAGACGATGCGGATTGATGTACTGACCCTCTTTCCTAGAATGATCGAAGAACCTTTAGGAGAATCGATTATCGGTAAAGCAGTAGAAAAAGAATTATTGGAGATTAAGGTACATGATTTCCGTCAGTATTCAGATAATAAACATAAGCAGGTGGACGATTATCCTTACGGTGGTGGCGCTGGAATGTTATTAAAGGTCCAGCCAATCTATGATAATTTGAAAGCCATCGAAGCTGAAACGAGTAATCAACAAAAACGGGTGATTTTGCTTGATCCAGCCGGAAAACCTTTCAACCAAAAAATGGCGGAGGAATTTTCCCAAGAAGAGCAGCTGGTCTTTATTTGCGGACATTATGAAGGCTATGATGAACGGATTCGTTCTTTAGTGACCGATGAAGTTTCTTTAGGCGATTATGTTTTGACTGGTGGCGAGCTTGGAGCAATGGTAATGATTGATGCCACTGTTCGTTTATTACCAGACGTGCTGGGCAACCAGACTTCGGCGAAAACGGATTCCCACTCGACAGGTTTGCTGGAACATCCTCAATATACCCGACCTGCTGAATTTGAAGGGATGGGTGTGCCGGAAGTTTTGATGAACGGCAACCATCGTCTGATTGAAGAATGGCAATTAAAAGAATCCTTGCGGCGAACCTATTTGCGCCGACCGGACATGCTGGAAAAATTAGAGCTGACTCCCGAAATGCAAAAATTATTAATTGAAATAAAGAACGAAGAATAGACGAGCTTGAGTGACTGCATATTTTTTCAGTCATTCAAGCTTTTTTGCTACAATTAAAAGAAAACGAGGAAGTGATGAGCATGGACGATCCATCAGTATTAACGAATCAGGAGCTTTACGATAAAATATATGACGGAATCACACCAAAGAAGGAGAATGTCCTGATTCTAGTGTGCGCAATCGTGATTGCTTCTATCGGCTTAAACATGAATTCACAGCCAGTGGTGATCGGTGCGATGCTAATCTCACCGATCATGGCGCCAGTCCAAGGTCTAGGGATGGGGCTTGCGACTTTTGATTCCCGGCTGACGATCAAAGCGTTGAAATTATTACTATTGGAAGCCGGCTTCGCCATTATTGCGGCGGCCCTTTATTTTTTCCTTTCACCGATCACCTATGCCAGTTCAGAAATTTTAGCCCGTACGCAGCCGACGATTTGGGATGCAATCATTGCTATTTTTGGTGGGATCGCCGGTATGATCGGTGCCAGAAAAAAAGAAATGAATAATATCGTTCCAGGAGTAGCCATTGCAACGACGTTGATGCCGCCGTTGTGTGTGGTAGGTTATGGGATCTACGAAAGAAATCTAGATTTCTTTTTAGGCGCCAGTTATTTGTTTCTCGTCAATGTTTCTTGTATTATTTTGACCTCCTTCATCGTACTGCAGGTTTTTCAGATTTCTACCCGTAAAGTGGTGAAAAAAGGTGAGGCAAAAAAGAGAAATTATGTCATGATCTTCGTTGCTGTTTTAGTCCTACTGCCGAGTATTTTCTCAGCTGGTTCCTTAGTAAAAAAGCAAGTGGATGAACAACAAGTTAAAAAATACCTAGCCAACGAATTCTCTGATTATTACGTTTTAAATCAAGCCCTAGACACAGAGAACCATCATTTATCCATCGATACCATCGGCTCGGAACTGACGAAATCACAGCTCACACAGTTGCAAGAAAAGTTAGCCGACTATCGGCTGAAGGATTATCAACTAAGCGTCCGTCAAGTCGCAGATAGCGAAGCGCTGAGTCTAAAGGATTTAGATCGTTACTTAGAAAATCAACAACAAGAAAATACCCCGCAAGCGGAAACACAGCGCTTAACGAACGCCGCCAGCGATCATTCGTTGTATCAGGAAATGGAACAAATCAAAGAAAAGCTGTTCACTGAGTTTCCTAACCGAATCACCAGTATCTCCTTAAAGGAACAAGAAACCAAGACCGGAGAGCAAACCGGTGTGATCGAAATCATGACTCAGAAAAAACTTTCAGAGACGGAACAAAATAAAATCAAACAGCAGGCCGAGAGTTATATCAAGCAGCAAGATAAAGAAATTTCTATTAAGCTGGAGAATTAATCCGGCGTGACAAGAAATTTATCTTTACAGATGCTTTTTATCTGTGTTAGAATGTTTTGGTGAGTGCAAAGCTCATCAATTATACGATATTCCGCTGGGGCACCTGTCCTAAGAATGTTTGGAATAAGGAGAATGATAAATATGAATCCATTGATTCAAGAACTAACTCAAGAACAATTACGTACTGACATCCCAGCATTCCGTCCTGGGGACACTGTTCGTGTACACGCGAAAGTTGTCGAAGGAACTCGCGAACGTATTCAGTTATTCGAAGGCGTAGTAATCAAACGTCGCGGAGCTGGCATTAGCGAAACTTATACTGTACGTAAAATCTCTAACGGTGTTGGTGTGGAACGTACTTACCCACTACACACTCCACGTGTTGCAAAAATCGAAGTTGTTCGTTACGGTAAAGTACGTCGTGCAAAACTTTACTACCTACGTGCATTACACGGAAAAGCAGCTCGTATCAAAGAAATTCGTCGTTAATCTATTATTATCTGATGAAGCAAGGTCCTCGTGGAAACGAGGGCTTTTTCTTTTTACAAAAAAGTATTGGTACAACGTTTAATTCATGATTGAAAAAGTTTTATTATTCGCTACACTTAAATAAAACGGATAGAAAAGGAGCTATGATGAGTGCGATAGTGATAATTGTTAGTGGAATCGTTGCGATGTTTGTTGCCTTGATTGGGCTGGAAACTTACTCGCGCTATAAATTGAAACGCAAGGTGATTGATAATTGGGGAAAGCAACCATACCAGTCACATCTGGATAAAGAGGAAAGCTTGAACCAAGCTTGGCAGATTGAAAAGGGATTTCGTCATTGGGATAGTGAAGTAGATGAGCTTACTTGGCACGATTTAGATATGTTTGAAATTTTCAAATTGATTAATGGCACGTATTCTAGTGTCGGCTCCGAAGCGCTTTATCAACAACTGCGCAATTTCAATTTTGCGAAAGATCAAGAATTGGAAGACTTGATAGACTTTTTTGAAGAAAATCCGAAGATGCAGCAGGAGATCCAATATAACTATGCCCGCCTGGGAAAGCAAGATAATAATTTTACGAAACAATACTTAGCCAGCGGCCAGCGAGAGCAATTAGGAACGTTTTGGTTGTATGTGGCACTAGGAGTCTTACCGATAATTAGTTTGCTACTGCTTTTAATAATTGGTCCGGTGGCCTTACTGCTTTTTATTGGGGCGATGGTTTTTAATATTATTTTTTATATGTATAAAAAAGTTCGCTTGGAAATCGAGTTGAACAGTATGCGTTACCTAGTCCAGACGATCGTTTTGACGAAAAAACTTTGTAAGCTAAAAACGCCGCTGCAAGCGGAAATGAAGCAAAACTTTCAGCCGTTAAAGGGAATTGCAATGTGGGGCTTTTCTTTTCGCATTAAAGGGAATACGGAGGCGGATGTGCTATTTGATTACTTGAATATGATGTTCATGATTCCGTTTATTGCTTATAATTTTGTTTTGACGCGGTTGAGCAAATACAATCAGCAGGCGATAAACTTGTGGGAAGCTTTAGGGAAGATGGAAGTGGCGATCGCTGTTCTAAATTTTCGGATTTATGTTCCCCTGAGTTGTCAACCGCAGCTTAAAACCGGTGGCGTTGTGGCAGAGAATATTTATCATCCCTTAGTTAATGGGCCAGTAGCAAATCCCGTTGAATGGCAAAAAAATATCTTAGTGACAGGCTCGAATGCTTCCGGTAAATCGACCTATGTCCGCAGTATCGCCATCAGTGCTATCTTGGCGCAAACGATCAATACCGCGCTAGCGGAATCTTTTACAATTCAAGCAGGCCATGTGATAACTTCGATGGCAGTGGAAGATAACGTGATTGAAGGAGACAGTTATTTTGTAGCGGAAATCAAGTCGATCAAACGGTTACTGGATCAAGTCGCCACCAGTCAACGTTGCTATTGTTTTGTGGATGAGATATTAAAAGGAACGAATACGATTGAACGAATTGCCGCTTCTTCTAGCGTTGTGAATTGGATCAGCGCTTATCCTAGCCTGGCCTTCGTTGCCACACACGACATCGAGCTGACGGAAATATTGAAGACCAAATGTGACAATCTGCATTTTGAAGAACAAGTGACAGAAGAACAAGGGGTCAATTTTGATTACCAAGTTCGACAGGGACCAGCGACGACCCGTAATGCAATTGCGCTTTTAAAAGTGTTAGGCTATCCCGAAACACTTGTGAAGCAGGCGCAAAGTGAAGCAGAATATTTCGATAAGCATCGTACGTGGACAGTGTTTGAGTAAAATGGTTAAAGACTCATTAGTTGTTCTTTAAAATTAAATAATTGACTAAATTGTCTATAATATATTCAATTATATTGGATATATTATAGACAATTCTTTTATATTAGGTATCTTTGAAGGATGATTAAATCTTAAATCTACAATTTTTTTCCTTATTGATACGGAAATTTCTACGTTGATAGGGAAACGCTTACATATTATTCTTGATTTGTACTAAAGGTTTCCTTAATTGATTTAAACAGGTAAATGCAATGAACAGTGAAAAATAAAAAATTTAGGAGTGATTGAGGATGAGGCAGAAGGAAAAGGCTTTGTTGAGTTTTTTAATAGAACATAATGGTGAGTATGTTACAATCGGATATCTAGCCTCTAAATTATCCCTATCAGATCGAACAGTTCGAACAAAAAACTATCTGATTAGGATCTAAATAAAAAGCTGTATGAACGATCTTTCGTTCATACAGCTTTTTACTATTCTTAATTCAATTAAGACAGCTGCCCAATCAATGTATTCATTCGATGCTCCTCGATTCTTTTAGCTAACGCGCTTAAACTTTTGGCTGAAGGAACGTCTTCGATCACAAATAACTTTTCTTCTGGAATGATTGGGGTGGAAAAATTGGTAACATATAGATCAGAGGTCAAAGACTCCTGCGCCACCTTGGCATAGATTTTTTCCGCTTGGACATCTAAAGAAATTTTTCCCGGATAATTGTTTTTAAGGTAGTGAGCTAAAAGCTGCGCATGTTTAATGCCTAAATCACTGCAAACCTCGACTTTAACCGGTTGACGCAGGGCTGCTAATTTTTCAGGAAGATCGTTCCAATAGATGAATAGCTCAAATAAAATAGAATGAAAATATAACGAGTACCAAGGGAAATGAACTTTGGCCTCTAAATTTTTGAGTGTTTTCATCAAGACTCTGCTGAAAACCATAAAGTCTCTTTGAATCGTTAAACTGTTGTAGAGTTCGCGATTATACGCCACGTGTTTCTCATAAGGGTAGACTTTGTATGAAGTGTAAGTCATCTTTAAAAGATCGACGCACTCTACCCGGCTTTGATCGGAAATAGTGATGCCTAAGGCTTCGATGATTGTAGCGATTGTGGCATCACAAAGCCGAGTGATACGATCTTCTTCTTCTTGATTGTCCCAAGCGAAATTAGGCCAAAAAATAGTTTGGATCAAGTCACATTGGTGATGTTCACTTTGCGGTAAATCTAAGTTAGCTAGCCCACGCGTGACTGAAGGTTGATAAAATTTTAGATGATTTTTAGTATACATATTGCGTTTTTGATGATTGAAGAAGCCTTGCCCTTGACGGATCAAGCTAACAGCAATCAAAAAGGAAAATTCGGTTTTTTGAATGAAGGTTAAATTTAAGTTGAAGGTTTCGTTTAAGTAATTTGCCGCTTTCAATATCGCTGCTTGATTTAGTGGAAAAGGCCAATCATAGACATCATAGACTTCAGTAAAGTAGCTCGCCATGAAAATTCGCAGTTGCCGTTCATCGTTACCAATCAGACACAGCTGATTTCTATCGATTTGCAGCCCGCGTTCGCCCAAGCCTTCATTTAGCTTAACGATGCGACGATAAAGGCTTGATGAGCTGAGGAAAAGCTCTTTCTCTAGATCGGTCCGTAACTTTCCCGGCTGAAAAAAGAGTAGCTCCAATAATTGGAAGGTTGGCGACTCTTTAAGAATCGCTGAAAATATTTCGTGTACCGAATGGTTATCTTTCTCAGACAAGCGAAACTCACCGGAGGCACTTTTTTCGATTTGAACGATATCGCCCCATTGATCTTCAATTTCTAGACAGTCACTTACTACCGTTTTTGGTACGGCATTCACACTTTCGGCTAGTTGTTTGATGGAGACATAATTATTCGCTGTTCGTAGAATCTGGATGATATTGATCTGACGATTTTTAGTTGAGGATAACGCATGTCTCATGATAAGCCTTCTTTCAATGGATTGATATTATTATTATAAAGGAAAAGATGTAAGTTGAAAATAATTATGGTAGTGATTAAGATTTTATTTTTTGCGAGAGTATAAACCTAAAGATGTTTTTTTATTAACTAGTTTAATAATATTTGTAATGCTTATTTTGGAAATCCCAACGTAAAAAATATTCAAAATGAGAATTTTTTTACAATCTAGTTATAATCAATCATTTTTCATTTCTTATTGGAAGTAAGATGATAAAATGAATAAAGGGCTCAATTTCATTCTATTTTTTTAAGAAATTAGCTAAATAAAATGTAAGGAGCGAGTAATTGTGAAAAAAATAATTGTTTTTGGTCTGTCTCTTGGGTTGATTGGTGGATTAGCTGGTTGTGGTTCGGATTCAACGGATTCCGCTAATTCTAGTACCTCTCAAACAACGAGTCAAAGTAGTCAAAGCCAAGCAAGCAGTGAGCGCAGCAATCAGTCGTTCAAAGTGAGTGCCGATGAAGCCATCAAGGCTTATCAAGAGGCTTATCCTGACAGCGATATTACGTCACTGGAGCTAGAAAGCTCTTTAGGGAAATATGTCTATAAAATTGAAGGTGTTGATGATGAGAAGGAATATGAAATGACTGTCAACGCAGATACGAAGGACGTGTCGAAAGAGCGGGAGGAAACGTTAGACGCCGACGATAAAGACGGCGCCAAAAGAAAAGAAGACAAACTAGAGTTAGATAAACTTTTAAGTGTTGAGAAGGTATCTGATCTGGCGGTGGAACATGTTGGTAAGGGTGAAGCGACTGAATGGAGTTTGGACAAAGAGCTAGGTACAACTTATTGGGAAGTCAAAGTAAAAGATGGTCAAAAAGAGACGGACGTCAAAGTTGATGCGCAATCTGGAAAAATTCTTGAGTCAGAGACGGACGACCAATAGTTTAAAGAGGCGATGATCCTGTGATCATTGTCTTTTTTAGTAAAAAAGGAGCTAGGGCATTGATATAATCCCAGCTCCTATTCATGTATAAACGGTGAAACAGAAGTAGCTTCTTCGAAAATAAGCCGAAAGTTCTCGAAGCTGAATATTTCTGTCCCAACCTCTTTCCTAGAATTCAGACTTTGCGGTATCTTCTAAGTCCGATAATATTTAATGCAGTAAAGACAGCGATGAACAAAACTAAAATCATTAGATCAGGTCCGATTGTTTCTATGCCTTGACCTTTGATCATAATTGCACTCAAAGCGTTGCCGGCGTAACTGAGGGGAAAGATATAAGCAAGTCCTCGGACCCAATTTGCCATTGTATCTAATGGAACCAGACCTGAGAAGAAGACCTGTGGAATAACGATCAACGGAATAAATTGAACCATTTGAAATTCCGAGCTGGCAAAGGTCGAAACAAAGATTCCCATGGAAAGTGCTGTTAAGGCGATCAGAATATTCGTGACAATCACCCACAGCAAGCTGCCAACAATTTGCAACTTAAGAAGATAGATTGAGAAGAAAATAATCACAAATGTTTGCAAAATGGCAAATAGACCATAGCCCACAAGATAGCCAAAGACGATTTCGCTGCGTTTGACTGGTGTGGCTAATAACCTTTCCAAGGTACCACTGGTTCGTTCACGTAAAAGGGCGATGCCTGAGATCAAAAAGACAAAGAAAAAGACGAAAAAGCCAATCAAAATCGGAAAGATTTTATCAAAGAAAGTACTGTCAGCACTGCCGTAAACGTAAGAACTTTTAACCGTGAGCTTTTGTAGCTTCAAAGGGGTCTGCGTTTTTTCAGCTAAGACTTGCAGCTCCTGATTCATTTCTTTCATTTTGCTGGTGGTTAAGATCGATTGGATCATGCCTTTAATTTGAGCAGTACTGCTAGGGTCTTCATTTTCATAAGTGACTTTAACGGTCGAATCATCCAAGGAAATGAAGGCATCTAGATTGTTGTCCTTCATAGTGTCATGGATATTGATCCCTGTCTGATATTTTTTCGTCTTGACTTCATCTGAGGGAAAACTTTTTACTAATGAGGCTGGAACGGTCGAGTCCACGCCGATTTTTACATGGGTCTCTGAGTTGGAATCAAAAACAACATTCATCAAAGACAAAACAATCACTGGCGCAATCAGCATTAAGGCTAAGGTTCGTTTATCACGAATCAATTCTTTTATGACTCTAGTGAGGATGGCATTAAAACGCATCATTGCTATCGACCTCCGATTTCAAGAAGACTTCTTCAATCGAAACCGCTCGGAATTTTTGTTTTAATTCAGCCGGCGTACCGAAGGCAAAAAGTTTTCCTTCAATGATTAAGCCAACAGAGTCACATTTTTCTGCCTCGTCCATCGCATGGGTCGTGACGACGATTGCTTTATTTTTTGCTGCCAAATGCTGCAGTTGCTTCCAAACAGCGACACGCAATGTGGGATCAATCCCAACCGTTGGTTCATCCAATACGAGCAGATCGGGATTCGACAATAAGGTCGTAGCTAACGATAGGCGCCGCTTCATTCCACCAGAATAGGTCGAGACGATTTGATCGAGAGCTCCAGTTAAATTGACCAGCGCCATATTTTCTTGGATTGCTTGTTCTAATGTATCGCCATTTAGTCCCATTAATTTGCCAAAGAAAATCAAGTTTTCCTTAGCAGTCAAATCCGAATATAGGGCGTCGCTTTGTCCCATATAGCCGACGCGGGCTAAGACTTTACGATTAGGCATCTTGGTTTGAAAAACGGTGGTTTGGCCTTTATCCAATTTTTCCATTCCCAGTAAACATTTTATCGTGGTCGATTTACCGGCACCGCTTGGTCCAATCAAGCCTAAGATTTTTCCAGCTTCAATTTGTAGATTGACATCTTTCAAAACTTCCCGTTTATCAAATGATTTATACGCCTGAGATATTTGCGCGACTATATTGTTAGCATCCATCATGGGTCCCCCTAATTAGTTAAAAAAATTTTTTGCGACGCTGGTTATTTCTAGCTTTTCATTAAGTCAAAGCAGTAACGTTTATAAAATGGACACAGTGTCTATTATTTTGTACTATATGAATTATATAGTGACTCGTTAAGGATGCAAGGAAAGACTGCTGGTAATGTACAGGTTGAGAAAAAGTGTTTATTAATTGTCGGAGGGCTAGAAAATGAAAGAAACGGATCTGCGTTATGAACGCACGAGAAAAAATATTTTGGCGGCCATGACGCGGCTGCTTCAAACGAAAAGCTTTGAGCAGATCACCGTGACAAATATTTGCCAAGAGGCGGAGATTAGCCGCAGCGGATTTTATCTTCACTATGTGGATAAATATGATTTGGTTGAAGTGAATTTACAAAAATTTCGTGATCAAGCTAATCAATTTTTAGCAGAAACTAGTGACAGAGACAAAACCAAACTATTTTCAAATATGTTGAATTATCTTCAAGGAGAGGGTAAGTTGATTGCTGCTTTACTATCGGAAAATGGTTCGGTGGAAGTCCAAAATTATATAAAAAGAGTCATGCAGGAGAATGCGCGGGTAAATATTTTCCCACAGTTGAACTTGAAGATCGAAAGTGAAACGGAACAGCATTTTGCGATTATTTTTTTAAGCAATGCACTGTTGGGCGTGTTGCAAGATTGGATCAATCGTGGACAGAAGGAATCGCCAGCCGAACTAGTAAAAATCATGACGCACTTGATCACCTTTGATTTCAAAAAATAAGCCAAGCCTTGAAGAGGTAGTTAGATTCTTCAAGGCTTTTTTTTGTACGCCATAATTTTAATCTTCAGTTAAGCTTCCCCCTACATTCACGAAATCTTGGATCGGTATAGTGGGGATAGAAAGTAGGGTGAGTGGGATGTATTGGAAACTAATCAAGAACGACATCAGCGCAAGTAAATTGATTACAGCTACCACAACGATGTTTATTGTTACCGCTGCAGTGCTAGTCGCTTTAGCTGCGATTTTAAGCGTGAATTTAGCCAGTTCAATTGATACTTTGATGGAAACAGCGAAAGCTCCTCACTATATGCAAATGCATGCCGGAACGGTGAACCAGAGTCGTTTAGCTGATTTTGTAAAAAACAATAGCAATGTCGCTTCTTATGAGGTTTCCGAGTTTCTGAATCTCCGCGGCTCCGATATTCAAATTGAGGATCACAGTTTTGCTGATAGTGTTGAAGATAATGGAATCGCCGTGCAAAATCAAAACTTAGATTACTTTTTGGATATGGAGAATCAACGGATCCAGCCTAAACCGGGAGAGCTCTATGTACCGGTAATCTTCAAGAAGCAAGGGATTGCTAAAATCGGGGATACAGTCAAGCTCGCCGGCAGACAATTTCAAATCACTGGGTTTTTGAGAGACGGTACGATGAACTCACAAATGGCCGGATCTAAGCGGTTTTTAGTTCACCCGCAACAATATCAAGAACTTTTTTCTAAGGGAAGTTTGGAATATATTATTCAATTTCGTTTAAAGGACCCATCGAAGCTTAATCAATTTGAAGCAGCTTATAAAAAAGCCGGCTTAGAAGTTAATGGTCCAGCCGTCTCCTATCGATTAATCAAATTAGGCAATGCGATGTCTGATGGAATCATGATCGCGGTTCTGCTGTTGATCAGTCTGTTAGTGGTATTGATGGCTTTCATGTGCATTCGCTTCACGTTATTGGCAAAGATCGAAGAGGAGTATCACGAAATCGGTGTAATGAAAGCGATCGGACTTCAAATCAAGGAGATTAAAAAAATCTATTTAGCCAAGTATCTAGCCATCGCGGTTTTTGGTAGCTTACTAGGTTATCTGATCTCATTACCACTAAGTTATCAATTATTGGAAAATATCAAGCTCTTTATGGGAGCGAGTAGAAATGAAGGGTTAAGCTGGTATGTTGCGGTTATTGGTGTATTCGTTGTGACGTGCTTGATGATTGCGTATGTTTATCGTTTATTGAACCGCTTTAAAAAAATCTCGGCGGTAGAGGCTATTCGGTTTAACGGGGCTAAAGAAAAAGTTAGCACTAAGACTCGCCTCAATTTACGTAAATTGAAGTTCTTGTCACCCAATGCTCGAATAGGCATCCTTGACCTGATCAACCGTAAAAAAATGTATTTCACTCTGTTATTAGTGGCAATGCTATCTAGTTTTATTATGATTGTACCGGCTTTAGTTTATCAGACGGTTGATTCCGACAAATTTGTGGAAGGAATCGGTATTAGCAACAAGGTCGATTTACTTACTAGTCTTTATGAATCAACCAATAACAATGAGTATGAACAAAAGATGCAGGACTATCTTGATCAGGACGATGAGATCGTTACTTATAATACGATTACGACTAAAAATTTTGAAGTGAAGGAAACGGGTTCAACGGACAATGTATTATCCGTCGAACTGGGCGATTATCAAAAATTTCCGGTCAGCTATACAGCCGGGAGACAGCCTGAAAAAGCAAACGAGTTGGCCTTATCTACGATCAACGCGGAGGAATATCAGAAGAAAATTGGGGATTCGATGATTTTACTCCTTGCAGGTAAAGAGGAAAAATTTATTGTCACAGGCATCTACGCCAACGTGTTTAATGGTGGGAAAACTGCAAAAGCCACTTTTGAAGATCAAAAGACTCCGAAGATTTGGACTAGTTTTTATATTGATGTTAAGGGTTCAACAGATTTAGAGAGGAAAATGGCACAATACAAGCGGGATTTGCCTTACGCCAAAATAAATAATACACGCGAGTATCGTGACCAGACATTAGGTTCAATGATTGCCTCTTTAAAATTGATTGCCTTTGGATCTATTATGATTGCTTTAGTAGTTACCGGTTTGATTACTGCGCTGTTTATTAAGTTATTGCTAGTGAAGGACCGAAGAGAAATCGCCACTTTAAAAGCCCTTGGTTTTAACGATAAGGCGATTGCTAATCAATATTTAGCTCGCAGCCTGACGGTTTTATTGATTGGGGTAAGCTTGGGGACAATTTTGTCTATGACTCTTGGAAAAGTTTTAGCGGCAGGAATCACGAGTGCCTTGGGTGGAGTGCAAGTCGCATTAAGCGGCAGCTGGTTGGTCTATTGGGGATGTCCCTTACTGATGCTGGCGGTGACAATTGCCACCACCAAATTAGTCACGAGCCAAACAGCCAGGATCGAAATTTCACAAAATTTGAAAGACTAGAAAAGGATGATCAAGATGAATCAAATTATGATTGATGGAAAAAAGATAATTAAAAGTTTTGGTGAAGGGCAAGAGCAGGTAGTAGTCTTGAATCAAGTGGATATTCAAATTGAAGCAGGTCAATTTGTTGCCATTATGGGGCCTTCTGGTTCTGGCAAGTCAACGTTGCTTTATGCTATCAGCGGGCTGGATACTCTTGATTCGGGAACGGTTGTTTTTAATCAGCAGTCGCTAAATCAGTTGAAAGCAGATCAGTTAGCAAATCTTCGCCGAAAGCAAATGGGTTTTATCTTTCAGCAGCCGACGTTTTTGAGAAATCTCTCGCTGATAGACAATATTATTTTACCCAGCCTAACGAAGCGAAAAGAGACCGGTGCGTTAGAAAAGCGAGCAGAGGAGTTAATGAGAATGGTCGGTATCCACCCGCTTAAAGACCGTAAAATCACACAAGTTTCTGGTGGACAATTGCAGCGAGCGGGAATTTGCCGGGCGTTGATGGGTCAGCCAAAGATAATTTTTGGCGATGAGCCGACGGGCGCGTTGAACTCCAAAGCAGCGCAAGAAATTATGGCTATTTTACTGAAAATCAATCAAGCTGGAACGACAGTAGTGATCGTTACCCATGACGCAAAGGTGGCGGCCCAAAGTGAAAAGGTCCTTTTTATGGAGGATGGTCAGATTACTACGGAAATTTATTTGGGAACGTATCAACATGAGCAACTAGAAACTCGGATCGAAGCTATCAATGAGAGGATGCTGGCTGCGGAAATTTAAGGTACTGCGGCTATCCGATAAATAAAATATGATAAAATGATTAGTAAACCATGTGTTCAGGAAGGGAGCGTTTCTGAATGGCCTATAATATTTTGCATGTCGATGATGAAAAAGAAATTATCAAGCTGCTGAAAATGTATTTAAAAAGTGAAGAAATCAATCATTTTGAAGCTTATAATGGTCGTGAGGCGCTGACGATTTTGGCTGAAAAAGAAATTGACCTGTTGATCGTTGATATCATGATGCCGGAGATCGACGGCTTTCAACTGATTCGCCAAGTGCGCAAAACAAAAAATCTGCCGATTCTGGTTATCTCGGCACGGATCACAGCCTCCGATCGAATTTTCGGTTTAGAGATTGGCGCTGACGACTATTTGACGAAGCCCTTTGATCCTAATGAAGCGATTGCTCGGATCAAAGCATTACTAAGGCGGTATCATCAATTAGGACTTTCTGCCACAGCTAAGAACGAATCGCTGCAGGTAGGCCAACTGCGACTCGATGTTCCTGCCTGCACTGCTTACGTGGAAGGATGCCCGATATCGTTGACGGCGGTAGAATTTCGCGTTTTAAAATTATTAATGGAACAGCCTGGGCGAGTTTTTACGAAGGAACAAATTTATGAATATGGTTGGCAAGACCCGCTTGCAGGTGACAATAACGTTCGAGTCATGATGAGCAAGTTGCGGGACAAGATCGGTAATCAGCGGATTAAGACAATCCGAGGCTTGGGTTATCGTTTGGAGGTGGCGCATGGAGAAACTTAAAAATGCTATTATGCGCTCCTTTATTTTTTATTTTTTTGTTATTTCGATTATCGGTGATCTGATAGATGAGTTGATTTATGAGCTGGATACTTGGGTTTTCGGTTCAGACTATCAGCTCGTCTCCCCAATCGTTGCGACCCTAGCTCAAGTAGTGGCATTGCTTCTTTTTTCTTTCTTGTTCTACCGTAGTTTAACTAAAAAAATCGGTCAAGAAAGTTTGCGGCTCGCAAAAAAACAAAGCCAACTATTTGCCAATATTGCGCATGATTTGAAGACCCCTTTGACGAGTATCACTGGTTTTTCCAAGGCACTCAATGAAGAAATAGTTGAACCAGAAGAAATCAAAGAAGTTTCAGGAATCATTTATCAAAAATCAGTGACAGCTAATGAATTATTGGATCTGATGTTTCAATATACAAAACTGAATGCAGCTGAATTTCGTTTGAAGAGTGAAGAATGCGATGTCAACTATTTGCTAAAAGAAGTGATTGCCGCTAACTATGACTTGCTGGAAAGCCATCAAATCGAGTTGCTGTTAGAATTGCCGGAGGAGCCGCTCTTTAGAATGATCGATCCAACCGAATTTAATCGGGTGTTCAGCAATCTGTTAATCAATGCCTGTAAGCACAATCCGCCGAAAACGAAGCTGGCCATTTCAATCGCTGTGCAAAAAGATATCACAGAAATTATTTTTGCGGATAACGGCAACCCGATTCCTTATAATGAGCGAGAAAAATTATTCCAGCCTTTTATAAGTGAGAGCGAAAGCGAACGTAGTTTTCAAGGAAACGGGCTAGGCTTGGCGATCGTGAAAACGATCGTTGAAAAACACGGATTCAAAATCGCGCTGCTAGATGGTGAAGAATACACCAAACGATTTGTAATTACGATTTGAAAAAAGTTGTACGAAATGAAAAAAATAAGCATTCATACAAAATCTTTCGTTAATATACTGTAGAGCAAAAATTTATTTTTGAAAGAAGTCAGACTTGCTAGCACAACCGTGCTGACTAATTTCAAAATCGTATTAATGTAGGAAGCTTTATAGTTTTAGTTAGCAGTAGAGGCTGCATTAAAGTTATTTTAAAGATAATGATTCTTTTTACAACGTTATATAAAAAAGCCGAAACAGCCGATTGAAAATTTCAATCGGCTGTTTCGATGTTACCGTTCAATAAAATCATGAGGAACACAAATCTTTTCTTGTTTGTTATGGAAAAAAGCTTCAAAGGCTAACTTCCCAACCTTAGTTAAATGATGGTTGATACTAGGAAAGCCGGCTAATTTACTGATCAACAAATTTTCCCGACCAATCACTAAAGGAGCATTCCGTTCATACTCAGTCAAAATGACGGCGGCTACCTCATCGCCGTTGGTTAAAATGCCATCAACGGAACGCTGTTTAAAAAATGCGGCGGCTTTTTCACCATCTTGGGTATGAACACAGCAGTCCCAAAAAATATTCGATTCATCGAAGTTTGGGAAGACTTCCTTGGCGATCCGCAACGTTACTTGCGAGTTATGACTAATATTTTTACTGCGTCCTAAGGTTATCCCTAAATGTTTCACGCCCTTCGTTTTTAAATAATGAAAGGCTTCCCGTAAAGAGTTTTCTAAATTGTAATAGACACAACTCACAGGTGCCTCTGGAATATTCTCACAAAAAACGATTGGACCGTACTGTTGGTATTCTTGAAAAACATCGATGGGATTAGCTTTTGTAGTTACAATCAGTCCGTCATAAGTCTTGGTAGCAAATTCGTCTAAGTAGTTTTTTTCCAGCGCTTGATCATAATTCGTCGGCAATAAGCTCACTCGATAACGGTGGTCAAAAGCCGCCTGCATGATCCCGCTGAGCATTTGATCGTAATAAGCGTGGTTGATAAAAGGCAAGACAACCCCGACATTCTTAGTCTTTCCATAGCTCAAATTTTGCGCGGAGCGATTCGGAACGTAATTCAGCTCAGCCATGACGGCCAGTACCTTTTCACGTTTTTCTTCGGTTACATATGGATGGTTATTAAGGACGCGGGAGATCGTCGATACCGAGTAGCCGGTAATTCTTGCGATATCACGGATGTTTGCCATGGGACACCTCTTTAATCAAGGATTTATTCTATGTTTAAGCCGCTAAGTTCTCTTTAAGGTATTCGGTCACGGCAGGGCCAGATTCGTAGAAGGTATAGCGACGATTTTTATAGAAGAAACTAATAATCGGGCTACCTAAAAATTCATCAAAGACTAAGCTGCTGATGTCGGTCAACTGCAATATTTCAGTGAGGGGACGTTTCAGACCTTGGCTTCGAACGAGGGTCAACTGGTGGTCAGAAAAATTTAGAGAAACATGAAAATATTCTTGTGTTTCGGTATTTTGAATCTTCATATAGGTATTCATAAAACTTCCTCCTTTTTCTTTACAAAAGCAGTATAGTTTATGAAACGAGTTTCAGAGCAAGCCTTTTGTTTACTTTAAAATAAAGAAAGTTGCTCCCGCTTGTCTTCAAAGGTATGAAGATAGCGAAAAATGTCTTCCGTTTGGTAAAGGATACCATGTTTTTGACAGGTGTTCTTAAAAATAGACATTAAGTCATCGTTGTTAGGGCTGGTGCAAACATAGTTTTCACCAAAAGTAAGGCGATATTTTTGCTTCATACCAGGAAAGTGTTTGTCTAGCTGCTGATAAAAAAAGTCGCGATTGCCGGCTCGCAAGGTCACACCAAAGCCAAAGCATAGGATTCCTTTGACCCCCGCTTGGATACAGTATTCGAGAATCCCTTCCAAGTTTTCCTTGCTGTCATTAATAAAAGGCAAGATAGGAGAGAGCCAGACAACAGATGGAATCTCGACCGATTTAAAACGCATCAATGTTTCAAAGCGTTCTTTTGTAGTAGAAACATAAGGCTCCAAAATTTTACATAAGTCTTCATCGTAAGTGGTCAAAGTCATTTGCACCACCGCTTTAGTTTTTTTGTTGATCGCCGTCAGTAAATCCAAATCTCGTAAAATGCGGGCGGATTTGGTTTGAATCGCTACCCCGAATTCATATTTTTCAATTAATTCAAGAGCGCCACGAGTGATTTGCAGACGAGGTTCTAATTGAATATAAGGATCGGTCATAGCGCCGGTGCCAATCATGCAAGGTTTCCGCCGCCGTTGCAATTCCTGTTCAAAAATTTCT
Source organism: Enterococcus devriesei (assembly GCF_001885905.1). Lineage (GTDB taxonomy): Bacteria > Bacillota > Bacilli > Lactobacillales > Enterococcaceae > Enterococcus_A > Enterococcus_A devriesei. Next base: position 58,368 of record NZ_JXKM01000009.1, on the reverse strand, counting down.
AGGGCATTGGCCTTGATCTCAATATCTTCAAAAGGGTGATCCATTTGATAGCAATCACTACGACTGTCACAATAAATACAGCCGTGAGTACAGCCACGAAAAAGATTCAACCCATTCTTAGGGGATAAGATAGTTTTATATGCTTTATAATGCATTCGACACCTCCTGAACGTGCGTTCGTATTTATTATCCCATAAATTCAAGGTGATAACAATCGAAAGTCTCGGTATAATGAATAGCGGAGGTGGGTTTATGTTGAAAATCGGCGAGTTTTCGCGACTCGGTCAAGTATCCATTCGAACCTTGCATCATTACGACGAGATTGGTTTGCTCCATCCAAAACAAATCGATCACGAATCTGGCTATCGCTATTATTCCGTTAAACAGTTAGAAGTATTGGCCCAAATCGTATTATTGCGGGAGCTGAAGTTTTCTTTAAAGGAAATCAAAATTTTGATCCAGCAAGATGCTGAGATCATGACAGCCGCACTACTAGAAAAAGAACGAGTGATCGAGCAAGAAATTCAACAAGATCGTTTTCGACAGCAGCAGATTCAGCGAATGCTCAAACGGATGCAGCAACAAAAAAACTATCAAATATCAATCAAATCAATTCCGGCTTTTCAAGTCATCAGCTATCGCAAAAAATTAAAAACTTTTTATCATGAAGGGCTTTTTTGGGAAGAATTCATTGAGCAATTGAAGGATCAAAAAATTGCTTATCCTAGTGATCCAAAAAAAAGTCTAACTATTTTTCATGATCAGGAATATCTTGAAGAGGGCGTCGATGTCGAATTAGCTATTTTGCTGGGGCGTAAGACTGAGGTGCAGCCGCCTTTAAAGTGCCGTCAACTGACGGCGATCAAGTTTGCCGCAACGTTGTTCGTTAAAGGAAATTATCATCAATTGCCGGAGGCCTATGAAGCCTTTGCCCAGTGGTTAGAGCTCCACCCGGAATTTACGATGGAAAAAGCCGCTCGTCAAATTTGTCATGTTGGACCAGAACACACGGACAATAGTGAAGACTATCTAACAGAAATACAAATTCCCCTAAATTCCTTGACTCTCACGCAACGGGAGGAATTATCTTCTAAGTAGAGGTCGCGACTCAATAAATAGTTGGGGGATTTATTATGGAAATAAAAGAAATCGGTAAAGTGAAACAAGACAATGGTGCTGTTTATTTGGAGCTTCTGCCAGAATATCAAGAAGGTCTGGTTGGACTGGATGATTTTAGTCATCTGTATGTTCTCTATTGGTTCCATCATTTAGATATTCCAGAATTGCGAGAGGCGACGATCAGCAAACCATATACAAATGGCCCTGAAAAATTAGGCACATTTGCGACACGAGGACCGCTTCGGCCTAACCCAATCGCTTTGTCAGCCGCAAAAATTCTCAAGCTCCAAGCAAACAAAGTTTATTTGGACTATTTAGACGCGGAAGAGGGCAGCCCGATTTTGGATATTAAGCCTTATACTCCAAGTTCGGATGTTTTAGAAAATTTTCAAGGACCTGACTGGTGTCAGCATTGGCCGCAAAGTTACGAAAGTTCCGGTGATTTCGACTGGGCAGCTGAGTTTAATTTTACAGAATAAACGATCGTTAGACGTTTTCGGAGTGGAACAATCCATTCCTTTTTTATTTTGTCAAAAATCAATCTATTTTCTGTACGAATATGAATAGTTTCCGAAAAACAATATTATAAAGTGTTTCATTCTTGATATATAAAAGAATAGATGGTATATTACCAATTGTAAATGATACAGATTTTTAGGAGATGTAATACAGTGAATAAAAAAGGTGCAGAAATCATTGTTAGAAGTTTAGAAAATCATAATGTTCCATTTATTTTTGGAATTCCCGGCGCCAAGATCGACGGCGTTTTCGATACATTAGAAGATCATGGCCCGCAATTAATTTTAGCTCGTCACGAACAAAATGCGGCTTTTATGGCACAAGCAATCGGCCGTTTGACTGGCGAACCCGGTGTGGTTATCGCAACTAGTGGACCGGGTGCAAGTAATTTAGCAACCGGGTTAGTGACTGCTACAGCGGAAGGCGATCCTGTTTTAGCTTTGGCTGGACAAGTAAAACGGTCCGATTTATCAAAACTGACTCATCAAAGCATGGACAATGCAGCTCTATTTGCCCCAATTACAAAATATAGTTCTGAGATTCAAGATCCTGAAACATTATCAGAAAGTATTGCGAATGCCTATCGCATCGCGAAGACTGCTAAAAAAGGTGCAAGCTTCCTTTCAATCCCGCAAGATGTGACCGATGGCGAGGTGAAGGGAGCAGCGATTAATCCCTTATCTGCTCCAATTTTAGGGGCTGCTTCAACAGAAGACATTCAGGATTTGATTCAACGGATCAAAGAAGCAAAATTGCCCGTCCTACTGGTTGGAATGCGCGCTTCAGGTGAAAATGAAACCCGAGCCATTCGCAAATTAGTAGAAAAAACCGGTTTGCCAGTTGTTGAAACTTTTCAAGGAGCGGGAATTATCTCACGTGAATTAGAAAATCATTTCTTTGGTCGTGTTGGTTTGTTCCGTAACCAACCAGGAGATATGCTATTAAAACGCAGTGATCTCGTGCTTGCAGTGGGTTATGATCCAATCGAATACGAAGCACGAAATTGGAATGCGGAGAAGGATGCGCGTATTGTAGTAATAGATGAGGTACCGATGGAAATCGATCAATACATGCAACCAGAGGTAGAATTGATCGGTAGTATCGCTAAAACGATGAAAAACTTAAGTGAAGCGATCGATCATTATGAATTGTCTGAAGATGCAGTCCATTATTTGACTACGCTGCAAGACAAATTAGAAAATGGCAATAAGCACTTTGCTTCTGTTGAGGGTCGAGTGCATCCGTTAGCGGTCATCGATACTTTGCAAAAAAATGTCAGTGATGAGATGACCGTAACAGTCGATGTTGGTAGCCATTATATTTGGATGGCACGCCATTTCCGCAGTTACGAACCACGTCATCTATTGTTCAGTAATGGGATGCAAACCCTTGGTGTGGCCTTGCCATGGGCCATCTCCGCAGCTTTAGTTCGACCAAATACCCAGATCTTTTCAATCTCCGGAGACGGCGGTTTCTTATTCTCCGCTCAAGAGCTGGAAACAGCCGTTCGATTGAAGCAAAAAATTATTCATTTGATTTGGAACGATGGCAGTTACAATATGGTGGAATTCCAAGAAGAAATGAAATACGATCGATCTTCTGGTGTTCATTTTGGTCCAGTTGATTTTGTAAAATATGCGGAAGCATTCGGGGCCAAGGGTCTCCGTGCGACATCTCAGGCAGAATTGGAAGCTGCAATTCAAGAAGGCTTGCAAACCGATGGTCCAGTGATTATTGATATTCCAATCGATTACAGCGACAACAAAGAATTAGGAAAAACGATCTTGCCCGATCAATTTTATTAAACAGCCGATTGACTTGATAGGTGAGTAGACTGACGGCAAGTAGGAGGGACTAATTATGACAGTGAAAACAAAAAGTTATATTTACCAACATGGAACACTTGGTGGATTGATGCAAGATTTAATGGATGGTACGGAAAAAATCGGTGAATTGCTGCATTACGGTGATTTTGGTTTAGGCACATTGGAAGGATCAAATGGGGAAGTGATCATCCTTGATGGTGTCGTGTATCATGCAGATGAAACAGGTGTGATCAATCAACTAGCAGGCGATGAGCTTACTCCTTACGCTGCGGTAACAACTTTTCAAACAGATGAGGATTTTTCATTAGCTGAGCTTTCAGATAAGGCAGTGAAGGACCGTATCTTAGAAAAAATCAGCCACAATTTGTTTTCAGCGGTGAAAATCAGCGGTACTTTCAAACATATGCATGTGCGGGTCGCGCCTAAGCAAAAGAAGCCTTATCCGCGCTTCGTGGAGATTGCAAGACATCAGCCAGAATTTTCTGCAGATGAAATTTCTGGGACAATCGTCGGCTTCTTCACGCCAAATTTATTCCAAGGAGCTGCAGCAGCGGGCTTCCATCTACACTTTATTAGCGATGATCGTCAATTCGGTGGTCACGTCCTTGATTTTGAGTTAACAGAGGGGAAAGTTGAGTTGATGGAATTAGCTGAGTTCCGCCAACATTTCCCAACAGAAAATACCGATTATTTAGAAAATGAAATCAAGCTTGACGATATTTCAAAAGATATTGAAGAAGCAGAATAAGAAAAGAGCCGTTCACATTTCGTGAACGGCTCTTTGTTTGTACAGATATCAATTTTACGATTAGACGCCTAGTAACGGGCCTGGATTTACAAAGCCAGACCATAATGCCGTAGAGACGCCAAAGTGTAGGTGGACGCCAGTTGAGTTACCAGTGGTACCCATACCGCCAAGAACTTGGCCAGCAGTGACGGATTGACCGACGCTGACATTAGCGGCAGATACTAAATGCATATAATAAGAGTAGTAACCATCTGGATGCTTGATAATTACATGATTTCCAGCGGACCAGTGGAAGCTGGCTTCTACGACTGTTCCGGCTTTTGTAGCAAGGATCGGCGTTCCTGCAGAGCCGGCAAAATCGATGCCGTCATGCTGGGTACCAGAAGCACCAGTTGGGTCTATCCGGGGACCAAAAGGGCTGGTAACAATTAAACCGATTGATAACGGTGATGCCCAGCCGCTGCTATTAGAGACTGATTTTGATTCTGATTCTTTAGGTGTGGTGAGACTTGGTGTAACAGGGGTGTCAGTTGTTGCTGGGTTTGTCGTTACTTGCACAGCAGAGGGATTAGTAACTGTCTCCGTTTGCTGCTGTTGTTGTTTGGCTTCTGCTGCTTGACGCTGTGCTTCTAATTGTGCGATTTCAGCGGCTTGTTTTTGTTTTGCACTCTCGGCTTCAGCGGCTTGTCTTTCGGCCTCTTCAGCCGCTTTTTGAGCTTCTTCAGCTGCTTGCTTCGCTTGTTTTTCAGCTTCTGCTTGGGCCTTTTCACGGGCTTCAGCTTCTTTTTTACGTTGTTCTTCTAAAGCTTTCAAAGCGGCTTGACGTTTTTTCTCAGCCTCTTCTTTTTGTTTTTCGTATTTCTCTTTTTGCCCTTTTTCAGTGGCGATGCTGGCTTGAAGCGCATTTATTTTAACTTGTTGATCCAATTTTGTTTGGACGAGTTTTTCTTGCTTGGCTTTTAGTTCTTCAGTCTTTTGATTAATCACGACTAGGCGCTGTTCGGCTTCTTTTTCAAGCGTTTCTAATTCTGCCTTGTCTTTGGTTTGCTGTTCCATGATATTTTTACTAGCTGTTAACATCGTTGAAACAGCCATTGTTTTCTTAACCGCTTCACCGATCGAATCTGATTCGATGACGGCGTGGACAACGGAAGTCGCTTGGTTTTTAGTTTGCACGTCACGTGCCTGACTTCTCAACTGCTTTTCACGCTTTTGAATCTTTTCTTGCAAAATCCCAATCTTTTTAGTTAAGTCGCTTAATTTTTTTTCTTCATCTGTCTTTTCTTTCAAGACATCGGTGACTTCTTTTTCAACAGCGGCAACTTGCTGTTCTAATGCAGCCTTTTGTTCTTCCGCGGATTGTTCTGTTTGTTGCAATTCTGAGATTTTTCTATCTTGATCAGCAATTTTTTGATCATATTCATCTGCTAACGCGCTAATAGGAGTAGCAGTTAAGGTCAAAGCGCATAACGTCAACGCCGTGTACTTTTTCAACTTAATCATGGATTCCCTCACTTTTTTCATCTTTCGGATTCAATTATATAAGAAGTTATGAATAAAAAGTTTAAAGTAGCCGAATTTTCATCTAACCGTATAGTTTGTAATGGGAATGAAATATTCAAACGGGGGAAATAGTCAGAATGTTACTTGACCTGTACGATTTATTGATTGTGGCCTATTTCCATTGGTTCCAAGCTAAATAAAAGCCGCTGGATTAATGGAGTTCTGCGGGTAATTACGGTAAAATAATGCCAGAAAGAAGTATTTGTTTAAATTTTTTTTGAAAGCAGGAGGACTATCAAATGAGTTGGAAAAATCAAGAGGGAAAAGAAGCGGCGTATCAATTACTGCTGTTGCAGCAAAAAGCGTTGCTTGAAGGAGAAAGTGATTTGATCGCGAATTTAGCGAACTCTTCAGCTTTGTTAAATCAAACTTTACAAGAGACTGTTTTTGCTGGGTATTATTTATTTAAAGAAGATGAGTTGATCTTAGGGCCGTTTCAAGGAAATGTTTCTTGCGTGCATATCGCAATGGGCAAAGGCGTTTGTGGCGAAGCTGCTGAGAAGAATCAAACATTAATCGTTGAAAATGTTTTGGAACATAAAAATTATATTGCCTGCGACTCAGCGGCTCGTTCGGAAATTGTCGTTCCTATGAAGAAAGGTGACCAACTGATTGGTGTACTAGATCTTGATAGTTCAGAAGTCGGTATGTACAATCAGATTGATCAATTTTATTTAGAGCAATATGTAGCATTATTAATGGAAAGTATCAGCTTAAATTAAGAATAATGCGTATAATGCTATTTATTCGAAGAAATAACACGCTTAATGTAGCTTTTTAACCCACTTAATGCTACGATATAAGTGTAGTAAAACTTTTAAGGGGGATTTCGATGAATAAAGAGGCAGTTATTATCGGAGAGAGCTATGAGTGTCGTAAAACGGACTTTGCTCGACCAATTATTGGAGAGGTTCTACGGAAAGAAGACGGCGGCTGTGTTGTTAATGTCGAGCGTTTCTATGGATTAGATGTAGATAAAATTGATCAAGTCGAAGGCCAAGTATTAATTAAATACAGTGAAGTAACAGGCATCGTTACAAACAATCGATTTTTTAGCTAAAAAAGTAAGTAAAGTGGGTGTCGAAAATTCCTTTTGACACCCACTCTATTCATGAAAAAAAGGTATGACTGAAGACAGTCATACCTTTTTTTTGCCTATTTTGTAACAAAGCGTACTAATTGTTCAGCAAACGCATCGGTTGATAACGCGTCGATTTTTAGCATTTGGGCAAAGTCGTGGGTCATTAAATGTGTTTCTAACGCTTGTTCGATCGCTTGAGTAATCAACTGACTAGCTTCGAACCAGCCGAGATGATCCAACAGCATCGTCGCCGACAGTAATAACGAGCAAGGATTCGCCCAGCCGTTACCGGCAATATCCGGTGCAGTTCCGTGGGTGGCCTCAAAAATCGCATGACCGGTTTTATAATTAATATTCGCCCCAGGAGCAATCCCAATCCCACCAACTTGGGCAGCTAAAGCATCGGAAATATAGTCCCCATTTAAATTCGTCGTCGCTACGACTTGATATTTTTCTGGATACAAAAGAATTTGTTGCAAGAAATTATCTGCGATCACATCGTCAACAATGATTTTCCCCGCGGCTTGCGCCTCCGCCAAAGCCGCTTCCGCTTTTTCCTTGCCGCCTTTGGCTGAGAGCTGTTTAAACTGATTCATCGTGAAGGCTTGGGAATAATTTTTTTCAATGTAATCATAGCCCCAATTTTTAAAGCCGCCTTCAGTAAATTTCATGATATTGCCTTTATGGACCAGCGTCACCCCGGTCTTGCCTTGTTCAAGGGCATAATCTAACGCCGCGGCGATCAGCCGTTGACTGCCTGCTTGAGAGATGGGCTTGATCCCTAAGGCAGTTGTTTCGGGAAAACGAACTTTTGTAACAGATAATTTATCAGTTAAGAAAGCTAACAGCGCTTGGACTTCGGAAGAATCTTTTGCAAACTCGATACCGGCATAAACGTCTTCGGTATTTTCTCGAAAAATCGTCATATCGGTTTTTTCCGGTTCCTTTAATGGAGAAGGAACCCCCTTGAAATAGCGGACCGGTCGAACACAGGCATAGAGATCTAGTTCTTGGCGTAAAGTCACGTTAAGAGAACGGAAGCCTTCGCCGATCGGTGTGGTCAACGGTCCTTTGATGGCAATCTTATGTTCTCTGATCGCTTCTAAAGTAGCGTCAGGAAGCCACGTGCCCGTTTGATTATAAGCTTTTCCACCAGCTAAAATTTCCAGCCAATCGATTTTTCGTGTTCCTTGATAGGCAGAATTGACGGCTGCATCGACCACTTTTTTGGTTGCCTGCCAAATTTCAGGACCAATACCATCGCCTTCGATATAGGGGATGACAGGATTGATTGTGTTTGTCATTAAACTTGCTCCTTCTGCATTTTTTTATGGATGACTAAAGGCAGGATACCTTGATTTTTCCAATAGCTGATGTCTGCAACAGAATCGAATCGTAATTTCACTTGGAAATGAATTTCTGTATCACCAACAGCAATTACGTCAATCAATTGATTGATAGCTGGTTCCTCTGGAAAGACAAAGCTGTAGCGTTCTTGTCCAGTTAAACCTAGAGAATCCGCCGTTTGTCCTAGTAGATACTCAAAGGGAATCACTCCCATCATCACGAGATTACTGCGATGAATGCGTTCGTAGCTTTCGGCTAAGACCGCTTTGACACCTAAAAGGTTGGTTCCTTTGGCGGCCCAATCACGAGAAGACCCCATGCCGTAATCTTTTCCCGCTAAAATGATCGTACCGATTTTTTCTTGCTGATAACGCATCGCCGCATCATAGATCGACAGTTCTTCACCCGTGGTAGCAAGTTTTGTATAGCCGCCAGTTGTTTCGGGAGTTAATTGATTTTGAATCCGGATATTGCCAAAGGTTCCCCGCATCATTACTTCATGATTGCCCCGTCTCGAACCGAAGGAATTAAAATCCTTATAAGCCAAGCCATGCTCCTTCAAATAGTTGCCCGCTGGTGATTGCAGACTGATATTTCCAGCCGGCGAGATATGATCGGTAGTAACCGTGTCACCAAATTTCGCCAAGACTTGCAGATTTTTCAAGCTTTCCGTATCATCTATTGCCGCACCTAAGTTTTCAAAGAAAGGCGGGTTAGCGATGTAGGTAGACGCGTCATCCCAATCGTAGCAATCGCCTTCAGAGGTCTCAATCTGATTCCAACGCTCATTCGATTGATAAACATTTTCGTAAGCCTTTTGAAAATCAGCCGGCTCTAAGAACTCATTGATATAAGTCGCCAATTCTTCTTGCGTTGGCCACAAGTCCTTCAAGTAAATCTCTTTTCCATTGACGACCGCGATTGCTTCCTTCGTCAAATCTTTTTTGATTGAGCCTGCTAATGCATAGGCGATCACTAACGGCGGCGAAGCTAAATAGTTTGCCTTAATCAACGGGTGAATCCGGCCTTCAAAATTCCGGTTGCCTGATAGGACGGCGGAAACGACTAAATCACTTTCTTTTAAGGTCGTTTCAATCTCTTCGGCCAAAGGTCCAGAATTTCCGATACAAGTAGTACATCCGTAGCCGACGATATCAAAGCCTAGTTCAGCCAAAGGTTCTAGTAAATGTCCCTTTTCTAAGTATTGGGTCACGATCTTTGAGCCGGGAGCAAGGGAAGTTTTAATGGTCGCCGGGACTTGCATGCCTAGATCGACAGCTTTTTTAGCTAATAAGCCGGCAGCCACCATGACGGATGGATTGCTAGTATTCGTACAGCTGGTGATAGCGGCTAAAGCCAAATCACCTGTTTCAAGGGCTGTGTTGGTTCCAGCGATTTTTTCTTGGCGAGTAAGTTCCTTCTCGTTTAAGCCAAAGCCTTTCGGTCCGTTGACATTGGTTAAGGAAGTGGCAAAATTATCCGCCACTTCGGCCAATAGGATCCGATCCTGTGGCCGTTTTGGGCCAGCGATGGAGGATTGAACCGTCGATAAGTCTAAATGAATCACGCGAGTATACTCAGGTGTTTCTGTTCCATCATAGAACAAGCGGTTTTGTTTCGCATAGGCTGCAACTAATTGTACTTGTTCCTCTGTTCGACCTGTCAAGCGTAAATAAGCTAGCGTCTCTTCATCAATTGGACAAAAGCCGCAAGTTGCACCGTATTCAGGCGCCATATTGGCGATCGTTGCACGGTCAGAGAGACTTAATGTTTTATAGCCACTACCAAAGTATTCGACGAATTTGCCGACAACTTTTTCATTGCGTAATAGTTCGGTTAAATAAAGGGCTAAATCGGTAGCAGTCGCACCGGGGCTTAAAGAACCGGTCAATTCTACACCGATGACCTCCGGAGTTGGGAAATAGGAAGCTTCGCCTAAGATCGCCGCTTCCGCTTCGATCCCGCCAACGCCCCAGCCAAGTACGCCCAGGCCGTTAATCATGGTGGTATGAGAATCAGTTCCTTCTAATGAATCCGGGAATAAAATATTTTTTTCATTTTTTAAGATCACATCGGATAAATATTCCAGATTGACTTGATGGATGATGCCGGTTTCTGGTGGTACAACTTCAAAATTATCAAAAGCCTGCTGGGCCCATTTTAAAAATTGATAGCGCTCGTGATTCCGTTCGAATTCTTTTTCGGTGTTGTAAGATAGACTTTCTTTAGTTCCCGCACAATCAACTTGGACCGAGTGGTCTACAACTAAAGTCACTGGAATCTCGGGATTGATAATCCGCGGATCGCCATCAAGTTTGACCACCGCATCCCGCATTGCTGCCAAATCAACTACCGCAGGAACACCGGTGAAGTCTTGCAGGACCACCCGTGACGGGCGAAAGGGAACGACTCCAGTGGGATTTTTCGCGTTAAAATTGACCAAGTTTTCTAAATCAGCAATTTCTTCATGGCGTGCTAAGCTTTCTATTAAAACCCGAATGCTGTAGGGATACGCCGTAATGTCTTTTTGGTAGGCTGCTGTAATTGAAGGAAGATCAAAATAGGTATAATGTTCGTCATTGACGACTAACTCTTTTTTCCAATCCAAGATGGAATCCCTCCTAAGTGTGTTATCGTTTGAAGATAGTTAGCAATATTATACGAATAAAAAAAAAGAATGTAAATGAAATTATTAAAACTATTTCATTTTATAATAATGGTGTTATAATGTTTCTTAAACCGAACACAAAGCTGGATAGAGTTAGGAGGACATAGAAATGTTAGATTTGAAACAAATGGCTGAGGTCTGCCGTCGTGAAGATTACTTAGACGCTTCCTTATATAAAAAGCATAATGTTAAAAAAGGCTTACGAGATCTTGATGGGAAGGGTGTTTTGGCTGGACTAACCAACATTTCCACGATTCATCCACAAATCATGGATGGAGACAAGGTAGTCTCAAAGTTTGGAGAATTACGTTACCGCGGGATCGATATTAACGAGTTAGTGAACGGGTTTGTTTCAGAAAAGCGTTTAGGCTTTGAAGAAGTCAGTTACTTGTTATTATTTGGCACTTTACCAACCCAAGCTGAACTGACGGAATTCAAGGATTTAATCGGTAAAAGACGAACACTTCCAACCAATTTCACACGTGATGTTATCATGAAGGCGCCCTCACATAATATAATGAACATGATGTCCCGCAGTGTCCTGACATTGGGATGTTATGATGATAAGACGGATGATATCAGCATTGAGAATGTTTTGGATCAGAGTTTATCATTGATTGCTATATTTCCGATGATCGCCGTTTATTCTTACCATGCCTATAATCATGGAAAAGGCGACAGCATGTATATTCATCGTCCAGCGGAAAACCTAAGCACCGCTGAGGCAATTTTAACCATGTTGCGGCCAGACAAGCATTATACTTTCCAAGAAGCACAGACTTTGGACATGGCGTTAGTTTTACATATGGAACATGGTGGGGGGAATAATTCTACCTTTACCACGCGCGTAGTGACCTCTAGCGGGACTGATACGTATTCAACGATTGCTGCCGCATTAGGGTCATTAAAAGGGCCAAAGCATGGGGGAGCGAATATCAAAGTCACCCGCATGATGGAAGATTTGAAGGCCAGCGTCAATGATTGTGAAGATGAGAACGAGATTCGTGCCTATTTAGAAAAAATCCTGAATAAAGAAGCCTTCGATAAGCAAGGATTGATTTACGGCATGGGTCACGCGGTCTATGCAGAATCAGATCCGCGAGCGGAAATTTTTAAACGCTATGTTGAGAAGCTGGCCGAAGAGAAAGGCTCCGCGGCTTCTGCTGAATTTGATCTCTATCGCAAAGTCGAACGCTTAGCACCAGAAATCATTTCTGAAAAGCGTAAGGTCTATAAAGGCGTCAGCGCCAATATCGATTTCTTTAGCGGGTTTGTTTATCATATGCTGGATTTGCCGCAAGAATTGTACACACCGATGTTTGCAATCGCTCGAATCGTCGGCTGGTCGGCCCACCGAATCGAAGAACTGATCAATGTTCAAAAAATCATTCGACCGGCTTATATGGAAGTTTCTGAGGATCAGAATTATCAAGAGCTTGGCAAACGAAAGTAAGTAAAAAGGAGGTCTGACAGAACTTGTCACACCCCCTTTTTGTTTATTCCGCAATCAATCCTAACTCCACACAGGCTTTCCAAATTCCATCATCTGAGACAGGAGCCGTCACGTGGGCGGCTTTTTCTTTCAGTGCCGGGGCCGCATTTCCCATGGCGACAGGAAAGCCGACGGCATCAAACATGGTAAAGTCATTCTCTTCATCGCCGAAAGCTAAAGCTTGGTCGGCGGTGATTGCCATTTCTGCGCAAATTTTATGGATTCCTTCCGCCTTAGTTCCTGTTTTCAAATGGATATTTGCCGCGACCGGAGCGACTTTTTCAGCGATCAATGGGGAATCAATCCCTAATTTAAAGTCTGTTCGTTCATTCCAACCAACGATTAGCTGTAGAACGTTTTCTGGTAAGGGATCACTTTGCTGTAATAAAGCTTTTTTTGAAGGATGCTTCTCATTTTGCTGCTCGTCTTCATAGCTGTAGATGAGATCAGCCGTTTCGATCAAATACGCAATTTCTTCTTGTTCTAGATGCGCTATCAGCTTTTTAAGTAAGTCATTTGGGATACTGTTTTGATGAATTATTTTTCCTTGATAATGAACACAGTTGCCATTGGAAGAAATAATACTGTCCACGCCAAGTTCTTCTGCCAAAGCTGCCAGCGTCTGATGATTGCGTCCTGAAGCGATCACGGGTTCGATCTGATTCTCCTTTAGCTTCCGCAACGCCAACTTAGCCGAGGCAGGGATGCGTTCTCCAAAAGGCAATGTATGAGGCAACTGATTGTCCACCAACGTCCCGTCAATATCAAAAAAAGCAACACGGAAATTTTTCATACCAACACTCCTAACCTTTGAATTCGGTTCCATTGCTGTTAATCCAAGTATAAAAGAAAATTCAATCAGGCGCATCCTTTTTTAAAGATGAAAGTGTCAAATGTAGCGATAGGGGATTCCTTCATTTCGTTAAGAGAAGAAACTATTTTTGGGAAAAGAAGCGTTTCCATCGTTTCGCGAGTATAATAGAGGTGAAGAACTGACTATTGAAAGGGAGGGAGAGGTATGCTAAATCCATTCATTAACGCAGGGTTAGAGATTATTTTAAAAGAACTTTATCGCGATAATGTCACCACTGAACAAGTTTATCAAACCACCGACATCCGCAAAGAACGCCTAATTGTTTATGTGTATCCCGATCAATTGAAGTTTGTATTTGTTGACCAAGAAGCTGAAACGCCAGAACTATAAAACGTTTTGCCCGATGATTCAGTTCATGATGCTGAATCATTTTTTGTTTGACTAGTGACTCAGAAACCGACCAGAGTCGTTAACTTGAATTTATTCTTGAATGTTTGTAGACTTTAATTATCAAAAGAGTGGAAGAAGGTAGAATCTCATGAAGACAGTCAAGTTGGCAAAGCAAGCGGTTTTTCCAATCGGGTTAGGAACGTGGAAAATGGGAGAAGAACGAGCTCCAAGAAAGCAAGAAATCGCGGCGTTACGTGCCGGAATCGAAGCCGGCGCAGAAGTGATCGATACGGCTGAGATGTATGGCAACGGCTTATCAGAAGAACTAGTTGGCGAGGCAATCACATTTTATGACCGAGAAAAATTATTTTTGATTTCGAAGGTCTTGCCGTCAAATGCTTCAAAAAAGCAATTAGCAAAAAGTTTAGACGCCAGTTTAAAACGCTTGAAGACTGATTATTTAGATCAGTATTTGCTCCATTGGCCAGGTCAAATCCCTTTTCAAGAAACGATCGAAGCTCTAGAAGAACAGCGGCAAAAAGGCAAGATCAAGTCATGGGGTGTTTCGAATTTGGACACTGACGAATTGAAGGAGATCCTACGTTTAGAAAATGGCGACCATTGTGCCACGAACCAAGTCTGTTATAACTTAGGAGATCGTGGAATCGAGTTTGATTTGATTCCACTGATGCGGAAACAGCAAATGCCATTGATTGCCTACTGTCCCTTAGCGATGGGAGATAGTCAAGGCTTTCATTTTACCAAAGAGAAAACCCTAGTAGAACTAGCCGAGAAACATGATTGCGATATTTTCCAGCTTTTATTAGCTTGGTGCATTAGAGACGGTCAGACGATCGCAATTCCAAAGGCGGGAAAAAGCGAACATGTTTTAAGCAATTTGAAAGCCGCTGAGATTCAGTTAAGTGAGGAGGATTTAATTCAGTTGAATCAAGTCTATCCCGAACCTACAAGAAAAATGCCGTTGACTATTTGGTGATTAGTAAGCCGACTAAAATCAGTCGGTTTTTTTAACTGCAAAAAATTGTGGTATGATGGCTGGAGAAAATTGAGTTAGAGGCGGTGGAGAGGAATGGCAATCAAAGAAAAAGTACTACACAGGATGGGGACGGTCATTCATTTGTGGCTCCAGCACGAGAAGCCGGAACCACTACTAGCTAAAGCGGAAGAAATGTTGATCGATTATGAAGGGCGCTTTAGCGCAAACGATAATCGATCAGCATTGATGCAGCTTAATCAACAGGCGGCTAGTCATTTCGTGAAGGTGGATAAGGAATTATTTGAATTGATCTCGATTGGAAAAGAACAAAGTCTCATGACTGATAGTTTTTTGAACATCGCGCTTGGTCCGTTAGTGAAGGAATGGCGGATTGGTTTCAAGGATGCCCATTATCCAGAGGCTTATCAGATTAAGGGATTATTGCAGCTTACAAATCCTGCAGATATTTTATTGAATGAAGCAGAAAGAACGGTGGCCTTCCGTCAGCAGGGAATGGAGATTGATCTAGGAGCGCTGGCTAAAGGCTATTTCGCAGATAAAATCATTGCTTTTTTCCGACGTGAGGGAGCACAGTCGGCCTATATCGACTTAGGAGGTAATGTACTGACCTTCGGGGAAGCACCGTTTCATGAAGACGGCTATTGGCGAGTGGGGGTTCAGAATCCCTTTTTACCCAGAAACCAATATGCGGCGGTGGTTAAAATCAAGAATCAATCGGTTGTCACCTCGGGAATCTATGAGCGGAAATTTGAATGGCAAGGAAAAACCTACCATCATATTTTTGATCCTCACACGGGTTTTCCGATCCAATCCTCTTTGGCCAGCTTGACTATTGTCTCTAAGCAATCACTGGATGGCGAAATATGGACCACCCGCTTATATGGGAAAACTCCGTCAACTATTATCATAGACTTGAATTCAATTCCGACGATCGAAGGCTTAGTAATCACAAATCCAGGTGAATTGGCCTTCAGCCAAGGATTAAAAAAGAATATCGAATTGTCATAAAAAAACGAAGCCGGGGCTTCGTTTTTTTATGTCTTTAAATTAAGAAAAGTCATGTTTTAGTTGTGAAAGAAAACAATCGATCAAGGCTTTCTCAGGTTCGTCTAAAGTTTTGTTGGCAGAGTGAGCGATAAAATAATCCAATGACAATAACTCTTTTGAGAGAGGGAGAATATTAAAATGTTGCTGATCGTCTTGTACCGCTATCTGGATGCTTTCTGGGAGAAAGGCGATCCCCAGATTTTGCTTAGCTAGTTCTCGAACCGTAAAGACATTATTGCTCTCTAAGACGATTCGAGGCTGAACCTTATACTTTTGCAGCAAGTGATCAATTTGGCGTCGGATTGGAGAACCTCGCGAAGTTAGTACTAGTTCCTCTTGCAACAATTCCTTTATTGTCATGGTCTGCTCCGTTAATTGCCGCGTCTTTTTTTGATAAAAACGTGATTTTTCAGGAATCACTGCATAATAGCCATGTTTTCCATGCTGATGGACAATCAAGTTAGGCGAAAGCATCTCAGGGTTTTGACCAATCAAAAAATCTAATTCACCAGCTAACAAACGTTTTTCATTCGCTTCTGGAATATCTTCATATAGTTCAACGTTGACCGCCGGATACTTTCTCATAAAAGCTGGTACGAACAAGGGCAATAAGTACGTTCCTAGGCTAGGCAAAACACCGATACGGATCAAAGGGCCTTCTGCTGAAGAATAGTGACTGATCTTTTTTAGAAATTGTTCTTGCTGAGTTTCTAAAGAGTTGAGGTATTGATAATAGATTCGCCCAGCTTCTGTCAGTTGAAGCGGGTTCGTCTTTCGATTGATAATATCGATCCCTAGTTCCTTTTCAACTTTTTTGATGGTCTGAGTTAAATAAGGTTGCGAAACATAAAGGTCTTTCGCTGCTTTAGTATAGTTTCCATGTTTAAGAAGTATATCCAGATACTGCAAGAGTACCGGAGAGTCCATCTGTACCATTTGCTGTCCCTCCATAACTGTTTGGTTATAGCTTGATAATTAAATAAATATTTCACAAGGCTTGTTCTCTGATCTAGACTATAGCCAAGAAAGCTCTTTGTCAAATGAAATTAGTTTCAATAGGCAAAGAATATTATTTTAGATTTATTTGTGCGCAACTACACAAACGAAAGGATGAATGAAATGAAACTTATCGGTATCGTTGGGACGAACTCAAGCCGTTCCACTAATCGTCAATTATTACACTATATCCAAAAGCACTTTTCGGAACAAGCGGAGATTGAGATTTGCGAAATCAAGGATCTACCTGCCTTTAATGAACCGGAGGAAGCGGTGGCTCCTGCTGCGGTGAAGGAATTATCAGACAAGCTAGATGAGGCAGACGGAGTAATCATTAGTACCCCTGAGTACGACCACGCGATTCCCGCTGCGTTGAAAAGTGCCTTGGAATGGTTGTCATATACGACACGGCCACTGATTGATAAGTCTGTTATGATCGTTGGCGCCTCTCATGGTTCTCTTGGCTCCTCCCGAGCGCAAGCACATTTACGTCAAATTTTGGATGCACCTGAATTAAAAGCTCGGATCATGCCAGGCATGGAATTTCTATTAGGTCGTTCATTGGAAGCTTTTGATGAGTCTGGAGAATTAGTATACGGAGATAAGGTGACAGAGTTGGAGGAATGTTTTGAAGAATTTCAACTTTTTGTTACTCTCACGAACCAACTAACAAAAGACCAACGTTTTAAAACAGAACAAAAGCGTAATTTTACCTGGGAACAGGCGGTAAATGGAGGAATCGAAAAATGAAATTTATTGGACTTGTAGGAACGAATGCAAAAAAATCATACAATCGAGAATTATTACAGTTCATGCAAAAACATTTTGAAGCAAAAGCGGAAATTGAAATTTTAGAATTAACGGATGTGCCGATGTTCAATGAAACCGATGATCAATCCAATAGCCCGGTGATTCAAGCGTTCAATAATAAAATCATGGAAGCCGACGGAGTAATCATTGCCACACCTGAACACAATCATTCGGTTCCATCAGCGTTGAAAAGCATTATCGAATGGTTGTCTTTTAACCTCCATCCTTTTGACGGGAAACCGGTCATGATCGTAGGGGCTTCTTACGATGTTCAAGGTTCTTCCAGAGCGCAACTACATTTGCGTCAGATCTTAGATGCTCCTGGCGTAAATGCGACCGTGATGCCCGGCTATGAATTCTTACTAGGCCGTGCTCATCAAGCCTTTAATGATGCAGGGGATCTAAAAGATGAACGGACGATCGATTTTCTAGAAAGCTGTTTTTGGCACTTTTTACGCTTCACTGAAGTGGCGAATTTATTGAATGTTCCTGAAGATGTGACCTTTGAACCAGGTTCATTTACAGTCACAGCGCCTGGACACAATGGTGATCTACCAATGACAGTCACTCTATCACAGGAGCGAATCGAAAGCATTGATATCGATACTTCTGGCGAATCAGAAGGAATCGCGGATGTGGTCTTCACCCGGATTCCACAACAAATCGTTGAAGGTCAAACTTTGAATGTGGATGTATTGTCAGGGGCTTCTGTCACAAGTAATGGCGTAATTGACGGCGTAGCGAAGGCGATAAAAATGGCCGGAGCAAATCCCGACACGTTGAAAAAACGTCCGAAAGCACCTAGCGCGTTAGCTACCCATGATGCGGCATACACGACGGATGTCGTTGTAGTCGGCGCAGGAGGTGCGGGATTGACTGCCGCCTCAAAAGTTTTACAAGAAGGTAAAAAAGTCATCGTCGTTGAAAAATTCCCAGCTATCGGCGGAAATACCGTTCGTACTGGTGGTCCGATGAATGCGGCAGACCCAGCATGGCAAAATGGCTTTGCGGCTAAGCCAGGAGAAAGTCATACCCTGAAGGAAATGGCTGAACTGGATGAAAATCAAATTGATCCAGAATACCGCGAAGATTTTCGAACATTGCAAAAAGAAATAGTCGATTACCTAGCAGAAAATGACGATCCAAACGGCTATCTCTTTGACTCAGAATTATTTTATCGGATGCAAACCTATTTAGGAGGCAAGCGGACCGATCAACAAGGAACAGTTATTTACGGACAATACGATTTAGTGAAGACCTTGACGGATCGAGCGATGGAATCAGTCGAATGGTTAGAGGCAATTGGAGTCGAATTTGATAAGACAGACGTAACCATGCCAGTAGGTGCTTTGTGGCGTAGAGGACATAAGCCATTAAAAAATGAAGGTTACGCTTATGTATCTGCTTTGAAAGCCTTCGTCGAAAAAAATGGCGGTCAGATCATTACCGATACGGCAGTGAAAAACTTGATTATTGAAGACGGAAAGGTCACAGGTGTCGTTGGGGAAGGGATGAATGGTGAGCAAGTGACTGTCCATGCAGCCGCAGTAATCTTAGCTTCCGGTGGTTTTGGCGCAAATACAAAAATGTTGAAGGAATACAATACCTATTGGACAGAAATTGATGATGACATCAAAACTTCTAATTCACCAGCGATTACAGGTGATGGAATTCTACTTGGTCAACAAGCAGGCGCAGATTTAGTCGGAATGGGCTTCTCACAAATAATGCCAGTCTCCGATCCAGAGACAGGCGCGTTATTTAGTGGTTTGCAAGTTCCGCCACAAAACTTTGTAATGGTAAACCAGAAAGGCGAACGTTTTGTCAATGAGTATGGTAGTCGGGATCTCTTGACCCAAGCAGCGATTGATAATGGCGGATTGTTCTACTTGATCGCTGATGAGCTGATTAAAAATACTGCTTACAATACTTCGCAAGAAAAAATCGACAAGCAAGTAGCGGCGGGAACTTTGTACCGAGCAGACACATTAGCAGAATTAGCTGAACAAATTCAAGTTGATCCGCAAGTTTTAACAGCAACGATTGAAAAATACAACGCAGCGGTTGATGCTGGCGTAGACGAAGAATTTGGCAAAGACGTCTTTGATCTGAAGGTTGAAGTAGCACCATTTTATGCGACACCTCGGAAACCAGCTGTCCACCATACAATGGGCGGGTTGAAAATTGATGTAAATACTCATGTGTTAGATAAAGAGGGAGCGGTTATTCCAGGCTTATATGCTGCGGGAGAAGTAGCAGGCGGAATCCATGCTGGAAATCGACTTGGCGGAAACTCATTGACAGATATCTTTACCTTTGGACGTATCGCTGGTAAAACAGCGATCAATGAACTAAAAGCCCACACAGTGAAAGTGTAATGGAGGAAATTATGATAACTAAAGTTAATCGATGGCAGATTCTTATCGCCTCAACCGCTGTATTGTTATGTACTGGTGCAATCTATGCCTTCAGTGTTTTTGCGGGACCTTTGAGTGCTACGAAAAACTGGAGCATGGGAGAAGTGATGACGGCTTTTGCAATCAATTCAGCGATTGGGCCGATCCCAATGATCCTTGGCGGCTTTTTGACAGATCGCGGATTAGCGAAGTGGACGATCACGATTGGTGGTTTGATGTTTGGTTTAGGTTTCTTTTTATCAGGAATGGCGAACACGACGACGATGTTATATCTGACTTATGGCGTACTAGGCGGCTTAGGTCAAGGCTTGGCCTATTCAGGCTGCTTAAGCAATACAATTAAATTGTTCCCAGATAAAAAGGGTCTTGCTTCAGGAATCATCACAGCTGGGATGGGTGGTGCGGCGATCATCGCAGCACCAATTGGAAACTATTTGATTCAAACACATGATGTGTCTTACGCTTTTCGTGTTCTAGGTATTTTCTATATGGCGGTAGTGGTTACGGCCAGCCTGTTTATCAAGAAGGCGCCGGTAGGTTTTCAGCCGGCAGGTTGGACGCCACCGACTGTTAAAGGCAATCCTAAAGGGAATAATAAGAACTGGCGGGACATGCTGAAGACACCTAATTTCTATTTGATTTTTCTAATGATGTTTACCGGGGCTTTTTCAGGCTTGATGATCGCGTCCAACGCATCAGCGATCGGACAACAAATGTTCCACTTGTCAGCTAGTACAGCGGCCTTTTATGTGAGTCTATATTCGTTGAGTAATTGTTGTGGCCGTGTCTTCTGGGGAATTATTTCTGACAGACTTGGGAGAAATCAAGCATTGAATATGATCTTTGGTGCAGTTATTGCCGCTTTTATTATGCTAGTGGCCTTTTCATCTTCACTAGGCTTCGCTGCGGGAATCATTGTACTAGGTTTGTGTTTTGGCGGCGTGATGGGCGTTTTCCCTCCATTAGTAATGGAAAATTATGGTCCGGTCAATCAAGGGGTCAATTACGGTATAATTTTCTGTGGCTACTCCGCGGCAGCATTCTTTGCACCTAAAGTCGCAATCAGTCTAGCTACGAGTCATCAAGGGAATTTTACCCAAGCTTTTTATGTGGCGATTTGTGTTGCCGGAATTGGGATCTTATTGAACATCGTTTATCTTCAATTGAAGAAGAAAGTGATGAAAGCTTCAATCAATTAAAATAGTGTTGTCTGCTTATCAAAGCAATGTGAGAAGGTTTGCCTCTTACACTGCTTCGATAAGTTTTTTGTGGGTAGCTGTTTGAAGCAAGGGATGGAGTCGAGAAAGAAGTTACAGATAAAGCTACTATTATTTTTTTGCAAATAAAAAGGAACGATCTCTCGAGATCGTTCCTTTTTATAATGGAGCTGAGGGGAATCGAACCCCTGTCCAAACATCTCTTAACCTAAATCTCTACGCTCATAGTCAACTCATTTGAAGTTTCGCTCGATAGCATGCCGAGTGACAAGCAGTCTATTTCGCTAGTCTGATGATCTCTTTTTTAACTTACAGACGGAAAGTTAAAACGTATCCCACTTAATTTGAGACCCTGATCCGAGCACATGGGCGATACCGGGAGGATCTACGCTAACTGTTTTTAGGCAGCTAAAGCGTAAGAGTTGTTATTGTTTTTAGCAGTTATATTTAACTGTAACGTTTTTACGTAGACGTAACCTACGAAGCGCAACTCAGGCCCGAACAATGCCTGTCGAATCCAGAAACAGCCCCCTAATAAAATTTTACTGCAAATGAAATTATAACATTCCATCATCGAAAAAGCAAAGAACTAAGCAAAGCTTTCAAGCTTTAGCGAAAGGCATGAATTGTCAGAGGAAAGCGCTAAAAAGATTGAAGAAAAAGCAAATTGTTAATGAAGATATAGGTAAGGTAATGGTTGAAAAAATTGAAATAGAGTATACTAAGTATGAGAATCAGATGATACTAGGGGGATATTGTATGAATATTTTAATGATTGAAGATAATGAATCCGTCTCTGAAATGATGCAGATGTTCTTTTTAAATGAAGGCTGGGAAGCTGAATTTAAATACGATGGCAAAGAAGGTTTGGAGGCGTTTAAAGCAGATCCACAAAAATGGGACATGATCACGCTTGATTTGAATCTACCTAGCATGGATGGAATGGAAGTGGGTCGTGAGATTCGCAAAATTTCTAGCACGGTACCGATTATTATGCTGACGGCCAGAGATTCCGAAAGCGATCAAGTGATTGGTTTGGAGATGGGAGCTGATGACTACGTCACAAAACCCTTCTCGCCGCTGACTTTAATTGCACGGATCAAAGCATTGCATCGTCGTAGCGAACTAGCGACTGAACCGAATAAGGAAGTCGCAGCGAACAATGAGAACTTTGATATCCAAACCGATCATTTCAAAATGAACTTGAAGACGCGAGAGGCTTATTTGGATGATAAGGCGATTGAGGGACTGACGCCGAAGGAATTTGATTTGCTTTATACAATGGCGAAGAAGCCGCGACAAGTCTTTACTCGTGAACAGTTGTTGGAATTGGTTTGGGATTATCAGTATTTTGGCGATGAGCGGACAGTTGATGCTCATATCAAAAAGCTGCGTCAGAAGATTGAAAAAGTCGGATCGCAGGTCATTCAAACGGTTTGGGGCGTCGGTTACAAATTTGATGATACCGAGGTTGCTCGATGAAGTATCTTTATCAGCAATTGTTGGCTTTCGGCGGATTGATATTGTTGATCCTGTTGACGTTGGGACTTTCTTTTACCCAATTCACGCGAAAAACACTTGAGGATAATAACTATAAAGAATTGTTCGGCTATGCCCGCTCGGTTGAAAAAACCAATCTTTCTTTCAGCAGTCAATATGATTGGATGACAGAAGACGCGGCCTTTCAAAATGCCATTAGTGTCACCGAAGTTAGTTTGAATCAACAAGGGGTGACCTTTGTTTTCATCGACAAGGATCAAAATGTCCAATACCCGCAAAAAGCCGGTAAGGTCAATAAGCACTTAGTTAGCGACGCGCAGTGGAAGGCGTTGAAGGCTGGTCAGCAGCAAAAGGAAACCAGCACGAAGAATGTGATGGGGCAAAATCAAACGACTTCCTATGCGATGGTGCCGTTTTTCAGCAATGATTCTTTTTATGGAGTACTTTTGGTCAGTCAGCCGGCGATGAACGTGGAAAATAGCGTCAATTCCATCGTGACGGACCTATTTAAAGCCTTCATTATTGCCTCGATTATCGCGATCATCGTCAGCTATTTATTTGCTACCAGACAGGTAAAGCGGATCAATCGAATGCGTTCGGCCACTAAAGAGGTGGCCACAGGGAACTTTGATGTAGTGGTACCGAATCGTAATCGGGATGAATTTGATGATCTAGCCAATGATTTTAATCAAATGACCATCTCTTTGAAAGAGTCGCAAGATGAGATCGAGCGGCAAGAAGAACGTCGGAAACAATTTATGGCGGATGCTTCTCACGAGATGCGGACACCGCTGACGACCATTAATGGTCTTTTGGAAGGGCTGCAATACAACGCGATCCCGGAAAATCAAAAGGCCAAAGCAATCACTTTGATGCAAAATGAAACGTCCCGATTGATTCGTTTGGTCAATGAAAATCTCGATTATGAAAAGATCAGGACCAATCAAATCAGTATTATTTTGCAGAAGTTCAATGCCACTGAAGCAGTCTCAACTCTGTTGACGCAACTAAAAGCCAAAGCTGAGGCTTCTGGCGACCAGCTAGTCTTGAACACGGATGAAGCGATTGACGTCTATGCGGATTACGATCGGTTCGTTCAAGTGCTGGTGAACCTGATTCAAAACGCGATCCAGTTTACACAAAATGGGACCATTAAAGTCTCAATCCAAAAAGAAGCCGCTGGGACAGCGATCGAGATCAGTGATAATGGGATCGGTATGTCAGAGGAACAAGTAAAAAATATTTGGGATCGCTATTACAAAGCCGATCCATCACGGAAAAATACGAAATACGGCGAGTCCGGACTGGGATTGTCCATCGTTCAAGAATTAGTTCGCCTGCATCATGGAACGATTGAGGTCACCAGCGAACTTGAAAAGGGAACGACCTTCAAAGTGACATTTCCCGATGAAGTAAAAGAAGACGTAAAAGAAGAAGCGTAAAACCAAATCGGTTTTACGCTTCTTCTTTAATGTTGAATTTATAAAATTGCCAAGATGATAAAGTTCAAAATGAATAGTAGATCAACGATCCAAAGAATCGGTGAGATTTCCTTGGTTTTTCCTTTAATGACTTTAACGATCGTGTAGAAAATAAAACCAGCAGCGATCCCATAAGAAATGCTGTAGCATAGCCCCATAAAGACACTCGCGAAGAAAGCGGGAACGGCTTCTTCCAAGTCCAACCAATTAATATCCGCGAAGGATGCCAACATCATGACTCCGACTAAGATCAAGGCAGGTGCGGTTGCTTGTGCTGGTACGATCGCAATCAGTGGAGAAAACAGACTGCTTAGAGCAAATAGAATAGCAACGACGACGGAAGTCAAACCTGTGCGTCCACCAGCACCGATACCAGCAGCTGATTCAACGTAAGTGGTAGTATTCGATGTACCGAAGATCGCACCAATCGATGTAGCAATCGCATCTGCGAACAAGGCTTTGTCCATCTTTGTTTTAAAGCCGCGGCCGTCATTGTCTAACGCCATTTCATCTTCTTTAGAGAAAATGCCGGTTCTCCGGCCAGTTCCAATAAAGGTTCCGATCGTATCGAAGGTATCAGATAAGCTAAAGGCTAAAATCGTCATTAATACTTGCGGCAATTTTGATGAATCAGAAAAGAGCGAGCCCATGCCAGCTGAACCAAAGGCTGCACCAAAGGTTGTACCAAGCTCTTGGATCGAATTGCCTAATGAATTTGCGTGCCAATCAATCGCGCCTAATTGAACGACGCCCATTGGAATACCTAATAAAGTCGTGACTAAGATACCAATCAAGATTGCGCCACGGACATTTTTAACGACTAAGATCGTTGTTAAAACCAAACCAATGACAGCCAAAATAATCGGCGCATTATTAAAGTTCGCCAAAGCAGGAACAATTCCGCTGTTGATCGAAACATTGGTGGCTTTGCCGCCTTCTATTACACTGCTAGTGATGGCTGAAGAGTCAGCAGTAAAGGAAAGTAGACCAGCATTTTTGATTCCCACATAAGCAACAAAAATCCCGATCCCACCACCGATCGCGTGCTGCATACTTTCAGGAATTGCACGAATGATCAATTTACGAATTTTGGTAACCGTGATCAGAATATTAATGATTCCGCAAATGAAAACCATCGCTAGCGCTTGTTGCCAAGAATAACCTAATCCAAAAACGACTGTGTAAGTGAAGAACGCATTCAGTCCCATACCTGGTGCTTGCGCATAAGGTACGTTAGCGAACAAACCCATGACTAAAGTTCCAATGACAGAAGCGATAATCGTTGCTAAAAATACCGCCTGAAATGGCATTCCTGAAGCTGATAAAATACTTGGATTAACGAATAAAATATAACTCATCGCGAAGAAAGTCGTGATCCCCGCCATCATTTCCGTTGAAAAATTGGTCCCGTGTTCTTTTAACTTGAAGAATTTTTCCATTTTAAATAAACGCTCCTTAAAATAAGTTCATGATATCGATAAAACCCGAATACTTTTTAAGTATAATGAAGGAATAATCGACTTTCAAGTTTTATTTCAAGAAAAGAATAATTAAAAGGAAGAATGTTCGTGTTTTAACGGACATCCTTCCTTTTGCTGATTCGATTGATTGTTTGGAATAGGAGAATCATTACGCCTAAGCTTGCGACGAGAAAAGCGCAGGCCTTCAGTAAAGCGTTAAAAAAAAGATCCAGTAAAGTCATAGAGGATAACTCAAAGGATAGGGAAGAACGAATCGAATAGGCAATTCCGCTAGTACCGTTACTTAAAACAAAATTCGGCAAGTTCTTGAATTGGTTTAAGCCTTGATGATACAAATTTTGTAAGACACTTTCGTAGACCGGTTCAAAGATCGCGAAAAGAAGAATTAAACTAATTGTAGCAACCATCAGGCCGATAAAAAATTCTAATCCTGTGGTGTAAATTAATTGCTTTAATGAAGTAGTATATTTTTTTTGGATGTATAAACGTAGAGCAAAGCCGATCAACAGTAAACAAAAGAAGCCGATACAACAAAAAAGCAGACGATCAGCAAAATATTCCTGTAGCTGTTTGATTTCAGGCTTCGTAAATAATTTGATTTGGTCGAGTGAATCTAATTGAATCAAGATCGACCGCAGCACACCAAAGCTGGTTAAACTAAAAAGGGCGAATAAACAAATCACCCATGAAATCGAAAATTGAAAGCGATGCCGCTTGATCGTTGTAAGTGTTGTTGAGAAAAGATTCATATACTCACCTCTTAATAAGTAGTATAAATTCTTAATTTGAAAGAAGTATGAATTCTATCAGAAGAAATAAGTGCAAAAAAATCACCCATTTCGTATGTTTGCGAAATGGGTGATTGAGAATTATTGTTGATTTTGTTCTTGATATTGTTTATACGTTTCAGTCTTATACAAGTCTTGAGTGGATTTTTTTCCATGTTGATCAAAGATGCTAGTGGATTTATCACCGAGTTTATTTTCGATTTTTTCCATCTGTTTCAAGCCATCTTTATAGTTATAATCGGATGCATCGATTGGCTTCAATCCGCTAGCTGAATAGAATCTCAAGAGATCCCCGTTATTGATGTGATCCGAGGTATCTAACTGTTTCGCAACAGCGTCCTTGTTCGCTTCAGTTTCGGCCTTAACCGTTTCATCCGGTTCAGTGATTGGAAGACCAGTCTTGTTGTCGTACAAGTTCCCACTGTAGTTTGTATATTTTGGTGTCACATAGTCGCCATCACGGAAAGCTACGACTTGGTCATGATCTTTTGATAATAAATCTTGACCTAGTTGCAAGTATTTGCTCGTATCTGTTCCTAATAGATGAAGCAGAGTAGGTAACGCATCAACTTCACCGCCGTAAGTATGGTTGATGCCGCCTTTTTCTTGTCCAGGCACATGAACCATGTAAGGTACCCGCTGCATTTGCGCATTGTCATAGTTTGACCAAGTTTCTTTCGACTTACCAAGTAATGGTGCTAAATCAGGATTTCTTGAATTAGAAATTCCATAATGATCGCCATACATGACGATGATGGAATTGTCATACAAGCCAGAAGCTTTTAGATAGTTAAAGAATTCTTCAACGGCTTTATCCAAATAGTTGGCTGTAGCAAAGTAACCATTAATGGTTTCGTCACCAGTATCGGCCATTGGGAAGCCAGCTTCATCATTTTTAAATTCACTGTATGGATAGTGATTGGATACAGCAATAAATTTTGAATAGAACGGCTGTTGCAGACGCTCCAGATATTTCACTGATTGTTGGAAGAACGGTTTGTCATGCAAGCCGTATTGGAATGAGTTTTCATCGTTCACATCATAATAAGAAGAATCGAAGAAATAATCATAGCCAAGATTTTTGTAGGTTTCCGTCCGGTTCCAGAAGTTTCCTGAATTTCCGTGGAAAGCCGCACTTGTGTAGCCTTCTGTTTGTTTCAAAATATCCGGTGCTGCTTGGAAGGTGTTCTTTCCGCCTAGTTGCGAGAAGAGTGAACCTTGATTCAAGCCGAACAACGAGTTTTCCATCAATGTTTCCGCGTCGGAAGTTTTTCCGGCTTTGACTTGGTGGAAGAAATTATCAAAAGCAAAAGTGCTGTTGTTATGGAAAATACTGTTTAAGAACGGCGTTACTTCATGTTCTTGTCCATTTGCATCTTTCAATTTGTAGTCGATCACAAACTGTTGCAGACTTTCTAAATGGATCGTAATGACGTTCCGTCCTTTGGCAATACCGTAATAGTCACTGTTTGGAGCGGCGTAGTGTTCTTTGACATACGCTTCAACATCCTTTAGATCATTTGGACTCGCTTCTGCTCGTACTTGGTTGGTATTATAGGTTTGGATGCCATCGTAAACGGTAAAGGCATTAACCCCAAGATATTTAATCAAATAGTCACGAGAAAAAGTCCGGGTCAATAATTCTGGACGGTCTGCTTCTGCCAAGAAAAGATTTCCTGAGAAGATCATGATCGATAGAGCGGTCATCGCAAAAGCCATCCGAGCACGTACGGGACGTTCTTCTTCTTTGATTCGTTTGCGCCATAAAAGCAGCGGCAAGATAATGATATCAATCAAGAATAAGAGGTCATATGGACGGAACAAACGAATGGCACTCTCACCTAAACCACTAGCGACTTTGCCGGCACCTAAGAAAGTGTTGACGGTAATGAAGTCAGTAAATTCGCGGTAGTAGACGACGTTGGCAAACAGTAAGAAACTGGCCAGCGCGTAAATCACCATCATTGTTCGATAAGATGCCTTTGGTCTGCGCACATACAAGGCGATCGATAACAAGAACATCGTCGAGGCGATTGGGTTGATGAAGAGAATAAAGTATTGGGTCAGGCTCTCGATCCCGAGATTAAATTCAAATAAATAGGCAAAGATACTTTTAGCCCATAATAAGAAGGTTAATAAGGCGTAAAAGCCTAAACGCTTATTTAAAAATTTTGGTGTTTTGAGTTTATTCAATAGTAACTTCCTTTCTAATGCAGAAGAAATGCAAATTGTTCACTTGGTAACATTTTACTAGCTTACATGGTCCCCGTCAATTCTTATCAAATTAGGAGCAATCAGCTTTAATAAAAACTTTATAAGCGAAAACTAGCTGTTTTTTTTGATATACTAGTGGTGAAAGCAGGGATGAATGTGAAGATAGAATTAACAAATAATGGAATTAAACGAATTCGTCAAGGAAATCCATTAATTCAAATAGAAGATTTGAAACAAAATATAAAAAAAATTCCCCTTGAATGGGTGACTTTTGTTGATGGTAATGATAAATATGTTGCCTCTGGCTATTTAGGCAAACAAAATAAAGGCATGGGCTGGGTATTAGATCGAACGCAGCGTCCCATTGACCGTGCTTTTTTTATAGAAGCTTTTAAACAGGCGATCCAGCGGCGTCAAGCTTTTTTTGCGGATGGAACAACGACCGCTTTTCGCTTATTTAATGGTGAAGGAGACGGCATCGGCGGATTGACGATTGATTATTATCACGATTATTTAGTGTTGTCTTGGTACAATCAGACGATCTATCATTTTCAACAAGAAATCTTAGACAGTTTGTTGGTGGCCTTTCCAACGGCGAAAGGTGTGGTGGAAAAGATTCGCTTTACTAGCGACTTAAGAGAAAGTCAATGGTTGATGGGGGAGAAGCCACAGGAGCCATTGCTTGTCTTGGAAAATGGTGTTTCATATGCGGTCTATTTAGATGAAGGCTATATGACGGGGATCTTTTTGGATCAAAAAGAAGTTCGGGGGCGGTTGACTGAAGGATTGGCCGCTGGCAAGAAAGTGTTGAATATGTTTAGCTATACCGGTGCTTTTTCAGTAGCGGCTGCTTACGGCGGCGCGGTGGAAACGACTAGCGTGGACTTAGCTCAACGTAGTTTACCAAAGACGCAGGAGCAATTTGCCGTCAATGGCTTACCCTTAGAGCAGCAAAAAATCATTGTCATGGATACTTTTGATTATTTCCGCTATGCAATGCGAAAGAACTTACGTTATGATGTAATTATCTTAGATCCGCCAAGTTTTGCCCGCAATAAGAAGAAAACATTTTCCGTGGCAAAAGACTACGGGCGGTTGATTGAAGACAGTGTTGAAATCTTGTCTGATGAAGGAATGATCATTGCTTCTACCAACGCGGCGAATCTGTCTATCAAGAAGTTCAAACAGGCAATCGAACAAGCCTTAAACAACAAGCAAGCGACCTATCATTTAGTAGAAAGCTATCGATTGCCTGCTGATTTTCCAGCCAGTCATTTTGAAGAAAGCAATTACTTGAAGGTATTGTTTTATGAGATAAAAAAATAGAAAAATAGGATGGGATATGTATGATGGATGTGCAAGTAAGAGAGGTGCGATTTGATGCAGGAAAACCTAAAATCTGCGTACCGATTCTTGGGAAAACCTTCGATGAGATCATCGAACAGGCGAATGAAGCGAAAAATGTCGCAGAAGTAATCGAATGGCGCGCGGATTATTATGAGGATCTTTTAGATGAAGAAAAATTAAATCAGACTTTACTGGCCTTGCGAGATGAAATCCGTAATATTCCTTTGATTTTCAATCTACGCACCGAACGGGCGGGAGGAACATTAGATTTACCACTCAATCAGTATCGGCAGATCAATGAGTTTGCGGTTTCTTCGCGAGCGATTGATTTGGCGGATATTGAGGTTTCGATCGTTGATACACTTTCAACGACCTTTATAAAATGGATGCAGGCTCTAGATGTGCGGGTCATCATGAGCTATTATGATTTCGAACAGACACCAGAAGACGCAGTACTGTTATTTCGCTTAAACCTAATCGAACATTGGGGAGCGGATCTGGCAAAAATTGTTGTCACTCCTAAAAGTGAAGCTGATGTTTTGCGACAAATGAAAATCATTATGAAGGCCCAGACCTTTGTGACGCTGCCGATTATTTCGGTTTCACTAGGTAGACTGGGTAAATTCTCACAAGTCGGCGGTTCACTGGATGGCTCTTGTATGACATATGGGTCTTTAGCAGGAAAAACGCAACCTGACGCGATGATCGAGGCTGAAAAATTAGCGATGATCGTAAACGAGTTAAGATAAGAGCTGCTGAGGTGAAACGAATCAGTTCAAACAAATAAGAGAGTGAAACATTTTTTAATGTTTCACTCTCTTATTTTTATTCCATCACATCAATATCAAAGACTTCGATCTGGTCTAACCCGCCATAGATTTCATACCAAGGTTTCGCATACTGATCGAGAATTTCATTTAATTCTTCAATATTTTCGCGTCCTTGTGTGTCCAGCCATTTGATCAAGCCTTCCTTACCGTTATCGGCATAGACTTGCACTCCATCACGCCAAGTAGCTCGACCGCCTAAGATACCGCAATAATTGGCACCATGTTGTCCGGCGAATTTCAGTTCATCGCGGAAAATATCTGCAGGCACACCAGCACTTAAATAAATGAAGGGCCGGGTTGCTGCTTCGCCAGCTTCTTTGAAGTAAGCTGCCGCTTCTTCTTGCGTGTAAACAACTGGATCATTGTCTTTTGTATAGCCTTCAACGTATTTAAACAAAACAGGAACTTCGACTTTCAAAACATCGATATGGTATTTGTCTTGGGTAAATTCCTTGATTGTATCGATCACTTTTTTCGGTTTGATTTTCGCAAATTCCGGTGAATGATCATCGGTAATTTTACTATCGTAAACGATTGGTTCCACAAATACCGGAATATCCACCGCTAAAGCTTCTGTCCCTAAGCGTTCCAAAAAGGCATGCTTCACGTCTAAAATTTCTTGCGCTTCATCAGGATCATAATAGACCAAGACTTTCGCAGCGTCGGCGCCTTTTGCTAACAAGCGATCTAATGATTCGTCTGGTAATAATTCTGGTAAACGACCGGGTGTATTCGCATCGTAGCCAGTTTTTTCATAAGACATGATCAAACCACAATTGGGATCTTTGGCTTTGATTCCTTTGAAGCCGTACTGTTCATCTAAAAGAATGGCACTGACGTGTTTGGTTAATTCTTGGGAAACCAATTCTTTAAACTCATAAACTTGGTCCATTGAGAATTTTTCCTCACCCACAGCGGTTTGCATCATTTTTTTCATAGAGCCTCGTTGATCGATAGCTAAGGCCGCAATGACGCCGTGATCATTTGACAATTGTTGCATCTTTTCAAACTTTCCTCTTGAAATTCTTTTCATGATGAAATCCTTCCCTTCTTATCTTGCTACAATTTCAGTGTAGGACTTTTGCGGGAAAAGGCCAAATAAAACGATCATTTGTTTGATTGACGCTTTTTTGCTAGACTTTAGGAAATAAGTAAAGGTGAGGGATTGACGTGGCGAAGAAAAAAATTCAAAAAACCAATGCAATTCGCTTGGTAGAACAAAAGAAGATCGACTATATCGAGCATGAGTATGCTTGGAGTGAAGAGGATCTAGGGGCGGGCCATGTATCCGAGCAAGTCAAAATCGAACCAGCGCGCATTTTCAAGACTTTAGTTGCAGTAGGAAATAAAACTGGTCCAGTAGTAGCGGTAGTTCCAAGCAATCACGAGCTAGATCTAAAAAAAATCGCGAAGGCTAGCGGCAATAAAAAAGTTGAAATGCTCCATCTAAGAGATTTGGAAGCAACCACTGGGTATATTCGCGGCGGCTGTTCACCCATCGGAATGAAAAAACTATTTCCAACCTTTGTAGACGCGTCCGCAAAAAGCTTCGAAAAAATCGCTATTTCCGCAGGCAGAAGAGGGCTGCAAATGGAAATTGCCCCCGACGCCATTGTTGAACTGACGCGAGGGCAATTTGTTGAGTTGACGCTTTAATCAAAAGCGTGATAAGCGGCGTTGGTTCCGGCGACATAGCCGGTACAAAAGGCGGTGGTGATATTGTAACCGCCGGTATAGCCATTCACATCAAGCACCTCCCCGGCAAAATATAGGCCGGGGATTTTTTTGCTGGCTAAATCTTTAGGATTGACTTCTTTAAGTTCCACGCCGCCACCAGTGACGAAGGATTTTTCTAAGCCAAAGGTTTTATTGGCGGTCAATGACCAGTTTTTACAATAGTCGATCAACTGTGACCATTGTTCGTTAGTGGTTTGCGGATAAGTCTGCTCGCTGATCCCAACTTTTCCTAAAAAGAATAGCAGTAATCGTTCAGGCAAAAGGCCGCCTAAAGCATTTTTTAATTGTTTCGTAGAGGCACCGCCCCGTTCTTTGATTTCAGCTAAAAGTTCGTCTTTCGTAAGCTGCGGGAAACAATCAAGCGTTAGTGTGACCGTATCTTGATTTCGCAATAGCTGATTGACAAAGCTGGAACAACGCAACGCCGCAGGGCCAGAGACCCCAAAGTGAGTAAACAGCAGATCCATTTCATGGCTGGCAACCGTCTTATTTTTTTGGTCTATCACACTCAAGGTCACATCTTGCAGGGATAGGCCTTGTAAGGTTTTGGCGGCAACAAAATCATCGGTTAAAAAAATCGGTGACTCGGTCGGGTATAACGGCGTCACATGATGACCGACGCTTTTGGCGAAACGGTAGCCGTCTCCTTGAGCACCGGTTGAAGGATAGGTAATGCCACCGGTAGTAATAACCACACTTTTAGCGGAATAATCGCCTTCAGCGGTACGCACCCCTTGGATCATCGCGCCATCAGAAATGATTTTTTCAACAGGCTCCTTAAAATGCAGCTCCACGTTTAGACTTTCCAATTCCTTCTTTAAAGTGTCGACAATCGTCGCTGATTTATTTGAAACTGGGAAGATCCGACCATGGTCCTCTTCCTTTAAAGCAACCCCACGCTCACTGAAAAAGCTCATAATATCCTGGTTATCAAATTGTGCAAAGGTACTATATAAGAACCGCCCATTTCCAGGTATATGGGTAATCAGATCATCCACCGGTCGATTATTTGTCACATTACAGCGACCGCCGCCAGTCATCAATAGCTTTTTACCTAAGCGTTTATTCTTTTCAAAAAGTGCGACCTTTGATCCGTTCATCGCAGCAGTAATACTCGCCATCATACCGGCGGGACCGCCGCCGATCACGATCACATCAAATTTATTTTTCATCTAGTCAACCAACCTTTATTATATTTTATCTGACGATTTTATTTGAAAGTCATTGTTTCATTTACGAACATTCCATTTATAAATTGCAGTGTAGCATGAATTAATTCCCACTTCTATTAAAAAATGATGTAAACTATGAGTATTAAATGTGAGGAGGAATTTGATGGAAGTAAGAGAATATGTGGAACAGGTTCAAA
Source organism: Enterococcus devriesei (assembly GCF_001885905.1). Lineage (GTDB taxonomy): Bacteria > Bacillota > Bacilli > Lactobacillales > Enterococcaceae > Enterococcus_A > Enterococcus_A devriesei. The sequence continues at coordinate 24,549 of NZ_JXKM01000009.1, read as the reverse complement.
AAAACTTAGCAGCAAAGGATCCAAACCAAGAAGAATTTTTACAAGCGGTGGAAGAATTTTTACCGGCAGTCATTCCTTTCTTAGAAGAGCATCCAGAGTACGTAGAGAAGAATATTTTAGAAATCATTCTTGAACCTGAAAGAATGATCCAATTTCGGGTACCTTGGCAAGACGATGCGGGAAACTGGCAGGTCAATCGCGGCTATCGCGTTCAATTTAATTCAGCGCTTGGTCCATATAAGGGTGGATTACGTTTCCACCCAAGTGTTAATTTGAGTATTTTGAAATTTTTAGGTTTTGAGCAAATCTTTAAGAATAGTTTGACGGATCTGCCAATTGGTGGCGGCAAAGGCGGCTCAGATTTTGATCCGAAAAAGAAATCCGACTCTGAGATCATGCGATTTTGTCAAAGTTTCATGACTGAGTTAGCAAAACATATCGGACCAAACCTAGATGTGCCGGCTGGAGATATTGGTGTTGGCGGTCGTGAGATTGGCTATCTATTTGGTCAGTACAAACGTCTGCGTGAATACGACATGGGCGTCTTAACGGGCAAACCACTAGGATTCAATGGCAGTCTTGGACGAACAGAAGCAACTGGCTACGGTGCCGTTTATTTTGTCAAACACTTGTTGGAGGACCGTGAGGATTCTTTTGAAGGCAAAAAAGTATTGGTTTCCGGCAGTGGAAATGTAGCAATCTATGCGATTGAAAAAGCTCATGAATTAGGCGCGAGAGTCATTACTTGCTCTGATTCAAACGGCTATATTTATGACGAAGAGGGCATTGACCTAGACTTGTTGAAAGACATCAAAGAAGTCCGTCGGGAACGTCTGACGGAATACGTCAAAGAACGGTCATCGGCTGAATATTATGAAGGTTCTGTTTGGGAGTTTGAAATAGACGCGGATATTGCTTTACCTTGCGCGACACAAAATGAGATCGATGGCAAAAAAGCGGAGATCTTAGTGAAAAACGGAGTCAAAGTCGTGGCTGAAGGCGCCAATATGCCAAGCACGATGGACGCTGTCAAATTATATCTTGAAAAAGGGATTCTCTACGGCTCAGGCAAGGCAGCAAACGCTGGAGGAGTCGCGGTCTCAGCGTTAGAAATGAGCCAAAACTCACAACGGTTGGCTTGGACGAAAGAAGAAGTGGACAGCAAGTTAGATGGTATTATGAAAAATATTTATGAAACATGTCGTGATACCGCTGAAAAATATGCTGAAAAAGATAATTTCGCCGCTGGCGCCAACATTGCCGGCTTTGAAAAAGTCGCCGCAGCAATGTTAGCTCAGGGATTAGTTTAATTTTTGAGAGGTTCGAACTTGAAAAAAAAGGAAAAGAAACGTAAAGTATAGGTTGTACTGAAGTGATTTTCAAGGAGGAAAAACAATGGCACACATTCAATTCGATTACTCGAAAGTAGCACCATTTGTGAGCGAACATGAAATGGACTACATCAAAACTGAAGTAGCTCGAGCTCATAAAGAATTACATGAAGGAACTGGCGCAGGAAATGATTTTCTTGGCTGGATCGATCTTCCTGTAAACTATGACAAAGATGAATTTGCTCGGATCAAAAAAGCAGCTGAAAAAATCCAATCTGATTCAGAAGTTTTAGTTGTTATCGGGATTGGCGGTTCATACTTAGGCGCTCGTGCAGCGATCGAATTCTTACATCAAACATTCTTCAATGTATTGGACAAAGAAGATCGTAAAGCACCGCAAGTATTCTTTGCCGGAAACTCAATCAGCTCAACGTACATTGCTGACTTAATCGAAGTGATCGGAGATCGTGATTTCTCAGTCAACGTCATTTCTAAATCAGGAACGACTACTGAGCCAGCAATCGCTTTCCGTGTCTTCAAAGAATTATTGATCAAAAAATATGGTGAAGAAGAAGCCAACAAACGTATCTACGCAACAACTGATAAAGCTCGTGGAGCTGTTAAAGTTGAAGCAGACGCAGCAGGCTGGGAAACATTCGTTATTCCAGATGATGTCGGTGGACGTTTCTCTGTTCTTACAGCCGTTGGTTTATTGCCGATCGCAGCAAGCGGTGCTGACATCGATGCATTGATGAAAGGTGCAGCTGATGCTCGTGAAGCTTACTCAAGCGATAACTTAGATGAAAATGAAGCCTATCAATATGCAGCACTTCGTAATATCTTATACCGTAAAGGTAAAGTGACTGAAATCTTAGTCAACTACGAACCAGGCATGCAATATTTCAACGAATGGTGGAAACAATTATACGGCGAATCAGAAGGAAAAGACTTGAAAGGTATTTACCCATCAAGTGCCAACTTCTCGACTGACTTGCATTCATTTGGACAATACATCCAAGAAGGCCGTCGTAACATTTTCGAAACCATCGTAAAAGTTGAAAAGCCACGTAAATCTGTGGCAATTCCTGCTCAAGAATCTGACTTAGACGGTTTAGGTTACTTGGAAGGCAAAGACGTTGACTTTGTTAACTCAAAAGCCTACCAAGGAACATTATTAGCTCATACTGACGGCGGCGTGCCTAACCTAGTGTTAAACATTCCAACAATGGACGCTTACACTTTAGGTTATGCAATGTACTTCTTTGAAATCGCAGTTGGAATATCTGGTTACTTATTAGGGGTCAACCCATTCAACCAACCAGGTGTTGAAGCTTACAAGAAAAATATGTTTGCTTTGCTTGGAAAACCAGGATTTGAAGATTTAGCAAAAGAATTGAATAATCGCCTATAAAAAACGAAAACGGCTTTCGCGATGCGAAGGCCGTTTTTTTAATTGGTATAGTGAAAATAGCCTTTTGCTAATCAAAATTAACCACAAAAAGTATTTTTTGCGAAGAATAAAATCGCTTTTAAATAAATAAAGATAAGTAAAAAATGAACGTAAGATTAAAAATAACTATAGTTGTTTCTGTTTGTGTTTTGCGAATTTTCTAAAAATTGTAATTATTCCCTTGATATAAAAGCAAAAAAAGTAATAAAAAACGTTTTCAATTTTTCGTCATTGTGTTATTATAAAAACGTAGAAATAAAGGGGGAGTTATTATGAATAATATTGAAATTGGTCTTTCGTATGAATGCCGAGCGATCGGAATAGAAAAAGAAGTTGTAGGAGTGGTGGAACAACTTTACAACAATACTGTTTTAATCAACGTTGTAAGCTGTGATCCAACAGACCGTGCATCAGTGATTGAGCTACAAAATCGTCTGCTGGTGAAGTACGAAGATGTGCTTGCGTGTCTTGAAACAGAATGTACCGCTTAAAGCTATAAAAATACATGTGAAATATTGCGCTTGTTATAAAATCGGTTTTCTCCTTTATTTCAAAGAGAAGACCGGTTTTTTCTTTGAAAAAAATGTGATTGCGGATTAAATATAGGTTGTTTTTAAATAATCATTTTAAATTGATAATGACCGCTTGTAAATCGAAAAAAGCAACCGACAATGAAAATCGGTTGCTAATTTTTTAGTTTATCCAAAGAGCAGCGACTACTTTGGCTTTGATGCTGTTGCTCTGAGGGCTTAAGATTGTTAATTTGTCGCTTAATAATCCATCGACTGCTTGCAATTGAAAGGCTTGGTTTTGTAATGAAGTGTTGATCGACCAGACGTAAACGCCTTGTTTTCGTTGCTGGATTGCTTGGATCAGCTGGCGATTCGCAGTTCGGGCTTCGATGTTGATAAAATCCAACTGAGTCTTAGGACTTCCTAATAGGTCAAAAGGTAAGATGTAGCCGATCTTGTGTTTGGGAAAGTTCTTTTTTAAGTTCTGAGCTGTATCTAAATCCATGCTTTGCAGTTGATGTCCAACCAGTTGATCCTTTAAAGGAAGCAGTTGTTGGATCATCGTTTCCTTTGTTTTAGCGCTGACCTTCAATTCAATCAGTAATTTTTGCTGGAGTTTGTTTGCTTCGGCTAGATAATCCACAAATAAAGGGATCTTTTCCTGATAACCGTTTTCTTTTAATGTCAATTTTTTTAATTGGGACCAGTTCGTTTCATCAACGCGTAAATTTTTTCCGGCAAGTTCCTTCAAGTTTTCGTCGTGTATCACGACTAATTGGTGATCGGCAGTTTCTTGAACGTCCATTTCCACTAAATCGGGATGATACGTTTGACTAGTTCGTTTAAGCGCCGTGATTGAATTCTGTAACGCGTTGTCCTCGGAAACACCTCGATGCGAGATCGTTTGTGGAACGGGGGCTGGTTTAATTGTCAATCGTTGCGTATAAGTCAGCCCATAAAGAGCAAGACTAGCAATAATCGGAAGAATCAGCCAATAATTTTTGCCCGAGTTGTGCTGTGCTTCTGCCTGGTTATTGAAAGCTAGATATAAAAAGAAGAGCGTGAACAAACTGCTTTTACAGGCTTGATAGAGCAGCAATAGACTCAGACCAGCAGTCCTAGTTGCGACCAGCTGTGCCATTAGGGTGAACAGGACTTTCAATAGTAGACTACTTAATAAAAAGAGTAAAGCAATCACTAAAAAAGAAATAAGCTGAAGACCGATTGCCAGCTTCCTTTGCTGCCAACTTTTTTGCAGACTTACTCTTAAAGAAAGACCATCGTTTAAATAGCTGGGAACCAGCAGAAACCGCCAGACAAAATAAAGCAACAGTAAATAAAGCACTGCAATGATCGGCAAAATTTTCCAGCGATACAGAAAGATAAAAGATAAGAACGTCGCTGGTAGTGGCCGGTATGCTAAGAAAAGCTGATAGAATTTGAAAAAAACGATGGGAGAAAGGATCAGCCAATAGAGACTGCTAAAAAGTATCCCGCTTAAAGAAAAATCTTGAAAAAAAGGTTTGCGAGTTTGAATTTGACTAAAGAAGAATCCATACAAACCAAATAACGCGAAAAAAAGCAGGTAGAAAAATTTTGGAAAGTTTCCGTGTCGGAATAGTTCTTGGAAAAATAAAAAGAGCCCTTCGGTTAAAAAAGATAAACCAAAGGTAACGATTAAAAAATCCTGTAAACGAATAGAATGAAAAAAAGACTTTGCAGTACGACTGATGAACTTCATGGCTCCTCCTAGGCAAAAGAAAAGTCCACTAAGATTAGTGGACGAGTAAGTGTGATAATAAGCTGCCACCTTGCAATAAAGCTAAACTATATAAGAAGATCGAAGCAGGTTTAGCTAAAAAGATGATCGCGCCATATTTTTTAAATGAGATGTTTGTCAGACTAGCCATTAGACAAAGGGCGTCATCTGGAGCGACAGGGAAGAAAATCGCTAAGGTAAACATTTTTTCGAAACGAGATTGATCATCTAACCAGTGATTATACTTCTGATATACCTTATCACTAACCAGATGCTGAATCAAGGGTTTGCCATAGTGACGGCCTAGTAGGAACAAGATCAACGAACCGATACAAATCCCGATATAGTTATAAAGAAATCCCCAATAAGGGCCGAAGATTAGAACACCGGCAGCGAGGCTGATGCCTCCAGGGATAATTGGGATGACTACTTGAATGATCTGAATCAAAATAAAGATAAGCGGTCCGGCGAGGGGAGAGTTTCCCACAAGTTGTTGCAACGAATTCATATCATTGAATACACCTAAATGATAAAAGTAAATAGTTAAACTGATTGAACAGGCAATTCCGATTAAGGAAATAATATTTAGCAATCGTCGTGATTGAACAACGCTCATTTGATTCAGCTCCTTTGCACTTCATGATTGAAGTATAAGGGATAAATCAAAAAAAAGCATAGGTCTAAGGTTGTAATTTAGCATTTTAAGATTAAACTTAAAATTTTTTTAGATATTTAATGATTTCGCTTTCATCACTGCTCTGCCAGTAAATGGCAGCAATTTGAGTTTTTAACTTATTTTGGCTGGAAGTTTGAACGTGTCCGCTTTAAGGCCCGCTCGATTAAATTCGTAAACATGAATCCTAAGGCGATCGCTCCAGCGGTAACGAGAACCGTCACGACTTTTTCCATTGACTCCGTAAACTTTTGATCCATCATGTAGCGCACCGCCATAAAAGCGGGACCGCCAGGAACTAGTGGTACTAAGCTAGGAACATTAAAGACGATCACAGGCATATGCATTTTACGAGAAAAGAGAATGCTCATGAGTCCGATCATTAAAGCACCTAAAAAGTTAGAGATTCCAATATTTTGATGACAGTAAGTTTGCAAGATCCAAAAAGTCATCCAACCCGTTGCGCCAGTCAGCCCGCAAGTAAAAAATGCGCGGCGAGGAATATTCGTAATAATGCCAAAGGTAATGGTGCTAAACATACTAAAAAGAAAATTAATGATAAAGGTCATGGCTGGGCTCCTTATTTTCAGTTGATTGTTTTGGTTGCTGGGCGACTAAAAAAAGTTAAAGGCGACGATAATGCCACCGCCGATGGCTCCTGCAATAAATAAAGCCTCCGTACCGCGAGCTACACCGCTGATCAAATGTCCTTCCATAATATCGCGAAAGGCGTTCGTAATGGCTAGTCCCGGTACCAATGGCATGATGGAGCCGATAATCAAGCTGTTAACATCACGCGCGAAAGCCGTTTTAACCGCGAGTAATGATAAGACGCCGATGACAAAAGCGGCGAGAAAATCATTTAGAAAACTCATTTGGAGCTTCTTGCCAACAAAGGTGTGAACCGCAAAGCCGGTAATCCCGATAAAGAATGTTGGGATAAAATCGTACCAAGTCCCATTTAAAATGATCATTAAAGTGCTGCTGACGACGCCGGCAGCAATAATTTTCCATAAGTAAGGAAAGTCCGGAGTCTGGTTATCTACTTCATTTAAATAAAGATAAAAATCCGGCAGTGAGAGTTCACCTTCCGCAAATTGGCGAGAACCTTGATTGACGGCGGTCACTTTTTCCAAATTGATCGATTGACAAGTGATTTGAATCACCTGGCTATTTTGTTCAGAAGGGAAGCCGACGACTAAGCCGGTGGCGGTGACATAGGTTTGGATATCATCAAGTCCCGCGTTGATAGCGATTCGTTTCATAGTGTCTTCCACCCGATAGACCTCGGAGCCTGACTCCATCATGATTTTTCCGGCTTTTAAGCAGGTGTTTAAGACTAATTGTGAATAATTTTGTTGCTCCATAAAGATTCCCCCTCTGCGTTCCTATACTATAGTAGTGAAAATAAAGAAAATAGACAAGAAAAAGAATAAGGATTGTCACTGACTACGAGAAAAAGTATAATAAAGTAACAAGATATTTTTTTATCCAGCGAGTCTTATTATTTTTAAAGAAACAAAAATGAATCAAAAGCATAACGACACTTTTATTTTTTAATTATAGAAACATAAAATTATCAAATTAATAAAAACGGTTCCACCCCTTATGTAAGAAAAAACTTCATTCTAAGACGTTCTATTTTAAAAAAATATCACTAAATTTAGATAACATGTTGCATAAGGGTTGCAAAACTAATCAATTTTTGATTAAAATAAAATGACAACAAAAATAATAACATTCTGGGAGGAATAGAAATGAGAAGAAAAGTTTATACCAAAGACCAGATTTTAAAGGCTGCCTATGAAGTTGTTGAAAATGAAGGATTCTCTGGATTTACAGCACGGAACATCGCCAAAAAAATGGGGATCAGCACGCAACCAATCTATTTAGAATTTAAAAACATGAGTGACCTTAAAAATACTTTGTTAGATGAAATCTGTAATCACCTGTATTACGATATTTTCCCAGAAGTTCGGACTGGTGATTCAATCATCGATTTAGGCTTAAGCTATGTTTATTTTGCCAAGGAACAAAGCAACCTCTACAATGCCTTATATGTACAAGAATACGGCGGCGGGAAAAAAATGCACGACTTTTCATACAATTACTTCCACCAATTGATTATGGAACATCCGAAATACAGCAAGCTATCTGAAAAGAAAATCAATGCACTGCACGTTGGGACATGGATCGCCGTGACCGGGATCGCAACATTGATGTCTTCTGGTATCATTTCACCAAGTCAAGATGAAATTGTTCATCTGATTAACCGGACGATCAATAATATCTTGCAAGAAGAAGATACTTCTGTCTTAGACGCATTATAAATCTTGACAAATTGAAGCAAAGAGGTAAGATGGATGATGCGGAAGGTTGGCAGAGTGGTAATGCACCGGACTCGAAATCCGGCGAGCCGCAGTAATGTGGTGCACGGGTTCAAATCCCGTACCTTCCTTTTATCTTATCGTTATTGGGCTGGAACACGGAGGCAGTTGCTTTTCCGTATCCCAGCTCTTTTTCTGATATAATGAAGAGAATGAATGATTCATTATGCCGCAATGAAATTAAGGAGTGAAGATAAATGGAAGAAACAGTTTTCTTTAATTTAGGCAATGCTCTGGCCTCGAAACGTGATCCTAAAGAGTTGATTAAAGAGGCCCAAATCGTGAAAGACAACCGCGATCCATTGGGAAAGCTCGTGATCGTTGAAGATGAAAAAAATGAAACGCATATTTTATTTGAGCTAGATGACCAACTGTCAGCGTCAGATCAGGGAGAAGCGTTTAAAGTAAAGCAGATCATCGAGTAAATGGACTAAGAAAAGCGTTGCTTCGAAAGAAATGTCTCAAGCATTCCTTTCGAAGCGACGCTTTTTATAATTGGAAAAGACGTATGATTCGACTGTTAGACGCTTTTTTTATAAGCTGAAAGAAAAAAGATTCGAGGCTGATCGTATGATTAAATTGACCGTTGAGATTACAAAGACGAGTACCAAAATAAAAACTGAAGCAGGGGTAGCGTTGATTTTTTATCAAGAGTTGAAGAAATTACCAGCAATGACTTCTGATCAGTTATTGATTTATGTTACAGGTCGTGAACCTAAAGCGATCGATTATAATCACGAGTGGGATAAGTCGGCTATTAAGGAGGCAGATCAAGTGATTGCCATCACGATTCCGTGGGATATTGAAGGAATCGAGCTGGCCCAAGTGATGCTGCAAGCTTGGCAGGACAATCAATTAACGGTGAAAAGTCTAGTTGATACAGCTAAAATCGCCGCCAATCATTTTCCAACGTTAACCAATACTCAAACGGAATTGTTTGCGATTTTTGCGACCTTTGGCATCGTCAACGAGAAACAAAAGAAGAAACCAATGAAAGCCCAACATCGCTGGAATAAAAAGGTCAGTGAGATTCCTTTTTATATTGATTACAGTGATTCAAAAGGAGAGGTAATTTGGCAAAAACGCAATGAGATGTTGCTGAAGGCAGGGGCCAAGTTAAAAATGGAGATGCCTTTGAATAAAGATGGTTCAATCGGCTTTAGTGCTCGACTGACTGAAAAGCTAAGAGCAGATCACAGTGACAAAATAACCAATGGTGTGACGACTGAGGATATTATTTTAAAAAGTGTCAATGAAGTTGGGATCTTTCTTTATTTTGCCGGCACAAATGGCTGGTTAGTCTTAAAGGATCAGAATGGCAAAACGATTGATGAGTATACCGTAGTTAAATAAATCGGAGATAAATAAAAACGCAGTGCTTCTACAAGAAGCATTGCGTTTTTTGCGATTATAAATCAAGATATTTTGTTAAGTAATCAGCCATGCCGTCCTCGCTGTTAGGCATTTCAGTAATATCATTAGCAACGGACTTCAGTTGATCAGTCCCGTTTGCCATAGCGACGCCCCAACCAGCAAATTTCAACATTTCTACATCGTTGTGTTCATCACCAAAGGCGATAATGTCTTCTTGCTTGTGATGGACGCTTTCTAAGACTCGTTTCAAACCGTGGGCTTTTTGGATACCTTTAGCTACAACTTCTAAAATCGGCTTAGGTCCGCCCCAAGTGTTGACTTCAACCTCGTGACCGAATTGCTGCTTCAATTCTTCAGAAACACTACCGACATTTTCCGGTTGGCTCCTTAGTAGAACAGAAGTTGGATTCGTTTGAAGTGTGTTCACCGTTAATAAATTGTCATTCGTAGCGAAATCACTAGCAAAAAAGTGCTGATCGAAAAAGTTTAGGTCATCAATAAAGAAAGTTTCGCGATTTTCCGCTGCGATGAAATCCAGCTTTAAATTTTTCTTTTCCGCTAACAAATCAAACACAATACTGCGATTAAAGGAAATTTCTTGTTCTCCTGCCCATTTTTGTTCTGGAAGATGAACCAAAGCGCCGTTGAAATTGATCATCGGTGTGGTTAGCTGTAGTTCTTGATAAAAGTTCTTGCTCATACGGTAGGGTCTGCCGGTGGCGATCACCACAGAGTGTCCATCTTCAATCGCACGATGCAATGTTTTAGCGGTTTTTTCAGTTATTACAGAATCTTGATTTAGCGTCGTCCCATCTAAATCAATAGCGATCAATTTTTTCATGAAATCTCCTACCTCATTAAAATATTTATATGCAACGCCTACTTCATCAGGAGTTGACCCCAAATTAGGTTTCCAACTACTATTAAACTAGACGAAGATTCTTAGGTTCAACTTGTTTTAGTCTAGCATATCCATTAAAAAACGCAACAACAGCGCTTAAAAATAATGAAATTATTAAATATATTTCTGATTGGTTAAGCCAACGAAAACGTTTTTGTTAAATTCTCTGGTATAGTAGAGATAGGTAAATGGAAGAAAGTGGGTTTTGAAGCAATGAAAATCAATTGGCGTAGAAACTTATTTGTTTCGTGGATTGGTTGTTTTTTTACTGGCGCAAGCTTTAGTTTAGTCATGCCGTTCTTGCCTGTTTACATTGAACAGTTGGGGACGCCAGAATCACAAGTTGAATTATTTTCCGGCTTGGCGATTTCGGTGACTGCTTTTGCCGCGGCGATCGTTTCACCTTTATGGGGAAGCTTGGCTGATCGAAAAGGTAGAAGACTGATGATGATTCGAGCTGCAGCTGGAATGACCGTGACAATGGGATCGCTGGCTTTCGTCCCAAATGTTTATTGGCTGTTAATTATGCGGTTTATGACCGGTGTCCTATCAGGCTATATTCCTAACGCAACGGCGATGATCGCTTCGCAAGCACCAAAACAAAAAAGCGGCTGGGCTTTAGGGACACTCTCAACGGGTGCGGTAGCAGGGAGTTTGATCGGTCCGTCAATCGGTGGACTGCTGGCTCAATGGTTTGGGTTAGAAAATGTATTTATTATTACTGGAATTATTTTGTTGATTTGTACTGTGTTGACTATTTTTATGGTCAAAGAAGATTTTACACCTATCGAAAAGCAAGATGTTGTTAGTATGGGAGAGCTGCGCAAACGAATCGATCACATGCCGATCTTGATTGGTTTGTTTATTAGTACCTTGATTTTACAGTTAGGCGCGACTAGTATCAGTCCAATCTTGACATTGTATGTGCGACAGCTAAGCGGCCCTAGTAGTAATACCTTGTTAGTCAGCGGATTCATCGTTTCAGCGGCTGGGGTGTCGGCGATCTTGTCTTCGCCAACGTTGGGGAAAGTCGGCGATCGGATCGGTAATCATAAAGTTTTATTGGCGGGACTAGTCTTATCTCTTTTATGTTTTATTCCGATGGCTTTTGTCAAAACACCGTTTCAATTAGGTGTGCTGCGCTTCTTCCTAGGTTTCTCAACGGGGGCTTTGATGCCGTCGATTAATACATTGATTGGCAAAATCAGTCCTCCAGAAGGCGTTAGTAGAATCTACAGCTATAATCAAATGTTTAATAACTTTGGTCAGGTGATTGGTCCAATGCTAGGATCGACGGTGGCACACACGATGGGTTATCCCTCTGTTTTTATCGTGACCAGTGTCTGCGTTTTCGGAAATATCATTTTAAGTACCTTTAATTTCCGTAAGTTATTAGTGACGAAAACAAAAATATAATTCAAAGAGAACTTGGTTAAAACTTTTGGCAAATTATAGTTTGCAATCTGAAAAGGAAGGAGAAGGGAAATGAAACGATTGGTGATTTTTGATTTGATCATGGCAATACTTGGAGCAACCGGTGCTGGAGCAGCGTTGATTCCTGGTGGAGCTGCCAGTATGGGAGTGAGCACCGATATGTTGGTTCATGCTCCCTTTAAGACCTTTTTAGTTCCCGGGATTTTTTTGCTGGTCGTGATTTTTGGTGGAAATCTAATCAGTGGGATTTTACTTGGGAAAGGGCTTGGAATAGGCGCCTACTTGTCTGCTTTCATGGGTTTTATTACCGGAGTATGGATTATCATCCAGTGGCTATTGATGGCGGCTATTTTTCCAATTCAGATAATTTTTATGATTATTAGTCTTATTCAATTAACATTAGCGCTCTGGTTGATTCGTAAATATAAACTACCTGTACCTTTTTCTGCTTATCAGCATTAAGCTATTAGCATTGAAATTGTGTTAGCTGAAATCTTTATGATACTAGCAGTTTGAAATAAACAAAAAACCAGTTACAATAAAGTAACTGGTTTTGTTTATGCTTCAGTTTTTTTGGGTGAAACAAAACGTGCGGTAATAATCGCGATAACACCAACAACTAACGAAATAATCGTAGATAGTTCGAAGTTATAAGTCCCGCTTTGCAAGGCACCACCTAAATAACAAACGGCTTGTCCAATTGCGAAAGCCCAAAATAATGTAACTAGATATTTCATCAAGAGCACCTCTTTTCGCAGTAATATCTAGGTTCAGTTTAGCATTTTTTTTGAAAATGTAAAGAAAAGTCCTGCAACAAAAATGAATTTTCATTTGTAGGAACAGCGACAGTTTTTGGCGTGAAATTTACTATTAATGATTTTTGAAATTCGTGTTACATAGATGAGCAGTCAGATTTATTTAAAAATATCACTACGAACTAGGAGGATCTCATGGGAATCCCACAACTATATACAAAAACTTCCTATTCATTATTAAACAGTACGCTGACAATCAAGGAATACGTCGAGGCCGCCAAAAAACGTGGCTACTCGGCGATCGCTATTACCGATGAAAATGTCTTGTACGGCGCGGTAGAATTTTTCCAAGCCTGTAAAGCGCAAGAAATACTTGGGATCATTGGCTTAGAATTGGATTTTGCTTTGGCTGAAGAAACAGCGAAGTTACTGTTTTATGCAAAGGATGTCGCAGGTTATCAGGAGCTGATGCGCTTGTCTAGTGAACGCATGATGGCGGAAAAACCATTGCTGCTCTCAGACTATCAGCTTCAGACAGAAAAGTTAGTCATCGTTTTACCGGTAGATGGCTTAGAAGATCATCGAGATGCTGCTATCGCGGAAGTGTTAAAGGAAACGCCGAAAGAATTTTATTTAGGAATTTCGCCAAACAGTGATACGTTTGATTTGACGACGCAATTACCGAGAATCGCGATCCAACAAGTGGCTTACTTGGAAGCAGATCAGGCTTTTTCCATTAAGGTGATGCAGCATATCCAAAATGGCACGCAGCTGCCAAAAGATGAATTAAGTAATCTGCTGGGAGAAAACTACCTATTAGATAGTCAAGTGTTGGCAGCAAGCTTCCAAAATGAAACGGAGGCTGTCAGGAATGCCGAAGCAATAATTGAGAAGTGTCAGTTTGAACTGCCGCTGCATCAAAAACTATTGCCTCATTATCCCGTACCAACCAAGCAAACAGCCAACGAGTATTTACAAGAGTTATGCTGGGAAAAATTACCGCAGCGGATCGAATCAGTAACAGAAATTTATCGTCAACGCCTGACACGAGAGTTAGCGATTATTCATAGCATGGGCTTTGATGACTATTTCTTAATTGTTTGGGATGTCATGGATTATGTTCATCGCAGCAAAATCGCTTCTGGGGCAGGTCGTGGGTCGGCTGCCGGTTCGCTGGTTGCCTATGTTCTGAGTATCACCGATGTTGATCCAATCAAATACGATCTTTTATTTGAACGTTTCTTGAATCCAGAACGCAATAGCATGCCCGATATTGATCTGGATATTCCTGATAATCGCCGTAATCAAGTCTTGCATTATGTCCATGAAAAATACGGACATTTCCACGTGTCGCAAATTGCGACCTTTGGTACGATGGCGGCCAAAATGGTCTTGCGGGATGTCGGCCGAGTATTTGGCCTTTCTCAAAGTGAAGCCAATCAATGGTCAAAGGCCATACCTAGTCAATTGAAAATTACGTTGAAGGAAGCCTACGAAAAGTCGGAGCCCTTGAAACGCCTAGTGGCTCATGATGAGCGAAGCCATTTATTGTTTCAAACCGCTTTGACGCTGGAAGGGTTGCCTCGACACGTTTCCACCCATGCTGGCGGTGTGGTGATCAGCGATGTGAATTTAATGCAAGTCGTGCCATTACAAAATGGTTCGGAGGACATTTTACTGACTCAGTTCACCATGACGGATGTAGAAGCGATCGGCTTATTGAAAATGGACTTTCTTGGTTTGCGGAATCTTTCCATCATCGATACAGCCTTACAGAATGTTCGCCGCATTTATCATGAGGAACTGGATCTTAAAAAAATTCCTTTAGATGATGCAGAGACTTTGGCGTTATTTCAGCGGGGAGAGACAAGCGGCGTGTTCCAATTCGAATCTGCGGGTATCCGAAACGTGTTGCGCAAATTACATCCTACCGACTTTGAAGATATCGTAGCGGTTAATGCGCTGTATCGACCCGGTCCAATGCAGATCATCGACCAATTTATCGCTCGTAAAAATGGCAAGGAGCCCGTTGCTTTTCCAGACGCGTCGGTGAAGCCAATCTTAGCACCAACCTATGGCTTTATCGTCTATCAAGAACAAATTATGCAAGTTGCTGCTCAGATGGCCGGCTTTAGTTTAGGACAAGCCGATATTTTGCGCCGAGCGGTGAGCAAAAAGAAAAAAGATTTATTAGACGAAGAGCGTCGACATTTTGTTGATGGGGCTGTTCAACGAGGGCATAGTCAGAAAAGCGCCGAAGAAGTCTATGACTATATTGAACGTTTCGCGAATTACGGCTTCAACCGTTCTCATTCGGTGGCCTATAGTTTTGTCGGCTATCAAATGGCCTACTTGAAAGTTCATTATCCTGGGGCCTTTTATACAGCATTGATGCAATCGGTGCGGAATGATCCGAAAAAATTGCGGGAATACATCGCGGAAGCCAATCGAGCCGGGGTAAAATTATTAGCGCCGGATATTAACCGTAGTCAGTACAGCTTCACCTTAGTCGAAAAAGAGTTGATTCGCTTTGGTTTAGATGCCATTAAAGGAATTCGGCGGGACTTTGTCAGCAACATTCTGACGGCTCGCAAAGAAAATGG
The DNA here is from genome assembly GCF_001885905.1 of Enterococcus devriesei. Classification (GTDB taxonomy): domain Bacteria; phylum Bacillota; class Bacilli; order Lactobacillales; family Enterococcaceae; genus Enterococcus_A; species Enterococcus_A devriesei. The sequence goes on along the minus strand of NZ_JXKM01000009.1, from coordinate 9,370 downwards.
TCCCTTTAAGTCCTTAGATCAGTTTTTGTTAAGTGTTGAAAAACGTTGGTTGAAAAATGAGTACATTGCACCATTGATTTTGATTGGTGCTTTTGATGAACTGCATTCCAATCGTCGACAGCTAATCGAAGAATTAGAAGGGAAAATCCAGAACGTGCAATATAGCGGTGGCAGCATGTCTTTGTTAGACGTGATGAGCTTAAAGGAGCGGCCGTTAGCGGATTATTCTTTAGCTGAGCGTTTGAACTATGAGGAACAATATCTAGGGTTGTATGTCTCAGGCCATCCTACGGAGAATTTCCCTAAGTTGCTTAAACAAAAGGACTTGCGTGCTATCACGGAGTTATCTGTCGGTAGCCGCAGCAAGATTCTTTTCTATTTAAAGGATATACGCGAGATTCGCACCAAAAAGGGTGAGCAGATGGCCTTCTTGACTGGAAATGATCAAAGTGGCGAGATTTCTTTGACAATCTTTCCACAAACCTATCGTCGAATCCGCAATGCGCTGGAGTTAGAAAAGGTTTATTTAGTCGCTGGAAAGGTCGAACGCAGTCGTTATGATCAAGCCCTTCAGTTGTTAGTGGAAGAATTGGAATTAGCAGAGATTGCTGAAGAAAATATCAGTGACCAAACATTGTTTTTGCGTGTGCCAACAGAGAAAGATGACCAAGCAATTCAACAAGCGATTGCCGATAAACTCCAAACTTCTCCAGGAAAAGTACCGGTGATTATCTATTATGAAAAAAATCGCAAAAAGATTGTGTTGGATAAAAAGTTCTGGGTGGGGATTAATGACACCCTGTTAAATGCTTTACGTGACATATTAGGGGAACAAAACATCGTAATAAGATGATTTCTTGTAACTTTCAAAAACTTTTTGCAAAAACTCGGCTTTTCACGTGGACATCCCAAGACTTTTGGGATGTTTTTTGGTAGAATGTACCATGAATTAAACGATGTACGTTTTTCGAGAAATATTTATGAGGTGAGAAAATGAAACGCATTGGAATTTTAACAAGTGGAGGAGACGCTCCAGGAATGAACGCTGCTGTTCGTGCCGTTGTGCGTAAAGCAATTTTCGAAGGCATGGAAGTTTACGGAATCAATTACGGTTTTGCTGGATTGGTTGCTGGAGACATCCGTCGTCTAGACGTTGCTGATGTTGGAGATAAGATCCAACGCGGCGGGACTTTCTTATATTCTGCTCGTTATCCTGAATTTGCTACTGAAGAAGGGCAATTAAAAGGGATCGAACAATTGAAAAAATTCGGTATTGAAGGCTTAGTGGTTATCGGTGGCGATGGTTCTTACCATGGTGCGATGGCTTTAACAAAACACGGTTATCCAGCTGTTGGTATCCCAGGAACGATCGATAATGATATTCCCGGAACTGATTTCACGGTTGGTTTTGATACAGCAATCAACACCGTATTAGAATCAGTTGACCGTATCCGTGATACTGCAACTTCACACGTTCGTACATTCGTCATCGAAGTAATGGGACGTAACGCAGGCGATATTGCTTTGTGGTCAGGTGTTGCTGGTGGAGCAGACGAAATCGTGATTCCTGAACATGATTTCGATATGGAAAAAATTGCAAAAAAAATTCAAGCAGGCCGTGACCGCGGGAAGAAACATTGCTTGATTATCTTGGCTGAAGGCGTTATGGGCGGAAATGAATTCGCTGATAAACTAGCAGAATACGGCGACTTCCATACACGTGTCAGTGTGTTAGGTCACGTTGTTCGTGGTGGTTCTCCAAGCGCTCGCGACCGTGTATTAGCAAGTAAATTTGGTTCATACGCTGTTGACTTATTATTAGAAGGTAAAGGCGGATTGTGTATCGGAATCGAAAACAATGACGTCGTTGCTGCTGACATCATCGACACATTAGAAAACAATAAACACAAACCTGATTTATCGTTGTATGAATTAAACAACCAAATCTCATTTTAATCTCGTTAATAATAGTGCAGACTATATATTATAAACAATCAAGAATGGAGCGTATTACGTAATGAAAAAAACGAAGATCGTTAGTACATTAGGACCAGCAAGTAACACAGTTGAAACAATTTCTCAATTAATCGAAGCTGGTGCCAACGTGTTCCGTTTCAACTTTTCACACGGAGATCACGAAGAACAATTGTCACGTATGCAAATGGTTCGTGATGCAGTCAAAAAAACAGGTAAAGATGTTGGTATCTTATTAGATACTAAAGGTGCTGAAATCCGTACAACTGTTCAAGACACAACAGAAGCAGACTACGGTCGTGCTGGTTATATCGAATTTAACGTTGGCGACGAAACACGCATCTCAATGGACTCTGAATTAAAAGGAACGAAAGAAAAAATTGCTGTGACTTACCCAGGTTTATTCGACGATGCACATATCGGCGGACACATTTTATTCGATGATGGTCTGATCGACATGGAAATCGTAGACAAAGACGAAGCTAACCGCGAATTAATTATGCTAGTTAAAAATGCTGGTATGCTAGGTTCTCGTAAAGGTGTGAACGCTCCTGGAATCTCAATCAACTTGCCAGGGATCACTGAAAAAGATGCAGATGATATCCGTTTTGGTTTAGACAATGACATCAACTTTATCGCTGCAAGTTTTGTTCGTAAAGCACAAGACGTTCTTGATATTCGTGAAATCCTTGAAGAAAAAAATATGACACACGTTCATATCTTCCCTAAAATCGAATCACAAGAAGGAATCGATAATATCGACGAAATCATCAAAGTTTCTGACGGTATCATGATTGCTCGTGGAGATATGGGTGTTGAAATCGCACCTGAATTAGTACCAATGGTTCAAAAACGTATCATTAAAAAATGTAACTACGCTGGTAAACCAGTAATCACTGCAACTCAAATGTTAGAATCAATGCAAGAAAACCCACGTCCAACACGTGCGGAAGCTTCTGACGTTGCCAATGCTGTATTTGACGGAACAGATGCAACGATGCTTTCTGGTGAATCTGCAAACGGTAAATACCCAGTTGAAGCTGTTGGTACAATGGCTCGCATCGATATGGAAGCTGAATCTGCTTTATCAGAATTAGGTTCATTCCAAATCAACGAATTCGACAAATCAAACGTAACTGAAACAATTGGTTTATCTGTTGCTCGTGCTGCGAAAAACTTAGGTATTAAAACAATCGTTGCTGCGACTGAATCAGGTCACACAGCTCGTATGATCTCTAAATACCGTCCAGATGCTGATATCTTGGCTGTTACTTTTGACGAACGTACAAAACGTAGCTTGATGGTTAACTGGGGTGTTTATCCAACAGTTGCTGAAAAACCAACAACAACTGATGAAATGTTCGACTTAGCTGCTCAACAAGCTGTAGATTTAGGTTTCGCTTCAGAAGGCGATTTAATCTTAATCACTGCTGGTGTACCAGTTGGCGAACGTGGAACAACTAACGTAATGAAAGTTCAAATGATCGGTTCTAAATTATTAGAAGCGCAAGGCGTTGGTGAATCAACAGTCGTTGCTCATGCAGTCGTTGCTAAATCTGCTGAAGAAGCAATTAAAAAAGCAAAAGATGGTATGGTTTTAGTTGTTCCTACAACTGATAAAGAATATATGCCAGCAATCGAAAAAGCAGCAGCATTGATCGTTGAAGATGGCGGCTTAACTTCACACGCTGCAGTCGTTGGTATCGCTCAAGATATCCCTGTAGTCGTAGGTGCTAAAGAAGCAACTTCAACTGTTGTTGACGGTGAATTAGTCACTGTTGACCCTCGTCGTGGTATTGTATACCGTGGACAAACAACAGCGATCTAATAACCTTTAGATCAGCGTTTTAAAAAAGAGATGCGGGGGACTGCGACAATTTGTCACAGTCTCCTTTTGCGAGTTTTTCTAATCACGCTTTAGCGTGATTAGAAAAATCGTATGCGAAACGTTTAGTTGGATAGTCTGTCGCTGACGATACGCATAAATTTTGATAAAGTTTATATTTCCTAATTATTTGAGTCGGCTAAGATTATGGGTAAATCAAATTTGTCTGAAATGAGTATTTTCGAAAAAGGATAACTGGTTTTGTTCGGATATCTAGCGTCCTAAGCTGAATTTTTCAACAATAAGCAAAAATGTATATAAATCTGATGAACGGTTTCTATCTATTTTCGTCTTATTGCTTAAAATCTAGGTGAGTTGAAAAACCTTTAAGGGTGTCAAGAAAATTTCATTGACAAAGATTTTTTACACCTGTATAATAGCGATTGTTGCTTAGAGGTGATGAATAATGAAATGGTCGATTGGCGAATTACGCCGCTACAAAGAAGAAGCACTAAATTTTTCAGAAACGATCGATGTAAGTGAAACATTAACAGCACGAGATAACGAAATCTTGGCGGTAGCTCCGGTTACTGTGGAGGGTCTCTTGTCTGTTGGAAAAAATGAATACATTTTACATTATCAATTGAAAACAATTGTAACTGTTCCTTCAGCACGTTCCTTGGAACCAGTTGACTTACCGCTTGATTTATCGGTGGATGAGGTATTCATGACACGGGAGCAATGGTCTTCACTGGAAGATGAGCGAGACGAAGAGATCCTTGTCATAGACAATGATACGATCGACTTGACGGACTCCATCGAAGACAACATTTTACTGGCGATTCCGCTACAAGTTTTTTCTGAGGAAGAAAAGCAAGCGACCGACCTTCCAAAAGGTAACGATTGGGAAGTTGTTAGCGAAGAAGAGTATTTCCAGAAAAAGGAATCTGCTGAAACAATTGATCCTCGTCTTGCGAAGTTATCGGAATTATTCAATGAGGAAGATGATCAGTAAGATTGGAATAAATGTATCATTAATGATACTTCATTTTATAAGGAGGTGTAACACCCAATGGCAGTACCAGCTAGAAAAACATCAAAAGCTAAAAAGAACAAACGTCGTACTCACTACAAATTAACCATCAAAGGTTTGAACGAATGTCCAAACTGTGGCGAAATGAAGAAGAGCCATCACGTATGTGCCAACTGTGGCTACTATGATGGAAAAGATGTTATGTCTAAAGAAGCATAAGCACTTTTTAATAGAGAAGCCAAAACCTCAAGACTAACCATGGAGTCTTGGGGTTTTTTTCTTAGAGTTAACACAATTCATTTTCCATTCTTACTTTGTTAGGATATAATGAGAAACGTATTGAATACTAACAAAACGATTTTACTGCGTGTTCAACGGATGGTAGAAACGTTAAACATGGAAAGAATCTATCTTATTTTTCTAAAGAAAAATAAGTGTTTAACACGAATTAGGAGGATAATTATGTCAAAACAACAATTTGGTGTCGTAGGTATGGCAGTAATGGGCAAGAATCTAGCCTTGAATATTGAAAGCCGCGGGTATTCTGTTGCCTTGTACAATCGGACAGGCTCAAAAACGGAGGAGGTTGTTGCAGAACATCCTGATCGCAAGTTGAAAGCTACTTTTTCGATTGAAGAATTTGTTGATTCGATTGAGAAACCTCGTCGAATTTTATTGATGGTCAAAGCGGGGCCTGCTACGGATGCAACAATCCAATCATTATTACCTCATTTAGATAAAGGCGATATCTTGATTGACGGAGGAAATACGTTCTTTAAAGATACGATTCGCCGCAATGAAGAATTAGCCAACTCAGGAATCAACTTCATCGGTACTGGTGTTTCCGGTGGTGAAAAAGGTGCGTTAGAAGGTCCTTCAATGATGCCTGGTGGTCAAAAAGAAGCGTATGATTTAGTTGCGCCGATCTTTGAGCAAATCGCTGCCAAAGCTGAAGACGGTGAACCATGCGTTACTTATATCGGTGCCAATGGTGCGGGCCATTATGTAAAAATGGTTCATAATGGTATTGAGTATGGCGACATGCAATTGATCGCCGAATCGTATGATTTGATGCAACAATTATTAGGACTATCAGTTGATGAAATGGCGGATGTCTTTTCCGAATGGAACAAAGGCGAATTAGACAGCTATTTGATCGAGATCACAGCGGATATTTTGACACGTAAAGATGATGAAGGAACGGATCAACCAATCGTTGACGTGATTAAGGATGCAGCTGGTAATAAAGGTACTGGTAAATGGACTTCACAAAGTGCCTTAGACCTTGGTGTGCCACTACCGTTGATTACTGAATCAGTTTTTGCTCGTTTTATTTCTGCATATAAAGATGAACGGGTTGCCGCTAGCAAAGTCTTGCCAAAACCAGCTCCTTATAAATACGAAGGCGACAAACAAGAATTGATCGAAAAAATTCGTGAAGCATTGTACTTCAGCAAAATCATGAGCTATGCGCAAGGGTTTGCGCAATTACGCAGTGCTTCAAAAGAATACGGATGGGACTTGCCATTTGGCGATATCGCGAAAATCTGGCGTGCCGGTTGCATTATTCGTGCTCGCTTTTTACAAAAAATTACCGATGCTTACGAAAAAGATGCAGACTTGGCGAACTTGATGCTAGATGAATATTTCCAAGAAATTACCGCGAAGTATCAACAAGCTGTCCGTGATGTTGTAGCGATTGCTGTTCAAGCAGGTATTCCAGTTCCAACCTTCTCATCAGCGATTACTTATTATGATTCTTATCGAGCTGAACGTTTACCAGCAAACCTAATCCAAGCGCAACGTGATTACTTTGGTGCTCATACTTATGAACGGACCGATAAAGAGGGGATTTATCATTACAGCTGGTATCACGAAGAATAAAAAAACAGCTGATTTAAAATCCCATGTTAAACTGGCTATAGCTTTTTAGTATGAATACCACTATAATGGTAAAGGTTTAATGAAACTTAACTTGGAAAGGAACTAAAAAAATGAGTAATATTCTGATCATTGAAGACGAAAAAAATCTAGCTCGTTTTGTCGAGCTGGAATTAAAGCACGAAGGTTACGAAACAGAAGTGCATTATAATGGCAGAACTGGCCTTGAAGCTGCATTGGAAAGTGACTGGGATGCAATTTTACTTGATCTAATGTTGCCTGAATTAAATGGTCTTGAAGTTTGCCGTCGCGTCCGTCAGGTGAAAAATACGCCAATTATTATGATGACAGCTCGTGATTCAGTTATTGACCGCGTTTCAGGTTTGGATCATGGCGCAGACGACTATATCGTCAAACCTTTCGCAATCGAAGAATTATTAGCACGCTTACGCGCATTACTTCGCCGTATCGATATCGAAGGCGATAAAAATGTTGCTAAACAAACCACGATTACGTACCGCGATTTAACGATCGAGAAAGAAAATCGAGTGGTTCGCCGTGGCAATGAAATTATCGAATTAACGAAACGTGAATACGAGTTACTGTTAACACTAATGGAAAACGTCAATGTGGTTCTTGCCCGTGATGTTCTATTAAATAAGGTTTGGGGCTATGAAACAGAAGTCGAAACCAATGTGGTAGACGTATATATTCGTTACTTGCGTAATAAAATTGATGTACCCGGTGAAGATAGCTATATCCAAACAGTGCGTGGTACTGGTTACGTTATGCGCTCATGAGAAAATTTATCAAGAATCAAAGAGAACTGAAAGGGCCCTCACTTACCATCAAGTGGGCCTTTACAAGTTCTTTCTTTATATTTGTGGTGTTTACTATTTTCGCGGTGATTACTTACAAGTCCTCCGTGAATCTGATTGTAACGAAGGAACGAAACAACGTCGAACGGACCATTACAGCGGTGACCTCGCGGCTAGCCGATGCGGATGAAGAGCTGACGCTCGTAAGTACGTATCGAACATTGACGGAATCTACTGCGCAAGACAACTCTTTATATGATCAAAACATGACCTTAGAAGGCAATATGATGCGCATCGACGATTTCATCTCAGAGCTAGGTCAACGACAACTATCGCTAGACATCTATAATCTAGACAAAAAATTGATTTTCAAAACACAGGAAGAGTATCAACCATTAGTTCAGACAAAGCATAAAAGTCCTACTATTGTGACGGTGGATGAAAAAAATGGATTTCTGTCGGTTGAACCAATCTATTCCAAAAAAACCGGTGAGAAAATCGGCTATGCCCAGATTTTTTATGAGCTTTCAGATTTTTATGAGATGCGGAGCAAATTGCTATTAACGTTGATCATTTTAGAAATCTTCTCGTTGTTGTTAAGTAGTTTCTTTGGTTTCTTATTGTCTTCCTATTTCTTGAAGCCAGTAAAAATTCTCCGAGATACCATGGAAATTATCCGTCAGGATCCGCAAGCAGAAGTCCATGTTCCAGACATTACAACTAATGATGAGTTGGCGGACTTAGCGGTGATTTTTAACGATGTGATTGATCGGATACGAATGTATATTGAGCAACAGGAACAGTTTGTAGAGGATGTATCTCACGAACTAAGAACACCAGTCGCTGTAATCGAAGGACATTTGAATATGCTGAACCGTTGGGGAAAAGATGATCCTGAGATTCTTGATGAGTCGATTCAAGCCAGTTTACAAGAGCTGGTTCGGATGAAGAGTCTCGTTCAAGAGATGCTAGATTTATCTAGAGCTGAGCAAGTAGATGTTTATTATGGCAATGAAACCTCAAAAGCCAAAGAAGTTACGTACCAAGTGTTTAATAATTTCAAACTACTTTATCCAGAATTTACCTTTACCTTAGATGATGATTTGGATAAAGAAAAGATTTTAAAAATTTATCGCAATCACTTAGAGCAAATTTTGATTATTATTTTAGATAATGCAGTGAAATATTCGACTGATCGTAAGGAAGTCCATATTTCTGTTTCTTCAACCTTCAATCGTTTTGAAATCGCGATTCAAGATTTTGGTGAAGGGATTCCCGATGAAGATATTGGTAAAGTGTTCAATCGTTTTTATCGAGTAGATAAGGCCCGTGCTAGAACAAAAGGCGGAAATGGCTTAGGATTGTCTATCGCTCATAAACTTTTAGAGAGCTATAAAGGAAATATTAGTGTCGAAAGCTCTGTTGGAAAGGGTACGATTTTTAGAATTTTTATTCCAATGCTAGAAGAAGAGACAACCGAGTAAAATTCGGTTGTTTTTTTATGCGAAAGTTCAAAGATGAAATTATTCTAGATAGCGTTATTTTTGTTTTAAAATCGAACGTTATTTTGGAGTTTTGCAAGAACGTTCGAAAAAGCAAAAAAGATTGAAAAAAGTTCAAAAAATAGTTGCAATGTAACTTGAAGATTGCTATATTATTATCTGTTCCCAAGAGAATAAAGCATCTTGAAAAAAGATTCAAAATAATAGTTGACGGATGTTTTTACTTGTGGTATTTTTATAAAGTCGCTGATGCGAGAAGTCATCCAAAAATGTTTTTTTATAAAAAGTTTTTGAGAGAAAGTTCTTGACATCGAGACAGTAACCTGTTAAGATATAA
>NZ_JXKM01000008.1 GCF_001885905.1 Enterococcus devriesei | reverse complement strand
GGCGGAATTGGCAGACGCGCTGGACTCAAAATCCAGTGCCCTCACGGGCGTGCCGGTTCGACCCCGGCCGCCGGTATTAAAGAGCTAAGATGGTTTTTCATCTTAGTTTTTTATTTGAAATTGAATAGCAACATGGCGAGTGTGGCGAAGTGGTTAACGCATCGGATTGTGGTTCCGACACGCGTGGGTTCGATTCCCATCTCTCGCCCTAACGAAGAGACTAGACAGTTGTTTAGTCTCTTTATTTGTGTTTCACCGGAATCAATACCTCAAACACTTGATCTTCGGGATGCTCAGAGGTAGTCTCATCTTGCCACAGTAATTCCCAAATATCGCCATTTAACTCTAAGCCATTTTCCTTTAAATAATTTCTAAAACGGTTATTGAACGTATTAATGTGATGAATCTCGTCTTTCATAAAGCCAGAAACGTAATAACCAGCCGGCCGCTGGACGACTTGTTGTTGATTGTAGATCTGCAATCTGTCCTCCGGAATCTTAACCAAGGCTCGATAGGGTGCGGCATGGAAATTTGCTTCATAGAACGCGGAACCGTCAACTAAGAAACCAATTGGATAACCACTGAATAAATCGCTGCTTTCGACAGATGAGTAAAAGCGTCCGTAAATTTGTACAGAGTCAATGTCATCAAAGTGTTCGATCGTTTCTGAGATGATGAAAGATTCTGCTTCGCGATAAGAATAGGTAATCGATTCTAAATCAAAGTCCTTTAAGGTCGAGTACCGTTCAATGTAGCTGTCTAATGAATTACGAATGGTCTTCAACTTAGTAATCTGCTCATCTACTATCTGCTTTTGTCGTATAAAGCCAGCTAGCACATAATCCACGTTTCGATTCTTCAAAAATACATGAATATCTTCCAGGGCGACATCGAGATTTTTCAATAAAAGAATGACATCTAACTCGAAATATTGATCGATTCCATAATAGCGATAACCATTATCACCAATTTTTGCGGGTTTGAATAAGTCTATTTGATCGTAATAAATCAGGGTTCGGCGACTGATTCCAGCGTACTTTGCCATCTCGCTAATGGTCAAATATTTTTTCATAAAAAGTTCTCTCTTTCTGCTTGACTGTGACGTTACGTTACAGTTTATCCTATCATAAGAGAAGGAGGGAAAAAAGATGAAATTATTCAAAATCTTTTTCAAAGAATATCAGAGGATGTTCTTCATCACCTTCATCTTAATGATTGTGCAGGCTGTTGGGACGTTGATGATTCCTTACTATGTAGCTGAAATTATTGATGAAGGTATTTTAACGCAGGACCAAGGAGCGATTTGGCGCAACGGCGCATTCATGCTTGGGATTGCTATTTTAACGGGGATCGTTTCAATTATCGCTAGCTATTTTTCTGCCATTCTAGCCGGACGTTTCGGCTATTTTTTGCGGAAACGGTTAGTGGACAAGACCCAACAACTATCAATCGCCGATATGGATGAGTTTGGAACGCCGACTTTGCTAGCTCGGACAACTAGTGATATTACGAATATTCAGCAAATTATGATGATGGTCTTTCAAATGATTATTCCCGCACCGTTGATTTGTCTTGCTTCAATTATTTTGACAGGAGTCATATCGTGGCGCTTTAGTTGGATTCCGATCGCATCGATCGTTCTATTTTCAGTGGTCTCGTTATTAGTAATCAAAAAAGCGATTCCTTTAGCTGACGTGATGCAACAACGGATGGATAAAATGATGCAGATCTTGAGAGAATTTTACACTGGCGTACGGGTGATCCGCGCTTTTAATAAAACGAACTTTGAAAAAGAGCGGACGGATCAAACATTTTCTAGCTATGCGGATGTTATGATTCGGGTAAATAAATTATTTGCTGTCTTAAACCCGACTGTTAATTTAGTAATGGGAATTGGAATGACCGCTGTTTTAGCTTTTGGTGGCGTATTAGTGCTTCAAGGAAACGTACCGATTGGGAGTTTAACAGCTATTAGCGAGTATACTATTCTAAGTTTATGGTTTTTGACGATGGCTGCAATGGTGATCGTAATGATCCCCAAAGCGTTGGCTTCATTGGAACGGGTTGGTGAAGTGTTAGCAAAAGAAGAAGAAATTGTTGATGGTCAGAAGGTTTCTTTTGAACCAAGAGCAGATTCACCAATCGCGGTCTTTGATCATGTTGATTTTGCCTATAGCGGTGCTGAAGAGGCCGTATTATCAGATATTACTTTTGAAATTCCGAAAGGTGTGACGGCGATCGTCGGTGGAACAGGCTCGGGTAAAAGTACAATTGCCAAAGCGCTGTTGCGTTTGAAGGATACCACAAAAGGTGAGATTCGCTTCTTAGGTGACTCAATTCAAGATGTTACTCAAGAGGCGCTGAGAGCAAGGATCAGCTATGTTCCGCAAAAAGCCTTTCTATTTAGTGGAACGGTCAAAGATAATTTCCTTTTTGGCAATCCGCAAGCGACAATAGAAGAAATGAAACAAGCTGCCAGAATCGCTCAAGCCGAAGACTTTATTAATCATATAGATGGACAATATGACGCTTTTGTGGCACAAAAAGGAAATAATTTTTCGGGCGGGCAGAAACAGCGGTTAAGTATTGCTCGCGCATTAATCAAACCAGCTGATCTGTACTTCTTTGATGATAGTTTTTCGGCTTTAGATTATCAAACAGATGCAAAACTGCGGAAAGCCTTAAAACAAGAATTAACGGAGGCCGCAATTGTGATCGTTGCTCAACGGCTCTCGACCATTAAGGATGCGGATCAGATTATTGTTCTAGAAAAGGGTAGGATCGCAGGTAAGGGAACACATGAGGAGTTGCTGAAGACTTGTCAAGTGTATCAGGAGTTTGCGAAGTCTCAAGGAATGGAGGGGAAGAAGCATGAGCATCAAGCAAGTTGAGGAAAAACAACAAGCAACAGAAACACCAAAAGAATTCAAAAAAACGGGCGTTCGTTTGTTGAAATTATTACTTGAACAAAAAGGTCGTTTTTTGATTATTATCACATCGGCTGTCTGTTTTGCGACTTTGATGGCAATCACGCCGTTAATTTTAGGTTGGGGTCTAGATGCGATCATTGCACTAGTTCGTGACAAGCAAGTGAGTTTAGAAAATTTGTTTGCTGCACTGCTTCGCCCTGTTCTATTTTTATTTCTGACTTGGGGTGGGGTTGCGTTATTCTCACTTTTGCAAGAATACACCATGGCTAGTGTTGCCGAAACGTTGACTTTGCGCTTGAGAAAATTATTGACGGATAAATTGAATCGTTTACCAATGAAATTTTTTGATCAATACAAGACCGGGGACGTTTTAACACGAGCAACACTGGATTTAGATAAAGTATCGGAAGTATTACAAGTAGGTTTGATGCAACTGATCTCGGCCGTTTTATCAATTGTGATTGGGCTAGGCTTGATGTTCTATCTGAGTCCCTTATTAACACTTTCAATCATCGTTATTTTGATCATTAGCCTTACGTTGACGAATTATCTCGCTCACAAAAATCAAGATTATTTTTCTCAGAATCAAGCGGCTCTAGGTGCCGTTGGAACGAAAGCCGAGGAAAATTATTCTGGAAATCTTTTGATCAAAGCATATAATCGCCAACAGGAAACAGCTGTAGAATTGGACGAATTAAATGAAGCCCAGTTTCAAGCTTTCAAAAAAGCGCAGTTTGTCAGTTTCGCCATCAATCCTTTGATTCGTTTAATCAACCAATTAGGTTTTGTGACTAGCGCGGTTGTGGGAGGAATCATGGTGATTAATGGTCAATTATCGATTGGTCTGGTGCAAGCCTATCTCCAATATGTGAATCAAGTCTCTGAACCGATTACACAGGTTTCTTACGTGATCAATAGTCTGCAAAGTGCCTTTGCGGCTTTAGAACGCATCTTTGAAATATTGGATCAAGAAGAAGAAGTAGCAGACGGCTTGAATCTTTCGGTTCCGGCAAAATTACGTGGCGAAGTTCGTTTTAAACGGGTTGCCTTTGGTTATACGCCTGAGCGATTATTGATGGAAGATGTCAATTTCAAAGTGAAGCCTAAACAAATGGTAGCGATCGTCGGTCCCACTGGTGCTGGGAAAACGACGATGATCAATTTACTGATGCGTTTTTATGAATTAACTAATGGTCAAATTGAAGTGGATGGCAAGAATATTACGCATTTCTCACGAGCGGCGATTCGTCAGAAATTTGGGATGGTTTTGCAAGATACTTGGTTGTTTGAAGGAACGGTGGCAGAAAATATTGCTTATAGCCGACCTGATGCAACACGACAAGAAATCATCCAAGCAGCCAAAGATGCTCAGTGTCATCATTTCATTCGAACTTTGCCAAATGGGTATGACACAGTCATTTCGTCAGATGGCACTCAGATCTCGCAAGGCCAGCAGCAGCTATTAACAATTGCACGGGCGATTTTAGCTGATCCGCAATTGTTGATCTTAGATGAAGCAACGTCAAGTGTTGATACCCGGACAGAGGGGATGATCCAACAAGCAATGGATCAATTAACTTCGGAACGGACAAGTTTTGTAATCGCCCACCGACTGTCTACTATTAAGAATGCAGATTTGATTCTGGTAATGAAGGATGGAACGATCATTGAACAGGGGAGTCATCGTAGCTTAATGAAGAAAGGCGACTTTTACGCGAATCTTTATAATAGCCAATTTGCTAGTTAAGAGGTTATGACAGAAGTGTTCGATTTATTACCGAAGCGGCTACTATTGGAACACCATTTATTCGTAAAAAGGACCTGTGACAAGAATTTTGTTACAGGTCCTTTTTTTGCTGTGAAAAACCAAAAAATATCTTAGTGAGAAAATATTCTGAAAATTCATTGACTTTTAATCTTATCAACTGTATAGTATAAAAAAATGATTAAGATACTATTAGAAAATTAAGGAGTCGATTTTCATGCGCAAGAGTAAATACAATAATTTTGATGGCATCGTCTTATTAATTATTGAGTTCAGGACTTAGAACGCGGAAACGTACAATCCGTTAGTTTGAGTCCTGTTTGCGTTAGAAATGGGATTCTTGCAAGAGCATCCCATTTATTGATGGGATGCTCTTTTTTATGAAATATCAAAAAATCTGATGATACTATTTGGGCTTTTTGACAATCAATGAAAGCCTCTATTACAAGCAGGGAGATGTGACTATGAGAAGTGATCAAATTAAAAAAGGAATTGAGGCGGCACCCGCCAGAAGCTTATTGTATGCGACCGGTCAAGTAAAAAATATCCATGATATGGATAAGCCCTTTATTGCAGTCTGTAATTCTTACATTGATATTGTACCGGGACATGTTCATTTGCGGGAGTTGGCAGATGTAGCGAAGGAAGCGATTCGCGAAGCTGGTGGGATTCCCTTTGAATTCAATACAATCGGCGTAGATGACGGGATCGCGATGGGTCATATCGGCATGCGTTATTCTCTTCCAAGCCGTGAACTAATTGCAGATGCAGCAGAGACAGTTATTAATGCTCATTGGTTTGACGGCGTTTTTTACATTCCTAATTGTGACAAAATCACACCGGGAATGATCATGGCAGCTGTTCGGACGAATGTTCCTTCAATTTTTTGTTCAGGCGGACCGATGAAGGCGGGGATTGATCCTCGTGGCCATCAAACTACACTTTCCTCGATGTTTGAAGCAGTGGGGGCTTTTAAGGAGGGGCAAATGTCGAAAGAAGATTTTCTCTTTATGGAACAAAATGCTTGTCCAACCTGTGGGTCTTGTGCCGGGATGTTTACCGCTAATTCAATGAACTGCTTGCTCGAAATTTTAGGGCTGGCTTTACCTGGTAACGGCACCGTCTTAGCGGTCTCTGATGAACGGCGGGAGCTGGTCCGTGAATCTGCGAAGCATTTAATGAATCTTGTGAAAAAGCAAATTAAACCGCGAGACATTGTGACTAAAGAAGCGATTGACGATGCTTTTGCTTTAGACATGGCGATGGGGGGCTCAACCAACACAGTGCTTCATACGTTAGCCATCGCTAATGAGGCGGAAATCGATTACGATCAAGCAGACATCAATCAGATCGCCAAACGAGTTCCCTATCTTTCTAAAATCGCTCCTTCTTCTAGTTATTCGATGCACGATGTACATGAAGCAGGTGGTGTACCGGCGATTATTAATGAATTAGTCTCAATCGACGGTGCGATTCATTCTGATCGAATCACCGTCACTGGTAAAACGTTACGTGAGAATGTGGCCTCGGCTAAAATCATGAACGAGGAAGTGATTCATCCGAAAAGCGCGCCATATAGTCCGGTCGGCGGTCTTTCGATTCTTTATGGCAATATCGCATCAGAAGGTAGTGTCATCAAAGTCGGCGGAGTTGATCCAAGTATCAAAGTTTTTAAGGGCAAGGCCATCTGTTTTGCTTCTCACGATGAGGCAGTCGAAGCAATTGATAATCATACCGTCACGAAAGGGCATGTCGTGGTGATTCGTTATGAAGGACCAAAGGGCGGACCAGGAATGCCGGAGATGCTGGCACCGACCTCTAGTATCGTTGGACGAGGCTTAGGAAAAGATGTGGCGTTGATTACCGATGGCCGTTTTTCTGGGGCAACTCGCGGTATCGCTGTGGGTCACGTTTCTCCAGAAGCCGCTGCAGGCGGACCGATTGCTTTGGTTCAAGACGGCGATGAAATTACGATCGATTTGACCAATCGGACGTTAAATGTGGCTGTAACTCCAGAAGAATTGGCAAAGCGACAAGAAACACTGACAAAATTTCAGCCAAAAGTCAAAAAAGGTTGGTTGGCGCGTTACTCAGCCTTAGTAACGTCAGCACATACGGGCGGGGTCATGAAATTACCGGAAGAATAAGCGGTATAGTCAAGTCGCTACCAGGGGAACAACAAGCATCTTTTTTAAAGAAAATACATCATATAAGGAGTTAGGGGGAATAGGGGTGAAAGAAATGAAGCAAGAAATCGCAGCCGAAGAGCTGCAATCTGGAGCCGATCTATTGATCAAATGTTTAGAAAATCAAGGAGTCGAATTAATTTTCGGCTATCCCGGCGGTTCTGTCCTACCGCTGTATGACGCACTCTATGATGAAACGATTCCTAACATTTTGACACGCCACGAGCAGGGGGCCGTACATGCGGCTGAAGGCTATGCGAAAGCAACTGGCAATCCCGGCGTCGTAATCGTAACAAGCGGACCTGGAGCCACTAATGTTGTGACAGGAATCGCTGATGCAATGATCGATTCTGTACCATTGGTAGTTATTACAGGTCAAGTAACCACACCGGGAATTGGCAAGGATGCTTTTCAAGAAGCGGATATGTTAGGAATCACTGTACCAATCACGAAAAACAATTATCAAGTTCGGGATATTGAGGAATTGCCAAGGATCGTCAATGAAGCTTTCCATATTGCAACGACTGGCAGAAAAGGCCCGGTGTTGATTGATTTGCCAAAGGATATCACAGTATTAAGGGCCAATCCTAAGATGGATCAAGTCGTTCATTTAGAAAGCTACCAGCCGACCAAAAATCCTTCTGTCTTACAAATCGAACGGTTAATGAACTTATTGAAAAAGGCGAAGAAACCACTTGTTTTAGCAGGTGGCGGAGTCGTGGCCGCAAATGGCGGAAAAGAACTACGGCAATTTGTTGAAAAGTATCAATTGCCGACGGTGACAACTTTGCTAGGTTTAGGCTTACTGCCTCATGAACATCCGAGTTTTCTTGGGATGGGAGGTATGCACGGAACCTATGCCGCCAATATCGCTATGATGGAAACCGATCTATTGATTAATATCGGTAGTCGTTTCGATGATCGCTTAGCTTGTTCACCGGAAGCCTTCGCACCCCATGCCAAGGTCGCGCATATCGATGTCGATCCGGTGGAAATCGGGAAGATCATCAAGACGGATATTCCAATCGTAGGCGATGCGAAAATCGCTTTGCAGCAAATGCTTGAAATCGAGCTGGATTCACCTGATTACACAGAATGGCGAATCGAGTGTCAAGCCCGCAAAGAGAAATATCCGTTGAAATACAAACGGGATGAACAAAAAATCAAACCGCAAGAAGTGGTAGAAATCGTTGGTCGGATCACTGAAGGAAAGGCTTATGTCGTAACTGATGTTGGGCAGCATCAAATGTGGGCGGCGCAATTTTATCCTTTCCAATTTCCTAGACAGCTGATTACCAGCGGCGGCTTAGGAACGATGGGCTATGGAATACCCGCGGGCATCGGCGTGAAGTTTGCCAAGAAAAAGGAAACGGTAGTGGTCTTTGTTGGCGATGGCGGCTTCCAAATGACCAATCAGGAATTGGCGATTCTAAACCAAAACAATTTAGACATCAAATTTATTCTATTGAATAATCGTTCCCTAGGGATGGTTCGCCAATGGCAAGAAACCTTCTTTAATGAACGACGCTCTCAATCGGTTTTCAATGAGCAGCCAGACTTTATGAAAATGGCAGAAGCTTATGGCATTGCCGGTAGAAAAATCTCGAATCCGGCCACTTTGGAAGCAGAGCTGACAGAAGGCTTTGCAACAGCTGGGCCGATGCTGATAGAAGTGATGATCTGTAACCGAGAACACGTGCTGCCAATGATTCCTGCGGGGATGCCAAATGATCAGATGTTGGGGGTTGATTAAATGAGACGGATGATTACAGCGATGGTTCACGATCAAGTAGGGGTGCTTAGTCGGATCACCAGCGTATTAAATCGGCGGCAGGTAAATATGGATAGTGTTTCCGTTGGACGGACAGAGAAAGTCGGAGAATCTCGCATGACGATCATTATCCAAGCCGAGACCTTAGCCGATGTCGAGCAAGTAACCAAACAATTGAACAAGCAGATCGATGTAGTGAAGGTATCAGATGTGACGGATGAACCGCATTTGGAAAGAGAATTGGCTTTGATTAAAGTCAATGCGCCAGCCGTGGCTCGTTCAGAGATTCAAGCGATGATTGAACCTTTTCGAGCGGATGTAGTGGATGTCGGTTTGAAAACAATCGTTGTTCAAGTTGCTGGTTCAAGTGAAAAAGTTAACGCCTGCATCGATGTTTTGAGACCTTACGGCATTAAACAGTTAGCACGAACCGGTGTGACCGGATTTAGCAGAGGTTAAACGCAAATTCATTTTTTGATTTTGCTATTAATATAGTTTAAAAAATTGGAGGAAAAATTATGGTTAAAGTTTATTATGATGATGCAGTAGCGAAGGATGCTTTAGAGGGAAAAACAATTGCGGTCGTGGGTTACGGTTCACAAGGCCACGCCCACGCTCAAAACCTTAGAGACACAGGCCACCAAGTCGTGATCGGGATTCGCGAAGGAAAATCTGCTGAAGCGGCGCGAGAAGACGGGTTTGACGTGCTGCCAGTTGCCGAAGCAGCCAAGAAAGCCGAAGTAGTCATGATTTTAGCTCCAGATGAAATCCAAGGAACATTATACGAAAACGAAATCGCACCGAATTTAGATGAAGGCGACGCGTTGGTCTTTGCCCACGGCTTTAATATTCATTTTGATGTTATCAATCCACCTAAAAATGTGGATGTTTTCTTAGTAGCACCAAAAGGTCCCGGACACTTGGTTCGTCGTACCTTTACAGAAGGTTTTGCGGTACCAGCCTTATTCGCTGTTTATCAAGATGCAACAGGAACTGCTCAAGAGTTGGCGTTGTCTTACGCTAAAGGCATTGGCGCGACACGAGTAGGCGTTTTGGAAACAACCTTCAAGGAAGAAACGGAAACCGATCTATTCGGTGAACAAGCAGTGCTTTGTGGTGGTTTAACAAGTATGATCGAGGCCGGTTTTGAAACCCTAGTCGAAGCAGGCTACCAACCAGAATTGGCTTATTTCGAAGTATGTCATGAAATGAAGTTAATTGTTGATTTGATCTATGAAGGTGGTTTCGCGAAAATGCGTAACTCTATCTCAAATACCGCTGAATATGGTGACTATGTTTCTGGTCCACGAGTAATTACAGAGACAGCCAAAGCGGGGATGAAGGATGTTTTAACGGATATTCAAAATGGTAAATTTGCCAAAGGCTTTATCGACGACAATAAAGCTGGTTTCCCTGAATTCAATCAGATGCGTAAGGAAAGTGCCGGACATCAAATTGAAGAAGTCGGTAGCGAATTAAGAAAAATGATGCCATTTGTGAGTCGCAAAGATTAATAGGGGGTGCAGCGATGGAATTGATCAATGATACAGAGGTTCGCAGTGCCTATCAATTATTGAAGAACGCTGTGAATCATACGCCGTTGCAATATGATCGCTATTTATCTGAAAAGTATCAGGCAACTGTTCTGCTGAAACGAGAGGATCTACAAAAGGTTCGTTCATTTAAATTACGGGGCGCCTATTATGCGATTAAGAAGCTTCCTGAGTCAGAATTAAAAAAAGGGGTAGTATGTGCCAGTGCGGGCAATCACGCACAAGGCGTCGCCTATACTTGCCATGAATTAAAAACAAAAGCCGCTATTTTTATGCCCACCACCACGCCGCAGCAAAAGGTTTCGCAAGTAAAATTTTTTGGCGGCGAGTTCGCAGACATTCATTTGGTTGGTGATACCTTTGACGCTTCCGCTACGGCCGCAAGAGCGTTTTGTAAAGAAAATGATATGACGTTTATCGATCCCTTTAATGATAGAAATATCATTGCAGGACAAGGAACGTTAGCATTAGAAATGATGGCAGATGCTGAAAGTGAAGGTTACAAACCCGATTACGTGATCACAGCGATCGGTGGTGGTGGATTGATCAGCGGTGTTTCCGCTTATGTGAAAAGCACCTCGCCCTCCACAAAGGTGATCGGGGTGGAACCAAAAGGCGCGGCTTCCATGCAAGCGGCGTTTGAAGAAGACCAACCTGTTAAGTTAGCTGAAATCGATAAATTCGTTGATGGGGCAGCGGTTCAGCAAGTCGGTGATATTACCTATTCACACAGTAAAAAGTATGTTGATGACTTAAGGTCAGTAGATGAAGGACTGATCTGTTCAACGATTTTAGATTTATATGGTAAACAAGCGATCGTGGTTGAACCGGCTGGGGCACTGAGTGTGGCGGCTTTAGAATTAATGAAGGATCAGCTTAAAGGAAAAACGGTGATTTGCGTCATTAGCGGCGGCAACAACGATATCAATCGCATGGCGGAGATCGAAGAACGGTCCTTGATCTATGAAGGTCTGAAGCATTACTTTGTAGTGAATTTTCCGCAACGTCCCGGAGCGCTGAAAGAATTCGTCTCGGATATTCTAGGGAAGGGCGATGACATTACTCGTTTTGAGTACACGAAAAAAGGCAATCGGGGAACTGGACCGGTGGTTATCGGAGTGTTGTTGGAAAAACCAGAAACGTTACCGGAGTTACTGAATCGATTGAAAGAATTTGACTCAACGTATATTGAATTAAGCCAGAACAAAACATTATACAATTTGCTAGTATAAAAGAACCCGCCCAGAATCAGAACGCTCTCTGATTTCGGGCGGGTTTTCTATGGAAAAAATTCTATTCAGGGCTATAAGGGATGATAATCAGGAGCTCCGGCCGATTTTTAATGACTAGTTGTTTTAATCCTAATTCAGGATAAGAAACAAACGAGCTTGATTGATTAAAACGTTCAAAAAAATAGTTTTGAATTTGCTTGTCCTCCCACTGCCTAGCGGGAAAATGCCAATAATGGTCAGCTTCCTTGACGAACACGAAGCCAACGCTCCATGCTTTTCTCAGCTCAATAGGAAATTGAGCTAATTGTTGCTGAAAGTCTTCCATAAACATCCTCCATCCTATAAAAACAATCTATACTATTATTAAACCAAGAATCATATTCTCTGTATACTATCAGCCTTTATAAAACGGCATTTCTTACAATTTTGTAAAGCTTTCAGAAAATGTAATGTACTCTCATACAAGTGAAACATATTATTTGGAGTTTGACCAATTCTGATGTATTATACTGTCAGACGGTTACTTAC
This sequence comes from Enterococcus devriesei, assembly GCF_001885905.1. Lineage (GTDB taxonomy): Bacteria > Bacillota > Bacilli > Lactobacillales > Enterococcaceae > Enterococcus_A > Enterococcus_A devriesei. The sequence goes on along the minus strand of NZ_JXKM01000008.1, from coordinate 114,781 downwards.
AAAAAGTAAAAGTGTAAATCTTTTTCATTTTGTTAAAAATGTTTTACACTATATCCGTAAGAATTTTTACACTTTCTAGGAGGTTTGTTTATTATGGCAAAAGAACATTATGATAGAAGTAAACCACACGTTAATATTGGTACCATCGGTCACGTCGATCATGGTAAAACAACATTGACGGCAGCAATCACTACGGTATTAGGTAAAAAAGGTCTAGCAAACCCTCAAGACTACGCTAGTATCGATGCTGCACCAGAAGAACGTGAACGTGGTATCACTATCAATACCGCACACGTAGAATACGAAACAGAAAAACGTCACTATGCTCACATCGACGCTCCAGGACACGCGGACTATGTTAAAAACATGATCACCGGTGCTGCTCAAATGGATGGCGCAATCTTAGTTGTATCAGCTACTGATGGCCCAATGCCACAAACACGTGAACATATTTTGTTATCACGTCAAGTAGGTGTTAAATACTTGATCGTCTTCTTGAACAAAGTTGACTTAGTAGATGACGAAGAATTGATCGATTTAGTTGAAATGGAAGTTCGTGAATTACTTTCTGAATATGGTTTCCCAGGCGATGATATTCCTGTTCTTAAAGGCTCTGCTTTGAAAGCTTTAGAAGGCGATCCAGAACAAGAACAAGTTATCCTTGACTTAATGGATACTGTTGATGAATACATTCCAACTCCAGAACGTGACAACGACAAACCATTCTTGTTACCAGTGGAAGATGTCTTTTCAATCACAGGTCGTGGTACTGTTGCATCTGGTCGTATCGATCGTGGTGAAGTCAAAGTCGGCGACGAAATTGAAATCATCGGGATCAAACCTGAAGTTCAAAAAGCGGTCGTTACCGGACTTGAAATGTTCCGTAAAACATTGGATTATGGTGAAGCCGGCGATAACGTTGGGGTTCTATTACGTGGTATCACTCGTGATGAAATCGAACGTGGCCAAGTTCTTGCTAAACCAGGTTCAATCACACCACATACAAAATTCAAAGCTGAAGTTTACGTATTGACCAAAGAAGAAGGCGGACGTCATACACCATTCTTTAACAACTATCGTCCTCAATTCTACTTCCGTACAACCGACGTTACTGGTAACATTTTATTACCAGAAGGTACTGAAATGGTAATGCCTGGCGATAACGTAACCATCGACGTTGACTTGATTCATCCAATCGCGGTAGAACAAGGTACAACCTTCTCTATTCGTGAAGGTGGACGGACCGTTGGTTCAGGTATCGTAACTGAAATCGAAAAATAATAGGATTTACTAAGCACGGGGCCTTTTGGTCGCGTGCTTTTTTGACTATAAAGAAAGTGTAAAATCTCCGCATGAATAAATCGCTTTACAGCAGGCACATCCATGTCCGGCTTCACGAACTAGCTTTATCGGCAATAAGTAAAACGATTTCGAAATTAGAGAAGCACCAAGTAGGAACTGTTCAACATCAAAGTTAAAACTTTGTGTTTCTCAGTCATTTATCAAACGTTTGGTCTTATTGCTCTCAAAAGCTGAGCGAGTTCGCGAAAGCCTTTCTTACGGTGGCTCTTTTCGTAAAGTAAAATCAACGTTGGCTTGTCAGCGGCTGTTTGTCTTGCTATGATTGTTTCAATAAATGATTGAAGGAAAGGGAGCCACGCATGGAGAAAGTCTTCGCAAGTCCTATGACCTATCGTCAAGGAAAAAATGTTGTATGGAATCATTTGGAGGATATTTTAGCCTTTGGAGCAAAAGGATTATTGGTAACGGACCGTTTTGTCTATCAAATGATCGGTGAAAAATTATTAAAAGAATTGACGGATCGCGGTGGAGATCTTGCGTTTTGGCTAGTAGAGGAGCCACGCATTGAGCAAGGTTTTGATTATGTCGTTGCTTTAGGTGGTGGTCGAGCGATTGATTTAGGCAAGGCGTTGGCTTTTGAGAATAATTTGCGCTGCGTCGTGATTCCCACCGCTGCCTCAACTGATGCGCCGACTTCGCGGATCTCGGTTAGCTACATTGAGGGACATTTTGAAAAATACAATTATTACCGTCAAAGCCCTGATTTAGTTTTAGTGGATACGGCCATCCTAATCAATAGTCCGGTTCAGTTTTTAAAGGCAGGAATCGCTGACGGGCTTTCAACCTTTGTTGAAGCACGGACGGTTCGTGAAAATGCTGGAGTGAATACTTTAGGAACCGTACCGACCTTGGCGGCAGAGGCTATCGCTGAAAAATGTCAGCAAGTATTGTTGGCGTTTGCCGAAGCGGCAGTCGAAGCCAATGAAAAGGGAACCGTTACGCCAGCTTTTGAAGCGGTGGTTGAGGCGAATACTTTATTAAGCGGGATTGGTTTTGAATCAGGCGGCTTGAGTATTGCTCACGCGTTACATAATGGCATGGTCAGTCTTTGGGGGAGTGAGATCAAAGGTAGCCATGGGCAAATTATTGCTTTAACAACTTTGCAGCATCTACAAAGTGAAGGGCGAGACGCTGAATTAAAAAAATACCGGAAATTATTTGAAAGCTTGGGCTTACCAACGAGCTATGAAGATTTGTCACTTTTTCCATCGGCTGAGGAGTTAAAAAGAGTGACTGAATTGGCTTTTTCATTTGAGGATGGAATCATTCGCAGTCAAGCACCAGTGACGAGAGAAAGGATTTATCGAAGCTTATTAGATTATAGAAAAACCCGAGAAATCTAAAGTTGATTTCTCGGGTTTCATTTTATACGTTTAAGACTTTATTTAAGAAGTCTTGAGTTCTTGGATTGTGAGGATTGTTAAAGACTTGTTCTGGGGTGCCGTCTTCTAAAATCTTGCCGCCGTCAGTAAAGATTACACGGTCGGCTACTTCTTTGGCGAAGCCCATTTCATGGGTCACAATTACCATCGTCATTCCTTGTAACGCTAAATCCTTCATAACCCGAAGTACATCGCCCACCATCTCAGGATCGAGGGCGGAAGTCGGTTCGTCAAACAGCATCACGTCAGGATTCATCGCTAACGCGCGAGCAATCGCTACCCGCTGTTTCTGTCCGCCGGAAAGACTATCAGGGTAATCATCCTTTTTCTCGGCTAGACCAACTTGGGTCAATAATTCAACCGCTCGTTTATTTGCAGCCTCTTTTGCTTCACCTTTTAAATCTAGTGGCGCTAAGGTGATATTTTGCAGCACAGTCAAGTGAGGGAACAGGTTAAAATGCTGGAACACCATGCCGATATGCTGACGGACTAGATTGATATCAGTATGAGGGTCCGTCAAGTCTTGTCCGTCAATAATAATTTCACCAGAAGTTGGATCTTCCAGACGATTCATACAACGCAGGAAGGTACTTTTTCCTGAACCAGATGGGCCGATAATACAAACAACTTCACCTTCGCTAATACTGATATTCAAGTCGTTCAACACCGTGTTGTCGCCGAATTTTTTTACTAAATGATTGACTACTATTTTTTTTTCCATCTTATTTCACCTTCTTATCTAAACGGTTCGCTAACTTAGTTAAGATCGTAATTAAAATCAAGTACATGATCGCGATGATCAAATACACGTAAGAACTTTGTGTGGTCCGTGCCACGATGATTTTTCCGGTTTGCAATAGTTCTACCACACCGATAGCAGAAATAATCGTGGTATCCTTCAAACTAATAACAAATTGATTGATGAAAGAAGGGATCATGATCTTCACGGCTTGCGGTAAAATAATTTTTTGCATGGTTCGGTTGTAAGAAAGCCCTAAGCTTCGTGAGGCTTCCATTTGGCCAACTGGTACGGCGTTAATCCCGCCTCGGACGATCTCAGCGATATAGGCGCTGGCATTCAAGGTTAAGGTAATAATCCCAGCGGCAAAGTCAGGAATTTTTATCCCCGTGATTCCCGGTAGACCGAAGAAAATGAAGAAGGCCAATACCATCATTGGAATTCCGCGGATGATATCAATGTAAATCCCGGCAATGGTCCGCAATGCTCTTGAAGGAGAGACCCGGAACAACCCGAAAATGACACCTAAGATCAAGGCTAAAGCAAAGGAAACTAACGCTAAGACGATGGTTTTCCATAAACCTTCTAATAGGGATTTGTAGTTATTTTTGATCAAACCGGTAATGGTTGATTCATCGACAGTTTCTTTCTTTTCTTCGCTGCCTGAACCGATATACTGATTCACGATCTTGTCATATTCACCAGTTCGTTTTAATTCTTTCAAGCCTTCAGTGAACATTTCTCTTAGCTCAGGATTTTGCCCTTTTTTCACCGCAAAGCCATATTCGCCGCCGACTTCGCGCTTGATTGGTGTTTTTAAGTCTTGCCCTTGTTTAACCGCATAACCGATAACTGGGTAGTCATCCATCATGGCGTCGATCGAGCCGATTTTCAATGCGTCATATAATTGATCAGCTGCATCAAAACTTTTAATCGTATAACCATATTCGTCTTTGTGAGCTTCCAAGAAGTCTGCGCTTTCTGTTCCAACTTTCGCGCCAACTGTTTTGCCTTTTAAATCTTTGTAGGCTTTGATATCCTTGTTGTCTTTTGCGACCGCTAATTGAATCCCGCTTTGGAAGTATGGGTCAGAAAAGTCGTAGTTGGCTTTTCGTTCATCGGTGATCGTCATGCCGGCGATCATGCCGTCCGCTTGACCGGATTCTAACGCTTGCATCGCAGAAGAGAAGCCGATGAATTTGAAATCGATCTTGAAGCCTTGCAGCTCAGCAATCCGTTTCATTAAATCAACGTCGATCCCTTTGTATTCGCCGTCACTGTCTTTATATTCAAACGGTGCGAAGGCCGAGTCGCTGGCAATCGTGTACACGTCTTTCTTCGGTTCGATTTTTTTCATTTCCGAAGAGGCTGCTTGATTCTCAGAACCGCTAGAAATATATTCACTGACGATCTTGTCATAGCTGCCGTTTTTCTTTAAATCTTTTAATCCTTTGTTGAATTTTTCGAGCAACTCTTTATTTTCACCTTTTTTTACCGCAAAACCATAAGAGCTGCCTTCTTCAGGATCACCGACCAATTTAAAAGGCTGACCATTGGTTACCGCATAACCAAGAACGGGATAATCATCAAAGATCGCTTCGACGTTTCCGTTGTTCAACGCGTTATACATCGCGTCGGCGGCTTCGTATTGTTTTACTTCGTAGCCATATTTGTCTTTATTGTCATTCAAGAAAGTCGCGCTCTCTGTTCCGATTTTAGCAGAGACCGTTTTGCCTTTTAGATCATTGTAATCTTTGATATCCGTATTATCATTTTTGACTGCCATTTGAATCCCGCTATCAAAGTAAGGATCAGAAAAGTCAAAAGTTTTTTTCCGCTCATCCGTAATACTCATGCCGGCGATCATGCCATCAAGCTGATCCGATTGGACGCCTTGGATCGAACTGTCAAAGCCTAATGGACGCAGATCAACTTTGAAGTTTTGATCTTTGGCGATTTGGTTCAGTAAGTCCACATCGATTCCAACATATTCACCGTCAGAGTTTTGAAATTCAAAAGGGGCGAAGGTTAAGTCGGTCCCAATTTTATATGTTTTTTCCGCGGCGTGTGTTTTGCTAGCAAAGCCAATTGTAAAAAGACTTGCCATTAAGCAAACAACGAAAGGAATTAATTTGTTTTTTCTCATAATAATCCTCCTAATTACTTATCATCCATTTATTATATGTTAGTTTAATGCCAAAATACAAGTGGGTTCCTTGTTGGAATGAAAAAAAGCTAAATATTCTTCACACGACATGTAACGAAATGTGACATGTGCTTTTTTAAGATTCGTTTTAGTAAGAACAAAAAATGGCGAAAATATGTTCGGTATGCTATAATTTTAAAATGAGAAATCATAGATTATTAATTGAAAAAGGGGGATTTTTGTATGATTGAAAGAGTCACAGACAATACGTTTGACCTTCATTCAAAATATCAGCCTGCTGGCGATCAGCCTGAAGCAATTGCGCAATTATCAGAAGGCATCGTCAATGGAAAGAAAGCACAAATACTTTTAGGTGCAACCGGTACTGGTAAGACCTATACCATTTCAAATGTCATCAAGGAAGTCAACAAGCCTACCTTGATTATCGCTCACAATAAAACATTAGCAGGTCAGTTATACGGGGAATTCAAAGAGTTTTTTCCTAACAACGCGGTGGAATACTTTGTCAGCTATTATGACTACTACCAGCCTGAGGCATATGTACCTTCCAGTGATACATATATTGAAAAAGATTCTAGTATTAATGATGAAATCGATAAACTACGTCATTCCGCCACTAGCTCATTACTAGAAAGAAATGATGTAATCGTTGTTGCTTCTGTTTCTTGTATTTTTGGTTTGGGTTCACCCAAGGAATACATGGAACAGGTGGTTTCTTTGCGTGTCGGGATGGAAATGGATCGCAATCAATTATTGCGCAATTTAATCGATATTCAATTTGAACGGAACGACATTGATTTTCAACGGGGCCGTTTTCGTGTTCGCGGAGATGTTGTCGAAATTTTCCCGGCTTCTCGCGACGAACGTGCGCTGAGAGTTGAGTTTTTCGGTGATGAAATCGAACGGATTCGCGAAGTTGACGCATTGACGGGGGAAATAACCGGCGAAACCGAACACGTAGCGATTTTCCCAGCTACCCACTTTTTGACAAATGAAGACCACATGGAAGTTGCCATCAGCAATATTCAAGCTGAGTTGGCAGATCGTTTAGAGGTTTTACGCAGTGAGAATAAGCTGTTAGAAGCCCAACGCTTAGAACAGCGAACAAACTATGATATTGAAATGCTGCGAGAAATGGGTTATACCTCAGGAATCGAAAATTATTCCCGTCATATGGATGGCCGTAAAGAAGGCGAACCACCTTACACGTTGATCGACTTTTTCCCAGACGATTTCCTAATGGTGATCGACGAATCTCACGTGACAATGCCACAAGTCCGCGGCATGTATAACGGTGACCGCGCTCGTAAACAAATGTTAGTTGATTATGGCTTCCGTTTGCCGTCGGCTTTAGACAACCGGCCGTTACGGTTAGAAGAGTTTGAAGAACGAGTCAATCAGATTACTTACGTGTCTGCCACGCCGGGACCTTATGAGCATGAACAGACTGATACAGTGGTAGAACAGATCATTCGTCCAACGGGCTTGTTAGATCCCGTGATTGATGTCCGACCGATTATGGGTCAAATTGATGATCTGGTTGGAGAGATTAATGAACGAGCGGAAAGAAACGAACGGGTCTTCGTGACGACCTTGACGAAAAAGATGTCAGAAGACTTGACCGATTACTTCAAAGAACTAGGAATCAAAGTCAAATATCTCCATAGTGACATCAAAACATTGGAACGAACAGAAATTATTCGTGACTTACGTTTAGGGAAATTTGATGTCTTGATCGGGATCAATTTGCTTCGTGAAGGAATCGACGTACCAGAAGTGTCACTAGTAGCAATCTTAGATGCCGATAAAGAAGGCTTCTTGCGGAGTGAACGTTCCCTTGTCCAAACCATTGGACGCGCTGCCCGCAACTCTTCCGGGAAAGTCATCATGTACGCAGATAAGGTGACTGATTCGATGCAACGGGCGATCGACGAAACCGCTCGGAGACGTGGAATCCAAAATCAATACAATGAAGAGCACGGCATCGCGCCAACAACGATCATTAAGGAAATTCGGGATCTGATTTCTATCAGCAAAGTGGCTGAAGATAAGGGGACGTATGAAACGACTTCATATGAAGACCTATCGAAAGCAGAACGAAAAGAATTAATCGCGAAAATGGAAGATGAGATGCGTGAAGCCGCTAAGACGCTGGACTTCGAAACAGCCGCAACTTTGCGAGATACGATATTAGAATTAAAAGCAGCAGAGTAAAATGGATGAATGTCCGTGATAAAAACGAATACAATGAAATTGAGGTTATTAAATGGCAAATGATAAGATTGTAATTCATGGAGCGCGTGCTCATAATTTAAAAAATGTTGACGTTACGATTCCTCGTGACAAGATGGTAGTTGTTACTGGTTTGTCTGGGTCTGGGAAAAGCTCATTGGCTTTTGATACCTTATACGCTGAAGGACAACGGCGTTATGTTGAAAGTTTGTCTGCTTACGCTCGCCAATTTTTAGGTCAAATGGATAAGCCAGATGTAGATAGCATTGATGGACTGAGTCCGGCGATTTCAATTGACCAAAAGACGACTAGCAAAAATCCACGTTCAACGGTGGGAACGGTCACCGAGATTAATGATTATTTACGGTTATTATATGCGCGTGTTGGGCATCCCATTTGTCCCAACGACCATATCGAGATCACCTCTCAATCGGTTGAACAAATGGTAGATAAGGTATTGGAATTACCAGAACGAACTAAAATTCAAATTCTCGCGCCAGTTGTCGCTAAGAAAAAAGGACAACACAAAAAGGTTTTTGAAATGATCCAACGAGAAGGCTACGTTCGTATGCGCGTGGATGGAGAAATGTATGATGTGACCGAAGCGCCGGAGTTAACGAAAAACAAAAAACATGATATTGAAATCATCGTAGACCGTATCGTGGTTAAAGAAGGCATTCGTTCCCGGTTGTTTGATTCCTTTGAAGCCGCTTTGCGATTGGCTGACGGTTATGCGGTAGTTGACGTAATTGGGGAAAAGGAAATGCTCTTTAGTGAACATTATGCCTGTCCTTATTGCGGCTTCACTGTCGGTGAACTTGAACCGCGACTTTTTTCATTCAACGCTCCATTTGGCGCCTGTCCAGATTGTGACGGCTTGGGAGTGAAGTTGGAAGTCGATATGGATTTAGTGATTCCTGATCAAAGCAAAACACTGCGTGAAGGTGCGTTGATTCCTTGGAATCCCATCAGCTCGCAATATTATCCGCAAATGCTGGAGCAAGCTTCGTTAAGCTTTGGGATTGATATGGACACACCTTTTGAAGACTTGCCGAAAGAACATCAAGAGATTATCTTGAATGGCTCGAATGGTGAAAACTTCCATTTCCATTATGAAAATGATTTTGGCGGCGTGCGAGATGTTGAGGTTCCCTTTGAAGGGATCATTAACAACATCAATCGGCGCTATGCGGAAACCAATAGTGACTTCACACGGGATCAGATGCGTCTGTATATGACAGAATTGACTTGTCAAACATGTCACGGCTATCGTTTGAATCCACAAGCGTTATCGGTTCAGATCAACGGACAAAACATTGGAAATGTCAGTGAAGATTCTATCAATGGCACGTTAGATTTCTTCGATACAGTTGTATTAAGCGAACAAGAAAAAGTGATCGCTAAACCAATTTTAAAAGAAATCAAGGATCGTTTGAGCTTTTTACGAAATGTCGGATTGGACTATTTAACATTGAGTCGGGCATCAGGCACCTTATCTGGTGGTGAAGCACAACGAATCCGTTTAGCGACTCAAATTGGTTCTAATCTGTCGGGGGTTCTTTATATCTTAGATGAACCGTCGATTGGGTTGCATCAGCGAGATAATGATCGCTTGATTGAATCCTTAAAGAAAATGCGTGATCTAGGAAATACCTTGATTGTCGTGGAACATGATGAAGATACGATGCGAGCAGCTGATTACTTAATCGATGTCGGCCCTGGTGCTGGCGATCAAGGGGGAGAAATCGTTGCGGCTGGGACGCCGCAAGAAGTAGAAAACAATCCCGCTTCTTTAACCGGTCAATATTTATCAGGAAAACGCGAAATCGCCGTACCAACTGAACGCCGCAAGGGGAATGGCAAAAAGGTCAAAGTAACTGGTGCTGCAGAAAATAACTTGAAGAATATCGACGTTGAGTTTCCTTTAGGAAAGTTTGTGGCAGTAACGGGTGTTTCCGGCTCAGGAAAATCTACCTTAGTGAACCAAATTTTGAAAAAAGCTTTGGCTCAAAAATTGAATCGTAATTCAAACAAGCCCGGGAAGTTCAAAAAAATTACCGGCTACAACAATATTGAAAAATTAGTCGATATTGATCAAAGTCCGATTGGTCGGACACCACGAAGCAATCCAGCCACTTATACGAGCGTGTTTGATAATATTCGTGATTTGTTTGCGCAAACCAATGAAGCGAAAATTCGCGGCTACAAGAAGGGTCGCTTCAGCTTTAATGTGAAGGGTGGACGTTGTGAAGCTTGTCGCGGAGACGGGATTATTAAGATTGAGATGCACTTCTTACCTGATGTTTATGTGCCTTGCGAAGTTTGTCATGGCAAACGTTATAATTCTGAAACGTTGGAGGTTCATTACAAAGGAAAGAACATCGCGGATATTTTAGAAATGACTGTGGAAGATGCGGTCGAATTCTTCAAACATATTCCTAAGATTCATCGCAAGCTACAAACAATCGTTGATGTTGGTCTCGGCTATGTTACGATGGGCCAACCGGCGACAACGTTATCCGGTGGAGAAGCTCAGCGGATGAAGCTAGCCAGCGAGTTGCATAAGAGTTCTAACGGTAAAAATTTCTATATTTTAGATGAACCAACGACGGGACTCCATACAGATGATATCGCTCGTCTGCTAAAAGTTCTTGAACGATTCGTTGATGCCGGGAACACGGTACTAGTGATTGAACACAATTTAGATGTGATTAAATCGGCTGATTATGTTATTGACCTTGGACCAGAAGGCGGCGATGGCGGTGGTACGATTTTAGCGACTGGAACGCCGGAAGAAATCGCTGAAGTACCAGAAAGTTACACCGGTCATTATTTGAAACGAGTTCTCAAAAAATAAATTACTACTAAGGCTTGATGCAAGTGAAGGATTCTCCTTTGCTTGCATTTTTCTTTATGGTATGATTATCAAGGATTTAGAATGAGAAGGTGTAAGAAAATATGAATGAAAATCAAAAATTTGTACCGATTCTACTAGGAAGCGATATCAATGTTTACGGCATGGCTCGTTCGTTTCACGAAGCCTACGGAATCGTTTCTGAAGCTTATGCTGGCTTACAGCTGGCGCCAACAAAATATAGCAAAATCGTGAATGTTCACGTAGTTCCGGGATTCGATAAAGACCCGGCATTTATGGAGCAAATGCGTGAACTTGGTAAGAATACTTATAACGATCCTGCGACGAAGTATTTATTGATTGCTTGTGGCGATGGGTACGCAGAATTGGTTTCGCAACACAAAGAAGAACTTTCTGAATGGTTTATTTGCCCTTATATTGAGTTTGATTTATTGCAACGTTTAATCAGTAAAGTCAGCTTCTATGAAATTTGTGAAAAATATGAACTGCCTTATCCAAATACCTTCATTATTCGTGAAGAAATGCTGGAAGCCGGTAAATTGAAACAGAATTTGCCATTTGATTTTCCAGTAGCCTTGAAACCAGCCAACAGTGTAGAATGGCTATCCGTTGATTTTGAAGGACGGAAGAAAGCCTTTATCTTGGATACACGAGATGAGTTTGATGTGATTATCGAACGGATTTATCAAGCGGGTTACACCAGCGAAATGATCGCCCAAGATTTTATTCCCGGCGACGACAGCAATATGCGCGTATTAAATGCATATGTTGATCAAAATCATCAAGTTCGTATGATGTGTCTGGGTCATCCGTTGTTAGAAGATCCTTCCCCAGAAGCGATCGGTAACTACGTGGCGATCATGCCTGAATACAATGAAAAAATCTATCAAACGATCAAAGGCTTTTTAGAAAGAATCAATTACACCGGCTTCGCTAACTTTGATATGAAATATGATCCGCGAGATGGAGAATATAAATTATTTGAGATCAACTTGCGTCAAGGCCGAAGCAGTTTCTTTGTGACGTTAAATGGCTTCAATTTAGCTCAATACGTAACGGAAGATCGTGTCTTTGAACAACCATTTGAGACAACGATTTACGGGAAAGCTGAATCAGCAACCTCAATGTTGTGGATGGGTGTACCTAAAGGCGTTTTCGAAAAATTTGCGCGAAATAACGATGATAAAGAAAAAGCCTTAGCCTTAATCAAAAATAAACAATGGGGTACAACGGTCTTTTATAAAAAAGATATGTCCTTCATGCGTTGGGTCTTGATGAAATACATGTTTAGTAAATATAAAGGACGTTTTGACCTATTCTTTAAAGAGAAAGAAGGGTAATTATGGAAAATTTCTTTAGTATCTTGGGAGGAATGGGAACCATGGCTACGGAAAGTTTCGTCAGAATCCTAAATCAGCGGACTCATGCCCATAACGACCAAGAATATTTAAATTACGTCATGTTCAATCATGCGACTGTCCCAGATCGGACAGCTTATATCTTAGATCATCACGCGGATAGCCCGTTGCCGTTTTTATTAGATGATATCGAAAAGCAAAATTTATTGCAGCCGGATTTTATTGTCTTGACTTGTAATACCGCCCATTACTTTTTTGAGGAATTACAAGCGGCAACGAAGATTCCAATCCTACACATGCCTCGGGAAGCCGTCAGGGAAGTGGTGAAACATCATCAACCAGGAGAAAAGATTGCCGTACTGGCGACCGCTGGAACGATGAGTGCTAAAGTTTATCAAAATGAGTTGGAAGCAAAAGGCTTTGAAGTTTTGGCTCCTGACCAAGAATTACAAGCGAAAGTAAATCATTTGATTTATCACGATGTGAAAGAAAATGACTTCATCAATAGCGAGCTGTATTTAGAAATCCTTTCTGATGTTTTTGAAAAATATGGCTGTCAAAATGCAATTTTAGGCTGTACTGAGTTATCTTTAGTGCACGAGTTGACTAAAAACGACCCGTACCCGGTAATCGATGCGCAATCTATTTTGGCGGATCGCACGATTGAAATAGCTTTAGCTAACAGATCTTCTAAATAGAAGGTCTGTTTTTTTGTAAAAAAACGATTTCAGCTTATAGCGATGGCTTCGTTGATTATGATTCTATAAAGAATGACAAAAAAGTAGCAAAGACACGCCAGGAATGTTATAATTTATTAGATAGCGAAAGAAGCTACGGTTAGTTTCTTTGGCGTCTTTTTATTTGAAAAAATTTTGATTTTCGATGCAATCATATAGTGAAAATCAATATACGTAACAAAAACAAAAATAAATAACCTTAAAATTGAGAGAGGAGTGACACGAATGACTGAGAGTTTGCATTTAGTTGTCATTACTGGAATGAGCGGCGCAGGGAAAACTGTGGCGATTCAAAGTTTTGAAGATATGGGCTATTTTTGTGTGGATAATATGCCGCCGGGATTGATTCCGAAATTCTGGGAGTTGATTCGCGAGTCTGGCAAAGTAACAAAAATTGCATTAGTAGTTGATTTACGTTCACGTTCATTTTTTGAAGACATTCAGAATATGTTGGTAGAAATAGAGAATACCGGATTTATCGATACAAGCATTTTATTTTTAGATTGTTCTGATGAAGAACTGGTTTCTCGCTATAAAGAAACACGACGGGCCCATCCATTGGCGATGGACGGGATGATTACTGAGGGGATTCGCAAAGAGCGGGCGATCTTGGAGGATTTAAAGGCTCGTGCGACTTTGATGATCGATACGACGGATTTGACACCGCGTCAACTGCGGGAAAAAATCAATCAATCTTACAAAGGAAATGATGATGCTGGTTTTCATATTGAGGTAGTTTCTTTTGGCTTCAAGTACGGCTTGCCAATCGATGCAGATATCGTCATGGATGTTCGTTTCTTACCAAATCCCCATTATATTCCTGAATTAAGACCACAGACAGGGTTAGATAAGCCGGTCTACGATTACGTGATGTCTTTTCCTGAAACGGAGAGCTTTTATACAACCTTCGTAAAATTATTGATGGATATTATGCCTGGCTACGTTAAAGAAGGAAAGAGCTCTTTGACGGTGGCGATTGGATGTACCGGTGGACAACACCGTTCGGTCGCATTGTCTGAACGAGTTGGCAAAGCCTTGAAGGATGCGGATTACAAAGTCAATATTACTCATCGTGACAAGGACAAGCGGAAAGAGACGGTGAATCGATCATGAAAATGAAAACGTATCGTATCCGCAAACCTAAGATCGTGGTGATTGGCGGCGGCACTGGTCTGCCAGTTATTTTAAAAAGTTTACGCAATCAGAGTGCCGATATCACAGCAGTAGTAACGGTAGCTGACGATGGTGGCAGCAGCGGCGAACTACGTGATTCGGTTGACATGGCGCCACCGGGGGATTTGCGAAATGTCTTGGCATCACTTTCTGACATGCCGAAACTTTATGAGGATCTTTTTCAATATCGTTTCCACAAGGACGATAAATTTTTGGCTAATCATACGATCGGTAACTTGCTGATTGCAGCTTTGTCTGAGATGCGTAACAGTACTTATGAAGCGATTCAATTGCTTTCTTTGATGCTGCACGTGGATGGTCATGTCTATCCTTCTTCTGAAACACCGTTAGTATTGCATGCTGATTTTACCGATGGTACAAGCGCTGTGGGTGAATCAAAGATTGCGCTGGATCGAAAGACGATTGAAAAAGTCTACGTAACAGAAAAAAATGGCGATAAAGCGATCCACGCTGCTCGTAAAGTGGTTCAAGCAATCCAAGAAGCAGATATGGTGGTGCTCGGCCCGGGCTCATTATTTACCAGTATTTTACCGAATCTAGTAATCGAGGAATTAGGCAATGCGGTGAAAACAACGGAGGCCGAAGTCGTCTATATCTGTAACATCATGACTCAAAAAGGTGAAACAGAACATTTTAGTGACGCTGATCATATCCGTGTATTGCATCAGCATTTGGATAGTCAATTTATCAATACAGTATTAGTGAATACGGAAAAAGTTCCTGAAGGTTATATGGACCCAGAAGTCTACGACGAATATTTAGTCCAAGTGACCCATGACTTTAATGGCTTACGGGAAGAAGGCTGCCGCGTGGTCTCGACGGACTTTTTAAAGTTGCGTGATGGCGGTGTATTTCATGACGGCGACAAAGTTGTAGATGAATTGTTCCGAATCGTTTTTGGAGCAAAAATTTAAGTGGAATTTGAAATAAAGGAGGGCTCGTCATGTCTTTTGCAGCAGAAGTAAAAAAAGAATTAACGGGTCTGGCCGTCCAAAAAAATCTAGCTCAAGCAGAGCTGGCCGCGTTGATTCGGATGAACGGCTCATTAAGTTTGAGTAATCATCAATTTGTTTTGAACGTCCAAACAGAGAATGCCGCGATCGCTCGACGGATTTTTACCTTACTGAAGGAGCACTACGGCGTACGCAGTGAATTATTAGTTCGTCGTAAAATGAAGCTAAAGAAAAACAATGTATACATCGTACGATTAAAGCAGGAAACACAAAGCGTACTACTAGGTTTAGATATTATGGATGGCATGATGTTTCAGGCCCATATTTCTGATGAAATCAAGCGTTCTGATGAAAAAACACGCGCCTATTTGCGGGGCGCCTTTTTAGCCTCCGGGTCAGTTAATAATCCCGAAACGAGCCGCTATCATTTGGAAATTTCGTCGATTTATGAGGAACATAACCAAGATATTTGTGATTTGCTCAATCAATTTGATTTGAATGCCCGTACTTTGAAACGAAGAAATGGCTATATTACTTATTTAAAGGGCGCTGAGAAGATTGCTGATTTTCTTACTTTGATCGGCGCAACTAATTCGATGCTGAAGTTTGAAGACGTTCGAATCGTGCGGGATATGCGTAATTCAGTCAATCGTTTAGTCAATTGTGAGACTGCTAATATGAATAAAACGATTGATGCCGCATCGAAGCAGATTAACAATATTCATTTCATCGAAGCAACGGTAGGCTTGCAGTCGCTACCTGAGAAATTACAAGAGATCGCTGAGCTGCGAATTCAAAATCCGGAGATCAGTTTGAAAGAGCTAGGGGAGACGATCCCTTCCGGCGCGATTTCTAAATCAGGCATTAATCATCGCATTCGAAAAATCAACGATTTTGCAGATAATCTAAGAAAAGGAACCGTTTGATTTTCAAACGGTTCCTTTTTAAGTGGTTCTATTCATTTAGATAGGTTGCTAAAGTTGCTTGATCAATCGATTCATCAAAGATGTGTTCCCCTAAAATAATCGTCGGAACAAACTGAATGTTGGCTTGCTGAGCTTCATTACGAATTTCTTGTTGCAATTCTTGATTAGCATGTTGTGACAAGTGCAATGTTTTTTCAGCGTAAGTGGCAACGGCTTCTAATTCAAAATCTTCCCAAACCTCTTGGGTCTCGTAGGCTTGCTGAATCTGCAGCAAGGCTTTTTTAGGATCAGCGCTGATGTACTCGTGCATGACATTGCCTCGTTGTAGGCTGATTTTATCTTTGTCTAATAATTTAATGATTCGTTGAACTTTACCTTCAGCAACGGCCTGTGCCAAAGTGGTTTGAGAGTCTTCAAACCATTTTTTACAGTAAGGGCAACGAAGATTAATAAATTCAATGATCCGCTTTGGCGCGTTGGCTGAACCAATTTTGATACCGTTGAAGTCATTGACTAGCTTTGCATTGATAACAGTAGTATCCATCGTTATTCACATCCTTCACCTATTAGTTTACAAAATATTTCTTAGAAAACAAACTCTTTTTAATTAGAAAAGTTAAAAAGAACATAGGGTAGGTTTAAAAATAATAAATGTTAGTTTATAATGAATCCGTTGTTATAAAGATTATAAAAGCACGCGTGCAACATTAACGATTATCTTAAATAGGCTGCTATTTTTGATAGAAAATAAGTTAGTTGTACGTTTTATGACAAAATTGCGGGAACAAAAAATCCGCTAAAGATAGAATATGGGGGAGAAACATGCGTAAGAAAAAAACGATGGATGGAAATACAGCTGCGGCGTATATTTCATATGCCTTCACGGAATTAGCCGCCATTTATCCAATTACTCCTAGTTCAACTATGGCTGAACTTGTTGACCAATGGGCGTCACAAGGAAAGAAAAACATCTTTGGTCAGCCAGTTTCAATAACAGAGATGCAATCGGAGGCTGGGGCGGCAGGAGTCGTTCACGGAGCTTTAAAAACCGGTGCGTTAACGACGACCTATACAGCGTCACAAGGATTACTATTAATGATTCCCAACATGTATAAAATCGCTGGTGAATTATTACCTGGGGTCTTTCATGTTGCCAGTCGAGCAGTCACCACGAACGCACTAAATATTTTTGGCGATCATGGGGATGTGATGGCCGCTCGTCAAACAGGATTTGCCATGTTACAAGAAAGTAGTGTTCAAGAAGTCATGGACTTGTCAGCGGTGGCACATTTAGCTGCAATCGAAGGCAGCGTACCCTTCATGAACTTTTTTGACGGTTTCCGAACAAGTCACGAGATTCAAAAGGTTGAAGTGCTGGACTATGACGAGTTGGCACCTTTGATCGACCAAGAAAAACTGAAAGCTTTTCGTAAGCGCAGTATGAATCCGAATCATCCGACGATCAGTGGGACCAATCAGAATCCAGATGTCCATTTTCAACAACGGGAAACCGTTAATCGCTATTACGATAAGCTGCCTTCAATTGTTCAAAAATATATGTTTGAAATCAATCAATTACGCGGCACTAATTATGACCTTGTGACTTATTATGGGGCTGAGGATGCTGAAGAAGTCATTGTGGCAATGGGCTCAGTGGCTCAAACGATTGAACAAACGGTGGACTATTTGAATGCTAATGGTCGTAAAGTCGGCTTTTTGAACATTCATTTGTACCGCCCATTCCCAACGGAAAATTTTCTAGAAAAACTTCCTGATTCAGTCAAATCAATCGCGGTATTAGATCGTTCAAAGGAACCAGGTGCTGACGGCGAGCCGTTATTATTAGATATTCAAGGCGTAATGTACGAAGCAGATATTCGTCCGAAAATTATTGGTGGCCGTTTTGGATTAGGGTCAAAAGACGTGACACCGGATCAAATTATCGCTGTTTACGATGAGCTGTTGAAGGACAAACAGCAAGCGAAGAAGCGTTTTACGATCGGGATCGTGGATGATGTCACCCATATGTCACTAGAATCGAAAGGTATCGTGGATTTAACGAATCCAAACACCTTCCAAGCAAAATTCTGGGGGTTTGGTTCTGATGGAACCGTTGGCGCGAACAAATCAGCAATTAAGATCATCGGGGACCATACTGATAAATATGCACAAGGCTATTTTAGTTATGACTCGAAGAAATCTGGTGGACTGACAGTTTCCCATCTACGGTTTGGCGATACGCCGATCCGCTCGACCTATCTAGTCGAAAGCGCAGATTTTATCGCTTGTCATACACCAGCTTATATCCATACCTATGATTTATTGAAGGGGTTAAAACCTGGCGGAATTTTCCTAATGAATACAATGTGGAATGATAAGCAGATGGATAAACTATTACCAGCCAAAATGAAACGCTATATCGCGGAAAATGAGATTCAGTTTTATACGATTAATGCGGCGAATTTGGCGATGGAAGTTGGATTGGGTTCACGCATCAATACAGTCATGGAAACGGCGTTCTTCAGTTTGACAGGAATTATTCCTTTTGACGAGGTATTAGATATCTTAAAAGCCGAAGCGGATAAAAGTTATCGCCGCAAATCGTTAGAGATCGTCGAAAAAAATATCGCGGCAATCGATCAAACCGTTGAATTATTACATCAAGTACAAGTTCCTGAAGCATGGAAAACCGTCGAGATTCCGAAAAAAATCCGGAAGACGCCAGTTTCTCAATATGTTGAGGAAATTGTTGAACCAATGAATTCACAACGAGGCAATGATCTAACAGTCAATGATTTAGTTGCTAACGGTATGACCGACGGGACGATTCCCACAGGAACGACTCAATTTGAAAAACGCGGAGTCGCTTTGGAAGTTCCCCATTGGCTTAGCGATCGCTGTACGATGTGTAATGAGTGTTCCTTTGTCTGTCCACATGCAGCGATTCGTCCGTTTTTAGCAGATGATGAAGAACTGGCTGAAGCGCCGGAAGGCTACATTGTCCGTGAGATGCGTGGAGCAGACGGATTGAAATACCGGATTCAAGTATCGGTGGAAGATTGTACCGGCTGCGGGCTTTGTGTCGAAGCTTGTCCAGCAAAAGGGAAAGCTTTAGTTATGAAGCCTTATGAAGAAGAAAAAGAACAAGCAATCAATTGGGCGTTTTCGATGACGTTGAAGCAAAAAGCCAACCCAGCTAAAACAAATTCTGTTCTAGGTTCCCAATTCAATAAGCCATTGTTAGAATTCTCTGGTGCCTGTGCGGGATGTGGTGAAACGCCTTACGTGAAATTAATGACGCAAATGTTTGGTGACCGGATGATGATTGCTAACGCGACGGGCTGTTCTTCGATTTGGGGTGCGGCAGCACCAGTTAGCCCATATACAACCAATGACAAAGGACAAGGGCCTGCTTGGTCCAACTCTTTGTTTGAAGACAATGCAGAATATGGCTATGGGATGTTCCTAGCCAACCAAACTCGTCGAAAAGAATTAGCGGATAAAATCAATGACGTTTTAGACCTAGTTTCCGATGAGTTACGTGAATTGATGGAAGACTGGATGGATCACATGTTTGAATCTGAAGGTACGCAGCAACGGGCAACCAAATTAACGGCTGCTCTTGAAACAGAAGGTCTAACAGATGCCAGATTGGCTGATATTTACGACAATCGTGATCTATTTGTCAAAACGAGTCAATGGATGTTTGGTGGCGATGGCTGGGCGTACGATATTGGCTTTGGCGGGATCGATCATATCTTGGCTAGTGGTGCAGATGTTAATATTCTAGTTATGGACAATGAAGTTTATTCTAATACTGGGGGACAAACGTCTAAAGCAACACCAGCATCAGCAATCGCAAAATTCTCGGCTGGTGGGAAGTATCAATCGAAGAAAGATTTAGGAATGATGGCCATGACTTATGGGAATGTTTATGTGGCACAAATCGCCTCAGGAGCGAACCAAATGCAAACCATCAAAGCCTTAGAAGAAGCAGAAAAATTCCCTGGACCATCATTAATTATCGCCTACACACCATGTATTAACCACGGTTTACGAGGTGGAATGAGTCAAACCTTGCGAGAAGCAAAAGAAGCCGTCGAATCTGGCTATTGGTCCTTATATCGTTACAATCCGGCTCAACGTGAAAAGGGCAAAAATCCGATGATCTTGGATTATAAGAAACCGAACTTCGAAACGATGATCAGTTTCATGAAACAGCAAGTTCGCTTTTCTGCCTTAGAACGAGTGCAACCAGATGATGCGCAACGGTTATACCAAAAGACAGTCAACGATGCGGAGACTCGTTTTTACAACTATGCCCGTTTAGCTGGACAAGAAGAGAAAATCCGTGCGAAGCTTGCTGGGGTTTCAGCAGAAGCTAACACTGCGGTAGCTGAAAAGCCTAAGCGAGAACGGACTGTTGATCCTGAAGCGGAAGCCCGTCGCGCGGCTCGGAGAGCGGCGCGTGCTGAAAAACGAAACAAGTAAATTTATAAGAAGAGTCTTAGCTTGGCTAAGGCTCTTCTTAAATTTTATGCTAGAGCTGTACCACTGTGGTATAATTGTAAAGAATTTTGTATAGAAAGAGAGGTTATCTATGCCTAATCGTCTAATTGAATTATTCAAACCAGAATATTGGCTTAGCTTTTTTTCTGAGAATCTTTCAACTTGGGATATTATCGTCAACCTTTTAGATATATTTGTTGTCTGGTTTTTGATCTATCGTTTGTTTGAATTGGTTCGCGGTACAAAAGCCGTCCAATTGATCAAGGGCGTGGCGATCTTTATTGGTATTCGGATCTTGGCTGAACTCATCGGTCTGCATACCTTGTCATGGCTAATGAATCAGATCATTACTTACGGAGTGATCGCGGCCATTGTCATCTTTCAGCCGGAAGTCCGACGTGGCTTGGAGCATTTGGGTCGTAGTTCTTTTTTCAAAACATCGAAAAAGGAAGAGCGTGATGATGAACGAATGATTTTAGCTTTCGACAAAGCAATCCAATACATGTCTAAGCGAAAAATCGGTGCTCTTGTCACAATCCAGCGTTTCACCGGCTTGGAAGAGTACATTGAAACGGGGATTGCCTTAGATGCGGATATTACTGGAGAATTGCTAATCAACATTTTCATTCCTAACACGCCGTTACACGATGGCGCAGTCATTGTGAAAAATGGCAAACTCGCTGTAGCCTCCGCCTATTTGCCACTGTCAGACAGTATGCTGATCCCAAAAGAATTTGGGACTCGTCATCGTGCCGCAGTAGGTATTAGTGAAGTCAGCGACGCGTTGACTTTTATCGTGTCTGAAGAAACTGGTGGAGTGAGTATTACCTTGAACAATGATTTTCTCCATGATTTGTCACAAGAGGAATACTTGGCTGTCATGCGGCGGGAGTTGTTGCCGGATGAAAAGAGCACTGGCAAAAAGAGTCTCTTACAAACTTTTTTAGAAGGGTTTACTAAAGGAGGCCAAAAATGATTATCAAGTTTAAAAAAGGCAATCTGCCGTATATCTTGATTTCACTGGTGTTTAGTTTGATTCTTTTTTTCAATGTGAATAGCCAAAACGTCAGTCGTTTGATTTCTTCTGAAACGAATTACGAAGAAGCCATTCAAAATGTACCGATCAATGTTTTATATGATTCGGATGAGTATTTTGTTCATGTCTTTTCATCAAATGTCTCAGTCAAATTAAGTGGAGCGAACCGAATCCAATTAAATAAAGAAGTGGACCCTGATACAAGAGACTTTAGTGTGGTAGCTGATTTAACTAAGCTTTCTTCTGGCACTCACGAAGTCCGCTTAAAGACGAAAAATTTAGCAAGTTCACTATTTGCGACGATCGAGCCGGAGACCATTTCGGTAACGATTGAGAAAAGAGAGAAAAAGCAATTCGATGTGTCGCCAGTATTAAGCAGTACGACCAGCAACAATGGTTTAAAGATCGGCGAGATGTCAGTGGAACCTGCTAAAGTCGAAATTACTACCGGAGAAAACACGATGAAGGAAATTGATCGTGTGGTGGCATCGGTGGATACGAGCAAGCTTTCCACTGATCAAGAGAGTGTTCAGGCGCAGATTCAAGCCTTAAATTCCAGTGGTGAGGCTTTGCCGATTCAATCAGAGCCACAAAATGTGACGGTCTCATTTGAAATTCAAACCCCAAGCAAAGAGGTTTCGCTTTATCCGATCCAAGAAGGGCAGCTGCCAGCGGCGGTAGAGAGTGTGAAGATTGATTTGAGCCGAACGAAGGCAACAATTACAGGCTTACAGTCTGCACTTGATCAAATAGACAGTATCGGAGTACCGGTAGATGTCAGTCAAATCCAAGGAACGGTTAAAAAATTAATTGATGTTCCTGTTTCTGATAATTATCAAGTGAATCCAAAAACAGTCAGTGCACAGGTCACACCAGTATTTAAAAATGCACAAGAATCAGAATCAAGTAATGCAAATCATTCTAGTTCATCAGAAAAAGAAGATTCAAGCGAAGCAGCCAGTTCTGTGGATTCGACGAGTTCACAATCCAGTACAACAGAATCATCTGCTGAATCGACAACACAATCAACGAATTAGATGAAGAAGGGAAATATAATTTAATGGGTAAATATTTTGGAACAGATGGAGTACGTGGAATCGCGAATAAGGAGTTAACACCGGAATTAGCTTTCAAGTTGGGACGCTGTGGCGGCTATGTTTTAAGTCAACACCAAGAAAGCGAGGGACGGCCACGGGTTTTAGTTGGGCGTGATACTCGAATCTCAGGAGAATTGTTGGAAACAGCATTGATCTCAGGCTTACTTTCAGTAGGGATCGAAGTCTTTCAATTAGGCGTCATTTCAACGCCGGGAGTTGCTTATTTAACACGTTTACAAAAGGCTGCAGCCGGTGTCATGATTTCTGCTTCACACAATCCAGCCGAAGATAACGGCATCAAATTTTTCGGAGCAGATGGTTTTAAATTAGTCGACGAACAAGAAGCGGAAATCGAAGCATTATTAGATGCGGAAGAAGACAAGTTACCACGTCCTTCTGCTGAAGGCTTAGGAACGTTGGATGAATTCCACGAAGGGTTATTAAAATACTCGCAATTCTTAGTTCAAACCATTTCAGGAGATTTGTCTGGCTTAACAGTCTGTGTAGATGCTGCTAATGGTGCGACTTCAACGAGTGTTAATCGCTTGTTTGCGGATTTAGAAACAGATTTTTATACGATGGGGACTTCACCAAATGGCTTGAATATCAATGACGGTGTTGGTTCAACGCATCCTGAAAAATTAGCAGAAATGGTTGTTGAAAAGGGTGCTGATGTCGGTTTGGCCTTTGATGGTGATGGTGACCGGGTGATTGCAGTAGATGAATTAGGTAATATCGTTGACGGCGACCGGATCATGTTTATTTGTGCGAAATATTTAGCTGAACGTAAACGCTTGAAGAAAGACACCGTTGTGACGACCGTTATGAGTAACCTAGGTTTCCATAAAGCAATCGAAGAAATTGGCTTATCCGATGTCATCACTCAAGTCGGTGACCGTTATGTTGTGGAAGAAATGCGTAAAAATGATTACAATCTTGGTGGCGAACAATCAGGTCACGTATTGTTCTTAGATTACAATACGACTGGTGATGGTATGTTAACAGGCGTTCAATTATTAAATATCATGAAACAAACAGGTAAGAAGCTTTCTGAGCTAGCTGGGGAAGTAACGATTTATCCGCAAAAATTAGTCAATATTCGTGTTAGTGATAAATATGGCGCGATGGATGTTCCCGCAATCAAGCAAGCAATCGACGAAGCTGAAGCTGAAATGAATGGCGATGGACGTATTCTGGTTCGTCCTTCTGGAACAGAACCATTGCTACGAGTGATGGCGGAAGCACCGACTGATGAAAAAGTAAACTACTACGTTGAAAAAATCGCGGCGGTCGTTCGTGCAGAAATTGGGCTAGATTAATTAAAGAAGTCCAATTTTATCATTAAGAAGCGAAAACACCTTTTGGCAATCCTAAATGAGAATGTCCAAAAGGTGTTTCTTTTTTTGGGTTAAAAAGCATCCAACCCGATAAAAGGCTGGATGCTTTTTTGTTTATCGACTGATTATTCAACAGTGACTGATTTTGCTAAGTTACGTGGCTTATCAACATCATAGCCCCGTAATAAGGTTGCGTAATAAGCAATCAATTGTCCAGGAATCACAGAGACTAACGGACGTAAGAATTGATGAACGACGGGTAAAATAATTTGGTCGCCGTCTTTGCTCAATTCTTCAGAAACGATCACTAAGGTGTGAGCTCCGCGACTTTCAACTTCTCGCAGATTTCCTCGTGTATGAGGTGCGGTTACTGCTTCAGTGATAATACCAATCACTGGTGTTCCTTCTTCCACTAAAGCGATCGTTCCGTGTTTCAATTCACCAGCTGCAAAGCCTTCTGCTTGGATGTAAGAAATTTCTTTCAATTTCAAAGCAACTTCCATTGAAACATAATAGTCTTCGGCACGCCCAATATAAAAGGCGTTGCGAGTGGTTGCTAAATATTCTGCGGCAATTTCTTCAATCATAGCTTTTTCAGCGATCATGACATCCATCGCGTTGGCTGCAATACCCAACTCTTTCGTCAAATCAAAAGATTTAGCGGCTACCACGTCTTTCGCTTCACCAACTGCTTTGGCTAAGACAGTCAAAGCGGCAATTTGCGCTGTATAGGCTTTAGTTGAAGCGACGGCAATCTCTGGTCCAGCGTGTAGAAGCATTGTATAAGTCGCTTCACGAGACAAGGTTGAACCGGCCACATTCGTCACTGTAAGAGAAGGGTAACCTAATTCATTCGTCTTCACTAATACTTGGCGGCTATCAGCAGTCTCACCACTTTGAGTTAAGTAGATAAAGAATGGTTTCTCTGAAAGCAACGGCATATTATAACCAAATTCACTGGATAGATGGATCTCTACTGGAATGTTGGCCAGACCTTCAATGATTTGCTTGCTGGCCCATCCGGCGTTATTGCTCGTTCCGCAAGCAACGATATAAATTCGATCACTGTTTAATAAACTTTGTAATAATTGATCTTCGATAACAACGGTTCCTGTTTCATCAGTGTATTCACTGATGATCCGTCGCATCGTAGCGGGTTGTTCATCAATTTCTTTTAGCATGTAATAAGGATAGGTTCCTTTTTCCATGTCAGAAAGATCGATTTTCGCTTCATAAGGTGCACGTTGGATTTCGTTGCCTGTTTGGTCTTCGATTTCAACATGGTCTTTAGTTACGATAACCATTTCGCCATCATTAATCTCAACGAATTGGTTAGTTTGTTCCAGCATCGCCATCGCGTCGCTACAGACAACGTTGAAGCCGTCGCCTAAGCCAATCAATAACGGACTTTTGTTTTTCGCAACATAGATAGTCTCACGATCTTCTTTGTCGATCAAGCCAAAGGCATAAGAGCCATGAATCTCCGCTAATGCTTTACGGAAGGCTTCTTTGGTCGAAAGACCTTTTTCAGCAAAGTATTCTACTAAGTGAACTGCGATTTCTGTATCGGTCTCACCGTAAAAGGTATCTTCTGCTAAAAAATTGGCTTTCAAA
The DNA here is from genome assembly GCF_001885905.1 of Enterococcus devriesei. Classification (GTDB taxonomy): domain Bacteria; phylum Bacillota; class Bacilli; order Lactobacillales; family Enterococcaceae; genus Enterococcus_A; species Enterococcus_A devriesei. The sequence continues at coordinate 89,263 of NZ_JXKM01000008.1, read as the reverse complement.
TCATCATAGTTTTCAATCACACCATTATGAACTAAGACGAAACGTTTGCTTTGTGAAGTATGGGGATGAGCATTTTCTTCACTTGGTTCGCCGTGGGTTGCCCAGCGTGTATGACCGATCCCAATTGTGCCGTGGACATCCGCGCTGATCTTGTCCGCTAATTCTTTGATCCGTCCTTGTGACTTGATTAAATAGTCATCCTGTTGATCTGCTACGAAGATTCCAGCAGAGTCATATCCGCGATACTCCAGTTTTTCTAATCCATTCACTAAAATACTAGTTGCTTGTTCATTGCCTACAATTCCTACGATTCCACACATAATGTCTTCCTACTTTCCTATCATTATATGTTTCCGATCTGTCTGACCATTTTTTTGTTTTTTTATAAAAGTTTTGTAATGATCTGTAGAGCACAGCTGCCCTGAAGCCACCCGCCGAATATTTCGATAAGCTTCTTCCTCGTCACCTCTATCAAAGGTCTGGCGCTATCTCATTGGTGTAGCTGAGATTTTTTTGTTTTAACATCGGAAACAATGAATAATATAATATAAACTCGTCGTCTAGTCAAATGATTTTTTATTTTTAACAAATTGGTATATATGTAATTTGTTAAAAACCAGTTAGCAAAACAAAAAAACTTTCTGCGTTTCATCTATTGAGAGAATAAGGTAAAATGAGGAGGTACCCTTCTAAGGGAATTTTTTACCGAAAGCGTTTAGTGAGGAGACGTGGAATTTGAACGAGTAATTTCTTCACAGATTTGATAAGGAGGAAACAGCATGAATCAACCAGAAAATTTAACCGTCGGCCAGCTCCGTCAATTTTTAGCCCAGCTGAATGACAACCCAGAAATTAATGATGAAACGAAAATATTTTTAGATACAGGTTGGGATAGTATCCAAGAGATTACCCCGGATGCCTTAAGTATCGAGGAAGCGCAATCCTTTAAAATCGAAGATCCCTTGACCCATGAGCTTTTCGGCGGCTATTCTTTATTAGAAAAAGCAGAAAAGATGAAGGGTGAGGGTCTTATCGAAAAAGTGTTGGTCATTCGAAATCTATATTAATAAGGGGGAAATCAAATGAATAAGAGACGTTGGGTTGCAGTTGGGATCGCGCTAGTACTTCTGGTATTTTCTGTATTATCTTCAACGCTTAGCCGAAAAGCTGAGGACAAAAAAGAGTTGAGCCAAGTAAACGAACTATTATATGGCACGAATGAGCCTCAGGAAAAAACAGAAGTCGATGGCTCCAGCAAAGAAAAAATCGTCAAGTTAGTGGTAGAAGGAACGATTATCAACGACGGCACCAGTGGTTTATTTTCAAGTGGTGGTTACAATCACGAGGCATTTATGAAACAACTGGCAAAAATCAAAAAAGATGATACGGTGAAAGGAATTTTGCTAGAAATCAATTCACCTGGTGGAGCTGTTTATGAGACGGCAGAGATTACCCGAGCATTGAGGGCGTTACAACAGGACAAGAAGATTCCAATCTATGCGTCAATGGAGAGTCAGGCAGCTAGCGGCGGGTACTATATCGCAGCAAATTCTGACCGAATCTTTGCGACCGAGGATACTATGACCGGCTCAATCGGTGTGATTATGTCTAGTATGAATTATTCTGGCTTGATGGAAAAGCTCGGTATTACAGATGCGACGATCAAAAGCGGTGCATTAAAAGATATCGGCTCGACTTCCCGTCCCCAAACAAAGGAAGACAAAGAAGTGCTGCAAGCGTTTGTTGATAGCATGTATGGTCGTTTTGTTAAAACAGTGGCTGAAGGTCGCAAAATGAATGAAGCAGATGTTCGTAAACTAGCGGATGGTCGGATTTATGATGGTGCTCAAGCGGTGGAAAATGGTTTAGTTGATGCGATTGGCTATCCCGACCAAGCGTTGAAAGCATTACAAAAAGATCATGGGTTAAGTGGTGCGAAAGTGATTACCTATACTAGTGGATCAACCAATTTCATGAATACTTGGCTAGGCAATAGCTTGGCAGAACTCCAAGGAATCAAGCCAAAACAAGAAGATTTAGTAAGGAATATTGTTGAAAGTGTCGGCACTCCACAAGCTCCTAAAGCGATGTATCTTTATGGAGGTGAATAAAGATGACTGAAGAAATGACACACCGACCAGCGGTAGGTCCCGTCCAACAATTATTAAAAAAACCAAAGCAAGGGCCAGTCTTCAACCATTATCCCGATTATTTTTATAGTGGCTTTTGGATTCGTTTTTTTGCTTATTTGATTGATCTGCTTTGTATCTCGGCCATCACCAGCATTTTGTTAGGGTTGCCGGCAAATCTGCTAGGTTGGAATGAAAGTACAGATTTAATAAGTATTTATGGCATTTCGACGTTAGTCATTTACTTAGCGTATTTTATTTTATTGACGAAATTAAATCATGGTCAAACAATCGGTAAAATGATTTTTGGTATCCGAGTGGTTTGCTTTACCGAAGCTGTGCTTAGTTGGAAAACTGTGTTGGTGCGGGAAGGCGCCTGTCGTTTTATTCTACGAGGATCATTTTTTATGTTAGGTTATTTAGTAGCAATTTTTACACCGAACAAGCAACACCTCGGAGATTATTTCTCCGATACAAGTGTTGTGACGATAAATTTAGTAACAGCTAGAGAGGATTTTTCAGAAGCATGAAGCCGATCGATTTTCCAAATAAAGATCACTATTATTTAACCTTGGCCGAAGAAGCTTTTTCTACCGGAGACTACGTAATGGCATTAGAAAATTATAAGCTGGCTTATGAAGAAGCACCGTCGATCAAGCTGAATCATTTGATCGCTAGTCTAGCATTGGAGCAGGGAAATTTTACGGAGGCGCTAGCGTATGCTGGCGACGAACAAGATAGCTATCTAGAAACCCTAGAGACACTGGATCTATATTTACAGATTCAACTTTATACACACAATTTTTTCGCAGCCCGCGAGTTTTTATGGCGGGCACAAAAAAATAAAATGCTCACCGAGGAACAGCAAAATCTTTGGACCCTGCGAATCGATGATCAAGAGGATTTTTATCAAAAGCAGCAGCAAGCGGCAATCAAAAGTTTGGAGACTGAATTAATCAAGTTGCCGGAATTGTCCTCGATGGAGCAGTTGCAATTAGTACGAAAGGTCAAGGCCTTATCTGAAGAACGTTTGAAAAGCTGGGCAGAAAAATGGATGCTTGATCCCAATGTTGCCCCGCTCGTTCGCAGCTATCTGTTTGAAAATTTAGGACGTGTTGGCGTAATCGAAAAAGTTCGCTATTTGACTATTCAAGGCGAGATTGTTGAACTTTCGCCAGCCGAGACCGCTTTTGATGATAGCTTGCAGCAAGAGATTGAAGCTCGTTTGACGAACCGCTTAGAGGATAACGACCCGATTCTTTTGGCAAATTTATTGGAGCAGTTGAAACTGGAGATGGCCTTTTTGTATCCTTTACAATACTCTTTTATGAAGCCAGATGCGTGGGCGGAAAGTTATTTAGCGGAATATTCAGGCAGCCTTGCGGAGTTAGATGAACAGGTGGAAGCGATTCGGCAAAAAATTAGACAAATGATGTTTGATTATCATTAAAAAATGCCGAGAGCAAAAGCTTTATATTTACAATTAAGAACCAGTAGTGTACTATTTAAAGGTATGCAAAATGCAAGTATATTAGTATTCGGAGGGAACAAACGTGACTGCAAATTTTGAAAAAACAGGCACCAATGATGGTGTGTTAACTTTCTCGATTGAACAAGCAGAAATTCAAAAGGGATTAACAAATGCATTCAACAAAGTAAAGAAAAATCTTAATGTACCTGGCTTCCGTAAAGGAAAAGTATCTCGCCAAGTATTTAACCGGATGTACGGTGAAGAAGCATTGTATGAAGATGCATTAAACGATGTATTACCAGTTGCTTATGAAGCAGCGGTTAAAGAAGCAGGTATCGATCCAGTTTCTCAACCAAAAATCGATGTAGACAGCATGGAAAAAGGCGAAGCTTGGGTTATTAAAGCTGAAGTAACAGTGAAACCTGAAGTGAAACTAGGCGACTACAAAGAACTTGAAGTTCCTAAACAAGAAGTGGAAGTATCTGAAGAAGACGTGGATGCACGTGTGAAATCAGAACAAGAGGCGCAAGCAGAATTAGTTATCAAAGAAGATGAAGCTGCTGAAAACGGCGATACAACTGTAATCGATTTTGAAGGCTTCGTTGGTGACGAACCATTTGAAGGCGGCAAAGGCGAAAACTACTCACTTGAACTAGGTTCAGGCTCATTTATCCCTGGCTTTGAAGAACAATTAGTTGGTCACAAAGCTGGCGAAAGCTTAGACGTAACTGTCACTTTCCCAGAAGATTACCAAGCGGAAGATCTTGCTGGTAAAGAAGCGGTCTTTAAAGTAACAATTCACGAAGTAAAAGCTAAAGAACTTCCTGAATTAGACGATGATTTTGCAAAAGACGTTGACGAAGAAGTAAATTCTTTAGACGAATTAAAAGCAAAATACCGTGACGAATTAACAAAACAAAAAGCGGAAGCAGCGAAAGAAGCAAAAGACGAAGCAGCTATCAAACAAGCTGTTGATAATGCGGAAATCGTTGAATTACCACACGTAATGGTTCACGATGAAGTGCACCGTTCAATGGATGAATTCTTAAACAACATGCAACGTCAAGGAATCTCACCAGAAATGTACTATCAATTAACTGGTTCGACAGAAGAAGACTTGCATACTCAATTTGAAGGCGAAGCTGAAGGCCGCGTGAAAACGAACTTGGTAATGGAAGCAATCGTTGAAGCAGAAAAAATTGAAGCATCTAAAGAAGATGTGGAAAAAGAAATCAACGAATTAGCTGAAATGTATCAAATGCCTAAAGAACAAATCAGCCGCGTTCTAACGGAAGACATGCTAGAACATGATATTAAAATGAAAAAAGCTGTTGAATTAGTAACCGGAACAGCTGTTGAAAAATAAGTTTTTTGCCAAGAGCGCCCTTTTAAAGGGACGCTCTTTTTTATCTTTCAATTTTCTAAAAGAATAAAGATAGATTTCACAGAATTAGAATTATTTTATTAGAGTAAATTGCTTAATTATAAGGCGATATCCCTTATTTTTTAGAGTATTTCAAAACTATTATCTTCAAAAAGAGCCTTATATTTAGTAAAATTATGTTATTGATAAAAGCCATGCTTAGTTTGAAAAAATCATAATTGTTTAAAATTTAATCGAGGGAGGAAACAATGAAAAAGAAAATTTTAGGATTGAGTCTATTAGTTACGGTTTGCTTAGGCCTAGCTAAAACCGTTTCAGCTGAAGAATCGGTGACAGTCAATGATGGAAATGAAATTAGCACGTCAGAAGTAGTGGGAAGCGAGACAACTAGTACAAGCGCTTCTCAAGCTACCTCACAGACAAGTGAACAGATCATATCGAGCTCCAATGAAGTAGAAAGTACAGAAAGTACGGAAAACACTGAAAACACTGAAAACACTGAAAGTGAAGAAGCTGCACCTGTAGTGGAGAGCCAAATTGATACTGCAGAGGGAACAATGATGCTACCAAAAGGCCGTTCCGATTTGGCTCCGTCAATTCAATTATTTTCGGCTATACCGACAGTCCCTGTGACAAATACAAATACACCTAGTAAAAGCTTCATTGATATTTCTTCCCATAATGGAAATATCTCAGTAGCGAACTTCCAAAAGATCAAAAGTTACGGAATAACCGGTGTAGTTGTGAAATTAACGGAAGCAACGAGTTACATTAATCCATATGCCCAAGCTCAAATCAATAATGCCAAGGCTGCTGGGTTGAAAGTTTCTGCTTATCACTATAGTTGGTTTGTCAATGATGCTCAAGCAGTAGCAGAAGCAAATTATTTTTCAGCAGCTGCTCGAAGATTTGGCCTTGATAATAGCACAGTGATGGTAAACGATATTGAAGAACCTCAGATCGCTGGTAAAGGTAACCATACAAACAATTCTAAAGCCTTTGAAAATCGGTTGAAAGCATTGGGATTTGGTAATGTCCGTCATTATATCGGTTTGAATTGGATTAATTCTGGACGAATCAATGCTGCGACCTTAGGAAATAAAAATATTTGGGTAGCAGCATATCCTTACAATCTATCAACCCAAAATTTTTATACACAATATGGCGCTTGGCAATGGTCATCTCAACTGACTTTCCCGGGCATTAGTGGGAATTTTGATATTAATGCCGATTATACAGGGATGTTTAGCAATCCGGCACCAAAACCTCCATCAAATAATAGTATCCCTATGTATCGATTGTATAATCCTAATAATTATGAACATTTTTATACTGCAAATTTGAATGAAAAAAATCATTTAGTAAAAATTGGTTGGGGCAGATATGAAGGCATTGCTTGGAATGCGCCTTCCACTGGAGCGCCAGTCTACCGATTGTATAATTCTACACTTCGCGACCACCATTATACTTTGGATTGGAACGAAGTAAAAGTTTTAACAACAAAGCATAAATGGACATACGAAGGTATCGCTTGGTATTCTGATAATAATAAGAGCGTGAAGATTCATCGCTTGTTTAATCCAGGGTTAAGAAGCGGCTCTCATCATTACACAAAGGATCAAAATGAAGTAAACGTATTAAGGACACGAGGCTGGAAATATGAAGGCATCGGCTGGTACGCAAAATAAACTTCAAAAGAGGTGTGACGAAATTTCGTCACACCTCTTTATTTGTGAATAAATGTTTTTTAGAAGTAACTTATTCGAAAATTACTTCTCATATTATAAAAGCTGATCATTTCAATAAATGTTCTTTAGAAATCCTTTCTATTTGTTCTCGGTTTCTTTGTCTTTTTGAGGCTTTGTGGTATTATAGATAAAGACTGCAATCGTGGAAACACTTGTAGAGAAAGAAACAAGAGGTGACAGCTATGTATGAAAGCACAGGCGCAGGTGAGACAGTTCGCTGTTCATTTTGCGGCAAGACCCAAGAAGAAGTAAAAAAAGTTGTTGCGGGTCCCGGAGTATACATCTGTAATGAATGTATCGACCTTTGTAAAGAGATTATCGACGAAGAGTTCCACGAAGAAGCGATTCGTGAATTTATCGATGTACCGAAACCAAAAGAACTATTAGATGTTTTAAATCAATATGTCATCGGACAGGATCGAGCGAAAAAAGCTTTGTCAGTCGCGGTATATAACCATTACAAACGGGTGAATACTGAAAACGATGGAACCGATGAAGTTGAATTGCAAAAAAGTAATATTTGTTTAATCGGACCAACTGGTTCTGGTAAAACGTTCTTAGCTCAAACATTAGCTCGGACTTTGAACGTTCCATTCGCAATTGCCGATGCGACAAGTTTGACGGAAGCTGGTTATGTAGGGGAAGATGTTGAGAATATCCTCTTAAAATTATTACAATCAGCAGATTATAATGTTGAACGTGCGGAAAAGGGAATTATCTATATCGACGAAATTGATAAGATTACTCGTAAAAGCGAGAATGTCTCAATTACTCGTGATGTTTCCGGTGAAGGTGTTCAACAAGCATTATTGAAGATTCTTGAAGGAACCGTTGCGAGCGTGCCGCCTCAAGGTGGACGGAAGCATCCACATCAAGAGTTTATCCAAATCGATACAACGAATATTTTATTCATTGTCGGTGGTGCCTTTGATGGGATTGAAACAATCGTCAAGAACCGCTTAGGTGAAAAGACGATCGGTTTTGGAACAAATAACAAAAAAGTCGATGAGGATGAAAGCATTATGCAACAAATCATCCCAGAAGATTTGTTGAAATTTGGTTTAATTCCAGAATTCATTGGACGGTTACCTGTTACAACCGCTTTGGAAAAATTAACGACTGAAGATTTAGTTCATATTTTGACTGAACCTAAAAATGCGTTAGTTAAGCAATATCAAAAATTACTTTCTTACGATGAAACGGAGTTATCTTTTGATCCAGATGCCCTGAATGCCATTGCAGACAAAGCAATTGCACGGAATACTGGGGCACGTGGACTGCGCTCCATTATTGAGGATGTCATGATGGATGTTATGTTTGATATTCCTTCTGACGAAACAATCGCTAAAGTCGTTGTTACGAAAGATTCAGTTGACGGTTCTGGTAAACCAGTGATTGAATATCAAACGGACGAAAAAAAAGCCGGTTAGTAGGCGAATTCGAAAGTGAAAGTTGCTACACTAAAATAGATGTGTGAAAGGAGCTGCGACAGATTCGTGTCCCAGCTCCTTTTTTGAAAGGCGTGAAAGAATGAAAGTTCATAATGCAGAGATCGTAATTAGCGCGGTCTCGCCCAAACAGTATCCAGAAACAGATTTACCTGAAATCGCTTTGGCTGGACGTTCCAATGTTGGCAAATCTTCCTTCATCAATACTTTAATTGATCGTAAAAATCTTGCACGGACTTCTGGCAAACCCGGCAAAACTCAAACGCTAAATTTTTATCTAATTGAAAATGCTTTACATTTTGTCGACGTACCTGGCTATGGGTATGCCAAAGTTTCCAAAACGGAGCGGGCAAAATGGGGTGAGATGATCGAGACCTATATCACTAGCCGGAAACAACTGAGAGCCGTCGTTTCTCTAGTCGATGTTCGTCATGATCCTAGTAAAGAAGATATCCAGATGTACGAATTTCTGAAATACTATGATATTCCAGTGATCGTCGTAGCGACGAAGGCCGATAAGATTCCTCGCGGGAAATGGAACAAGCACACTAGCGCCATTAAGAAAAAATTGGATTTCGATCCAAGCGACACCTTCATCCTTTTTTCTTCGGAAACAAAGCAAGGCAAAGAAGAGGCTTGGCAAGCAATTGAAGCCGCAATCAAATAAAAAACTGCAGCCTGCGTTTAAGCAAAGGCTACAGTTTCAAGGGATCAGCTTTAGGCTTGATCCTTTTTTTTATCTGTATCGTCGTTCTTTGGTTTTAAAAATTTTTGAATGTCCGCATCTTTCTTGACTTCTTTATCAGGATCAACCGCAAACGATTCAAAAAGCTTGTCCAAATCATCGGCTCTTTCGAATTTTAAACCCATCTGAACACCTCCGCTTTATTTTTACCATAATTCATTCTAGTATACAATTTTTTGAAAACTTAATGGTCAATTTCTTAGTGATTTTTAAATCTTTAAGATATAATTAAAATAGAGAAAGAAGAAAGGGGAAGGCAATGACAAAACAACAAAAATTGTATGGCGTCAGCCAGCTTTGCGATTTAAAGCAATCCGATATTCAGTCACACTTAGCTGACTGGTTGATTATGAGTCGTTTATTGCTGGAACCAGATGAGATGTCGATCAACGGCTCTGAACAAGCATTTGACTATCAAGAATTGCAACAAGTCGTTGAGAATTTTGGTATGGAGGAGGATTTTTGGCTTCAAATAAAAAATCCTGAAGAAGAAACGACGATTCATTTACTGGGTGATACTCTTTTTGAAAAGTCGATCATCCGAGAAAAAACCTTTTATTATTGGGATACGGTTTATTTGGATTATTTAAAGGCACGTTTGATTCAACACGGTTTATTCGCCTACCTACGCTCGTATGACGAGTATTTATATCATAACACTAGTGAGCTAGTAAAACGGCGTTCCTTTGAGTCCGCGGAAGAAACACAAGCGTTACCAAAAATGAAAGGGCTTAATGGCGACGTAGTGGTGGATTGTAATAATTTTCCAGGCTATGATGTTTTTTACAAAGGGGTTTGTCTAACGTCTTGCTGGTGGTTGTTTCTAGGAGAGTCCTATAAAAAATTATTTGCGAAGCCGTTATTGTTGGAGATTCAGCAAGTTGAAAAAGTGGGTGAACTTGGCGGCGGCGTCTTTTTTGAATTATATAAGGACCCATTTCAGTGGCAGGAAGAACCTAATCTAAGATTTCAGCAACTGTTTCGTGATCAATTAGGGATTTCACAACTGTCTTATACGAACGGAATTGGATTGTTGAAGCAGCCGTATATTGAATTTGCGTTTGAAGATACAGTCATTCAAACGGTTCAGTATCAAAATGAACAGTTTCAACCAACTGAAAAAAATCGAGCTTCCTATTTTGTTACACGCACCTATAATTTTTTAACTAATCAATACCGGGTGAATCGAATGAAAGGCGGGCTAAATGCACTCGCTTATTTTCCTTGGATCGATGATGAAAGTGAACGTATGATGAACTATCATATTTTATATCCTGAATTGACGTTAGACAAAGGCTTAGCGGCTTTTGAGTATTATATTCGGGATTCAATCGAATTCAAGATTCAGGACGCCCGTTACAAAGACTACACAGCTGTTTTACAATTATTTATTCCTAAAAAAGCCTTTTTGGATTTTCCTTTGGAAGATTTGAAAGCAGCGTTAAACGATATGACGATCCATCAAGTCAGCCGAAAAAATGATTCTTTAACATTTTCATTGGAAAAAGAAGCAAAGCATTTGATTGTGTCATTTATTGATCAAAAAAAAGTGTCGGCTAAAAATCATTTGGACATACTGGAGATTTAACACTTAACACAAAAAGGAGAGGTTAGTTATGAATCTAAGATATATTAAGATTATGGGTAGTTGCTTATTAGTCGTTGGAATGATTTTTGGATTGCCACTTGCATCATTAGAAATCCCTTTGTCAATCGCAGTGTTCTTTATCGGAATGATTCTTTTTTCAATTGAACCTAAACCTCAGCCTGTCCGTGTTCGCAGAAAAGATCGCTGGTTATAAATGATAGTGAAGAAAAAAACCACTTTCGAAAATTTTCGAAAGTGGTTTTTTGTTTGCAACTATTTCGCAACGGGCTTTTTCACTAAGCCATAAATGACTCCTGATACGATCGCGCCAATCGTGATGAAGACTAGATAAAGTAGTGGATGGCTCAGTAATAAAACTACGAAGATTCCGCCGTGTGGTGCCAATAATTTGATACCAACCGCCCCAACTAAGCCGCCGGCTAAAGCTGAACCTACGACGAAACTTGGAATGACCCGAATAGGATCGGCTGCCGCAAATGGGATCGCCCCTTCGGTCACGAAGGATAAGCCCATGACAATATTGGTCAAGCCTGCGTCCACTTGGTCTTTTTCGAATTTATTTTTGAACAGGCGAGTCGCGACAAAGATTGCTAATGGAGGAACCATTCCGCCGGCCATAACTGCCGCCATAACGATTGATCCGCCTTGAGCAACGCTTGAAGCAAGTGTTGCAGTACCGAAGACGTAGGCCGCTTTGTTGATTGGACCGCCTAAGTCAACCGCCATCATCCCACCAAGTAAAGCACCAAGTAAGATCGCATTTGATCCGCTAAGGCCAGTCAAGAAACCATTTAATGCATCGTTGATCGCTTTCATAGGGATATTAACTAACAGCATCAAGAAGCCGGTGATCAATAATCCAAAGAAAGGATAGAATAGAATTGCTTTGATTCCTTCAAGTGATTTAGGCAAGTTCTTAAACAATTTCTTCAAGAAGATGATGACATACCCAGCGATAAAACCACCAAGTAATGCGCCTAAGAAACCAGCGCCGCCAGTATTAGCTAAAGCACCAGCTGCAAACCCAGCGATCAAACCAGGACGGTCAGCGATACTTGAAGCGATGAATCCTGCTAAAACAGGAAGCATGAAACCGAAGGCTGCGCCACCGATTTGGTTGAACCAGCTAGCCGCTTGGTTGTAATTTCCCAAATTAGCAAGTTCTGAATGGGGAACACCCATAAATTGGTCGATCATGAATGACAATGCGATCATGATCCCGCCACCGATAACGAATGGCAACATATGAGAAACGCCGTTCATTAAATCTTTATAGATCCGTTGTCCCACGGTTCCGTTGTCGCTTTTTTCTTCATCAGCCGAAGAACTGTCACCATCGCCATGATAGATCGGAGCACTTCCGCTTAAGGCTAAGTTGATCAACTCTTCTGGTTTGCGGATACCGTCGCTAACTGGACGATTGACTAATTCTTTACCGTTGAAACGATTCATTTCAACTTTTTTATCCGCCGCAACGATGACGCCGTCTGCGCGAGCGATATCTTCATCAGTTAGACGATGTTTGATTCCTTCAGAGCCGTTAGTTTCGACTTTGATGTCGACACCCATTTCTTTTGCTTTTTTCTTTAATGCGTCCTCCGCCATATAGGTGTGAGCGATACCGGTAGGGCAGGCTGTCACAGCTACAAGATAGCGACGATTTTCATCCGTGATACTTTCTAAAGCGGCGGCTTGTTCTTCCGCTTTTTCTTCTGCTTCTTTGGCCTTTTCGGCCGTATCAAAAGTTTCTTGAACTTGTTCAGGTGTTTCTGCCGATTTTAGTTTCGCAACAAAATCAGGATCAATCAATAGTCTTGAAAGAGCGGCTAATGCTTGTAAGTGAGTATCGTTCGCACCTTCTGGAGCAGCGATCATGAAGAAAAGGTAAGTAGGTTGACCGTCTAATGATTCATAATCGACGCCCGCTTTACTTTTTGCAAATAAAACCGTCGCTTCCTTAACCGCGCTATTTTTGGCGTGGGGCATTGCGATGCCGTCGCCTAAGCCGGTTGAAGTTTGCGCTTCCCGATTTAAAATTCCTTCTTTATAAACCTCAATGTCAGAAATGCGGCCAGCGTCGTACATCTTTTGAACCATTTCATCGATCGCGGCTTTTTTAGTCGTTGCCTGCAAATCCATGATCATGGCTTCTTTGATCAATAAATCTTTAATATGCATGGTAGTCCCTCCATTTTTTTACTTTTTAACAGAAGCGATGAGAGCAAGCTATTTTACTTTTGTGATCTCAACTTCTGGTAATAATTCTTGAATAAAATCAGCAGTGGCTAAATCATCTGAAAAGGTTGTAGCACTGCCGCAAGCTACGCCCCATTTGAATGCTTCGACTGGGTCTTTCGTTTTCGTATAGTTACCGACAAAACCTGCAATCATTGAATCGCCAGCTCCAACAGAGTTTTTAACGTTTCGTTTAAGCACATTGGAGCGATAGATGCCGTCCTTCGTAAATAATAACGCGCCGTCACCGGCCATTGAAACTAATGCGTGTTGCGCACCTTCGTCTAGTAAACGTTGACCGAAGGGATAGATTGCTTCAACGGAGTCAAAGGAGGTTTGGTATAAATCAGCCAATTCATGATTATTTGGTTTGACCAGTAGCGGTGCTTGTTCTAAAGCATCCATTAAATCTGCGCCGGTGGTATCAATCACGAATGAAGCGCCTTGGGCTTTGACGATTTCGATCAATTCTTGATAAAAGCCGGTAGGAACACTGGCTGGCTTGCTGCCAGAAAGAACGACGATGTCATCAGCGTTAAGGTTGGTTAAGACTTTTTTCAATTCAGCCATTTCTTCAGGAGAAACAGCAGGGCCTTGACCATTGATTTCAGTTTCTTGGTCGGCTTTTAGCTTGATATTAATCCGGGTGTCGTCAGCAACGGTGGTGAAATTTGTTTTGATGGCTTCTTTGGTCATCCAATTTTCAATAAACGATCCGGTAAATCCGCCAAGAAAACCTAAGGCAGTGGAGTCGTTATTGATGCGTTTCAAGATTCTTGAAACATTGATGCCTTTACCACCGGGTAATTTTAAGTCATTTTTCATTCGATTGACATCGCCGATCGTTAATTGGTCGACATGCACAATATAATCAATCGAAGGATTTAGTGTCACTGTATAGATCATACAGAAACCTCCTTTAAGGTAGTTTGTTCTGTGATTTGATCATGGATAACCAAAGGACAGGTATCGGTGAGGATTGAAGCTGCCGGCAATGGAGCGACACTGACAAAGCTCGTTTGATTGAACTTGCTATGATCGACTAAAATAAAAGCTTTTTCAGATTGCTTGATGGCTGCTCTTTTTAAAATGGCTTCTTCTGCATCTGGTGTTGAGTAGCCGCTATCCAAATGGACGCCATTCATACCCATGAAGGCTTTGTTGAAACGATATTGTTTTAATTGTTCCAACGCTTGCGATCCTACAACGGCATCAGTAGTCAATTTAATCCGGCCACCTAAAACAATCGTTGCGATTTGCGCTTCTACTAAACGGGCGGCTAGTCCAACGGAGTTCGTGACAACGGTGACGGTTTTATTTTTTAAAAAAGGGATCATCTCAGAGGTGGTCGTTCCGGCATCGAGATAGATCACATCGCCTTCAGCAATTTGTTCAGCGGCATATTGTGCAATCAACTGTTTTTGCTGAACGTTTTTGGACGATTTCTCAAACATTCCTAACTCTTGCTCGAGATGTTGGGGGCGCTTGGCCCCGCCGTGAACACGCTCTAAAATTCCTAATTCTTCTAACTCGTGTAAATCTCGCCGTACGGTGGATTCTGAAGAGTCTAACCACTGAATTAACTCTTGTGATTTCACGACTCCGTCACGCTCTAACCATTCGATTATTTTTTTGTGTCGTTCTTCTGTAAGCATTTTCAATCCTCCTTCAATGATATAGTAACATAGTAAATTTAATAATTCAACCACAAACATCCAAAAACGTTCAAAATCATTTATCGATAATTTGCAGGTCATCTTATTTTGAAGGATCGTTCACATTCTGTATGATAGATATAGAGGTGAAGGTTATGGAAAAACAAACAATTTTACAAGGATTTGAATGGTATCTTCCTGCTGATGGCACACATTGGAAAACACTCGCCGAAAAAGCAGAAGAATTACGTCACTTTGGTATTAACGCAATCTGGATGCCGCCTGCTTATAAAGGATCAGAAGGGGCTAATGATGTTGGCTACGGGACTTATGATCTTTATGATCTAGGTGAGTTTGATCAAAAGGGTAGCGTTAAAACCAAGTATGGAACAAAAGATGAGTATTTAAGCAGTATTGCTGCATTGAAAAAAGCTGGGCTAAAAATTTATGCCGATATTGTTTTTGATCATTTCATGGGTGCGGATGAAACGGAGATTGTTTCGGCAGTTTCTTATCACTTCGACGATCGAACAAAACCAACTTCCGGCGAAGAAGAAATTGAAGCGTGGACTAAATTTACTTTCCCTGGACGTCAGGGAAAATACAATGAGTATCAATGGACGTGGAAAAATTTCTCTGGTGTCGATTATGACGCACGGGAAAAAGACCACGCGATCTTTAATTTTGCCGATAAAGGCTGGGAGCCAAAAGTCGATGATGAAAATGGCAATTTTGATTATTTGATGGGCTGTAACCTAGACATGGAAAATCCTGAAACAATCGAACAGCTAGACAAATGGGGCAAATGGTATCAAGAATTAACCGGTGTCGATGGCTATCGTTTGGATGCGGTGAAACACATTCGTTTTGATTTATTTGTTGATTGGATCTTGCATCGCCGGGAAGAAAAGGATTCTGATCTGTTTGTGGTTGGTGAATATTGGTCGGATGAATTAGAAAAGCTGCAAGAGTATTTAGATTCATCTGGCAATTTGATTTCACTTTTTGATGTACCACTGCACTTTAATTTATTTCAAGCGGCTTCAACGATGGGCAATTTTGATATGCGACAAATCTTTGCCGGGACTTTGATTGAGACACGACCGGATTGGGCAGTGACCTTCGTCGATAATCATGATACGCAACAAGGGCAAAGTTTGGAGTCATGGGTGGAAGGTTGGTTCAAGCTTCAAGCCTACAGTCTGATTCTCCTACGCAACGAAGGAACGCCGGTGATTTTTTGGGGAGATCTTTACGGAACCGAAAATGCTGAGGCAGTCGGCGACGGTTTGAATGCGTTGATTAAGCTGCGTGAAGAATTGGTTTTTGGCAGCCAAGCCGATTATTTTGATGATCCTGATGTTATTGGCTGGACGTGTACCGGTGATTTTGATCAAAAGGATTCTGGTATGGCAGTCATCATGACCAATGCTGGTGGTGGTGAGAAAGAGATGACCATCAGCGCGATTCATGAAGGCGAGACCTTTGTCGATCTGCTAGGAAATAATGAAGCAAAAATCACATTAGATGAGAATGGACAAGGAACATTCACCGTTAATGACGGTCAAGTTTCAGTCTATGTAAATGAAAAAATGGCACAAAAAATAAGAGGTTGAGCTTAGCTCAGCCTCTTATTGCTTTATCTTGTTTTTTCGCGACGGCTGCATGAGAACGTTCGCGAATCAACGTTTTTATTTTTTGTGTATAGCCTTCGTCGGTTAAAATCATCAATAAATCCCCAACCTTCATAACGGTATCGCCATGAGTCAGAATTTCGGAGGAGCCGCGGCGAATCGAGATCAATAGCATCTCTTTTGGCCAGTTGAAATCACGAACCATCGTACCGTCTAACGTGCTTTCTGCGGTGACGGGAAATTCAATGATTGTTTTATTGCCGGTAATGCTAGGCAAATAACCTTTGACTAATCGTTCAAGTAGCGATTCATAAATTGGATTACCACCTAAAAGATCATTGATGACATAGGCAGTCAGGGAACAAACCGCTAAGGGCATCAAGTGAGTAATATTTCCCACCATTTCAGTCACTAAAATAATAGCTGTCAAAGGCGCTTTCCCAATGGCAGTAAAGTAGCCAGCCATGGCAAAAATGGCAAAGTCACGAATCAAGCTATTATCCAGCCCAAACCACTGATGCAAAATCGTCCCGTAGATCGCACCAATTAAGGCGCCAAGGGTAAGAATTGGTAAAAAGATTCCTCCGGGAAGATTCGCTCCATAGGAAACCATCGAAAAAATAAAGCGTAACAGAAATAAACCAATCAACAAGGTCAACGATAAATTTTGCTGCCCAATCATTAGGACAATTTGATTGCCGCCGCCTAAATAATTTGGCAAAAAGAAAGCAATCGGAATAATCAATAGAAAAGGAACGAGTCCATAAAGATGCTCTGGCAAATGTGTATGTTTGTACCAACGTGGTAATGACAATAAAACAATTTGATATAGATAACCCAAAATACCTAAAATAATTCCTAAGACAACGAGCCAGCCATAGTATTTCAACGGCAGCGAAGGAACGTCCGCGATGAAAAGTACCGGCTTTAAGCCAAAAAAATTCAGTGAAACGAGATTCGCAGTCAGCGCTGCTGTTAGTGAAGTCAGCCAGATCAAGGGTGAAAAATGATGGTGGATTTCTTCGATTACAAATAATAAACCAGCAATCGGTGCGTTGAAAGCGGCTCCTAGACCAGCTGCCGCGCCGCTAGAAATAAAGATTTTTTTCTCTGAAGTGGAGGCGTGGGTGTATTCACTAAAGCCTTGCCCTACCATTGCCCCTAATTGAATCGAAGGACCTTCGCGGCCTAAAAATAACCCCGAACCAACGGAAAGGACACCACCAACAAATTTTTTCCACAGAATTGAGAACCAATTTAATTTGATCTCGCCTTGGAGTGTACCTTCGACTTGTGGAATTCCGCTGCCTTTAATGTTCGGATCGGACTTCATTAAGGCGCCGATCGTAACGGCAAAAGCGATCATCACAAAGGCCCAAGGAATTAGCCATAGGGGATTGTCGTGAAACCATAAATAGAGGGTCACCACATGTTCCATCATCTTTTCAATCAGTAAGCGAAACAGACTGACGATAATCCCTGCAAGCGCGCCAATTAGGACACCCTTTAAAATAAAAATAACTTTCGTACTATCTAAACGTTTGATTTCGTGTTCGTTTTTCATGAATTCCCTCCATACCCTTATTAAATTTAGCGCGAAATTAAAAGAAAAACAAGGATGAATCAATGAATTCGCTTTTTTAAATTGTTGCTAGTGTCGCGAAACTTTCTGAGATGCTATAATAAAAAAGATTGAAAAGAGAAAGGACGTTTTGCATGCCAAACAAACAGGAGTTGTTAGCAGGACTAAACCCTAAACAAAAAGAGGCGGTACTTCACACAGAAGGCCCGCTATTAATTATGGCTGGAGCAGGAAGCGGAAAGACGCGGGTCCTGACTCATCGAATTGCTTATTTAATAGAAGAAAAAAATGTGAATCCTTGGAATATCTTAGCGATTACCTTTACCAATAAAGCCGCTCGGGAAATGAAGGAACGAGTGAATGGCATCTTAGGACAAGGGGGACAAGATGTTTGGGTCTCGACTTTCCACTCCATGTGTGTCCGAATTTTACGCCGGGATGTAGACGCAATTGGTTATGATCGGAACTTTACGATCTTAGATGGATCTGATCAGTTGACCTTAATGAAACGAATTCTAAAAGAATTGAACATTGATCCGAAGAAATACGATCCACGTTCGATTCTAGGTGCTATCAGTAACGCGAAAAATGAATTATTGACAGCGGAAACCTACGCCGAACGCCAAGGCTCTTTTTTTGAGGAAATTGTTGCTCGTTGTTATGACGCGTATCAAAAAGCGTTACGGAACAATCAGAGTATGGACTTCGATGATCTGATCATGAACACGATTCGTTTATTCGAAGATAATGATCAAGTGTTGACCTATTATCAAAATAAATTTCATTATCTTCATGTGGATGAGTATCAAGATACCAACCATGCCCAATACACTTTGGTAAATATGTTGGCAGCCCGGTTCCGCAACTTATGTGTCGTAGGGGATGCCGACCAAAGTATTTACGGTTGGCGCGGAGCGGACATGCAAAATATTTTAGATTTTGAGAAGGATTATAATGATGCTACGGTCATTTTGCTAGAACAAAATTATCGTTCAACTAAAAGTATTTTAGATGCCGCCAATCAAGTTATTAAGAACAATAGCAATCGCCGTGACAAAAACCTTTGGACTGACAACCAAAGCGGCGAAAAAATCACGTATTATCGCGCCGATAGTGAACGGGATGAAGCACAATTCATCGTTAGTAAGATCAAAGAAGAAATCCAAACCAACAATCGCAGCTATAATGATTTTGCCGTGCTGTATCGAACCAACGCTCAATCACGGGTGATTGAAGACACGCTAGTAAAATCAAATGTGCCTTATACAATGGTAGGCGGACATAAGTTCTACGATCGGAAAGAAATCAAGGATATAATTGCTTACTTAAATATTATCAATAATCCTCGTGACGGTGTCAGCTTTGAACGAGTGATCAACACACCGAAGCGTGGAATTGGCGCAGCTTCCGTTGAAAAGTTACGGAATTTTGCTACGATGCATGATTGGTCAATGGTGGAGGCGGCTCAAAACGTTGACTTAGCCAATATTTCTGGAAAAGCTGGCCGTATGATCGGCGAATTTGCGACAATGATCACACAATTTCAAGAAATGGTCGCATATTTGCCAGTAACGGAATTAGTCGATCAAGTATTGGAACGAACAGGCTATTTAGACGAATTAAAAAACCAACGAACCTTAGAAGCTGAATCTCGTTTAGAAAACTTGGAGGAATTTCGTTCCGTCACACAAGAATTTGATAAGCGCAACGCTGTGGAAGAGGATGACGCAGACAACGCACCAGAAGAAAAACTGGCGATTTTCTTGAATGATTTGGCGTTAGTTTCTGACTTAGACGATTATCAAGAAGAAAGCTCCCAAGTTACGCTAATGACCCTCCATGCTGCGAAGGGACTGGAATTTCCGATTGTTTTCTTGATCGGGATGGAGGAAAAAATCTTCCCGTTGTCGCGTTCTTTGATGGAAGAAGCGGAATTAGAGGAAGAACGGCGTTTGGCTTATGTGGGGATCACGCGGGCTGAAGAAAGTTTATTTTTAACCAATGCCTTTTCTCGAACTCTTTACGGAAAGACCCAGTACAATCAGCCTTCCCGTTTTGTGGCGGAGATCGATGAGAGTCTCTTAAATCCGGTTGGGATGCAGCCGCAACAAAAAGCTGCAACTTTTGGCAGTCCATTTAAAAATAATAGCAATCAAATGAAGCCTAAGTATCAGCATGCCACACGGGAACCGGTCATGAATAGAACGGCCTCCGGCGGCGAGAATGAAAGCTGGAATCCCGGAGATAAAGTCCAACATAAAAAGTGGGGCGTCGGCACCGTGGTGAAAGTCAGCGGCAATTCAAAAGATGTTGAATTGGATATTGCCTTTCCACAGCAAGGTGTGAAACGTTTATTGGCTGCCTTTGCGCCGATTGAAAAAATCTAAAGACGAATTATTTTTAGGAGGGATCTTCTTGGAACCAATGACTTTTCAAGCGGCCGAGTCGCGTTCAGCGGAGCTGCGAGCAGAATTGAATCAATATGCTCACGAATATTATGTACAAGATCAGCCTTCAGTGGAAGATTTTGTTTACGATAAAAAATATCAAGAATTAGTCGAGATTGAAACGGAATACCCAGACTTGATTACACCGGAATCTCCAACTCAACGTGTTGGCGGAAAGGTCTTAGAGGGGTTCGAAAAGGTCGTTCATGACATTCCCCTATATAGTCTGAACGATGTTTTTAGTAAAGAAGAACTGATTACTTTTGATGAACGGGTAAAAAAAGCGGTAGGGCATCCGGTTTCTTATTGCGTTGAGTTGAAAATTGATGGGCTTTCGATTTCATTGAAATATGAGAATGGCGTCTTTGTCCAAGGTGCTACTCGTGGCGATGGCTCCGTCGGTGAAAACATCACCGAGAATTTGAAAACTGTCAAATCGATTCCAATCCGGCTAAAAGAACCATTATCAATCGAAGTCCGAGGCGAATGTTATATGCCTAAGTCTTCTTTTGTTAAATTAAATCAGCAGCGGGAAGAAGAAGGCAAAGAAGTTTTTGCCAATCCCCGCAATGCTGCGGCTGGAAGTTTGCGGCAATTAGATACGCGAATCGCAGCCAAACGGAATTTAAGCACGTTCTTATACACGTTGGCTGATTTCGGACCGCTAGAATCAACGACGCAAGATCATGCTTTGAATGAAATGGCTCGTCTAGGGTTTCGCACCAATCCGGAGCATCGGGTTTGTGAAACGATTGAAGAGGTTTGGGAATACATTGAGAACTTCCATGAAACACGGGATCAATTACCTTATGAGATCGACGGAATCGTCATTAAAGTTAATGAGTTCAGCTTGCAAGATGATTTAGGTTTTACAGTAAAAGCTCCGCGTTGGGCAACGGCTTATAAATTCCCACCAGAAGAAGCACAAACAACCTTACTCGATATTGATTGGACGATTGGGCGAACGGGCGTCTTAACCCCAACTGCGATCATGGAGCCGGTCCGCTTAGCGGGAACAACCGTTGGCCGGGCAAGTCTGCATAACAGCGACTACATCGAGAAAAAAGATATTCGTTTAAAAGACACGATTTTAGTTTATAAAGCCGGGGATATTATACCGGAGGTGGCGCAAGTCATTTTGGAAAAACGTCCGGCAGATAGCGAACCTTATCCCGTACCAACCCATTGTCCCGTTTGTGATAGCGAGCTAGTCCATTTGGATGAAGAAGTCGCTCTCCGCTGTATCAATCCCAAATGTCCGGCCCAAATCAAAGAAGGCTTGAGTCACTTCGTTTCACGCAACGCCATGAACATTGACGGTTTAGGACCGAGAGTGCTAGCACAAATGTTTGATAAAGGTTTGGTTTCAGATGTAGCGGACCTTTATGCCTTAGATAAAGAACAGCTGTTGACTTTAGATAAGATCAAAGACAAATCAGCAGAAAATATTTTGCAAGCGATCGATGCCAGTCGTGAAAATTCAGTTGAACGATTGATCTTCGGTTTAGGTATTCGTCATGTAGGCGCAAAGGCGGCGGGAATCTTAGCAGAACATTTCGGCAGTTTAACTGCATTAAGCAAAGCGGAAAAAGAGGAAATCGTTTCATTAAATACAATGGGAGAAACGATCGCGGATAGCGTGGTCACTTATTTTGAAAATGAGGAAGTCCACGAATTGATGCAGGAACTCGAAGATCGCGGAGTGAATTTAGCATACAAAGGCATTCGAGCGAGCCAATTGGAAAACGTCGAATCTCCTTTCAAAGATAAGACTATCGTTTTAACGGGCAAATTAGTGGAGTACACTCGTGAAGATGCCAAAGAAAAAATCCAAAATCTTGGCGGTAAAGTCACCGGCAGCGTTTCTAAGAAAACTGATATCGTGGTGGCCGGCGAAGAAGCGGGTAGCAAATTGACAAAAGCCCAAAGCTTGGGGATCGAAGTCTGGGATGAACAGCAAATGATCCAAGCAATCGAAGAAAGTCATCAGGAATAAGTATTTTAAGTCAGAAGATTGTTGACGATTCTATTAACGAACGAGTATTATAAAAAAGCGTAAAGTCTGCAGAAATCCGGTTTTTTATACAATTTTTTTGAATTGTACAACTTTTCAAAAAATTTCAAGAAAAAAGACGTGAATTCTAACAGAGTTATGATAAAATGATTGAAAATTGACAAAAGAAAGAGGGATATTATGGCAATCAATGAAGAACAAGTGAAACACGTAGCAAAACTTGCGAAACTTTCTTTTTCAGATGATGAATTGACCGGTTTTACCGATCAATTAGGAAAAATAATCGATATGGTGGAACAACTTGGGGAAGTGGATACAGAAGGTGTACCCTTTACTTCAAACGTGTTAGAAACGATCAACGTCATGCGAGAAGATGTAGCCACAGAAGGCTGGTCCCGTGATGAATTAATGAAAAACGTACCGGAAAGCGAAGATGGCTTCATTAAAGTTCCGGCAATCATCGACAACGGAGAGGCTGGTGCATAATGGAAAAATTATTCGATAAATCAATTGAAGAACTACACAGTTTGCTTGTTTCAAAAGAAATCACAGCAACTGATCTAACAAGCGAAACCTTTGATCGAATCAAAGCGACCGAAACAGAGATCGATGCTTTCATCACATTGAATGAAGAAAAAGCGATGGAAATGGCGAAAGCTGTTGATGCAAAAGGAATCACTGAGGAAAATCCGCTAGCGGGTATTCCAATCGGAATTAAAGACAATATCGTTACTAAAGGAATCTTAACGACTGCCGCATCGAAAATCCTATCAAACTTCAATCCAATCTACGATGCAACTGTTATGGAAAAAGTTTACAGCTCTGACTTGATTCCAGTTGGAAAATTAAATATGGATGAATTCGCGATGGGTAGCTCAAGCGAAACTTCTTATTTTAAAAAGACAAAAAATGCGTGGGATCAAACGAAGGTTCCCGGCGGTTCTTCAGGCGGTTCAGCAGCAGCAGTGGCCGCTGGTGAAGTCCCTGTTTCTTTAGGTAGCGATACCGGTGGTAGTATCCGCCAACCCGCTGCTTTTAACGGGGTCGTTGGTTTGAAACCAACCTATGGCCGCGTGTCGCGTTTTGGCTTGATTGCCTTCGCTTCGTCATTAGATCAAATTGGACCATTCACTCGGACCGTTAAGGACAATGCCTTAGCTTTGAATGCAATCAGTGGCTATGATCCTAAAGATGGCACTTCTGCTGGCGCTTCAGTCCCTGATTTCGCGGCCGGTTTGACTGGGGACATTAAGGGTATGAAAATTGCGGTTCCAAAAGAATTCATGGCTGAAGGAATTGAACCTGGGGTTAAAGCAGCGATTGTTAAAGCAGTTGAGACCTTTAAAGCTTTAGGCGCGACGGTTGAAGAAGTCAGCTTGCCTCACTCAAAATACGGGGTAGAAGTTTACTATATTATTGCTTCATCTGAAGCAAGCTCAAACTTGCAACGCTTTGACGGTATTCGTTACGGGTTCCGCTCAGAAGACGTGCAAAATCTAGAAGATGTTTACGTGAATACACGGACAGAGGGCTTTGGTGATGAAGTCAAACGTCGGATCATGTTAGGAACGTTTTCTCTTTCTGCCGGCTATTACGATGCCTACTTTAAGAAAGCCGGACAAGTTCGGACGTTGATCAAACAAGACTTTGACAAAGTATTTGCAGACTACGATCTAATCATTGGCCCAACCTCACCAACGGTTGCTTTTGGTATTGGTGAGAATATCAATGATCCAATCACGATGTACATGAATGACATTTTGACGATTCCCGTCAACTTAGCCGGTCTACCAGGGATGTCTGTTCCAGCTGGATTCTCAGAAGGCTTACCTGTCGGATTACAAATCATCGGAAAACACTTCGATGAATCAACCATGTATAAAGCAGCCTATGCATTTGAACAAGCGACTGATTTCCATAAACAAAAACCAGTGATTTTAGGGGGGGACAAATAATGAATTTAGAAACAGTCATTGGACTTGAAGTCCATGTGGAATTAAAAACAAACTCTAAAATCTTTTCACCAGCGCCCGCTCACTTTGGTGCGGAAGCCAACACGAATACAAATATTATTGACTGGGGTTATCCAGGCGTTCTACCAGTCATGAATAAAGCGGCAATTGAATTTGGGATGAAAGCCGCATTAGCGTTAAACTGTGAAATCTCAAAAAACATGCACTTTGACCGTAAAAACTATTTTTACCCAGATAATCCCAAAGCTTATCAAATCTCTCAATTTGATGAACCAATCGGACATGATGGCTGGATTGAAATCGATGTGAACGGTAAAAAGAAAAAGATTCGGATCGAGCGAGTGCATTTAGAAGAAGATGCCGGTAAAAATATGCACGGTATCGGCGGCTATTCATATGTCGACTTGAACCGTCAAGGAACACCATTAATCGAAATCGTCTCCGAAGCAGATATGCGCTCACCAGAAGAAGCTAACGCTTATTTAGAAGCGCTACGCTCAATCATCCAGTTCACCGGCGTTAGTGATGTGAAGATGGAAGAAGGCTCAATGCGTTGTGACGCTAATATTTCTTTACGCCCTTACGGTCAAGAAGAATTTGGAACAAAAACTGAATTAAAAAACTTGAACTCAATCAGCTTTGTGAAAAAAGGTCTTGTTTTTGAAGTTCAACGTCAAACGAAAGTCTTACTTTCTGGCGGTACGATCCAACAAGAAACTCGCCGTTACGATGAAGGTACGAACAAAACCATTTTAATGCGTGTCAAAGAAGGATCAAGTGACTATCGTTACTTCCCAGAACCTGATATTCCACGTTTTGAGATTGATGATGAATGGATCGAAAAAGTTCGGGTATCACTACCGGAAATGCCAGCGTCACGTCGAAACCGTTACGTGAATGAGCTTGGCTTGCCAGAATATGATTCAATGGTTCTAACGCTAAGTCGTGAAATGTCGGACTTCTTTGAGGATACATTGAAAGAAGGGGCAGATGCTAAACAAGCCTCTAACTGGTTGATGGGTGAAGTTTCCGCTTATCTAAACAGTGAAAAATTAGAATTAGCAGAGACAAAATTAACGCCGAATAATTTGGCCGGCATGATCAAATTGATCGCAGATGGCACGATCAGCTCAAAAATCGCGAAGAAAGTCTTCCGCGAGTTGATCCAAAACGGTGGCGAAGCAAAAGAAGTCGTTGAAGCAAAAGGTTTAGTTCAATTATCTGATCCGGCTCAATTGTTGCCAATGATCAACGAAGTGCTTGATAACAACGATCAATCCGTTGAAGACTTCAAGAACGGGAAAGATCGCGCAGTTGGTTTCTTAGTCGGACAAATTATGAAAGCAACTAAAGGTAAAGCTAATCCTGGTGTCGTAAATAAATTACTGCAAGAGGAATTAGCAAAACGATAAGAAATTCAGTTTTACTTTAAAAAAATGAGTATCTTAATATGATCAAGGGTGTCAGTTCTACTTTGAGCTTCAGTTTATTTAGTGGAATGATATACGGCGTGAAAATAAGATTGATTTTTCGAGAGAAAAATGAATACCTTAATATGAACAAGGAGCAAATCATGAGGAAAGCACGATTGATTTATAATCCAGTTTCTGGAAAAGAGATCATGCGTAATAATTTGGCGGATATCTTGGATGCCATTGAAAAAGCAGGCTATGAAGCTAGTGCTTTTGCTACGACTCCGGAACCCGATTCAGCAAAAAATGAGGCGACCCGCGCAGCGAAAGCTGGTTTTGAATTAGTAGTAGCCGCAGGTGGGGACGGCACGATCAATGAAGTAGTCAACGGGATCGCTGGACTAAAAAAACGACCTAAGATGGCGATCATTCCCGCAGGTACGACCAACGATTATGCTCGGGCTTTAAAAGTTCCTCGCAGCAATGTAAAAGCTGCGGCGGAAGTCATCCAGAAACAGCAGACAGTCAAGATGGATATCGGTAAAGCTGCAGACACATATTTTATTAATATTGCGGCTGGCGGTTCTTTGACTGAGTTAACCTATGAAGTACCTTCTGAGTTAAAAAGCATTTTTGGCTACTTGGCTTATTTGGCGAAGGGTGCTGAAATGCTGCCTCGAATCAAGCCAACTAAAATGCGTTTAGTTTATGAAGGCGGCGAATACGAAGGCAATGCCTCGATGTTTTTCTTAGGCTTAACCAATTCCATCGGCGGTTTTGAAACGATTGCCCCGGATGCAAAATTAGACGATGGAAAATTTTCATTGATCGTCGTTAAAACGGCAAATCTTTTCGAAATCGTTCGATTGATTACCCTCGTCTTAAACGGCGGCAAGCATGTGAATGATTCGAAGGTTCTTTATGTTAAAACCAGCTTTTTAGATGCTAGCCTGATTGATACAGATAAAAAAATGATGATCAATTTAGACGGCGAGTATGGTGGCGATGCACCAATGAGTTTTGAAAACCTGCATCAGCATATTGAGTTTTACGCGAATACCGATGAGATCGATGACAATGCCATTTTAGGAACCGTTGATCCAGAAGAAAAAGAAGCGGGAATTGAATTGGTTAAAGAATTTGAGAAAATCAAAGACGAAGATCTAGATCAAGATGAATAGTAAGCGGAGGTGTGACTGAGTAGGGTCACACTTCTTTTTTGTGAAGAAAGGAAAGCGGCGGATTCTTACAAAACTCTTAATGAGGAAAACTAGCGTGTTACCTTGCTTTTTTTGCTTGAATTCATTATGATAGGTGAATCAGTCTTAAAGGAGAATACAATGACGATAGAAAAAAATCAAACCTATACAGTGACAATCGATGACCTGTCTTACGAAGGGTTAGGCGTTGCACATATCGAAGGATTCCCGCTCTTTGTTGAAAATGCGTTACCTGACGAAAAGGTGACGATCAAAGCAGTTAAAGTCGGCAAAAAATTCGGCTATGGAAAAGTTATGGAACGGTTCAATGACAATCCTGAACGCCAAGAAGTAAAAGACTTAGACTTATTAAGAAGCGGAATCGCACCTTTGAGCCATATGACCTATGACTATCAGTTGCGTTTCAAACAAGAACAAATTCAAAAAGTTTTGAAATCAATCGCTAAGATGCCTGAACTTCCTGTTGAAACGACATTAGGGATGAAAGATCCTTTTGGTTACCGCAACAAAGCACAGATTCCAGTACAAAAAGTTGAAAACAAATTGACGACGGGCTTTTACCGTAAAAATTCGCATACGTTGCTGCCGATCGAAAATTATTTGATCCAAGATCCAGCAATCGACCAAGCGATCATCACTGTGCGAGACATCTTGCAACGTTTCAACGTAAAGGCCTATAACGAACGAGACAATACCGGTTTCATTCGGCATATCGTGATTCGTCGCGGACATTACAGCCATGAAATGATGGTGATCTTGGTCACGCGGACCGAGCGTTTCTTTAAAGGCATGGAAATTGCAGAAGTGATCAAAAAGGAATTGCCTGAAGTAGTTTCAGTAATTCAAAATGTCAATCCAGAAAAAACCAATGTTATTATGGGGCGTGAAGAAAAAGTCTTGTTGGGCAAGACGACGATCGATGATACGTTGTTAGGAAAAACGTATCGGATTTCATCTCAGTCATTTTATCAAGTCAATACCGAGCAAACTGAAGTATTGTACCAAATCGCAATCGATCTGGCTGATTTGAACAAAGAAGACATCGTCGTAGATGCTTACTGTGGGATCGGTACGATTGGGTTGTCATTAGCAGAAAAAGTCAAACATGTTTACGGAGTGGAAATCGTTCCTCAAGCAATCGATGATGCGAAAGCCAACGCGAAACGCAATGGGATCGAAAATGCCAATTATGAAGTTGGCAAAGCTGAAAAAATTATGCCACGTTGGGCTCGTGAAGGTATTGAACCATCCGTTGTTTTTGTTGATCCACCAAGAAAAGGCTTGGATGAAAAATTCATTGAAGCTTCCGTGGCCGCAAATCCAGAAAAAATTGTTTATATCTCTTGCAACCCAGCGACATTGGCTCGCGATTTGAAAAGATATGAAGCTTTTGGGTATCAAGCGGTAAAAGTTCAACCAGTTGATTTATTCCCTCAAACCCATCATGTGGAATCAGTCACATTATTAGTAAAGGCGGTGTAAGGGATGAATCAAAAAGAAAAAATGCTAGAAATCATTAAAAATAAACAAGGCGGCGGACGTTCGAAGAAAATGGAAACACCTAAGAATGACCGTAAAAACATGCGTAAAGGTCCGAAAATTTTTAATAAGTAAGTAGTTTGGAAGGGAGCATTTTTGTTGGGAAATCGTTGGATGCAGCGCTTGATGAATGTGTATCAAAAGTACGCGTATTTGATGCGGGGACGTTATGGTAGGCTAGACCAAATCAATAAAGCTTTGCTGATCATCTGGGCAGTCTTTACGATCTTTGATCATTGGATCCCTTACTATATCGGGAACATCATTGCTCTAGCTGCGTTTTTGCTGGTCATTTGTCGTTTTTGTTCAAAGAAAATCTATCCTCGCAGCAATGAAAACCAAAAATTTCTTCTGTGGCTCAATCGAGTGAAGGATTTTTTCAAAGGCAAGAAAAGTCCCTATACTTATTTTAAGTGTCCAGAGTGTAAACAAAAAATGCGGGCACCTAAAGGTCGGGGAAAAATCAAAGTAACGTGTAAAAATTGTCATACGCAATTTGTCAAAAAGGTCTAGTTTCTAAAACTAGGCTTTTTCTGTTATCCTATCAAGGAGAAGGTGAGTAGATGAACTTAATTTTGGTTCGCCACGGCGAAAGTGAAGCAAATTTTGAAAATTATTGGACAGGTTGGTTGGATGTTAATTTAACTGATCGAGGCATTCAGCAGGCTAAAGACGCAGGTAAAAAAATCAAGGAAGCCGGTTTACTGATCGACGTCGCTTATGAGTCTGTTCTAAAACGCTCCATCAAAACAGCTAAAATGATTTTAGCTGAAGCGGATGCCAGCTTTGTGCCGGAATATAAAACTTGGCGCTTAAATGAACGGCATTATGGCGCGTTAGTCGGAAAAAATAAGGATTTAATCGCCCGCGATTTTGGCGCGGCGCAAGTCAAAAAATGGCGACGCGGCTTCGACGAGGTGCCGCCTTTAACGCAAGATAATCATTTTGACCGTCGCTACGATCAGTTGGATCCGCGCTTGATCCCTACAGGTGAAAGTTTGCACATGACTTCAAAGCGTGTTCGTCCGCTATGGAAAGATCAAGTGGCACCACAATTATTGGCCGGAAAAACGGTTTTGGTCTGTGGACATGGCAACAGTCTGCGAGCGCTTGTTCAGTTTTTAGAGAATATTCCAACCGATCAGGTGGATCAGATTGATATTCCCAATGCTACACCAATGGTTTATAAATTTGATCGAAAGCTACAAATCGAAGAAAAAATAATTTTATAAAAATATTATGTTAATTAGAAAGGCGCAACATGAATTATATTTGGGATTTTGATGGGACGTTGTATGATACGTACCCGATGATGATTAAAGCATTAATGAAAACTTTTACGGAATTTAGTTTGCCACAAGAAGAGGCGAAGGTTTATCGGAAAATCAAAGAAGATTCTATTCATCAAATGATTATCGATTGGCAGCTGCCGGTGCCGACCTTTGATGAAACTTATCATTTATACGAGGCGCGGAATATGAATCAATCACTTCCTTTTAAGGAGACAAAGGAAGTGTTGACAGGATTAAAAGCGAATGGCGGCCAGCACTTTATTTTGACTCATCGACAAATTGCTGCGACGTGGAAATTGTTAGAGCGAGACGGTTTAGATTCATTGATCACCGAGGTGGTAGGCAGTGATTCTGCTTTTCCTCGTAAGCCAGATCCAGCGGCGATCAATTATTTTATTGAAAAGTATCAGCTTGATAGAGAACAGACCTTTATGATTGGCGATCGGAAGCTAGATATTGAAGCGGGGAATAATGCTAAAACTAAAACTGTTTTTTATGATTTGGATTATTTTAAGCAAGACATCAACGCCACCTATCGGATAAATAATTTGAAAGAAATGCTATAAATTTATGTCGGAGAAAGCTATAATTAAATTAAAGATGTCTGCTCCAATCCGATTTTTTAGCATAAAAATAAGATGAACGGCTTTCATAAGGTATAGAGGATAGGAGGTGCGAAATGGAATTACAACGGGATCAAGAGGTTGTAGAATCCTTTAATTATGGATTGCCTCCAAGAGATCAAAAAGTCGAACAGAAATTATTAATCAATTTTAGCCCATTGGACTCAACGGATCCGGCCTATCCTGCTGGAAATAGTATAATGGGAGTTCGAATCGAATTTATTCTTCCATTTGAAGAATTTATTATTGGCGGGGTCTTGTCGCAAGTAATTCATGTGATCGGTCGCCAAATCAATCAAAAGAGTGATTTGACTGAAGCGGAAGCTAATGAAATGATTCGACCTATTTTAAATTTGATCGAGCGGATGGTCTATGAGATCACGGAAATTGCTTTAGATAAACCAGGCGTTAAAATTAATTTTTCGTCTAATACAATTTAATTATTTATTTTCCTCCGACTGGAAAGATATCTTAGAAATTTAGATATCCTTCCAGTCGGAATTTTTCTTGAAAATTTTCCTGTAATAATGCTTTTTATAAGACAGATTATTTTAACTGAGTTATACTAAAAAAGTCACTAAAATATTGGACTTGCGCAATCATATTTTAGGGTGTTCCATTGAAGAATGGACACCGGGAACCTTTACTTCCTTTGACAGACTTGTCATTATAGAAAGTTATTTTAAGGAGGAATACAATGACAACTCTGTTCACTGTATTAGTGATCTTAGTATTCGTTGCGTTGCTTGTGGCTTTCTACCAAATGCAAAAAAGACATGTGAAATTTTCTAATCGAGTTTTCGCTGGATTAGGTGCCGGAATTATTTTTGGCGGAATTTTACAATTACTTTTAGGTAATGGTAGCAAAATCATTTCTCAAGCGATGGAATGGATCGGGATCGTCGGTAATGGTTATATTTCTTTATTACAAATGTTAGTTATGCCGCTAGTTTTTATTTCTATCGTAGGTGCTTTTACGAAGATGAAATCCAGTAAGAAACTGGGGAAGATCAGTGCGAACGTCTTAGTTACACTGTTAGCAACAACAGCAATCGCTGCCTTGATCGGTATCGCAGCTGTGATGATCTTCAATTTAGATGGGGCAACCTTCACCAAAGGAGCAGCAGAAACTGCTCGGATCAAAGAATTAGCCGATCGTCAGGATATGGTCCAAAACTTCTCAATTCCGCAACAAATTTTATCTTTCATTCCAACAAATGTTTTTGCTGACTTCGCAGGAACACGCCCAACAAGTACTATTGGCGTGGTTATTTTCGCGGCCTTTGTCGGTATCGCCTTTTTAGGTGTTCGTCGCAAGGCGCCGAAGGAAGCAGAATTTTTTGCAAACTTGATTGAAAGCTTATATAAAATCGTTATGCGTATCGTTACTTTGGTTTTGCGTCTAACACCTTATGGGGTCTTCGCATTAATGACCAACGTTTTAGCAACGAGTGATTTTGAAGCGATTGTCAACTTAGGGAAATTTATTTTGGCTTCTTATAGCGCCTTGATCGTTGTTTTACTAGTTCACTCACTTATTTTGCTGGGTGTTAGAGTCAATCCAATCAATTTCTTTAAAAAGGCTTTTCCAGCCTTGAGCTTTGCCTTTACATCACGTTCAAGTGCCGGAACGTTGCCGATGAATATCGAAACACAAACAAAAGCATTGGGTGTAGATGAAGCAACCGCAAACTTTGCCGGAAGTTTTGGGATTTCGATTGGTCAAAACGGCTGTGCTGGGGTTTATCCAGCGATGTTAGCTACGATCGTGGCACCAACCGTTGGGGTCAACGTGTTTGATTTGAAATTCATTATTATGTTAATGGCGATTGTAACGATCAGTTCATTTGGCGTAGCCGGAGTCGGTGGTGGTGCAACTTTTGCATCATTGATCGTACTGGGAGCTATGAACTTGCCGGTTGCTATCGTAGGATTAGTCATTTCAGTTGAGCCAATGATCGATATGGCTCGGACCGCAGTCAACGTCAGCGGCAGCATGGTTGCCGGTGTGGTAACCAGCTCACGTATTCATGACTTAGATCGAGAAATCTTAGAAGACAAAGACGCGTCAATCGAAGTGAATCAATAATAAATCATCAAAAGCTTGGTATGCGCAACCAAGCTTTTTTTGTTAGTCCAACTTTTCGCAGTTTAATCTAGTTTGGGATGAATTGATCACTTTATAAATGAACTATAACGGAAGATGTCTAGTTGGATAATATGTCGATGATAATAAAAATTAATTTTTGAAAAAAATTTATTCCCTTTTGTGTAGAATCGACTGCGAGTTTTTTTTCCTGCTTTAGCGGGTATAGAAAAATCGTATGCGTACGAAAATAGAAGCATTTTTTCTTTTTTGAAAAATGCTCTCCTAAAAGTGAGTTAGCTGCGAGTTTCACTGACTATTTATCGTGATTAGTGGAATAGTATAATAAACGACGATCAGAATATTTTTAGCGGTTTTCGAAAAATGCTTCCTTATTAAGAAGCTAGCTGTTAGTCCATCTTTTCCTAGGTAAATCTAGTTTGAAACGAATTGACCACTTTATAAATAAAACTGTAATGAAAGCTAGTTAGTTCAAAATGATCAATTAAGAATTCGCTTTTTTCTTACTAAGTATTCGCATCAAAGCGCGCACTTTGTTATATTGAGTGTATTAAGATTTGAGTTTAATTATGGGGAGTGAATCGTTTGTTTAACGAACAAGTAAAAGTGATTTTATATGCGGATGATGTGAAAAAGGCGAGTACTTTTTGGCAGAGTTTAGGCTTTATTGAGATAAGTTTTGAGGAGTTGGATGGTTCGCAAGTAGCGGAAGTGGCAATGAGTGAGACAAGTACGACTCATTTAGTCATCTATGATCGTGCATTTATTCAAAAGAATGACGATGAAGCGACGGAACCATCGCCAGCATTAATTTTTGGTAGTGATGATATGATTAGTTTGTATAAAAAATTACAAACGGTTGATGTTCAACTAGGCGATTTGACGCAAATTGGCGAGGAATACATTTTTAATTTTGTGGATGCTGACGGAAATTATTTTGTCGTGTCTGGTAAATAAAGCGGTCTTCGATTGAGAGAGGCGGATGGGAATGGATCAAGTATTTGTGATTGGTGATGTTCACGGAGAATATGAGTTGTTTCAAGAGGTTTTGCAAAAGTTTGAACCAGCGAAACAGCAGTTGATTTTGATTGGTGATCTAAATGATCGCGGACCAAAAAGTAAAGAATGCTGGCTTTTAGGGATGGAACTGGTTGAAAAATACCAAGCGGTCTACTTACGAGGAAATCATGAAGAATATTTCTTAGATTTTATGGAGAAGCCTGAGGATTGGTTTCCTAGTTATCTCTATAATGGTGGAAAAGAAACGATTGAGAGCTTGTTACATCAAGGTGCGATACTGGAATATTCTCCGACCGAAATCGCTATGATGATCCGCAGCCGCTACAAAAAGCTAATGGACTTTTTAGCAGAACGTCCATTCTATTGCGAATGGGGAAAGTATCTATTTGTGCATGCGGGAGTGGATTTAACTAAAGATTGGCATGAGACTTCCTTACAGGATTTTTTATGGATTCGCGAGCCTTTTCACGAAGGAAAAAATAAAACTGGCAAGATAATCGTCTTTGGGCATACAATCACCCCGATGCTCTACGGTGATATGCAGACGACAGCCATATGGCAATCGGATAATAAAATCGGTATTGACGGTGGAGCGGTTTTCGGAGGAAGTCTTCATGGCGTTGTTTTTGATCAAGCCGGTTTGGTGGCGGATTATGAACTGCCGAATCTAAATGGACCGTGGCAGCCTGAATTTTAATAGTGGATTATTAAAGAGGCGAGATTCGTGTTGAATCTCGTTTTTTGTTGGATTCGGCTTAATATTGAGTGATGTGGAATAAAAGCTCAGAGGTGGTTGCAACTCGCTTACTTAGATGGCATAGTATTTTAATAAAGGAGGAGCTTATGTCTGAAACAGTCAAAGGTCACTTGTCGGCTGGGGTAACGGTGGTTATTTGGGCGCTGACATTTATCTCTACTAAAGTGTTGTTGGTAAATTTTTTGCCGATTGAAATTTTATTTATTCGGTTTCTGATCGGCTTTTTCATCTTAACCGTAGCGTCACGGAAGTTCATTCCTTTCAAAGGCTGGAAGCAAGAATTTTTCTTTATGGCAGCAGGTTTGTTTGGAGTCTTTTTGTATTATTATTTAGAAAATGTGGCGCTGACGTATACCTTAGCTATGAATGTCGGCGTGATTGGTTCCATCAGTCCGTTTATGACGGCTTTAATTAGCCGCTTTGTTTTGAAAGAAGGAACGATCCCGCGTATTTTCTTGTTAGGGTTTGTTTGTTCCATGATTGGTATTTCGTTGATTAGCTTTTCGGGCTCATTAAATGTCAGCCCGATTGGCGACGGCTTAGCGATGCTGGCGACCGTTTGTTGGGCCTCGTACTCGTTATTAATCAAAAGAATCAGCGGATCGGGTTATTCGACGATTGCGATCACGTAGCGGGTCTTTTTTTACGGCTTGCTATTTATGCTACCGGTCTTTCTTTTAAGTGTGGATCGTTTTGATGTTACGCGGCTGACAGAAGTGACTAATCTTGGCAATCTTTTATTTTTAGGAATTGGTGCATCTGCCTTGTGCTTTGTCACGTGGAATTTTTCGGTGAAAAATTTAGGAGCCGTACGAGCAGCAGTTTATATTTATACGATTCCGATGTTAACGACCGTTGCTTCGGTCTTGCTTTTAGGGGAGAAATTAACGACTAAAACGGCTGCGGGAATTTTGCTGACTTTGACGGGTCTGGTTTTGTCAGAATTGCCGAACTATTTGCGACAAAAAAGAAAGGTCTAAATCTTGTCCTAGTGATTCGAGGTACAAAAAGCAAACTTCAAGGAAATATGATAAAATAGATAAGATTTTGGATGAAATGAGGAAATGAAATGGCAGAGAGTTTGAACCAAGAAATCATTCAACTACTGAATAACGAATTGACGGGCTATCGTCCGCAGCAGATCAAAGTAGTATTAACCTTATTAAGCGAAGGAAACACGGTTCCGTTTATCGCCCGTTATCGGAAAGAAATGACCGGGACGCTTGACGAGGTGCAAATTCGTGAAATTGAAGAACGTTATAATTATTTAGAAAATTTAGAGAAGCGTAAGCAGGAAGTCTTACGGTTAATTGACGAGCAAGGTAAATTGACGCCGGAGCTGGCACAAAAAATCCAGCAAGCGGTAAAAGTGCAAAAAGTTGAAGATCTCTATCGTCCCTATAAGCAAAAGCGGCGGACAAAAGCGACGATCGCAAAAGAAAATGGCTTGGAGCCGTTAGCCGAATATTTGATGAGTTTCCCTCAAACTGGCGATGTCTATGGTAAAGCGGGTGAATTTATTAATGAGAACGTTGCAAACGTGGAAGAAGCGTTGCAAGGTGCCCATGAGATCGTTGCTGAGCAAATCAGCGACAATCCCGACTTTCGGACGTGGGTCCGGACCTTTACAAAAAATAAAGGAGTTTATCAAAGCAAAGTCAAAGACGCGGAGAAAGATGAAAAAGGCGTCTACGAAATGTATTATGATTTCAATGAGCCAATCAATAAGATGGTTTCTCATCGAGTGCTGGCTTCTAATCGAGGAGAAAAGGAAGACATTTTAAAAGTAGCTATCGTAGTGGAAGAAGAAAAAATCTTTGACTATTTGGAACGTCAATTGATTCAAAACAGCCGCTCGATTACTGCAGAATTTGTTCGTGAAGCATACAAAGACAGCTATAAACGTTTTATCGGACCTGCGATCGAACGGGAAATTCGTAATGAGTTGACGGAAGAAGCCGACGAGCAAGCCATCAGCATTTTTGGCGAAAACTTGCGGAATTTATTGTTGCAACCACCATTGAAGGGTAAAGTTGTCTTAGGGTTTGACCCAGCGTATCGGACAGGTTGTAAATTAGCGGTAGTAGATGCCACTGGGAAAGTCTTAGCCATCGAAGTGATCTACCCTCACAAGCCGGCAGCCCAAGCAAAACGGCAAGCCGCGGGTCCCGCTTTCCAAGCTTTGATCAAAAAGCACGGCGTTGAAATGGTCGCTATCGGGAATGGGACAGCTAGTCGGGAATCAGAATTATTCGTAGCAGAGCAGTTGAAACAAATTCAGCAAGAAGTTTTTTATGTGATTGTTAACGAAGCAGGCGCATCGGTTTATTCTGCCAGTGACATAGCCCGGGGAGAATTTCCTGATCTGCAAGTCGAAGAACGGAGTGCAGTCAGCATTGCCCGCCGTTTGCAAGATCCCTTGTCAGAATTAGTTAAGATCGATCCGAAAGCGGTCGGGGTCGGTCAATACCAACATGATGTTTCCCAAAAACGTCTGTCTGAACAGTTGGATTTCGTCGTCGAAACAGCGGTCAACCAAGTAGGAGTCAACGTCAATACGGCCAGCCCGCAATTATTGGCGTACGCTTCTGGCTTGAATAAGACTACGGCTCAAAATATTTTGAATTACCGCGACGAAAACGGTGCCTTCACTTCACGTCCGCAATTAAAGAAAGTGCCACGCTTAGGACCTAAAGCGTACGAACAAGCAATTGGATTCTTACGGATTCCAGGAGCAAAAAATATTTTAGACACGACAGCGATCCACCCGGAAAGCTATGCTAGTGCGAAAGAAATTTTAGCTTTAGCTGAGGTTGACTTAAAATCATTAGGTTCATCAGAAGCCACCGAAAAAATCAAAGCTTTAGACGTTGGCGAGTTGCAAAAACAATTAACGATTGGCAAAGAGACGATCAAAGATATTTTGCAAGCCTTATTACAACCCGGTCGCGATATGCGTGATGAAATGCCAGCTCCGTTATTACGTCAAGATGTCTTGACGATGGAGGATTTACAGGCCGGTATGGAGCTGCAAGGAACGGTTAGAAATGTAATCGACTTTGGCGCCTTTGTTGATATTGGTGTAAAGCAAGATGGTTTAGTGCATATCTCCAAGCTGAGCAAAAGCTATGTCAAGCATCCAACCGACGTGGTTTCTGTCGGTGACGTGGTAACCGTTTGGGTCGAAGGTGTCGATACCAAAAAGGGCCGTATCAGCTTAACGATGATTCAAAGTGAAAAAAATGACTAATCAAGAATTACAAGTGCTCGTCGAAAAGATCTCACAAGATTCTTTTCGACAGCCTTTCTGTCATAAAGCCAGCTTCAATCGTCGTTTAAGAACCACTGGTGGCCGGTATCATTTAAGTAGCCATGACTTAGATTTCAATCAGTTGGTGTATGAAAAATATGGAACAGCCGAGTTGATCAAAGTGATTAAGCATGAGCTGTGTCATTATCATTTACATTTAGCTGGGCGAGGTTATCAGCATAAGGACTTAGAATTTAAACAGTTATTGAAACAAACGGGTGGTTCGCGTTTTGCTCCGCCATTAGCCGCTGTCACATATCAAGTCTACCAATGCAAAAGTTGTCAGCAGAAAATCAAACGACGTCGCAAAATCAATACCACACGCTATGTTTGTGGAAGTTGTCAAGGAAAGCTGGAATTTTTGACGACAATTGAACAATAATGAGTGAGGCGCCTGCTTAGAGAATAAAAGATTGCTATTTTCAGCGTTTTATATGATAATGTGAACCGCAAACAATTTTGTACATATAAGGAAGAGGATTAAATGAATAATAAAGACACACTTTATCATTTTGTTGGAATCAAAGGCTCAGGTATGAGCTCATTGGCTTTAGTTTTACATGAAAAAGGCTTTGATGTACAAGGTTCTGACGTCGAAAAATATTTTTTCACACAACGTGATTTAGAAAAAGCCGGCATTACGATTCTGCCATTTAGCAAAGACAATATCAAAGAAGGCATGACGATTATTCAAGGAAATGCGTTTCCTGATACCCATGAAGAAATCGCCCGTGCGAAAGAATTAGGTCTTGAAATCATTCGTTACCATGACTTCATTGGTCAATTCATCCAACCTTACACCAGTATCGCGGTAACAGGTTCCCATGGTAAAACGAGTACGACCGGTTTGTTGGCCCATGTATTAAACGGCTTAGCACCAACTAGCTATTTAATTGGAGATGGTACCGGACACGGTGTTCCAGATGCGACCTTCTTCGCCTTTGAAGCCTGCGAATATCAACGTCACTTTTTAGCCTATGCTCCAGATTACGCAATCATGACGAATATTGATTTCGATCATCCTGATTATTTCAAGAGTATCGCTGATGTATTTGAAGCGTTCCAAACGTTGACTTCACAAGTCAAAAAAGGGATCTTCGCATACGGCGATGATGAATACTTACGTAAATTAAAAGCGGATGTACCGGTTTATTACTATGGTTTATCTGACAATGATGACATTCAAGCCCGCAACATCGTTCGTACGACGAATGGTTCTGCCTTTGATGTCTACCACGATGAAAAATTCATCGGTCGTTTTGCTGTCCCATCATTTGGTAAGCACAACATTTTGAATGCATTATCTGTCATTGCTGTCGCATACTTCGAAGAGTTAGACATGGATAAGGTTAGAGAAGAAATGTTAACATTCAATGGCGTAAAACGTCGCTTCACTGAGAAAAAGGTCGCGGACATGATTATTGTTGATGACTACGCGCATCATCCGGCAGAAATCAAAGCAACAATCGATGCTGCTCGTCAAAAATATCCTGAAAAAGAATTGATCGCGGTATTCCAGCCTCATACTTTCACTCGGACGATCGCTTTGATGGACGAATTCGCTGAAGCGTTAGATCGTGCCGATCGCGTTTACCTTTGTGATATTTTCTCTTCTGCTCGTGAAACAGCCGGCGAAGTAAAAATCGAAGACCTTGGTGCAAAAATCCAAAAAGGCGGACAAGTTTTGAAAGAAGAAAACATGTCACCATTATTGGATCATGAAAATGCGGTAGTCGTCTTTATGGGTGCTGGAGATGTTCAAAAGTTCGAACGGGCTTACGAAGACTTACTAAGTAATACCACTCGTAACGTTTTATAATCGGACTCAAAAAGCTGAGACAATTACTGTCTCAGCTTTTTTGCAAGTTTTGGCAGGTTAAATCAATCATCTACAGGCAGATTCTAAATCTTTCTGTAGGTTTTAAAAAATAGAGTGGACAGTTTGCTTTGCTGCCTTTCTCAAAAAGAGTTTACGAAACTATTTAGGAAGAAGTTACAAGCTTGTGTTTTCCTTCTATTCTGCTAAAATATTGAATAGAACATATATCGGAGGGAATGAATTTGTATAATATGAAGGCTCGGAAAGTAGGCAAAACGATCGACGAAATCGAAGAAGGTGACTCGTTATCGTTAACGGAATCGATCGAGGATAATCAGATTCTTTTATATCTTGGTTTGACAAATGACGCAAATCCTTTGTACATCCAACACGACTATGCGAAAGAAACTGAGTATGAACAGCCGCTTGTACCATCAATCATGTTGATGGGGATCATTACAAGTGCGATTTCTAAACATTTACCAGGACCGGGTTCTCATGTAGTGAATTTTTCGATCAATTTTATTGATCCGGTATTTCATTATGAAACATTGACGTTTGAGTTTGAAGTAATCAAAGTGGATAAAATGAAAGATGTCGTGACAATCTCTGTTGAAGCTGTCGAAGCAACGGACAACGAAGAGAAACGCATCTTAGACGCGGTGGTCATGGTGAAACCGCCACAACCGCAAATAGGAGATGATTTAAATGATGAATAATCAAGAAACACGCGTATCTGGTCTGAACCGTTTCTACGGAAAAATCTATGCCTTTCTAGCATTAGGAATCGGAATCAGCGCAGTAATTTCATATATGGCATTAGGACCATGGATGCAACAAGTGCAGAACTTTATCAATAATTTTCCCTTAGGCTTTTGGGGAATCTGGATCGCCGAGATCGCGTTAGTTATTTTTCTTGGCGTAAAGGCGCAAAAAAATCCGACATTGGCAATCAGCGGTTTTATCATATATTCCGCTTTGAATGGTTTGACGTTAGCAGTTACCTTGGCAATGTATGACATTGGCACAGTGACTCAAGCCTTTGTGACCGCCTCGGCAACCTTCTTAGTGATGTCTCTGGTGGGTTCATTTACAAAGCGGGATCTATCTGGACTTGGTCGGGCAGCATTAAGTTGTTTGTTTGGGATTATCATCGCGATGCTGTTAAATGTCTTTTTACTTCACAGTGGAGCGGTTGACTTCTTTATTTCAATTTTAATGGTAGTCGTGATGTCAGGAATCACCGCCTATGACAATCAAATGATCCGCAAGATTTATCAAGGAACCAATGGTGAAGCTGGTAATGGTGTGGCCGTTTTCATGGCCTTACAGCTATATTTAGACTTTATCAACCTATTCATCTCATTCCTTCGAATCTTTGGAAGCAGCAAATAGAGACGATTTCTCGTCTCTATTTTTTTCTGGCAAGAAAGTATCAAATTTCACATGAATAAATCGATTTACAGCATATCTAGCCATATCTGGCTTCACGAACTAGCTTTATCGGCAATAAGGAAAACGATTTCGAAATTTGAGAAGCACCCAGTAGGAACTGTTCAACATCAAAGTTAAAACTTTGTGTTTCTCAGTCATTTAGAAATCGTTTAGTCTTATTGCTCAAAAGCTGGGCGAGTTCGCAAAAGCCCTTCTTACGTTTCATTGATCAACAATTAATTTGAAAAAATCCGGCGCATTCTTTTCTTTTCATAAGAGACTTTGTTAAAATGAAGGGCGAAGGACTTGCCAGTTCTGCTTCTTGCTTTAGCGAGATTAGTAGAATGGTAGGTGTACGAAATTCTTTTAATTTTAACGAGTTAGCTCAATTTTAGTTAGCAATATTCGACAGGTGAACTGCTGAGAAATATCAACTAAAGTCATCGAGCAAACTATTTAGCGGGATGATAATCGTACAGAGCAAGAAACTTATTTTTTGGTTTATGAAAATAAATCCATTAAAACGAAGTAGGTTTCAGTTCCGCTTTTGGCAGTAGTTAAAGAGCTGAGCTGCTAGAAAACAAAAGTTAGAAATATTTATCAAGCAGTTTAGCGGAATGATAATCGTGCTGAGCAAGAAACTTATTTTTCGGTTTTGAAAAATAAATCCATTAAAACGAAGTAGGGGTCGAGTATATGAGTGAAAAGAAATTATTATTAGTTGACGGAAACAGTGTGGCTTTCCGGGCTTTTTTTGCCTTGCATAATTCTTTGGAGCGTTTCAAAAATAAAAATGGACTCCACACGAATGCTATCTACGCCTTCAACAATATGTTTGAAAACGTGATGGAACGTGAAAAACCAACCCATGTATTAGTGGCTTTTGATGCAGGCAATACGACATTTCGGACGGCGATGTATTCAGATTATAAAGGCGGGCGTTCAAAGACGCCAGGAGAATTTCGTGAGCAGATGCCATATTTACGTGAGTTGTTAGTCGGGCTCGGCGTGAAACATTACGAATTAGATAATTACGAAGCGGATGATATCATCGGGACATTGGCACATCGGGGAGAAGAAGCGGGCTTCGAGGTAGTAGTCTTATCGGGGGACCGAGATTTGACGCAATTAGCGACAGACAAAGTCAAAGTTGATATTACCGTCAAAGGCGTTAGTGAAATTGAATCTTACACACCTGAACATGTGGCGGAAAAATATGATGGCTTGACGCCAAATCAAATCATCGATATGAAAGGTCTAGCTGGCGATACATCGGATAACTATCCTGGTGTGACTAAAGTCGGTGAGAAGACCGCGATCAAATTATTGAAACAATTTGGCAGTGTCGAAGGGGTATACGAAAATATCGACGAGCTGAAAAAAAGTAAAATGAAAGAAAATTTGATTAACGACAAAGATCAAGCGTTTCTTTCGAAAGAATTGGCCACTATCAAAGTAGATGCGCCAGTCGAAATTTCGATTGATGAACTGTTGTACAACGGAAAAGATTTGGATAAATTGATCCCGTTCTTCAAGG
The DNA here is from genome assembly GCF_001885905.1 of Enterococcus devriesei. GTDB lineage: Bacteria > Bacillota > Bacilli > Lactobacillales > Enterococcaceae > Enterococcus_A > Enterococcus_A devriesei. The sequence goes on along the minus strand of NZ_JXKM01000008.1, from coordinate 47,119 downwards.
AAATGGACTTCAAAGGCTTTTTAAGCAAATTGAATGTGGAAGAAGAGGAAGTGGAGCTGGAAGACATCCATTTTGAAGTTGTCAATACCTTCAATGAAGAGATGTTTACGGCTGATTCCGCTTTGTATGTTGAGATGCTGGATGACAATTACCATCTTTCTGATATTGTGGGAGTCGCTTGGGGCAATAAAGAGAAAATTTATGTGACGACTGAGTTGGAACTTTTTGAAAATGCAGCCTTTAAGAATTGGTTAGCGAAGGCGGATGGAAAAAAAGTTTACGATGCGAAGCGGACCTATGTTGCGTTGAATCGGTATGTGGGTAAAACCGAAGGAATCAATTTTGATGTTCTTTTAGCAGCCTATTTACTAGACACGAATGACAACAGCAATGATATCGCCGGAGTGGCTCAATATTATGGCTATACTGAGATTCAAACAGATGAGCAGGTTTACGGCAAAGGGGCGAAAAAGGGCTTGCCGGAGGACGAGGAAGTATTCTTCGGACATTTGGCTCGTAAGATCAAAGCGATTCAATTCCTTAGTGAAAAATTAGAAAAGGAATTGGAAGAAAAGCAGCAAGACAAATTGTTCTATCAAATGGAATTGCCCTTATCACGAATTTTAGCTGAGATGGAGATTGCTGGAATTACCGTGGATGCGCAACGTCTGCAAAACATGCGGGGAGAATTCTCCAAACGATTACAAGAAATCGAAGAAAAAATCTATCAAGATGCCGGGGAAGAATTTAATATTAATTCACCGAAACAGCTGGGTGTGATTTTATTTGAGAAAATGCAGCTGCCAGTAATTAAGAAAACCAAGACGGGATATTCAACGGCTGTCGATGTGTTAGAACAACTTCGTGAGCAGGCACCAATCGTGGAGCATATTTTAGATTATCGTCAGCTGGCAAAAATTCAATCGACCTATGTTGAAGGACTTTTGAAGGTAATCCAAAGTGATAATAAAATCCATACCCGCTACATCCAAACCTTGACTCAAACGGGCCGCTTAAGTTCGGTCGATCCGAATCTACAAAATATTCCGATTCGTTTAGAAGAGGGTCGAAAAATTCGTCAAGCCTTTGTGCCGCGAGCTGAAAATTGGTTGATTTATTCTTCCGACTATTCACAAATCGAATTACGGGTCTTGGCTCACATTTCTGGTGATGAACATTTGAAACAGGCTTTCCGAGATGGAATGGATATCCACACCAGTACCGCGATGCGAGTCTTTAATGTCTCAGAAGATGAAGTAACACCTAACATGCGACGCAATGCGAAAGCGGTGAATTTCGGAATCGTTTATGGGATCTCCGATTATGGCTTATCGCAAAACCTTGGAATTACTCGAAAGGCCGCGCAAGAATACATCGACACGTATTTTGAAAATTATCCAGATGTTAAACGTTATATGGAAGAAAGCGTTCGTGAAGCGAAGGATAAAGGCTATGCTGCGACCTTGTATAATCGTCGTCGCTATTTACCAGACATCAATGCCCGTAATTTCAATCTACGTTCTTTTGCGGAGCGGACCGCAATTAACACACCTATTCAAGGCAGTGCGGCAGATATTTTGAAGTTAGCAATGATCGAGATGGCGAAGCGTTTGGAAGCAGAAAAACTGCAAGCAACAATGCTATTGCAAGTGCATGATGAATTGGTCTTTGAAGTGCCAGAAAGTGAACTAGAACAATTAGATCAATTAGTCAAAGAAGTGATGGAAAATACCGTCCAATTAGATGTGCCATTGCTAACGGACAGCAATTGGGGCAAAACTTGGTACGAAGCAAAATAAGCGGAGGCTGGGAGAGATTCCAGCTTCTTCTTTTAATGAGTGACATCAGGGAGGAAGAGCAATGCCTGAATTACCAGAAGTGGAAACAGTCAGAAAAGGATTAATTTCTTTAGTCAAAGGCAAGACGATCGCAAAAGTCGATGTTTATTGGCCGCGAATCATTGAAATGCCTGAAGTAGAAACATTTCAACAACAAATTATCGGCGAAACGATTGAAGACGTGGAGCGTCGTGGAAAATATTTGATTTTTCAATTATCACATTACGAAATGGTGTCTCATTTGCGAATGGAAGGCAAGTACGAATTCTTTTCAGAAGCGAAACCATTAGATAAGCATAGCCATGTTCGCTTTATCTTTACCGATGGATCAGAATTGGTCTATCATGATGTCCGAAAATTTGGTCGGATCGCCTTATTAAAAAAAGGTACCGCGAAGCACTATAAAGGACTGACACAGCTGGGACCAGAACCTACGGATGAGGATTTTTCATTAGCGGATTTTAAAGATCAGTTGAAAAAATCAGTGACTATGATCAAGCCATTGCTGTTAAATCAAAAAGTCGTAGCAGGTTTAGGAAATATTTATGTGGATGAAGTATTGTGGTTAGCGAAAATTCATCCGGAACAACCAGCTAATTCTTTAAGTCCCCAAGCCGTAAAAAAATTACGGGAAGCCATCATCGAAGTGATCGCCAAAGCAAAGGAAGCTGGCGGAACGACAATAAGAACCTATTTGAATGCCTTAGGAGAAGCGGGACATTTTCAACAGGAGTTGCATGTCTACGGACAGACGGGAAAACCGTGTCCGCGCTGCGGAACGGCAATTATTAAAATAAAAGTCGCGCAACGGGGAACACATCTATGCCCTCACTGTCAGAAATTAAAGAAGGTGTAACTATGAGCTATGTATTAGGAGTAACTGGTGGCATCGCAAGTGGAAAATCAACAGTGGTGAAGGTCTTTCACAAAGGAGGTTTTCCGATTGTCGATGGCGACGTCGTGGCGCGCGAGGTCGTTGAACCAAATACTGCTGGCTTGAAGGCCTTGATAACAACTTTTGGATTGGAAATTTTGCAAAAGGATGGTCAACTGGATCGAAAGAAATTAGGACAAATTGTTTTTGCAGATGAAAAGAAACGTCAGCAGCTGAATCAAATCCTAGATCCTTTTATCCGCAGCGCAATTGAACAGCAGGTAGAAGAAGCGAAAGAGCAATCAGCTCTAGTCATTGTAGATATACCGCTGCTTTTTGAAGGACATTACGAAGGCTTGATGGATGCAGTAGCCGTGGTTTATGTAACATCAGAAATCCAATTACAGCGTCTCATGAACCGTGATGGGTATGATAAATCAGAAGCTTTGAAGCGAATCAACAGTCAGCTTTCGTTAGAAGAAAAGAAAAGTCGAGGCGATCTTGTCTTTGATAATTGCCAGTCAGTAGAAAAAACACAAGAACAAGTCATAAAGTGGCTAAAAGAAAATAATTTTGTTTCTTAAAGTTTTCGGCGTCGTAGCGTTACGACGCTTTTTTTAGCCGGCTGGTTATGTTAAACTCATGTTATATAAAGGATTTTGCATTATTTATTAACCGATTAAAGAAGTTTACAGATAACAGAATAAATGATTCAGCAAATTGCTGATTACAAAGAATAAAATCAAAAAAAGAACGAAAGAGTGGGGTGAAGGAATGCGTTGTCCTAGATGTAACCATAATAATTCTCGAGTGATTGATAGCCGCCAAACTGATGATGGACGAGCGATTCGCCGACGTAGAGAATGTGAAAGCTGTGGCTTCCGTTTTACAACCTTTGAACGGATCGAAGCCGCACCGTTATTAGTAGTCAAACGCAATGGCGACCGGGAAGAATTTAGTCGAGATAAAATCTTACGGGGCTTGATTCGTTCCGCTGAAAAACGGCCAGTAGCGATGGAACAGATGGAGCAAATCGTGGATCGAGTAGAAAACCGTGTTCGCAGCATGGGAGAAAATGAAGTCCCAACGAGCCAAATCGGAGAATTCGTCATGGAAGACTTAATGGAAGTGGATGAGATCGCGTATATTCGCTTTGCCAGTGTGTATCGCCAGTTCAAAGACATGTCTGTCTTCTTGAAAGAATTACAAGAAATCGTCGATAAAGCCAAGACGCCAGACGAAGAATAGGGAGGCTTTTTAGTGGCAGATGAACTTAAACCCAGTACCTTTTATACGGTCTACGGTGAGCCACAATTGGATCAAAGTAAACAAAACGCACTGCTGTATCTCTATCAGCCAATCATTGGCAGCACGGCTTTAAGCTTATATTTAAATTTAGTCAGCGATCTTATGATTGAGGGAAAAAGTCCTAGCTTGATGCACACCGATTTATTGGCGACACTTGATACAGGCTTAATGAATTTAGTCAAAGCTCGCCACAAACTAGAAGGAATCGGATTGTTAGAGACGTATCAGCAGGAAGATCATGAAATTGGCATGAACCTGATTTATCAGCTGCGAATCCCCTTAGCACCTGACAAGTTTTTTCAAGATCCGTTAATGTCTTTTCTTTTGATGGATAAGGTCGGGGACCGGCGTTATGAACGATTAATCAATCGTTTCAAACCAGTTACCGTGGATAAGCAAAAGTCGATAAACATCACGAAACGCTTTCGTGATGTTTATCGACTTGATGAATCGGCTTTTGCCAGCCATAGTGAAGTGTTAGACCAAACGGCGGAAAATTTTGCAGAAAAGGAAGACTTCGATTGGACGTTGTTTACACAACAATTGAAACGTTTCAATCTTTTTATCAGCCTTGAGGAACGGGAGAAGCTCCAGACGTTTTATACACTCTATGGTCTGAATGAATTGGATCTAGCGGAATATGTGGCTAAAGCTTCGACCGGTGAAAAAAAGGGCTTGAATTTTAATTATTTACGCCAATTGTTGAATAAAGAAAAACGTCCGGTCATTGCTGCTGCGAAGCCAGCAGAACAAGAGCCGGAAGAAATTGATAGTAACTTTTCTCAGCAAGAACGGGAAATTATTAATCAAAGCAAAAAAATTCCACCGGTTACCTTTTTACGAGCGATTAAACGTGAAAAAGGCGGTTATGAAACCAACACGGAAGTTCGGTTGTTAGAAGAACTGATTGGCCGTAATTTATTACCGAAAAGTGTCATTAATATTATTGTTAATTATATTTTGGTGATTCAAAATCAGGCGGTAATCAATGCTAATTATTTAAATGCGATTGCCAACGATTGGGCTCAAAAAAAGATTACGACTCCGGAAGCAGCGATTGCCCACGTTCGAGACAATAACCAAAAGCTGATACGTAAAACACAGCCAAGCCGACCTAGTTATCAAAAACGTGGAACCGGACGCAAAGAAGCTTTACCAGAACATATTAAACAGCCGCCGAAAGAAACTAAGCTTAGTCCTGAAAAAGAGGCGGAATTGAATCGCAAATTAGCAGAATATCTAAGTAAAGAAGGTGATGACTAGTGGAAGATGTAGGAAAAGAATTGAATCGCATCATTAAAAGCCGTGGTGTCGATGGCCGTTATCGTCAAATGATGGAAGAAGTCTTAGCTGATAAGGATGTTCGTGACTTTATCGAAGACCATAAAGAGAAGCTATCGCAGGCAGACATCGAAAAATCTTTCGCCAAGCTCTATGAATTTGTACAAGAAAAGAAAAAATATTTAACCGGCGATCCAAGTATGATCGCACCAGGCTATGAACCACAGCTAAGCTTGAATTTCCACTTCATCGACGTGACGTATGTGCCGACGGATGAGCTGTTACGACTGAAACGAGAAGAAGAGATTCGTAATCGAGTCAATTCTTTAGATATGCCTAAGGATATTCGTAAAGCGTCTATCCGCACCTTTGAAGTCACCTCCGGCCGTAGCGAAGTGTTAGAAGCGTCGTTGGACTTCATTAATCAATACGAGAACAGCCCAAAAACCTTTCATAAGGCGCTATTTCTTGTTGGCGACTTTGGGGTAGGCAAAACTTATTTACTAGGTGCGGTGGCGCATGAATTGGCGGTTAAGGGATTTGAAACAACCTTACTGCATTTTCCAACCTTTGCCGGTGAAATGAAACAAGCAATCTCAAATGATAAAGTCGGCCCGAAATTGGATGAAGTCAAACGTTCGCCGATTTTAATGATTGATGACATCGGGGCGGACTCAATGAGCGCGTGGATTCGCGACGAAGTGTTGGGCGTTATTCTGCAGCATCGTATGCAAGAACAATTACCGACGTTCTTCTCATCGAACTTCAACATGGACCAGCTGGAAAAACATTTATCGGTCACGCAACGTGGCGATGAAGAGCCTTTGAAGGCAAAACGGATCATGGAGCGGATTCGCTATCTGAGCCAAGAGATTTGGGTCATTGGTGAAAATCGCCGAAATGGTTAAAAAAAGAAATTTCTCTTAGAAAAAAACAAACGCCCTATTAAAAAGCGCTATCATTCAGCTCTTTTTAGGGGCGCTTTCTTTAAGGAGTGTTATAATAAAACTTAGGATGTGAAAAAATGAACGCGAAGGATTTATCAATTCGTTTACAAAAAGCAGCAGAGTATGTCCCACAAGGTGCTCGCTTGGCCGACATTGGTTCGGACCACGCATATTTGCCTGTGGCTCTGATGCTGCAAAATAAAATTTCTTATGGGATCGCCGGCGAAGTCGTAGCAGGGCCTTTTAAATCTGCCCAAAAGCAAGTTGCGAAAAATGGTTTGGAAGAAAAAATCGATGTTCGCCTAGCTGATGGTTTAGAAGCCGTTGAATTAGCGGATGAAATTTCTGCTATAACGATTTGCGGCATGGGGGGCGTATTGATTCGTGATATCTTGCAACGAGGTAAAGAAAAAAATCGTTTGTCTGGTAAGGAACGTTTGATTCTGCAACCAAATGTCGGTGAACCGCAATTACGCCATTGGTTAGTCGCTGAGGGTTATAAAATCATCGAAGAAACAATCGTTGCCGAAAATCATAAAATCTATGAAGTCTTAGCGGCTGAGAAAGCCTCAACTACACCAGAGTATACAGAGAAGGAACTTTTTTTCGGTCCCATTTTGTTACAAGAACATAGCCCGATTTTTATCGAAAAATGGCAACATAAACTAGCGAAAAGTGAAAAAATCTTAGCCAGCTTGCATCAAAGCGATCAAGATGTGGCAGATAAGATTCAAGCAGTCAGTCAAGAAATCGAATGGATCAAGGAGGTACTTGCAGATGCAGGGAAATGAATTTATCCAACGCTTCAATGATTATTGTCCAGAGTGGTTAGCAGAAGAAGGGGACCCGGTTGGTTTGCATATCGGCACCTTGAACAAAGAAGTCAAAAGGATCATGATGAGTTTGGACGTTCGACCCAACGTTGTAGCTGAAGCCATCGAAAAGAAGATCGACTTACTGATCGTTAAACATCCACCGATTTTTCGTCCGGTCTCACGATTGACTACAGATGATGTGCAGACGAAGATGTATGCCGATTTGATCAAACATGATATCGCAGTTTTTGCGGCGCATACCAATATGGACATTATTCATAATGGGTTGAATGATTGGTTTTGCCAACTGTTGGAGGTTATTGATACCGACTATCTGATCCATACCCATACGGTTAAAATGAAAAAATTAGCAGTCTACGTTCCCCAGACTGATGCAAAGAAAATGCGCGAGGCGCTGGCTAAAGCTGGCGCAGGCCAACAGGGAAATTATCAAGGAACCTCTTTTACCATGAACGGTACCGGACGTTTTACGCCAAATGAGCAAGCAAATCCAACAATCGGTTCCGCGAATACACCGGAACAAGTTCAAGAAAGCAAGGTTGAAGTAATTTTCCCAGAGACGAAGCAAACAGCAGTAGTGGCAGCAATGATTGCGGCTCACCCTTACGAGGAACCTGCTTATGATATTTATTCACTTGATAATTTGGCTGAAAACTTCGGCATTGGTCGAGTTGGAGAATTAAAAACGGCCATGCCTACCGAAGATTTTATCGCGAAAGTGAAACAAGTTTTTAATTTGGAAGGATTACGAGTCGTTTATCCTCATCAATCAAAAGAAAGTATCAAACGTGTAGCCATCTGCGGCGGTAGCGGTGAGAAATTTTATCGTGATGCGCTAGCAGCGAAGGCTGATGTTTATATTACCGGAGACGTGTATTACCACACCGCCCACGATATGCAAGAGACGGGAATGCTGGTAATCGATCCGGGTCATTATATCGAGTCATTATGCAAAGAAAAAATGGTGGCTCTGTTTAACCAATGGAAAAATGAAGAAGGTTGGAACGTCGATTTCTATGTGTCTGAGACTTCCACTAATCCCTTCTCATTTAAATAAAATAGCATTAAAGGAGAGAGTAAGATGTACGAAAATTTATTACCACGTTTTTTACACTATGTAAAAACAGAAACTCGTTCTGATGCGACAAGCACCACAACACCTTCAACCCAAACACAGGTAGCCTTTGCCCACGAGCTAATGAAAGAGCTTGAAGAAATCGGCATGAAAGAGATTGCCTACAATGAAAAGAACGGCTATGTGATCGCTACTTTGCCAAGCAATATTGAAAAAGAAGCACGGACGATCGGTTTTATCTCTCACATGGATACCGCTGACTTTAACGCTGAAGGCGTGAATCCGCAAATCATTGAAAATTATGATGGCGAATCAACTATTAAATTGGACGCTGACGGAAAATATACATTGAATGTCAAAGATTTTCCTAACTTAAAAAATTATAAAGATCAAACATTGATCACGACTGACGGCTCTACGTTACTTGGTTCAGATGACAAATCTGGGATCGCTGAGATCATGACAGCTATGGAATATTTGATTAATCATCCAGAAATCAAGCATGGAGAAGTGCGCGTCGGCTTTGGTCCCGATGAAGAAATCGGAATCGGCGCAGATAAATTTGATGTGAAAGAATTCAATACTGATTTTGCTTACACAATGGATGGCGGCCCAATCGGCGAATTACAATATGAAACCTTCAGTGCTGCTCAAGCTGAAATCACTATGCACGGTAAAAATGTTCACCCAGGAACAGCAAAAAATACGATGATCAACGCGTTGCAAATGGCGATTGATTTCCATAACCAATTACCAGAAGGCGACCGTCCTGAAAAAACCGATGGTCGTGAAGGATTCTTCCACCTATTAGCGTTAGACGGCAATGTAGAAGAAGCGAAGATGACATACATTATTCGTGACCATGATCATGATAAATTCGAAGAACGCAAACAAATGATTACCGATCTTCAAAATAAAATGAATAGCCAATTTGATCAAGAACGTGTTGAAATCAACATGTATGATCAATACTACAACATGGGCGAAATTATCAAAAAAGATATGAGCGTCATTGAACTTGCGAAGGGCGCGATGGAAGAAGTGGGCATCACTCCAATCATCGAACCAATCCGCGGTGGGACTGATGGCTCTAAAATTTCATTCATGGGAATTCCTACACCAAATATTTTCGCCGGCGCTGAAAATATGCACGGACGTTTCGAGTTTGTGTCATTACAAACAATGGAAAAAGCCGTTGACGTGATCGTTAAGATTATTGAGAACAACGGAAAATAATCCTTTTGATATTGAGAAAAAAAGCTTTAAGCCCACGCTTAAAGCTTTTTCTTTTTTTGCGTGTTTCTTTATGGTAGGCTAGAACAATAAATAGAAATTGAGGCTGAGAAATGAAATCTTCCATAAATCGAAAGCTGATTCTAAATATTTTATTGTTTGTCGTGATGATTGGGGTCATTGTTTTCGTGATTCGCGATTCTTTAGGTGAGATATTTGCGGAATTAGGAAAAACATCTTTACCGGTGCTACTAGGCGTGACTGCTTTGGGTCTGATTAGTCAAATTATTGAAGGGTATACGATCAAGACGATCGCTGGCGAGTTTCAACCGGGATTCACGATTCGGGATGGTTTTTTTGCTTCCGCTTATTCGACTTTTTATCGCGTTATTACTTTTGGTACGGGATCCATCTTATCCGAGGTGATCTATTATCATAAAAAAGGGCTGAAATATTCTGAAGGTACGGGAACTAGTGCGCTGCGAATGATTACTTATAAAATCGCCTTGATGGTTTGGGCGTTCGTCTTTTTAATTGTGAAAGGGGACGCGATCCAAGCACATATTTCCAACGGTATTTTTTTAGTGATTGCAGGGATCGGTGTGACTTTGCTAATTATTTCTACCTTGCTACTCTTAAGTTTGAATATTAATGCGCAAGTATTTTTTGTAATTATTTGTAATCGTTTCTTAAAGCGGCAAAAATTACGGGATGGCGTCGATCGGCTAAACGAACAAATCTATTCACTGCGAGGCGCGATTAAAACGTTTATTCGTGACCGGAGTGCGGTGCTGCGAGTTTTTTGTTCAAATATGGGGAAATTAGTCGTTTGGTATTTGCTACCATATTTTATTTTAGTCCAAGATTATCCTGAGATCGATTTTTTCCTGACGGTCGCGTTGATCAGCTTTACGGTTATTCTTGGCGGTGTTTTACCGGCCCCTGGGGGCATCGGCGGATTTGAGTTCGTCTATGTATTATTGTTTAGAAATGTTGTTGGCAGAGTTGATGCAGTGTCCTCTTTGCTATTATATCGGTACGCGACCTATCTACTGCCGTTTCTAATCGGAATGATCTATGTCCTATTTAACAAGCAGCGGCAAATCAATCATGAAATCAAAGCAGCGAAAAAGGAAGCCGACAGTTGATTGTCGGCTTCCTTTTTTTGAATAAAAACTGTTGTTTTGCAAATAAACTAAAATTTTCTCGAAGGGAATGACCGCTTTAATAGTGAACGACTAATTTACCGATCATGTTGTTTTCTTCCACTAATTGATGGGCTTGATAGAAGACCTCCGGTGAAAATCCGGGAATGATCTTCGTCAGTGTGCTGTGAATTTTTTTCTCTTGTAGTAAACGAACCAATAATTTTAAGATAGCACCTTGAGAAGCGACTTTATAATCATAGTCCGTCTTAGCGAACATATACTCCCAGTCAAAACTGCCGGATTTATTTTTCAAAATAGTCAAATCCAAATCTTTATTCGCTGCGACGATCGAGCCAAGGTGACCGAAAGGTTCTAGTAGTTCACTCATTTCAGTGAAATAGCGATCGGTCGAATGAAGAATTAGTATGTAAGGCAGTTGAGTAAATCCGATTTTTTTTAATTGTTTCGTTAGATCTTTATGATGATCGATCACATGATCGGCGCCCATCTTTTCAGACCAGTCTTTAGTCTCTTTACGAGAGGCAGTCGTAATAACTTTCAAGCCTGCCCACTTGGCTAATTGAGTCGCCACCGAGCCAACTCCGCCAGCACCATTAATAATCAAAATGGTTCCTTGATTTTGACTTTCTTCAGGAATCAATCCCATTTTTTCAAATAGCATTTCGTAGGCAGTGATAAAAGTCAAAGGCATCGCGGCAGCTTCATCGGTAGCGAGTTCATTTGGCAAACTTGCGACTAGACGAGAATCAATCACTTGGTTTTCACTATAGCTGCCAAAACGCTTTGTAGTACCGGCGAAAAGAACACGATCGCCGACTTGTAAATGTGCTACTTTATCACCAAGTTGAGTGATGATACCAACGCTATCGTAGCCTAAAACGTGGGGCTGCTGCGTTCCTTTGCCGCTTTGTCTCAGCTTCGTATCAACGGGATTAATCGAAACTGCTAAATTTTTCACAACGATATCAAATTTATTTAATTTTGGAAGCATTACTTCATACGTTTCAAAATGGTTTCCTTCAGAAAGCGGAAAACCTTTTTCGAATCCAATCACACGAGAAATCATTGAATCACTCTCTTTCTATTTTGAAAGAATTGTAGCATTAATTCTTTTTTCTTCATAATAATTAATTTTATCTTTTGGCTGCCTAATTATTTGACCTTTACTGACCAAAAGAATATACTATTATTGTAAAAGATTATAATTGTCGGAGGTATGAATATGAATATCGAAAAAATGACGACGACTTTACAAGAAGCAATCGCTGAAGCGCAACAAATCGCGGTGACGCGGCATCATCAAGAAATCGACATTGCCCACCTATGGAAAATATTTTTACAGCCTAATCATTTTGGCCGTAATTTTTATACGGATGCAGGCATTGATGTGGATCAGTTTGAGCAACAGGTGGATCAAGCATTAGACGCTTATCCTACAGTAAATGGTGGCAATGTCCAGTATGGTCAAAACCTTAGTCAAAATTTGTTCAACTTATTAAATGAAGCAGATAAATTGAGAGAAAAATTTCAAGATGACTTCTTATCAACGGAGATCGTCCTATTAGCGTTAATGAAACTAAAAAATTATTCCTTGACGAAATATTTGAATCAACAAGGATTAAATGAAAAAGAAGTACAGAAAAATATTGAAGAGATGCGAGGAGGGGATCGAGTGACCTCACAAAATCAAGAAGAAACGTATAAAGCCCTAGAGAAATATGGCGTAGACTTAGTTCAACAAGTAAAAAACGGCAAGCAAGATCCGATTATTGGGCGTGACGAAGAGATTCGTGACGTGATTCGGATTTTATCAAGAAAAACCAAAAACAATCCTGTATTGATTGGCGAACCGGGTGTCGGTAAAACCGCGATTGTCGAAGGTTTGGCCCAACGGATCGTCCGAAAAGACGTACCGGAAAATTTGAAAGACAAAACGGTTTTCTCATTAGACATGGGCTCATTGATCGCCGGTGCGAAATTCCGCGGTGAATTTGAGGAGCGTTTGAAAGCTGTTCTAAAAGAAGTCAAAAAATCCGATGGTCGAATCTTACTTTTCATTGATGAGATCCATAACATCGTGGGTGCAGGGAAAACCGAAGGCAGTATGGATGCGGGGAATTTGTTGAAACCTATGCTGGCTCGCGGGGAATTACATTTGATCGGTGCCACTACCTTAGACGAATATCGTCAGTATATGGAAAAGGACAAAGCTTTAGAGCGTCGTTTCCAAAAAGTTTTAGTCAAGGAACCGACCGTCGAAGATACCATCAGTATTTTGCGGGGATTGAAGGAACGTTTTGAAATCCATCACGGGGTTAATATTCATGACAATGCGTTAGTAGCAGCAGCGACCTTATCAGACCGCTATATTACCGATCGTTTTTTACCAGACAAAGCGATTGATTTGGTGGATGAAGCCAGCGCTAGCATTCGTGTGGAAATGAATTCAATGCCGACAGAGCTAGATCAAGTGACACGGCGTTTAATGCAGTTAGAGATTGAAGAAGCTGCATTGAAAAAGGAAAGCGACGATGCCAGCAAGAAGCGGCTAGAAAGCTTACAGGCAGAGCTAGCTGATCTACGGGAAGAAACCAATGCGATGAAACTGCAATGGGAAACGGAAAAAGAAGAAGTCAATGTCGTTTCCAATAAACGGGCAGAGATTGACCAAGCCAAGCATGAGTTGGAAGATGCGGAAAATAATTACGATTTAGAGCGGGCGGCCGTGCTTCGTCATGGCACGATTCCGAACTTGGAAAAAGAATTGGCCGACTTGGAAGAAAAAAATCAACAAAATGATATTCGGATGGTGCAAGAGTCCGTCACCGAAAATGAGATTGCACAAGTCGTCGGTCGTTTGACAGGCATTCCAGTCACGAAATTGGTCGAAGGTGAGCGGGAAAAATTACTAAGCTTGAACAGCACGCTGCACAAACGGGTTATTGGTCAAGATGAAGCAGTGGATGCGGTCAGTGATGCGGTACTACGCTCGCGGGCAGGGCTGCAAGATCCTAATCGCCCACTAGGCTCTTTCTTATTCTTAGGGCCTACGGGGGTCGGTAAGACGGAACTGGCCAAAGCTTTGGCAGAAAATCTTTTCGATTCTGAGGATCACATGGTACGAATCGACATGAGTGAATATATGGAGAAACATTCTGTGTCACGGCTAGTTGGAGCACCTCCAGGTTATGTTGGTTATGAGGAAGGCGGACAATTAACGGAAGCTGTTCGTCGGAATCCGTATACGATTATTTTACTGGACGAGATCGAAAAGGCGCATCCAGACGTTTTCAACATTTTATTACAAGTCTTAGATGACGGACGTCTGACCGATTCGAAAGGCCGCTTAGTCGATTTTAAAAACACGGTCCTAATCATGACCAGCAATATTGGTTCCCAAGTACTGTTGGACGGGGTAACTGCTGATGGAAAAATTCCAGAAGCTACGAAGGATCAAGTGTTAAGTTTGTTACGAGGACATTTTAAACCAGAGTTTTTGAATCGAATTGATGATACAATTTTGTTCACGCCGTTAAGCTTAGAAGACGTGAAAGGAATCGTAGAAAAAATCGTTCAACACTTATCGCATCGCTTAGAAGAGCAAGAAATTCAATTAGATATCACAGAAGATGCGAAAAGCTGGATCGCCGAAAAAGCTTACGAGCCGCAATACGGCGCACGTCCACTGAAACGGTTCATTACACGGGAAGTAGAGACACCGTTAGCAAAAGAAATTATTGCCGGGCGGGTGCTGCCTAAGACAAAAGTTTCTATCGAATTATTTGATGACCAATTGGTTTTTCAAAATCAACCTATCGAAGCATAAAATAATTATGTAAACAAAACAATTGTGTTTTAAAGTGGATCAGTTTTTAAGCTGATTCACTTTTTTTACGGATTTAAATAAGGTATTTCGAAAAAGCAATAGAATTTAAACTGAAATATAACTACTTTTTCATTACACATGTTACGAAGTAATGACAATTTGTCGAAACAACGTTGTTTGAATTGTTTGTTAATTATTCTTGGATTATAATTTCAAAGTAACGTAAAAAGAAGAGTGTAGGTAGGGTTTCATGGAGGTAAAAAATGAGCCAATTTAAAACACGTATCGAGAGAAACAATTATATAAGAGAACAGAAAAAAGAAAAGCGGATAAGTAGGGCGAAAAAGAGTGCGCCTTTACTAGGGACGGCAATGATTCTTGCACCAGCCGCGATTTCTATCAATAGTGTAAAAGTGAATGCTGCGGAAGTCGGGCAAACACAAAATCAATCGGCATTTATTGAACAGCTAGGTGCTTCTGCGATGCAAGTGTCTGCATCAAATGATTTATACGCATCGATAATGGTTGCTCAAGCATTAGTCGAAACAGGCTTTGGATCATCGTCATTATCAAGCGCTCCGTATTACAATTTATTTGGCGTAAAGGAATACAGCGGCGGTCCATCTGTCACCATGAGTACCCAAGAATACTTAAATGGTCAGTGGGTTACGATGAATGAGCCTTTTGCTGTGTACGGCAGCTACAGTGAATCTTTTCAGGCCCATGCGAGCCTTTTAAGAAGTTCTTATTATGCAGGCGCATGGAAAAGTCATACGAACAGTTACCAAGATGCGGCAGTCTATTTAACGGGACGCTACGCGACAGACCCTGGGTATGCGGGAAAATTAATCTCATTGATTCAAACGTATGGTTTGACTCGTTTTGATACACCAGGAGCCGGTACAGCAGTTGAATCAACCGATCAAGGACAAACACAGCAAACAGCTTCTAATGGAAGTGAAGCAACACAAACAAGTGGTCAATCATACACAGTCCAATCAGGGGATTCTTTTTGGGGAATCGCTGAAAAATTTGGAATTAGTGTCGATCAGTTAATGGCGGATAATGGTTGGACTTCTGCAACCACCATCATGCCTGGAGAAACTATTACTATTTAATTGATTGGTAAGATGAAGCAACACGCTTCATCTTTTTTTCTTGAATAAAACTCTGAGGGAAGATTTTATTTAGAAAAAATCTTTATAGTTAATCTGGATTGAAGCGCTTTAAAAGTCGAAATTCTCGCATCTTTGCTCTTTTTTCGTTAATATAACTTACATAAGGTAAGGAATGGAGCGAAATAAAATGACAAAAATTTATCAATCTATTTTAGAAACGATAGGCGACACACCAATCGTAAAACTTAACCACATGACAACAAGTGAGATGGCGGAAATATACGTTAAAGTTGAATCCTTTAATCCAGGCGGAAGTGTGAAGGATCGGATTGCTTTACGAATGATTGAAGACGCCGAACATTCTGGAAAATTGACAGCAGGTATGACGATTATTGAACCGACTTCTGGAAATACAGGAATTGGTCTAGCTATGGTCGGAGCTGCTAAAGGATATCCAGTAACGTTAGTAATGCCAGAAACGATGAGCGTGGAACGCCGGAAATTAATGCAGGCTTATGGTGCAGATTTAGTTTTAACTCCCGGAGCGGACGGGATGAAAGGCGCGATTGCTAAGGCAAATGAGTTAGCTGAAAAAAATGGTTGGTTCGTCCCAGCTCAATTTGACAATCCAGCGAATCCAAAAGTTCATGAAGAAACGACGGCTAAGGAAATCGTCAATGCCTTTGAAAAAAATGGTTTAGACGCATTTGTTGCTGGTGTTGGTACAGGTGGTACGATCACAGGTGTTGGTAACGAATTGAAGCGGATGTATTCGGATATTAAAATTTATGCGGTAGAACCGGAAGAATCTCCTGTTTTAGAGGGTGGTCAATCTGGTCCACATAAAATCCAAGGAATTGGCGCTGGGTTTGTTCCAAGTATTTTGAATACTAACATTTATGATGAAGTTTTACCGGTGAAAAGCAGCGATGCCATGGAGACTGCCAGAGAAATTGCCAAAAAAGAAGGAATTCTAGTTGGTGTTTCTTCAGGAGCGGCACTATTTGCGGCATTAGAAGTAGCTAAAAAAATGGATTCTAGTCAAAAAGTATTGGTTTTACTGCCTGATAATGGTGAACGTTATTTGTCTACTGAATTATTTCAATAAATCCAATAAGTTTACGAAAAAGATTAATTTTTGAATCCAACTAGTATTTCCCCTCAGATAATAGTATCATTTTAATAGAGAATCCAAAGAGGAGGGGCTTATATGGTTAATGAGGCAGTTGATCAAGCGGTCAAAGAATTAAAGGCCGGCGGAGTAAGAATCACGCCGCAACGTTATGCCATCTTAGAATATCTGATCCAGTATCGCAGTCATCCAACAGCTGATGAGATTTTTCGCTCGTTAGAAGGCCGCTTCCCCAATATGAGTGTGGCTACTGTGTACAATAACTTGAGAAAATTTGTCGAAATAGGGATTGTGCAGGAGATGAACTATGGAGATGCGGCTAGTCGTTTTGATTTTACGAACAAGCAGCATTATCATGCGATTTGTACAGATTGTGGTAAGATCGTGGATTTTTTCTATCCAGGATTGGAAGATGTTGAAATGGCATCCAGCAAGTTGACAGGCTATAAAATCAACAAGCATCGTTTAGAAGTTTATGGGTTATGCCCAGATTGCCAAGCAAAAGTCGAAGAGTAATCTTCGGCTTTTTTTGTTCGATTTTTGCAGGTTGTAAGGAATTACTTTCCTGCACTTTTTTTAAGTAAAATTACTTAGTACTGCTACTATTTTTGAAAATAATAAAAAATCAATAAATTCGAAGAATCACATAAAAGAACGAGAACGATTCCATTATATTTATTTGTTAGACGAGTTTAAGGAGAACACATTTCGAATAAATGAAAAAATTCTTATTTTAAAAAGCTGTTTTAACGGCTTTTTTTGTTTGGAAGATCAACTAATAATGAATATTGTTTTGAACTAAATGAGATATCAATAACACTTGAAAACTTATCGTTGTATAAAAAAAGCATTGTGATATATTAAACATGTTCCAAGGTTAAATAACTTTGGTAAATAATCTTTGGGAGTGAATGGCTATGAAAATAGGCGTAATTAAAGATCCAAAACAAGGTGAAGCACGTGTAGGTATGACACCTGAAAATGTAAAAATTTTAGTTGAAGCAGGAAACGAAGTACTTGTTGATGATAACGCAGGTGCAGGCTCAGGCTTTACAAATGAACAATATATTGAAGCTGGCGGTAAAATCGTTGATACAGATACTGCTTGGACAGCTGAATTGATCGTAAAAGTAAAAGAACCAATGGAAAGTGAATATCACTACTTCAAAAAAGGTCAAATCATCTGGGGCTTCTTACATTTAGCTGCTAACAAAGCTTGTGTTGAAAAAATGATGGAAGTTGGCGTGACAGCTTTGTCAGGCGAAAACATCTCAATCAACGGCGTATTAGAATTATTGAAACCAATGAGTGCGATCGCTGGACGTCGTGCAGTAAATCTAGGTCAATATTATTTAGAAAAACAACATGGCGGCGAAGGAATCTTACTTCCAGGAATCGACGGCGTTGAAGCAGGAACAGTGGTCATCTTAGGCGGCGGGAACGCAGCAGAAAATTCAGCTGATATGGCTGTTGGAATTGGTTGCCACGTCATCATTCTTGAAGTGAACGAAAGCCGCATCAAACAATTACAAGAACGTTATAAAGATCACAATGTTGATGTGTTAGTTTCAAACACTGAAAACTTAGAAGAAAAAATCAAAGAAGCTGATGTGTTTATCTCGACAGTCTTGATTCCAGGAGCGAAGCCACCAAAATTAGTTAAAGAATACATGGTTGAATCAATGAAACCAGGTTCAGTCATCGTTGATATCGCGATTGACCAAGGTGGTACGGTTGAAACAATCGACAAACCAACTAACCATGCAGACCCAGTCTTCACTAAACACGGCGTGATCCACTATGCTGTACCGAATATGCCTGGTGCAACACCAAGAACAGCAACGATCGCGTTAGCAAAAGGTAATATCTCGTTCCTTAAAGATGTCAGTGTCAAAGGTCTTGAAGCCGCGTTGAAATCTGACGAATCATTAGTTTCAGGTCTAAGTGTATACAATGGTAAAGTAGTTTCTAAAGCATTAGCAGATTCAATCGATGTGACTTATACCGAAGTGGGAGATGTACTGTAATGACTCAAACAATGACAAAATTACCAGTATCAATCGAAGATATCCATGAAGCAAAAAATGTTGTAAAACAATACGGACGGGTAACACCGTTGATTCAATCAATGTTCTTAACGGCTCAAACGGGCGGTCAAGTTTTCTTAAAATTAGAAAATATGCAATTAACAGGATCATTTAAATTCCGCGGAGCTTTCAACAAGATTGCTCATTTAACTCAAGCGGAAAAAGATAAAGGGGTTATCGCGGTTTCTGCTGGAAACCACGCACAAGGTGTAGCGTTGACTTCTAGATTATTAGGAATCGAAAGCACGATCGTAATGCCTGAAACAGCTCCTAAAGCGAAAGTTGAAGCAACGGAAGGCTACGGTTCCAAAGTAATCCTTCATGGTGCTGGTTTTGACGATGCAAAAGCATATTGTGAAAAAATCGTTGAAGAAACAGGTGTGACGTATATCCCACCTTACGATGATGAATGCGTGATGGCTGGACAAGGAACAATTGGTCTTGAAATCCTAGATTCAATTTGGGATGTGGATACTGTCGTTGTTCCTGTCGGCGGCGGCGGATTGATTTCTGGTATCGCGGTAGCAATGAAAACATTTAATCCAAATATCAATATCATTGGGGTACAGGCAGACAACATTCATGGGATGACTGCTTCGTTCCGCGAAGGTAAAAAAGTTGGCTACAAAACTGGTGCGACAATCGCAGACGGTTGTGCGGTAGAATTTCCTGGAAACCTAACCTTTGAAGTTGTTGAAGAATTGGTTGACGATATGGTAACCGTATCTGAACAAGAAATTGAACTTGCAATGAAAGATTTGATCCAACGGACGAAGATCGTCGTTGAAGGAGCAGGCGCTTTAGCAACTGCAGCCATTCTTTCAGGTAAAGTGGACAAATATGTGAATGGCAAAAAAGTCGTTGCAGTCGTTTCTGGCGGTAACGTTGACTTGAACCGAATCACTGATGTTATTGGACACTTCTCAGTAGCAAACGAATTGAAATAATAAACAGTTAAAACAGGCAGCGAGGATGTGATCGCTGCCTGTTTTTTTGACTATGAAGAAAGTATAAAATTTTCAAATGAATAAATCGCTTTACAGCAGGCATATTCATGTCCGGCTTCACGAACTAGCTTTATCGGCAATAAGCAAAACGATTTCGAAATTTGAGAAGCACCGAGTAGAAACTGTTCAACATCAAAGTTAAAACTTTGTGTTTCTCAGTCATTTATCAAAAGTTTGGTCTTATTGCTCAGCTGACTCCTAATTAGGGAATCATTTTTCCCAAGACACGAAAAATGATTCTGATTGTCGTCACGCATACCCTTTTTCTAATCTCAATAAAGCGAGATGAAAAACTAGCAAAAAGCTGAGCGAGTCCGCGAAAGCCTTTCTTAACTTAAGCGTCATAATCCTTTTTAAATAAATAGACGCCGCTAACGATGGAGACAATCAATGCTAAGAGCACCACCATGATGGAGCCAATCTCAGAATCACGCCAGAGCAATCCACCGGTATTAATCCCCCATAGACTAAAAATTAACGTTGGTAATGCTAAGAGCAATGAAGCCGTGTTTAGAAATTTCATCAGCTGGTTCAGCCGATTATCCATCATACTGTTGATCAATCCGCTGATAGAGCCTAGCATCTCGCGATAAATTTGAACAGAAGTCGTGGCCTGTTTAGACTGTAACTCGATTTCAATTGCCAAATCCCGATCGGACGCCACTAGACTCGAATCCAATAACCGATCAATTGTTTTTAATTGTTCCTTTAAAAGATTGTCGATGTATACGAGATTTTTTTCCGTATGGGTCGTTTGTTCAAGAATATTTTTATTAGATCCGTGAGCAGTTCCTTGACTGATTTCTTCGATAGTCTTTCGTTGTTCTCGTAAAAAAATCAGATAATGTTCATTGATCGTCTGTAACATATGGAGAATCAAGCCGGCTTTAGTAAAGATTTCCGTCTCGAAATTCTGCAGCACTTCTTGAATTAGCGAATTATCACTGACGGTTATCAGTACTTTAGGAGTTAAGAATACCGAAACTGTTGAAGATAAAGATTCAGGTTCATCCACGGATTGGATATCAACAAAGAGCATCAAGCATAGTGGATTCTTTTCCTCGGTTTGATATTTTTTGAAAAAGGAGACATTGGAATATTTTTGACCTAAGGTAAAAAAGTTTTTCGGTAGATCATAGGCCTCGTGTAACTGTTCCTTTTCGGCATCGGTGGGATTATCAACCGCGAGCCAATTACTAGCGTGTGCGCTTTTTTTTACGCCAGTATCGGATATTGTGAAATAATCGATCATTAGAAGAACCTCCTAATCCATTCTTTAATAAGGCTCCTGGCTATGTAGTAAAGGAGTCAGAAAAATTTTCCTTGTTTTTATTATCTTCTCAAATCCTAGTTGAATTGCCAATTTTTTTGAATTGATTTCGTCTTTCTTCTTATTATAAAGTGAGATATTCATTTAATTCAGCTATAATTCTTCTCATTTGAAATGATTCTAGTTTACAGTGAGAATCTTTCTGCTATAATAATTTTCATATTTCATAAACTTCAGTGAAAATTTTCACTGGCAGTGAACTTATATATCGTCATAATATGGATGACAGTTTCTACCTTGTGCCGTAAACGCAAGACTATAAGTAAAAATCGTACGGTTGCGTACCTTTTTTGCTTTGCAGATTGGGTGCGTTTTTTGTATTAATCAAAAAACGACAAGAACGAATACAATTCTATTTTTATGGCTAACTAAGCAGATGACATGCGACCGGCAAAATATCTTGCTATAGTAAAGAAAATAAAATGGAATGGTACTCGATTTGAAATAGGAAAAGGAGAATGGATAATGAAAGAATTGACAGATCGCATTAAAGAAAATGGCAGAGTTTTAGGCGAAGGTGTTCTGAAAGTCGATGAATTCATCACGCACCAAGTAGATCCTGAATTGATGGATGCGATGGGGAAACGTCTGGCAGAAGTATTCGCGGAAAAGAAGATCACTAAAGTAGTGACAATTGAAGCATCAGGGATTGCTCCGGCTGTTTATGCCGCACAAGCTTTAAAGGTACCGATGATCTTTGCCCGTAAATCAAAAAGCCTAACAATGGACGAAGAGCTATTGACTGCATCCGTTTATTCTTTTACAAAACAAGTAACTAGCACCATTTCAATTTCTCGTAAATTCCTTTCTGCAGAGGACAATGTGTTATTAGTCGATGATTTTCTAGCGAACGGCCAAGCGGCTAAAGGATTGATTGAACTGTGTCAACAAGCGGGAGCAAACGTGGCTGGGATCGGGATTTTAATTGAAAAATCGTTCCAGGATGGACGCCAACTGATTGAAGATATGGACATTCCAGTCGTCTCTTTAGCAAGAATCTCTTCCTTACATGACGGTAAAGTGACATTTATCGAGGAGGACGCATAGAGTGACAAACGAAACAAGTAATGGAAAATCAGCAGTTTTAGGGTTGCAGCATCTTTTAGCCATGTATGCAGGAGCTGTGGCCGTGCCGCTGTTGATCGGTACGGGACTAGGTTTTAATGAAGCGCAAATGACGTATTTGATTTCCATTGATATTTTCATGTGTGGGGTAGCTACACTTTTGCAATTAACAGTCAACAGATTTTTCGGGATCGGGCTGCCAGTTGTTTTAGGCTGTGCCATCCAAGCAGTAGCACCACTGATCTTGATTGGGCAAACACAGGGTGTCGGAACAGTCTACGGGTCGATCATTGCGGCTGGAATATTTGTAGTTTTAATTGCTGGCTTCTTTTCAAAGATTGAAAAGCTGTTTCCGCCGATCGTTACTGGAACAGTGATTACAACGATTGGTTTGACACTAATCCCAGTTGCTACAACGAAATTAGGTGGCGGCGATGCATCGGCTAAAACTTTTGGCGATCCAACCAATTTACTATTAGCCTTTATTACGATTGCATTGATCTTAGCTGTTCAAGTTTTTGGTCGCGGATTTATTCGTTCGATCGCTGTATTGGTAGGACTAGTTGGTGGCACGATTTTAGCGGCATTATTAGGCCAAGTCGACCTGGCCGCGATTGGTCATGCGCCGATGTTCCATGTCCCACAGCCTTTTTACTTTGGGACACCGAAGTTTGAACCATTTTCAATTCTCTTAATGATTATTATTTCCATCGTCAGCATGGTAGAGTCAACGGGTGTTTACTTTGCTTTAGGCGATATTACCGGCAAAAAAGTATCTCAGGATGATTTGAAACGTGGGTATCGTGCAGAAGGCCTGGCAGTTATTTTAGGCGGATTATTCAATACGTTCCCTTATACTGGTTTTTCGCAAAATGTTGGGTTGGTTCAATTATCCGGCATCAAAACCCGTCGTCCAATTTATTTTTCAGCTATTTTCTTGATTATTCTGGGCCTGTTCCCTAAAGTGGGGGCTTTGGCGCAAATTATTCCTGAGCCGGTTTTAGGCGGGGGAATGCTCGTGATGTTTGGAATGGTCGCGGTCCAAGGGATGAAGATGCTCTCGAAAGTTGATTTTAACGATGAGAAAAACTTATTGATTATCGCAATTTCAATTGGTTTTGGTTTAGGTTTTAACGCCATGCCGACACTTTTCGCGAAGCTGCCTGAAACGGTTCAAATGTTTACTGGCAATGGAATCGTGATGAGTAGTTTGTCAGCGATTGTATTGAATCTATTGTTCCACGGTTATAATCGTAAAAATAGTTAAAAAAGAACGCGGCGTTTGCCGCGTTTTCTTTTTTATGAAATAAACACGAACATTAGATTATAAATATCAAATAATATTCGAATTCTCTTTTGACTTCCCTTTAGTTGCTTGCTAAAATAAGCATGAATAATGAAAGGAGCAAATCATGAATCCAGAAGTTGCAGTTATCATGGGGAGTACCTCTGATTGGGAAACAATGAAACACGCTTGTGAAAGTCTCGAGGAGTTGGGGATTTCTTATGAAAAAAAAGTTGTTTCAGCACATCGTACGCCTGATCTAATGTTTGAGTTTGCGGAAAAGGCCAGAGAACGCGGCATTAAAGTTATTATTGCAGGAGCCGGAGGAGCCGCTCATTTACCAGGCATGGTAGCGGCTAAGACGACCTTGCCTGTGATTGGTGTACCGGTGCAATCAAAGGCTTTAAATGGCTTAGACTCCTTATTATCGATCGTTCAGATGCCGGGCGGGATTCCGGTGGCGACGACGGCGATTGGAAAAGCTGGGGCAACGAATGCGGGACTACTTGCGGCTCAGATGCTTTCAATGTATGATAAAAAAGTAGCTGAACGTTTGGCAAAGAAACGTCAGCAAATGACACAAACTGTAGTGGAAAGTAGTGAACAACTTGGTTAAACCTTTACAACCAGGCTCTACGATTGGAATCGTAGGCGGAGGGCAATTAGGCCGAATGATGGCTATCAGCGCGAAGGAAATGGGTTTTCGAACGGGAATCATTGATCCGACAGAGGATTGTCCAGCTGCGCAAGTTTCAGATTGGCATATTGTGGCCGATTATGATGATCAAATGGCTTTAGAAGAAATGGCTAGACGATCACAAGCAATTACTTATGAATTTGAAAATGTGGATGTTGATACGATCAATCAAATCCAGCATTTTGCGAATGTTCCTCAAGGGACGGACTTACTAGCCATCAGTCAAGACCGTTTGATGGAAAAATCTTTCTTGGAAAATAATAATATCGTGATCGCGCCTTACGCGACGATCATCAGTCCGACGGATATTCAAGATGCGATCGAAGGCATTGGCTATCCTTGTGTCTTAAAAACAACTCGCGGCGGGTATGACGGCCACGGACAATATGTTTTAAAAAGTACAGCTGACCTAGCGCCTTCCATGAATTTACTGCGTCAAGGGACTTGTGTCTTGGAAGCATGGATTCCTTTTGAAAAAGAATTATCTGTCCAAGTAGCGGGAAATAACATCGGCGACTACGTAACGTTTCCAGTCGTTGAAAATATCCATCGCAATAATATTTTACATGAAACGATCGCACCGGCAGGAATTGATGCGGCCGTAGCTAAAGAAGCAAGCCGAATCGCTCGAATTATCGCTGAAGGCGTGGAATTAGTCGGCACCCTGTGTGTAGAATTCTTCCTGACCAAAGCTGGTGCCTTATATGTGAACGAGATCGCACCACGTCCACATAATTCTGGCCATTATACGATTGAAGCTTGTTCATTGAGTCAGTTTGAGGCCCATATTCGTGGGATTTGCGGTTGGCCTTTAAGCGAGCCAAAATTATTATCGAATGCAGTGATGGTGAATGTTTTAGGCGAGAATCTTTTAAAGACCTATGAATTAATTGATTTGTGGCCGGACTGGCACTTTCATTATTACGGCAAAGCAATGCCGAAAAAAGGTCGCAAGATGGGGCATATCACTATTTTAACGGATAGTATCCAACGAACTTTGGATGATATCAAGAAGACTGAGACGTGGGATTAAAAACAGATAGTATTAAAAATTCTTTCATTAAGTAGAAAAAAGGAGCGTAACATGATACCTCGATATAGTAGAGCGGAAATGGCAAATATTTGGAGCGATGAGAATCGTTATAATGCGTGGCTGGAAGTGGAGATTTTAGCTGATGAAGCTTGGGCGGAACTAGGGGAGATTCCCAAGGCGGATGTTGAGAAAATTCGTGCAAATGCCGGTTTTGATATTGACCGTATTTTAGAAATTGAACAATCAACCAAACACGATGTCGTTGCTTTCACCCGTGCGGTTTCTGAAACACTAGGAGAAGAACGGAAATGGGTTCACTATGGCTTAACAAGTACCGATGTGGTAGATACAGCCTACGGATACTTATACAAACAAGCCAACGATATTTTACGTCAAGATCTGCAAGACTTTTTAGCCATCATTGGAGAAAAAGCCTTGGAACATAAAAATACAGTTATGATGGGGCGGACCCACGGGGTTCACGCGGAACCGACGACCTTTGGTTTGAAATTGGCGACTTGGTATTCTGAAATGAAACGTAACATTGAACGCTTCGAACACGCGGCTAAAGGGGTTGAAGCAGGAAAAATTTCTGGTGCGGTGGGTACTTTCGCAAATATTCCGCCATTTGTAGAAGAATTTGTGTGTGAAAAATTAGGAATCCGCCCACAAGAAATTTCTACCCAAGTCTTGCCCAGAGATTTACATGCCGAGTATTTTTCTAGCCTAGCATTGATCGCTACCTCGATTGAACGTTTTGCGACAGAAATCCGCGGCTTGCAAAAATCAGAAACCCGCGAGGTGGAAGAATTTTTCGCTAAAGGGCAAAAAGGTTCATCGGCGATGCCTCATAAACGGAATCCGATCGGTTCAGAGAACATGACCGGCTTGGCACGGGTCGTTCGCGGTCATTTGATTACTGCCTTTGAAGATGTAGCTTTGTGGCATGAACGTGATATCTCCCATTCTTCGGCTGAACGAATTATTACCCCGGATACGACGATTTTAGTGGATTATATGTTGCACCGCTTTGGCAATATCGTTAAG
This sequence comes from Enterococcus devriesei, assembly GCF_001885905.1. GTDB lineage: Bacteria > Bacillota > Bacilli > Lactobacillales > Enterococcaceae > Enterococcus_A > Enterococcus_A devriesei. The sequence continues at coordinate 20,931 of NZ_JXKM01000008.1, read as the reverse complement.
AATTTGACGGTCTTCCCAGAAAACATGAAGCGTAATATGGAGGCGACCTTCGGCTTGATCTATAGCCAACGGGTTATGTTGAAATTGATCGATAAGGGAATGACCCGGGAAGAAGCGTATGACTTAGTTCAACCAAAGACCGCGTATGCTTGGGATAATCAAACCCAGTTCCGGCCATTGCTTGATGCCGACGAAAAAATCACCAGCATTTTATCTGCTGCTGATTTGGACGACGCTTTCGATTATAATTATCATTTAAAAAATGTTGACAAAGTTTTCGAACGTGTTGGCATTAAATAGAAAAAGACCTTCTTGCCGTTTTCGGTAAGAAGGTCTTTGCTTTTATGCGTAAGAAAACAAATCCGTACAGCAGCTTTCGTTCAGTTGCTGCAGCAAGCAATCAATCAATTGATAGTCATATAAGACGGAATTCAGCCGAATCTCGATTCGATAAGAATTCTTTAAGAAAGAATGCTGCTTCAATTGTCGAATGACTAATTGATCGTTTGTGGTATTGGAAAAGTGTAGTGTTTGCATCGGTTGAGCTTTATTTGGTTTAAAGATTTTTTTTAAGTTGCGGTAAGAATAGAAGCTGGTGTTGCAATTCAAGGCATGGGTACTATCTAATCCTAACAGTGCGTTCAGTAGTCGTTGCTTGTTGATTTCAGTCATTGAATCTAGAAATTTTTGAGCTGCTGAGGGCGTCTCTAACATAAGCAATTCCTCCATTAATATCATTCGCATTTAATATACCACCCATTTAAAAAAATGTAAACGTTATCTTAAAAATGTTTGTGAAAAAGGAATGAGCGTTCTTGGTAAAACACGAACGATAAAGATGTTTTTGAATTATAATATCCGATAAAATGTTGAATTATTTTTTTTCAGTTGTTACACTAAGGATGAAATAAAAAAGCGAATGATTTTATGCGAATTGTAGCGAATGTTCACAAAAAGGGAGCGTAACAAGGTGAAAAAAGGAACTTTATTGTATGAAGGAAAAGCAAAACAATTATTTCAAACAGATGATCCAGAGGTCATTTGGGTCGAGTATTTAAATCAAGCGACTGCTTTGAATGGCGCAAAAAAAGATCAAATCAATGGTAAAGGAGAACTAAATAATCAAATCACCAGCTTAATCTTTGATTTTTTAGCGAGCAAAGGAATCAAGAATCACTTTATCAAACGACTTTCAGCTACTGAACAATTGATTCAATCAGTGGAAATCATTCCTTTAGAAGTGGTTGTTCGAAACGTGGCGGCGGGCAGTTTTTCAAAACGCTTGGCTATTCCAGAAGGAACCGCTTTGAAAAAGCCAATTGTCGAGTTTTATTACAAAAATGATGCCTTAGACGATCCAATGATCATTGATGATCATATCCGCTTTTTGGAAATTGCGACCGGTGAAGAGTTGGCAATACTACGTCAAATGGCTTTAGAAGTCGATCAAGCGTTGATTGAATTGTTTGATTCAATGGCGATTCAACTCATCGACTTTAAATTAGAATTTGGACGGCAAAAAGATGACACGATTCTTTTAGCAGATGAGATTTCTCCTGATACGTGTCGTTTGTGGGACAAGAAAACGCAAGAGCATTTAGACAAAGATATTTATCGTCGCGACTTAGGCGACATTATTCCTGTGTATCAAGAAGTATTAAATCGATTAGAAAAGCGAGGAGAATAAGCATGTATTTTGTAAAAGTATACGTAACGTATAAGGATTCTGTGTTAGATCCCCAAGGAGAAGCAGTCAAAGGGGCAGTTCATCGTTTAGGGTATGACGAAATCGAAGAGGTACGGATCGGTAAATATTTTGAGATCAAAGTTGCTAAAAGCGATCGCCCAGTAGAAGACATGATTGAGGAAGTTTGCGACAAATTATTAGCCAACGTGAATATGGAAACTTATCGTTATGAAATCCAAGCAATGGAGGAAGTCTAAGATGAAATTTGCAGTCATTGTTTTTCCTGGCTCAAATTGCGACATGGATATGTATTGGGCGATGAAGGAAATCATGGGAGCGGATTGTGAATATGTCCGTCATGATGCAACAAGCTTGGCTGGCTTTGATGGTGTACTATTACCTGGCGGTTTTTCTTATGGTGATTATTTACGCTGTGGCGCGATCTCTCGCTTCTCTAATATCATGTCAGAAGTTATTCGGTTCGCTGAAGAAGGCAAACCAGTCTTTGGAACATGTAATGGATTTCAAATTTTAACGGAAGCAGGTCTGTTACCCGGAGCATTACGCCGCAATGAGTCCTTAAAATTTATCAGCAAAATCACTCCATTACGTGTTGTGAATAACCAAACAAAATTCACTTCTGAATATGAAGCGGATGAGATCATTCAAATTCCGGTCGCTCACGGTGAAGGAAATTATTATTGTGATGAAGCGACCTTGACTGAGCTAAAGGCGAACAATCAAATCGTCTTTACCTATGAAGGAGAAAATATTAACGGCAGTGTAGAAAATATTGCCGGAATCACCAATCAAGCAGGAAATGTTTTAGGCATGATGCCACATCCGGAACGTGCGATGGAAACCCTTTTAGGCTCTGAGGATGGCAAAAAATTCTTCGCCTCCATTTTAAAAAATTTCGGAAAGGTGACTGCAAACTAATGATGAAATTAGAACCGACAGCGCAAGAAATCAAAGAACAACGAATCTATGCCGAATGGGGCTTGACCGATGAAGAATATCGCTTGATTTCTGAAGATATCTTGGGTCGCATGCCGAATTATACTGAAACAGGACTATTTTCGGTAATGTGGAGCGAACATTGTTCGTATAAAAATTCAAAGCCCGTTCTACGCAAATTTCCGACGGAGGGGCCGCAGGTTCTTCAAGGACCCGGTGAAGGTGCCGGGATCGTGGATATTGGTGATGGACAAGCAGTTGTCTTTAAAGCTGAAAGTCATAATCATCCTTCGGCGGTAGAGCCTTATGAAGGCGCGGCAACCGGTGTCGGTGGGATCATCCGTGATATTTTCAGCATGGGCGCTCGCCCCATCGCAATTTTAGATTCGTTACGCTTTGGTGAATTAAACACACCTCGGACGAAATATTTAGTAGAAGAAATTGTCGCTGGGATCAGCGGCTATGGAAATTGTATCGGTATCCCAACAGTCGGCGGCGAAGTAGCCTTTGATCATTGCTACGAAGGTAATCCTTTAGTGAATGCGATGTGTGTCGGCTTGATGGAACACAAGGACATTCAAAAGGGTCAAGCTAAAGGTGTCGGCAATTCTATCATGTATGTAGGGGCTAAAACAGGGCGTGATGGCATTCACGGAGCGACCTTCGCTTCTGAAGAATTTGTTGAAGGAGAAGAACAACAACGTTCGGCGGTTCAAGTCGGCGATCCATTTATGGAAAAGTTATTATTGGAAGCTTGTTTGGAATTAATTTTGGATCATGCAGAAATTTTAGTCGGTATCCAAGATATGGGAGCAGCTGGTCTGGTTTCATCTAGTTCGGAAATGGCTTCAAAAGCCGGTTCGGGCTTGAAGCTTTATTTAGATGATGTACCGCAACGGGAAACCCATATGACCCCTTACGAAATGATGTTATCGGAGTCACAAGAGCGGATGCTGATTTGTGTTGAGCAAGGGCATGAAGCGGAAGTCGTGGAATTATTCAAACGTTATGAGCTAGATGCGGTGACGATTGGTGAAGTAACGGATGACGGGCTGTATCGTTTGTACCATCACGACGTTGAAGTCGCCAATTTACCAGTCGATGCTTTGGCTGAAGACGCGCCGGTTTACCAAAATGAAAAACGCGAACCAGCCCGGATCAAAGAATTCGCTGCAATGGACGAGTATCAACCAGAGGTGAAAGATGCTTCGGAAGTATTGCTACAATTGTTGCAACAGCCAACCATCGCTTCAAAGCGAATGATCTATGAAACCTATGACTCACAAGTACGCACCAATACGGTGGTTCGTCCCGGCAGTGACGCGGCTGTTTTACGAGTTCGTGGAACCCAAAAAGCGCTGGCGATGACCACTGACTGTAATGCGCGTTACTTGTATTTGAATCCAGAAATCGGCGGACAAATCGCGGTAGCGGAAGCCGCCCGAAATATCGTCGCTTCTGGTGGTCAACCCTTGGCGATCACCGATTGCTTGAACTATGGTTCACCAGAAAAACCAGAAGGCTTTTGGGAATTATGGACATCAGCTGACGGAATCTCTGAAGCTTGTCGAACATTGAATACACCGGTTATCTCAGGCAATGTCTCGATGTATAACGAAACCAATGGCAAAGCAATCTATCCAACACCAATGATTGGAATGGTTGGTTTGATTGAAGACTTGAGTCATATTACGACGCAAGAATTTAAACAAGCTGGTGATTTGATTTATGTTGTTGGTGAAACTAGCAATGATTTCAACGGCAGTGAATTGCAAAAAATGCAAAAAGGATTGATTGAAGGTCAATTAATGGACTTTGACTTAACGGTGGAAAAAGCCAATCAAGACTTTGTTCTTTCTGCAATCAAAGCCGGTTTGATTGCCAGCGCCCATGACTGTGCGGAAGGTGGACTAGCGGTAGCCATCGCTGAATCGGCTTTTACTAATCAATTAGGAGTGGAAGCAACCGTTGCGATGCCCGTTGAAAATCTTTTTGCTGAGACACAATCACGCTTTGTTTTAACCGTTAAACCAGAAAATCAAGCAGAATTTGAAGCGCTAGCTGGAAATAAAGCAGTCATGATCGGAACGGTTACTGATTCTGACGAGATTCATTTGACAGCAGAAGGTGCTTCGATCAACGTAGCAACAAAACAGGCACAAGAATTATGGGAGGAAGCCATTCCATGTCTAATGAAGTAAGAAGTTTAAATGAAGAATGTGGCGTTTTTGGTATCTGGGGTCATCCAGATGCCTCTCGCGTCACTTATTTTGGCTTGCATAGTTTACAGCATCGCGGACAAGAAGGTGCTGGAATCGTCTGTAATGATGCGGGAAAATTAACCGGACATCGCGGGCTAGGTCTATTGTCGGAAGTCTTTAAGGATGAGCGGCAGTTGAACCATTTGACTGGTCAAGCTGCGATTGGTCACGTTCGTTATGCGACAGCTGGCAATAGCAGCGTGGACAATATTCAGCCTTTCTTATTTAATTTTTACGATGGTGCTTTTGCCTTGGCCCATAATGGCAATTTGACGAACGCCAAAAGTTTACGAAAAGAATTAGAACAAAATGGCGCGATCTTCCATTCCAATTCAGATACGGAGATCTTGATGCACTTAATTCGCCGTAGTCATAAAGCGACGCTTTGTGAGCGAATGAAGGAAGCTTTGAATACCGTCAAAGGTGGTTTCGCCTATTTGATGTTAACGGAAGATTCAATGGTTGCGGCCCTTGACCCTAACGGTTTTCGCCCATTGTCAATCGGACAAATGGTCAATGGGGCGTATGTAGTCGCTTCGGAAACTTGTGCGCTGGAAGTCGTTGGTGCAAGCTTTATCCAAGATGTTAATCCCGGAGAAATCATTACAATCGACGACGACGGACTAAGAGTGGAACAATTTACGCAGGAAACGCAGCACGCGATTTGCTCAATGGAATATATTTACTTTGCTCGTCCGGATTCTAATATTGCCGGCGTCAATGTTCATAGCGCTCGTAAAAATATGGGACGTATCTTAGCGAAAGAATCAGCGATCGAAGCTGACATGGTAGTCGGCGTGCCGAATTCTTCATTATCGGCAGCCAGCGGTTACGCCGAAGAATCAGGAATTCCTTATGAGATGGGCTTGGTAAAAAACCAATATGTCGCTCGAACCTTTATCCAACCAACGCAAGAATTACGCGAACAAGGGGTACGAATGAAACTGTCTGCCGTTCGTGGCGTAGTTGAAGGCAAACGAGTGATCATGGTAGACGATTCTATCGTTCGGGGAACCACTAGCCGTCGAATCGTCAATCTTTTGAAAGAAGCAGGTGCAAAGGAAGTTCATGTTCGAATCGCTTCACCGCCGTTACGTTATCCTTGTTTCTATGGAATCGATATTCAAACGCGGAAAGAATTGATTGCCGCGAATCATTCCATTGAAGAAATGCGAGAAATGATTGGAGCTGACTCCTTGTCCTTTTTAAGTGAAGACGGCTTGATCAATGCAATCGGTTTAAAATTTGACGCACCTTATTCAGGGCTATGTATGGCGTACTTTAATGGTGATTATCCAACACCGTTATACGATTATGAAGCACATTATCAAGCAACTTTGAAAGAAAAAACCTCGTTTTATTAAAATAATGGTATACGCTATGACAATAAGAGTCATTTTTCGTTTTTTGAAAAATGATTTCTAAGATTAGGAATAAGCCCTATGAATAAAAAATAGTCGAATGGTATACGGCATGAAGATCAAACTCATTTTTGGCTTTCGAGAAAAATGAATACTTTAATATGAATAAGGATGCCAGTTCCACTTATTGATTTAGCAAAGCTAGTGGAATGGTATACGGCATGAAGATCAAACTCATTTTTGGCTTTCGAGAAAAATGAATACTTTAATATGAATAAGGAGCGGATCGTGTGGGAAATGCATATTCTAAGGCTGGCGTAGATGTTGAGGCTGGTTATGAAGTGGTTGAACGGATCAAAAAGCATGTAAAAAGAACGGAACGCTTAGGTGTAATGGGGGCAATCGGTGGGTTTGGCGGCTGCTTTGATTTAAGTTCGTTTCAATTAAAAGAGCCGGTGTTAGTTTCTGGAACAGATGGTGTAGGCACAAAATTAATGGTGGCAATCCAAGCAGACAAACATGACACGATCGGGATCGACTGTGTGGCGATGTGTGTCAATGACATTGTGGCCCAAGGCGCGGAGCCACTTTACTTTTTAGATTACATTGCTACAGGAAAAAATATTCCGGCTCGCTTGGAGCAAGTGGTGGCTGGTGTGGCAGAAGGTTGCGTCCAAGCGGGGGCGGCCTTGATTGGTGGCGAGACGGCTGAGATGCCGGGGATGTACGGGGAAGACGATTATGATTTAGCCGGCTTCACCGTTGGGATCGCAGAAAAAAGTCAAATGATCACTGGTGAAAAAATCAACACCGGCGATCTCTTGGTAGGTTTGCCTTCATCAGGCATTCACTCCAACGGCTATTCGCTCGTCCGTAAAATTTTCTTTGAAACAAATAGCTTTTCAATCAATGAAAAATTACCGGAATTGACTCAAGAACTAGGCGAGGAATTATTGACGCCGACACGAATCTATGTCGATGCGGTCTTACCTTTAGTTAAAAAGGAGTTAGTTACAGGAATCGCTCATGTGACTGGCGGCGGATTTGTAGAAAATCTGCCACGGATGTTGCCGGATAATCTAGCTTGTGAAATCGAATTAGGAACATGGCCGGTCTTGCCGATTTTTGACGCGTTAGCAAAATACGGGGAAATACCAGAAAAAGAAATGTACGAAATTTTCAATATGGGGATCGGTATGGTTTTAGCGGTTGCCCCAGAAAAATTAGAGGAATTACAAGCTGATTTGACTGCTCGTGATGAAGATGCCTTTGTGATTGGTAAAGTCATTGAAAATGGAGCAGACCCAATCATTTTTAAAGGAGTAAAGGCATGAAAGTCGCTGTCTTAGCATCAGGAAATGGCTCGAATTTTGAAGTGATTGCTCAAGCATTCAAAGATCAAAAAATCGATGGTGAACTGGTTTTATTGTTTTCAGATCATCGCGATGCGTATGTTTTGGAGCGGGGGAAAAAGTTTAATATTCCTTGTGAGAGTTTCGAGCTTAAAGAATTCACTGACAAGCGGAGCTACGAGGCAGCGCTGTTGAAATTACTGCAGGATTACGACGTTGAATTGGTAGTTTTGGCGGGGTATATGCGGATCGTAGGAAAAGAATTACTCGCTGCCTTTCCGCAAGCAATTATTAATATTCATCCGGCTCTACTGCCTAATTTTCCTGGACTGCATGGGATCAAAGACGCTTATGAAGCGGGTGTGTCTGAAACAGGAGTAACGATTCATTACGTCGATGATGGTGTCGATACTGGACCAATCATCGCACAAAGTAGGGTAGCCGTGGCTGCAACTGATACTTTGGATAGCTTGGAAGAAAAAATTCATCAAGCGGAACATCATCTTTATCCGCAAGTCTTAGCGGAAATTGTAAAGGAGAATCATGATGAAAAGAGCATTAATTAGTGTTTCAGATAAAACAGGGGTTGTTGAGTTTACTAAAGGATTGGTTCAAGCTGGAATCGAGATCGTTTCCACCGGCGGAACGAAAAAAGCTTTAGACGAGGCGGGGATTCCAACCTTGAGTATCGACGAAGTGACAGGATTTCCTGAAATGATGGATGGTCGTGTAAAGACGCTGCATCCAAAAATCCATGGCGGATTATTAGGCCGACGCGACGTAGCTAGCCATCTGGATGCTATGAAGGCTCATGATATCCAACCGATCGATTTTGTCTGTGTGAACTTGTATCCTTTCAAGGAAACGATCTTAAAGCCTGAAGTCACAGAAGCCGACGCGATTGAAAATATTGATATCGGTGGACCAAGTATGCTGCGTTCAGCGGCGAAAAACTTCAACGCTGTGACAGTGGTTGTTGATCCAAAAGATTATCCTCGCGTATTAGACGAGTTAAAAGAACAAGGGGAAACAAGTTTAGCGACACGGAAGAGCCTAGCCGCGAAAGTTTTCCGCCACACTGCAGCCTATGACGCGCTCATTGCAGAATATTTAAGCCAGCAAGTGGCAGAAACAGAACCAGAAAAATTAACGCTGACTTATGAATTGAAACAAACATTGCGTTACGGCGAAAATAGTCACCAGCAAGCGGCCTTTTATCAAAACGCCTTACCTGTTCCTTATTCTATTGCCAACGCGCAGCAGCTTCACGGCAAAGAACTTTCTTATAATAATATCAAGGATGCGGATGCGGCGATCCGCATCGCTCGTGAATTCAGCGAGCCAACGGTAGTCGCCTTGAAGCATATGAATCCTTGTGGCATCGGCAGTGGAAAAACAATTCTTGAAGCATATCAATTTGCTTATGAAGCAGACCCAACTTCAATCTTTGGCGGGATTTTAGTGGCAAATCGTGAAGTTGATTTGGCGACAGCGGAAGAAATGCATAAATTGTTCTTAGAAATCATTATTGCTCCAAGCTTCAGCCAAGCAGCCTTCGATGTTCTGTCTGGCAAAAAAAATCTACGTTTGATGACCCTCGATTTTTCTGATCAAGCAACGACTCAGCAGGAGATTGTTTCTGTTTTAGGTGGATTACTGGTTCAAGATCAAGATGTAATTGAAGAAGAGCCGGAAAGCTGGGAAGTCGTGACTGATCGTAAACCGACGGCCGAAGAATTAGCAGCGTTAGCTTTTGCTTGGAAAGCGGTGAAACACGTGAAATCCAACGCCATTGTGGTAGCCAATGCACATCAAACTGTTGGTGTCGGTGCGGGTCAAATGAATCGCGTCGGCTCAGTCAAAATAGCCTTGGAAGAAGCGAAAGGTCGAATGGAGGGTGCTGTGTTAGCAAGTGATGCCTATTTCCCGATGAATGACAGTGTTGAATACGCGGCGCAGCATGGGATCAAGGCCATTGTTCAGCCAGGTGGCAGCATTCGTGATAAAGACTCCATCGAAATGGCGAACAAATATGGTGTTGCGATGGTCTTCACTGGCGTGCGTCATTTCAGACATTAGGAGGATTTTATGAAGATATTAATAATCGGCAGCGGTGGTAGAGAACACGCAATCGCCAGAAAAATATTGGACAGTCCACAAGTAACAGCGGTTTTTTGCGCTAAGGGAAATCCGGGAATGGTCCAAGATGGGATTCAAGTCGTTGATATCGCAGAAGATGACCATAAAATGTTAATTGCCTTTGCAAAAGAAAACGCAATTGACTGGACGTTTGTCGGTCCGGAAATTCCATTGCTAAATGGAATCGTCGATGATTTTCAACAAGCTGGACTAGCGATTTTCGGCCCGAATCAAGCAGCGGCGATGATTGAAGGTTCGAAGGAGTTTGCTAAAAAGCTGATGGTAGATAATCAGATTCCTACCGCTGATTACGCCGCGTTCACAGATTATCAAGCGGCTTGTGATTATGTCACAGAAAAAGGCGCACCGATCGTTATCAAAGCGGATGGTTTAGCTGCGGGTAAAGGTGTGACGGTGGCGATGACGCTGGAAGAAGCACTGCAAGCGTTGAAGGAAATGATGACCGATCATCGTTTCGGCGAGAGCGGCGACAAAGTTGTGGTAGAAGAATTTTTAGCCGGTGAAGAATTTTCGTTACTAGCCTTTGTTAAAAATAGAAAAGTCTATCCAATGGTGATTGCTCAAGACCATAAGCGTGCTTACGACAATGACGAAGGTCCGAACACTGGTGGCATGGGGGCTTATTCACCTGTACCACAAATATCGGAAGCAATGGTTGAAAAAGCGATAGCAGAAATTCTGCAACCGGCAGCTGACGGTATGGTGAAAAATGGCACGCCTTTTACTGGGATTCTATATGCTGGTCTGATTGCGACTGAAGCAGGTCCCAAAGTCATCGAATTTAATGCACGCTTTGGTGATCCTGAAACACAAGTCGTTTTACCTCGTTTGACGAGCGATTTAGCTCAAATCATCAGTGATTTTTTAAAAGATCAAGAACCGGAATTAACATGGAGCGATCAAGCCTCAGTCGGTGTTGTTTTAGCAGCAGAAGGCTATCCAAACGACTATCAAAAAGGGATGCCGCTGCCAGACTTTAACGATCAAGTTACTGTTTATTACGCTGGTGTAACGCAAGGAACGAAACAAATGGAAGCTTCTGGCGGGCGCGTTCTAGTCGTGGAAGCTGAGGCCGATACGATTCAAGCAGCCCAAGCGCAAGTGTATCAAGCATTATCAAAAGCTGAAACAGCCGGCTATTTTTACCGAAATGATATTGGTTCCAAAGCGAAAAAATAATTTCTCAGACGGTCGATTGACCGTCTTTTTTTTGATTTCTTTTCATTTTTTAACGAGTTAATCAAAGCGTAGTCAAGTAAAGAAGGAATGTAGTGAGTTAATTAAAAACAAGATTAAAAAAATGACAGTTCATATTAAAAGTGGTAGACTTAACATGAAAAAAAGATTAAAAAGGTGTGTAATTTTGAAGAAAAGTAAAAACAATCCAACAGTTGGGCTGTTAGGATTAAGGCTATTTTTTAGTATCGAAAGAGGCGAGAACCATGGAAAGTAAACAGTCTGATTCAGAGCGCGAGAAAAAAGAATTACAAACGATTCTATCTGGACTCCCAAATTCTCAGTATTTGAAAATTTTACTAGCGCAAATCATGCGGCATTATGATCCTAAGATCACTTATATTTTTCAAAAAAAATCTGGTTGGCAGCTGATGATCGAACAATATGACGGTCTGCTTTGCCGAATTATCATTCATAAAGAATATTTTTCTGTTATTACTCCATTTCCAGATTTTGGGATCAATTATTTGACGCCTATGGTGAAAGTGATGTCCTCGGAATTCAGAGAGAAGTTTGAAGAGGTTTCGAAAAAGACCAAACAGATCGAAATGAAAGTGACCAATGAAGAAGAGATGGAAGATGTTATCTTTTTAATTAGTCTTCAAGCGAAAAAATTAAGGAAATCCGAAAGTTAAAAAGTTAATGTTCGTGTTTTTTCGAATTATTTTAAAAATAATCTTGCTTTTTAGTTGAAAATGTTGTAAATTACATAGGGCGATAGAGCCCTATGTTTTTTTATCTCAAACACTGGAGGCCAGTATGAAAGTATTTGATTATGAAGATATTCAGTTAATCCCGAATAAATGTGTGGTAAACAGCCGCTCAGAATGTGATACAACGGTCCAATTAGGAAAATTTAGTTTTAAGATGCCCATTGTACCAGCCAATATGCAAACAATCGTTGATGAAAACATCGCGGAGTTTTTAGCTGAAAATGGTTACTTCTATATTATGCATCGTTTTTACGAGGAAGAGCGCATTCCTTTCATCAAAAAAATGCAAACTAGCGGCTTATTCACATCAATCAGTGTAGGTGTGAAGGGTTATGAATATGATTTTGTTAAACAGTTAGCAGAAGAAAAATTGAACCCTGATTTTATTACGATCGATATTGCTCACGGACATTCAGATCCGGTCATCAATATGATCAAGCACATAAAGAAATATTTACCAGAAACATTTGTGATCGCTGGTAATGTTGGTACTCCTGAAGCAGTTCGGGAATTAGAAAACGCTGGTGCCGATGCAACGAAAGTTGGGATTGGACCAGGGAAAGTGTGCATCACGAAAATCAAAACCGGTTTTGGAACTGGCGGTTGGCAACTAGCAGCTTTAAGCTGGTGTGCAAAAGCGGCTCGTAAACCGATTATTGCGGACGGTGGAATTCGCACTCATGGTGATATCGCGAAATCTGTTCGTTTCGGCGCTACGATGGTGATGATCGGTTCATTATTTGCTGGACATGAAGAATCACCCGGTGAGACCAAAGTGGAAGATGGAGTGGTTTACAAGGAATATTTCGGAAGTGCTTCAGAATTCCAAAAAGGCGAAAAGAAAAATGTTGAAGGAAAGAAAATTTGGATTCCTTATAAAGGTTCTTTAGAAGACACTTTAGTAGAAATGCAGCAAGATTTACAATCAGCCATTTCTTACGCTGGCGGAAAAGACCTTGAAGCCATTCAAAAAGTTGATTACGTCGTTGTGAAAAATTCAATTTTTAATGGTGATACCATCTAAATATGACCTGTTTAAGAATCTAAGACCTTTAAGGTTTTAGGTTCTTTTTTTGCCAGCGACCCTTTTTGAAATAAATCTAATGAGTAGATTGACAGTTGTGAATGATTGGGTTAGCGTTAAATCATCCAATAGTAAATGAGGGCTTGAAGATGTGGCAATTAACGAAAAAAAATAAATTACCGCTTTACCAGCAGATCATGGAGCAAATCATTGATTATATCCAAACCGGGACACTGTTACCGGGGGATAAATTGCCGCCTGAAAGAAAACTGGCGGAACTTTATCAAATCAACCGTTCTACAGTGGTGCACGCGTTGGATGAATTGGTTAGTTTAGGGTGGGTGATTCGACGGCAAGGTAGCGGTACTTTGGTGAATGAAGGAAATTGGGGGCGTAGTACAACACCCCGGGTGGATTGGCGACGTTTATTTACGCAAGAAGCGTATCCTACCGAGCCTTATGTAGAAGAAGTTCATCGATTATTAAAGGATTCAGTGGCCTTGGATCTTTATTCAGGCGAATTGCCATTGAATTTGATACCTGATTTTCGTTTTCCTTCTTATACCTGGGAAGATTTATTATTAGAAGAACGAAAGCAAAGCCCGTTAGGCTATGGGCCGTTACAGCAAGTTATTTGTCAGCGGATAAAAATGGAACAGAAGATTGATGTTTCTGCCGATCAAGTGTTGATTACTTCAGGTGCGCAACAAGCGATGTTTCTTTTGTTGCAAGTGATGTTGCAAAATGGAGATAGTGTTGCGATTGAAGATCCTTCCTTCCTATATTCATTACCGATTTTTGCCAGCGCTGGTGTGCGTCTTTATGGGGTTGAAATGGATCAGGAAGGGATGCGAATCGACAAATTGGAGCAGTTGATCTTGACTAAAAAAATCAAAATGATCATCGTCAATCCGACTTTCCAAAATCCCACCGGGTCAACCATGTCCGCCAAAAGAAGACAAGAATTGATTATTTTAAGCCAAAAATACCAGCTACCAATCATTGAAGATGAGGTCTTCAGTGAATTGAACTTCGGACCAATTCCTCCGTCCTTGAAGGAAATGGCTCCTCATCAAGTGATTCATCTCGGTTCGTTGTCGAAAATTTTTGGTTCCTCCATTAAAATCGGCTGGATCGTGGCAGATAAGGACTTGATTCAGCGTTTATCTGAGGCGAAGCAGATGATGGATTTTTCAATCAGTGTCTTTCCTCAAGTCATCGCTCATACTGCGCTGAATGATTCTAAGTTTCAAGCGAATCAAGAAATATTAGTAGCAGAATTAAAGGAACGAGGGGCAGCCTTTACCGCAGATGCCCAGCAGATTACGGAAGATTGGTCAATCTCGACTATTGATGGAGGCTTGTATGTTTATTTAACATGGCGGCACCAAAAGCTCAGCCGCAAAGACTGGAGCATCTTTTTACGAGAAAAACTTTTAGTCGCACCCTCATTCCTGTTTAGTAATGATACAATGGCTATGCGGGTTAATTACACACGCTTGACGAAGCAGGATCGGCAACAATTTTTTAAAAGACTGCAAGTGATTTCAAAGCAATTAAGGAGGAACTAAATGAAGGCATTAGACGTGTTAAACAATCATCGGACGTATCGTAATTTTGATGAAGAGTATCAATTGTCAGACGAAGAATTGCAGCAGATTTTACAGGCTAGCTGCCAAGCCCCAAGCTGGATGAATGGTCAAATGTACAGCATCATTGTGGTGAAGGATAAAAAGATCCGGAAGCAATTGGTTGAACTGAATCCAGGTAATCCCCATATGTTGAAAAGCTCAGTGTTTTTAGTTTTTGTTGCTGATTTGAAACGGACGCAAAAAGTCGCGGAGCATTATCAAGTGGATTATCCGATTAATCAAGGCATTGATCCATTGATTACTGCCATTACTGATACGGCTCTAGCGTTGGAAAATGCGGTAGTTGCAACCGAAGCTCTGGGATTAGGCAGTGTCATTGTCGGATCAATTCGTAAGGATATCGCTGAGGTAAGTAAATTATTGAATTTGCCGGATTATGTTTTTCCCGTTGCAGGTTTAAGTATCGGAAAACCCATCGTCGAGATGCGGGTCAAGCCTCGATTGCCAAAAGAAGTGGTCATTCATTATGATACCTATCAAGATTATGACTATCAATTGATTGAAGATTATGACGAAACGATGGAAACTTTTGCTGAAGCACGAGAAACTAAGCTTTGGAGCAAGAAATTTGCTGATTATTTTGGTCGAACTCCCAATCAGAAAATTGATGAGTTTCTGAAAATAAACAAATTTTTTCAAGATTAAGTTTGACACAAAGAAATAACTGATTTATAGTGGAAATGAAATTAAAATAATTGTTAGGTGAGGCTCCTATACGGACACAGGCTACTGCCCAAAAATGTCGAGAGACGCCAATGGGTAGAACAGGAATCATCGTGAAGGTGATTCATAACGTAGCTGACAGATTCTGTCTACGCCCTATAGTGCTAAAGCTCGACGATGAACATGAATGAACTTTTCGCGCGTGCTCATTTTCGAGTGCGCGCTTTTTTTGCGAGTTCCACTTCGCGCTTTAGGCAGGATTTTCTACGTGTTAAGAATCTGCGAACTTGGAGCAAAAATTTTATAAGGCGGAAAAAATTTCACCGAAATAAATGAAAGGATGTGAGGAAGATGGAATATGATCATGAGGATAGTCGACCGAAATATAATTACCGTAGGACGACAGTGTTCGTCCTGAAATTTAGGAGGAACCATTATGATGAACAAAAAAAACCTTCTTGCTCGCAAGAACAACAAAGACCAAGAATTAAAAAAATTGGCGATTCTTTCTGATCGTGATCTTTTCTTAAACTTGCGTACTTCATTGCAAGGATTATCTGAAGAGGATGCTCAAAGCCGGTTAGAAGAATATGGCCCTAATGAGGTCTCGGCTCAAAAACCGACTCCAGCTATTTTATTATTTTTACAAGCCTTTAATGATCCTTTTGTGTATGTTTTGGCCTTATTAGCGATCGTTTCATTGCTGACTAGTGATTTTGAAGCAGCGATAGTTATGACGATCATGATTCTTGCCAGTGTACTGATTACATTTATTCAAGAATATCGTTCACAAAAAGCCAGCATCGAATTGAAAGAAATGATTGAAAATACAGCAGCAATCACCCGGAATGGTGAAACGAAAGAAATTCCAATGGATGAAGTTGTACCGGGAGATATTTTGACATTAGCAACTGGGGATATGATCCCGGCGGACGCGGTCTTAATTTGGACTAAGGACTTATTCGTGAATCAGTCTTCATTAACCGGCGAATCTATGCCAGTGGAAAAATTTGTTCCCAAAGAAGCGGCGATCACTGAAGAAATGACCGCGTTAGATTTGACGAATCTTGTTTTTATGGGGACCGATGTGTTAAGTGGTCAGGGAAAAGCAATTATTTTAAAAACGGGACAACAAACGTTCTTTGGCGATATTGCCAAAAATGCGACTTCTAAGCGGGGCAAGACTTCCTTTGATATCGGTTTGAACCGTGTGAGTAAATTATTGCTACGGATGGTTATGGTGCTCTTTCCATTAGTTTTCTTGATTAATGGTTTAACTAAGGGAGACTGGAGCAGTGCCTTCTTCTTTGCTATTGCGGTTGCTGTTGGTTTGACACCAGAAATGCTGCCAATGATCGTCAGCTCCAACTTAGCCAAAGGGGCATTGACCTTGTCTAAACATAAAGTAATCGTAAAAGAACTGGCTTCGATCCAAAACTTAGGCAGCATGGATGTCTTATGTACCGATAAAACTGGGACAATCACCGAAGATCGAGTTGTCTTAGTACAGCACCTAGATCCGCTAGGTAATGAGAATGAACAAGTATTAGATTATGCCTTTATGAATTCGACGTATCAAACAGGCTGGAAAAATTTAATGGATATTGCAGTGATCAATTATTTTGAAGAGCAAGATCGGCAACTGCCTTTCCAAAGTATTCAAAAAATCGATGAAATTCCTTTTGATTTTTCTCGCCGTCGGTTGACCGTAGTAATGAAAACCGATCAACATCAATTGATGATTACTAAAGGAGCCGTTGAAGAAATGGTGGCTATTTGTAAATATGTCGAAATCAATGGTGAGATTTTAACATTAACACCAGAGATTCGTCAGCAATTACAAGAGGTCAATGAAAAAATGAACCGCCAAGGAATGCGGGTCATTACGGTAGCCGTTCGTCGAGATGCCCATGAAGAAGCCATCTATTCTACCGATGATGAAAAAGATATGACATTAATCGGTTTTATGGGTTTCCTAGATCCTGCTAAAGCTTCTGCTAAGCCAGCGATCAAATCTTTGCAACAACATGGTGTGGCTGTAAAAGTTTTGACTGGTGATAATGCCATCGTGGCACAAAAAGTTTGTCAAGATGTGGGAATCTCTGCTGAAAACTATGTATTAGGCAATCAAGTAGACGAAATGTCAGATGAAGAATTATATCAAGCAGCTGAAACAACGAATTTATTTGCTAAATTAAATCCAATGCAAAAGTCACGAATCATCGAAGCGTTACAAGGTAAAGGTCATACGGTTGGTTTTATGGGTGATGGGATTAATGATGCCCCAGCGCTTCGCAAAGCCGATGTAGGAATTTCAGTTGATACAGCCGCTGATATTACCAAAGATGCCAGCTCGATTATCTTGTTAGAAAAAAGCTTGAGTGTCTTGGAATACGGCGTAATCGAAGGTCGTCGTGTGTTCAGTAACATGATGAAATACATCAAGATCACTATCAGCTCAAACTTTGGGAATGTTTTCTCCATTTTAGTAGCCAGTGCCTTCTTACCGTTTTTACCAATGCTATCATTGCAATTGCTATTGCAAAACTTGATCTACGATATCGCACAATTAACGATTCCTTGGGATAACGTAGATGAAGAAGAACTTCACGCACCAACTAAATGGGAAACCAAAGGACTGCTAAAATTCACCTTATGTATTGGACCCATCAGTTCCGTTTTTGATATTTTAACCTTTTTCGTAATGTGGTTTATTTTTGGTGCGACAACGGTTGCTCAGCAAAATCTTTTCCAAACTGGCTGGTTCATGGTTGGTTTGACTACGCAAGCATTAGTTGTTTTGATGGTACGCACAAGAAAAATTCCTTTCTTGCAAAGTCGTCCAGCCCCACAGGTTTTTATTAGCCTTTTAATGGCGGTTGTTGTAGGAATCTTAGTGGTAGTGACTCCTTTAGCTGGACAATTTGACTTTGTTCACTTACCTACAACCTATTGGTTCTGGTATATCGGGATCGTGATTGCTTATATGCTAGCAACCCAATTAGGTAAAGTTTTATATATTAAGATTGCAAAAGAGTGGATCTGAAATGTAACAGAATGGCGAACATCGTCATTCTGTTTCTTTTTTTGTGAAAAAGAGTAATAATTTTTTTAAAGCGTTTTTTTATTCACAAAGTTTTAAAAAAATAAAGAGCCTATTTTCCCCTGATACATCATAGCTACGGAGGAATTCTTTTAGATATTCATTATCGCTACAAAAGCCTAAGAAAACCCGTGATAAAAGCAACTGCAGGCTGTTTCACAAGGATAAAAAGTGAAACGCTTCAAAAAGTTCAGATTCTCAGAGCAAGTTTGTTGTCAATTGAATACAAAAATGCTACTTTAAAGAAGGAAGGGCAATAGCAATAATACAGATTGACTTGCTGTTGCACAACGAAATAGCTTTAATTTATGAAGAGAGGAAAGTGTGACACCATGGCAGAAAAAGAGTTAACGATTGATTTTGAAGCCTTACTTAAAGATGTAAACGCGGATTTTCCCGTGTACCAAACACTAGATGAAGAGGGGAAGGTTGTAAACGAAAACCTCGTTCCTGATTTGTCTGATGATGAACTTGTTGAATTAATGACTTCAATGGTTTGGTCTCGGGTCTTGGACCAACGTTCAACTGCATTGAACCGTCAAGGGCGTTTAGGATTCTTCGCACCAACTGCTGGACAAGAAGCCAGCCAATTGGCTAGTCATTTTGCTTTTGAAAAGGAAGATGTCTTGTTACCTGGCTATCGGGATGTTCCACAATTAATCAAACACGGTTTACCATTAGCAGAGGCTTTCTTATGGTCGCGGGGCCATGTTGCCGGGAATAATTATCCAGCGGACTTAAAAGCGTTACCACCCCAAATTATTATCGGTGCGCAATATGTCCAAGCTGCAGGTGTTGCTTTAGGACTTAAAAAACGCGACAGTAAAAATGTGGTCTTCACCTATACTGGTGACGGTGGTTCATCACAAGGGGACTTCTATGAAGCAATCAACTTTGCCGGCGCTTATCATGCAAACGCTGTATTTTATATTCAAAACAATGGCTTTGCCATTTCGACACCACGGGAAAAACAATCAGCGGCTAAAACTTTAGCACAAAAAGCAGTAGCAGCTGGAATTCCCGGAATTCAAGTTGACGGAATGGACCCATTAGCGGTTTATTATGTTTCGAAAAAGGCTCGTGAATGGGCAGCTAGCGGAAACGGTCCTGTGTTGATTGAAACGTTGACTTACCGTTATGGACCACATACTTTATCTGGTGATGATCCAACTCGTTACCGTACTAAAGAGATGGATGACGAATGGACGAAGAAAGACCCATTGGTTCGCTTCCGTAAATATTTAACGGAAAAAGGCTTATGGTCTGAAGAAAAAGAAGAACAAGTGATTGAAGCTACGAAAGAAGAAATCAAACAAGCGATCACAGATGCTGACCGTGTACCAAAACAAAAGGTTTCTGATTTCTTGAAAAATATGTATGAAGTACAACCACAAAACATCAAAGAACAAATTGAATTCTATGAAGCGAAGGAGTCGAAATAATCATGGCACAAAAAACAATGATCCAAGCAATTACAGATGCCTTAGCTCTGATGCTTGAAAAAGACAAAGAAGTTTTAGTTTTCGGTGAAGATGTCGGTAAAAACGGTGGGGTTTTCCGTGCGACTGAAGGTCTTCAAGAAAAATTTGGCGAAGATCAAGTGTTCGATACTCCATTGGCAGAATCAGGAATTGCTGGTCTTGGATTTGGTTTAGCTTTACAAGGCTTCCGTCCTGTACCAGAAATCCAGTTCTTTGGTTTCGTTTTCGAAGCGATGGATGAAATCGTTGGACAAATGGCTCGTACTCGTTACCGTATGGGTGGCACGCGTAATTTGCCAGTCACGATTCGTGCACCATTTGGTGGCGGTGTTCATACACCAGAACTTCACTCAGATAATTTAGAAGGTTTAATGGCTCAATCACCAGGTTTGCGAGTAGTGATTCCTTCAAATCCTTATGATGCAAAAGGACTATTGATTGCATCAATTCGCAACAACGACCCTGTTGTTTTCTTAGAACACATGAAGCTTTATCGTTCATTCCGGGAAGAAGTGCCAGAAGGAATCTACGAAGTGCCGTTGGATAAGGCGGCTGTTACTAGAGAAGGTACGGATGTTTCCATCATTACTTATGGTGCGATGGTTCGTGAAGCAGTGAAAGCTGCGGACAATTTAGCAAAAGAAAATATTAACGTAGAAATTATCGATCTACGCACGGTGGCTCCATTAGATGTAGAGACGATTATCAAATCGGTTGAAAAAACAGGTCGTGTTGTAGTTGTTCAAGAAGCTCAAAAACAAGCAGGCGTTGGGGCACAAGTTGTTTCAGAAATTTCTGAACGTGCAGTTCTTTCATTAGAGGCGCCGGTTGGTCGAGTTTCAGCTCCAGATACTGTTTTCCCATTTGGACAAGCAGAAGGCATCTGGTTGCCAAACGCGGCAGATATTGAAGCCAAAGTAAAAGAAATCGCTGAATTTTAATTACTAGTTCTACTTCGTGCTTTAGCATGTTTAGTAGCTAGTATGCATACGAGATATGGCGTTTGTATGCCAAAAAATTCATACGATAGTTACGAGCTAGTCCATTAACTGTTAATTAGAACTAGCCGAATGATATACGTGACGAAAATCAACTTTTTTTCGGCTTTCGAAAAAAAAGATACCGAAATATGAGATAGGAGCGAAAATAACATGGCTTACCAATTTAAATTACCGGACATTGGTGAAGGAATCGCTGAAGGTGAGATCGTTAAATGGTTCGTCAAAGCCGGCGATACGATTAGTGAAGACGATACTTTACTAGAAGTTCAAAATGATAAAT
>NZ_JXKM01000007.1 GCF_001885905.1 Enterococcus devriesei | reverse complement strand
TTCAGCTTCAATGACAAAGGGCACAGCGGCACTATTCAAAATATAACCTGCAGGGGCTTTTGTTTCAATAAATCGATAGTTGCCAGGCGCTAAATTCTCTACCTCTACAACGCCATCTTTAGTCGATACTAAATCTTCTTGTATCGTCTTATTTTGCTCATCGATTACTTTAAACTCAGCACCAGCTAAGGCGTTGCCTTGGGCATCCTTTTTAATTAATTGGGCGCTTCCTTTATAATTGATAAAGTCAGCACTGGCTATCACAACTGTAGGTTTGTCCCTAGATTCAGCTTCAATGACAAAGGGCACATCGGTACTATTCAAAATATAACCTGCGGGGGCTTTTGTTTCAACAAATCGATAGTTGCCAGGCGCTAAATTTTCTACCTCTACAACACCATCTTTAGTCGAAACAAGTTTTTCTTGAACCGTCTGACTCTTCTCATCGATTACTTTAAACTCAGCGCCCGCTAAAGCATTACCCTGATCATCTTTTTTGATTAATTCAGCGCTTCCTTGGTAATTGATTTTTGTCCCAAGATCAATCATCGGAATGATTCCATTCTCTTGTTGTTTCACTTCGAATTCGATTACCTTATTATCTAAGATATAATCGTTTGGAGCCTTAATTTCAACAATCTGATAGTTGCCAGGAGCAAGTTTTTCAATGGTTACTGTTCCTGTTTTGTCAGAAACTAACCGTTCATAACCTGAAATAACCTTACCTTTACTGTCTAATACTTCAAATACTGCACCAGCCAATGGATTTTTTTGTCTTTGCCCTGACGCATTTACCGTTTCTCCAGACTTATGCAGAATGACCTTTGTCGGTTGATTAATAATTTTTTGTGGTGCAAATGTCGTTGTTTCTGTATCCTTCTTAATCGTTACCTTTTTCCCCATTGCTAATTCATCACTGATAGTGTATCCAGCAGGTGCTTTTGTTTCTATTAATAAATAATCGGCAACTCGTAAGTTTCCTAATTTTATTTCACCTTTCGCATCGGTATCTCCTTCACGAACTAACTTATCTTTTTGTCCATCTTTTGTAATTGTCCAAAGCTGCAAGTGTGCATTAGCTAGTTTTTCCCCAGCTTCATTTTGTTTTTGGAAGAGAACAGAACCTTTTGATCCTTCTGCTGTTCCTGAATGGTTGATAACAGCAACATTTTTTTCTACATCATCAGTATAAGTCTTTTCGTTTATTCCTTTAATGTGCGCTTGGTTAGTTGCTTCGTCTTGAGCCTTATCTGACGTAATCAGTGCTCTATACTCAATCACATACGATGTTTCAATCTGCTTTAGAAACTTAACAGTGATTATTTGCGCACCCGTTTCGTTATTTGTTTGAATGGCTAATTGATAATCGGTTCCTTCCATCAACACGGTATTCGGATCTTTTGCTATGTTTCCAGCCTTATCAACTATTGTCCCATAAACTTTGACATCGTCTGCTGCTACATATTGATTTGCTGAAGGTTCATCGGTCACTTCAACATCTTTCATTGTTGACTGAGAACCATTTACTGTCACGCGCCATTTCACATAGCTACTGTCACTAGAATCTTGCTCGCCGTCCTTCTCAACCAATTCACCCGCATGTGCAGGAGTTACACTAGCATCTAGATTGTGTGAGATCCCCTCGTTGGTAAAAGTTGCTGAATTTTTATATTCTTTTTGGTCAATGATTTCTCCTATTAAGCTAGTATCAAACACAAAGACGTATGCTTTAGTACTGCCAGTCGGAAGTTTTACTTCAATTTTGGGATTATCTTTTGTCGGCTCAGTGATTTTCCCAGATGTTTCCTCTCCAAGAATATAAGAACCATCTTTATTAATAGTAGCTTCATACAATTTTCCACTTCCTGCGACATAATTTTGTGGAGTAGAAATTGGATCAACAATCGAAGAATCTTGGAGTTTTTGCTGATTATAGTTCACAGCGACTGTCCAAGTAATTTTCTTAGTCGTTGCGTTGTATTCTCCTGATTTTTGTCCATTGTATTTAAAGGCTGGTAGAGGGTCAAACGGCTTATCGGAACTATTTGAATGATTACCACCACTTTTGTCTTTCCAAGTCATCGATGCCTTGTTTTTAAATTTTATATCACCTTCATGACCGTTTCCTGGATCGATCACACTGGTATCAAACACAGTCTTATATTTGATTTGATATTTATGATCTGTTCCCTTTGCTAATGGATCCTTAAAACTAAGTTTGAATCCTGTTGCTGTTTGTGTGAAAATATATTCACTTGAAGTTAAAACACGATTATTATCACTGCGATCAATTAATTGGAAACTACCATTCACTAAAGTTAGACCGTCTGAAAAAATATCTTCCAGTTCCCAGTTTTCCATCCAATAACCTGCATTATTAATATCAATTTTCCATGGAATCTCACGTTTAGCATAATCAATAGGTCCATCAAAACCCTTTACGATTCCTTGCTGTTCTGCGGTTCCACCAGATGAAGAATGATCATCCGTATCCGTCTCTACTGAATTACTGATTTTCGTTGGATCATCCACATACCCAGTAACTTTTGTTAGATAATCAATACGAACAGCGTAATCAATATCTTTCAAAAATTTTATTGTAAATTTTTGAGGATTTGATAGATCCTGAATCAACTCGTAATCTTCACCGGCTTTTAACAGAGCGCCCTGTACCTCTTTACCATTCTTATCAAATGTGATTCGATAAAGTTGTGTACTATTATCAACTAATCTTAATGCCTCACTCATTGTATCTGTAACAGTCGTTCCGGCAGGACGTTTTTTTTCATTGTAATTATACTGAATACTCCATTTATATTCTTGATTTTGCCCTGTTGAAGTAGGTCCTTTTTTGGTGATGGGAGCCTTATATTCAGCAGCGACAGTAGCTGACGCATCCGTTTTAGCGGTGCCGTCGTCTAAAGTTGCTTTATTGGTAAACTTGACACTTCTACCTTTGTCCGGTTTCTTGTCCTCATCAATCTTAGTAGTATAAACAACTTGAAAAGCCTGATTCGTTTCTGCATAGCTATTGATAAATGTGATTGTCCCTGCAGCATTTACCGTATAATCCTTTCCTTCCACCAAAGGATGCTCTTTATCAACACTAGTTATTTTCCCCTCCCGATCAACCGTTTCAGGGTAAACAATAGCTGTTTTAAAAGTGGTTCCTTCCGGCATTGGATCGGTCAACATGGCATTTTTCATCATATTCAATGGGCGATTAATGTTAATCTCCCAGATCACTTCATCTGGATTTGGTGTCTTATCAAAATGTCCCGCCTTATCAATTGCTTGATCATATTTTGGCCGAATATGAATAGTGGATGGAGGAAAATTTTCTTCAGTTGGTGTATCAATAGTTATTTCTCCTGGTTCCGTTGTTTTATCAAATTTTGCATCATAATCAAAAGTTCCCTTTATATCATGATCAGTTTCAACCTTTTGATTGAATACAAAATGGACCGTACCGTCTTCAGCTATCGTGTACGTCCCGTAATCACCAAGTTTACCTGAACCGGGTTGTATGGTTACACCATTGGGTAATTTAAAGTCAAAATAATCTCCCGCTTTTAATTGTGACAAAATATCTTCAGGAATACTCCATTTATAAGAAATATGCACGTGGGCATCAATAGGAACATTCTTTTGATCTGGATAAAGTTTGCCGTTTTCATCAAAATACTCAATTTTTGCGTTGTCAATCAAGGTAGCTGGTGCAATTCCTGCTTGTGTTAATAATCCACGAATATCTTGTGGCTCTGAACTACGCGTTTTCGTGGTACTTTTAATTTTTGCTGGAATTTTTTCTGCTGATTGGTTTTCTTGCACGCCATCACTTGAAACAGTATTTGAAGTAATTTCAGAAGATTCACTCGTTATTTCTGAAGTCTGATCAGATTCTTTCTTAGTATAATCAGTAGTATTAGTCGTAGAGGATTCCACTAGTTCAGATGAAGAAGTTTCTTTAGTGGATTCAATAGTTGGCAGTTCAGCATTTAAATTCTGCTGATTGGTTTGAACAGTTAATTCAGTAGCTGCTTCAAGATCTTTCGCTGCAAAGGTTAGTTTTAATTCGAGTGTCTGGCCTGCATTCGGGTCAACCTTCATTTCAATCTGATTCTTATTTGCAATATATTCAACATTCGTCGGTTCGGCCGAATTTACAGCTTGAATATTTTGGATATTTGCTCCTTCATTAAAAGTTAGTGTCTGCGTTTGAGATTGCTCAGTGCTGTTAATTTGCAGATCTAAGATCGCCTCTAGCGTTGCTGGATCTCGATTAGTCACCTTTAGCTGTGCTAACTGAACCGGCTCTTTCGTTTCTGTTGCCAATGCCACTATTGGGGTAACATACTGTAAAAAAATTAGTAGGCACATGAAACTAAACATCATTTTTGAGATTTGTTTTTTATACATGGTGTTTCCGTCCTCTTTTCTTATCGTTCATTTATATTTAATAATTCAATATGTGAACTCATTTTAAAGAAAAAGAGTTTTTATTTGTGGTAATTAGAGCATCGATAATCCTTATTTTTTCATGTCAAGTTAAAAAAAAATGGATTAATTAATTTTAAAAACAAAAAAAGCAGCTCTCATTTAGGAGCTGCTTTTTTTACTGACTAATTCCAAGTGAATTTTTTGATTGATTAAATAAGAAAAACTATCCTCATGTTTCTTAAATTTAAAAATAAGCTGTCGGCCCTTTTGGCTAAACGTTCCATAATCTTTCAAGCCATTAACAGAAGTCGAACTAGCACGTTCTAGACTGAGTTCTTTCGGCAGTACATTGGTTAAAACTAACTCTTCTGTCTCTAAAATATCTGTTCTAAAATCAATATTAATAGTCCAAATCAATTCATTTTCTTCAGCAGGTAATACCGTTTGTGTCTGCTGATTTACTAACTCTTTGATTTGGGAAGTTTTCAGTTGTGAATTTTGAATAATTATTTGCTGAGTAGAATGGTCCTTATTTAAAATTACTCGATAGCGTTTCGGATTTTTGACAAATCCGACAGAAGCCTCCGTTTGATGAACTATATATTCTCCATAAGGTAAGTCTAACTGACCACGGCCATCTGGACCCAGGCGCAGTTGATACTGTGATTGTTTACCTTCAGAATAGATCATAAATTTACTGTTTCCTAACAACGAACCTTGCATATCATGATTCACTATAGTAAGTAGGCCCTTTTCTTGAGTATTTTGCAGCATATTTCTTTTAGCTGTACCGACTATAGAAGGAAAGTGACTTAGCCCTCTGACTGTTTTAGCTTGACTGGCAACAGTTTCTGGCTCTCCTACGATAGAATTGGCTGGATCTTTATTTGTGTGAGTAGTCTCTTTTTCATTTTCTATTTTTTTTGTCTGATTTGATGCTGCTTTTCGTCTATTCGTAAGTGTCAACGTCATTTCAGGGCTTTGCAAATTGAAGCTCCTAGTTTGCTCAACTTCTTGATATCCGGTCAAAAAGCTGGTTTGTTCAAGCACGTACTGGCCATAAGGAAGATCAGCTACTTTGAATTTCCCCTGTTCATCTGTTTTGACAGTAGTGACTACCTTCCCTGTTTGATCTTTCAAAACGAATGCTACAGCTGCTATTGGTTGAGTCACTTTTTTTTGATCGACTACATTTACCAATAATGTTCCTTTATTAATGATTTTAGTGTTTTCAATTATTATCTCTTGATTCGGTTCATTTAACGCGATTTTCTGATTGTTCGTTCCTATGTACCCATTAGGCGCTCTTTTTTGAACTATTTGGTAATTTCCATAAGGAACTTGAGAAAATCCTTCTACTCCAAGCGCTTCAGTTGTGCTATTTACTTCAGTCTGCGTATCATCGTTTCGTAACACAAACATCGATCCGGAAAGTGGCTGATGACTCACCGAGTCTCTCACTAAAATTTTTAACTTCCCGAATAATTCTTTTTGATTTGTCACAGCGACTGCCTGATTCCTATGATCTTTATCCAAGGTAAGGTCATATCTCTCAGCATCTTTGATATAGCCCGCCGGGACTGATTTCTCTATGAAATAGTAACTACCAAAGGGCAATTCTTCCACTTTAATTTTTCCATCATCATCAGTCATTAATTCTGATAATAATTGATCATCGGCTCCATATAAATAGAAAACAGCATCTTTAATCGCCTGCCCAGTTTGATCCTTCAATTGTAAAACGATACTCCCTTTTGTATCTGCTTCATCCTTCGATGAATATTCGAACTGATCAATTCTGAATTGCTGTTTGTTCGAATTGCCACCAGTTGATGCGCTCATTGCTAATGAATAAGCTTCAATTGTATTTGGGACAGTGGTTTGCCAAAATAATGGTCCTTCTTCGCTTTGATATGTAACTGAAAATTCTTTTGTTTGACCATTATAAATAACTGAAAAATCATGGAATACTTCACCTGATTCAGATACCGCGTTTTTGCCTAAATATTGGATACTGTCTTTATCCGTCTCAGCAGAATAAGGAGGAATACTTCCCGTTCTGACAAATGCACCAAATGGATGATCACGACCTTCGGTAGGATCGGTTTGATTCCAATAAGTATCTAATTTGAATCCTAATGCATTCGATAAGCCACCAATGCCGATACTTTCTCCGATTTCTCCTATCTCAGACGACTTTCCTGTGTGAAAAGCTACACCGATTCCGTCAGCTCCGCCTTGAGAATCTAATTTATTTCCTAAGTTTACTGCGCCCTTCAAAGAAAAAGAACCTGCTAAATCAATACGATCATTTAAAGTAAAATTGCCTACTTGATTTTGTTGATCTTGAGTTAGGGTTACAATCCCTGTTGTCTGTTCATAACTCGCTGTACCATGCAAAGAAAAATGATCTAAAAAAGTATCCTTGGTAACTGTCACCGCATTGTCGCTTACCTTTAAACTATGAGGAATAGTTGCCGCAACAGGCGTACTGAAATAGAAACTAACTAAACTAAAAATTACAAATACAGCTATAGACTTTTTATTCATTGCCGGCCTCCCTCACTGTAAAAGTTATTTTATTTGGATTTACTTCGTAATCAGCCGCTGCCTTTATTTGTATCAACTTATATGTACCAACTGCTAAATCAGCTAAAACGATTCTGCCATATATATCACTCTGCGGTTTCGCAATTTTCTTTGAATCCTGCGTAAGTATGAAGCTGGTCTTAGGCAGGACCGTCCCTCTTTCTACGTCTCGAACCGTGACGATTACAGTGTCATTTTTTCTTTGATTAAAGAAAGTTAAATGCTGCTGTTTTTTTGTCAAATCAATCGCTTGAGGTTGCGAATTCGCATGGTACCCGGCAGGGGCTTTCAGTTGCTCCACTGTATAGTACTGCTTGGTTAAATCAGTTAAAATCAGTTGTCCCCTTTGATTTGTTCTTCGCTCTGTTTTATTTCCTTCGGCATCTGTTAAACGGTAGACGGCTCCCGGCAGTGCTTCTCCAGTTGTCTTATCAAATGTTTGAATTCCAGACTTTCCTTTTGGTAACCCTTTTTCCAAGCGATTAATTAGTACTTTAGCAGTATTTGACTGTATGTTTCCTGCGTCTAAAGTTAAGTTGCTTTTATTGGAAATTACTTTGGCCTTCGAAAGTTTAACATGGGGTCCACTTGGATTATTTACACCAAAACCTAAAAGTGGTGCTGTTAAAATAATTCCGCAGGTTATGAATAAAAGCCCGATCCCCAATAATTGTTTCATTCGTTGCCTCTCCTCTCCCCGTAGACCAAATTACCGCTGAATTTAGCCATTTGAATTCCCAACTGACTATGATTTTCTCCGTTTCCACCCGTTGTTGTTTGGCTTTGCATTATCGCTAGCCGATTTTCGATCGACAAAAGTTTATTATGTTTTCGTTTATTATAGACGTCAATATTTTTTCCATTCTGCTCTATTTTTGCTACTCGATAGCCCTCTATTTGTGTTATATCTTCAAATATAGCCAAATCTTGATTCCAAGGGATTTCTGACAATAAAATTGTTTGATAAAGACAGGCAGCGATTAACATACTGCCTGTTAAGTATTTACTTAATTTCACTTTTCTTTCCTCACTTTTACCACGGTATCACCAAAAAACATCCAGTCTTCATCTGAGGGTGGATTCTTCCAGATAATTTGTCGGCAAACAAGTTTATCTACCATAAAGTCTGAAATATAAATTTGGGTTTGATTGTTTACTTTCTTCTGAATCTCTACGTTTAAGCTACGAAATGATTGAATATTTTGAGCAATGAACTCGCTATAAGCCCGTCCCTTAGAAAAATCGACACAAACAAATACCTTATCTTTGACAAATACCGGTGGAATCGACGAGATAATAGTAAAGAGATAATCATAGTACAAGTTATTTTCATTCGTTTGTGGCAATCGCTGATGAGTAATCTTCGCTAATTTTTGCGCACACATATGAAATTGTGGGTAGGATTCTGCAAAATAGACAATTTGGTCTTTAGAAATAAAAGTCGTTTGTGTATAACTTGAACAATCCAATTTGAAGTTGATCAACAATAACTCCATTTTCAACTTTTCAGCGATACAGTCTATTTCGGTTGTCGGGACATCTTCGAATGTAATTTGATCAAATACAAAAGTAACCTGTTGGTTCGTAATATCCATTAACTCCGTGTGCTCAATCAAAACATCTTGGTACTCTGATAAAGGTAAGCATTCTTCTGCCAATAAAAAGCGAAATAGCCAAACATTCTCATCATGTAAAATTGCTTGTGGCAGCTGGTATTCTTGGGTTACTTTCTTTAAGTACAAAGGGAAATCTCCAAGTATTTGATGGATAACATTCATATTAAGAATAGCTTCCTTAATTATGATAAATCGTTTTTGTTTCCATCGAATTAGTACAATCCCTAGAAATAATTCTAGTTTAATTAAACGTGTTAATATCCGTTCAATATGAAAAACGCTACGGATTAGTTCGATATATGAACGAATTTCTGTCTGTAGTTCTTGAGGAAACGGCGACTCAATCCCGTTAAAAAAATAATAATAGACTTCAAATAGTAAATTACGGACTGCTGTCTCATCACCACGTAATTCACTATCGCCTACCTTCACACCTGCACTACGTACAATTTTCCCTAAATTATTCTTAATTAAATAGGCCTTTGAACGGCTCAAAAAATTTTTTTGGGCAAACTTTTCTGCTGAAGTCCCATAGAGAACCAATTCTTGAAAAAAAATGAATGTCTCTGATGCTTTTACATATTTAAGACGTAGTTGTCGAATGACCTCATTTGTTAAATGGACGATTTCGATTTCCCCTCTGGCTAACCGATGTAGTCGCGTATCTTCAGTCTCACCTAAATCTTTTTCCAATTCAGTCAAATAATTATTCAATTTAAATTTGGAAATACCCAAAAATTCTATCAATAAATCACTTGAAATAAATTGCCCTTTTCGTAAATCAAATATTTGCAAAATATTTAATCGATATCGAGCAGACTCATCCAAGAATTCCATTAAATTAATTGTCATTGTTTTCTCCATGATATTATTAACGCTATTATAAACATCCCAACATTTATTTTTGTCAATCTAAATTAGAAATTATCCTTTTTATTTATAAAAAAATAAAAAGATATGGACTTTTCACCATTATATACAAATTACAAATAATCTCAAAAAAAGGAAGCCTCTTCTAATTTAGAGGCTTCCTTTTCAAACTATTTTTTTCATTAGTTTTTAATAACAATATTTAGCGAATTATTGTTTCCAACCCGACATACATCATATCTTTGAACGTGTTTTGACGTTCTTCAGACGTAGTTTCTTCACCTGTGATCATGTGGTCGCTGACGGTCATGATACCAAGCGCTTGAACGTTGAACTTCGCACCTAAATAGTACAAAATCGCCGCTTCCATTTCCACACCCATCACACCGTATTCAGCCAATTTGAAGGTAGAATCCATATCATCCTTATAGAAGGTATCTTCTGATAAAACATTTCCTACATGAGTGGCGAAACCTTTTTCTTTCGCCACTTCATAAGCCTTCAGCATCAAATCAAAATCCGCGATCGGTGCAAAATGGAAATCCGGAAAATGCTTTTTCACCATCGATGAACTAGTCACTGCTCCTTGAGCAATAATTAAGTCACGAACATGAACATCTTTTGATAAAGCACCACACGTTCCTACGCGAATTAATTTCTTCACACCGTATGATTGGATTAATTCTTGCGCATAAATTCCAGCAGACGGCATTCCCATTCCCGTTCCTTGGACAGATACTCGTTCCCCTTTGTAAGTTCCAGTGAAACCTAACATGCCTCGCACATTGTTGTAGCATTTCGCGTCTTCTAAAAAATTCTCCGCGATAAATTTCGCCCGCAACGGATCTCCCGGTAACAAAATTTTATCTGCGATTTCCCCTTGCTTCGCTTCAATATGAACGCTCATTTTATTCCTCCTATTTCGTACTTAATGTATTCATTCTTGTTTCTTCTATCTAACTATAACACTGCTAGTGTTTCTTTAATCAATTTCTTGAAGTCTTCTTTGACCCGTTCGGTCGTTTCAACGACTTCTGCATGGTTCAAGTTGGCTTGCATGCCTGCCGCCAAGTTGGTGATGCACGAAATTCCCAGCACTTTCATACCGCTGTGCGCTGCTACAATAACTTCCGGTACGGTTGACATACCAACTGCATCTGCCCCTAGGACCCGCGCCATCCGAATTTCTGCTGGTGTCTCATACGTTGGACCCGTGAAGCCCATGTAGACCCCCTCTTTTAAATCAAGCGTCAATTTTTTCGCCGCTTCCCGTGCTTTTACTTGATAATCTTTTGTATAGGCCGCACTCATATCCGGGAAGCGTGGTCCCATATTTTCATCGTTTGGTCCAATCAATGGATTCGTTCCCATGAAGTTGATATGATCGGTGATCAGCATCAAATTGCCTGGTTGGAAACCTTCATTTACGCCGCCAGCGGCATTGGTCACGATGACTGAATGAATTCCTAATCCTGCCATCACACGAACCGGATAAGTCACCGTTTCCATTGGGTTGCCTTCATAGTAATGAAAGCGTCCTTGCATCGCTAAAACTTTTTGTCCTGCAAGTGTTCCGTAAACCAATTGACCCGCGTGGCCTATTACTGTAGAAACTGGAAAATGAGGGATCTCATTGTAAGGGATCACCACTGGATTTTCGATTTCTTCTGCTAGTTCCCCTAGACCTGAGCCTAAGATTAAACCAAACGCAACATCAGCTACGCCTTTGTCTTGAATATAGCTGGCTGTTTGTTGAATTTTATCCTGTAAGTCTGTCATAAAGTCCTCCTAGTTCGTTTTAAAGAATTCATTTTTCAAAAAGTGAAAAATGAGTTTGATGCTCACCACGTATAGCATTCCGCTAAACTACATTAATCTATTAAGAGCTAACCCTAAGTTTAGTAATTGATTTTCCTACGCATACCATTCTACTAGTCTTGCTAAAGCAAGAAGTAAAACTGGTAAAAGCGGAACTGACATCCTAGTTCGTTTTAAAGGATTCATTTATCAAAAAATGAAAAATGAGTTTAGTGTTCACCATGTCAAGCATTTTGCTAAACTGCACCAATTTAATAAGAGTTGGCTCTTATTTTAAAAGTTTTAAGAAGCTTTCGCCATTTTCGGTTGCTGGCACGTCGAAGTTTTCTGCAATTGTTGCCGCGATATCTGAGTAATAGCCTTGTGGCAATTTGCCTTGAGCCGCCATTTTTTTGCTATAAACTAAGAACGGCACATATTCACGGGTATGATCGGTTCCGGTAAAGGTTGGATCATTTCCATGGTCAGCGGTGATCATCAACAAATCGTCCTCTTGCATCGCATCCAAAATTTCTGGAATTCGTAAATCGAATTCTTCGATTGCGTGGGCATAACCAACGACATCGCGACGATGACCGAACAACGCGTCAAAATCAACTAAGTTCGTAAAACTTAAGCCAGTGAAATCTTCTTTCATCACATTCAGTAATTGATCGACACCGTCCATATTGCTCTTTGTCCGAACAGCGGCAGTGATTCCTTGACCATTGAAAATATCATTGATCTTCCCTACAGCGATGACGTCTTTGCCGTTGTCCTTCAATGAATCCAAGACCGTTTTGCCAAATGGATCAAGGGCATAGTCATGACGATTGCTAGTCCGAGTAAAGCTACCAGGTTCTCCAACATACGGGCGAGCAATGATCCGACCGATCATATATGGATCGTCCTTCGTAATATCACGCACGTATTGGCAAATCTTATACAATTCTTCTAACGGGATGATTTCTTCGTGAGCCGCGATCTGCAATACTGGATCAGCCGATGTATAGATGATCAAGTCGCCGGTCTTCATTTGCTCTTCCCCAAAATCTTTAATAACTTCTGTCCCGCTATAAGGTTTATTCGCCCCCATAATAATACCACGACCAGAAAATTCCGTGATCTTGTCTAACAACTCTTGTGGGAATCCTTCAGGGAATACACGGAAAGGCGTTTGGATATTTAATCCAGCAATCTCCCAATGTCCCGTCATCGTATCTTTGCCGACAGAAATTTCTTCTAGCTTCGTCGCATAACCATCATGATCTGCAACATCTTTCACACCGGCTAATGGACGAATCGTTCCCAAACCTAATTGTTCTAAATGTGGGATCGTCAATCCAGCCTCTTTTGCAATGTGGCCTAACGTATCTGATCCAACGTCTCCAAATTTATCAGCATCCGGTGCTTCCCCAATACCAACTGAATCCATAACGACTAAGTGAATGCGCTTAAACATTTCTATTCCCTCTTTCTATTAATTTATATCTAATGAGCCAATCGAAACCCGCCCATAATCTAACTACGTTACATTTTATGAAATGGTAATCCCAGCTCCAGTATATTGGGTTCTTAAGTTTCCGTAAACTGAAAGCTATTGTGGTTTAGCCTCTGGAAAATTATTTCTACAATTTTTTTAAATTGGATTGCGTACTAGTAGCTAGCCCAGTTTAGCTGAACGTATTTTCTAAAAACCGCGAAAAATGGCAAAAAGGGCGTGACTAAGAAACACTGTCCCATAGTCCCGCCCTTTAAAAACAAAAGAATTATTTTGATTTGATGTAATTGACACCATCGGCTTTTGGTGCGGCTGATTTTCCTAAGAAGAGAACCAGTACGACAATCGTCAATACATATGGTGCTGATTGTAAATATACATCTGGAATTTGCGAGATAATCGGTAAGTTTGATCCGGCGATACTTAAGTTTTGTGCGAAGCCGAAGAAAACGGCGGCGCCCATCGCACCAAGCGGATTCCATTTACCAAAGATCATTGCTGCTAATGAAATGAAGCCTTGTCCAGCAATCGTTGTTGCGGCGAAGCGTCCTGCGATTGATTGGGCGAAGACCGCGCCACCCATACCGCCAAGGAAACCTGAAAGTAACACGCCAGCATAACGCAATGCGTAAACATTAATCCCTAACGTATCCGCTGCTTGTGGGTTTTCACCAACTGAACGAAGACGTAAACCAAAGCGGGTTTTGAAAATGACAAACCAAGAAATCACCGCAACTAAAATGGCGAAATAGGCCGGCAAGCTAGTATTTTTGAAGAACAATTCTCCTATAACTGGGATCTTGCTTAACCCCGGAAAATCAAAGTAACCAAATTGTTGTTGGATCGTATCTGTTTGACCTTTGCCATAAATTACTTTGATCAAGAAGATCGCTAATGGCGGAGCCAATAGATTCATCACCGTACCACTAATAATGTGGTCCGCACGGAAGTTGACTGTTGCTACGGCATGCAGCAATGAAAAGGCCATCCCGGCTAATCCGCCGACTAGCACACCAAGCCATGGTGTCATAGCCCCAAACTGATCCGCAAAAGCTAAGTTGAAAACGACTGAACTGAAAGCTCCGGCAACCATGATCCCTTCCAAACCAACGTTAACGATCCCGCTGCGTTCAGAGAATACTCCGCCAAGCGCGGTTAAGATCAAAGGTGCAGAATACACGAGTGTCTGAGCAATAATTGACGCTAACAAATCCATATTCATTAGACTTTGCCCCCTTTTTCAGATTCATCATTCGGAGCACTTTCCACTTTTTGAACAGTCGCGACTTCTTTTTTGCCGCCCATGACTTTCGCAAGCCCTACTCGAACGATATAGTTAATCGCTACGAAGAAAATAATCAAAGGAATAACACTATTGGCTAGTTCACTAGGAATTCCAGAGAACTGCATTCCTTGACCGCCAAGTTTTAACACACTGAATAATAATGCTGATAATAGGATTCCAATCGAGCTGCCGTTTCCTAATAATGACACGGCCATCCCGTCGAACCCGATACTGATAGAAGAACCTTGAACAAAATAGTTCATGAAGGTTCCTAGTCCATAAACGACGCCACCAAGACCAGCTAGTGCGCCAGAAATGATCATTGAAATTACGATCGTACGTTTGCTGCTCATTCCGGCATATTCAGAAGCGAATGGGTTTAAACCAACGGAACGAATTTCAAAACCTAATGTTGTGCGTTTCATTAAGAACCAAACAACCACTAAGAAAACGACTGCTAAAAGGATTCCCATATTGACCCGCGAGCCGCCAAATAATTCAGTCAGCCACGGTTCACGTAGCGAGGCGTTTAAGCCAACTGCTTTTGTGACCCCTTTGTTAGAGATAACATCCGGCGACATTACGTGATTGACGATGTGATTAGCTACATAAAGAATGACATAGTTCATCATGATCGTCACAATTACTTCACTGGTTCCAAAGAACGCCCGTAACAAACCAGGAATTGCCGCAGCAGCCGCACCGGCTAAAGCTCCAACAATAATTGCTAATGGTAATACGATAATTTTGGGTGAATCCGGCATGCTTAACGCCACCCAGATACTTGCCACCCAGCCACATAATGCTTGACCGGAAAGCCCGATATTGAAGAAACCTGCTGAGTTGGCCACTGAGAAGCCTAACGCGGTAAAGATCAATGGACCTGCGCCAACTAAAATCTCACCAATCGACATTTTGCTTTGGAAAGCTGAACTAAACATGGCGTTATACCCTTCAATTGGGTTAAAACCAAACACCGCCATTAAAATAGCCCCAAGAATAAATCCTAGAATAACTGAAATAATTGGGACCAATATATTTCTAATACGCTCTGAGCGATCATTCATTTGTCTCACCAGCCTTTGCTAATTCTGCTCGCGCCTCTTCTAAACTATACCCGGCCATTAACAGACCTAGTTCATTTTCAGAAGTTTCTTTCGGGTTTACGATCCCAACGATCTCACCTGAGTGGATAACCGCGATTCGGTCAGAGACATTCAAAATTTCATCTAGCTCAAAACTGACAAGTAATACCCCTTTTTGTTTATCACGCTGCTCGACTAACCGTTTGTGGATGTATTCAATCGCACCTACGTCAAGACCGCGAGTTGGTTGTGATACGATCAATAGATCTGGATCACGGTCAACTTCTCGTGCGATGATCGCCTTTTGCTGATTTCCACCTGAAAGTGAAGCAGCTGGCGCCTTCTCGCTAGTCGTCCGTACGTCATACTCTTCGATCAAGCGTTTCGCATAGCGATCGATCTCGCCATAGTTCAAAATACCATTTTTACTAAATGGTGTATGATAGTAAGACTGTAAAGCGATATTTTCTGATAATGGCAACGGTAGAATCAGTCCATATTTATGCCGATCCTCTGGTACGTGTCCCACACCGGTTTCAGTAATATGACGAGGGGCTTTACCGGTCACATCTTTTCCGTTGATAGTGACTGATCCGCTTTCGACTTTGCGTAAGCCGGTTAAGGCTTGAATCAATTCCGTTTGACCATTGCCGTCGATGCCGGCAATCCCGACCACTTCGCCACGGTGAACATCTAATGATAAGTTCTTAACAGCTTCCAAGCCGCGGCTTTCTTTTACGACTAAATCTTTGATTGAAAGAACAACTTCACCTGGTGTCGCCGCGATTTTATCAGTTTTAAATGAAACAGAACGACCCACCATCATATCCGCTAACTGCTGCGAACTGACATCTTTGACATCGACTGTCCCAATGTATTGTCCGCGACGAATAACGGAACAACGATCGGCGACTTTTTTGATTTCATCTAACTTGTGAGTGATCAAGATAATCGATTTGCCTTCACGAATTAAACCACCCATAATACTGATCAATTCATCGATTTCTTGGGGCGTCAACACCGCTGTTGGTTCATCAAAGATCAACACATTCGCACCGCGGTATAAAGTTTTCAGAATTTCGACCCGTTGTTGCATCCCGACTGAAATATCACGTATGTACGCATCTGGGTCAACCTTCAAGCCATACTCTTGTGACAAACGCACGATTTCTGCCTTAGCTTCTTTTTTGTCTAGTATGCCGCCCTTATTTGGTTCGCTACCTAGAATAATATTTTCTGTAACGGTAAAGGCATCCACTAACATGAAATGCTGATGGACCATTCCGATCCCTAATTGATTTGCTCTCGTTGGACTTGAAATATCAACCTTTTGGCCATCCATCAAAATTTCACCAGAAGTTGGCTGCAGTAGACCTGACAAAACATTCATTAGTGTCGATTTTCCGGCACCATTTTCGCCTAAAAGTGCATGAATCTCACCTTTTCTGACTTGCAGATTGATGTTGTCATTTGCTTTAAAAGTGCCAAATTGTTTGGTGATATTGCGCATTTCAATGACATTTTGTTCTTCTGTCACTTTCTTTTCACATCCTATCGCTTTTTAAGCCTAAAAAACATTGCAACGTTAAGGGCGTTCTTCCCTTAGCCAAATCTAACCTGAGTCATAACTTGGCTAAAAAAAGAAGGTTTATTTTAAAAGAGGACCATAGCTCCTCCTATTGGAGCTATGGTCAACCGGTGGAACAGAAACTGTTTCTGTTCGAACCTCAACCCGAATTATTTTTCAGGCGTTTCTGGAACTTTGATGTCGCCATCAGAAACTTTATCTTTTGCTTCTTTAACAGCATCTTTAGCTTTGTCAGAAAGGAAACCGTCAGTTAGAGAAACACCGCCATCTTTCAAACCATAAGATAAGTGTTCGCCACCAGGGAATTTATCTTCTAGCGCACGAGTAGAAATATCTTGTACGGCTGCCCCTACACCTTTAAGTGTTGAAGTTAAACAGAAGTTGCTGTCTTTGCCGTCTTTAGATTCGTATTTACCTTCTTTTTGTTGGTCGCTATCAACACCGATAACCCAAACTTTGTCGGCTTCATCTAATTTTTCGTTACGTGCTTTAGCTTCTGAGAAGACCCCTTGGCCTGTACCGCCTGAAGCATGATAAATAATGTCGATGTCGCTGTTGTACATGTTCGCTGCTAGAGCTTTACCTTTGGCTGGATCACCAAATGATGCCGCATATTGTACATCTACAGAAATGTCTTTACCTAATTTATCAGCAGTGTCTTTTACGCCTTTTTCAAAACCAGCTTGGAAACGGTCGATAACGGCACCTTCTTCACCACCGATAAAGCCTAATTTGTCTGATTTTGTTGTTTCAGCTGCCGCAACACCTGCTAAGTAAGCAGCTTCTTGATCTTTAAAAGTTGCAGAGGCAACATTTTTCTTGCCATCGATCACTGAATCGATAATAACGAAGTTTGTATCTGGGTTTTGATCTGCTGCTGCAGAAATTGGGTCAGCTAATAAGTAACCAATCCCGAAGACTGTTTTAAACCCATTTGTTACAGCTTGTGTGATATTTTGTTCGTATTCAGAAGCATCGTTTGATTGGATATAGTTATAGCCGCCATTGCCTTTTTTGATATCGTGATCTTTACCCCAAGCTTGAAGACCTTCCCAAGCACTTTGGTTAAATGAACGGTCGTCCACTCCACCGATATCTGTTACGATCGCAACGCTGTGTTTTGCATCTTCTTTGGCAGATCCACCTGATGAATCAGTTGTACCGCCGCCTCCGCCTCCGCATGCTCCTAAAGCTAGCAATGATGCCATTGCTACGGCGCCAAGACCAAATAATTTTGCTTTTTTCATTTCTGTAAAGCCCCCTAAATTGTGGTTTTTTTTCAACAGTCCTACGACTGAATTGAACATGGTTTATAGATCTTTTTCAGTGAACATATATGGCAGTAACGCTTCAACGGTCATTTCTTTTACGACTCCGTTATCACCGACTAAGGTTACCGGCATTTCTGGATCACAAAATTCTGCCATGACTTGGCGGCAAGCGCCACACGGCGAAATCGGTTCTGGTGTGTGCCCAGCAATGACTAGATGACTGAATGCTCGTTCGCCTTCTGATACGGCTTTGAAAAAAGCTGTTCGCTCAGCACAATTCGATAATCCGTATGAGGCATTTTCGATATTCAATCCTTGATAAGTTTTACCCTCTTTTGTTACTAAACAAGCGCCAACTGGAAAGTGTGAATAAGGAACATATGCTTTATCCAGCGCATCGACAGCAATGTCGATCCATTCTTGTTTGCTCATGTGAACTGCCTCCTACATTTACCTTTGCCTTTCAATCTGAAAAGCATGTCAATTTTACTTAGCTAATAAATCGCAAAGCTGACGTCTAGTATCCTGTACCAGAAAGGCCGTTCATGATTGCAACACCTGAGCTAGCACCTAGACGAGTCGCACCGGCTTCGATCATTGCTTCTGCTTCTTTAGCATTGTGAATCCCACCAGAGGCTTTGACACCCATTTCAGGTCCGACTGTTTCACGCATCAAGCGGACATCTTCAACAGTTGCGCCGCCGGTTGAAAAACCAGTTGATGTTTTGACAAAGTCCGCTCCAGCTGCTTTTGCTAATTCACAGGCTTTGACTTTCTCTTCATTTGTTAATAGAGACGTTTCGATAATCACTTTAACTAACGCTTTGTCTTTGGCAGCCGCTACGACTGCTTCGATATCTTTTTGCACTTTTTCATAGTTGCCGTCTTTTAATTCGCCAATGTTGATGACCATATCGACTTCAGCTGCACCGTTTGCGATAGCATTCGTCGCCTCAAAGGCTTTTGTTTCTGTTGTGTTCGCACCTAACGGAAATCCGATTACAGTACATACTGCAACTGGTTCGCCTTGTAATTCTTTAGCAGCTAATGCCACCCAAGTTGGATTGATACAAACAGAATAGAAACGATATTTTTTCGCTTCTTCGATAATTTTCATTACATCTGCTTTTGTTGCATCGGCTTTTAAGATCGTGTGGTCGATCATGCGATTGATTTCCATTATTATTCCCCACTTCTTTTTATTATAATATATTCTTTCTTGTTATAAAAAAGTTTTAAATACTTATTCAGTAATGACATCATGAATCAAAATCGGTTCTTCCGGTGTATCACCAATCGAAATATTTTGATAAAGTAAATTTTCAACCTCAGAGATTTCTTTTGAATTGGCATAAATAGTCAATAACGACTCTCCTTCAGCCACTTTATCCCCAATTTTTTTATGCAGTTTGATTCCTACTGCATGGTCGATGTCATCGTCTTTCGTTTTGCGTCCTGCGCCTAAAAGCATTGCTGCAATTCCGATTTCATTCGCCACTAGCTTGGTGACATAGCCAGAGGCCTTGGCTGGCAATTCAATTTCATACTTAGCCGTCAAAATTTTCTCAGTTTGATCAATGACTGACACATCGCCGCCTTGATCCTTAACCATTTCACGGAATTTTTCTAATGCTTTTCCTGAATGCAAAGCTTCTTCCAGCATTTTACGAGCATCCTCGAGTGTTTCTGCTTTTCCTGCTAGAACAACCATTTGACTTCCTAGGACATAACACATCTCGGTTAAATCCTTTGGTCCGTTGCCTTTTAGCGTATCGATTGCTTCGACGATTTCTAAACTGTTTCCGATTGCTTCGCCTAAAGGCTCGGACATATCTGAGATGACCGCCATCGTTTGGCGACCTGCTAATTTACCGATCCGTACCATCGTTTTGGCTAAACGTTTGGCATCCTCCAGATTTTTCATGAAGGCTCCTTCGCCAGTCGTCACATCTAAGACGATTGCATCTGCTCCCGCGGCAATTTTCTTACTCATGATCGAGCTGGCGATCAATGGGATTGAATCAACTGTCGCTGTCACATCCCGCAAGGCGTAAAGCTTCTTGTCAGCTGGCGCTAGATTGCCCGATTGACCAATCACCGCAACTTTGCTTTTGTTTACAATATCAATAAATTCTTGTTCAGATAATTCAATCTTAAACCCTGGGATCGATTCGAATTTGTCTAAGGTTCCACCAGTGAAACCTAAACCGCGACCAGACATTTTAGCTACCGGAACACCCACGCTGGCAACTAAGGGTGCTAAAACCAAAGTAGTCGTATCACCGACACCGCCGGTTGAATGCTTGTCAACTTTGATTCCCTCGATGGAAGACAAATCAATAATTTCACCTGAATTCGCCATCGCTAGCGTCAAATAAGAAATTTCCTCGTCGGTCATGTCTTGATAAAAAATTGCCATCAATAATGCGCTCATCTGATAATCAGGAATACTGTTATCTGTGTAGCCTTCAATAATGAACTCAATTTCTGCTTTTGACAGAGACTTGCCATCTCTCTTTTGCTCTATCAAATCTACCATTCTCATAGGTTTTCCTCCAAGCTTCAAAGTCATTATACAATAAAATAGCGAAAGGTAAACCACTTTAGTAAAACAGTTTACTTAACGAAGAAGCGCTTTCTGTTAGCGCTACCATTGTTACTATAACGGGTGACAAACTACTTGTCAACCCTGACCTAAAGTTTTTACACTCTCACGAATAATTAATTTGGTTTGGAAAATTTTATTCGGGATTCGCTGAGAAGGAAAATTGATTGCGTCAACTAAAAATTTTGCTGCGGAAAAACCAATTTCTGTACTAGGCTGAAAAACCGTCGTTAACGGTGGCACCATGTACTTGCTAACCTCTAGTCCATCAAAGCCAACTACGGAGATATCTTCAGGAATTCTCAAGCCCGCTTCATAGATCGCCTGATAACAGCCCAGCGCCATTTCATCTGTCCCGCAAAAAATCGCCGTGATTTTTTCATTTTTCAGCATTTCTTTCGTTGCGTGATACCCACCAGCCAATGTTAACTCGCCTGAGCAAATATAACTTTCATCAAAAGGCAAACCAGATTCAAAAATAACTTGACGGTACGCTTTAACCCGCTCCGTCAATTGATAATAGCCTTGACTTTCCTTCAACATGCCGATATGACGATGCCCTTGTTTCACCAACATCCGCAATACCTCTTGTGCACCCGCATATTCTTCCACCAATAATTGCCCCCAGTCGCGGTCATTCAAGCCGCGGTCGATTAAGACCATCGGATGTCGCCGATAAAAATCACTGCCTAGCTTGTGTTCATCTTCCAACTGGTAAGGTGTTGCTAATAAAATACCATCCACTGAGCGATGAGACAGTTCATTCAAATAACGTTTTTCCTGCTCTTGATCATGGCGGGAATTACATAAAATAATCATGTAACCTAACGGATTCAAATAACTTTCCACGCCTTCAA
This sequence comes from Enterococcus devriesei, assembly GCF_001885905.1. GTDB lineage: Bacteria > Bacillota > Bacilli > Lactobacillales > Enterococcaceae > Enterococcus_A > Enterococcus_A devriesei. Next base: position 170,470 of record NZ_JXKM01000007.1, on the reverse strand, counting down.
TAACTTTCGAAAAGAAAAAATCGGTGACATCAGGAACAATCATACCAATCGTTTTGGAATGACGATTGATCAAATTTGCCGCAAAAAAATCTGGTTTGTATTGATGCTCTTCTACGATTGCCAAAACTTTCTTGCGAGTCTGTTCACTGAAACGGCTCCCCTTATTATTCAAAATCTGTGACACTGTCGTTACTGAAACACCGGCCATTTCAGCGATCTCTCTGATGGTGATCTTCATGGTGGACCTTCTCTCACTATTTTTTTTAAGTGTAGCAAAGGAAAAAATAGAAAGAAAGACTTTTTCATTAAAAGCCGAGACGACTTACTTGATTCATGAAAAAAAGAGCGTAGATTTAAGTCATAAGAGATGAAAAGGCAGGTGAGAAAAATGCTTGATGTTTTAGGCGCGCTTAATAATTTAGCTTGGACGACAGAACACCATTTTCTGCACATTAAGAACCAACATGATTTTCTCCGCATCTGGGCAATCCAATTTGAACTGGCCTACACGGATTTCCGTGTGATTCAAATGGCCTTGCAACTAGACGCGCAAACCGACTTGTTGCAACGTTTTACCAAAGCCTATGATGCGGTCTATCAATACGAGTATGCCTTTGTCAAAGATGGCTTGACTGGTTTTAATCAAGCGTTTGGTGATCAAATCGATCAATACGAGTTGGCTCAACAAAAGCTGTTAGCCATTTTGGCCGAATTAAAGCAGCAACAGCCTCAGTCAACGAAAGAAAATGATTTGATCTAAAAAGGAGCGAAGCAAGATGATCAATGATGTTGTGTATGATGAAAAAAATCAATTGACCTTAGATATTTATGAACCGGAGACGATCGAGGTGGCCATTATTTTAATTCACGGTGGCGGCTGGTTTCGCGGAGACAAGGCGAAAGAGCAGGCTTTAGCGGAACGTTTGACCACCGACGGCTTTCTGGTGGTGGCACCGAATTATCGTTTAGCTCCCGATCATCTTTTTCCAGCAGCCATGGAAGATTTATTAACGGTCTACGACTGGTTAGTTGCTAGTGACTATCCTGTAAAAGATAAAATCACCGCACTTGGCTCTTCTGCTGGCGGGAATTTAGCCATTGAATTGGCGCTGCAAAAAGGCATTCCTGCCGCTTCGTGGTCAGGGATCATCGACCTTTATCCCTGGGTCCAAGAACATCCCGAGGTTGTCGCCGCTATGAATCAAAAGCCCGATTTTGACAAACAAGCGAGTGGCAAAATCGATCAAGATGGTGCCAATGACGCCTTTTATAAATGGTTTATTTTAAATTACGTGAACCAAGACATGGATTTGCTAAAACAAGCCGATCCTTTGCAACGTGTTTCAAGTAAAAGTGGCCCACTTTTTATTGCCAACTCTTTGCATGAATTAGTGCCTTTATCCGGTGTCTATCATTTGCAAGCAGCCTTGGCCGAAGCGGGTGTTCCTAGTGAGAATAAATTGATCACTGGTACGGTGCATGGTGAAGGCTACGCAGATGTTGCCTATCAACCGACCCTTCAATTTTTGAAAAGTAATCTATCAGAAAGGCTTTCGCGAACTCGCTCAGCTTTTGAGCAATAAGACCAAACTATTTCTAAATTGCTTCTCAAATTTCGAAATAGTTTTGCTTATTGCCGATAAAGCTAGTTCGTGAAGCCGGACATGAATATGCCTGCTGTAAAGCGATTTTTTCATTTGAAAATTTTATACTTCTTCATAGTTTAAAAAACATCGTGGAGCTGATGCACTCCACGATGCTTTTTAAATTTCAGGATAATTTTTCAATACATAATTTTCAGCAGCTTGACTCCAAATCCCGTCTGTTTCTGCTAAGATTTTTCCAAGTTCTGAGTCTGCAGAAACGTCGGAAAGTTTGGTTAAGTCTGCTTGTTTGTGCGTATAAACTAATTTTTTCCCGCCGCCGATTTCTGGTTGGTTCAAGGTCGTTTCGGCAACTGCGTCAAGTCCTAAGACATGCGTCACCGCATTGGCGACTTTGACTTGTTTTTCTTCAATCAATTTAACTGCCTTACGCATATCTTCCGTATTCCCACCAGAAGTTCCGACAAAATGCGTAAAGGAATAATGCACATCATAGAAATTTACGTTTGCAGAGAATTCTTTGTCTTGCGGACCAGCGAAAAAGTTCAAACAGCCATCTGGATTCAGCATGTCTGCCGCATCGGTTACGACTGAAGCGACTGGGATCATCACAAAGATATCATCAAATCCGCCACCAACCGTTTCTTTCAATAGGCTAACTTGATCCTTTACACCGTCTACATTAACATAAGAAACTTCAATCCCGTTCTGACTTGGATATAATTTTTCAGCACGAGCTAATTTTTCAGCGTCACGATCGGTGATGACTAATTTTTTCGGTTTAATTGGACCGTGCAGTGCGTAATCGATCGCCAATAAACCCATCGGCCCCGTTCCGCCCATAATCAATAAATTGCCATCCGCTTTGATTCCCATTTTATGTTCATAGGAACCTTCTTTTAAATGATAATTCGCTTCAAACGCGCCAATCACACAAGAGAGTGGTTCAATCAGCGAACCTTCAAAATAGGTTTCACCCTTATAAGGAATCAAACAATCCTGATTCATGACATCCTCTGAGATCACAATATAGGTGGCATCTCCGCCTGTATACGGATAAGAATAACCGGGGCAGTCCGGACGATCTGGCAATTGCAGGTTGGCTTGCAACACGTAATGCTCGCCCTTTTTATATTTATGCGCCCATTTTCCGCCAACTTCTAAGATCTCGCCACAAAATTCATGGCCGATAATAATGGGATTGTCCGCTAAATCATTGGGCGCTTTTTTATGGTCCGCTCCTTGATTCGCCAACTTCCACGTTGACATACAAATACTGTCGGTGACTACCGAAGCCAAAATCTCATTTTCTTTAATTTCTGGCAATTCAAATTCCTCTAAGCGCAAATCTTTCTTACCATATAAACGCACTGCCTTTGTCTTCATTACAGTTCCCCCTAAAATTATTACTACTTTTTATGCAAGAATGCCTAACCAATAACCAACGATCCCAACCGCGAATAATACAAAGATCAAAACGATTGGACTTACTTTTTTCTTCAATAAATACATCATCAATAGCGTTAACCCTAATGCTGGCAAGCCTGGCACTAAATCATCTAAAACATTTTGGACAGTCGTAACAACTGTATTGCCATCTGTCCCCGGTGTTCTCGAAACGACTAGTGGAATATTGACCGTTGTCCATTTCGTTACTAGAACCCCCATGATGAACAAGCCTAGAATCGTCGCGCCTTCCGTCAGCTTTTGCAATAAGTTGCCTGACAGATCTTTGACGATATCCATCCCTTTGCTGAAGCCATAGGTCAAACCAAACCATTTCATCGCCAAACGAATCGCATTGAAAGCTACGAAGAATAAAATTGGTCCCATCACATTGCCCGATAAAGCCAGCGAAGCACCTAATGCTGCCGTAATCGGACGCAATGTTCCCCAAACTAAGGGGTCGCCGACACCAGCTAAAGGCCCCATCAAGCCGACCTTCAAGCTGTTAATCGTGCCATCATCAATGTCTGCACCACTTGCTCGCGCTTCTTCCATCGCCATCGTCACACCAATCACCGGACCACAAACAGCCGGAGTCGTATTGAAGAAGGTCAGATGACGCTTCAAGGCTTCAGCCTGTTCTTCTTTTGTTTTATACACACGACGGATTGTTGGAATCATATCCACACAGAAAGCTAAGGCATGAATCCGTTCATAGTTAAAGGACGCTTGTTGAAAATTCGAAAAAACAAAGGTCGTCATTAAATCTTTTTTCGTTAATTGTGATTGGGTATAAATATTTTTTTTCGTTTCGATCGTTGAAGTATTTTCCATTATTCCGCCCCCTAATCTTCTAGTTCATCATCAGCCAGCTCACCAGCTACGACTGCCGCCACGTGATTGCCTTGAGTTTCGTTTTTCTTCAAGAAATTTGGATTCAACTGTACGTAGATCAAAGCTGTAATCAGACCAATGATCCCGAAAGCCAACAAACTAAACTCTAAATAACCGCCCATCACAAAGCCTAGATAGAAGAATGGCATCAAGTACGCCACACTCATCATGTTCAAGACCATCGCGTACCCGACAACGACGATAAAGCCGCCTGCTACCGCTAACCCACCAGTAATCACATCTGGAATCATATCCAGCATCCGTGTCACCATCTCGGCACTGACGAAAGCCGCTACGACCGTCGCCGGAATCGCTACCCGCAAGGCTTGAATAAATAAAGCACTAAAATGCAGAAGGATAATTTTATTGAAGTTAGCTTTTTCCGCTTCTTTGTCTGCCGCATGCTGGAAGGCCACAGTGATCGTCCGTGCAATAACCGTCAAGACTTGTCCGGCTGCCGCAACGGGCAAAGCAATCGCGATCCCTGATTGAATATCCTGTTGACCAACCACAACTAAAATAGTTGAAATCACACTGGCTAAGGCCGAGTCCGGCGATTGGGCCGCACCGATATTCATCCAACCTAAAGCGATCAATTCCAAAGTTCCGCCTAAAATAATTCCCGTTTGCACATCGCCTAGAATCAAGCCTACCATCGTACAGGCGATCAACGGTCGATGGGTTTGAAATTCGTCCAACACACTGCCCATCCCACATACACATGAAAAAAGAAAAATAAGTACAATCTGTAATGCTGATAGTTCCATTTTTGTATCCTCCTACTATTTCTTATTCTGCAACGCTTATTCGTCCGTTTCTGATCGAAGCCCCACGACTCCTTTTTAGAATCCCGCTTCTTTTAGCTTTTCTTCAAAGTTTCCTTTCGGATCGGTTGCGATTACCCGTAGGTCCAGCTCCACTCCCGCCGCTTCTAGCTTACGGAACGCGTCAGCTTCGGTCTGATCAACTGAGACAGCTTTTGTGATTTGCGTACGACCAGTTTTGAATTGCATCCCACCAATATTGATTGAAGTGATTGGCACGTCCATTTGCACCATTTCTAACACTTCCATCGGATTCGTAAATAGATAGAAAACTGTTTCATCCGCATATTTCGGATTGTTGTAAACCTTCACGGCTTTTTCCGGATCAACGATATTGACTTTGATTCCCGGCGGCGCCGCCTGTTTCACTAATGTCTTACGAATCTCATCATTGGCGACCTCTTTGCTGACGACGATGATTCGTTTCGCTCCGGCTTCTTTGGCCCAAACGGTTGCGACTTGTCCATGGATTAAGCGATCATCCACCCGTGCTAAATTGATTTTCATCTTAAAAATCCTCCTCTTCTTCAATTACCGCTTGATTAAACGCTTTCACTGTATCGCAAGGAATGCTTGTAACATGATTCACAATATCTTCCAGACGACTGCCTTGTAACATGCTTGCTACCTCTAGGACGATTGGCAAGGACATGCCAGAAACAATTCCAATCTCACGTTCGGGATTTTTCATCGCCACCGCGCAGCTAGCATTATATGGTGTCCCGCAAAACAAATCCGTCAGCACCAAGTAAGAAGCATCTTCCTTCATCGCACCAAAAACTTTTTCTTGAATCGTATCCAAGCCTTCTTCTTTTAAAAATTCCACTGATTCAAAATCTGGCAACGCACCAAAGATCATTTCTGCGGAGTTTTTCATCTCGTGAGCCAGCTTTCCATGTGCTACTAAAATTACTTTGTTCATAAGTCCCTCCTTGTTTTCCTAGCGTTTCTTCCCGTACTATTTATATCTCTGCTGCTGGCTGATCTAAGCAACCAACAGCAGTAAAAATCTATCCTCGTGTTTTCCCGCCAGCTACATTCAACGTCACGCCATCAACATAGCTCGAACGATTGGAAACAAAGTACGCCACTAAATCTGCCACTTCACTTAATTTACCGTCACGACCCAATGGAATCGTCTTAGTATTTGTATAGCCTGCTCGCAGCTGTTCAACTGAGATCCCACGGGTATATGCCAACGCTTTTTCATATTCAGGTGTCCGCAATCCAGTTTCTTCCATGATCCCCGGTGCGATTCCTACGACCCGAACACCTTTTTTACCAAGTTCTTTCGCCCATGAACGCGTGAAGCTGTTAACCGCCGCTTTGGTCGCTGCATAAACACTTTGCCCTTCTGATCCTTCCAAGCCGCATTCTGAAGACATATTGATAATCACGCCGTAGCCTTGTTCCACCATGACACGTCCAACTGCTTGCCCCATCAGATAAACACCCTTTTGATTAATCGCGATCATCTTATTGAAAATCTGTTCATTGATTTGGAATTTGCCGCCTTCTGCCATTTCCTCATCTACTAATAACGCTGGGATATTCACCCCCGCATTATTTACGACTGCATCGATCGTTTGAAATTTTTCTACCGTCGCCGCGACTGTTTGTTCAACAGATTCGGGAGAAGTCACATCTGTTTGACTAAAAAATAAATTTTGATGGGTGAATGCTCCTTCACGTAAATCAGCATTTACGACATTGATCCCTAATTCACATAATTCTTGTACAATCGCCGCGCCGATCCCTGACGAACCTCCTGTGACAATGACTGTCTTACCTTCTACTTCTAACCAATTCATCGTTAACGCCCCTTTTAACATTTGTGATTTGTTTTTAACATTTGTTGTAACTTTATATTAACCGCGGAAGAAAACGTTGTCAATAACTTTTTGCAACTTTTTTAAAATCGAATCACAAAAGTGCAGAGCGCAAAAAAAAGAAGACAAGCACGATACTTGTCTTCAGATACCTATTTACTTAATAAATCTCTTTTTTAAACAAATTAAACCGAACGCTTCAACACTTCTTCTGCTGTTTCTTCAGTTGTGACTAAGACATTGATGTAGCGGCCCTTCAAAGCACTAGCAATAGCATCCGCTTTATCCACCGCTTCCGCCACACCGATCCGGTACGGCGTCCGTTTCAAATCAGCGATATCGATCCCGATCAAACGGTCATCCAACGTATTGTCGATATGCTCACCCTCGATATTATAAAAACGTGAGACCACGTCGCCGACAACTTTTTTCCCTTCTAAATAAGCCAACACGTCTTCGCCATAGAATTGCTTCCAACTCTCGCTAGCTTTCAAAGTTGGTGAGCCGATCCCTAAAATCGCAATATCGATCTTCCGCCAATAGTCAATCAGCTCTTGATTGAACTCATTTTCCATCAAGGCTTTTTTTAGCGCAACCGTTTCTGGGAAAGCCGGCGAATCGATCAATAAAGCCCGGCCATTTAATTTCTTCGATGCCTCATAGGTAATCGTATTGACGTGATAATCACTGATTAAACGACCAGATGGCCCACCGATCATCGGGACACATAAAATATTCTTCACATCATAATCAGTCAAGCCTTCAGGAATCGCCGACATGGTCTCTCCCCACGAAAAGCCAAAGATCATATTGTCCTTGATGATCTCGGTTAAATATTCACCGACTCCTTGAGCCAATAGCTTGTCCTTTTGGGTGCGGCTTAAATCAGCCCCAGCCTGAACAATGATCGCTTTTTTTAAATTAAATTTTTCCTGTAGCTCTTTTTCAATGCTGTAGGTTCCGGCTTTGTCATAATTGATAGAGATATTGACGATTCCTTCATTTCGCGAACGTTTCAACAATCTGCTGATGGTACTGCGGTGGATATTTAATTCCTTTGAAATCTGACTTTGATTCTTATCCTCTTGATAATACATTTCTGCAATTCGTACCAATAATTTATCTTCTTCTTTTTGCATACGTTTACTCCTTCATATCACATTTGTGAAAAACATGAGTCAATGTGATTATAGCTTGTCTCTGATCATTTCTGCAAGCCTTTTCCATTTTTTACTAACGACAATTGTATGATGAAAAAACTGCTCATCAGCCAAGCTTTCTTTTACAGTAAGCAGCCTGCTAAACGTTCATTTCGTAAAAAAATCCTGTAAGCACACTATAGCTGCTTACAGGATTTAGTTATTCCTTCACACTACGAATGATATAGTAACCTTTGTCTTTTGCCACGATCTCGGCATTGCCAAAGACTTCTTCCATTTTGCTTTTCGCGCTAGGAGCGCCTTGTTTCTTTTGGATCACAATGGTCAAGCTGCCACCAACTTTTAATAAGGGTTCCGCATCGCTTAAAATTTGATGGACAACTTTTTTTCCAGCTCGAATCGGTGGGTTGCTGATGATTGCCGCGTACTCTTTTTGATGCAAGGTCTCGTAAATATTCGACTGGTGGATATCCGCCTCGATGCCATTATGCTTCGCGTTTTTCTGTGCCAACTCCACCGCACGATTGTTCACATCGATCATTTCTACAGGACGCTGCGTTTGGTAAGCTAGCGCTAAACCGATTGGACCATACCCACAGCCAACATCTAACAAGGTGCCTGCTGGTAGATCAGCCGCTGTAAAATGCTCAATCAAGACGCGGGAACCATAGTCTACCGTATCACGAGAAAAGACGCCGCTATCGGTCACAAAGTGAAAATTCTTTCCGGCTAATTCAAACGACCATTGGTGTAAATCGTGGGCCGTCTCCGGATTTTCTGAATAATAATGATTTGCCATGCTCTTACCCTTCTGCTAATAATTTTTCTTTGATATCACGGGCGATCAACGCGCCTAAGAAATGATAGCCTTCCTCGGAAGGATGGATGCCATCAAATTTTTGGACGAATTCATTGGGTTTTGGATAAACGGTCATATGATGGTAGAGATCAATCACATTTACTCCAACTTTTTCAGCGATTTGTTTCGCTTTTTCAGCATAAAGCTGCTGCCGTTCATTATTCCCTGCGGTCATGATTTCGGTATTGATGTAGCCAGTAGTCAGTAAGATCACTTTTGACGCATCAAAAGATTCTAGCATTTCTTCGATATTGTCTCCGAAAACATCAACGGGATTTTTTTGTTTCAAGGAATCATTGGTTCCAAAAGAAATAACCACAAAGTCGCCTTCTGCTTCCACGGCTTCATTGATACGAGCTAAGCCATCCGACGAAGATTCACCGCGTTTGCCTAATTTTACTAACCTATAGCCGGGGAAATCCATCTCTGTTAATTCATCAATGATGTACGTAGCTAAAATATCGCTGGTCTCGCCATTCATCACACCAGTCAACAAGCTGTCGCCAAATAAAACGATTTTTTTCATAGTTCGCACTCCTTTTGTTTTTAATGTAAGTTAAAACAACTATTCTTTGATAAAACTTCTTCCTTATCATAGCATGAAACGATGAAATTAATCTGATAAATAGCGTGAAACAAATTCGTTCTCCATTGGTTGACTGGTGGTGTCTGTTTTCAAATCTAAGAAACAAATGAAACTCCTATCATTCCGATAGCTTTTAACTGTTTTTTTCGGCTAAAATGACGTATAACCTTTCTTATAGCTGAAATTATTCGGATTTATTCGTTAAGGAGCGCTATCTATCGCGTTTTTATGTTAGAATAAGCCCAGCTATTAACGGATGTCAGCGATCCATTCTATCCTGCAATTTTTTTGGGAATTCTTTCCTTTAAAAGCGTTTTGCTTGTAGGATCAGCTAGAATAAAAAGCTGAGCTGCGGCATCCATACCTTAAGATAAATAAGGAGACCGTTATGAACGAAAGAGGGAACTATTATCGGATCGCCCGGGATGATTGGCAAGATTTTTATACACCTGGGAATACGCCACTAACCCAAGCTGAGTTAGACAGTATCAAAAGTTTGAATGACCGTATCTCCATGAAAGACGTGGAGGACGTTTATGTACCTTTGTGTCACCTGATCCATTTGTATATGAAGGATTTTGAATCGCTGACACTAAGCAAAGGCCTATTTTTACATCGCTATGTAAAAATGCCGCCCTTTATTATCGGCATCGCCGGTAGTGTGGCGGTTGGCAAAAGCACCACTGCCCGTTTATTGCAGACCTTGTTGGACCGCTTGTTCAAACACCAAACCGTTCAACTGATCACCACCGATGGTTTCTTGTACCCTAACGCCGTGTTAGAAAAACGCGGCATTATGGACCGCAAAGGTTTTCCAGAAAGTTATGATATGGAAAAATTGATCGACGTCTTAAATGAAGTCAAATCTGGTAAAGAAAATATTCCCATCCCAAAATATTCCCATGATGTGTATGACATCGTTGACGGTGAATTCGAGACGATCGATTCTCCTGATATTTTAATTGTGGAAGGGATCAATACTTTGCAGTTGCCAGCCAACCAGCAAATCTACGTCAGCGACTTTTTCGATTTATCGATCTTTGTTGACGCGGAGCCTAAAATGATCGAACGCTGGTACTTGGAACGCTTCGAGTCCTTGCTGGATACAGCCTTTAAAAAACCAGAAAACTATTACTATCAATATGCCATTGGTGATCGCCAAACAGCACTAACGATGGCAGAAGATGTTTGGAAAAATGTCAACTTGAAGAATTTGGAAGAGTACATCTTGCCAACTCGTGGCCGAGCTGATATTATCTTGCACAAGGCAAAACATCACATCATTGATGAGATCTATTTGCGTAAATACTAGCTTATAAAGAAAGCTTGCTTTCTTTTATAATAAAACTTGAAAAGGGGTAATAATTGTGACCAACGTTTCTACCGAAATGACCAACGTAGAAAAAATTATCGTACTTGATTATGGTAGTCAGTATAACCAATTAATCACTCGTCGTATTCGTGAATTCGGTGTTTTTTCAGAGCTTATGAGCCACCGAATCACTGCTGAAGAAGTCAAAGCCATCAATCCTAAAGGAATCATCCTTTCCGGCGGACCAAACAGTGTGTATGATGAAGGAGCCTTCTCCATTGATCCTAAAATCTTTGAACTAGGTATTCCAATCTTAGGTATCTGTTATGGAATGCAGCTAATTACGTATAACTTAGGCGGAAAAGTTGAACCAGCTAAAAACCGTGAATACGGACAAGCAACCTTAGAAATCGTTTCTGATGATGCCGTGCTATTTGCCGGTACACCAAAAGAACAAACCGTTTTGATGAGCCACGGTGATTTAGTCACACAAGTGCCTGAAGGCTTCGAAAAAGTCGGCACCAGCAAAGATTGCCCAATCGCAGCGATCCAAAACAAAAACAGCAACATCTATGGTATCCAATTCCACGCAGAAGTTCGCCATTCAGAATACGGCAACGAATTGCTACGTCACTTTGCCATTGACGTTTGTCAATGTAAAGGCGACTGGACGATGGATAACTTCATCGATATGCAAGTCGCAAGAATCCGTGAACAAGTCGGCGACAAAAAAGTCTTACTTGGCCTATCCGGCGGTGTGGATTCATCAGTCGTAGGTGTGCTTTTACAAAAAGCCATTGGTGACCAATTAACTTCGATCTTCGTGGACCATGGCCTATTACGTAAAGACGAAGGCCAACAAGTAATGGACGCATTAGGCGGAAAATTTGGCCTAAACATCATCAAAGTCGACGCTCGCGACCGTTTCTTAACTAAATTAGCCGGCGTTTCTGACCCAGAGAAAAAACGCAAAATCATCGGAAACGAATTCGTTTACTTATTCGATGACGAAGCAACCAAACTGGCTGGTAAAGAAGGCATTTCTTTCTTAGCCCAAGGTACCTTATATACTGACGTAATCGAGTCAGGAACTGAAACTGCTCAAACCATCAAATCTCACCATAACGTGGGTGGCTTACCGGAAGATATGCAGTTCGAATTAATCGAACCACTAAATACCTTATTCAAAGACGAAGTTCGCGAGCTAGGAACACAACTTGGCATGCCTGACTCTATCGTCTGGCGCCAACCATTCCCAGGACCAGGTCTAGGAATTCGTGTCATTGGTGAAATCACTGAAGAAAAACTAGAGATCGTCCGTGAATCAGACGCGATCTTGCGCGAAGAAATCGCCAACGCCGGTCTTGACCGCGACATCTGGCAATACTTCACTGTCCTACCCGGCATTCGTTCCGTCGGCGTGATGGGCGATGGCCGTACTTACGACTACACAGTCGGTATTCGTGCCGTTACCTCAATCGATGGCATGACTGCTGACTTTGCTCGTATCCCGTGGGATGTCTTGCAAAAGATCTCCGTTCGGATCGTCAATGAGGTCGCTCATGTCAATCGGATCGTGTATGATATTACATCTAAGCCACCAGCAACAGTGGAGTGGGAGTAGTTGTAGGAGAGCCAGAAATCCTTGTTTATCAAGGGTTTCTGGCTCTTCTTATTTTTTTACTGCACTTTTATTGCACTTTTTTCATTTCTTTGTTTCGCAAGTAGTCTACAGTAAATTGATTCTTTGGTGAAGTATCATAATTTTGTTTTGCTTCTTTAAAGGAAATGGCTCCATTTAATTTGTTAGCTACCTCAAAATTACTGTTAGGATAAAGATGTCCATACGTTCCTAAAGTCGTCTCAATATCTTCATGTCCTAAACGGTCTTTAATGATGAGTGGGTTTTCTCCCATACTGATTAACAAGGAAGCATGCGAATGCCGTAAACCATGAATTCTGATTCGATGAATACTAGCCAGCTTAGCATAGCGTTCAATAGCATGTGCTAGCGTATGTTTTTGGGTAGGAATACCGTTATAGCTCATTACAAAGTCTGTCTGAATTAGATTTTGTTGTGCTTTCTTCCATTCGGATAGATAATTTAGAGTACATTCATCTAATACAATATGACGAACACTCGCCTTTGTTTTTGGTTCAACAAATCTATAATCCGATTGATTCTTGTAATAAAGTGTTTTGTTGATGGTTAGTACTCCAGAGTCAAAATCAATATCTTCCCATTGAATGGCAGTAGCTTCACCAATTCGCATTCCAGTCATAAATAAAAACCACAGAGAGATAAATAAAAAGTGTTGATAGTAATCTTCTTTATAAATTAGAGAGATTACTTTTTCAAATTCTTCTTTTGTCCAAAATTCAATTTTAGACTTTTGCTTTTTCACATTGCCAATAATCTTAGATGGATTTGTGGTGGTTATCCCAAGGACAATTGCTCGATCCATAGCAACTGAAAATAGTCCTTGAACAGCTCTCACATAAGAAGACTTACATTTCTTTGATAATTTTAGTTGCCAATTTTGCACATCAATAGGCTCAATATCGGAAACAGCCATTTTATCAAAATAAGAGAAATGTTTCTTAATAGTTGGTAAGCGATTTTCATATGTTCTGAGCTTTACCTGTGTCTTATACCATGGAAGAAAAATTTCAAAGATATAATGATTAAACGTCATTTTATCCTTATTCTCACTTAATTCTTCTGGTTTCATCAGTAGTAGTTTTGAATATTCTTCTCTTGCTTCTTTTTTAGTAGTGAATCCACTACGATATTTTTGAATTTTTTTTCCTTTAGAATCATAACCTAGATTTGCACGAAAATAATAGGTTCCATTCTTTGCTTTTTTTATTGGGTCTTTAACCATAGTTTTTACTCCTTACTGTGCAAAAACTACTCAGACCTGTTTTCATTTGAAAACCGAATTCCTAGAATTTCTTCAACAGCTTCACGAGGGACTCTATCTAACTTTCGAGATTGATAGTAGGTATGCCCTTTTGTAATCATCAATTCTTTTGCTTTTTTTATGATGTCTGCTGAAAAAGAAGTTCCATATCCTAGCTCAACTAAATCTTTTTTTGTGACCGTTATCATTATTACTCCTTTCCCATTATAGGCTAGGAAAACTCCAATATTCACCTATAATTATATCAAATATTTTTATGATAATACATTGACAAGAGAAGAATATCCCAGCAATCGAACAGCTCTAGCAAAGCTCACGGGCATTTCACCCCTGCATGATTTTCATGTAGCCGTACCCATTGTCTGCGACGCTACTAACGCTCGGACTGTGGCTATACGGGAGTATCATTATCACGATAAGAAAGTCATGGCAACAATCCTGCTAAAGATTGTTTACGAAGTTTTAACATGAATCGCTCGCTATCTTCATAGATCATGGCGTGTTAGTTCGTTGGCTCTTTTCTTATCGAAACGTATTCGATTGGCTTTATTCAATTGTCAAAGAACGTTTGGCTTGTTAGCCTATCAAAACATACTGAACATACAGTAGGCTTTGATGGAATAACAAACCTCCCAAATCGGGAAGCGTGGAACGGTTCAACACGCTTCCACGAAAAAATGAGATTATTTAATTTCGAACGCTAAAATCTTGGTGATGAGTTTTGTTTCCATTCTGCCACGTAGGGTTTCATCAATAACCATATGAGAATTGCCATATTCGTCTGTCATGCGACGCAAAGAACGTTTTGAGGTATACCCTCGATAATGTTTAACAATCTGATTAATTGCTTCCACGTCGCCATCTGTCGCCTTTACAATGAGGGGGAAGGGAACCCTTGGATAGGCTGTTTTCATTCTTTACACTCCTTCATGAATTCTTTAATCATGGCTAGTCCACTTATTCGATGACGATAAACTGTTGAACGATTTACATTTAGTAATTCTGCAATTTCCACATCACTCATATCCATAAAATAATGAAGTAAAATGATGTTCCGCTTGTTCTCTGGAAGGTGGCGTAAGGCTTCGCTTAACAAATCACTTTCAACATTGATTCTTAATCCATACAATGTGAATAGTTGAAAATCAGTGACATACGTATCAACCGTAGAAAAAGAGGTGACAAGGTAGTTATCTATTTCAGAAAATGAAACTTCTTTTTTGGACAGTCTGCTTAGATGTTTGAAATAATCTTTCCGTTCATCTTCAATGGCTTGTTTGCAGATATAGTCAAACTGATTTTCTATGGTTTCTTGAAAAGAAGATGGTTTCATGTTTTTCACCCCCTTTCTGTCGTGAAAGGGAGTGGCATGTACTTCTTTATCTCCCTTCATACTAAGTCCCGACACGAAAGGGGGATTTGTTGCATAAGTGAAGAAAAATCTTAAAAGATATTCACGAAGTAGCCAAAAAAACACATAAACAGATTGTTTTCTCTGTTCATGTGCTTCAATTGTTCTGTCTATACGATTTGTAAAACCACATTGATGGTCATATTTATCTAGTGTAGGTGGGTAAGTTTTTTTGATAAGAACCTAATTAAGAGAATTAGATAGTGACGTATCTTTTTCATGGCGACTGTGACCTCCATTCAGTCGCCAATTTTATCTACTTTTTAGCAGCATAACTAAATTTTATATAGTTGTATGGGTAAATAAAATCAGCGACCTTTCTATTTGAGATTGGATTTATCACATTCATAAGCATAATAGCGCTCTTAAAAGAACTCACAAACTACATAACACGTTTTTCTATACCTGTTTCCACTTGGATAGGAACAGTAAAATGTATAGAGGTGGTTTATTATGCGTAAAAAAGAAGATAAATACGATTTTAGAGCCGTTGGTCTAGCGATTAAAGAGGCTCGAATAAAACGTGGTCTCACCCGTGAACAAGTAGGAACAATCATTGAAATTGACCCACGTTATTTAACAAATATAGAAAATAAAGGGCAACACCCAAGTACACAGGTGCTTTATGATCTTGTATCATTACTCCATGTGTCTATTGATGAATTTTTCTTACCTACAGATAATTTGATAAAAAGCACTCGAAGGCTACAGATAGAAAAATACATGGATAGCTTTACAGACAAAGAACTATCCTTAATGGAAGCACTAGCAAAAGGTATCAATGAAGCAAGAAATATTGAAGGCTAGTCAGTAAAATTCAGATAAACAAAAAGAGCCGATAAGATGAGAGTTTCATTTCTCAAATTATCGGCTCTGCGTCTTGGCGTCTGGCTCTTTGATTGTTATTATATTCATTTTTTGAACATTAATTAAAGTTTCGTTCTTACATTTGGGGCAGTATAAAGGGAAATTTTTAAGTATAGTATCCACTCGTATTCGTAGTCTTGTTTTATTTCCACAAATAGGACACAATATCCACTTGTAGTTTATAATAACAATCTCCTCCTTTCCACTTTAATTCAAATCTATATTAAAGAATATTTCATCTTATTTAATAAGAAACCATATTTATATAACAACATAAAACGCACTAAGTTATTTTATTGAACATATATCTTACTTTATCTATCCGACTATTTAGACGACGGGTCTGGCAAACAGGTTCGCCAGTGGTAACCTGATATCCTTTTAGCTCTGCTAAACAAACACTAAGCCCATTTGTAAAAAAAGTTAAATCATTGCGATAATCTTGAATACATCGAGCAGGAATTTCTCCAATAATAATGACCTCATTATTTTTCAGTTGAGTATTTACGATATTTGCACAATATTTGGGAGCATCGTTATATGCCCGTGAAAGATATTCCTGTGGTGCATAAACTTTAAAACTAAGATATGGCTCTAACAATTCTGTTCCAGCTTTTCTAAAGGCTTGCTCCAGTACAATAGGAGTAAGCATCCGAAAATCTGCTGGAGTACTAACAGGGCTATAGTATAAACCGTACTTAAAACAGATTTTACAATCCGTCACATTCCAACCATATAATCCTTGTTCGCAACCATAGCGTATCCCTTCCATAACTGCATTTTGAAATGATTGATTTAAGTATCCAAGAGAAACCGAGCTCTCATACTGCATTCCACTTCCCAACGGAAGCGGTGATACAGATAAACCAATGGAAGCCCAGAAAGGATTTGGCGGCACTTCGATGTGAATGGTATATTCTGCATTTTTTAACGGTCTCTCCATATAAATGACTGTAGGCTCTTTTAGTTCTATCTCCACATGATACTTTTCTTGCAACAGTGCACTAATCACTTCCATTTGTACTTTCCCTAAGAAAGAAAGTATAATTTCATGTGTCGTAGAATCCACGTAATATCGTAGAAGCGGATCACTATCTGAGATTTCCAAAAGGGCATCAAGCAACATTTCTCTCTGTTCAGGTTTACTCGGTTCAACAGTTGTTTGTAGTAGAGGGTGCGGATTTTCAATCTTTTTTCTCTGTGGCAATAGTTTTGTATCTCCAAGAACACTATTTAACTTCAAAAACTCATTTTGCAAAATAACAATTTCTCCAGAATAAGCTCTATCAATCTTACATAATTCACCATTTATTGAAGTATACATTTCTGTAACTTTTATTTTTTCTTTTTCTGATACTCTAACCGAATCTCGTAAATGTAGTACTCCACTATAAAGGCGTATATATGCAAGACGTTGTCTTTTTTTTGTATATTCAATTTTGAAAACATTTCCGCAAAGTTCAGACGGACCTCGATGTGTTGATGAATAAAATTTATTAGTAATAACTTCTATAAGGTTATCAATCCCTATATTACTTTTTGCACTTCCATGATAAAGAGGGAACAGAGAACAATTCTGAAATCTTATGCTTTCCTCTTGTTCGAGTTCCAATGCTTCTAATGATTTACCGGACATATATTTCTCTAAAAGGTCATCGTTTCCCTCTATTACCGTATCCCATTGTTCAGATTCGGTAAAGTTCGTCACACACATATTAGGATACAGTTCTACCTTCTGTTTGATTACAATTTCGGCAGAAAGTTTCTCTTTAATATCCTGATAAACCGTTGATAAATCAATTCCATTTTGGTCAATCTTATTGATAAAAAAGATTGTGGGAATCCCCATTTTCCTAAGTGCATGAAATAATATACGAGTTTGTGCTTGTACGCCATCTTTTGCAGAAATCAGTAGAATTGCCCCATCTAAAACTGATAATGAACGATATACTTCTGCTAAGAAATCCATATGTCCTGGCGTGTCTATGATGTTCACCTTCGTATTTTCCCACTGAAAAGAGGTTATTCCTGTCTGAATTGTAATTCCTCTCTGACGTTCTAAAAGCGTATTATCCGTCCTCGTTGTACCTTTGTCCACGCTTCCTAATTCTGTAATCGCTCCACTGTTATATAATAAGCTTTCTGTTAAGGTAGTTTTTCCTGCATCAACATGAGCTAAAACTCCAATATTAATAATTTTCATGTGATTTTCCTCCATTCAAAAACCCAAAAGGGCATAAAAATCCCAGTGATAAATACTTTTATCACTGGGATTTTTATGCATAACCATAGGTATACAAAGCATACAGATATTCTCTGGATACTTTAGAATCACATGATAAAGGTATTCTTAAACTGGGTACAAAAAACTAAGCCCTCCTAAAAAAGGACATCTAATTATTTGTTCCCGCTATCAAATTGACAGTTTATTTAAGAATACCTTGCCGCATATTTATTAACTCCTTTTAAATAGTCACTTAAATAATAGCACGTAAGAGCATATTTGTAAAGGAATCTCCAATTTTTTATCAAAAAGAGTACATGATTACAAAGTATCTGTAATCATGTACCAATATTTGTTATTTTACAATCTTCCAATTATCTTGTTTTTCTAATATCAACTCAAATTGCGAGATTTGGGTTGCCTTTGTTTCTTGATCTAAATATTTCACAGCGACATTCACGATTACTTGGTTATCTTTTCTGGTAAAGATAGGATTCACCAATTCCTCGAAAACATATTCCTTGTTAATCATAGGTAACACATGATTACTTACATAGTAAGTCAATTCTTTTTCTGTGGCGGTAGGATAGAGCTGGAAGAACGTTTCTAAAAAGCTAGTGATTTCGTCCATCGTTTCTGTATCTACTGTATGGTCACTTTCTAGCTGTTTGGGTTGGTAGTCCGATTTTTGAGGTTTCTTACTCATTGTCGGATTTTTGATAATAACCATATTATCTGATTCATCTATATGGACAACCACATGAAAGCTAGACGATATAGTTTCCTTGTCTTTGTCTTCGGTAATAACTTGTTCAACAGAAAACAGTACCTCAAAGGTGTTCTCATTCACTTGAGAAACCTGCCACACCTGTATATCGTTCACACTAGAACTAGTAGGAATATCCTTACGAATCATTTCTTCATTTAATACCTGCAATTCTTCCGTCAAATAATGGGTCAATTTTTCATTTCGTTTATCAATGGCTTCTTGGGATTGTTGCCACGAAAAGTAGTCTTTCGCAAAGGATTTCACAAAACTTTCTACTTGGTTGGTATCGACAATCTGCTGTTTAATGATTTCTGTTTCACGGACAGTATGAGTGTCAATGGCAGTAAAATTTTTATAGATTCCAAATCCGACACTACCAATCAATAAAACCCATAAAACAAAGGTTAATTTCTTATGCGTGCCAACTTTAATCATCGGAACTTTTCTTTGCTTGCTCGGTTTTTTAGATTTCTTTGGTTTCTCCTTCTTTTCTTTTCGCTCGATTTTTATAATCATTTGATTCATTCCTTTCTTAGTTATGAATAACACGTCTAGCCCCAATCAGATGGTCTTGCCAATAACGACTGCTTAAGTCGCCATAACCGATTGGGTCGCCTGCATGATAAAAGCGATTTCCCTCTAAATATATCGCCACATGAGTCACATATGTGCCTGCATTATAGGTTGAATGAAAGAAGATAAGGTCGCCTGCTTGGGCTTCTTCCATAGAGATTTCTTGCGTAGCGTCATACTGATCTTGGGCGACACGAGGGAGAGAAATGCCAGCTTTGTCATACACCCATTGTATTAAGCCACTACAATCAAAAGAGGTGGTAGGCGACGCCCCTCCAAAGACATAGGGAAACCCTTCGTATTTCAAGGCTTCGTCCATAATGACTTGCACGGTTTCATCATCAAATTCTGTTGGGGAAGTGTCGGTTAGGTATTGTGAAACCAACTGAACATAAAACTGATTTCCATAGTTATATCGCCAACCACCATTCACAGGTATGGCTATGGGATTGGGATAGTCTGCTTTTTGACCACCCGACTTCTCTTTAGAAAACTGTTCGGCTAATTCATAGGTATATTTTTTCCCATGACTCCTCACATAATTTAAAAAGCCACCGCCATAATTATAAGATTGGATAACAGAATCTATATCCACTCCTTGTTGTTCTGCACTGGTTAATAATTCACTGAAATATTTAACCCCTTGTTTGATGGACTCTTCGGTACTCAAACTGTTGGGCGGTAAACCCAAAGATTCGGAACTTTGCATAACATCTTCTGCTGTACCGCCCGATTCCACTTGCATAATGGCTAAGATATAAGAAACATAGTCTTCAATCCCATATTCCTTACCATATTTTTCAATCAACGGACGGTGTGCCAACACTTCTGGTGAAACGGTCACACCGCCTTGTGAAATAGAAGAATCCTTGTTGTTTTCGCCACTGTCCGTATCATCTGCAAAGAAAATGACTAGGAATAATAAGAGAAAAAAGAAGAGAGAGAAGACCACACTACAAATCACTGTTATTTTTAGCTTCATGTTTGTTGTCCTCGCTTATCCGTTCTTTTATTTAGCTTCCTCTGATTGAATTGCTTCGGTGGTGTCTTTTGTTTTTGCTCTTTTTTCAATGGTCGCTGATGATTTTCACGTTTAGTGTTTTGTGACAAAACAGGCGTGACGGTTTGCTGACGCTTGCGAACATGCTGCTGGTTATTCTGAACAGGAGATGATGGGTTTTCTTTTCGTCTTTTTTCTTTTGCTTTATCCAGCTCCAAACGCTTTTGAGCAATGTTCTTTCGTTTTTGCTCCTGCTGGTTCATACGCTGTTGTTTGCGTTGAGCTTTGGTATCTGCCATAGATTGTTTAAAGTCTGTTACATTATGAGTGACATTCTCTTTTCCTTGATGAAGGGCATATTTGACATGGGTTGGTGTCGCCTGTATCTGTTGTTTAGCCTGCTTTCTTTTATTGACTAGACGATTTTTCGTGTCCAATACATGGGCTGTCTTTTCACCTAATCGTTGCCCGATACCGCCTTGTTGCTTTTTCACATTGGAAAGTGCTGTTTCTTTCTTTGGTGTAGTCCGTTCATTTTGACGAGTATGGTTAGCTTTATTGGTTTGATTCTGCTTTGTTGTCATTGTCTTTTGCTTCGTTGACCCTGCTTTTCCACGAAAAATCTTACTCATACTGCGTTGAAATCTTCTGGTTTGTCGATTCATCATTTGACGAGGTCTGCGAAACACTTGTCTGCCCATGTTTTGAGAGTCGTTGCTTTGTAAAGAGAATAGGCTCATTAAATCGCCCAGTTTAAAATAAATCCCTGCAAAGGTCACAATTTGTAAAAACATAATCATGAAAAAGGGAGAACTTGCTGACAGCGAATAAAGCATAGTGGAAATACTAAAGGCAACGGTAATAATCAAGGTAATACCAGCCCTTGTCATAATCACATTAAATAACTTGGTAATGGCATGCCTGCCCATGCCATCAAAACTCGGCAACATACTTAATAGGAAACTGATTGGCAAAAACATAGCGAAAATAATAAATAGCACTTGCGAAAAAATCATGATTCCTGTTAGAAGGAAAACAAAAATCGAGATACCAATATTGAATACAAACAAAAAGAAGACCGTTCCTAATCGGGAAATGGTCTTCGGGAGTGTTAAATAGGTATTGTCATGATCTTCAATTTCTTCAATCACTACATTTTCTCTATCTTCACCATTGTTTGTATCTGGACTGGTAGCCAATAACTTTTCCACACGGTCTTCACCTAAGGTTTCTATATCGGTTGAGCCATATTGAAGTAATAACCACGGTTGCTTGACTTGAACAGAAAATAGGCTATCACGTATCATATCCACACTGTCTTTGCCTTGACTATCCGTATCGGGAAGGACAATCTTTGTCCCAATATCTAAACTGGCAGTGCTCACATCTTTGGAAAAATCATTGATTTTCGCAATATAATCGGGAGCATACGCAATAAAGGAAGCTGATAGAATAAACACCACCACAAAATTTAACACAGCTCGTATAGCTTTGGTCGTTTCTCGTTTCACCAGTCCTGTATAGGCAACGTAGATTCCAACAATCAGAATAAAAAGAAGAAGGAAGCCGACATAAAAACCCGAACTGGAAAAGCCATTCGGTGTAATCCCTGCAATGGTCTGCATGTTCTCACCAATCGCTTGAGACGTTTGACTAATGAAATCCAAGGCGTAGGCTTCTTTGACCAAATAGCCTGTGGCGTTGGAAAGATAAAGAGAAATCGTCCAAATGAAATTGGTAATGGCATACAGTCCATACATCACTGATTGCCCTATGCCGTCACTCCAATTCCACGGCAGCCAGCCCCAGCTATTGTCCACATAATAATCAAGCTGATAATGATTTAAACCATACTTGGAATACTCGTTGCTTGTATCAATGGTTTCATCAACTAAGCCTGTTGCTTGTACTGCATTGCCCAGCGTGCCTAATAAAAGTAAAATAACGCCCACACAAAGGAGCGTTATCCAACTATAGTGAAGAAATTTCTTTTGTTTTTGTGTCATTTTTCCCCCTCATTTCGCACAGGCGGTCTGGTATCAAAGGCATGAAGCAACTCTTCAAAAATCGGGTGAAACTGCATAACCCCTACACGACCATAGATGTCTGAAACTAAACATTGTCCATTTTCTAATTCACGTAAGCGTTTCTGATTGTTTTCATCTTCCTTGTCCACGCCAAAAAATTCTAAGGTCTTTTTGATTTCCACTAGGTCAGTGGAACGAAAGGCGAATTTCAAGCCAATATTATTCTTCATCTTTTCATCTAGTAAATCGTCGGCGTTTTGAGTAACGAAATAGACCCCTGCATTCATGGCACGCCCTGCCCGAACTAAACGCATAGATAGAGCTTTTCCTTGTGCCACTTGTAAAAAACTCCAAGCTTCATCAAGGTCAACAATTTTAAAAATGGAACGGTCAGAGTGGATAAAGTCTAAAGCAAAGGTACTAATGACAATCAGCATTGCCACACTTAATAATTCCATGGTGGTGTATTCTTCAAAAGAGCTATTGGAATCGGGTAAGACCAAATCTGCCACTTGAATAATATTGAGTTGTTTTTCCAAGCTAATGGATTGGGTGACATTGCCATCACTGAATAACAGATGGGCAAAATCATAATCGACAAAGCTTTCGATATGGTCAGCAATACTATTGCTGATGGGTGTATCTTCTTTTCGCAATTCATCAATCACCAATAACAACCCTCGTTGTTCGCTTTGAGTGACACTCCGAATCGCTTTACGCAGGACAGGAAACTTCTCGCTATCTCGGCTGGAAATGCCTGTTAAGAACGTGAGAATATCAATGGCTAGGCTTTCTGAATCTTTCGGGAGTTTTAAGATCACATAAGGGTCAAGTAACCCTTTATTGTCGTTCTCACTCGTGAGATTAACGATATTGATTTCATGGGCAATATCAGGTAAGGTTTCTTTCCATTTGCCACGTTCAGCTTTTGGGTCTACAATGATTGCCTGTCCGCCAAAGAGTACCGAATAATAGACCAGCATATTGTTAGAGAATGATTTTCCGCCACCTAATGAACCAATAAAAGCAGACGCTAACGCATTCGTCACAGAGCCTTTAATTCCTTGACTTGCAAGGCTGGGTTGGAGATAAATATTTCTGCCTGTATCGAGATTGTAACCGACGTAAATACCAGAATTTTCACCAAGCATTTGTGTAGCTCCGAAACCAAGACCAGCCAAAAAATCCGACGTGACATATTGAATATAGTCATTGATATATCGCTTGCTTGAGGGAATAAATTCATTATGCAAGCCTAGCATATCGCCAAAAGGTCGTACTAATTTGATAGACAAATCATCATAAAAATCTTTTACTTCATCACAACGTTGTTTCAACTCGTCCAGATTTTTTGCCGATACCCGTACCACATAGCTTAGTTTGTACATGGATTCTTTGGTTTGGTCTAGGTTGGTTTCTAATTCGTCGACAGATTCTAAAGCGTCCACCACATTGGTACTGGTTTCATTGTCGCTTTCCCATGCGTGACTATCCAAGTCTTTCAATTCTTTCTTTTTGTTGCGAACGGTAGACAGAGCTTTTTTATTAGCAACAATTTCAACATTCATGCTGGTATCAATCGGGAAAGTGAACTGTTGTTGCTGGTAATAAAAAATCTCACTATTGGGGAAATCCAATTCGCCGACGATACTGTTAATCGTAAAATACGCCACATAAGTGGTAGTATCTTCCTGTTCCATCCGTAAGTAGCGTTGCTTTTCTTCGATTAAACAGCGAGTGGGTTTAATAATATCGTATTTCTTTACCAACACTTTTTTATCTTCATATCGTTTGGGTAAATGGTAGTCGTAGTCATCAAAAGGAATCCCTGTTTGACCGTAAAGGTGGGCAATGATATACCCAAAATCATCTTTCCCCAATGGGCGAATGTGAAAGCGTCTGGATAATTTACTTTCTAATAACTGTTCCATTTTAGAAAAGCGTTCGATTTCTGACATAGGCATAGAAACAAAATCGCCCATCAACTTGTGATTCACGCCATGAAAGAATTCCGCAAATGCTTTTTGAATGTC
This sequence comes from Enterococcus devriesei, assembly GCF_001885905.1. Taxonomy (GTDB): domain Bacteria; phylum Bacillota; class Bacilli; order Lactobacillales; family Enterococcaceae; genus Enterococcus_A; species Enterococcus_A devriesei. The sequence goes on along the minus strand of NZ_JXKM01000007.1, from coordinate 146,128 downwards.
TTTGCCAATATTTTTGACCGATACTTCCTGTTCATTCAGCAAGAGTTTAAAACCAATAAAAAAGCGATAGTCCACTTGATTGTCACCAATCATAGAAACTAACGCTTCGGTCTGTTCATCTATTTTTTCGTAAGCTATCTCTTTTAATCGTCCAGTGATTTCTTTTTTCGATTGTTCCTGTGTCGCTCGAATACTTGATTCGGTTGCTAGTTGCAGGGCATGAATCTTACCATCACGATTTTGGGCAATCAATTGACGGAAATTATCATGAACTTGAACTTTTTCATCGGAACTTAAAAAACTGTAATTATAGGGAATTAATTCATAATAAGCAAATACTTCGCCATCATGATTAAATACGAGATTATCTTCGATATATTTAATGGGGTGTGCCATTTAATTGTTCACTCCTTACAATCGTGATTGATTCATTCATTTTTTCTTTATTTAATCGTATTTGTTTGCCAGCATAGGTTATTTTAGGGCGTAGAGCATAGGTAATAATAGATTTTAAAAATCCATAGGGTTTCTTCCCGTCAAAGGTTTTTTGACACATGAACCAAGTGAGGACAACGGGAATCCCTAAGTATTTGAGTAGTGCTCCGTCAATCAAGGAAAGTGGTGGTAAACTGCCAAAGATTATAACGACAAACAAAGAAACGATAAACCATGTCATTTGTGTAAAGGTTATGGGAAAAGGGAGTTGTAAATCATTAATTGCATAAATCACTTTTTCTACTGACCAAATACTGGTGTAACTTCTTATTTTTTTCATGTCTTCACGTCCTTTCCGTAAAAATAGAAAAAGAGCAATCAAAATAGGTGATTGCTCTATAAAATAATAATTATTTTGTGACTTTTAATTGTTGAAAAATAGTTATTCTGAGTAAATCATCTAAAAGACAGCAGGTATGAAGTAATACCCAATTTAATCTACTGTATTCTGTATAGTCAAAATGAAAGTGTTTCATAAATTTTTGAGCGAATTTTTCTGCTTTTTCGTTAAAACCTTTGAAATCACCATGTCCGATTTTATTTCTCATTTGTCTTAATAATTTTGCTACTTCACTCGAAACCTCTCCATATTTCTTATCAAGATAAGGTATTAGTAATTTGTCAATTTCATTTGTATTCTGATTTGGTTTTAATAATACAAGTTCTAACAAAGTAAAAGTCTTTAAATAATGATTTTGATTATAACTATTATCACTATATATCCCGTTCATAATATAATCTAATTTGTAATAATCGTTTTCCGATTTTAGTATAGAATCAATTCGGTTGCCCATTTTTTTAAGTTCCGTAATGTAGTCGTCTGTAGTCCTGCACCCTTTAAAGTTTGAATCAATTCTAAAACTTAGATTTGATAATATCCTAGTATGCTCTTTAGGATTCATATTACTTGTATAAATGCAGTTCATATGAATACCATTTTGTATATCATGATTTACAAAGTTACTAAAATACATCACTTTTTCAGCGTAATCCTCTTCACAAAAACGACCATCAAAGCAATTGCTTGTCCAATCAAAAAAAGGCATATCCTGATATTCATAGTCAAAGAATAGACATATCATATTATCAACAAGGCATTGAAGACATGACTCAATAGAATCTAAATTATATTTTGTATAGTCTTCAACATTGGCGTGAACGATTTCTTTCAAATAAGATATAGAATATTCTGTTTGAAATGTTTTACCATACCTTTTCAAATTATCTGCCATGTCAACTTTTTGTTGTCGAATTTCTTGTAACATGTCTTCTATAATGCTTTCCTTCCAGTCATCAGAAACATTAGATATATATAGTTTCAATTTATCTGACAATTTTATTTTTGTTATTTTCCCATAAACATCTATTATTACCAATTGAACAATCCTCCTTAATTCAGAACGTATAAAATTATTATAGCAGTATTGCTAGTTTAGAGTAATCCATGTTAATTAGAATACTCAAATACTCCATGAGAGGTGATAAGATAATTTCCCTCTATTTCCATATCACGTCCCAAAGCTTGATAATCAATATAATTTTGTAAATTAGAAGGTACTTCACCAAGTTGTCCTGTTTCTTCCACATAATAACGGGCGACATCTTCCATAGAATCACATTCACTATAACAATGAATATTCTCTTTGTTTTCCAGTAATTCTTCCAAGCTACTAAACCACATGCCTTGAATTTCTTTGAGTTCATTATAAATAGGTGTACCTTCGATTTCTTGAATGGCTTCACATAGACGGTTGATTTCACTAATTGGCGTGTATTCGTCCACATCAAAAGGAAGCTCAAAATCATGTATGGCGTATTCTTCGTAGTTCTCATTTAAACCGATTCTTTCTGCCATTTCTTCCTCATCAATTGGTGGAGTAAACCATGATCCAACTAATTCACCTTCATTATACCGTCCCAAATTTGCCACATAGACTTTCAATTCCAATTCTTATCACATCCTTTTTATAAAATATAGTCAAAAAAAAAGTAGCAATCAGTTAATGACGCTACTTATCAAGGTATCCGCTAATATAATCTGTAACTGTACTTGAAATACCTATTATTAGTTTTGCTTCTCTCTTTCCAATAATATTTGTATTAGGATGTGCAAGTGAATGCCTATTTCTTGCTTCATTAAGAGAGCTAATCATTCCATTTGATGACCTTATCGTTGTCTTCACTATATCAGCAAGTTCAGTAGGTTGAATTTCTTTTTCAATTAATTGTTGTATCCTACTATATAATTTAGATAGATTTTCGTCTCTAGGAACTGTAATTTCATATTTTTTTAGTATTTCAATTAAATATCCATGAAAAGCAGTGTGAACTCTGTCAAAGGCACGTTGATATTCACCATTACTCATGAAAGACTCAGCGTCTTCAATAGCTTGTGAAATCACATCACTAATTTTCAACTGACTAAAGTTAATTACTTCGTAATTCTCTGGAAGTGGTACTAAAATAGTATCCACTAATACATTATCACCTTGTTTATCATATATGGAGCTTGCTGTCTGGGTAAGCAAATCTTTATGACTTTCAAAAAAGTCTAAATCATCAAAAGGAGCTCTTATTTTAAGATAGGTGCAAAGCGTATTCCAATCCCTTTTGTATCCTTTATAATAAGTAAACTCGTTAGTCTCATCTAAAGTTACCTCTGATATTTTCATTTTAGAAACAATCTCGTTACCTCCTTCATAATAATTTGAAGAGCTCTTTCTTTCTAATGTTTTAATTAAAAGAGATTTAAATTGATCATTTGTAAACATATTCATGGATCCTTTCATAACAAAATATATACTTCCTATTTTATCATGAAAAATATCTGTTAAGCACCAATGATTCGGTTAAATAAGTTTAATAACACATCTTTCACGCCAGCTGCATTGAACACAAGTCCGACGGCGATTAAAGCAATAATCAAAAAGCCAATAAGTTTTGAAAATTCTCGTTTAAAACCTAAAAACAGTCCAATGACGACAATCGCTAACAATACCAATGACTGTGCATTATCCAAGAACCAGTTGTACAAATTCTGCCCAAAATTCATGTGATTGTCCTCCTTTCCTTAAGATATTTTTCTCGATAGTAGATATAGCTTTTTACACGCTTTAATAATTGAAAAGGAGTTAAATGCTCTCCATAAACAGTTATTCGACTGGTATAATTCTTATAAAAGCTCACTTTGTAAAAATCATAGGTATAGATGGTATCACCAGCTTGCCGTTTTCCCTCAATAATGAGAGACGTATATTTCCCTGTATTTTGTATATACGCTTGAAACCCTAACTTCTTTAATTCTTCTGTTAAGAGGCTCATGTAATCAAATCCTCCATGCCTAGATGTTGTTGTTCAATTAATTTCTCATGTTTTTCTGTCAGTTTGGCTTCATGAATCATGGTGGAAATAATGGTTGTACCGTTGAGAATATCTAAAATGCTTGCGACTTTTAATGTAGGGGCGACTTGATGATGTAACCAGTTCAATGTTCGTTCAAAAGAATAAGGTTCTGGCTGTATGGTTAGGCGTAATGCTCCACGATTTTTGCCGATAAACCATTCCCAGCGTTCATTGGTTTGCCAATCACTCCGTCGCTTGGTTTCGTCCTTATCGGCAAAGCGAATATAACGATTGATAATCTCAAACGCTGTTTTTTCTGCATTTTGATGTTCCAACAAATCTTTCATGGCTTGAGTGGCTCTGTCGTTTTTCAAACGAATTTCAAAGCGATTCTTTATTTCTGCGTCTTCTAAGGCAATATCATTTTTCACGTATTGCTCATAATCTTTCTCATATATACAGAAATAGACTTCGCTTTTTAATGAGCCAATATAAAGGGTGTTTCCCATGTCTGGTTTTTCATCACGGTGAACCAATTCACCACTGCGATAATTTTTAAAGCTCCGAAAGACGGAAATACATTCTTCCTGTTTACATTTCTTTGCCAATTCTGGAATATTCAAAATCCCTGTTTTATCGTTGATGGCTAAATCCAAGCGTTTGAAAATACCTTTATGTTCCATGCAATCTTGAAAGAAACCATACCAGCTCCGATGTTGAGCCAATAGAAAGTTTTCAAATTGCCGACAGCCTTTTCCTTTCAGTTCTAATAAAACCCCTTTACTTACATCATGAGAGACTAGGACAACAATATCACCGAAACGATAGTGTTCGGGATAAGAATAATAGCCAAAGTCTTCGTGTAGCATATAATCCATATTCAAGCGTAAAACCTCACCGATAATTTGAGACACATCATTGGTAGGGAATCGAATCCGTACATAGTCGAATAACATCTCCAATGGGTTATCGGGATTGAAGCGTTCCAAAGCGTTCAGTAAATCTTCTTTCACCTGTTGAGTAGGGACTGCCTTGCCTGTTTCAATATCCGATAGGTAAGGTCTGGTAATATGAGAAGCAACCGCCAGTTTATTTTGAGAAACGCCATAAGCCAGTCGCTTTTCTTTCAATTCCTTAATCCAAATTTTTTCGTTTTCCATTCGCAAACCTCCAATCTAAAAAAGATGTAAACTATGACCCTTGAGTTTACATCTTTCCTATTTTCCGCAATTCCTTGTACCATCAACATTGGTTGATGAGAATTGCCTGTTTTCAGTTGTATTTGTGCCCCCCTGTTAGGTAGAGGGGGCTAAAGGATTGGCGTGGCTAACGCCACACCAATCAAAGCAAGTCTGAACCTGTACCTTTCACTTCGTGCGGTACAGGCTCAGATTGCTTTTTTTGAATGACTTTTCCTATTTCTCCTAAGAAATCATACCTTTTTGGTACAAGGGGTGTATAAAACTCACTAATCACACTTTTTCCTGTATCCACATAACCTCTTCCCTTGATGGGTTTTAAGAAAAATTGTTTTTGTGTATCGCTTCCAAACATCATACCGAAGCCCATTTCAGACATACGACCCAAAGCCACACGGAAGTTAAAGTTATCTCGAATACCATCACTAAAATATTTTGCGTCTGGACGCTGACAGGCAAGAATTAAAAAGAAGCCTGCTTGTCGTCCGAGCATAACAATTTGTTTGAGTTTATTCATAACTTGTGCACTATCACGACCTAACATATCCATCATCGCCACATATTCATCAAAAATCAGGAAGTTCGCAGGTAGACCAAGATACGCATAATTTTCTCCTGTTTTGTAGTTCGGGTGTTGCTTCATGGTTTCACTACGGGCAATCATATCGTCGTAAAATTGACTAATACATGCCAGCATATCGTCTTTACGGTAATAGACATTATCTATGACCGCTCCTAAGTCTGCCAAATCAGCATTTTTAGGGTCGAGAATATAAAGCTTCGCATTTGTATGCAGGAGAGATTCAATCAATGTGAGAATAAAATAGGATTTTCCACTACCCGTGCCCCCAGCAATTAACATGTGAGGGAGAGAATCAAACTCCCAATAGACCGATTCCATCAATTTGACACGTCCATCTTGAGCTACCACATCTTCAATGCCAATTCGATTGCCAATGGTGTCATAAAGTAGAACATACTCTACATAAGAATCTTTCAACGTTTTTTCCACTAATTCACAATACAAGCCTGTTTCTAGTTTGTTTTCTAAGTGCAAGAGCTGATCTTGATATTTCCCTAAAGTGATTTCTACATGAATATGGATCAGTCCATCTTTCATTCGGTAATACATTTTAGGAAAATGGCGGATTCGTTGTTTGGTTTTCTTGCTGGATAAGTCTTTAAAGAATCCCTCTGATTGAGTTTCTTCGGCTTCATACCAATGGTTTTCTAAAATCATACGAGCTAACTTTTGACGGTGCTCTAACTGTTTTATAGAATCTATGCGATAGTGATAATAGAGCCAGCTGATGAGTCCGCATACAAAAAAAGCAGTGAGAATACTGCTCCAAAAGTATGGCGTATGCAGTTGATAGAAAAATGTATCTAACTGAACTGTTTGCCAATTCACCGATTGTAACGTTCTCCAATGAAAAGGGAGTAGAACGACTAGAAAAACTATCAGCAATGAAATCAGCACAAAATGATAGACCAAGTCCTTATCGTTGGCTTTGATTCGCTTTCCTCTGTCATGAAGCAATGGCATAAAAATCCTCCTTTCCATCTATCAAAATAATTGTGTATTGTAGATACGAGCCTGTTTATCAAAAGTTGGTTGAGAAATGGCTTCATATTTCCGATAAGCGATTCGCTTTTCAAAGCGTAAATCTTTTTCTTTCGGATAATAATGACGTCGATAGAGCGTGTGTCCTAACAGTTTTTTCGCTTCTTTTGTCAACGGATAGAGATAGCGAAACATGCGTCCATTGATTTTCTCAATCCCTTTGTATTCGCAAAATGCCTGGGAAAGCCAATGCTTTTTCTCTACCTGTTCAAAACGAGCATTTTCCTCTAATAAAAGGCGAGCACTTCGAGGGTGTATCTTTTCCCATGACTGTTTATCACGATAGACACTTGTCTTGAAATACCCGCAGTAAAAGAAGTTGGACGCTTGATAGACATAGCCACATTTTCCCTCAATTCCATCTGCCAATGTATATAAAAAATGACAGTCCGTATGTTCTTTCAACCACTTAATTAGAGCTGAAAGAGCTTGACTGCCAAAATAATTGGTTTGATTCATTTCTGGAAGAAAACACATCTTTCCAATTTCTAAATAATCTGTGGTTTGAAGGGAACTGTCGGGAAAGAGTTTGCGTATGGTTTGTAGGGGTTGCGTACCCCAGCCTAATTCCACAACGCCTAATAATTTTTCTTCTGAAAAAATCCCTAGAAAGTATTTACACAATCTAGGGAGTATCTTTGAATAATGGTATTGCCGAATAAAAGAAATGGCTTCATCTTTCGGAATTTCTTTCAAAATCAATGGTGTGTTTGTCATAAGCAACACCTATTTTTCACTTTCGGACGCTTCTTTTTTATATTTCTGATGAGGTTTTGTCTGTCCTTTTAATACAAGATCGTCTGCTTTCACGTACCAATCAACGTCTGCCCCTCGAAAAGTAGCCGTCGCTACGGTATCTGCCACAGGATTGATTAATTCCACTTCTGCGTTGTAGTCAAATTCTTTCAAAGGAACAGAAGCGGGGATACTGACTTGTATCATGCGTCCTTGTCCTTTTGATTTTAAGTCATAGGTACGTTCTTTAATTTCTTCGGAAACCGAACCATCTTCATTTTGAATACGAACCTCACGACGTAAAGCGGAAAATTTCAATGTGCCAAATGTCTGGTCTTTTTCAATCACAATACCTTCTGCTAATCTCATATTTTTTCACCTTTCCTTTCTTAAGCTTTCACCATATCGTCTGCGTGCATAATGTAATTGGTAAATCCTCTATTGCCAATTTTATAACCTTCTGCGGTAATACGTGGGTTGATGAGTCTGACTTTTTCGTCGGATTCAAAATGTTTCTCGCCAGCTTCGGAGGGAAGAATGACAACAATATCATCTGCTCGTTGAATCGTTGAGTATAAATTGTAGCTACGAGAGAGAATAGTTGGTCTGCCATTGACTCGACGTTGTTCAATATTCCCTTCACCAGCATATTCTAATTGACCAAATGTTTTTTCCATATTGGGAATGACATATTTTAATTCCATAAGTGTATCGTTCCTTTCTCACATAAAATATTTTTGGCTTACTTTATTCATTTAAAAATTTGTTAGTATCACAACCTTTCAAAGCATAAAAAATAGACGCTCATTATGAACGTCTATCATTTAAATGAATATTGAGTTTAGAATTCCATTTCGAATTTAATCAGGTCTGCTTAGGTGCAAATACTGCACTTTTATTGCACTTTTTATTTTTTTAAATATAATTTATTCGATTTTATACGTTTCCAAAATCCTTGATATTACAGCATTTTCGCTTATATGCCATACCCTTAAAACAGAGTGGGAATAGCATATTAAATTAAGTTGAAGTGTTGCCGCTAATTTAATAACTTTTTTCTGTTGAAAAAATTACTTTCACTAAGATAAAATAACCCCACCATTTTTTGGTGGGGTTATTTTATGAATTCACTTCATTGCATGTAAGGATGAGCAAGCCCATTTATCTTTTGCTTGATCTCCTCGCGACATTTCCGTCTATCTTTCACTTTAATTCATTGATACAGATCACTTTGAACGGGAGGAGAGGCTGGAGATGTATTAAAAAAAATTACTCGACATCAACACACGCATCAATGAGGTAGCAATATACGTTGACTTTGACCGTTTAGCATCAAGTCCTCAATGTGGCTTTGCTTCTATACGGAAAGGCAATCTCTTAACGTCAAAACTGCAATGAGTAAAGATTACGTTGATCAAATCTATTGCTGAAGAAGTTTAGAGTGCATAAGACAACTAACTTTTCACTAGATTAATCTGCTAAATTTGATCCATTTTAGGAGGCTCGATATAAAATCCATAGTGGCTTTTATGCCGCAACTTTGTTAAACAAAGTTGCGGCTACTAAGCGAGTATATATTATCAATTTAAAGTAACTCTACTCCTCGAACAGTTAACAGCCGATCAATCTAACCGTGTTTTCCCGCCCGCTTTAGCAATAATTTGTCGACTACCATCAACTAATAACGAGATATCAGTCATTGAAGGATTGATAACGAAACTACTGTCTGCTGAAAAAATCAAGCGTTGAAACGCTGCTAGATAATCAACGATCTCAATATTTGTTGCAAACCAAATTTCTTGTTTACCAGATACTTTTTGACAAAAGCTGGTAAAAAGTTCCCAATTATTATTTTCAACGAATTCATAACTATGACCCCAAACATAAAATAGATCTAACACACTGGGACGATTTCGCGCAAGGAAAGCATCGGTCTTTTCTAACAAACCATCTTGATGATGACAAGTAGCAGACCATTCTAATAGGTCTCGAGGCAAGTCGTACCGCTGAGTATGCATCGTTGTTCTTGCATACTCAATACCGCATACAGTCAGTATTTTTTTTACCTCCTCATTAAACACGCCCATCGGATAGGCGAATCCGCGGATAGGATAATCTACTAATTTTTCTAGTCCTTCGCGATTCTTTAAGATTTCAGCGATCATTTCATGCTTCGGCAAACGCGTCAAAGTTTCATGGTCATAAGTATGGCAAGCAACTTCATGGCCTTGATAAAGTTCTCCCACTTCTTCAGCAGGAAGGTAATCTAAATGCTTTCCTTTTTTTCCAAGTGTTCCATAGGAAATATTAAATGTCCCTTTAAGCCCATATTTATTCATAATCGTAATCATTTCCCGGTCAGATACTTTGCCGTCATCATAGCTTAAAGTGACTGCTTTCGTCCGTCCTTCTGGAAACGTTAAATTAATTGGTTTCATTTTTTCACCTAACACTTTCTTTGTTCAAATGCGACTAAAGCGTATTCGTTTGGAATATAACGGATTTTCGTATGCTCAAATAATTTGCCCTTATCTGTGTACACGACATTTTCTAGTTCACCAACACAATTATTATTTCCTAAATCTAAAAGTTCGAAATCATTAGTAGTCGCTGTCTCAGTTTTCAGCACCGTTTTTGATGCAGCGATTTTAAAATCAAGTTGTTGTTCTATGTAATCATAGATTGACTGTTCAGCGATTTCTGCAGTCAGGTCGATCACGATACTCTTCTTAAAATAGCTGGAGTCATACATCATAGCTTTTCCGTTGATAACTCGGACTCGCTCAACATGATAAACTCTTTCCCCCACTGGAAAAGAAATTATCGCAGACAAAGTTTCACTAACAGTCAATTCTTCAAAACGATTGACTCTTGTTTGTGTTTCAACATTTTTAACTGAAGAAAGTGCCTTCAATCCTTGAAAATTTCCAACTCTGAAAAACATTTGATCGATCTTAGTGCTTTCTAAAATCACCACGCCTCTTCCCTTCACGCTATAAACAAGGCCTTCATCATTCAATACTTGAATCGCTCTGCGAATTGTATTTCTACTAGTTCCAAAACGTTCTGTCAGCGACATCTCTGTCGGCAGAATCATCGTATCATTATAAATTCCTTCTATGATTTCTGCCTTCAACACTGTATAGATCGTTTCAAATTTATTCATAGACACTTACTCAACCTCCACTTCTTTTTTAGTATAACACCAATATGACGAATAAGTTTAAACATATCTTTATTATTTGTTTAAACATATAATTGACAATATGTTTAAACAAATATATAATTTGGACAACCGGTTAATACAAAAAAGGAGAAGAGAAAAATGGCTTATGAAACTTTTGCAACTGATCTTATTGAAAAAGTTGGCGGAAAAGGCAATATCAACAATGTCATTCATTGTATTACTCGTTTGAGATTTTACTTAAACGACGAATCGAAAGCGGATACAAAAGAGATCGAAAAAATGACAGGCGTGATTAGTGTCGTTAAAGCACAAGGTCAATATCAAGTTGTTGTTGGAAATAAAGTTGGCGATATGTACCAAGCAGTCACCGCCGAACTGGGTTTGAATAATACAAGTTCCAAAAAAATAGTTGTAGAACCTACGAAAGAATCATCTGAAGGCTTTGGACACAAACTTCAACATGGTATTAATGAATTTATCGGAATCATTACTGGATCAATGATTCCAGTTATTGGTATTTTAGCAGGCGCTGGTATTGTGAAAGGATTACTAGCAGCTTTCGTCACTTTTGGTTGGATGACAGATGCTTCTCAAATGTATATGTTAGTTAATACTATTGCAGATGGTATCTTCCATTTCTTGCCAGTTATTTTAGGATTCACCGCTGCACAAAAATTGAACTCGAATCCGATCGTTATCGCTGTTGTCGGAGGCATTCTGATTCATCCAGCTATTGTTGAGATCGCTTCCGGAAAAACTCCTTATGTCTCACTTCTAGGAATCCATTTTCCTGTTATGAACTACGTTGCTTCTGTTTTCCCAATTCTAGTAGCTGCATGGATGGGAAGATATATCGAAAAAGCATTGAAAAAAATGATTCCTTCTGTAGTAAGCTCGATTGTATCTCCAATCGTTGAAATCCTTATTCTAAGTTTCTTGGTATTATTGATTGTTGGTCCAGTAATTACATTTATCAGTGATGGCCTTGCTGCTGGAATCACAGGAATCTTTGATTTCAACGCCATCATTGGCGGCGCTGTTTATTGTGCACTCTTCCCAATTTTGGTAGTTTTTGGTATGCATTGGCCACTGATCCCAATCATTGTCAATGACTTAACGGTTAATGGTTATAGCATGATGAATGCTTTTTCATCAGTTTTGATGATGGGGATCGCAGGTGCAGCTTTTGCAGTCGCTATAAAAACTAAGAAAAAAAATCTTAAACAGCTTGGATTCGCTGCAACAATTTCTCAAATCTGTGGTGTTGGTGAACCAGCTATTTATGGGATTTTATTAAAATACAAACGAGTATTTTATATTGTTACTTTTGCGAATATCATCGGTGGTGCACTTGCTGGAGCTCTGCACTTAGTCAACTTTGGTTTCGCTGGTGCGGTCGTTGGTTTTGCTTCATTCATCAATCCTAAAACTGGGATTGACTCGAACTTCTATAGCTACTTAGTCACACATATCGGAACGTTCGTTTTATCTTTCGGCTTAACTTGGTTGTTTGGTTATAATGATCAAATGAAGTCTACTGATGAAGAAGTATAAAACAATCATCAAATAGCTGCAGCTAAATAAAGACAAAAAAAAACAGTTTTAAAACAAATAAGACTCTGAGACTTCCACTGCTTTTTGCAGCTGTCCCAGAGTCTTTTTAAATTCAGGGAATCCTTACGTTTTTGGCTAAAATAGTAAAGCATAAGGTACTTCGGACTTGATTTGATTACTTCTAATAAAGTCTGCTTACAGATTCAAATCGCTTTTTGGTATAGATTTCAATTAAATTTTTTCTTGAAGTACAAAAGATGCTGATCACTCACTGAACTAAATTAATTTGCTTGTTAACACCTTAACCTTCTAGTAAGCAGGTAAAGGTATAGGCTCTATAAAATCAAATAAGAGCCAAGACATACATCGCCCTAGCTCCTATTCTAATCTCTTCGCTTATTCCCCAGCAAAAACATTGCCCCATTCGGCACGTTTGCTTAAAAATTCCTCCGCTAAAGCTTGTGCACCACTCAATGTGTGGTTGGCTGCCCAGCCGCATTGAACAGGATTGCTGGCGGGTACTTCAGTAGCGACTAACACGTCTTTCATCGTCGCTTCTAAAACATCCATGATTTCTTCTCGGTCTTCATGGTTTAATACGGTTAAATAAAAACCTGTTTGGCAGCCCATCGGTGACCAGTCCACGATGTAATCCGCATGATTACGAATCAATTCGGCGGTCAAATGCTCCAATGAGTGCAAAGCAGCCATTTCCATATGATCTTGGTTTGGCTGTTTTAAGCGTACATCGTATTTCACGATCACATCGCCATTTGGTCCGATTTTTTTATCGGCTACTCGAATATACGGCGCCTCAACTTTCGTGTGGTCTAAATTAAAACTTTCAACGTTCATTTTCATCTTATTCTGCCTCCATTATTTTTTCTGCACTGACGATCCAAACAAAGCGATTCATTTGCTGATAAGTTGTTTGGAAGCCATTGTCGCTAAAATACGCTTCTACTTCCGGGATCAACGGGTAATACTCCCGTTCTAAATCAGCCGCCAAATTTTCAAGCCCCGCTGATTTCACCGCTGCTAGAATTTTATCATAACTTGCTTGAGATAAAAACATCGTGTCCCCAAAGATGATTTTCCCGCCAATCGGCAGCAGCTGATTGTATTGCTTGATCACTTGTTCTTTTTCAGCGGCGGTCAGATGATGAAAAACCAAGTTTGAGACGATCGTATCAATCGACGCTAAAGGCTTTTCAAAATGCTCCATGTCTCCTGGCAAGAAAGTAACATCTTTCAGCAATGTTTTTTCCCTTGCGATTGCCCGCATTTCCGGTGAAGGCTCTACCGGGTAGACTTGCTTTCCAGCAGCAACGAGCTTTTCGGTCAGATTCCCTGTGCCACTGCCAAATTCTAAGATACTTGATCCTGCAGCAGCGGTAATTACAGAGAGGCTTTCCCAATAATTCAGAAAAACTGCTTGATATTCTGGATTTCCGCCATTGATCTCGTCGTCATAGTCAGCCGCCCAGTTTTCAAAAATCGGCATAAATTCTAATCCCATCTTATGTTTCCTTCTTTCTTAATTTATATTTTTTCAGCTTAATAGTCTTCTCGTGAGTAAATAGCTTTGGATAAATAGCGATCTCCAGCATCAGGAAAAAGGGTGACTACCTGACTGCCAGCAGGTAATTTTGCCGCTTCTGCCAATGCCGCTACCAAAGCAGCACCAGAAGAGCTTCCCACTAGTAACCCATGCTGTTTCGCTAATTGCCGAGTCATTGCAAAAGCGGCGGTGTCACTGATAGTTGCAAAAGCAGTGATCGGCAGCTCCGCGAAAAAAGGCGGGACGAACTCGACGCCAATGCCTTCAACTTCATGACTATGACTTGGCCCGCCATTTAAGATCGATCCTTCAGGTTCCACTCCAATCAAACGAATCGCGGGATTTTGTTCCAATAAATAGCGGGCCACACCGCTAAAGGTACCGCCGCTGCCGATTCCCGCGACAAAACTGGTAATCTCCGCACCTAAATCCGCAACCAATTCTGGCGCCAATGAGTGATAATAGGCGGCTGGATTGGCTGGATTTTCAAATTGCAGCGGCAAATAACTATCATCAAGCTCCTGATGAAGTCTTTTCGCTTCGAGAATCGCTCCTTGAATCCCCTCTTCCGTTGGTGTGTGGATGATTTTAGCACCTAAGGCTTGCATCAACGCTTGCTTTTCTAAACTAAATTTTTCCGGTACAACAAAAATAGTCGAAAGCCCGGCTGCTAGGGCCGCCAGCGCTAGTCCGATCCCCGTATTCCCAGCGGTCGGTTCAATAATGGTAGTATTTTGCGTGATTTTCTTTTGAGCGAAACCTTCTGCTAACAAATAGCTGCCTAAACGGTCTTTGATACTCCCTCCCGGGTTCAAATATTCCAGCTTGGCGTAGACAGCGGAAGCTTCAGGGATTTCCTTGAATTCTTGGTGAGTAAATTTTAGTAGCGGCGTATTTCCGATCGCTGCTTGAATAGAACGAATAATCATTAGCTGAACTCCTTTAGTCAATTTTTAGAAAACAAAAAAGGCGCTGACTATTAATCAGCACCTTTTCACTCGTTTAAAACCAAATATTCCCATTAAGGGTACCTCTGGCAATCAACAATAAGTAAAATTTGGGCGGTTAACAGGCATGACAAAGTGGTATGCTGCTTTTTAGCACCATACAACAACAGCAAGATTCAAATACAACGGATTTGCTGAATGTCATGTCTAACCCTCCAAAAAAATATCGAACAATTTCAATGTTTTAAAAAAACTATCATAGATCCTCGGTCAAAGTCAAAGAAAACACTCATCAAATTGTTAATTTATCTGACTAAATGACTCGAAAACTGGCTTTCAAAAGGTTTTTTCTTTGCAGATTTGTTTAACTTTAAGTATAACTAAGGAAAGAGAAACTCGTAAAAATTGCGAGAAAGGAAGAACAAAAATGTACTCACTAGTCCCTGAAAATATGTTTGAGGTCGATCAAAAATTAAATTATTTCCTTGAAAAAGGCGAAACGATCACGGAAGAAGAAGTGATTCGTCAAGCGGTACTTGATAATGCCCAGCAAATTCTCGACGGCGATCTTGAAGGGCCTTATTGGAAGGTGAAATGGCAGCCGGAAGATCAAACGTTGGCATTTTTTGATATCATGAACAAAGAAGTCGGCACGGTCGACAGCTTGTCCGGTTCGTTTAGCGCCGATTTTCGTAAAAGTGCGCCGAATGTGATTCGCCATCTAGCAGAAACAATCCAAAAGATTGTTAATAATAATTAGCATTTTAATAGAATTTAGACTCATGAATGGCTAGGCAGTTCATGAGTCTATTTGTTCAATGCCGTGATATTTATGATCAGACGAGGTGAAAGAATGGGAATGCAAATCAGTTTCTTTGTAAAGGATCAGTCAGCGGACTGCTACTTTGAAAAGATCCAAGCGAGCTTTTTCGAAGAAGAAAAAGTAATTGAACAAGCTTATCCGAAAGAAGGCTTTGATGCTGTCCTTGACGAAGCGTTGTTGGCGGTTTTACGTAATGTCTTCGATACGTTGGAAAAAGTCGGTGACACAGAGGACTATTTACAATTTTTAGATTTCAAAATTAAGAATGTTTATAATTCGGCCTTTGTCAGTAAACATTTTCTGCTCTACCAAAATACTGAAGTGGAAGAGCTGATGGCCCATGTCTTAACCGAAATCGCCGATCCGTTGGCTGAGGGCTATTTTGAATCCCTGATCGATTATTTAGAAACAACTATTGATGATGAAGTATTTGTTGACTTCCGACTAAATGGCGAAGAATTATTACTGGAGGTTCAAAGCCAAGGCCGAAAAGTCAGCTTAGTTGAACCTTTGAAACAGTTGATGATCGATTATGATGAATCCTTTGAACGAGTAGCGACCGAAATTTTGGAAAGCTTTGTTTAAGACTGAAGTAGCTTCTCCGAGAACAATTATTCGCTTTTAAAAATAGAACGTAGTAGAATCTATTTAACTTATTAATAGTAAGTATATTAAGAGATTTAAGGAGGTTCTTTAGCATGAAAAAAATTGGCTTTTTAAGTTTTGGTCATTGGATGGATCAAGGTTCACTCGTTAAAACTGCCCAAGACGCTTATTTGCAATCTATCGACTTGGCAGTCGAAGCAGAAAAAATTGGTATCGACGGTGCGTATTACCGCGTGCATCATTTCGCCGATCAAATTGGTTCTCCTTTCCCATTGCTATCAGCAATCGGTGCCAAAACCAGCAAGATTGAAATTGGTACTGGCTTAATCGATATGCGTTATGAAAATCCTTATATGATGGCTGAAAATGCTGGATTAACGGATATTATTACCCAAGGACGAGTGGAATTAGGCGTGGGCCGTGGTTCACCTGAACAAGTCCTAGATGGCTGGAAATATTTTGGCTATGACTATAGCGAAGACGAGATCAAAGATATTACCCGTGAGCGGACGCTTGAATTTTTGAAATTACTTGAAGGCGAACGTTTTGCTGAGCAAAATCCACAACCAATGTTCCCCCAAGCGCCTGGAAAATTACGACTTGAACCTTATTCAGAAGGTTTGCGTCAACGGATTTGGTGGGGTGCTGGCTCGACTCAAACAGCGATCTGGGCTGCTCAACACGGAATGAATTTACAATCATCAACGTTGGTGAACTATGAAACCAATGAACCTTTCCATGTACAACAAGCCAAACAATTACGGGCTTACAAAGAAGCATGGAAAGAAGCGGGACTTGATTTTGAACCGCGGACATTAGTCACTCGTTCGATCCAACCCATTACGACAGATATTGATCGTCAATTATTCGGTCACCAAGACGAAGACGCAAATTACGATCAAGTCGGCTTCCTTGCTTATCATCAAAACCCAACGATCTTCGGGAAAACCTTTGCCGGCGAACCTGATAAAATCGTCAAAGATTTAGCTGAGGATGAAGCGATTAAAGAAGCAGATACCGTGCTTGTGACGATTCCGAATACCTTAGGCGTCGAATACAATATGCATTTACTAGAAACGATCGTGAAAGATATTGCTCCTGACTTAGGTTGGAGATAATAGAGTCATTAAGCTAGCCTGTTTTTCAGGCTAGCTTTTTTTCCCAAACAAATTTTTTTCGATTCGACCCACATAGGGTTATACTTTTAGTGTAACTACTATTAGGAGGTTTTTATTTATGGAACAGTTGAAGTTGAACAACGGACAAACGATTCCTCAATTAGGATTAGGCGTGTTTAAAGTTGAAGATGCTAACGACTTAAAACAAGCTGTCGACGCCGCTTTAAAAAATGGCTACCGTCACTTTGATACCGCAACGATCTACCATAATGAGGCATGGCTTGGTGAGGCATTGGCTGAAAGCGACGTAAAACGTGAAGATCTGTTCATCACCTCAAAAGTGTGGAATAGCAATACGACCTATGATGAAACAATCGCCGCTTTCCATGAGTCCTTGAAAAAATTACAAACTGATTACTTGGATCTCTATTTGATTCATTGGCCAAGTGAAGGCTACAACGAAAAATGGCGGGCAATGGAAAGCCTTTATAACGATGGCTTGATCAAATCCATCGGGGTCTCAAACTTTGAAAAACCCCATATGGAAAAATTATTGACGACTGCGAAAGTAAAACCAGCCGTTGACCAACTTGAGACGCATCCTTACTTCCAACAAAAAGAAATGAATGACTACTTGAAGAGCTTGGACATCGCCCATGAAGCTTGGGGCCCGCTTGGACAGGGCAAAAGCAATGTTTTAGAAGATCCTGTTTTGAAGAAGATCGCTGAAGCCCACAATAAAAGTGTGGCACAAGTCATCTTACATTGGCATTTGCAACGAGATATCATCGTAATTCCAAAATCTGTTCATGCGAACCGGATCGCGCAAAACATCGATGTCTTTGATTTCACTTTAACCGATGAAGAAATGTCACTAATCGCTTCGATCGATAAAAATCAACGTGGCTCCGGTGACCCTAACGACGAAGAAATGTTGAAAAACTCATTGAGTAGAAAATAACTAGAAATACACAAGAAACGCGGCCTCGGCCGCGTTTTTTTTATACAGTTCGTTTCCAGCAGTTATCATACTTAATAGGATTTCTTGTTAAACAATGGATAAAACTGTGATTTGTCGCCGGCAGCTGAACGATACACGCCATTCAAACCTGCACGATTAGCGATCGTGCCTAATTCAATAATCAACGACTCTTCCTCTCGATCAAACCGAATCCTATTATCAAATCCGACACGATATATATAATTTACTAAGCGATTGATTAGTGGCTCCGGATTTTTTTCCGTTTCCAGTGTTTGGTAAACCTGCAATAATACTTCATTGATTTCAACTAGTTTCGGTTGCGGATTCGCTCGCTGAATCAGACGATTGTACAAATCGTGAATCAGCTCTTGGGCTCGTCTTTGTGGATCGCTTTTGATTGTTTCTTCCCTTTTCATAGCCAAACCTCCCCCTTTTACAGCCCTATTCTACGCCAAAGAAGCAAGAAATAAAATAGAAATCGTCAGTTGTTCAAATTCATTCGATTAAGGCTGAAGGACTGCACTTAATTTCATTTTTAAACCAAACGATTGCAATTTATTTCACAAATTTCCGTTATTTCTGAATTATTTTGTACTTAATGTCATGACAGCGTTTCGATATACTACAAAACGTAGAAAGAAAGGCGGAAAGTAAATGAAAAAAATTGTAGCCATCACCTCTTGTCCAGTTGGAATCGCTCACACGTACATGGCGGCGGAAAACTTAGAAAAAGCTGGAAAAGAACTTGGTGTAGAAGTCAAAGTAGAAACCCACGGATCAATCGGTGTGGAAAATGAATTGACTGCTAAAGATATTCAAGAAGCGGAAGGAGTCATTATCGCAGCCGATACCAAAGTCGATAAATCTCGTTTCGGTGGAAAGCCGTTAGTGACTGTTGGTGTCCAAGAAGGCATCCATCAATCGACTAAGTTAGTCGAAGACATTTTAACCGGCAAAGCGCCGATCGCAGAAGGCGCGAGTATCGCAGGGGCTTCAGACGGCGGAAGCGAATCAGAAAGCTTCGGGAAAAAAATCTACAAGAGCTTGATGAATGGTGTTTCTTACATGGTTCCTTTCGTTGTGACGGGCGGACTATTGATCGCGATTTCATTAACACTTGGCGGAACCGCCACACCTTCTGGGATTCAGATTCCCGAAGGAACGATTTGGGCAACCATGAACAGCATCGGCGGGATCGCGATGGGCTTAATGGTCCCAGTCCTTTCAGCCTTTATTGCACAAAGTATCGCTGATCGTCCAGGACTGGTTCCGGGTTTTGTTGGCGGAATGTTGGCAGCGAACGGCGCGTTGTACGGCAGTGATGCCAATGCCGGTTTCTTAGGTGGGATTATTACTGGTTTCTTAGCCGGTTTGATTGCGGTTGGAATCAAAAAGCTGCCTGTACCAAAAGCCTTGCAATCGATCATGCCGATCATTGTGATTCCGATCTTGGCTTCATTAGCTGTCGGCTTTATCTTTATTTATGTTGTCGGTGAACCAGTTGCGTTATTATTTAGCTCATTGACTCACTTCTTAGCCGGGATGCAAGGCAGCAGTGAAATTGTTTTAGCAATGATTTTAGGCGCAATGATCGCCTTCGATATGGGTGGACCTTTCAACAAAGTGGCTTTCCTATTCGGCTCTGGCTTGATCGCGGAAGGTAATTATTCAATCATGGGACCAATCGCAGTCGCTATCTGTGTACCGCCATTGGCACTTGGTTTGGCTTCATTGATTTTAAAAACGAAATTCACTAAAGCAGAACGTGAAGCAGGAAAAGCATCATTAGCAATGGGCTTGTTCGGTATCACAGAAGGTGCAATTCCTTTTGCCTCAACTGATCCATTGCGGGTCATTCCAAGTATCGTCGCTGGCGCGATGACTGGTAGTGTGGTTGCGATGCTTTCTGGCGTAACGGACCACGTTGCTCATGGCGGACCGATCGTGGCTGTCTTAGGTGCAGTTGATCACGTGGCGATGTTCTTTGTCGCTGTAGCTGCTGGGATTGCGGTGACGGTCTTCATGCTGAAAGTTTTGAAACCAACTTTAGAAGCCACTGCTGTTGTGGCAACCCCGCACGGCGCAATGACGATTACAGATGAAAAAGAAGAACAACCGGTTGAAGCGCAAGCGACAACAGAAACTTTCGACTCAATTACTGATATTATCTCTGATGAAACGATTGCTTTAGACACAGCCAAAACAACCCAAGCGGGTGTGATCGACGACTTGATCCAACGTTTAGTAAAGGACAAAGCAATCACGAACGTGGAAGAATTTAAACAAGCCATCTATGCTCGTGAAAGTGAAAGCACCACCGGCATCGGCATGGGTATCGCGATTCCTCATGGAAAATCGGCCTCAGTCGTGAAACCAACCTTAGCTTTTGCTAGAAGCCAAGCGGGAATTGACTGGCATTCATTAGATGGTGAAGCAGCCAAATTGATCTTCATGATCGCTGTTCCAGAAAACAGCCGCGGCGATATGCACTTGAAGATTCTGCAACGCCTTTCTCGCAAATTGATGGATGACGACTTCCGTCAAGCACTACTGGAAGCGCCAGATAAACAGGCCATTAATCAATTACTAAGCGAAATGTAACATAAGATGAAAAAACGACTGTGATGAGACATAATAGATATGTTTTCACAGTCGTTTTTTTATTCAACATAAATGTATTTAGAAAGGAGCCGCCTTGTATGAATCAGCGTCAAAAGTCGCTTATTTATCAATTAATCGAAAGCAATAGTTATATCACCACAAAAGCGCTAGCAGATTCCTTCAACGTTTCCGAACGAACGATCCATAGTGATCTAAATAAAATCGAAGCCTTTTTAACGGAGACGCAGCTGCCCTTAGCGATTCAGCGAAAAAAAGGAACCGGTATTTTATTGTCTGGACTGCCTCATGAAAAGGAACTGCTGAAACAATCGCTGAATGATCCATCAGCATTAGACACCGACAACGATCAGCTTCAGCGGATGCTGGTTTTTCATTTATTAGTCGCGAAGGATGGAATCAGCCTCGACGAATTAGCGGAAAAGTTATTCGTCAGCCGCCGAACGATTCAAAAAGAACTAACGACCCTTGAAGCCTTCTTTAGACAACACCACCTGCAATTGGTTTCTAAAACACGACTAGGGACCTTCGTCACTGGCGATGAAACGAAAAAAAGACAAGTACTGGTTAAAATCTTACGGGATATGCAAAAAGCCGATCCTAAAAGTACGTCATTGACAGAATTTTTCGCTCAAGACACCGTAAAAGTGATTCAGTCTACTTTGCGAGACGTGATCTTAGAAAATCAACTGGAACCACCAGCGGAGCTATCCAGTATCGAAGTCCATATTTATTTCATGCTAGAACGGATGAAACAAGGACAAAAAGTTACACTCAGCGAGGATGAAAATCGCGCCGTCAATCATACCCAAGCCCAAACGATCAGCAGCCAAGTTCTTGCAAAATTAGCTACCGTTTACCCAATTGAATTCTCACCGGATGAGATCAATTATTTAGCCCTGCGGATCGCGAATCTTTTTTCAGTGTCACAAGCTGCTGACCGCTTCGAAAACGAATCCCAAGAACTTGCCGCTCACTTGATTGATCAGGTCCAACAATTTTTGGATTATTCGTTAGCAGACGATCAGCTACTGGCCCAAAATCTTATTTCCCACTTGTCTTCGACTTATTTTCGCTTGAACTATGGTTTAGCAATTTCAAATCCGCTGACGGAAAATGTCTTCAGTACTTATACGCAATTATTTTTAGTTTTACAGCTTATTTTAGAAGACTATTTTGAAGCGGAAGCTTTTTATGTCCCACAGGATGAAATCGCTTATTTAACGATCCACTTCCAAGCGGCGATCGAACGGCATCAGCACAAAAAAACGCGGAACTACCAAACGATTTTAGTCAGTGAATACTCCCGCGGCATGGCGACCTTTTTAGAGGCTCGACTGAATCGCGAACTGCCGGAGCTGACGATCCTCGATCTGATCGAGTACAGTCCCGAAATGCGCTTTGAGGATTTGCCAGCGGTGGATTTTATTTTAACGACTCTGCCTGTTCAACATGATGAACTTCCTGTGATTGAGATCTCACCCATGATCACAGAAACAGATTTGGCGCAGGTAAACAAATATATGTTGGAGCATATTCCAAATAAGCGCATCAAGTCCTTTGATTTGTCAGTCTTTACAAATCCATTTTTGATTTTTCCTAAATTAGCGCTGACGGACCCAACAGAGATTTTAAGCTTTATGAGTACTATCTTAGTAGAAAACGATTATGTTTGTCCGGAGTTTGTGGCCTCGGTGCTTGAACGAGATCAACATTCCAGCACGCGGGTAGCGGCTTTTGTCACGCTGCCCCACGGCAATCCAATGTATGTAAAGGCCTCCACTATTTCGATTGCGACGATGCAGCAGCCTGTCACTTGGCACGGCGAACAAATTCGTTGTGTCTTCTTATTAGCCATTAAAAAAGAAGACTTAAAAAACGCCGAATTCAAAAAACTCTTTTCCGTTATTCGCTACTTAGAAAAGCAGCCGGAGCGCCTGCATCAACTTCTTGAAACCGATCAACCATTAGAAATCTTGACCCTCTTATCTAGTTATGAATAGAAAAGAGGTTGGGACAGAAGCTACTTCTTGACCACCGTTTATCCGTAAATAGGAGCTGGGATTGTATTAATATCCCAGCTCCTATTAGCTTTCTTTTTTTAATACACCAGTTTCACTTGATCATTCATGATCTCATTCGTACGTCGGATAAAATACTCCCGTGACAAATCTTGGCCTTGATTAACGTGGATCGCATGCTGCTGAGCCAAATCATCCGTATAATCTTTCAAAGCGTAAGTCTGATAGGTTTGATAGTCACTTCCGATATAAGTGATCATCGGCCAAAACTCCGCGTCAGCAATGTTAACCTGCTGCGTTTCTTTATCGTACTCCAACGACCAGCGGGCCATGCCACCAAGCATTCGATCAGCTTCAGCTTGAGAAGAAATAAAATTCCCTAACGAGTACATGACTAAAGTTTGATTTCCCGCTGCACCAGTTAGATAATCCATTGGCTGGATCACGTGAGGATGTCCCCCCACAACGACATCCACCCCCGCATCGCTTAATAATTGCGCCAACTGCCGCTGTTCGTCGTTCGGACTGAATTGATACTCCTCGCCCCAATGCATACTAACCACTTGGACATCGCTTTGCTGATTCAGTTGTTCCATATCTTTTTTAATCTGCTCTGGATCAATCAAATTGACTAAATATTCTTTGCCAGCCGGCAACTCTAACCCATTTAAACCAAAGGTATAGGACATCAAACCAACCTTCACTCCCTTGACCTCCTTCACCTGCATCCGAGGTGCATCAGGCGATTTTTGCGAACCGGTCACTGTCATGTCCGGATATTTTTCCAAATGTTCCAGTTGTTTGACGATTCCTGCTTCCCCTCGATCAAAGGTGTGATTACTAGCAGCTGATATCCAATTGAAATCCGCGCGATGCAATGAATCTAACACTTGCGTAGGACCATTGAATAACGGATAACCTGATAAGCCTAATTCCTCACCGGCACAAATCGTCTCCAGATTGATATAAGCAATATCTCGATCTTGATTCAAATATTTCGTAGGCTGATACAGCTCATCAAAACGATACGTACCATCCGAATTTCTCAAATGATCATAAATAAAATCATGAATTAGATTATCTCCCACGGCTGAAAAGTTTATTTTTACTGTCGGATCTGCTTTGGTTTCTGAGACTGATGTTGAAGATTCCTGAGACTCCTTAGCTGGCTCATTGCTGCTGCAGCCGCTTAGAAATAATAAAACAAGCAAACTGACTCTCCAAATTTTTTTCACAATATCCCCCTTGATTTAGACCTAATGTTCCTTTTCTCTCAAAATTCATTTTACGTGTTTTCACGTGATAGCGATACCATTATTTTCATTCCATTTAACCTGAATCCATTAAAGACAAAATCAATTTATTTTAAGAGATTGATAATCATTTTCATTTAGCATAAAATTAGCTGTAAGTACTTATTTTTTTATTCCATTTAAAGGTGGTCATGTATGTGAAGAAAATCATTTATTTTACGCTTGGTGCAATGACTTTTGCGCTAGGAACGCTAGGAATCTTTTTACCTTTTTTACCAACAACGGTCTTTTATTTACTGACAGCGTTCTTTTGGCTGCGCAGTTCAGATAAATATTACAATAAATTTATTCACTCCTCCTTTTATCAGCGTGCGGTAGAGGAACCCATCGTCAAAAAGAAAATCACTAACGCCGGAATGGTCAAAATGTTTTTGATGATCTTAGTCGTCTTTATGATCCCCGGACTTTTGGTGGATAACACACCGATGCGGATTTGTTTAGTGATTGTCTATCTCGCTCACGTGGTTGGCTTGACGTGGTATTTACGAGGCAAACGGGCGTCTGTAAAGGCAGGGGAACCCAATGATTGATCGCCGCCTATTCGCGATCGCCAAAAAGGAAACGCTATTCTTACAAGTGGTGATCCGTTGTATTAGCCTTGCACTATCGCTTTTTATTTGGCGTAGCTTAGCGTTGCTATTAAGTACCGTTTTAGCCGGTGGAGCTGTAAAGGAGTTGCTTTTCGGACAGATCTTGTTGGCGCTCTTAGGTAAATTAAGCTTGATTCGTTTATCTGCCCATTTGACCGACCGGGCTTCCACCGAATTGCGCATCGCTTTGCGAACCAAAGTAATGGAAAAAGCGTTTCGTTTAGGAAACTCTACTCGTCAGCTTCCCGCTACAACCTTGGCACAATATGCGGGTGATGGTATCGAACAGCTAGAAATGTATTATGCCCATTTTTTACCGCAGCTTTTTTATTGTCTGTTAGCTTCATTGCTTTTATTCCTTTATTTAGTCCAGCTGGCATGGCAGCCAGCGGTAGCGATGCTGATCTGTGTTCCCTTCATTCCTCTGACTATTATAGCGGTGATGAAGATCGCCAAACGAATTTTAGGAAAATACTGGGATCACTACACAAATCTAGGAACACGATTCCACGAGAGTCTCAGTGCGTTAAGCGTCTTGAAAGCTTACGACCAAGACGCGGCAAAACAACAAGAATTAGCGGAAGATGCACAAAAATTTCGTAAAGCTACTATGAGCCTATTGTCGATGCAGCTAAATTCCATTACGATCATGGATATTTTTTCTTATAGCGGTGCCGCCTTAGGAATCGGACTGGCTTTGATCGCTTTTCAGCAACAGCAATTATCTGTTTATGGCACCTTGCTTTTTATTTTAGTCGGCGCTGAATTTTTCTTACCGATGCGACAATTAGGTTCGCTATTCCATGTCGCCATGAACGGTATCAGCTCTTGCAGCAAAATTTTTGATTATTTAGCCTTGCCAGAAAAGACTGCCGGGACGATCACGACTTGGCCAGAACCCTTGAACACGATCACCGTCGAGAAGCTAGATTTCACTTACGCCAAACAACCCACACCGTCCTTAACGGATATTTCTTTACAGCTAACTAGAGGAAGTTTTACTGCCTTTGTTGGAAAATCCGGCTCTGGCAAAAGCACCTTGGCCCAATTACTTTTGAATCAACTGGACGATTATCAAGGAATCATCCAATGGAACAACACAGATTTAAAAAACCTCAGCAACACGGTATTATTTCAAAAAGGACGATTAGTGAATACAAAAGATTTTCTTTACGCTGCGAGTCTTCGGGAAAATTTATTGTTAGCCAATCCGCAGTTAACAGACAGGGAGCTGTGGGAATTGTTAGAGCAAGTAAAATTAGCGGCTTTTGTTCGACAACTACCTCAGCAATTAGATACGCTGCTTGCAGAAAATGGTCAAAATTTATCTGGCGGACAACGCCAGCGCTTGATTTTAGCTCGCGCCTTGGCGACTTCGGCTGATTTTTATATTTTCGATGAGATTACTTCAGGTGTGGATATTGAGAGTGAAGAAATTATTTTACACACCTTAAAAAACTTGGCCAAAAACGCCATCGTAATTTTCGTCTCCCATCGTTTATATAATGTTTTAGACGCCGATCAGATCTATGTCTTCAAAGATGGAAGAATCGTTGAAGCCGGCACGCCGCAAAAACTGAAGCAAACGTCGGCTTACTTCAACGCCTACTTCACCGAAGAAAATCGGCAATTGGAAGGAGGAAGCCTTCATGAAAGATAATACCTTGAAAGATCGTACCTTGATTCGTTGGCTGCTGACCTTTGCCAAGCCTTTCAAAGGTAAGATGACTTTAGCGATTTTTTTAGGGATCATCAGCAACCTCGCCGTCGTGGCGATCCCTGTCATCAGTACCTTGACCTTGCTGCGTTTGATTGCAGGCACAGCGGTCAATCTAAGCCTGATCCTTGGCTTATTGATTGCCTGTGGCATCTTGCGGGGCGTTGCTCGTTATTTGGAACAATATCAAAACCATGACATTGCCTTTCGTCTTTTGGCCCATATTCGGGAAGAAATTTTCGCCGCCTTACGGAAGATTGGTCCGGCTCGTTTAACCGGAAAAAACAGCGGCGACTTGATTACGTCGATTTCAACCGATGTCGAAGCTTTAGAAGTTTTTTTCGCTCATACGATTTCGCCCGTCTTTATCGCGATCGGAACGATGCTTGTGACCTTTCTTTTTCTTGCCAGCTATGACTTGGGACTTGCTTTTCTGTTATTGATGGGACAGCTTTTGATTGGCGCCATCATTCCCTTCATCAGCTACCGCAGAAATCAACAAATCGGTGACGACTATAAAACAGCCTTTGTCGCAGTCAGTCAGACGATCATGGAAAACGCCAATAGCATTAAAGACATTGCCCAATTCCAGTTAGAAAAAACACGACTGACAAAACTAAACACGGATAGTCGAGTATTAAATCAACAAAACCGGCGCCGTATTTTCCAAGGCAATACGCTGCAGCTTTTCAGCGAAGCAGTGGTGATTGGAACGACGTTGATCGTCTTTTATTTTGGCAATAAGCACGGTCTTCCAACAAATACGATCATTCTTTCCGTTGTTTTAAGCTTGAGTTCTTTTGGTCCGGTCTTAGCCTTAGGCAATCTAGGCAATGCGCTATTGACGACTTTTTCTAGCGGTCGGCGCCTGTATCAACTAGTTCATGAAGAACCCTTTGTGACGTTTGATAAAAATAGCCAAACAATCACGGAAATGGAACAGCTGACGGCAGAACAACTGTCCTTTTCTTATCCTAATCAGCAGAAAAAAGTGCTGGATCAAATTTCTCTGGCACTAAAAAAAGGCCAAAGCATTGGCATCAGCGGGAAAAGCGGCAGCGGCAAAAGTACGCTATTGAAATTACTGATGCGCTATTGGGACCCTGCCAGCGGGAAAATCACCGTTAACAATCAGGAGCTTTCACAACTTTCCGAAGGAGCGCTCCATCAATTAGAAGGGGTCATGGAACAATCGACCTTTCTCTTTGAAGACACGATCGCCAATAATATTTCTTTGAAGCGAGAAAGCGTCTCCCAAGCAGCCATCGAAGAAGCCGCCAAAGCCGCGGCGATTCATGATTGGATCATTTCATTGCCAGAAGGCTATCAAACGGAGCTTAGCAAACTGGCCCGCGGTATTTCTGATGGCGAACGGCAACGAATCGGACTTGCCCGCTTACTGGTCTATGATGCGCCGTTGATTCTGCTAGACGAACCGACTAGCAACCTTGACTATGTCAATGAGCAAGCTATCCTAGCCGCCTTCAAAGAACGATTGCAGGACAAAACCATGATCCTCGTTTCTCATCGCAACAGTACCTTGAAGATTGCAGAAAAACGACTGCATTTAGAACAAGGAAAATTAAGTAAGTAATCCCCTGAAGCCATAAAAAAGTTCAAGATCTTTCTAGCAAAAAGATCTTGAACTTTTTCTATTTTTTACTATTAATTTTGAGCCTTCACAATCATTTTTAAGCCTTCATAAAATTCTGTTGCTAGGTGCAAAGAATGTCCCTCAACGATTTCGTCAACTACCTGCTCGGGCCAATACACAGCCAACTTAGCTTCAAAACCATCTTTCAATGGCTTGAACTGGTGGTACGGAATGTTTACATCCGTTACATTATCAGTTAAGCGTGCCAATCCAGTCATTGAAATAGGGTAGGTATCATCCTTATCTGCTAAAATAGTTGCACTTAGCTGACCTTCTTGAATAATCGCAACATGGACTAGTGTAGGGGTGCCATACATTCCGAAAGGTTCGATACCAGTGATATCCTTTTCATTCACGATAGTTTGAAAATGTTCAGGATGGGCAGATAGGCCAACTTTTTCATCTTTTTGCATTGCACCCATGATCTTCATGAATTCTTCTAGAGAAACACCTTCAACCTTCATGTGGCAATAAGATCGCCGCATCGGTTTGTTTTGTGAAAAGACAAGCTCTTTCCACATTTCGTCTGATTTCGCAAAAGAGTCTTGATACATCTTTTGAATTTCCTGTCCGGTATGCGCCATTCGATTTTCAACAGAAACCTTCCAGGCCTGTTCTTTCGTCAAATAATCAATGTCATCATCAGATAATATAGTTTCCCCATTTTTGATTGTCATTCCATGAGTTTTCATTTGGTGTAAGACATGAAGATTCCGCTGATAAGCCAGTTCCTCGATATGTGGGCCTTCCCAATTCGTTCCGTTCACATTAAAGATTACGCTAATAGTATTCATAAATTTCCCTCTCAAACTTTACAGTAATTTAGTTGTTAATCTTTATTTCTAGTAACAAATCGTTTTTTGAATTTACAACGGCTTTATTCTTCTTGTTGTTTTTTTATACGATTCAATGCCACATCCATCACCTTTTTTTGAAAAAAGTTAGGATGTTGCTGTGCCGCAATATGCAGCCCATTATTGAACTCAACCATCAAATGCCACTTATGACCTTCCGCAATTTCTTTTGGGGCATTTTCTGGTAAGAAGACTCCTAATTTTACTTTCATTCCATTGTCTGTTTTAGATAATTGATGCATCCCTAACATCTTTGTATCACTATGATCATTTGCTAAATAGGTCTTTCCCGCCATTACCAGATCGACATCTTGCGCAGGTCGTACTGGATAATCCGCTTTACTCCCCGGTTTCAAATCTAAATAAGAAGGATCTTTGTACATTCCGAACGTCTCCACAATAATTTGTTCCCCTTTACTATTGGCATCGAAATAATAGTGTTCAGGATGGATCGTCGAAGGTAAATAAAGATTGTTTTCTTTCATTAGGTGCTGGTTGAACATCATAAATTGCTCTAACGTAATATTTTCTGTTTCTACTTCTACATAAGCTGTTTGCATATTCACACCCGCTTCGGAAGAACCAGCGATTTCATGCCACATAGCATCTCCTCGTTCAATTTCGGAAGCAAAAAGTTCTAACGTTCGTTCTTTTCCTAGCGCTTCACGCGTTTGAGCTAAGGCAATTTTCGCCTGATCTAATGGGAGCTGAAGTAACTCGTTAAGGGAGACTTCTTGCTCATCCAAATGGATTGGAATATTTTTTTTATCAAAAATATGAAAGACCTGGTGATAGCGACTAAGCTCCATCTCTAGTATTTCTTTTTCTGGAACAATCCGACCATCTACTTTAAAGCTAATTTTATAATCACTCATCTGGGAAACCTCCACTTTCATTTGTTGGCTTTATACTACTGGGAGAATAAGCGAATATCTACAACTAAGATTTCTTCTTTGTAGATTAATACAACAGTGTGTAGAATAGATTTGTTAGGAGGAAGATAATGGGAGACTTACGTTTTGAACGAACCGATGAAATGCTGCAAATATATTTTATGAAATTGCTTGCCGAAATGCCTTTTGAACAGATTTCTGTCTCTAAGCTAGCGAAAGCGAGCAAGATTGATCGCACGACTTTTTATGCTCATTATGAAAATACTTACCAACTGGCCGAGCAATTAATTGATCAACACATTGATTTCATTGAGCGTGTGCTAAAAGAAAGCAGCGCACAACAACAGTATGATTCCCGGTTCGACAGCTACGATTATTTTAATGCTGAACTCATGAGCTACTTACTAAAGAATCGCCTTGAAATCCAACACTTACGACAATTGAATTTTGGGCTTAACAGCTTTAATGTAAAGCTTCGCGACCTATTCGCTACAGCGTATTCACGCGTTTTCCATCTGGCGAAAGAAGAATTTAGTCAATATATTCTAACTACTTTAGCAATGAGTAATTTTGATTTCATTTTAGAAAAGCAGCGCGTCCCATAAAAAAAAGAAATCAAAGAAGGTCTGTCAAAAATGGCGTCCTATTTTTCATAATAAGCTCTGCTGAAGCAATCGCTGTGTTTCATAGCAATAAGTCGAATAATTGGAAAATAGCTTCTCATATTTTTTGAGATTATTTGGCTTATTTCCGAAGAGGCTACGCCTGGAACGCCGTTTATTCGAAAANTCTGCTGAAGCAATCGCTGTGTTTCATAGCAATAAGTCGAATAATTGGAAAATAGCTTCTCATATTTTTTGAGATTATTTGGCTTATTTCCGAAGAGGCTACGCCTGGAACGCCGTTTATTCGAAAAAAGGAGGTGCGACAAGACTTTTGTCACACCTCCTTTTTATTTTTAAATTAGGCCGCAATATTCGCCTTTGCTTCTGCTTCGACTTCTTTTTTATCGGCTACTCTGAAGAATGGATACCATAAGAAGAAGTTTCCAACCATAACGGCGATCGCAATCACTAAGAATTTCCAGCCGCCTAAGAAGAAGGCATTAATCGGTGTCGGTAATGTCCACGGCATTTGAATCGCCGCATTATACGTACCGACTTTCAAGACGATCGCGACAAGCCAAGCGATCCCACCTTGAACAATCGGTCCAAAGATCATTGGTAAGAAAAACATCGGATTCAACATGATCGGCATCCCGAAGATGATTGGTTCATTGATATTGAATAAGGTCGGTGCCGCTGCAAGTTTAAACAGCTCTTTGTAGCGAGCCGATTTTGCTCGAATCATCGATAAGATCAATCCATACGTTCCCCCTTGTCCGCCAAAAGCGTTGGAAGTAAAGATATAGATGATCGCCATCATCAAGTAAGGGACTTTCCCGGTACTGATGTAGGCATTTGTATTCGCCGTAAAATTCGCCATAAGCATTGGCGTCACGATACCGTAAACGACACTTGGGTGGATTCCAAAGAACCAAAACAGATTCGCCAACGTATAAATGATAATGATGCTGATTGGTGAAGAAGTCAATGCTTCTAATGGCGCTTGCAAGATACCGTAAATTAAATTAAAGACATTACCAAAAGCAGTATAAGACAAGCCTACGCGAATAATAAAGAAGACTGAGAAAATCAAACCTGCTATAAAGGTTGGATTCAACGATTCACTGACACTTGGTGGAACGGTACTAGGCAATTTGACCACCAAATTTTTCTTTTTGAAAAACAAGAACATCACACCGGTCAAGAAGCCGACGATAATCGCCACGATCAGCCCCGGTCCACCGGTTTGCGCTGTTTGGAAGGCCTCCACGGATTGAATCCCAGTGACTGTTGCTTTCGCCGGGAATTTAGCGACCGCGCTTTGCAATGTTGGGACTGTCATGATTTGTGGTGCCAATAATAAAAATGAAGCCATTGAAAGCAATCCTGCCGTCAACCCGTTCTCGCCGCTCTTACGAACATAAACATAGGCGAAGTTAAAGGCCACATACAATGCTAAGGCATTAAACGTCGCTCCCACAACGGCGGTAAAATGCACGTCCATTCCGATACTTTTCAGCCAATTGATCCACGCTGGAATCGGAAAATTTCCGATCAGCATCAAGAAGGCCGCACCTAACGTGATTGGCGTCGTCCGCATAAATGCTTCAGATAATGCTGAGAAAAATTTACTTTGTCCCATCTTGTTGGCTACAGGTCCTAATAATTTATCTAAAAATATTTCAAGCCCCTTCATGTTCCTCTTCCTTTCATTTTAAACCCTTTATTTTTTCAGCTTGCGAACCATTTTGCTGAATTATTTTTTTATACCAATAAAAGCTGTCCTTTTTGATTCGTTTCAGATCCTTCAAGTCAAAATCACTGCGATTCACATAAACGAAGCCATACCGTTTTCGGAAGCCTTCGTGGGTACTGATCAAATCGATCGCACTCCAAGGGCAGTAGCCAAACACATCGGCCCCCTCTTCAATCGCTTCTTCCATTTGTTGGACGTGTTTTGCTAAATAATCAATGCGATACGTGTCGTGGACTTGTCCATCCTCCACTATATCACGACCGCCTAAGCCATTTTCGGTTACGATCAACGGCAAATGATAGCGGCTGTATAATTCATGGATCGTCGTTTTAAATCCGATCGGATCAATTTCCCAACCAAATTCCGTTTCTTCCAAATAAGGATTAGATTGACTTTCAAAAAAGTTTGGCAATGAAAATCCGGCTTGCTGATCCCCATCAGTCCCTTGCGCCTCATGAAAAGCACTAACTGTATTGGTACTATAATAATTAAAGGCGATAAAATCGCAACGCCCCGCTTGTAAGATTTCCGCATCGTCAGGAGCAAATTCCGGCATCGCATCGATCTTTTTCAAAATATTGACTGCCTGATGATTATAACGGCCATAGACTGGAACATCCAAAAACAGCCAGTTACGTAGCGCGTTAAAGTTTTGCGCCGCCAATACATCTTCCGGTTTTGCTGACGCCGGATTAATATAGGCGATATTCGGTGCCGGCCCAATCTGGCCTTGATAATTATTGTCGTGGAAGAGCTTCATGACCTTGGCTTGAGCCACCAACATATGATGATTCTCTTGGAAATTTTGCCGATTGGTCTTCTTGCCGGCTAAAACAGCCGAACTAGCTAACACCATCATGTTCTGCTCATTGATCGTTAACCAATACTTGATCCGACCATTGAAATGTTCAAATAATACGTGACAATAGTCTGCGAAGGCATCGATGGTTTGACGATTATTCCAACCGCCTTGCTCCTCTAAAGCCGCTGGCAAATCAAAATGATAAACGGTGACGATTGGTTCGATCCCCGCTGCGATCAACTCATCAATCAGTTGGTCGTAAAAGGCTAAGCCCGCTTGATTAACCTCCCCGAAACCTTTTGGAACGATACGTGTCCAAGCAATCGACAGACGGTAAGCCTTTAATCCCAACTCTTTAAATAAGGCGATATCTTCTTTAAAGCGATGATAGTGATCTGATGATACTTTAAAATCAGAAGTATTTTCTGGTAATTTTTTTATATCTTGGACAGATAGGCCTTTGCCGTCCTCATTCCATCCACCTTCTACTTGATACGCGCTAGTAGCCGCACCCCATAAAAAATCATTCTTTTTCATGTCTGTTCTCCTCCTCGCAATAAAATTATCATGCTATAATCTAAAAAGATACCAATCCAAGAGATTGTGTAACCGGATTCATCAAGTTGGTTTTTGTTCCACACTTGAAACACTACGTTCCATTAGGAGGAAAATTATGAGTCTGTTAACGAGTATCAATTCTGATGATTTATCACAAACAGAACTGGCTGTTTACAATTTTATTATGACTAATTTAGAAAAGATCCCTTATATGCGTGTTCGAGAAGTCGCGCAAGCCTCCCATACTTCATCAGCCTCAGTCATGCGTTTCATTCACAAGATCGGCTTCGACAGCTTCCCGGCTTTTCGTACCGAGATCAAGCGCCGCTACAATCAGGCCAACACTAAAAAAATAGACGGTGATTTTTTCGGGAACGTACTGCAGTTATTGCAACGAGATCAATTTTCAGCCGATATGGAAAAAAATATGCCCACATTAGCTAGTAAGATTGTAGAAAGCGAAAATGTCGTTTTTATTGGGATTGGACTTTCAGGTATTTTGGCCGAATATGCCGCTCGCCGCATCATGACCTTAGGCGTCAATTGCTTTGCGGTCACTGATCCTTATTATCCATTGGCCAATCGGCTCAGAAATACCAGCGACAATTTGATTATCGCTATCTCAAATTCTGGCAACTCTTCTGATATCGTAGAACTTTTAACCTACTTTCAAGCTTTTCCAGATCATTACCTCGTTTCCATTACGGGCAATCCTAAAAGCCCATTGGCCCATATGAGTCGCATGGTTTTTGTCCATAACTATGAAGAACATCGCAAGCTAGGCTACTTCGATACTAGCTCGCAGCTTCCCACCATGCTGATCATCGAGCGCTTGATTGCTGAACTGGAGATCACGATTGATCTGTAATAAAAGACGTTTTCTTTGGGATTTTATTTGTTTTGGCGTACACTTTTTTTGAAACGAGGTGCACGATGATGGAAGAAAAAATCCATGAACGTTTAGAATTTGGAATGGTTTTAGCAGCAACCGCTGGCGGATTAGACGCCTATACGTATCTCGTGCATGGCGAAGTCTTCGCGGGACTGCAAACAGGGAATTTTATTTTATTGGGAGTCAATCTAGGACAAGGCCAATGGAGTGCTTTGAGCCATTATTTGA
This sequence comes from Enterococcus devriesei, assembly GCF_001885905.1. GTDB lineage: Bacteria > Bacillota > Bacilli > Lactobacillales > Enterococcaceae > Enterococcus_A > Enterococcus_A devriesei. The sequence continues at coordinate 111,453 of NZ_JXKM01000007.1, read as the reverse complement.
TTCCGATTTTTGCGTTTGCCTTTGGTGCTTTATTGGCCCGTTTTCTACAAACGAAAATAAGCAAGAACCAGCAACTTTGGTTTTTGAGTTTTGAGTTTCTATTGCTGCTATTTGTTGGCTTCTTTTCACCGACTATGCCAAATTTATTGGCTAATGCTCTGCTTTCCATTGCGGCAGCGACTCAATTGCAAGAATTTCAAAAATTAAAAGGCCGCCCCTTTACTTCCTTGATGATGACCGGCAATCTAAAAAATTTAGCTACGAATTTTTTTGAAGGCTATCTGAACCATCAATCAGAAAAGCGTGAAGCCTTTAAAGACACTTTGATCATTCTTGGCAGTTTTTTGAGTGGCGCATTGTTAAATGGCTTTTTAGCAACTTATTTTCACGAACGGACGATTTTCTTCAGTCTGATTTTTATCGCGGTCGCACTCTTTTTATTAGTGAAGGATCGGCGGGCGTTGCGCTAACCATTAAATAAAACAGTCAGGAAGGTTCCTCTCCTGACTGTTTTATTTAGCTACAAATTTGTGTATACGTCCTTTTAAAATACCAAAATAATCATTATTCTCTTTTTATAAGCGTTCCTAGAGATTCTTCCGTGGTAAAATAATAAGATAGAATGACAGACTTAATGATAAAACCAAGGAGTTTAGCGATGAATACTCATGACTTATATCAAAAATTAGAGGTTGCACCAGTGATCGCCGCGATTAAGAGCGAAGAAGAATTGACAGCAGCCTTACTGACCGAAGTGGAAGTTATTTTTGTCCTACAGTCCCACTTGATGCAGCTGGCGGAGCTCTCAGAAAAAATCAAGCAAAGCGGCAAAATCGCGATTCTTCACGCCGATCTCGTGAAAGGCTTATCGTCTGATGAAATGGCGATTGATTATATTAAGCAAAAGACTGCTTTTGACGGCATTATCTCAACAAAATCCGCCATCGTGCGTTATGCGAAACGCCATCAGCTATTAGCGATCCAGCGTTTCTTTTTACTGGACTCCTCTGCCTTGACCAATGTGGAGCGCCAGCTGTTACAAACAGAAGCGGATCTGGTGGAAGTTTTACCCAATGTTTCGCCTAAAATCATCAAAGGTTTAGTGAAGCAGTCCCGCAAGCCATTGATCGTTGGCGGCCTGATCCATGATAAAGAAGATGTCTTAGGCGCGCTAGGAGCGGGCAGTTTAGCAGTTTCCACTACGGATAGCCAAGTCTGGTCGATTTAAAGATTGTTGTAAAGGATTAATGGTGTTATAATACAGGTAATTAAATACGTGCTAGAGATTAAAAAAGAGTATAGCAACAAACGTCAACAAACATTGGCGTCTGTTTCTTATACTCTTTTTTTGTGTGACTAGAGTTAGACTAGGAGGAATAACGATGTACGATATCACTATCATTGGCTGCGGGATCGTCGGTGCGGCGACCGCTTATGAATTAAGCAAGTATCAACTAAATACATTGGTTTTAGAGGCGGAAAATGATGTCAGCTTAGGGCAAACAAAGGCCAACAGCGCCATTATCCACGCTGGCTTTGATCCAGAGCCCGGCTCATTGATGGCAAAGCTGAATGTTGAAGGCGTCGAACGCACAAAGGAGTTGTGTCGAAAGCTTTCCGTCCATTATGATCCTGTTGGTTCCTTGGTCGTTGCTTTTTCTGAAGAGGAATTGCTGTTGCTTAAAGACCTTTATCAACGAGGAATTGAAAATGGCGTCCCAGACATGGAACTACTAGATCAAAAGGAACTGTTAGAAAAAGAACCGAATCTTTCAGAACACGCCTTAGGGGCACTTTACGCACCCTCTGCAGGGATTGTCAATCCGTGGGAACTTTGTTTGGCATTAACTGAAACCGCCATCAAGAATGGTGTGCAGCTAACATTAAATAATCGCGTGACCGCTATCGAAAAAATCCCGGAAGGTTATCAAATCACGACCAATCAATCGGTCTATCAAACCAAAGCGATTTTCAATGCCGCTGGCGTCCATTCAGATGATATCCACAACCTGATCGCTGAACCTAATTTTGAGATTACTCCAAAGCGGGGAGAATATTATTTATTGGATCGCTCAGAAGGCACAGTCGTACATCACGTCATCTTTCAATGCCCTTCCAGCATCGGTAAAGGGGTGTTGATCAGTCCAACGGTCCACGGAAATTTGATTGTCGGCCCGAATTCTGAAGCCGTATTAAAAACTGACCTAGACAGCGGCAACGATACCGGCAATACCGCAGACGGCTTAAAACAAGTCGGTGAGCTGGCAAGGAAATCCGTGCCAGAACTGAATCTCCGCCAGTCGATCCGGAATTTTTCCGGCGTACGGGCCAACAGTACAATTGACGATTTTGTCATTCAAGAAGCAGCACCAGGCTTTATCGATTTAGCCGGGATCAAATCACCAGGCTTAAGCTCTGCCCCCGCGATCGCGGTCTACGGAATCGAGTTATTGGAACAATCCTTACAGCAAAAATTTTCATTAAAGGATGATTTCATTGATACTCGTGAACGAATCGTTTTCCGTGAATTAGACATCGACGGAAAGAATCAATTAATCAAACAAGACCCGGCCTATGGTCATGTGATCTGCCGCTGTGAGACCATTACTGAAGGCGAGATTCGAGACGCCGCTCATTCTCCTATCAAGCCCACTTCATTAGACGGCATCAAGCGGCGCTGCCACGCAGGCATGGGGCGTTGCCAAGGCGGCTTCTGCGGACCGCGTGTTTTGGAGATTTTGGCCGATGAGCTAGACCTGTCGCCGTTAGAAATTTTACAGGATCGAGCGGACAGCAGGATTTTAGTCGAAGCTACGAAGGGAGGGTTTTAAAATGCATGAATTGATTGTCATCGGTGGTGGGCCCGCTGGTTTAGCCGCGGCTTTAGCAGCCTATAAGCAAGGTGTGAAAGACATTTTGATCATTGAACGGGATCATCAATTAGGCGGTATTTTAAATCAGTGTATCCACAACGGCTTTGGCCTGACCTATTTTAAAACCGAATTGACTGGACCGGAATACGCTCAGCGTTTCATCGATATGCTGGAAGATACGTCGATCCAAGTTTGCATTGATACGATGGTACTGGAAGTCACGGAAGACAAAAATGTCCACATCGTCAATCAGGAGCAAGGTTATCAAATCTTGCAAAGTAAAGCCATCGTTTTGGCGATGGGCTGTCGCGAACGGACGCGTGGTGCCATCGGCATTCCCGGCAGTCGTCCGGCCGGGGTTTATACCGCCGGCACTGCCCAACGCTATGTCAATATGGAAGGCTACATGGTCGGAAAAAAAGTGATCATTTTAGGCTCTGGCGATATTGGATTAATCATGGCTCGCCGCATGACCTTAGAAGGCGCAGAAGTTTTAGCGTGTGTGGAAGTGATGCCTTATTCCGGCGGCTTGACTCGAAATATCGTGCAATGCTTGGAAGATTACGATATCCCGTTACTGCTCTCTCATACTATTACCGATGTTCGGGGAAAAAGCCGGGTTGAAGCAGTCGTTGTCTCTGAAGTAGATGAAACCCGACAACCGATTCCGGGAACCGAGCAAACCTTTGAATGCGACACGATTTTGTTATCAGTGGGACTGATCCCTGAAAATGAATTGAGTCGCGGTGCAGGTGTTCCGTTGGATAATCGGACTCATGGCGCGGTCGTATATGAAAATATGGAGACGCAAGTACCGGGGATTTTTGCTTGCGGCAATGTGGTTCACGTCCATGATCTCGTCGATTTTGTGACAGCGGAAAGCGAACGGGCCGGAACCGCCGCAGCTCAGTACATTCTCCAACCTAAAAAAGAAGACGACAATAGCTTGATCGTTAAAAACGGCGAACATGTTTCTTATGTTGTGCCACAAAAAATTCGGGAAGAAAATGTCGACCGCAAAGTCGAAATGTTTTTCAGAGTCAACCAAGTGTTTGACGACTGTCAGATCACCATCAGTTCCCACGGTGAAATCTTAGCGCAAAAGAAAAAAAGCTACCTTGTTCCAGGCGAACTAGAAAAAATCAATGTCTCCAAAAAAGTGATTGATAAGATCAACAACAATGAAATTGAAATCTCTGTTCAGGAGGTTAACTAACATGAAAAAATTTATTTGCATTATGTGCCCCAAAGGCTGTCACCTAAGCGTCGACGAAGAAAATGAGTACCAAGTCAGTGGCAACAGCTGCAATAAAGGCGTGAAATACGGCAAAGCCGAAGCGACGAATCCAATCCGGGTCGTGACTTCCACGGTCGTCGTCAACACAGGAGTAAAATCGGCCCGCTGTTCGGTCAAAACCGCGGACGGCATTCCGAAAGGTTCGGTCAAAGACGCCATGAAGGTGATTAACCGCGTTCGTTTACAAGCCCCGGTCTCGATCGGCGATGTCGTAGTAGAAAATCTGTTGGATACCGGAGTCGATCTAGTCGCTACTAGTAATCTGGCATAAGAAAGGCTTTCGCGAACTCGCTCAGCTTTTGAGCAATAAGACCAAACTATTGATAAATGACTGAGAAACACAAAGTTTTAACTTTGATGTTGAACAGTTCCTACTTGGTGCTTCTCAAATTTCGAAATCGTTTTGCTTATTGCCGATAAAGCTAGTTCGTGAAGCCGGACATGAATATGCCTGCTGTAAAGCGATTTATTCATTTGAAAATTTTATACTTTCTTCATAGTTAACAAAAACTCGCTTAGACGTCTTTTCTTGCTACGTCTAAGCGAGTTTTTTCGATTATTTTAGAAAATAGCGGTTAAAAAAGAAATAACTGGCAGCAAGCGCCGTTAGCGGTAAAATGATCACCGCGGCACTGCTTGTCAAAATACTGATCAGTAATTCCCCCACGAAGGCTTTGGAGTTGATCACTTCCAAAAAAGAATAATTTAAATCCTGAATCCAAATGATCAGTGCCAGACTTGACCCCATAAAAGCAAAAAGCAAGGTATTGATTGTCGAACTCAAGATTGCTTGCACTACCTTCATACTAGAACGCCACAATTCCTTAAAGGTTAGATCCGCCGTCTGGGAAAAAATTTCATACGTCGAGCTGCTGACCGCCATGCTACTATCGATCACCGCTCCAGAAAAACTCATTAAAATGATCGAACGATTTAACGCTGAAAAAGGCACATCGACCGACAAATCCATCATTTGCAATTCGTCCAATTCTTCAAGGGCGAAGCCATGAACCTGCAATACCTGAATAAAAGGCTGGGAGACCAGCGTAAAAACAAGCAAGAAAAATAGTACACAGAGAAAAGCGGCTTTGGTTTTTTGATTGACGTCATTGATGTAGAACAAGGTCACCAGCGTCACTCCAAGAAAAATCAAAAAAGTTACTGGATACACCGGAACATTTCGACTCAACAGAAACAACAGCAAAAGGAACAAGCAGAAATTCGCGAAGGTGCCAGTGATCATATAGATCGAGCTTCTTTTAAAAATGAGTACCACTAAGCCCACTAACAGTAACGTAAGAACGATCAGCACATTCATTTAGTCGGCCTCCTCTCCTGAATCCCTTCAGCCACACCAAAGGCCGCTAATGCCAGCGGTACTGATAAAACGATCGCAAAGCCGCCACACAATGTGCGCAAAATTTCTAGCGATAAGTGCATTCCCATGACATCCGCAAAATTCCAGCCATTGGCAATATAAAAAACAAACGCCGGAATCGCTCCACTGAGATACGCGAACATCAAGACATTGATCATGGATGAGGCTGTATCCTGAGCAATCTGCTGACCTGAATGCAGCAGCTGTTTCAAAGGCAGTTGGGGATTTTTTTCTCTGATCTCGTCTAGGCTGGAAATAATCGTCACCACGTTATCCATGCTGGCGCCGATCGCACCAATCAATAAGCCCCCTAAGAAAACCGAACGATACGGCCGCGTGATAAACTGCAGCTCTTCATAGCGCAAGCCATCGTCCTTCAACCAATGCATCGCCAGTAAACAAATAAAAAAAGCGAGAAAAACACTCAGCAAAGTGCCTAAAAGTTTCCGTACATCTAAATTTCTAAAGCCATAGGATGTCCCCATCGCTACAATAACCGCCACCACCGTATAGACGCTCATTAATCCTAGCAGCGACCATTGACTCGCCTGATGCAGCCACAAAAAACCCACCAATAAAAAACTATTCAACGCTAAGCCAAGCAAAGCGGAAATCCCGCCCTTGCCGCTGATCAACAGCACCAACCAAACGAATAAAGCCAGCAACATAAATACATAGCCATCACGTTTTAACGAAAGCACTTGCCACTGGCTGCCAAGCTTTCGAATAATCAGTTGCTCGCCTGGGCGATACAAAGGATGCACGCCTTCATTTTCATGATAGTCCGTCTCTAGTGTCGCCTGTCCGCTACGATTCAGCAGCGTTCCAGAAAGGGTTTGTTTATTTCCCTCATGAGTCACCTGTTCCACTTTTATGACTGCTTCCGGATAAAACAGACTACTCTTAGCCTGAATCACTAAGCCAAGCAGAATGATTCCAGCAAATACCATCACATATACCAGCTTTTTCTTCATGGCAGACCTCCTTAAATATAGCTACTTTCTTCATTCTAGCATTTGTGAATAAGCAGAAGCGAATGGATAAAGCTGATTGGTCCAATTTTAGTTAATTCTTTGAATACGCAGCTTCCTTCCGAAGTAAGCCACAAAAAGGAGCCGCACTTTGACCTTGCGCAGCTCCGGGATTTTTATTTCTTTAGTTGTCCACGTTTCACGGCCTTGATGATTTTTAAGGCACGTTTACGGGTTTTGATATTGGGACTTTTTAAACGGCGATAGGCACTCGCCAGATCCGTTTTTTCCAAGTCGCTCACCTCCTTGTTTAATGGGCCAGCATTTCCTGCGCGATCGTCTGACCACTCATAGACTGCGGATAATAGGTCGGCCAGTTGTCTAATTCTTCATATAGAGCAGCCTGGCTCTCACCTCCAACATAAATATGGAAGTGTGATGATTTACCTGGCGCAATCCCATGATCACTGAACTGAACATATTTATACTTACCCGCAGCGGGATCTTTCGTCTCAAAAGTGAAGCGCACCCCACGGTTGCCTTTAGCATAGTTTAAAATTTTATAACCGATCGCTTCATATTTATATTTATGATGCTGACCAGCCACTATAAAATCAATCTGATCGTCTTTGATCGTGATTTGATCAACGTCCGTTTGATAGCCTGTTTCGTAATATTCTTTGTATTCTGCCGCAGTCTTGTCGTTAGTCAATTTAGCTTTATAATCGAATACTTGATCCAAGTCACCTTTTTCCAAAAGCGGATAGACCGATTGCCACTTCCCATTAAAATCTGACAACGGACGGGCCTTCACTTGTGAATCCTTGAAATAGCCGTGATAGATCGTTTCTTCCGGTTTTGCTGCATGCTCCGGTTGAATCGCTTTTCCGGCGACACTAGTGGTTTTCTCCAAAGCCGCCAGATTTTGCTCCATGATCGACAAATAATTTTCTCCGGCAGCTAGCTGCTTTTTAGTCAGACTTTCTAACGGATTTAGGACGGCAAGTTTTACCTTTGTCTCGTCCGCCAACGTTTGAGCCACTTTGCCTTGATTGTTGTTCTCTGAATAAATATAGCGGATTTGATTTTCTTCCACATAGTGTTTTAATTCCGCGATTCGTGAAGGATCCGGCTCTTGATCCGGATTGATCCCAGAGATCCCGACTTGATTCAAGCCATAATCCAGCGCCAAATAACTAAAGGCGGTATGCTGGGTAACAAAATTCTTTTGCTTCGCCGCTTGCAAAGTCGTTGTATAGTTTTTATCCAAGGCCTCAAGCTTTGCTAAATATTTTTTTGCATTGGCTTCAAAGACGGCCTTTTTTTCTGGATAAAGGGCACTCAATTGTTCTTTGATCGATGTCACTTCTTTGATTGCTCGATACGGCGAGACCCAAGTATGGGGGTCCAACTCATGGTGATGCCCCTCTTCATGACTGTGATCGTGCTCTTCTTCACCGCCTGGCAATAGCAGCATTCCTTTTGTGCCTTCAACAATATTTGGTGAGCCTTTTTCCCACGATTTGATCGCTTTAGGTACCCACATCTCCATATTTTCATTATGATAAACAAATGCATCAGCATCCGTGATCTTCGCCAAATCTCTAGCGGAAGGCTCGTAATCATGAGGCTCCGTTCCAGCTGGCATCAATAAGGAGACCTCCGCCTCATCACCCACGATATTTTTGGTAAAATCATACACCGGATAAAAGGTCGCAACGATTTGCAACTTATCATTTTTGCTTTTGGTCGCCGCTTGATTGTTCTCTTTGCATTCCACCAGACCGATCAACGCACATATACTAATAAAAATTAACCCTATCTTTTTCATTCCAAACCTCTTTCTTAAAGCTATTTTTACCGCTGCCTTTCATCCATCAAATTTATTTCACAATTAAAAATTACAACGAATCGTTAGACGACCATAAAATGAGCGCTCAACGATCCTACACATATGAAATATCCCAAATCAAAAGAGGGATACAAGCTCAATTTGCCGTTCCTGTTTGTGATATATAAATCGTAACACTTACGATTCAACAACGATACTTTATCATTCTCGAAAAAAGGTGTCAAGATAAAATAACATGAAATTTCATTCATGTGAATGCTGCTTCATTTTTAGCATTGGTCATCCTGCTTCTAACATCGATCTTAACGCTAAAAAAGCCCTCAAGATTTTCTGATCTCAAGAGCTTCACAACATCAATTTATTTTTTTCCGAATTCGGTCATCATTGAACCTTTCATCGCCCGCAGGCGTAATCCCATTGGGGCGAATCGACCAATGATATTCAATAATTTACTAGGTCCGGGATTAATAATTGGTTTATCTTTTTCGATTCCTTTGACCACCGCTGCAACAAAATCCGTTAGTTTCATATTCACCGGATTCTTTTCGCCATTTTCATGCATCGTTGGATTCAAATTGGTCTCCGAGACTAAGGGTGGTGCAACTTGGATAATATGCAACTTTTCATGTCCAAAATAATTGGCTTGGCCGCGAATCGCTTCGGTCAATGCGCCAACTCCAGCTTTACTAGCGGAATAAATCGGATGGGCCGTACTCGCCACATAAGCCAATCCTGAAGTAATATTCACCAATGTCGCTTCGGGCTGCTGCGCCAACAATGGCAGAAAAACTTTATCGATATTGATCGTTCCAATCAAATTGGTTTCGATTTCTTTCGACAAAGGAGCAGTTGCGTCAAAAAAATTTACGTTTTGCATGATCCCAGCCGAATTAATCACCATATTTAGTGTCGGATGTTGGTTTAGGATCGTCTCTTTTAAATGCTCAACACTAGCTAAGTCGCTAACATCGACTGGATAGCCGATCATCCCGGGATTTTCAGCCGTTACTTGCTCAATCACCGCCGGGCGGCGAGAAGTAACGATCACGGTATTATGCTTTAACAGGGCTTGGGCTAAGCCTAGACCCAGTCCTGAGGTTCCTCCGGTAATAAGCACGGTATTATTTTCTAATTTCATTTGAATTCCTCATTTACATTTTTTTGATTTTGTAACTTACGAAGTCACTATAAAACGATAAGTTACATTTGTCAATTAATGTAACTTCTGCTAAAATCAATTCATGGCTAATCTATCAAAAGAATTAATCTTACAAACTGCGTTCGACTTAGTTGAACAAAAACAAAACATTAAAATATCGTTGAAGGATGTCGGTGGCGCATTAGGCGTCAGCCATGCCGCTCTCTATAAATATTTTCCCAATAAAAAGACCCTCTGGACTGAATTAGCGATGGAATGGCTGGACCAGCAGCTGATTGCGATTTTCCCCTTTGATACTTCTCCCTATGAGGACGTTTCAACCATTGCTCACGACTGGCTGTGGGCGTTAGCAGATGGAAAACGTCAAGCGAAACAGCAGAATCCTGAGATGTTTTCGGTCTATACGACCTATATCGAACAAGACCCGGCTGCCTATCAACGGCACGCCCGCGACCTGGGTGAAAGCTTTATGACCGCCACTGGTAAGGACGAAGAATTTACGATTGGGATTCTATTATCCTTTATGTATTTTTCAGCGCCCGCCTATGCGATCCGCTGGGATGAACATTTTCAGCAGCAGTTTGAACTCGTTTGGGCCTTGATGAAAAAAAATTTTGAGTAACACAAAAAGCGATTAAAATCTTTTCGATTTTAATCGCTTTTTCTCATCCTAACAATGGCTGCATCTTTTCCCACAATACTGACTCGTGGCTTTCAACAGCGGACCGATCAACAACACACCAACGATCGGACCAATCATAAATTTTCCCCCTAGAATCATCCCAGTCAGAAAACAAATACAATCGAGACTCATGCGGACTTTGGCTAAATCTTGGGATAACCGTTTGCTTAATGCAAAGCTCAAAGCGATATAGCTTTCTTTGCCGGCATTCGTCGCTGCCGCGATCCCTGAGCCGATTCCAATAAAAGAAATTCCTACTATGACGATCAGCAGTTTCAAAAAGGTCGGTCCTTCAAGTGCGACATGTTTGATAATCAGATCGGTCAAAAGACTAGTGGCTAAAGGATTTAACAGGGTTGCTAAGCCCAGCTCTTTTTTATCAATCAATGCCACGATCACAAGACATGTACCGGTAACAACGAGGGAGGCTTGACCGACTGTCAGCGGTAAATGCTGTGTCAGTCCTTCCCATAAAACACCTAGCGCATCGGCGCCTAAGCCGGTGACGACGCAAAGTCCAACGCCGACACCTACTAAAGCCGAACCTAAAACAGAAATCAGATTTTTTAAGATCATCTTCATCAATCCAATTTGGTGCCGTTTGAAGCGATCACGTCTTTATACCAATAAAAAGAATCTTTGCGGATTCGTTTACACTCCTTCACGTCATCATCGGTACGATCGATATAGACTAGGCCATAGCGTTTTTTGTAGCCGTTACTCGTGGACAATAAATCAATCGCTGACCAAGGCATATAGCCGACAACTTCAACCCCTAGATCCATCGCTCGTTTCGTTGCTTGGATATGTTCACGAAGATAGTCGATCCGATAATCATCATGGACTTTGCCGTCTGGTGTCAGCTCATCATAGGCGCCTAAACCATTTTCAGTAATCATAAATGGCACGCGGTAGCGCGTATACAGATCACGATAAACATATTCCAAGCCGATCGGATCAATCGCCCAATCCCAATCCGTTGTTCTAAGCTCTGGATTTGCACACATTTGATAAAAACTGGGATGAGTCTCAAAGCCAGACATATCGCCTTTCTTCCCTGAGATATTGTAGCCGGACCAGCGCCGTTCCTCGCCTTCTGGGCAAGCGTGGGCACATTGGCTGTCGTAATAATTGATTGCAAAGAAGTCAGACAAATTTTCCGCGAAAAATTCTTCGTCCCCAGCTTCCATTTTCGGGGCTAAGCCGGCTTTTTGTAAATACGTTAAGGCTGCAACATTGTAGTAGCCGCGGAAGTAAACATCTAGGTAATAGGCATTCCGCAGATCATTGGCATTTAAGGCCGCTAGCTGGTCTTCTGGCTTACAAGTGCGGGCATAAACAGGCGCGTAGCCTAAAGCTGGACCCGCTAATGCGCCAGCTTCATGAGCAAGTTTTACCGCAACGGCTTGCGCTAGATTCATATGGTGATTGATTTGATAACGCAATTGATTGTCGTCTTGATATTCCGGTAGTACATAACACTTTTGTGTCCAATACTGCACGATGATGCTTTGTTCATTGATCGTGATCCAGTATTTGATATCGTCTTTAAATTCATTGATGACATATTTTGCAAAGACTTCAAAATCCTTGACTACTTCTCGTGATAGCCAGCCGCCATATTTTTCGACTAACGGCCATGGCAAATCATAGTGATACAACGTCGGGATCGGTTCGATGTCGTTGGCTTTCAATTCGTTGATCAAATCACGGTAAAATTGAATTCCCGCTTCGTTGACCACATCGTCGCCATTGGGGAAGATCCGTGACCACGCAATTGAAAAACGATAACTCGTAAAACCCATTTCTTTGAATAAAGCAATGTCTTCTTTGTATTTATGGTAATGATCGCTGGCAACACTGGCGTCGGCAAAGCCGAATTTTTCGTGTCGTTCAGAATTGATGATGTCTTGTTGGGATAGACCTTTCCCATCCTCTTGTGCTGCGCCTTCGACTTGATACGCGCTCGTTGCTGCTCCCCACAGGAAGTCTTTTGGAAATGCATTGTTCATATCTCTCGCTCCTCGTTTATCATTTCGTTCAATGAGTCTTGCCGTTCCACTGGACAGATCCTAGGATGTGGAACCGGCGTCCTCATCTTTTATTTAAAACTGAAGGATGAGTCAATAACGGACTGCTTCAGGTTTTACTAATTTTATGCTAGGTACTTATTTACTTAATGCTAGTTCAAATAGATCCACCAAATCTCGCGTCATATTGACTTCACTAGTAATGGTCATCAAATGATCTTGCGCATGGGTAAAGAGCAAACAGGGCTGATAACTTTTTCCTGCCGCTTCATTTTGGATCACTTCGGTTTGCGAACGGTGGGCTAAAACGATATTGTATTTAGCTTCTTTTAATGCTGCCCGCGCCGATTCAAAATCCTTTAGCTTTGCAAATTGGATTGCCTCTTGAGCTTTCGTCCGACCATTGCCTGCATGCAGGATGATCTGCATCGATACTGGGATCAATTCATTTTCTTCTAGCACTTCTGTTTCTTCCATCATTTTTTACACCTCGTTTTTTAGATTGCTTCGACTGGAGCGGCGAATTCTTCACCGTTTTTTTCTTCTTTGACTTCTTCCGCTAAGACTTCTTTCTCATAAACTTTGAAGAATGGGTACCAAGTAACTAGATACAGCGCAAATAATAAGGCATACCACAGTACCGCACGGAAATCCTGTAAGATCATGACACTGGAGATCGGTGCTGGGATCTGAGCTACTTGCATCAAATCTTGCGGAATATTCAACAGGCCGCCTCGCATCGCGAACCAAACGACACAACTTCCGGTAATGGAATTGATCCACATCGGCATCATCAAGATGGGATTCATTACGACTGGTGCGCTGAAGACGATCGGCTCATTAATATTGAAGATTGAAGGACCGATACAGATTCGACCTAAGGTTTTTAATTTTTTCGCTTTCGAGAAGCACATCAATAAATTCAGCGTCAGTGTCGCTCCCGTACCACCCATCATGATCAAACCTAAGCTGTAGACTGTTTCATTCGTCACGATGTTCATCCCTGTATCGCCGCCCTTAAGAGCTAAGGCATTCGCCGCGATTCCGGCGATAAAAATCGGGTTCTGAATCGCAGACCACAGCCAAGTAGAGATACCCATTGAATAGAAGAAAGCTGGAATCAAAACCAGTAAAATCAGACCTGGTAAGGATTGACCAAAGTTTTGAATCGGTTCAAACAAATTGATGATCACTTCGAAGACATCAATCTTGAGACTGAAGATCAAGGTGGACCATAATGCTAAACTCAAGAAAATTGGGATGATATTATTGATCCACTCAATCACAAAATCCGGTAATTCGGAATTTTGCAACAGGTGCAGTTTGCTGAAATTATGGAAGATCACACTGACGATCGCCCCAACGATAACCCCAATCAAAATCCCAGTCGGCCCGACCCGACCCATATCGAAGACGCCTTCTTCTGCGCCAACTGGATGTAAGGTCATCATTAAGACACAGACCGAAACAATTCCAGCAGTGATGCTGTAATTTTGATGTTTGAATTTTTCCATGTATTGGTTCGCGACCATGAAGGCGGCGATCAACCCGATCATGCCAAAGGAATAATTTGAAATATTGCCTAAATCCGGTAATTGTGGAATGTATGAACGGAACACGTTATAAAAGAAGACGATCGAACCGGTCATAATGAATGGAATCAACTTCTGCATGGCACTGGATAGTCCAGCAACGGAAGGCATTTGCGTCAATTTCTTTGCTTTAGGCGCAAAGGAGTTTGCCAACCAATCCATAAATTTTTTCATCTTGCTCTTCCTCCTTGTTCAATATGTTTTATTTTTCTAATTTACTAATAGCAAAGTCCAACAATCCTTCGCCATCTAACATGCCGTAAATATCTTGCGGGATCACATCTACTACCACGTTGTGCGGCGCTGCTTGCTCCGCCATCTCTTCTTTGAATGACGCGTAATGCGGACCTAAAAGCAAGATGTCGATGGAATCTAAATACGAAGCCACTTCACTTTCACTACGGGCATCAATCGAGCCAGAGATTTTTCTTTTTTTTGCGGCCTTTCGAGTTTTTTGGGCTAAAAATCCACTAGACATCCCGGCACCACAACATAATAAAATATTGACTGTTTCCATTATTAATTCCTCCTAAATATGTTTTTTGCGTCTGTGCTGATCTCTTTTACACTCTTATTATTGCGAATTTTCCATTTTCCTCTCAACTAGACTGTTGCACGCAGGTGGTGCAAATACCTATTTTTTTAAGAACGCTTTCACGTTATAATAAAGAAAAACAGATTTGAAGAGGTGAGGCTATTGAAAGAGAAACAAAAAGATCTGCTAAATCTATTGCTGCAGCAAGATGCTCCCCTCTCTTCAAGCAGACTGTCGGAAAAAATGAATGTTTCGGTCCGGACAGTAAAAAACTATATTTATGAACTGAACAGATTAGGGGCAGCACCAGTGATCGCCTCTTCCAAGAGCGGCTATCAAGTCATCCGTGATGAGGCCGAGAAATTATTGCAGGAACCAAAAGACCCTTCCGTCTTGCCGCAAACCTTTAAGGAACGTTCCTTCTATATTATTAAAAAAATCCTGATGGAAAATCAGCACCTCAATATTTTCGATCTGTCGGAGGAATTGTTTGTCAGCTTTTCTACCTTGAAAGCCGATCTATCTCGCATGAATAAGGCGTACGAAAAATACCATGTAAAATTTGTTCTGAAGCAAGATGAAATCCAAATATCAGGGGAGGAGAAAGAAAAGCGGCGGCTGATCTCGTATATTATCTTTGAAGAGGTACCCAATAAATTTATCGACAAACAAATTTTAGAAGCGACCTTTGAGAAGGCGGATATCGAGAAGCTTTCAGAAATCATTCATACGATTTTGCATGAATCCAACTACCATTTGAATGATTTTTCCTTTGTGAATTTGATGCTCCATTTGCTGATTCTGTTGGAATCGGTCCGCAATGATAAATCCTTAGCTAGCCGCAATTGGTTCAGCTCGTGGCTAAGAGAAGACAAAGCTAAATTAGTCACGGAAATGATTCGCCAAATTGAAATCGCCTTTGATTTAACCTTAAACAGTTTGGAAAAGGAAGAAATCCATATGATCTTCCAAGCCAACGCCAATTATATTCCCTCTAATAATTTGAAAGAGTTGGAGCAGATCGTCGGCAGCGAGATTTCTCATGCGGTAGACGCTATCTTGGAAGACGCACGGCAAACCTTTGGTATCAACCTCATGAGTGAAAGCTTCATTGTTCCCTTTTCGTTACATATCAGCGGCCTATTTTCCCGCGCGAAACAAAAGACTTCCTTGAAAAATCCGATGTTAAGCTCGCTAAAAAAAGAATTTCCGATGGTTTATGACATCGCGGTCTATCTTTCTTTACGTTTAAGCGCGCTGTTTGATATTTCCATCAGTGAAGATGAGACAGCCTACATCGCGTTGCATATCGGCTCAGAATTGGAAGGACAAAAAAGAAACCTATCAAAAATCACCACCGTTCTGCTGTGTCCAAAGTACATGAACCTCGATGAGCGCCTGTATGAGCAATTGACTCAACATTTTGGCAACGATTTGAATATCCAGACGGTCATTTCAAAGTTTTCGGAAGCCGCAGACTTGGATTTTGAGCTATTGATTACAACACTGCCGATTCCCACAACGAATGATTTCTTAACGATCGAGGTCTCACCAATTTTTACGGAAGAACAGCGAGTGCTGCTGATTACCGAGTTAGGAGACATTCGCTTGGATCGGAAAAAGAGCATTCTACGGAAAAATTTTGACGATTATTTCGATCAGCGCTTTTTCACTAGTCAGTTGAAAGCCGACCAAGCCGAAGCCGTCATCAACGATATGTGCCAAGTTTTAGAAAAGGAAAGGATCGTACCAGAGACCTTTGCTCAACATGTTTTAGAACGGGAGCGAGCGTCTTCTACCGCCTTTGAAGCCGTTGCGATCCCCCATTCGGTCTATATGGATGCTCATCAGACTGTTATCAGTGTGGCGATCTCAGAAAGAGGCATCTTGTGGGGTGATAAAAAAGTCCATGTCGTTTTGCTAGCCGCCATTAATGATATTGATCGCCGGCTCTTTACAGATATCTATGAGGCTCTGATCTCTCTATTCGATTCAGCCTCCAGCTATCAAGAAATCAAAGGGATCAAAAATTTTGAAGCCTTCCGTTCCTTTATTTATAAAAAAAGCAGACGCGGATATTAAAATAAAGGAGGTGTGACAAAAGTCTTGTCACACCTCCTTTATCCGAATAAACGGCTTTTCAGGCGTATCTTCTTCGGAAATAAGCCGCATAATCCTCAAAATATGAGAAGCTACTTCCGGATTATCCAACTTATTGCTGCGAGACACAGCGATTGCTTCAGCAGAACTGATGTGGAACAGTCCCTACTTGGCGCTTGAAGCTGAACACGTCTGTCACAGCCTCTTTTCAATTTATTATACTCGTTTCGGATTATCACGATCAGGGCTCATCGGCGGCTGATTGTTTTGATTTGTTTTACTCAAAGTCTTGATTGCCCCTCGGATCACTAGTGATGCTATCAAACCAATCAAAGCCAGTACCGCAAAAATCCGCAGCACTCCAGTATAAGAATGGAACAGCTCCGTGACTTTGCCTAAGAAAATTGGTCCAAACATTCCTGCTGCAGCCCAAGCAGTTAAAATATAGCCGTGGATTGCCCCAACCTCTCTCGAGCCGAAGACATCGCCAATATAAGCTGGGACAATGGAAAAGCCTGCCCCATAGCAGGTCATCAATAAACAAATCAACGCGGCAAACACTAACGGCGTCTTTATCAACGATAGGCTCAAAAGCACCACGATATCAATGACGAATAAGATCGTAAACACATTTTTTCGACCGATTCTGTCAGAGATCAAAGCCCAAATTAATCGCCCACAGCCGTTAAAGACACCCATCACACCCACCATCGTAGCTGCAACATTAGCAGACATCCCGGTGATTTCTTGGGCCATCGGTGAGGCTTCAGACACCAGCGAGATTCCACACGTAATATTCAGAAAGAGCATAAACCATAATAGCCAAAAAGATTTAGTTTTAATTGCTTGATTCGCGGTCAATTGCACTCCGCGAAAGGGTATTTTTGATTCTATTTTTGAATCTGGAACTTCAAAACCTTTTGGCGTCCAGCCAACTGGTGGTTTTTCCAAATAGCGGGAAGCCGAAAACATTACGATAAAGTAGGCTACCCCTAAAATATAAAAAGTTTTCGAAACGCCCACATGAACCATCAACTGCTGCGCGATCGGTCCGGTAATCATAGAGGCAAAACCAAAACCCATAATAGCTAGCCCCGCCGCCAACCCTTTCCGATCAGGAAACCAACGAATCATCGTGGATACGGGTGTGACATAGCCCGCACCCAATCCGATCCCACCGATAATCCCATAGGTCAGGTACAACAGCGGCAACGAGTGGCTCGTCACTGCGAAGCCCGTTGAGATGATTCCGAAACCAAATAAGATTGACGCAACTGTCCCAGTTTTTCTCGGACCAAATTTTTCGACAAATTTCCCCATGAAGGCCGCGGATGTTCCTAAACAAAAAATTGCTAAACTAAACGCAAAAGAGACCGCTGATTTGTCCCAACCAGTCAACTCTTGAATCGGCTCCTTAAATACGCTCCAAGCATAAGCCGAACCAATCGATAGATGGATTGCCACTCCTGATAAGGCGATCAGCCACCTATTTTTTTCTCCTCGCATCCTCTTTCCTCCTAATTTTCATTCAATTATTCAAAACCGTTAAAAAAGTAAAAATGCTTTATTTATATTCATAAAAAGGTTTTTGCGACCCAGCAAAAACGAGTATACGCTACCATTTATTTAAATTCAAACATAATTTAAACGATAATCGAATAAAAACTTTAGGATAAATAAAGAATTTAGTTTTAATTTTCTCTTTACAAAAATCAGAGACACGTGAAACAAAAAACGTTTCACGTGTCTCTCTTTCTTAAAAAGAATTCGTAATTATTACTTCCTTCACCGGAGCACCGATGGATTTTAAAAATGGACCACTTGAAGCGCAGATAGAATACAGAGCAAGACACTAAAGAGATTCACAAACAACGAAGCGAACAAGAAAATACTGACACTCGTGCCAATCACACGATTCATTTGACTGCGTAAATTTCCAAAATGGATCACAAAGGACCAAATCGTTACGATCGTCAACATCAATTGATACGGTAAAATATCTACCACCGAGCCACCCTTAAATAAAGCAATCATTAAAATCAGCGAACAGATCAACATTGTCCCTGCAATGATCGTTGGAACCGACCCAACCTGAATCGACCGCAGCAACTTCGCTTCCTGCTTCATCTTAGCCATATACTTCTCATCGCCCTTCATTAAGTAATCTAGAGAGACTTCAAAATAATCACTGATAGCAACCAGTGTAGGAACATCAGGATAATTTTTTTCATTCTCCCAATTTGAAACCGTTTGGCGTGTCACGTGGAAAATCTCAGCGACCTCTTGCTGAGTCAGATTTCTGATTTTTCGCTGTTCCTTCAAAATATCCGCGATCATGAGCCTTCCCTCCTCTTTCCTTAATGATAGAATCCTTCTCTTAATTATAATAGAAAGCGACCGTTGCTTAACACTTTTTCACGCAAGCCGTGTTTGACATAGTGCTATTTCTGCAAAAAAACTTCAAGTCGCCGATTTGTCAGCACTTGAAGCTCTTGATTCTATTAAAATGTCACCGTCTGATCGGCCCACTCTACCATTTCCACACAGTCGAACATCGTTGAAATTGGACAAGCCGTTTGTTCTTCTAGCTGTCGCGATTTTAAACAAGTACCACAGGCCAACAATTCACCGCCAGCTTCTGTCAACTTTTTCAGCTGTGAAGGCACATCATATTGTTCGTCCTCGATACTTTCCACTTCTACCGCTTCACCCATCAGGAAAAATTTCACTTGATGCTCCTTCTTCAGCGCAGCGACGCCAAAACGAAACGCATTCCATGCTTTTTCATGTTCCTTTGTCTCTAAAATAATCGCTAACTTCATTTTCATTTCCTCCTTTATTCCGCAACTTCCTCAGTACTTAAAAGTATAGCGTCTTCAAAAATGGGTTACAATCTTTTTCACGGAAAATAACTCTAATGCTGCCTTTCATAAGAAAGACTTTCGTGAAGCTGGAGATGAATATGCCTGCTGTAAAGCGCTTTGTTCCTATGAAAATTTATACTTTCTTCATGGACAAAAAGAAGTGACGGCAAAATACCGTCACCTCTTTAAGAAAATTTGTCTTTAGTTTTCAGAATCGTCGGATTCGTTTTTTGCTGCTTCTTCTTGTATTTTTCCTTGCGCAAGGATCTCTACTCGAGTTTGCATTTCTTCATACAGGGCCATGACAGAATGGCGCGATTCACTGACTTCTTCCGAGATTTCTTTGGCTTGCTCGTTGATCAGCGCTAATTCTTTTTTCGCCTCTTCAATGATCCGATGAGCGTCCATTTTTGATTTTTCTACCATCCGATTCGCTTGCTTCCGAGCGGAAATCAAGACTTCGCCGATTTCCAGTTGAGTAGCGACCGCTTCTTGTTTCAGCTCCGCATTCTCCGCTTCAAGATAAGCTAATTGTTCCTTCAGCTCAGAAACTTCTTCTAATTGATCCTCATTGGCTTGACCACCTTGTCCTTCTAGAATCTGTTCAATCGTTTGATCCTTCTCTAGGATCACTTGGTCCAAATGGGAATATTGTTCTTCCTTTTCATTGATTTCAGCTAATAAGTCTTCGATTTGTTCCTCCAATTGATTAACCTTCTCCAATCGTTGGACCTCTTCATCTTTTTGCTGAGATACTAAAGCTTTATGTTCTTCGTGAATTCCTTCCAACTCCTGTTCTACGGTGGCTAAATGTTCGACAGAGGCTTTTAATTGTTTATTTTCGTCTAAGGTCTCATCCAACTGCTGTCTCAATTCTTCTAGTTCCTGCGAATTTTTTAAGCGTTGGATCTCTTGGCGTGCCCGTTGGATCTCCGCTTCCAAATCTTGGATTTGACGCCGGTTTTGAGCTTTTTCTTCACCCATTCGTAAAACTGATTGACGATAATTTTCATTTTCTTTAGTTAATTGCTGGTTTTGAACAGTCATATCCTTTTTGTACTTCTGCAAGACCTGTTCCTTTTCGAAAATCAAACGTTTCAATTCTTTGATTTCTTCAACCTGCTTGTCTGGCGAGTCACTGATCGTATTGTCTGCGACCATCTTTAATGTCGGTGCCGCTTTTGCAAATTCTTCTTTTTCCACTTTCTCCTCTGGAACGGAATTGATCTCATCAATAATATTTTTATTAAAAAACCACCCGTTCTTTTTTTGTTGTGCTACCATTCTTATCCCTTCTTTCCTTTAATCTTCTTCTTGAATAATTGAAAATTGAGATTCTCCATTCTCACGAGAGAAAGTACAACTATAATCCTGTTTTTGCTTGTCCCCATCGCGAACATTTAGCTGGAAGGTAATCTGTGTCAGATTAGATACCCCCTCCGCCTCCTTGGCAAAAGCTTTCACATTTTCTATGATCTGCTTACGATTATCTTCGCTGGTTAAATCACCAGCTAGGGCGATATTCAACGTTTGCGTCGGGATATCTAAGACAATCAAGGTCGTCGGTAATCCAAAATATGGACTGAGCTTACTCGATAGATCGCTTTCCAGTGCATATTGCTTCTCACGGCTCTCATCGGTAAACAATTCATCCCATGAATAATCCTGCAACCCAACTCCAGCTTCCGGATAGGCTTTGACTGGAATCTTATTGATGAGCTTTTTCTGTTCCTTCTTCATTAGATTGATATCGTCTTTTAAAATATTGTTTTGTTCATTCACGATATACAGCTGATCTTGGACTTTAAAATTACTGTAAGTATTCAGCAGCAATCCAACCGCGAGGAAGAAGATGATGAACAACATCGCGGAAACGTGTTTTGTTTGTTCAATCTGCCGGACATATTCCAATTTCTGCTGAAAAGAAGGATCAGCGTTTTTTGGCGGCTTGACTACCTGTAAGCGAATGTTGATGATCATTCGGTAAAACCACACAAGGAGGACTAAAATAATCAGTCCTATGCAAATCCAATTAATGATTATCATATTCTTCTCCTTCTTTCCTTATTTTTCCGACTTCGCTAGGCGAACGACCGGAAGACGAAATTGAACCGTTCCTTCGATTGCCTTTTGTTGGACAAAGCCAAATGTTCGACTATCTTTTGAGACTTCAACATGATCGCCAATCACAAAGTAGACGTCTTCAGGAATTTTATTCAACGTTTGAAATTCTTCTGCAACAGTCGGTGATAATTGAAAGCTACTGGTAGTTTCAAAGTCACCCTGTTCGCCGATATTTAGAACCATTCGTCCATTCCGGACAAACATGCTGTCTCCAGGTAAGCCAATCACACGTTTGACAAACATCCCCTCCTCCTTGGCGACTGAAAAAGCGACAATATCATAGCGTTGGACCGGTGTCCTTTTTTTTACGATGACCATGTCTTTTTCGGT
This sequence comes from Enterococcus devriesei, assembly GCF_001885905.1. Classification (GTDB taxonomy): domain Bacteria; phylum Bacillota; class Bacilli; order Lactobacillales; family Enterococcaceae; genus Enterococcus_A; species Enterococcus_A devriesei. Next base: position 89,666 of record NZ_JXKM01000007.1, on the reverse strand, counting down.
CAAAGTCGGCACCATCGATGTTCCTGAAATCGTATGAATGTTGAGATTTTTTTTTAATTGCCAATTAATGACAAATAGTATCGATACAGATAGCGCCACTAAGATCAGAACCGTCAAAATTAAGGTTTTCTTATCTTCCCGCGGATCTGTATGTCCTTGACTTGGACGAATATTTGCCATTAGTGCTGGCACCCCTTTATTTTGCTTTGATGTAGGTAACAAGATCGGATTTTGCTAGATTAGCATCGATCACCCGATACGAAATAACTGTACCTCCGTAGACATTTCCTTCTGAGATCAAGATTCCTTCTGGTTTGACCACTTCAACAAAGGCCACGTGGCCATAACGCGCATCAGAGCCTGCGACACCCGGTTTGAAGGAGATCAGCCAGCCGGCCTTTGGTTCGCGGCTCACTTCATAGCCTAAAGCTTTGCCCTTCGTTCCCCATTCTCCGCCATTGCCCATGAAATCATCAACGCTCTTGCCTAACTGCTTCACGCGGTTAAAGGCATACCACGTGCATTGCCCGACAGGATAAGAGCCTGAGGTGTTGTAATTAACGCCGTTGTAATCTGGATAACGCATCAATGAGCGATACGCTTCTGGAATTTCCTCTTTGCCCTTGATGAAGACACCAGCTGTTTGATCGACCTTTACACGATCATACTGCGTCAAGTTGTAAACCGCGATGATCGAATTCAGCTTACGACCATAGGAAATATCGGTCGCGTATGTTCCGGTCAAGGCATTGGTCGTCCGTAAATAATTCTTCGCTGTAGAACGCCATGTTTTTTGATAATAACCGGCATTGCCACTGATCCCGCCACGCAATAGTTGAACATAATCCCCTAATGAAGCGGCGTAGTTGGGATATCTACGAAAGGCTGCATTGATTGAATACAAAGCCCCATTGCCGCGATCTTCTTGAGTTGTCATTGAAACTGCTTGGCCTTGATACGTGCCCTTCACGCCAAACAAATTATGATTTGGCGGTAACGAAAGACTGCTAGTTCCTGAACCACTTTCTAACAATGCTTGCGCAATCATCACCGAAGCGAATACATCATATTCTTGACCCAGCTGACGAGCGTCCTCAGCGATCTTAGCAATGAAATTCTTTGCGCCTTCGTTTTCAGTGAAATTAATTGAAGCCGGATACTCTGCTAACACTTCATTTCCATATTCGGTCAAAGTAACTGTCGGTAACGGCTGTACTAAAATATCTTCATCTAGATCCATCGGTTGCAGAATAACTTGACGTTGCTTCGTCTTTCCAGCTGAATCACCTGCTGCTTCCTTATCGTCGGAGGTCTTCGCCACTTCTGTATCTTTTTCTGCTTGCTCGACTTCGACATCACCTACTGTTAAGTAGTAATCCTCACCGATATAGATCCCGACTAATTCATTTTTTTCCTTTTTCTTTTGATACAACAAACTTCCAATGCTGATCTCTTCCTTCAATTTTTCTGGCCTACCAGAAAGTTCAATCCCAAAGAGATTATGATAAAGCTCGGTGGCTAATTGCTCCGGGCTAAAGTTATCCGCTTGTTCGGTTCCTAATTTTTTTATGCCGTCATAAACCAAGGCCGCATGGGCTTTGTCCTTGAAGCTAGATAGCAACGGCAATTCAAAACCTTTCAAATCTGACTGTGCAACTTCCGAAGTTTTCAATTCACTTGGCAGGTCCAATGTGCTTGATTGCGAAAAGGCCTCTGGCGCGGCTGTCGTAAAAGCAGAACTCGCTTGGGCGCTGACTGAATTCGTCTTAGGCGGTGTTTCTTGCGGTGCGGCTGGTACTGTCGACTGCTTCGGCTCATCATAGCTAGAAGAAGGGGCCGTACTGCTTGGCTGTGTCCAACTAGAACTGCTATCGCTTGGCAGCGTGCCACCAGAAGTTGATCCTGCACTTGAAGAGGTGCCAGTATCAGAAGTTGGATTCGTCGAGCTTTGATCGGTAGAACTTTGACTAGTCGAGCTATCGCTGGTCGAGCCTTGACTGGTGGAGCTGTCACTGGTTGAACCACCACTGTTGGAGCTATCGTCAGATGAACTAGTGGTCGCCGTTGAGTCTCCTGTACTATTTTCGGTCGGCACCGTTGTTTCTGCAGGAGCTCCTGTTTCCGGTGTCGTTGGCACTTCAACGGGTACCTCCGGCGTGGAGTCTTCAACAGGAACCTCAGCTGGTATTCCAGCGGCCGGTACTTCAACCGGCGTCTCTGCTACGGGAACCTCTGGCGCTGCCGGTGTCACTGGTGCGACAGGCGTTTCCGGTACAGGCGCTGCTGGCGGTACCTCACTCACTGGCGGAGCAGGTTCTTCGACGACTGTCGAACTCTCAGGAGCCGTTGTTTCAATCACCGGCTCTTGCGGCAAGTCATCCGCTTTCAAAGCTCCACTTCGTAAGCTTGCCACTCCCCAGCAAAACATAATCAACCCACAAATCCCCATAACGATCTTTTTCATAAATATTTCCCCTTCTTTCTCTTTTTAAATCAAGTAAACTAATTTTTACTTTAGGAGCAACCAATGATTGTCGTTGTAAAAAAAATCAAGGATGCTGTCAGTAATCCGCATCCTTGATTCATTCTTCAATAATGATGCATTCACATCTAAAAAAACAACGAATGCCAATCATCACCACGCCGCTCACAGACAAGATTTAAATAAGTAGCTTAAGTCACACTATTTTACTGATTCACGGCATTCCCCCAGAACAGCTTTGATTGAACCCCCATTCAATCACTCCTCTGCTAAAAATAGTAAAATTACAATGACCGGATCTTTTATGTATTTAGCTTGCTTGTTTTCTATGAACTTCATTTGCTATAGTTTTCGCCAACGAATACATTCATTTCCTTTCAACATAAAATATTGCCTTCATTTAATGCTAGACATAAAATTACTAATAAAAAACTTTTCGAAGCGCCCTAGCATTGGTTACAACATTATTCTACCCGCATTTATAAGGAAAGTCTCAGCCATTTTTTCAATATAAAATTTAATTTTTGAATAAAAATGAGTAATATCAACCGTTGTATCCGCCATCATATTTGATGCTACTCAAATTTCCGGAAAAAATAAAATCAATTGAATATTTCAAAACCGCTGAATTCTTTTTTTTGTTTTTCTATTTTGTTTTTGATTAAAGTCGAGTGATTTCATTTATTTCGAAACAAAAAAAGTTGAGGACAAAGTCTCTCACTTTGTCCTCAACACTTCTGTTAGCTGATTGCGAATTTATTTTTTTGTTTGATCAATTGCGGGATCGCGGTGTGCTCTTGCAATAATTCTGCCAACTCTAATAAATTTTTCACACACAGATCAGCGCCCTGCTGATAAAATTTATCCGCGGTTTGCTGATTCAAGTGATCCATTTCGTCTTTTGATAATTGTTTGTATTCATCAAAAGAGAGGCCCATCACCGAACTGCCTTCCGTCACGGCGATGCTTAAAACTCCAGCATTTTTTCCTTCTTGGATATCTGAGAAGGTATCGCCGACTTTGATCACTTCCCGCACTGAGCGATTTTGAAAATGACGCATATTCTGATAGATCATGTAAGGATAGGGTCGTCCTAGTGATCCAACCTCGTCTGGTGTGACTAAATAATCAGGATGATACCCTTCGATTTTGGCAGTCTCCGCTACGACTGCCATCATTTCTTGCGTGTAACCAGTGGTTGTTCCAATATTGAAACCCAGTTGCTTAATCTTTCTGATCGCCTGTTTTGTTTCAGGTTTCAAATGGCTGTGCTCTGCTAGATCTGCAAAGAGGTATTTTTCAAAATCTTGATAAATCGACAGAGCCGTTGCTTCATTGCTGGCTTCACCAAATTGCTCCAGCCATTGTTGCTTCACTGTCTCTAATGCTAAAAGCTGCTTGATATGATCCAGCTTCAACATTCCCATTGGTTTACGAATCTCTTCATAAGAAAGATTAATCCCTTTGTTCTCAAAAGCCCCTTTAAATGCCTGGACTGGCGCCATACAACCAAAATCAACCGTCGTACCGGCCCAATCTAAAATAATTGTTTTAACTGACATAAGCTACCTCCGAATAGTGTTCAATTACTTCAACTAAGCGATCGATATCCTCTGGATAAATCTCGCCAATGTTGCCAATACGAAAACATTCTTGCGAACTAATCTTACCTGGATAGATTACAAAGCCATGCTCTTTCAAAAACGCATAGAAATGGTCAAACTTAAAGTTTCCCCGTTTTGGATAATAAAACGAAGTAATGAAGGGTCCTTGATGCTCTTTGATAAAGGGACGATAGCCGATCTCGGACATTTTTTGCCGCAGCAGTCGATTGTTCGTCAAGTAGCGGACATACCGCTGATGGATGCCGCCTTCTTCTTCCAATTCAATCAACGCTTGATAAAAGGCTAGCACCGTGTGAGTTGGCGAAGTGAAACGCCATTTTCCATCCTTTTCCATGACTTTGTATTGATCATACAGATCCAAAGACAACGTCCGAGCAAAGGTTTGCCGCTGTTCCAATTCTTTTCGCTTAGCAATCACAAAAGAAAAGCCCGGTACGCCTTGAATACATTTATTCGAACTGGAGATCAGAAAATCAATTTCCAATCCTGAAACATCGATGGGGATGCCACCAAGGCTGGACATCGCATCAACGATAAAAAGTAACTGTTGCTCCTTGGCTAATTGAGCGATCTCCGTCAAGTCATTCAAAATGCCTGACGTCGTCTCGCTATGAACCATCGCTAGCACTGTGATCGTCGGATTGGCTTCGATGAGCTTTGCGATGTCCGCCGCTAAGGGAATCGCGTTTTCTGCCACTTCGTAAACAGTATAGTTCAGCTGGTAGCGTTCGCTCATGGCGACGATTCGTTGGCCGTACGCCCCATTGGCACAAATCAACAAATGATCCGTCGGCTTAATCATTGAGCTAAGCACCGCTTCCACACCAAAGGACCCGCTGCCTTGCATCAAAACCGTCGTGTATTCCTGCTCTGAAACGCCGGCTAAAACCAACAGCTTCTGACGAATCTCTTGTGTAATCGTTTTGTATTCTTGATCCCATGTACAATGATCCGTCAGCATCGCTTGCTTGACAGTAGCCGTAGTCGTCAAGGGACCAGGCGTCAATAATTTGTATTCCATGTTGTGCTCCTCACTTAATCCACTAGTTTTTGATGTTGCTCTAATAATTCCGCCGTCAATTCTTCAGGGAAGACTTTTTGATCTTTGGCCAGGTAGCGGCTGTCAACTTTTTCCCCTTCGTATAAAGCACTGGGATAAATTTCTAATAAATCCTTCCGACCTTTTTCCAAAATCAAGTCCAGCATTTTTTCCGCTTCAGGGTTCGTGCTTTTACCTTTGTCAATTACCGCTAACGACTCGGTCAATGTATAGGTTCCTTCTGAAGGCTCCACGAAATCGATCGGCAAACCATCCGTCTTGTCTTTGACCGCTTGGTGACGTAGACCGAAGCCCAGCGCGACTTCTCCTAAACGAACCTTTTTAATGGGACCTGAGCCTGAGCTTTCCAAATGATCACCAGTATTTTTATAAATAGCTTTTAAAATCGTCTGCGCTTCATCCTTGCCGTAAGTATCCACTAAGGCTTGGAATAACAGCCACGCCGTTGATGATTGCTTGATGTCAGAGATCGATAGAACATCTTTATATTGCGGGTCCGCTAAATCTTTTAAACTTTTTGGGATCGGTAAATTCAATTCCTTCATTTTATCAGTGTTGTAAAAGATCGTACCTTCTTGCACGGTGAAGGGTGCGGCGTAGTCTGGAATTTTCGCTAAAGGTTTGACCGGCAGCTTTTCTTCCTTGAACATTTTTTCCTTTTGCTGCGCACTATTCAAATAGAAGGTACTCATCGTCACTAGATCCGCTTCGATATTTTTGCCTTCTGCCAACAGCTTTCCGCCTAGCTCTGAAGTCCCAAAAGATTGCAGGACGTACTTACCTTTATAGCCGTTATCATCTAAGACTTTTTTCATTACCGCTACCGGCTCCTCATCCGCATTCGTATAGATCGTTACCTTGTCATTCGCGGCGTTGCTTTTGCTGCAAGCTCCTAATAACAACAAGGTAAAGACACAGCCTAGTAAGACGACTAATTTGTTTTTCATTCATCATTCTCCTTTTCTTTTATACGCGTTTTTTCTCAATCGAATGTTTTTTTCCTAGATCCGTTAAAAAATTGGGAAGCGTCGTTCGCTTCGCTAATTGCGTCAGTCCTTGCACGCTTAAATTAATGACTAGTAAAAACAGTGACAGCATGAAGATATCGTTAAACCGACCAAAATGCTGAAGCTCCTTCAGCTTGGCGGTAATAACCATCGTGTTGGCGCTAGTCAAGAAAATCACCGCGCTGATAGTGACCATTGAATTGAAGAAATAGTAAGAAAAAATATCAATGATCGTGATTTTAGAATTCGGGATCAAGATTCGCCAAACCGTTTTGATCCAGCTGTCTCCCATTAATTTCGCGATGTTCTCCCAATTCAAATTCATTTTTTGCAAGGCTTCCTTCGCCATTTGATACGGCGTAGAAAAATAATGAATGACCGTAACGATGACTAAGATCAGCAACGTATTATGTAGCTGGGTGCCGCTAAAAAGTAATAAGAAGGCGACCCCTAAAACCATGCCTGGAATCGAGTTGGTGATCGTCGCGATGCTGTCGATCACTTGATTGACCTTATACAATTTTCGCTCCCGTGAAGTCAGGATCGCCGCGAAATACGCGATCACCGTTCCAACCAACGCGGTTAATAACGCCATCATCAAGGAATTTCTCAAAGTAGAAACAAGACTGTCATCTTGAATAAAGCGAGCGAAATTAGTAAAGGTCGGCTGCAACTCATAAGGCCAATTCGTGACCATTGGAATAATCAGCAAGACCGCAAACACGCCTAAGATAAATAATGAGACGCTTAAAAACAGCAATCGGAAAAGCCAATCTCTGACTGGATTTTTTTTCATCACGATCGGTCGTGGTTTTTCGTATCGTACGACCTTCTTTTGCAAATGATTCAAAATCAAAATACTTACGATCGATGGCAAAAGCATCGTCAACGCTACGAGTGAACCAAATTGAAAATTCGGGATCGTTCCCATAAAGCCTTCATACAATAAAGTCGTGATAAAAGGTGTCTGTCCACCTACCGCGCTAGGAATCCCAAAATCCGTGAAGGACATGAAAAACCCTTGTAAAAAGGCCACCGCCAAAACCCGTGCCAAAGGAGTCAAAATCGTCTTCACTAAAGACCGATGCCACGCATCCCCCATCAAACGAGAAACGATGAACAGCTGCGTATCTAAATATTTCATGGAATTATTAATCAAAATAAAGATTGGTGGCAAAGTATAAATGATAAAACCTAATAAAATGCCGATGGATCCATAGATGTGGAACAACTCCTGTTTAAAAATTTTGCTCCACAGTCCTTGACTTCCAAAGGCATAAATAAGAACAAAGCCATAAGTAATCGTCGGCAGCAGCATCGGAAAATGTAAGATGCTCTCATTCAACTTTAAAAATTTGCGATTGATCTGCGTAAAATTATTGCCGTAAGCCAAGAGAAATCCTAGTAAAGTCGAACAGCTGGTCGCGACCAAAGAATAGCTCAAGCTATTACTAAAGGAGGTTCGCCACTTAGGACTAAAAATGTCAATACTTTTCCCGCCGACCTCAGGAAAAGCAGTCAAAACGATCTGCACTAAGGGCCACGCTAGAAATAAAATGAAAAAACCTAAGACCAACCAGCTGCTGAAACGTTTCAAGGAAATAACCCTACTCATGTAGCCACCAGCTTCATGGACGCTTGAAAAATCTGTTGGATGTTCCGTTGCTTGATTGCTAATTGATTAACGATGAATTCTTCCACAAAGTGACAAGACGATTCACTCATGATCTCGATTGGCGAGCTGCACTGGGCGATCTTTCCTTCATCTAGTACGACGATCTTATCGGACATCGTCAACGCTTCTTCCGGATCATGGGTGACGATGATGATAGTTAAATGCAGCTTACGAGCGATTTCTTGAATTTTTTCCTTGATCGATTCCTTGATCACCCCATCCAACGCGCTCAAGGGTTCATCTAACAATAGCAGCTGCGGCTTCATCACTAATGTTCGGCCTAACGCCACCCGCTGTTTTTGACCACCTGACAGTTGATGGATTGGCTTGTCTAAATGTTTTTCTAAGTTCAGCAGTTGGATCAATTCCGCTACCTCGTCACTAGAAGAACGCTCCTTTTCATTTTTCAAGCCATAGATCAGATTTTGATACGCGGTTAAATTAGGAAACAGCGCGTAATCTTGAAAAACGATATTGAAAGGCCGTTTCTCCATTAACGTATGAGTGATTTCTTTATCATTAAAATAAATTTTCCCCGCTGTCGGTTCTTCTAATCCTAAAATCAAATTCAACAAGGTCGTTTTGCCCGAACCGGATTGCCCTAAAATAGAAACGATCTCGCCGGCCGCGATCTCTAAGTTGATATCTTCCAGCACCGTCGTTTCTTGGAATTGCTTGTGGATTTTTTCGAGTTTCAGCACAGTTGTTCTCTCCTTTTCATCTTGAAGGGGCCGTTCTTCCCAAGAGTCATTCTTCATTTTTTGATTGTTTTTTGCGTCTTCCTAACTAGTAAAGTAACGCTAAGTGATTGCCCACCTCTGTAAAAAAGTATAGCGGCGCATTGTTAAGGCTTGATCAACTTCATGCAAAGATAAAATAAAGATTGTTATGATTGTGTAAAGATTTCCGGAAATAATCTGAACTATAATCGTTGCACCCGCAACGGTTTTCTTTTATACTTATTCTGGTTTAAAGGAAGGATGAGAGGAAGAAAATGGATTCTTTTATGCAAATGGTCAATCGCCTCGCGCGACTTTCAGCCTTGTATCGTGAAAAGGAATTTAAAAAATTAGGCTTGGGTGAAATGCATCACGCCTATATTTTAACGATTTGCCGTCAACCAGGGATTTCCCAAGAAGAGCTGGCTTGTCGCATCTTTGTAAATAAAAGCAACGTCACTCGCCAATTGGCCCAGCTAGAACAAAAGGGCTTTATCACTCGCAAAAGTGATCCGACAGACGCCCGACGCTTACAAATTTTTCCCACTGAAAAAGCACAGGAAATCAAAGAGGAGATTCGCCGCATCTTAGCCGACTGGAATCAGACGCTATTGGCAGAAGTCCCCGCCAAACGACAGGCTGAACTTTTGGCAGACTTAGATAAGATCATGACAACTGCGGAAGCACGCATTTGTAGTAAGGAGCAAAAATGAAATTAATTTTAAACTATTTGCGACCCTATCGTTCACAAGTGACGATTGGCGTGATTATTAAATTTTTAGGAACAATGATGGAACTGGTCCTCCCGTGGACGCTGGCCTATATTTTGGACCACGTGATCCCACAAAAAGATCCCCATAAAATCCTTTTGTGGGGTGGTGTCATGCTATTGGCCTCCGCCTTTGCTTTATGGGCGAATATCATTGCCAACCGCATGGTCTCAAAAACGGCGAAGAACACGACCAAGCATATTCGCGATGACCTATTCAAAAAAATTAGTTATTTAGATACGACTCAGATTGAAGAAGTCAGCGTCTCCTCATTAGTCTCACGAGTCACGACCGATTCTTATAATATTCATTTAACATTAGGAGTCATGCTGCGGATGGGCATTCGCGCACCGATCCTGTTGATCGGCGGAATTTTGATTACTACCACCTTAGATCCGGTGTTGACACTGGTCTTAGTCGCGGTGATGCCGATCATCTTCGTGGTGGTCACACACATTTCTAAAAAAGGCGTACCGCTGTTTAGCAAATTACAAACAAAGGTCGATCAACTCGTGCTGACGGTGCGGGAAAATGTGACTGGTTCCCGCGTCATCAAAGCGTTGTCGAAAGAAGCGTATGAACGGAATCGTTTTGAACAAGTCAATCAATCATTAGTAAATGCGGAGACGAAAGCCAATGTGACGTTGGCTGCTTCGCCGGCATTGTTGGATTTATTTTTAAATCTAGGCTTGACCCTCGTGATCGTAGTCAGTGCCTACCGCGTCAATGCAGGACTGACACAACCCGGAGTGATCGTCGCTTTCTTAACGTATTTCACGATTATTTTGAATGCGATGCTGTCGATCACACGAATTTTTGTTTTGTATTCCCGAGGACTGGCTTCCGCCAAACGAATCAACGATGTCTTGCGGAAAAAACCAACCTTGGTTCCCGGTACTTTAGAACAACGCAAGGAAAGCACGACAAAATTACGTTTCGATCACGTGACCTTCGCCTATCCCGACGCCGCGACTGCGATCGAAGATATTTCCTTCAATTTAGCAGCCGGCGAAACATTAGGAATCATGGGGGCTACCGGCAGCGGGAAAACCACCATCGCCAGTTTGATCTTACGCTTGTATGACCGGTCCTCTGGACAAATTCTTTTGGACGGCCAAGACATCAAGCATTATTCCTTAGACGCGCTGCATCAAAAAATCGGTGCTGTCTTACAAAAAGATGTCTTGTTCGCCGATACGATCCGCGAAAATATTTTATTCGGTCGAGCTTTTTCAGAAGAACAAGTCCAGCAAGCAATAGACGATGCGCAGGCCCGAGAATTTATTGATAAATTAGCGGAGGGCTTGGATTACCACTTAGAAGCCAAAGGACAAAATCTCAGTGGCGGTCAGAAACAACGAGTGCTCTTAGCTCGTGCGTTGATTGGTCAGCCGGATCTCTTGATCTTAGATGATTCCTCTAGCGCGTTGGACTATCATACTGATGCGAATTTAAGAAAAGCCCTGCGGACTCATTTTGCAGCGACTACCAAAATTTTGATTGCTCAACGGATCAGCTCGATCCAACATGCAGACAAGATCCTCCTTTTAGAAAAAGGAAAAATGATCGGCTACGGCAGTCATGAGGAGCTATTGGCTGACAATTCAACTTATCAAACGATCTACCACGGTCAGATTGGAGGGGCGAGCATTGGAGAATAATTCACGTAAAGGTACACTGCTGCGATTATGGGGCTACTTGTATCAATTCAAATGGCTTTTATTTTTAGCGGTGCTGTTAACCATCGCTAGTAATTTATTTGCTTTAGTCGGGCCTTTGCTTTCCGGCTACGCCATCGATGCGATCCAGATTGGCCAAGGTAAGGTCGCCTTTCAAAAAGTCTTCTTTTACTGTGCTTGGATGGTAGGCTTTTACTTAGCCTCAGCGATTTTAAGCTACGGTATCAGTCGCTTAATGATTTATTTGAGTCAAAAAATTGCCTTTCGATTACGGAAAGATTTATTTGATAAAATCGTTTCCCTGCCAGTAGGCTATTTTGATCAGCATCAAACAGGTGATATCGTCAGCCGCATGAGCTATGATATCGACACGATCAATACCTCGCTAGCCAACGACTCCGTCCAAGTGTTAAGCAGCTTGGTCACCATCATTGGTTCTTTTGTGATGATGATGGTGATTTCGCCGATAATGGTAACGATCTTCTTAGTCACCGTGCCAGCATCGATTTTACTAACACGCTTTTTGACCAGTAAATTCCAGCCGCTGTTCCGCAAACGTTCCGCTAAGCTAGGGGAATTAAACGGTCTGACCGAAGAACTTTTATCCGGCGAACAAACAACGAAAGTCTATCATCAAGAAGAAACCATGATCAAGCGCTTCGCCGCTAAAAATGACGAAGCCATGACCGCCTATTACAATGCCGAATATTACGGCAGCATGACTGGACCTTCCGTCAACTTTATTAACAATGTCTCCTTGTCATTGATTAGTATCTTAGGTGCGTTTTTATTCCTATTTGGTCATCTCACATTAGGGAAACTTTCATCCTTTGTGCTGTATTCACGAAAATTCTCTGGTCCAATCAACGAGCTGGCAAATATTTTCAGCGACCTGCAATCCTCGATCGCTGCTGCTGAACGTATTTTTAAACTGTTAGATGAAGAACCTGAAGTCCAAGATGTGCCTGAGGCTTACGTCTTCGACCATGTGAAGGGCGCTGTTCGCTTCGATCATGTCTCCTTCAGCTACCAGCAAGCACAACCGGTAATCAACGATCTGTCCTTTGACATCGCCCCCGGCAGCATGGTCGCCATCGTTGGCCCCACCGGTGCCGGCAAGACGACGATCGTCAATCTATTAATGCGTTTTTACGATCCAAATAGTGGTGCGATTTATTTAGATGGACAAAACATCAAAGAAGCAACCCGCGAAAGTCTGCGGAAACAATACGCGATGGTCTTGCAAGATACATGGCTCTTTACCGGGACGATTTTTGAGAATCTGACCTATGGCAATGAAGCCGCCACGATGGAAGACGTCGTTGCCGCTACAAAGGCCGCTCACATCCATGATTTTATTACCCAGCTGCCTAAAGGCTATGACACGCTCATGACCGAAGACGGCTTGGCGATCTCTCAAGGTCAAAAACAATTACTGACAATCGCTCGGGCGATGCTGCTGAATGCCGAGCTGTTGATTTTAGATGAGGCGACTTCCAACGTCGATACCCAAACCGAGCTGTTGATCCAAGCAGCAATGGGCCGTTTGATGGTGGATAAGACGTCCTTCATCATCGCCCACCGACTCTCAACGATTCGTGAAGCTGACTTGATCCTAGTCGTCAATAACGGTAACATCGTCGAGCAAGGGACTCATGAAGAACTCTTAGCGAAAAAAGGCAACTACTATCAGCTCCATCAAGCACAATTTGAACATTAAAAAAACGCCAGTCCATTTGTGGATTGGCGTTTTTTGATAGATCCGACAGCAATCGAAATAATGGAGACAGATGTAAGTAAAAAGACGTTCACCAACTTTTGGTAAACGTCTTTCTATTTTTTATTACCAGCCACCAGATGCTCCGCCACCGCCGGAAGACCCACCACCGAAGGAACCCCACGAGGAGCCGCCGCCAGAGCTGTTGTTATTATCCGACCAATTACTGGAATTATAATTTGATGCTAAGTACGCCGTCGTCAACACATCCCCGTTGCCTGAATAAAGGGTATCACCAATCAAGATCCGACCGAACAATTTCTTTTCCGCCGCTGGATCACGCAACAGCTGTCCTTGAATGATTGCTCGCTTAATCCCTCTGACAGATAAGCCGATCACTAAGCCACTTAAGAAAATCGGATACAGCGGCGATTGCTGCGTTGCCCGATTCAAAGCTTTATCACCAACAATCGTGGTCGTTGCTTGCTGGTAACGCTTATAGGTTTCTTTTAAAAAGACTCGTGCTCGCAAAAGATTTATCAGACTGATCAGACTGACTAACCACAAAAGACTTAATACGACTAGGCCAGTCCAGTGGAAAAACATCAATTGTGTTCGTTGATCCTTTACTTGAGCGATTTGCGAATCTACTAGTGCCGTCTTGGTATTCATGGTGGCGAAGACTTCATCAATCACTTGATTGACGCCTTGGTCGTAATCTTCATCCTTAAAAGCATCCACGACATCGTCGTTATTAATAATGTCATCTGCCTTACCGTCGGGAATCAGACCTTCCAACCCGTACCCCACTTCTAATCGAAATTCCTGCTCGTCTAAAGCAATCAGGTACAAGACGCCGTTGTTTTCCTGTTTATCGCCGATACCCAATTGATTAAAGACTGTATTGGCGTAAGACTCGATGTCTTCCCCGCGAGGCAACTCAGGTACGGTGACAACGGCTAATTGCGCGCCGTTGGTACTGGCCGCCAGCTGTTTGTTTAATTGATAAATTTTTTGTTTCAGTTTATCACTCAGCATCCGCGCGTTGTCAGAAACAAAAACATTATTCCTATTGATCGTCAAATGACTATCTGTCCCTTTGATCGCGACTTGATAATTATTGGCCTGCCTTGGATATTCCTTTAAATTAGACAAATTGTCATTCATAGTCGTTTTGAAGGATTGTGTAACTGTCACTTGTTTACCAGCTAGAATAGCTGCTCGTTCCTGATCCAACGTTGTTAGCTGCTGATCGTAGCCAGCTTTTTTATCGCCATAACCACCGCCAGTAACTAACCTTAAGAATGAAAATCCGCTCACCAGCAGCACAATCACTAACACTAATGAAAAAATACCGCTGCGCCTACGCAATTTGCGGTAATTCCCAACAACCGTTTGATGAAGCTGTTCCCTTGAAGCATACGGATCCTTTTTCATTTTTTTCACCCATCCTTATTCAAAACTAACGTCAGGCACCTCTTTGGCTTTTTCATCCGCTTTAAAATTCGCTTTCTTATCAAAGCCTAAGACTTTCGCCGCCATATTTTTCGGGAAGCGGACTAAGCTTTGATTGTAATCGTTGACTTCTTCGATATAATTCTTTCGTTCAACGGAAATACGATTTTCTGTTCCTTCTAGTTGTACCATCAATGTTTTAACATTTTCATTTGAAGCTAGTGTCGGATAATCTTCTTGGATTACATTCACCATTGTTCCTAAACTCTGTTCGATCTGATTATTCGCCGCGTTTTTTTCCGCAGGCGATTTCGCGCTGTTGTAAGCTTTTCGTGCGTCTGTAATTTCTTTGACGATCTTCTCTTCATGATTCATACTGCCTTGCACACTGTTCACTAAGTTCGGAATCAAATCTGCCCGTCGCTGCATCACATTTTCAACTTGCGACCATTTGGCATCGACGTTGTTTTCCGCCGAAGCCAATGAATTATAGGTGGTGATCAAGTAAGCACCGATCGCTAAAAGAATCACACCAATCCCAACAATGAGCCCTGAATTTCTTTTCATTTTCCTCAATCCTCTTTTCTTTTTTCTTTGTGATTGAGCTAATTATAGCACTCGCCCCGTGGTGCGCCTCAGCCTTTCGACCGATTTTTCAGTTAGGTGGTTGACAAAGAAAAAAACGCGTTTTTCCTTCATATAAGTAGAAAAAGGCGAGGATAATTTTTTATCCTCGCTTCCTTCTTCTTAAATAAATTATCTCTCACAGCACTTACTGTTTACACCACTGCTCAATAAATTCGGTGCATTTTTCAATCTCTTCAGAGTCTTGAGCTTTCCGCCGAATCAAATAAAAAATTCGTTTAAAGCTATCATCTAGCATTTGGTAAGAAATTCCTCCAGCCGCTCGTTCAGAAATCACCGAGCAACCAAAGCCACGTTTTAATAAGCCTACAATGATCTCATTATTTTGAATCTCGATGATGGGGTCTTTGATGTCTCCCTCATCTAAAAAACGTTTTGTGTAATAATGGACGCCGGAAGTATTTTCTCGAATGAGCCAAGGGCCGGTCTTAGGATCGCCAGCCAAAACTAATTGGTCCTCCATTAAAGAAACGCGTTTGATATTCGCTGAGGATAATGGTTTTTCAATAAATCCAAGATCGACCGTATGATGCTCTACCGCTTGCAGTACTTCTAGCGAATTCATCATTTGAACGCTGAAACGAATATGGGGAAAGTTTTGATACAAATCGATCAGCAAATTGGGCAAAATATAATTGGCGAAGGTGTGTGAAGCGCCGATTACACACCGGATGGTTTGCTGTTGATTGATTTGAACTGCTTGATACAGATTCTCCCAGTCATCGATCAAATCCACCACCCGCTCATATAAAATTTCCGCCTGTTGAGTTACCAAGACTTCTTTACGACCGCTACGGATGAACAACTGCGTATTCAATTCATTTTCTAGCTGTTTGATCTGTGAAGAAACTGTCGGCTGGGAAATAAATAAAATTTCCGAAGCCTTGGAAAAGTTTTTGGTTTCATAAACCACTTTGAAGGTTTCTAGCCATTTAAATATCGTAATCACTTCCATTAACTTTTTCTATCTAAGGTATTATATCAATAAATTATAATAATCAAAGTTGTTGGTTATAATAAATTCCATAGAAAGGAACCTGCATATGTCTAACACTATTTTAATGTCATTTAAAAAAATCATTCCTGGCTTAAGTTTGTCGGTTGCTGTCGCGATCTGCGGCAAGCTCTTGGCGCTGCTACTGCCAAAGCTTGGTGCAGCGACACTGGCGATCTTGCTGGGGATTCTCTTAGGAAACACTTTTTTTAAACAAGCAAGTCTCGCGGATGGGACAAAATTTTCCGAGAGTCGATTGCTGGAATACTCCGTCGTCTTACTAGGCCTCACAGTGACCTTCCAAACGATTGGTCAAATGGGGGTCAAAGGGCTGATTTTTATCATGCTTCTCATGACGATCGTCATCGTCGGTGCTTATCTGCTAGGCCGCAAGCTCGGCTTTAATGAAAAAATGGCTTTGATGATGGCCGGCGGAAACGCAGTCTGCGGCTCTTCTGCCATTGGAGCGATTGCACCAGCGATTGAAGCGGATGATAATCAAAAAGGACAGATCATCACGTTGGTGAATCTGCTGGGAACTGTTATGATGCTGACGCTGCCCTTTTTAGGAATTCATTTATTCGGCGGTGCGTTGTTCGCTAAAAGTGCCTTATTAGGAGGCACGTTGCAATCCGTCGGACAAGTTGTCGCCGGCGCTAGCTTGGTCAATGCCGAGACGGTCAAATTTTCGATGCTGTTTAAGATCACGCGAATCATTTTTCTCGTCGTTGTAGTATTCGTCTTTGAGCAAAAGGTGCGCCGCGATCAATTAGTCACTACCAAAAATGCCAAGAAAAAATTTCCGATTCCTTGGTATGTCTTAGGTTTTCTATTAGCCTGCGTAGTGAATAGCTTCCTGCCTTTACCTGCCTTCTTTAATCAAGGAGCGCATTTTATCAGCTCATGGTTTGAAACGATCGCCTTAGCTGCCATTGGCCTGCGTTTAGATTTCCGAAAATTTTTGAAAGAAGGCCCACGCTTTTTGATTTATGGTTTATCTGTCGGTTCGCTGCAAACCATCGCCGCAGTCGCGTTGATTTTTCTTTTACACATTTAAAAAGGACGTGTGCCAACCAACTGGTGGGTATACGTCCTTCTTTTTTTATTTTACCACCGCGACAATTTCAACTTCCACCAATGCATCCTTAGGCAAGCGGGCCACCTCTACACAAGAACGACTAGGCTTTTCATTAATAAAAAAACTTTCATAGACTTGATTAAACTCGACAAATTCACCGATATCATTCAAAAAACAAGTCGTTTTGATAACTTGATCATAATCTAGATCGACTGCCCGCAAAATGCCACCCACATTTTGCAGCACCTGTTTTGTTTGCTCTTGGATCGTTTCCCCGACTAATTCTCCAGTGACTGGGTCCAAGGCAATCTGGCCTGAGGCATATAAGAAACCATTGACGACTTTTCCTTGCACATAGGGACCAATTGCCTGCGGCGCCTCATTTGTTTCGACGGTGTAAACAGGTGCTACCTCTTGAAAATCCAGTTTCGTTACATTGTTTTCCATTTTTCCCACTCCTTTTTTTGAAATCAAAAAAGCACCCCACCTTTATCAGTGAGATGCTGGAGAATCCCACTTAACAAATGTCAAACAGGACTTCAAACCGTTTTTTTCAAAACAAGTCTCAAGTCCTAAGCCTAATAATAATCATTTGCCAAGCAGTCGTCGCGTTCATAGAAATTCTCCTTCTTAAAATTAAATTTAAATGGCAATCAAATTAATTTATGATTGTAATCATAACGGAGGTTGCTGTGTTTGTCAATAAGTTTAAAGAATTTTCTGACATTTAATCATTGTCTTTCTCTCATTTTTGTAAGCTGATTGTTCGTTAGATACATGGTGAGCCTCAAATTTTTTCGGTATCTTTGAACTAGAGAGAAAGGAGTTTTTTTAATGAATCAAGGATTAACTGGTTTCCAGTTAAAAGTAGTTGGGGTCATAACGATGGTGATCGATCATCTAGCAGAATTTTTCCTATTTCTAGGAGTTCCGATGTGGTTTCACTGGATCGGACGAATCGCAGCACCGATTTTCCTTTTTGAAAGTTCCGAGGGCTTTATTCATACAAGCAATCGAAAAAAATATATGTTCCGTTTGTTGGTGGGCTATTGGATCATGGGAATCATTGGCCAAATTATCAACCGCTACCTAATGACTGGTGATGCTATTATTATGAATAATATTTTTGGAACGCTTTTTTTAGGAACTGTTTATATGCAAGCGTGCGAATACTTCAAACAACGCAAAACTTTTTTCAAAGGGTTGATTTGGTTCCTTGTCCCAACATTGCTAAGTATCTTAGCAATGACCTTATTATCTAGCAGCTTATTCGAGTCAGAGATTGGACCGGTTTTCTTCCAAATCTTTACTTTGCTGGTGCCAACTTTATTACTGACTGAGGGTGGAATTTTATTTGTTTTACTAGCCGTCTTGTTCTATCTATTCCACGGCAAGAAATTGTTACAAGTAGCTGCATTAGTAGTAGTCGCAGCAATCATGCTCGTTTTTGGCGGTGGCATACAACATGCCTTCACTTTGAATTTCCAATGGATGATGCTTTTTTCAGCCATTCCTATCATCCTTTACAACGGAGAAAAGGGTCGCAGCATGCGGAATTTCTTCTACATTTTTTATCCCGCACATATCGCGTTATTCGCCGTCATCAGCTTTTTGATCCAGCGCTAAGCTTGACCTTCAAACAAAAAAGCCGTACAATGCTGATTGTGAATAAATCGTACAGATAACACGCTCCGCGTGTCGAGAGAGAGGCGGTTTCTATTAATTTAGAAACCACCTCTCTCTTTTTGCCAGTTCCACTTCTTGCTTTAGCAAGTTTAGTGGAATCGTATGCGTGCTGAAGATCATTCATTTTTCGCTTTTTAGAAAAATGAGTCCGCCACTTTGAAGTAGCTGCGAGTTCCGCTTCGCTTTTTTATACGATTATTCAAGTAAAGTCTGTGAGGTTATAAAATGAAAGAAAAGAAAATCCATTTGTTGTATGCTGTCTTAGCCACTGGGATCATGTCCTTCGCTGGTGTCCTGATCGAAACCGCCATGAACGTTACCTTTCCAACATTGATCACACAATTTGGGATCTCCACTGGAATGGTGCAGTGGGTCACGACGATTTACCTCTTAGTAATCTCTATCATGGTACCTTTTTCAAATTACTTGTTGAAAAGTTATTCGATTCGAAAATTATTTTTAGTCGCTAATCTCTTTTTTATTGCCGGTTTGGTGACGGATTTATGGTCGCCTTCCTTTAGTATCTTGTTAGCCGGACGCCTGTTACAAGGTGTCAGCACCGGAATCGCGCTACCGTTGATGTTCCATATTATTTTGAACTTTACACCGATGCATAAACGGGGAACGATGATGGGGGTTGGAACCTTGACGACCTCCATTGCGCCAGCAATCGGCCCAACTTACGGCGGAATCATGACCGCTAGTATGTCTTGGCATTCGATCTTTTTATTTTTACTCCCCGTCTTGGCTCTGTCGTTAATTATCGGCTTATATGCGATCCCTGAAATGCCGGTCAAAAAATCCGGCGGACTGGATATCGTCAGTCTGTTAGGCGTGGCCCTTCTATTTAGTGGACTATTAATGTTCTTAAACCAACTAGGCAGCTGGCTGAGTCTCGTATCATTAGCAGTTGGAATCTTAGGTCTCGTGATTTTTTATCGGCAAGCGACTCGCGGAAAAAATCCATTGGTCCGCATTACTGTTCTGAAAAACAACGTCTTCGTTTTGTTTTTATGCGGTTTTCTCGTGTGTCAGTTTTTACTTTTAGGAATTTCCTTCGTTCTACCAAACTTCATCCAGATCGTTCTAGGCAAAGACGCTTTTGTTGCTGGTTTAGTTATGATGCCGGGTGCTGCTGTCGGTGCCATCCTAGCACCGATCTCTGGCCGCATCCTAGATACCTTCGGCTCAAAAAAACCAATCCTATTGGGCCTAAGCATAGCGACGATCGGCTGGATCGCTTTGACCGTATTATTACGAGCACCAATTTTATTAGGGTTCGTAGCAGGCCATGTCTTTTATATGATCGGAATCGGCTTTGCTTACAGCAACCTGATGACGACCGGCATGAATCTATTGCCAGAAGCTGATTACGGCGACGGCAATACTCTTTTTAATACGTTACAACAGTTCTCTGGTGCAGTTGCCACCGCGATCGTCGCGACTATCATTAATCTAGCACAGCAATCTCAGTCGAATTTTATTGCCGCCACTGTTACCGGCTCGCAACTCTCGCTGCTCTTTCTACTCGCACTGCTAGTGATCGTTTTGATTGCTTGTTGGATTCATTTCCGCAAAGAACCAACCATCGCTTGATGGCTGGTTCTTTTTTTATTCTTCACATTCGCTCATGGAATCAATTGATTCAACTGATTCACTTTTTCTCATTTGCACGATCAAAAGAATTGCTAATAAAACGATCATTGCACCAAAAATCGGTGTGTAGGCAAGTCCTATTTTACCTGTGACTTGAGCGCCAATCGTTGAACCTAAAGTAATTCCGATATTAAAAGCTGCGATGTTCAAGGCTGAGGCCAAAGTAATATCTTGTGGGACATATTTTTCGGCTAGCTCTACAACATACAGCTGCAAGCCAGGGACATTCATGAATGCAAATAGACCTAACAACAGCGCAGCCGACAATCCTAAAATAGTGTTTCCAAGCAAAACGGTCACAAATAAAAAGACGAGCGCAACTAACAATAAACCAAACATCTTCATCAATGAAGCCAACGGTTGAGCATTGGCAAAGTGTCCACCAATTGTATTTCCAATCGCCACCATGATGCCGTAAACGATCAAAATAATGACCACCGCACTAGCAGAAAAACCAAATCCTGCTAAAATTGGCGATAAATAAGTATACGCTGCAAAAGTCCCACCATAACCAAATGCCGTGATTAAAAAGGACATGACCAATGGTTTGTTCATAAAGATTCTTACAAAGCCCTTTAAGTCAACTTTTCCTGGTATTGGCAAATTACGAGGAACTAAAAAGCTGCTGGCGATCAATCCAATTAAACCAACGACTGCGATAAAAATGAAGGACATTTTCCAAGTCGTTTGTTGACCGATAAAAGTTCCTAGCGGTACTCCGGTCACTGTTGCAACTGTCAAACCAGTAAACATAATGGCAATCGCACTTGCTCGCCGTGAGGGTTCCACGACATCCGCCGCGATCACTGTAGAGACCGACATAAAGATGCCATGAGCGAGCGCCGCTAAAATCCGACCAACTAATAAAATCAGAAAAGTCGGCGCAAAGGCCGCTAACAGATTCCCACTGATAAACAGTAGCATAATACCTAGCATCAAGTTGCGTCGATTCCATTTTCCTGTTAAGACAGTCAAAAGCGGCGCACCGATCGTAACGCCTAACGCATAGAGTGAGACCGTCAGGCCCGCTTGAGCCAACGTGACGTGAAAACTTTTGACCAGCAGTGGCAGCAGGCCGACACTGATAAATTCAGTCGATCCAATCGCAAAGGCATTGATCGCTAAAGCAAATAACGTTAAATTAGGTGATAGTTTCTTTTCCATTTTCTTCCTCCAAAGCAAGTATTTGTAAGCTACGAGAAGATACTATATACTGTGGAAGATCTTTTGGTAAGTACCCACTTTTTTGTACCATAGATACCTTTTAGTAACTTTTGGATCAGATCAAGCTTTAAAGGAGCAAAAAAATTTGGAAAATCGCGCTTATATGATCGGTGTCGAAGCCACGATGGCTGTCATCGGCGGAAAATGGAAACCGATCATTCTATGTAATCTTCGGCATGGACCGATGCGCCCTGGTGATTTGAAACGAGGAATCTCCGGCATCAGTCAAAAAATGCTAACTTCTCAGCTGCGAGAATTAGAAGCGGACAACATCATCGACCGCAAAGTTTATCAACAAGTCCCGCCGAAGGTCGAATATTCTTTAAGTGAATACGGCCGCAGTTTATCTGACATTTTGGACAACCTGTGTAGCTGGGGCGAACAGCACGTCGCTCATCTACAAGAACAAGGTCACCCAGTTTGCTTAGAGAAAGCAAACTAAAAAGAGGTTGGGACAGAAGTGTTCAGCTTCAAGAAATAAGAAGGAATTTCCGAAAATTGCTCCTCAAATTTTTGTGAAATTTCGGCTTATTTCCGAAGAAGCTACTTCTGTCACACCGTTTATACGGAAATAGGAGCTGAGACAAATTAATGTCCCAGCTCCTTCTTTTATCTGCCGCGGAAAGAAAGGATAAATTTTTTACATGAATAAATCGCTTTACAACAAGTATATCCATGTTCAACTTCACAAACTAGCTTTTTCACGTGATAGAAACATCGTCTGCTACTTCAGCCCAATGATTCGTCGGTCCATGTCCATGCCCCACATAAATCGGCTGGCTGATCGCCGCTTGAATAAATTGCTTGCCAATAATGATCGCTTTCTTCAAGTCCGTCCCTTTTGCCAACTCAGCCGCGATACAAGCAGAAAAAGTATCGCCGGTACCATGAGTATTTGCCGTTTCAACACGAGGTGTGCTCATCCAGAAGGCCTCACCATCGGCTAGTAACACGAAATCGGCCGCGTTGCTATTGTGACTATGACCGCCTTTGACGATCACATTTTTCGTCCCTAAGGCTTGCAGTTTTTTAGCTGCCGTGATCATTTCTTGATCCGTTACGATCCGTTCACCAATGATCACCTCTGCTTCTGGCAAATTAGGTGTCACGACGGTAGCTAATGGCAATAATTTTTGATTGATCGTCTGGACCGCCTCGGTTTGTAATAGATGGTGTCCGCCTTTTGCCACCATTACTGGATCAACGATCAGTGGGCCAAAATCGACCTGCTTTAATTTTTTCACGACCGTTTCGACCCGTTCCACGTCGGCCAACATCCCCGTCTTTGCCGCTCCAATCGTAAAATCCGCCGCTAGCGAATCAAATTGCTCTTCGATGAAGGCGCTAGGAATAGCCAAGCTGTCCTGCACACCGTAAGTGTTTTGCGCCGTCAAAGCTACGATGATACTCATGCCAAACGCCTTTCGCGCTTGAAAGGTTTTTAAATCGGCTTGAATGCCCGCTCCGCCGCCTGAATCTGAGCCGGCGATAGTGACGACTTGTGGTGTTGAATTAATCATGCTTGGACCTCCAGTACATCAATCATTTTTTGTTTCAGTGAACGAACCTTCGCTGCGACATTTTCCGCTAACATGATCTCACTGACAATTGAAACACCTGCAATGCCTGTTCCCTTAAATTGAAGGAGTTTATCTTCCTTGATCCCGCCAATCGCCACGCTAGGGATTGCGACAGCTTGATTGATTGCTTGCAATGTTTCTAGCGAAGTCAAGCTCGTCTCTTTTGTCGTCGTGGGAAAAATCGCGCCGATTCCTAAATAGTCGGCCCCTGCCTGCTGTGCTTCCAAGCCGCGGGCGACCGTCTTAGCGGACACCCCTAATAGTTTCTCTGAACCGATCAAAGACCGAACCACGTTCACCGGCATTTCGTCATCGCCAATGTGGACACCGGCTGCATCCACTGCCAAACAAATATCCACCCGATCATTGATGATCAATGGAACTTGATAACAATCCGTCACTGCCTTGACTTTTCGCGCCAATTCATAAAAAGCGCCGCTTAATAATTCTTTTTCTCGCAATTGCACCAAGGTTACGCCGTTTTGACAAGCTTCCTCGATGATACTTAAAAATTTCTTGTCGTTAAACTGATAGTGGTCCGTCACTAAATACAACGTTAAATCCATGAGCGTTGCCATCCTTTCACACCTTTTGTCCACTCTGTTTCCATCAACAAAGTCAATTGATTCAATGTCTCTTGCCGAAAATTTGCTAAGCCTCGCTGATTTTTAGCCGCTTCACCGCAACAGTTGAAATAACTGACGGCACTCACTACCGCTGCTGCTCCAACCACTCCACTGCCTAGCAAGGCCGCGATCAATGCGCCCACCACATCACCGGTGCCAGTAAAACGATCCAACTCCGGTACGCCATTTTGCAAACGCCAGCTATTCTTTTGATCCACCACCAGGTCTTGACTGCCCGTGGCTAAGAAAATCGTTCGTGGATAGTCCACCGTCAATTTTTGTAAAGCAAGCGTTAATTCCTCCAGCGCCGCTTCACTTTGATCCAACGGACTACCGTCCACCCCACGAGCCTGACTCGGTAACCCGCAAAAATTCCGCAGCTCAGAAATATTTCCCTTTACCACAGTGGGCTCCGCCGCTACCAGCAAACGGCCAACTTGATTCCGGACCGCACTGACACCATAGCCGACTAAATCCACGACGGTTGGCTTTTTCAGCTCTTTAGCCAATTCAGCAGCCGCCACTAAACTTTTTTCCCGTGTTTTTGACAAATGACCAATATTCAACAGCAAGCTGTCGGTCTGCTGAAACAGCTCCGCAAACTCCCGCTCGTCTGAAGCCATGATGGGTTTAGCCCCCACGTACAGCAAAGCATTGGCCACTGTTTCGCAAGTCACCTCATTCGTAATACAATGAACCAAGGGCGCATTTGCCAAAGGCATGCTCGCACTTATCTCAACCGTTTTCATTCAAACCTTCTCCCTTCAAAAAACAATCGCTGCCAGCGCTTGAATATTTTTGTTTCTTTCAGCTTCACCAAAACAACAAAGGCGATAGCGGAACCAATCAAGGTCGCGCCGATAAAACGCGGCGTATAAATCAGCCAATATAATTCCTGCTGACTGCCAGTAAACCAAACCATCACCGGATAAGACAGCAATGAGCCTAAGATTCCCGTCCCAAAAATTTCACCTACCATCGACCAGACGAGCTTTCTGCCAAACTTGTAGAACAGCCCTGCAAAAAAAGCCCCGAAGACTGCCCCCGTTAAAGCTAACGGTGGAATCCCCAACATCGTCATACGAATCAACGCACAAACCAAAGCCATCATGGTACCGTAAAAAGGACCCAGCAATACTCCGGCAATAATATTCATGACGCTCGACATCGGCGCCATCCCTTCAATCCTCATTAACGGAGACAACACTACGTCTAAAGCAATCATCAACGCCAACAAGGTCAACTTATGGATACGATCTTTTTCCATGCAAACAGCCCCTTTTCCTCAAGAGATATTTGGGGCTGGTCGTTCCACTCTTGCTGCTAGAAAGTCATTGTAAAAATAGAAAAACCCAACCACAAAAAAAACTGGTCGGGTACAATTCATCACTAGCTACATTTCCCTTCGACAGTCTTAACTGCATCAGGTTCAGTGGGTATAATCTCAGCTAAATAGCACCCCAAATGTTTCTCTTCAATTTGTTTGAAGTATAACATACTTTTTTTATTCCAACTAGCTTATACTTAGGAAAAAGGAGGGCAACTTTTATGCCAAAACCAAATTTTTCCGCCATTCATCATGTGGCGATCATTGTTTCTGATTATCAGAAGGCTCGTAACTTTTATGTCGATATCTTAGGTCTGCCCATCATTCGTGAAAATTATCGTCCAGAACGAGAGGATTATAAATTGGATTTGCAGCTAAATGATGCTGAATTAGAAATTTTTGCTGCAAATAACCCGCCTCAACGTCCCAGTTTTCCTGAAGCGGCCGGTTTGCGTCATCTCGCTTTTAAAACAGAAGACATCGAAGCGACAGTCGCCTACTTAAAGGAACAAGGGGTGGACTGCGAACCTTTACGCAAAGATGCCTTTACTGGTGACCGGATGACGTTCTTTTTCGATCCCGATGGTTTGCCGTTAGAACTACACGAATAAAAAAGCGGCAGAATTTGCTCTGCCGCTTTTTCTATGCTTCATCAACAGGATACTTGATGGCATTTTTCTTTAATTTTTCACTGATGATCTCATCGATATCGAAGTCCAAATTATCTGCCATCATATACGAATAGATCAAAACATCCGCTAGCTCTTCCTTCAAGCGTTCGGTTTGCGTTCGTGCTTCTTCCGAGTCCTTCCATTGAAAAAGCTCTAAAAGCTCCGCCGCTTCTAGTGTAATCGACAGCGCCAGATCCTTTTCATTATGAAAGGGACGCCAGTTTCGTTCGTCACGAAATTGATTGATTTTTTCCATACTGTTCATAGTCAACCTTCTTTCGCTCCTATTCTACCACAGAAACAAGACTGCGCTTTTCCGCCAGCTCACTAACCATCTCTTGAATCCAGCGAGTACTTTGAACCGTCAAAAAAGGATCGATCACTACTACCGGGTAATCCTTTGGCAGACCTTCAGCAGAGCCCGTGGTAATCAGACAATCGTATTTTTTTAATTCCTCTTGCAGCTGTAAAGAGCCGCCGACTAACTTTTCAAAATGATGAATGGAAAAATTCCCGTACACCGAAACTTGAATTTGTCTTGTCAGAAAGGTTTCCTCAGTCGGAGTTAAATCTGATAATAATAAAACTTTTAGCAAATGATCCTGACTGGCTAACCAATCTAAGCTCTTGACCTCTGTCGTAACTAATAAATAAATATAGTTCCGGATATAATCCTCATCTTGGAACATCTGATACTTATCTACGAAACGCTCGACTAAATCTCTGATTTTTTCTACTCCGCGACGATATACGCGGGAAACTTCCTTTAGAAAAGAGGTTCGATTGCGCCAAAGCAGTCCGATATATTTACCTTCAGGATTGCAGAAATAAAAATCATTGCACAGCACCGTCGTCAAATCAATTCGCGCTTGCTTGGTTAAACGATGACCCAGCATTTGATTGAATTCCTCGACTAGCTCATAATGCTCCATAAATAATTTTTGATACTTCGGATTATCCGTCATGGCGATCTCCCGATGAGGAATACTGAAAACAATCGAGTCAGAATACGTTAGCCACAGCGTATCTCGCAGCATCATCGGGGTTAACTCTAGATTCACACCATCGCGAACGGCTTGCTTTAGTCTTTTATAAGAGACGCCTAAAGGCATGATCAGCCCTTCCGTCCGCAGCTCGTCTTCAGGATAATCGTGCCCGCTCTTTATCCGCCAAAAGCTGATGTACATATTATAGATGACACGTTTTTTGAAAATATATTTTTCGTGGATCTGATTCGCCTCCACAAAATCTTGGACATATTGTTCAATGATGTAATAGTGCTTCGTTGGTAATTTCGGCAAGGTACTTTCAAAAGCGCTTTGACGCTCGCTATAAAAACGATAATAAAAATTACGAATCTCAGCTTCATTCCCTTCGATTCGTAATGGCCGATAGCATAATTCCATCCCAGCCTGCGTCAAGACCTTCTCGATCTTTTTCAAATAGCGCTGCGTATTAGAAGAACTAAGATACAGCTTCTTTGCTAAGGCGGTGATGTTCTCACACTCTTCATATAACAATTCTTCGATGATCTGAAATTCCGGACAAGTATTTAAGATATTTGCGTATAAATTACCCAAGCTAACCGTCTTATCCACGATCAAACGGTAGAGTCCTTTCGTTTTAATGATTTGAAAATTCGGATTTTCTCCATTAATTAGTTCAATATCATTTAATAAAATTGGTAATGAACAATTCAGTTCACTTAACAATTGATCACTCGACCAACCATCTCTTCGATAATACAGCTGCTCCAACAACGCTAATCGACGCTTATTACTTGTTCCTAAAATTGTACGAAAGTCCACGATCATTCTCCCCTTTTAAAGAACGCCCCTGCCAAACCTCATCTCTCTCCAAACAACTCATCTCAGAAAATAAAGTACCCGCCTTTTTACAAGATAGATTTAGCCCGAAAAATACCTCTACGGAAAAAGAAAAGAACTTACAACCCGTATCACTTTCTCATTTTGCTTTCATCGCCTTATTCAAAAAAAGACTTGAATACTTGGAATCTTCTTTGTTGTTAACAAATAATAATATATTAAAGTGATATTGACAATTTTAGCCCAAAATAATTCAAAATGTATAAATTAGGAAAATCCATTTTTTAAAAATTAGGAAAAAAATTGAAAAAAAGCAATTTTATTTCGTAAAAAAGACCACGAATCAGCTACTTTAAGCCCTTAGCTTCAGCTTTCTAAATGAACTTTTAAAAAAATTTAATTTTTTTGTTTATTCTACTTCACATAAACTCACTAGAATTGATCCAGCTAGTTCTTTTTCCTCCCATTAATACTAGACAACTCATTTATCACTCTGATAATTTTTATAAAAAATCGCTTACAAAATCAATTAACTAATCAATGGGAGATAATACTTTTGCCAAAATTCTTCGGTGACGACCTTCTCCCCGTCTTCAACTAAAAATTCACCCTTCATCGGTTCCACGATGCGTTCATCCGGAACGTGGTAAAGACGACGCTGACCTTTGATGGAAAAAGGATGGATGCAGCGTACATTTTTAAAGATCCAAGCGTAAGAGCCTTCCCCTAACTGCTCCACATCAACCAAGTCCACAATACAAACCGCATGCCCCGAAATGCAGCCGGGGGTTTTGATTGCCGTTGAGCAAATTAGTAATGGCCCACGATAATGCGTAGTCCATGAACGATATTCCTTTGTTTTCTTTCCCGCAAGAATTTCCATAACTGGCTCGGGATGAATAGAGATAGCTTTCAAGAAACTTGCCTCCCTTTGCTTATTTATTATTATTTTATCACTTATTTCTCTCGATGATAATATATATATCGCTTACATTTGTGAAAAAACTAAATAATAATATTGATTTATCTTAATTTACTAACTTGATGCCGCGATAATTTTTTCAAATAGCGGTGGCCAAGTCGATTCGAAAACGATAATTTTAGTTTCAATATTTTGATTTTCTGGGCGATTGGCCACACGATACAAGATCTCTGCCGCTTCCTTTTTGGGATAATTGTAGATTCCTGTACTTAATACTGGCAAAGCTAGCGTTTGAACAGCCTGTTGATGCGCCAAATGAAAAATTGCTTCATAGGCAGACTGCAACTGCTCCGCTTCATGCTGCTTCCCGTCACGATAACGGGGACCAACTGCGTGGATAACATAATCAGCCGCCAAATCAAAAGCAGGTGTAATGACCGCAGTACCAGTCGGTGTCCCACCAATCGCCGCCATCGCTTTTTTTAGCGCCGGACCGGCCACTCGATTAAGCGCCCCATCGACACCACCGCCTGGGATCAAGGCTGTATTAGCCGCGTTTACGATCGCATCCACCGAAAAGGGCAAGCGAGAGATATTTCCTAAGATGACTTCAATCATAGTAAAACTCCTTTCAATTGCTTTTTATCTAGTCTATCAAGATTTTTTTTAATCCTATTATATAAAAAACCGCAGCCAATTACTTGGGTGCGGGGCAGCCGTTACATTAGCTCAGCTTGTTGTTTCTTTGTTAATTTTTGATAGACTAGCCGGTAAGAAATTTCAATCAATTGTTCGATTGCTTGATCGTTTAATTCCTCGCTGACTAGCTTAATCGAATTCCAGTGATTCTTATTCGTATAATAGCCTGGAATCACAATTCCCTGATACATTTCTCGTAGTTCTTCGTTTTTTGCCGGCAGATTTTTCAAGGTGATGATTGTTTCTTCATTTGCTTGATCGCTCATCATCCCAAACATTTTTCCTTGCAGATCAAAATAAAAGACTTGCCAATCCTGCCGAAAATAAACCTTCGCGCCTTTCAATGTCTGACCAAACGTTTTAAAGCGCTCCATCCTTTGCTGGATCATTCTATTTTCCATCGCGTATTCCTTTCTCTGTTTCATCCTTTATCGTATCATTTTTTTATTGAGGTTGAGTTATAAAAATCACAGCCCAGCAGATACCAAACATTTTCTGGTACCTTTCTAGGCTGTGATTTCTTTGATTGCAACACGTATCCCTTAGACGATCGACATGCCGCCGTCGATTACAATAAACTGTCCATTCGTATAACTTGACGCGTCACTTGAAAAATAAAGGATCGTTCCATTCAACTCACCGCGTTTTCCTGGACGACTCATCGGATTCAAACCTTGGTATAGATTTAAAAAGTCTTCCGACTTGAAGAGAGTATCTTCGGTCATCTCAGATTCGAATAACCCTGGCCCAATCGCATTCGTAGTGATGTTGTATTTTCCGTAGCTGGCCGCCATACCTTTTGTTAGCCCTAGCACGGCTGCTTTACTAGCATTGTAAGAATGACGAATAAACACATCTTCTTTATCCGCCATCACCGCGTTGATCGATGCCACATTGACGATTCGGCCATAGTGATTGTCCATCATATGCTTCACTACATATTTACTAACAAGGAAAATCCCTTTGACATTCACATCCATCGACTTATCAAAATCTTCTACCGTCAAAGAATCGACCCCGCCTCTGACAGCAATCCCCGCGTTGTTCAACAAGATATCCAAGTGGCCAAAATGATCATAAGCTTGTTGGATGCCGGCTTTTACATTTTCCTCATCGGTGACATCCATTTTAATCGCCAACACATCGCGACCGATCTTTTTGATCTCCGCCGCGACTTCTTCCAACCGTTCCAACCTTCTCGCCAATAAAACCACATCTGCCCCAGCTTCCGCATACGCGATAGCCGCATCTCGCCCTAAACCACTGCTGGCTCCTGTAACAACCGCAACTTTTCCTGTTAGTTCAAACATTTATCCGATTCCTCCTTTTTTGTTAGCGTATTCATTTGCTTGTGTTAACCGTACCGAAAAGCAGTTGGCCCTGTCAATAGTTTTTAAGAAAAAGAGCGTGAGATCGCTAATCACGATCAAAAAAGTTCTTTTTCTCAAAGTGAGAAAAAGAACTTTTAACCAAGCTTATTGAAAGCAATCTAAGATCGTTCGCACTTCCGCGGTTGATTTCGTATCCATCAGGCTGACACGCAAATCATTCGCACCAGGGAAGCCTTTCACGTAAATCTTAAAGAAGCGATGCAAGCCGACGATTGAACGAGGAACTTGTTCAGCGAATTGGTCTTGCAAATCCAGTTGTAACCGTAACAAATCCATCATTTCTTTTGGTGTATGTTCCTTCGCTTCTTTTTCAAAAGCATAAGGATTCTTGAAAATACCACGACCGATCATGATACCATCCACACCATATTTTTCCACCAATTCTAATCCCATCTGACGGTCCAAAATATCACCGTTGATGGTGATCAAGGTTTGCGGCGCGATTTCATCTCGCAATTTGACGATTTCAGGAATCAAATCCCAATGAGCATCGACTTTGCTCATTTCTTTTCTCGTCCGCATATGGACCGACAGATTCGCGATATCTTGTTTTAGCAAATGACTGATCCATGCTTCAAGCTCGTCTTTTTCCGTAAAGCCGATACGGGTCTTGACGCTAACCGGCAATCCACCTGCCTTCGCCGCTTCGATCAACTCCGCTGCTACCTCTGGCCGTAAGATCAGACCGCTTCCTTTGCCTCGCTCGGCGACATTGGGGACCGGACAGCCCATATTTAGATCGATTCCTTTAAAGCCCATCTCAGCTAACGCAATGCTCATCTCCCGGAAAAATTCCGGCTTATCTCCCCAAATATGCGCCACCATCGGTTGCTCATCTTCCGTAAACATCAAGCGACCACGTACGCTTTCAATACCATCAGGGTGACAAAAACTATCTGAATTCGTAAATTCTGTAAAAAAGACGTCCGGTGCTCCGGCTGCTTTGACTACATGCCGAAAAACGACATCCGTCACATCCTCCATCGGTGCCAAAATAAAAAAGGGCTTTGGCAATTCTGCCCAAAAATTGGTTTTCATGCTATGTACTTCCTCCTATCGCGCACAGACGCGATTTTCAAAACAGGATCATTATACTAAGGATCGGCTGAAGAATCAAAGAGGGTGTTTGACTGCTTGCTTTCAGATTGAAAAAGATGCGATTCAGTTAGTAAATTAGGCATTCAATTAGTTCCTACATCTTACTAAACGGCCCAAAAAATCGTAGCTTCCTCATCAAACAGAAGAAATTTTTGTGCGCATACGATTGGACTAGACTGGTTGTATCATTAATTGGTCGTAAACCTTTATCTTATTCCTAATCCTTTTATACTGCGAAAAAACGACTCGTAGCTATCTCATTTAAAAGAAGAATTTTTTCCAAGACCGAAAAATTTCTCTATTTTCNGCTTTCAGATTGAAAAAGATGCGATTCAGTTAGTAAATTAGGCATTCAATTAGTTCCTACATCTTACTAAACGGCCCAAAAAATCGTAGCTTCCTCATCAAACAGAAGAAATTTTTGTGCGCATACGATTGGACTAGACTGGTTGTATCATTAATTGGTCGTAAACCTTTATCTTATTCCTAATCCTTTTATACTGCGAAAAAACGACTCGTAGCTATCTCATTTAAAAGAAGAATTTTTTCCAAGACCGAAAAATTTCTTTATTTTCGTGCGCATACGATTGGACTAGACTGGTTGTATCGTTAATTAGTCGTAAACCTTTATCTTATTCCTAATCCTTTTATACTGCGAAAAATCGACTCGCAGCTATCTCATTTAAAAGAAGAATTTTTTCCAAGACCGAAAAATTTCTTTATTTTCGTGCGCATACGATCGGACTATACTGGTTGTATCATTAATTATTCGTAACCATTTATCTTATTCCTAATCCTTTTATACTGCGAAAAGTCCGACTCGCAAAAAAGCCCTGAATGCGGCGAACGGCATTCAGGGCGATCTGGATTTCTTACATCATAGAACGATACAACTTAATGATTTCTTCTAATGAGGCGTCTCTTGGATTTCCTGGGGTACAAACATCACGATAAGCATCTTCCGCGATTTTCGGAATATCCGCTTCTTTCACGCCCAGCTCTTTCAAGCTTTGTGGAATCCCTACATCGATCCCTAATTGTTTGACTGCTTGGACCGCCGCGTCGCGAACGTCAGCCAGCGCCATTTCTTCCGCACCTTCGATTCCCATTTTCACCGCAATATCGCGATATTTTTCACCGGTATTTTCTTTATTGAAATCCATGATCAATGGCAGCAAGGTCGCACAGGCCACTCCGTGAGGGGTGTTATACCAAGCGCTCAACGGATGCGCCATGCCGTGAACCAAGCCTAAGCCGACATTTGAAAAGCCCATCCCCGCGATGTATTGGCCTAAAGCCATCGCCTCGCGTGCTTCCTGTTTGCCAGCAACGGAATCCCGCAATGAACGGGCGATGATTTCGATGGCCTTGATGTGGACCATATCAGTCATTTCCCAAGCGCCTTTTGTAATATAGCCTTCGATTGCATGAGTCAACGCATCCATCCCGGTTGAAGCACATAGTCCTTTGGGCATGCCCATCATCATGTCACTGTCAATAAAAGCTACGACTGGAATATCGTGAGGGTCCACACAAACAAATTTGCGATGATTCATTTCATCCGTGATGACATAATTGATCGTCACCTCCGCCGCTGTTCCAGAGGTTGTTGGTACTGCCAAAATCGGCAAACAAGGCTTCTTCGTCGCTGCTGTGCCTTCTAAGCTCAATACGTCAGCGAATTCTGGATTTTCAATAATGATCCCGATCGCTTTAGCCGTATCGATCGGCGAGCCGCCGCCGATAGCGATAATGTAATCAGCTTCCGCTTTTTTACAGGCCGCGACGCCGTTTTGAACATCTTTGATCGTCGGATTCGGTACGATACCGTCATAAATTTCGTAAGCTAAGCCTGCTTCATCTAATAATTTCGTTACACGAGTCGCTACTTCAAATTTGATCAAATCCTTATCTGTTACAACTAATGCCTTTTTGAAGCCTCGCTTTTTCGCTTCGTTCGAGATTTCATTTATCGCGCCTTTTCCAAAGTAAGATGTTTCATTTAAAATCATACGGTTGACTGTCATTTTTTATTTGCTCCTTTTGTATTATTTTTCACAAATTTTGATAAAACGTTAGAGCTTTCCGTTGAAGAAAAACTCTAACTCTTCCTGTTTATTATAATTCAAACACGTGGACCAAGTCTTCTGAGATAGGAGAATTGTCTGGATTGGTTTCCATGATGTCCTTCATGTGTTCCCACCATTTTTGATTGATGGCTGTTTTAGGAACCGCCTGCCATTTTTCCTCGTCTTCAATCTCAAGGTAGCCAAATAAATAATTGGTCTCGCGATCTAAAAAGATAGAATAAGATTGGGCCCCATGCTTCTTCAACATTTCACGCATCTCCGGCCACAGCTCTTTATGGCGTTTTTCATATTCTGCTTCTTGCCCGGGATACAGCTTCATGCGAACGGCTTGTTTGATCATCGCTTATTTTCGCTCCTCTTAAAAGAATTCTGGATTTGGTTTTACGCCGAATTGTTCTGCCAGTGCTTTGAAGTTTTCATCAGAAATGGTCTGACGAATGCCGCCTTGCGCACAAACGTAAGTATAAATCTCCGCCGCTTTTTCAGCCGTTTCGATTAAGCCGAATGTTTCATCCATTGTTTTCCCCGCACCGTAAATACCGTGGTACGACCATAAAATCAAACGGCTTTCTTTCATTTTTTCAGCTGTCGCTTCTCCGATTTCATTCGAGCCAGGGATCAGCCAAGGCAATACTTGAACGCCTTCGGGGAAAACAACGAGACATTCGGTGCACATTTCCCATAAGGTACGAGTGATCGCTTTTGAAGTTAATTCATGGCTGAAGGTCATCGCCAATAAATGACTGGCGTGACAATGCATAACGACACGATTTTCTGGATCAACTTCCAAACGAGCAATATGACTCATTAAATGGGCCGGCAGTTCACTAGTTGGAACACCGCCATCGGTGTAGCCCCATAAAAGATCGACGCTTTGACCATCAGCCGCTACTCGAATCACTCCTAAGTTCATCGCCGGATCAGTCACCACATTTTTAAAATATTTGCCTGAGCCAGTCACGATAAAATATTTTCCTTTAAGCGGAGTGCCGTCAAAATCCATTGGAATGTTCCGCAAGACGTTGTTAATATCTAAATAATTCGCTACCTCCTCTTCATCAAGCAGATAGGTAATGTTGCCGCCGTTGCGTTCATCCCAGCCTAAGCGATAAAGATTGCTGGTCACTTCTACCATTTCTTTGACGAATGGTGCATCTAAAATGTTGTTCTTTTCCACGTTGGTTCCCTCCAAAATTCTTTCCAAAACTTGCCCTTACTGTCTTTTAACGTTGGCTCAATACATCTTTTTCGTATTGACGTACTTCAGTCAACCAATCCAAGCCGACTGGCACATTGTTCTTGTAGCAGAAGTAATTCCACACATCGCTATACGGGAAGTCCTTCAGCTCTTCTGTGTAGACCATCCGAGAAGTGAAATCGAAATCTAATTCCATATCCTTCAATTTTTCGATCGGCTCTAGCATTGCTTTTAGCAACGCTTTTTGCGTATTACGAGTACCCACGACCCAGGCCGCCACACGATTGATCGTCGCGTCGAAGAAGTCCAAACCGATATTGGTTTTGTCCAGCAGGTCATTGCGCACGATCTCTTTGCCGATTTCTTGCAGTTCATCATCCATTAAAACGACATGGTCAGAATCCCAACGAACCGGACGAGAGACATGCAGCATGATTCCTTTACTGAACAACGCCAACGAAGAAAGCTTGTTTGAAATAAATTCAGTCGGATGGAAATGACCCGCGTCTAAGCAGATCAATTTGTCCCGCGTCAAGCCGTACCCCATGTAAAACTCATGCGAACCAACCGTGTAAGCCTCCGCACCTAAACCGAACAGCTTGCTCTCCACCGCATCCTGCGTATAGCGTTCGTCGATTTCTTCGCTAAAAATCTCATCCAATGATTCCATCAAGCGTTTTCTAGGAGAATACCGATCGATCGGATTGTCTTTCATCCCGTCAGGCATCCAGAAATTATCAATACAGGTCTGCCCCAATTCTTTCCCGAAATACTCAGCGATCTTACGGCTACGTTTTCCATGTTCGATCCAAAAATCCCGCACTTCTTTGTCTGGGTGAGCCAAGGTGTAGCCATCTTTCATCATCGGATGCGAGAAGAAAGTTGGATTGAAATCTAGTCCTAATTCTTTTTCCTTCGCCCAATCTACCCATTTACTAAAGTGCTTCGGCTCGATTTCATTCAAATCCACCGCTTCATCTGTATCTAAATAAATCGCGTGTAAATTCAATTTGTGTTTTCCGGGAATCAATGAGTAGGCCTTATTCAAATCTTCTCTCAATTCATCCGGTGTACGAGCAGCGCCGGGGTAGTTCCCGGTTGCCATGATCCCACCGGTTAATTCACCATCTGGATTTAAAAAGCCGTTCACGTCGTCGCCTTGCCAGCAGTGCATGGAGATTTTGATCTCCTGTAATTTTTCTAAGGCTTTTTCCGTGTCTACTCCGATTGCTTCGTAGCGTTTTTTTGCTGCTTCATAGCGTTCTTCGATTTCATTCATTTTTTGATTTCTCCTTTATTGTGTCACTAATTTATTCGTTAACGTCTGATATTTTAGTAAAGCCGCGGGAATTTCTTTCGAAAAATGCGGCATGTATTGTTTTAATTCAAAGGATTGCTTGATGCTTTCCCGTCCTTCCGCC
Organism: Enterococcus devriesei; assembly: GCF_001885905.1. Classification (GTDB taxonomy): domain Bacteria; phylum Bacillota; class Bacilli; order Lactobacillales; family Enterococcaceae; genus Enterococcus_A; species Enterococcus_A devriesei. The sequence goes on along the minus strand of NZ_JXKM01000007.1, from coordinate 53,345 downwards.
AAGGTTCCGAATCCTTGGGTAGCCACCATCTGAACTAACAGATTGCCGATTGCAGTCGCTTCATCCGGTCCCGCTAAGACCTCGATTCCACAAGTATTCGCGGTTAGTTGATTCAAGAAGGTATTATTTGAACCGCCCCCCACGATATGCAATACACGAATATCCTTGCCGGTGATTTTCTTTAATTTTTGTAATTCAATGGCGTAGCACAATGCCAAGCTATCATAGATACAACGAGCCAATTCCCCCGCTGTCTCCGGAATCGGCTGCTCCGTTTCTCGACAAAACTCCTGTACCGCTTCGATCATGTTCTTAGGATTTAGAAAACGCGGATCATTGACGTCAATCAATGATTGAAAGGCCGGTTCCTGACTCGCCAGTTCCGCTAATTCAGGATAGCTATAACAGTAATCTTGCATACGGGCGACTTCTTGGATCAGCCACATCCCCATGATATTTTTCAAAAAGCGGATGGTTCCTTGAACGCCCCATTCATTCGTAAAATTCGCGTCGAAAGCCTCCGGTGTTGAAATCCCTTCTTCCAACTCAACGCCCATCAATGACCAAGTTCCTGAACTGATGTAGGCCCAGTTTTCCCCTTGACCCGGCGTAGCCGCAACTGCAGAAGCTGTATCGTGAGAGGCAATCGTAATCACTGTCACATCTGGCAGATCGTAGGCTGGAAAGTCAGCTTTTTTCAATGCGCCTAAGATCGTTCCCGGTTCCGTTAATTTTGGAAACAACTCTTTTTGAATGCCTAAAACTGTTAATAAATCTTCGTCCAACTTGCGAGTCGCTAAATTTAATAGCTGCATCGTGGAAGCGTTGGTTTTTTCCAAGGCCATTTTTCCTGTTAGTAAATAACCTAGATAATCAGGCATCAATAATAATTTATCGGCAACATCCAATGAATCTTCTTTAAAAAGCTGGAAGATCGTATTAAAGGATTGCAGTTGAATCCCGGTTTTTCGATAAAGCTCTGCTAATGAAAAGTGCTTTTCAAATTCTTCGATCGCTTTTTCGGTCCGACAGTCGCGATAGCTGATTGGCGGATTGACTGCCTGCTGGTCTTTATCCAATAAACAGTAATCCACGCCCCACGTATCGATCCCTAAAAAACACTCGTTGATGCCTGCTCTTTTGACTTTTTCCAAGCCAATCAACATGTTTTCTAATAAGAAGCCGGTATTCCAACGATCAGCTCCTTCGTATTCAGAAAAACCATTTTTAAAACGATGAACCTCTTCTAAGGTAAAACGACCGTTTTCTGGTTGCGAAAGCATCAAACGTCCGCTAGACGCCCCGATATCCACCGCCACATAAGTATTCACCATAATTAACCCCCCTTAAATCGATTCTTCTGTTTCCGCTGCAATGTGTGCTTTTTCAAATGAACGTTCACGAATATACATCCCGCTCGCGCCCAAGGCAAAGTATAAAACCGTCAAGATCATCGAGATTAATCGGAACTGCTCATTGGCAATCGAGCCTCTTATCGTCGCCACCGTGATTAAGAGAATGATTGCTAACATTCCAAATGAAGCCGCTTGTAGTCCGCGAGACAAGCCTGGAACCTTTGCTTCACGATTATCTACAACATCCTTTTCTTCTTCATTCATTAATTCATGTAAGGCCGCTTGAATCTTTTCCTCTTCTTGAACTTCCGCGCTGTAGTCTGCCTTCGCTCCCATGCGTAAAGCTAAGAAAGCATAAGAAGCCATCGCCAACAAATAAGTCGGTAAGAATAAGAAATATGAATGGATAACGCCAGTCAGAGTCATCACCACTACGAACGCTAATGAGATCAACCAAGCCGCAAGCGCCGCTTTATTGACCTTTTCTTTACGATGCATTGACCAGTATCTTGTACCGCCTAATTTCGGTAATAGCCAATGCTCAGTGATCGCGATGGCACCGATGGATGGAACGACTAACACAATAATATTTACGATCGTCATGACGTTTGCCGTGATTGGGAAGCACGCCGCTAAGGTCATGACAATCCCAACAAAGTAGGTCAGTTTCTTCAAATCAATATTGAAAATAGTTTGAAAAGCTAACCCGGCACGATAAATACTTGGATTTGCTGTCGTCCAGCCGGCGAAGATAACTGCCAACAAGCCCATGCCGCCGACGACCGCATTGGTTACGGCACCTGAATCAAGTACCAATAATGACTGGCCTAGCATGACTGCCGCCGCCGCACCCATGATCCCGGCGCAACCCCAAGCAAAGAAATGACCAATGTACATACCGACTGCCGAAACATAGCCGTAAGTCGATTTCCGCGCGAAACGGAAAAGCGACATATCATTTAAACCACCGTGGTACGCTAGGTTACACATCCAAGCAAAAGCGATGACATGAGGCAAGCCAAGCTGCGGGCTTCCTGGTAACGGTGTGCCCGTCCAAACCGTTGAGTTCATCAGTTCCATAAATCCGCCGAATGAAGTAATCCCACTCACGCCAGCCGATTCCAATAAAGTAGGTAATGAAAGCAGTGCGCCTACGAAGAAAACTAAAACCATCCACGGGGCACTGACAGAAGCAAATTTTGCTACCGCGTCAAAACCATTGGCGGCAACGATCGTAACAATAATTCCTAAAGCGATTACAATAACAATAAAAGTCACGCTGGTGGGATACCACTGAGTTTGCAGCGGAACATTGAATATTTCACGGACTGCCGATGCTGAGACTGTCAACATTGAAGCTGCCATTGCAATAGAAGCTAAACCCCAAATAAAGTTGTAAATTTTTTGCATATAAGGACCTAATACTTTGTTCAAATAAGAGTAGAGAGTCAAGCGCGTGTCTACAGCGATCGGCGCACAGATCAAAGCGTAGGTCAACGTCGCTAATAAATTCCCAATCAATAGTCCAATAAAAATATTCGTCGCACTAACGCCCCAAGTAACTAAGGTGGCTCCAATAACAAACTCCGTCGCTGCAATATGCTCTCCGCCGTACAATCCAAAGAAATTTCCTAAACCTGACAAACGCTTTGTAGAGATTGGCCGATCTTCTACAGAGATTTGTTTTGCTAAAGCACGATAGTTTTTCTCCATGATAGTCTCCCCTATAAATGTTTTTGGTCGTTCGCTGCAACTTACAGGCTAAGAATACGATGATACCGTTTACAGAACAATGACAAATTGTTATACTTTTTGTATCAAAAATACAGATTGGAGTTTTATGAAAACTATTGAAGAGTTGTTTTTACCGATCGACGCGTTGGAACAGGAACAGAGAAGAACCGGAGAAATGATTGAAGAATTCGAGGAGGAGAGAGGTTATTTTGCTCACAAATTTTTAAAAATCAAGAATGAATTATTCTCAGAAAATAAAACGATCATTATTAGGAAACACCGCAGGTTCGCACATTACCCACTCCACTCACATCAATTCATGGAATTTAATTACATGCTTAAAGGCCGTTCTAAACAAATCGTTAATGGCGAGGAAGTTATTTTAGAAGAAAAACAAGTGCTGCTATTAGATAGTAATTCTCAGCATGAATTATATCCATTAGGGGAAAATGATTTATTAATCAATTTTTTATTTAAAACTTCTGATATCAATCTTTCAGCTTTTAAACGGATCGATAGCGAGCATATCGGCTTGACCTACGACTTTTTGATGAACACCGTTTTATCCAAAGATTATTACGAAAACCATCTACTGTTGGACCTTAAAGACAATCAAGAGATCCAAGATACCTTTGAGCAAATGATTCGCGAATTCTATTTTGATAAACGACTATGCAACGAAGTCCTCAACGCTTTTTCCCAAGTGCTCTTTTTGCAGCTTTCTCGCGTCTATCACGCACAGCTCTCTCATATCTACGGTACTAACTCCAGCACGAGCAACGTCCTGCTCATCCTGCGGCGGATTGAAGAAAACGCCAAAGATATTTCTTTGCAGGAATTAGCTGCTGAGCTGGGCTATAATCGAAATTATTTATCGAATCTGATCAAAAAAGAGACTGGAAAAAACTTTAAACAGCTAGTGATCGAGCAACGCCTTCACGAAGCGCACCATTTGCTTTTAACAACCAATATTTCGATTGACACTATCTGCGAATATGTCGGCTTCACCAATCGAACACAGTTTTACAAAAAATTCAACGAACTGTTCAACGCCTCACCGCAAAACGTGCGCTCCATGCGCTAGAGGTTTTAGGAGTGGAAAAAAGCCACTCCTTTTTTTATTCTAATGATCACGGCAGTTTCGGAATAATCCAGCGATTGATCAGCAAAAAAAGACTGCCATAAAGAGAACCTACGCTTGTCACCACCAAGATCCAAATAAGCCTTGGCGCAAATGACGCTGTTTGGAGGCTCGCCGTCAGTAATGCCAGCACAAAGCTTCCTAATAAGAAAAAAAGGAAATTTTTGAAAAAGGTCGGCTGTCGTTTGATCCTTCGAGCCAAAAATCGTAGCTGTCTATCTTGTAAAACAGTGAGGACGAGTAATAACGGCAGCAACCATAAAAATCCTATCGGCGGTGGAAAATCAGCGCCCCATAAAAAAATCAGCAACCAGCCAATCAGAAAGAAACTTCCTTCGTAATAGCGCAAGCGTTTCAAATTCACTGTTAATCCCCTCACTTCTCTAATTCTGCTTATCTTACCATAAGAAAAAACTCCCGCAATTGCGGAAGTTTATTTTAAAATATCGATCAATTCTTTTTTAGCTGCCGCTGAGGCTGGCAAATAACTGAAGCCTACACCAATAATGACCGACGTTCCAATTGAAATAAGAACGGTCATTAAATCTGGTCGAACAGAAAACGGCAATGCTAAGGACGCACCAAAAGCAATTAGAATTCCTAACACATAGCCAATCACACCGCCACTTAAGGTCAAGACGATGCCTTCAAACAGAAATTGACGTTTGATGGAACGGGCGTTGGCTCCCAATGCTCGCCGAATCCCGATTTCTCTAGTTCGTTCCGAGACAGAGATGTACATCATATTCATTACACCGACACCTGCGATAAATAATGAGATCGCCGCAACAGCTCCAATAAAGAAGGTCATCTGATCCAGCATTGAACCAAGTTGCTTAATTTCTGCCGATGGATCATAGTCTTGGTATTCCCCTTGGAGGCGGCTTTCGCCATTGACATTCAGCTGTTTCAAGACCTTATCCATCGCGACATGTTGATCCGCTTGTGGATTGAATTTGATTGCTAACACGGAGTGATCTTCTTTAGATCCTAAATAGCGGGTGTACGTCTTTTTCGGAAAAAAGGCTAGCGGATCATAATTTTGCGGACTGATCTCGCCGGAAGTATTCTCTGCGATGCCGACAATTGTAAAGACCTGCCCTTTCAGATCAAAAGCTTTATTCAATGCGTTTTCTTTTGATCCAAACAGTTGTTTCGCTACCACTTCATCCAGTACGACTACTTTATTCAAGCCGTCACTATCCGCAGGCGTCAGCTGCCGTCCCGCTAACATCGTCAAACTAGTTTCTTTCGTAGGCTCGACCACCATATTTAACTTTGTATTTTTGTCATAAAAATCAACGGTCGGATTGCTATCCTTTTTTGAGGCCTTATAATAGCTGACTTCTTTGACCTCCGGGATATTGGCAGCCATGTTTTTATCCGTCTGAGAAATCCCGGAATCTTCCTTGACCATGTTCTCAAAATCGTTGTATTTGATATTGATATATTTCGTTTGACCGGTTTGATCGGTGCCAGTCGAATCCGCCAAAATATTCCGTTTGAAACCATTTCCCAAAGCCACAATCGTGATTACTGCAGCGATTCCGATAATGATCCCAAACATCGTTAAGAAGCTGCGACGCTTATTTTTGAAAATCGAACGAAAGGCCGTTCGCCAAAGAATATAATTTCTCATACGTACAGCTCCTCCTCACGAACTTTTCCATCTCTGATTTTTAACAAACGGTCACAATAAACCACCGTCTCTGGGTCGTGAGTCACTAAGATGATCGTGACCCCTTCATTATTCAACTGCTTAAACAGCTGCATGATTTCCTCAGTAGTCTGAGTATCTAAAGCCCCCGTCGGCTCATCGGCAATAATAAAGCTCGGCTGATTGATCAACGCCCGCGCGATCACTACCCGTTGCTGCTGGCCACCAGACAATTGTTTAGGTAGCTGATTTAATTTATCTGCCAATCCAACTCTAGCCAATGCCTGCTTAACTTTTTTCTGTGTCTCATTATGTTTGGCGCCGCCATATAAAAGCGGTAGTTCAACATTTTCTGCGACCGTCAAATTTTCAATCAGACTAAAATTTTGAAAAACAAAGCCCACCGACTGATTGCGAATCTCCGATAATTCCTCGTCCTTAAAATCCGCAATCTCCCGACCTTTGAAATAGTAATGACCATTGAAGGTCCGATCAATAAAACCCAAAAGATTGATTAACGTGGACTTGCCTGATCCCGAAGGCCCCATGATGGCGACGAACTCCCCAGTCTCAATTGAAAAATTAATATCATCCAATACATTCAAAGGGGTTCCGCCAGCATCATAAGCTTTATAAATATGCTCTAGCTTAATCATTGTCGCTCACCTGAACCTCCGTACCATCGGCGATATCACCATCTGGGTTTTCGATGATTCGATCATTCGCCTTCAACCCAGATTGAACTACTTTCCGACCGCCTGCTTCCTGAGTTTGGATCTCGGCTTGTTTGGCTTTGCCATCAACATATTTATAGACATATTGCTTGTTGCCTTTTTGTTTAACTGCTGCATCTGGTAATAACAATTGATTTTGCTTTAAGGTGATGATCGTCGATAGATCGTCTGACCAAGGAAAATCACCTTCTACAATAAATTCATAAGCAGCCACATTGTTGCTGTCAGAATTCGCTGCGATCGCCGTAGCTGCAACGCTTTTGATCTTCCCTTCGGCTTTCCGATTATCGCCTACTGTCGCTACTTGGACGACTTGTCCCGGCACTAATTTATCTAGATCATATTCCGTCACGATCCCTTTAATTTGCTTGCTCTTACTAGAAACCGTAATGACAGGTACCTCAGGGGACGCTTCACCTTTTTCATCCACTGCGGCGATCCCATCCATCTCCGCACTGATCGTTGCGGAAGCTTGTTGTTGTTGTCCCGCTAAGACATCCTTCGCTGATTGAATATCTTCATAGGCTCCCTGAACCGCAAAACGTGATTGACTCAACTGATCGGTTGCCGTTTGTAATTCTACTTGCTGTTGTTTCAACTGTTCATTCAACGCGGCCTTTTCTTCTTGGTCCTTGGCCTGAGCAATTTTTTGCTGCGTTGCATTGACTTGATTGGTCGCTGTTTGAACTTGACGTTCCCCAGCGGCTACATTCGCTTCCGCTTGAGAAGCATCCAACGAACTTTTATTCACCGCATGCTGCTGTGTGACCATTTCATTTTCAGCTGTCGCATTTTGATATTCTAATAAAGGTGTCCCAACAGAAACTTCTTGACCATTCGCTACTGGTACATTTTTAATCGTACCCTTTGTCGTATCTAAAAAGTAAAGTTGCTTTTTGACGGGCTCTACTTTGCCTTTCAATTGTAAAGCGTCCGCCGTCTTCACCGTATAAAGACTGTATTGTGGCTCCTGATGTGCCGATTGAACAGCAAAAACACCCCCGCCTGCTACTGCTAACCCAACAACTCCGGCAATAATAAACTTTGTCTTCTTTTTCATCTTCATCCTCCAACTATTTTTTCTAAGCCTAGTCTACCTGGATAACTTCTTCCCTAACATCGAATCATCTTAATAACAACTAACAAAAAAGTAATATCTGTTTCTATTCCAAAACCTCTCGATACATCAAATGTATTAAGTATCCTAATAACTATTATATTGACTGATCTAAATCTTCTTGAAAAAGTAATTTAGATTCACTGCTAATTTAAGCTAAATTACGTTTACACCACCATTTTTGAATTAAGTTAATCAAAAAAAAGAGAACCACGATTCCTAAAACGATAAAAAGAGGACGATACTGACGACCCATCTGAGCTCTTTTATCTTGTGTATTAACTTTTTCTTGTTTTTTTTGATAAGGAATTCGTTCTCCACGTACTAACAATCGATGAGTATTTTCTCCCAACGGCGTACATGTTAACAGTGTTACATAATCTTTGCCTGGAACAATTTGTATTTGTCTTGAATCATTAGGTAAAATCGTCACAATTTGATTGATCTTATAAGCTAATATGCCACTAGACTGATCGATAAAAAAATTGTCTCCTATTTTCAATTCCGGTAAGTCCGTAAACATTCGTGCCTTCTGCAACCCTCTATGAGCCGTAATGACACTATGCGTCCCCAAACCACCGACCGGTAAACTAGTTCCCGGAATTACCCCCGCACCTTTATCCAATTGATGTTTATTTGTACCAAAATAAATTGGTAATTCTACATCAATTTTGGGTATACGTATGGTTCCCACAATTTTTCCTAATAGACTTTCATATAAATCATACGCTCCATCATGCACATCAGAATGTGTTACGAATGGATCTGAAATTTCCGGTCGGGTTCTTTTGGCAACATCTTGATTATATTTTTTAATTTTCTTTTCACGTTCTATCTGTTGTCTTCCATTCTCAGAAACTTGTTTTCTAAAACTACTAACCACACGTTGTTGAGTATATCGCTCGTAAATATTGGCACCTAGAGGATAAAGAATTGCACCTGCTCCGATTAACATCATAAAAATCATTGACCATTGAACAATGGCTTTCTTTTTCCTCATCGATGACTCATCTCCTTATATTTTTTTTGAACGTTTATAAATTATGAACCCTGTACTCAATAGAATTATTCCAACAATTATTAACAGATTAGATGTCACGCTACCAGTTAATGGAATTTCAGCCTCCTTCGCATTTTCAATTATCAAAATTTTATTTGTCTCAAAACCAGGAGTGACCTTAAATTCCAGCGGTGCTGCGAGTTTAGCATATCCTTTGGGTGCTTCAACTTCTTCTAATGCATAGTTATTAACAGTTTGACCATCTTCAATTGGAATTAGTGTATCTTTATTATTCTCAATTCGGATTTTCTTAGAAAAATCTAATCCTATAATATCGAAACGGCCTTGAGCATCTGTTACAAATACTTTGGCTCTTTCTCTATCTTTTGCATCAACCCAAGTCCAGCCACCTTGATCATCAACATCTAGGTACTTTGTTACACCATCAACCCGATTGCTAACAATAAATTTTGCGCCGCCTAATTTAACTGAAGAATCATGGCGATCACTTTTTTCAAATTTCACGCCGCCATACACATCATAAACTTCATTGGTTGTTACATCACCATCTTGATCATAATCATTTTTATACTCTAAGTGACCTTGGTTGGGTACAACTTCATCAGCTTTCGAAGTTCCGTTTAAATGAGCATTAAACGGAATCACTAGTTTTCGTGCACCTTGTTTGTACGCTTTAGCTAAATTAGCCAAGCCTTTATCTGTAAATTTCCAAACTAGTGCATTGCCTTCAGTTAGAATAAAATCCGTTCCTTCGGCTAATTTAATATCGGTCCCTTTGATCGTGATGACTTTTGATGTACTTACAAAATTTAATCTCGAATCTAAAGTATCCTTTACGATATATTTCCCATAGTTCTGAATATCACCTGGAATTGTGGGTTCTAAGGTAAATTTCACTATTTCATCGCGATGAGAACTATTCTTTTGGATTGTTTTCGCAATTTTGGGCTTATCATAGTTGATAAAGGTTCCTCCATTTAAAATATCTTTCTTCACATTATTTTTAAGATCGTTATCATCAATTGTAAAATCAATAACTTTCTTGTTCGGTAAGAAGGTATTCTTATTTTCGCTGGATTGGTTTTGTTTTTCTTCTACGCGGTAATGTCCTTGAGTTAAACCTTGGATTCGGATCATTCCATCATTTCCTGTAATAAAGACATATGGCTTAGAAATCGGTGAATTTTCTTGACTCTTTGAGACAAAATTTAATTCCCCATTGGTTACCCACGGTCCGTTTCCAGCAGGTGATTCACTTAAATAATCTGTCCCTCGTCCAGTTGGTTCATTACGACGTAAAACAAATTCTACTCCTGGCAGCGCCTGGCCTTTTTCATCTACCTTCTTAAAATAAACTTCGGTTGTATCTTGTTCAAATTTAGGATATAGATGGACATCATACAAATAATAATTTTGGTTTCCTTTGACATAATCTGGATTTTGGCTTGGTACATTTACAATGATTGGTGCCGGACGACTAGTTACACCCGCTGGTAAGTCACCTATTTGAACAATCAAAAATAGATTTGCTTCTGGATTTGCAGTATCTAGCTTGCCGAGGGGTGCAAAGTTAGTTTGATCGAAAGTAACTTCGCCATTTCCATCAGTCGTTTCTTCTACCTTATCTCTTACATTATTTACGTATGCATCAACTTTAGCTATATCTAAATTCTGTCCCTTCATCTTATTACTAGGACTCCAACCTAACTTGTAAGCATCCGAACGAGAAATTTTCATAAGACTAAACTTGATCCCTGAGCCCACGTTCGCATACTCAGTATCATTTAATTTTTGCTGTGTCCCATTACCGGAAATATCTGGAATGACTGTACTATTACTAGGGTTTTGAACCGCATGAACAGTAACTGAACCTTTTTCATGAACATTTATATCTGAGACGGGTATACCCTCTGTCTCTGCAGAAACTGGGTAGCCACCTGCAACACTTGTAATTAACCCCAAAAACAACACTAATAGAATGAAACTGAATTTTTTGTTCATCATTTACTCCTCCTTTTTTCATCCACTTTATAACCAATAAATCCTGTCATTAGTATAATTACGCTAATCCACAGCAACCTGTTACCCGATCCGCCTGTCATAGGCAATTTAGGGATTTTATGGTTCCTTATTTTTAGGGATAAGGTCCGGGTATCGATGTCCCAAGTATAACTATTACTAGATATCAAATTTCCATCTTGATCCCTGAGTTCAGGTGCTATTTTGTGGTTTTTAACAACCATATTGATATACCCTCGCCACAAACCATAGCCAGATACAGTCTTAACTTCTTCGATTTTATATTTTTTGTCCATTGCTAACTCACTAAAATCAGCAATTCCTTGGGCATCTGTTGATTTCTCAATGTTCTTATTTGTAGCAGTCACTTTAAAAACGATATCTTTTATTGGCTTGTCGTTTTCATCCGTTTTATTGATCTGCAAATTGTAGAAATTAGGATAATTTAAAATAGGATCAGATAGTAATAAGGCTGTCTCTTTTCCATCACTGCTAACAATTGTTTGATGGCGCAAGCTTTTTGGGCCCTCGCCATAATCAGTTATAATTTGAGCTTTTCCATCTACCGAAATTATGATCTTTAGTGGATGAGTAGGGGAAGGGGTATCCTTACCAGGGCCATATTGTTCAGGAAACTCAGACTCATATACATAATACGTGCCTGGCTTTAAATCATAATCAAATACTACTGAAGCTTGATTTGTAGCTGATAATTCTGGGAAATTTAGTTTTTGAATTTTAGACATGCTACTTTCTAAAACATTGTGATCAGGATTTTTTTGAAGATCCTTATCTGTCAAAATAAAGGTGGCTCCCTCCAACGGTTTTCCGGTTATATCACCTTTTCGCAAAATTAATTTGGAATATTTTGGCACTTCTGCTAATTCATTCGGGGCGTCCGCATAGAGGTAATTCCCCTTCTCCGTAGGTTTGGCTTCGATTTGGCTCGTTAATTTTTTATAACCGCTAGGCGCTTTTGTTTCTTCGAAAAAGTAATGCGGATCCGTCCCAGTTTCTTTGGTTAAATCTTTGATATTGATTTTGCCATTTGTATCTGTAGTAAATTCTTTTGCTAAATCAGCATCACTGACCCATTGTTGTTCTTTATTCCCTGTATAATAAGTAGTAACATTTCCTTCTTTTCTTTGTAAAATAAACTTTGCACCACTTAAAGGAGTATCCACATCATCTTTAGCATGTTTGTATAAAACAATGTCAAACAAGCCGGGGGCTTCTTTAGTGATAAACGGATTGATAAAGTTGTGTATCTCAGCTCCCCCACGCTGATGAAGATTTTTAGCAAATACATATCCATTTATACTTCCACCAGAAACTAAAACCGTCGCTTGAGGAGCTACAATCGAGCCCCAAACCATCGGATGTGTGCTTAATCGACCCGGTGTTAAAAATTGCGGGCCATAAACATCTGTAGTTGAATTATAATTTTCTACACCTTTGCTAGCTTCCTCTGTTCCTAGCTCCTTATCAAAATCGGGAATCCTCACTGAGTTCCATGACTCGCCGTCTGGACGAAACGTTGATATTTGAGTTGCCTTTGGTGCAAAAAAAGTGATCCGCTTAGCAATTGCATTTCCATGGCTTATGTTATCTTTGTAACTAAGTGCTGTCCCTGTTGCCTCATCTACGATAGCAACTTTTTTTGCTGATGTTGTAATAATTACTTGATCGATCTTCAGATCAGGGTTAGTAATGTTAAAATAGTCCATCTGGACTTGTGGTAAAATTGCGATATCATCATTGATTGGTGGTACATCAACAACTAACACTCTCTCATTCATTTTACTTACACGATATTCATACCGAGGATAGGGTTGGATATTCATCCCTTTCACTGATAAATCTTGACTCCCATTAAGATACACATCTGTTTGTTCAGTCAGTGCAGTTAATTGCTTTGTATAATCGGCTAACTGATCATCTAGCTTTGTAAAAATCCCCTTAAGCTCATTATCAGATAATTCGACTTTACCTGATGCCTTATAGGTATTCGGTCCTGGCCATACAACATTTGGCCAGTCACTTGGGGTTAAGCTAGGGACACCATCAGTGCCTTGTTTGGCGTTAGACACAATAGAATACCCATTACCAACTTTAGCAATAGAATTTTTAGAAATATTTTGTGCATAGATACGTCCACCTAACAAGAGTGAGACATTCTGCTCTGGCCCTAGCGTATGGCCTAACCCACTACTGCTATTATCAAAATAACCACCATAATTAAATCCCGCTGTTGAATTTGCAACAATTGCACTATTGCCTTTTACCGCTATTCCGCCTTCAGTATCTGCCTGATTAGCCGAATGATCCCCACTGACGTAAACATTATAACTAAATAAGTCATCAAAATGAGTCCCGTCTAACTTGTCGGGAATAGCGCTTACTTCTTTACTCTTTTTAACTGGTTGTGATTCTTTTGTACTCTTAAATGTTGAATCATTTTGAGAATTAGTAGTCTTAGATATGGTTTGCTTATTCTGTGACTCCATGTTTTGTTCTTGACTATTATCAGAGGAACGACTTACAGAAGTTTCGGTTCCCAGCGACTCTGATCCAGCCTTAAAAACATTAGATTCAGTAGTTCCTATCGTACTTGTTTCATGATTCTTTTCGATTGGTGTAGAATACTTCGTCTGATCGTTTGATGCTTCCGAATCAAATAGAACTGTCTCATCGGATAACACTTTTACTTTCGCTTCAGCTAATTGGATCATTGGCAAAACAAGAGTAACATCCTCGGTTAAGTTTTCTCGTTTTACCGACCAATCAAATTCTTGACGCCCGTTACTTTGAGACATCAGTTTTAATTCATCCATCGGTCGAGATTTTTCCATTTGGTGGAGATTCTCTAAGGTTAATACCGCTTGATCGAACGTAATTTTAGTTGTAATAGAAGCGAACGAGGCTGTTGCAAGTTCCCCTTTTTTCACTAACTTTAATTGAACATGATTTTCCTTTTGCTCAGCAATCATATCAACAAAATTACTTTCAAAAAGCTTGTTCTCCTTTTGTTCCTGCGATGTTTGTGCAAAAGCTGGCAATATTCCAACAATAAAGACATTCAAAATAAAATTTAAAATAATAATCACAAACAGCACACTTTTTTTTCCTTGATTTTTCATCTTCATTTCTCCTTTCTACCTACCCCTTTATATATAACTAATGTTATTTTATAGGGATTATTTCCTATTACATTACAATGATATAAGCCGATCTTTAGTATAAAACATGGGATACTATCAATAATTAAATTAATTCACATTATTTTATAGCGTCAAAATTATAATAGATAGTACTTTTTTAGTTAACTAAAAAATACTATGGACACAACAAAAATAACTATACAGAAATTTATTGATATTAAAAATAATGTTTATTTTCTTATCCACTCTATTATTAAACAATAGAAATAATATTACAACTGTTTTTTAATTAAAAAATAAGCTGATCACAACTGTATAATCTCTGATGTCTGACCTATATCTGTGAAGCCTCACTATTATTTTTTGGGAAATAGTTCTACTTATTTCTCTTAGTTAGCCGGCTTTTATTATTCATTAATTAATACACAACTATCGAATACACTAAAAAGTATTTAATACAATGAGCTGTACACTTTCATCATTGAATTTGTTAACCTTAGCTGGTAGGCGAAACTTGCACTAGCGGGATTGATTGATTTTTTATTTATCAATAGCGTTAATCATAGATAGACATACAAGGGATATGTCAACCAATAATCGAGTACTTTCTTTTAGGTAGCTTGCTACGTAATGACGGTTTGACTTGGTTACCCATGCAAATAATCATAATAGATAGACTTTGAAATTTTTAGCATGTTTAGAATATGGGAAATGTGGTGGCTATCCTTTAAGTTGGTCGTAATAATCCTCAACATAAGACAGAGTCTTTGAATAGTTATTTTTTTTGATTAAAACACATCGCTCGTTTTAAAATATCAGTTTCTTCCTTCAAACCTTGATTCTCTTTGAATAATGATCGTTCTCTTGGTGAAATAACTTAATTATTATTATGGTTGACTTGATTAATCCATTTACTGATTGGCGGGATACTTATGCCATATTCTTTTGCTAGTGAGTTGGCGGACCGTCCGTCTTATTGAGAGCTACAATGGTTCTTTAAATACAGTGGAGTATCTCGCTGTTAATTTTTCAGTTGCCATAAAAAAACTCCTTTAATGTATTACATCGAACAATTAGTCCGTAATTACATCATAGGAGTCCTCTTAGTGAGTTATTATTATCGAACTAGATTAGCTAGAAGAAATAACAGCTTTTTGATCTCTTCTAAACTGAGTCACGAGTTTAACCAGACTGTTAAATACTTAGAGCTATTATGAATTGGCTAACCAAAAATTCAGAAGCATTCTTGTGGACTTTGGCAACCATCGATACTGATTTCCTTATCAATTTTTTTAATGTTTTGACGCGCTTGAGACAGCATCTGCTTTTGGTTTCATATCAACGACTGGTGCAGACGGCTGGCTCGCCGGAGTGCTTTCAGCAGCTGGTTTAGGGTTTTCCTTTTTTGATGCACCACTGACAGCATCAGCCGACTCAGTGTTGCTGTCTGCGACAAGCTTTTGACCGGTTTGTTGTAAATACCAATCAACTAACGGATTGAAATCTAAGATGTATTCATTGATGCCGGCATAATTTCCGTCATCATCATGCATCGCTTGATAAGTATGGACAACAAACTTATCTGGTCCGTGTGTTGGCACGTGTACCCGAATAGCGTCTTGGGCACCGGAGCGCAGTTGCGAAATCACCCAGCTGACATTTTTATGCACCTGTTCAGGGTGACAATATGCTAAAGCATTTCCAACTTGTCTCGGCCAACGTTTAGCAAACATATCTTCTGGTTCAGCATTTTTGTTGTAATACAAGAATTGATTATTATCATCGGCAAAGGTTAATTCCATCGGCATTGATTTTAAGAAATAGTTCAACTGGTCAACCGTCAAGATTCCTCGATCTAATTCCACATAGGTGTTGCCCTTAACCGCCTGAACTTTTTCAGAAGCTTGCTCAACCCAATCTTCGGCCGCCATCTCGATATCTTCGATGGTAGTTGCAATTGTTCCTTTAGCATACAAATCTTCAGGCATTGCTCTAGGAGCAGCGCCATCTAATTGTGAAACGACCTCAATAAATTGGACAAACTTATTTAATACCGTTCCCAAGAAATTTACAGTACCTTCATTTTTCAAATTGCCATCAGCATCAAAGGCTTGTTTCACATTACCTAATAAAAATTCATTGCCGGGCATTACGATTGCATTGACTCCAGGAGCATCTAAAATTTGCCGTAAATGTAATTGTGCACGCGAAGAACCTTGATCATAATAAGAGGCTCCAACAATCATAACGGGTTTGTTTTCAAGTGGATGAATATTGAAAGATAACCATTCCAAAACACTCTTCAAACTAGCCGGAATTGTATGATTGTGTTCTGGCGTCGCAATAATCACACCATCAGCTCCCATAATTTTACGAGCCATATTTTGGATAGCCACACTGTTGGTCTGATCTTTGCTTTGATTAAACATTGGGATGTTCGCGATTTCTAAAATTTCCAAATCGAATAATGTATAATATTCTTTCGCAATAAATTGTAGTAATTGGCGATTATATGATTTATCAGCCGCTGAACCGACGATTCCAATTAATTTCATAATCTTTTTCTCCTTTAACTATACATTCAAAAATGTGCTCTAACGTTCGGCAGATTCCCAAGAAAAATTAATAGCCTCTTTTTTATTTTGTGCATGAGCCCCGTTCATCTGTTTTGAAATCTCAACAAAAACTAAAAAATCTTGAAATAGACCTTCTAAACGGGTAATGTCATCAATATTTACTAAATTTTCTTGATTATCAAAAGCTTGCAGTGAGTGAGACAATAAATACTCAGAGCTGGGCATCACCCGTGCTTTTAATTCAGGTGCATCCAAAATTTGGCGTAAGTGTGCTTGTGCTCTTGAAGAACCTAATGTTCCATAAGAAGCCCCGGTAACCATCACAGGTTTATCGACAAATGGATATATTCCATAAGATAACCAGTTTAAGGCATTGATCAAGGCAGCTGGCGCAGCATGATCATACTCAGGTGTACTGATGATGACACCATCACTGGCTTCAATCTTATCTGCCAAGTGTTGAACTTCGATTGGGAGCGACATGTCCTCTGGTTTATTGAACATCGGCAGCTCACTAATCTCAGCGAGTTCAATGTTGGTCTGTTTAGCAAAGTGCTTCTTCATATATTTAAGTAATTCACGATTAGTAGATTTTTCAGAATTTGTTCCTACAATTGCCAAAAAGTTTCTCATGATGATCCTTCTTTCTATATATATGCTGACATTCCTGCTGAGAGGTACTCAGTTCCGTCCTTTAATAAGATTACAGCCTCGATACCGGGTAGATTTGATACACGGCGCAAAATTTCTGGAGCGGAATATCCAAAAAGGCGTGTAGTCCAGATCTCCCCACTAACTGAATCATTCGATATGATCGTCAAACTAGCTAAATTGGTCGCGATTGGATAACCTGTTGTTGAATCGAAAATATGATGGTAAGTTTGTCCTGAAACTTGTAACGTTCGTTCATAAATTCCTGAAGTAACTACTGATTTGGTCCCCACCTTTAAAACACGTGCTAAATCAGATTCAGTTCCGTTTGGATCACGAATCCCAATGCGCCATAATCCGTCTTGATGATTACTTATGCCAAAGGTTAATACATTCCCACCAAGATTCACCAAGCCTGCCGTTGCTCCTACTTGTTGCAGTTCTGCCACAAGTAAATCTGCAATATATCCTTTAGCTAATGCTCCTAAATCAATTTTCATTCCTTTTTTAGGTAAAAAAACTGAGCATTTATCAGGATTTAAAACGATTTGCTGAGGGTCAATCAATTGTAATTGATAACAAATTTCTGCTTGAGCTGGTACTCGAGCATTTTCAAAACCGATTCGCCAAGTCTGGATTAAAGGGCCAATCGCAATATTTAAGTAGTCATCCTTATTCAGACTATGAAAGTACCCTAGCTGAATTAAATCAAAAAGTTCCGGCTTTACCGTAACCGCTTTTATTCCAGCGTTCGAATTAATTTGCATCAATTCCGAAGTGGCATCATTCGCACTAAAGCGGTGTTCATACTGTTGCACTCTTGTTTCTGCCAATGTGATTAACTCTTCTGAGGCATCATCTGATAGAGTTATATCGATGACTGTACCCATAGCTCGAATTTGTCGGTTAGCTACCATTTCTACTCACTACCTCTCAACCTACAAACTAATGTGATGCCTTTCACACTCGTTACGGACACAGTCTACTCCGTTATGACATTTTAGTCAACATTAAATATATATTTTTTTATATAAAAAACACAAAAAAGCTTCTTTCGATAAAACAAGCGGAGATTTTCCGCTTATTGATATATCGAAAGAAGCTTTCAGCATCAAAATAATCTTATATCCGTATACTATAGACATGCCATTTTGCTTGATAATACAAGCAAAACATCTAAAGATCTCATTGTTGTGTATTTATTTGTTTTTGTAATTTCGCAATTTTATCTAACAGAATTCGATTGCGATTGATTTTAGCATAAGCTTTTGCATCCGCTAAACGTTCGTTGATCTCGGCTTTAGGTTGCTGCTCACAGACTGCATTGACCGCCAATTGATAAGCTGCTCGCGCGAGATAATAAGTTACATGATTATCCGAGCAGATAGTAATCGCGTATTCTAATAACGCGTTACTCGTAGCGAATTCCTGGTGTTCACCATAAAACTCACCACAATGAAACACGATATTCAACACTCGCCAAGTATCTTCAGTCGTTTCGATCGAATAATTGAAGATATTTTCAAATACTTGCTCGAAGTAGAATTCCGCCTTTTCGATATCACCGTCTCGAGAATAAGCCATACCGCTACCTGTCAATGCTAATAATTGAAAGATTGGATTTTTATGTTCTTTCTCCATTAATAGAAGCTTATCAAAAGTAAACAGGATATCAGTAATGGCAGCTTTTTGAAAAATCATCACAAAACCTTGCAAGTAGTAATAGCGAAACTTCAAGAACGGGTCTTCAATCGTATCGACCGGAATCCCAGCTAGTATGTCTGCTAGCTGGTGATATTCGCTTGTAATCAAGAAAAACTCTGCTTGATCCATTTTACTCGAAAGTTCTGGTTGGCGAATACCGACTTTAGGAAACAATTCGCCAATTGGCAATCCTAATCGATTACACAGTTGAATCAAAATTTTCAATGAGGGAACTTGCCCATTATTCTCAAAACGGCTTAATGTCGCTTGCGTACAAATCCCAGCAGCTAATTCTGATTGTGAAAGTCCCCGCTGTTTGCGAACGTTAATAAAACGTTGAATATTCATTTTTCCTCCAAGACAAATATATTTGCTATGAATAGTATACGCTAAATTGAAGAGAGTAATTAGATTTTTTGTTCGATGGATAGTACATTAATTTGTAAAATCCGCGTCAAAAATGGCATTTCTACTTTCATTTGATTATAGATTGCCCCATCTTCAATAAATTCTGCTGTCCCATGAACATGAAACCCAGCACCCGGACCGACTGTTCCGATGACTTCTTTGCTTCCCATCGTCAAGGTTACTTGATTATTTTTTTCGACATCTTTTTGGACATTGTGCATCCCTGCAGCAGGAATAAATAGTTTGTCTTCTTCAATCCGAACATAGCTGTTCCATGTGTTAACAACATGATAACCTGGCGCTTCTGAACTAGATGAAATAATGCTGACCGCACCTTCATGATTCATGACATCTAAAAATGTTTGATTTAACATAGCAAAGTCCCCTTTTATTTATTATACGCATAGATTTTAACACTTTTTTTATATAAAACCAACAAAGCCTTACAAATGTATTCTTATACCCTTAGCTTCATGGTAGATATAAAAAGACGCTTCGCAAACTGAATTGCGAAACGCCTAGAAATGTTGATATATAAGGATATATTAACGTTTTGAGAACGGACAGTCATATTTTTTAAGAATCTTAATCTATAGAAATCCTTTTGTATCAAGGATTGATAAGTGTTAACTTACACTAAAGTTGATAAAAAAGTATTCATATAGATAATACTTGAACAAGATAGATGATAGTTGAATACAAAAGTTTAATTAAGTTACATGAGATTAAGATTATTACCATCTGTGAAGTAATTCAATGGAATCGTAGAAGATAACCTAAAAAATTGGAGCTTATCCTGACATTTACAGTCGCTTCAAAGGTTAAATTAAGAAATTTGACTTTTAAAATCCCCACAAATAATCTGTCTTTTTATTAAAACATTATCGATCCTATTAACAGTACTTTCAAGATGTATCAGCCCACCTTTTTAGTACAGACTAAATCAATAAAATAGCCCAGTCGGTCTATTATTTACTGAAATAACAAGTCAAATCCAATCCGTAGGTTTCTTTTAAGTATGAATCTGTTGCTAGTAACAGTTGATTCATTTCACTACTTATTTTTGAAATTGAAACCCCCGGCTGAACAATTGCAATTTTTAATTCAGTTTCAAAACCAGACTTAACCATTTTTTCGATAGCATAAAGAAGTTCAATATCTCCAAGTTCAATTCTTGTATCATCAAAATTAGTCTTTCTTTGATTTTCTCTAAATATCATTCGCTTGATTAACTCTACAACATTTCCATTCCACATAATGGATTTTTCTGCTTGTCCACATACCTCGTAAAGATCCGCTATCCTTGAACCCGGACTTTTTCCATGTGAATATTTACAATGATAGAAAAATATCTCTAGTTTCCTCTTTTCAATATCTACCTTTATAGAAACTACATCAGCAATTTCTCCTGAGCCATCATCATCAAAGATAATAGTAGAGTTCTGGTCTACTAAATTATGAATTGTTGCATATTGAATAGTATCTTTTTTTCTATCTCTATCTTGAGATTCTTTTTTTATATCAACCTTATATTTTGACCAATCAACCTGTACCAATGATTCGCTTGGAAAAATCAAATTCTTCTTTTGTTTAACCAAGACTTTCAAGTTTTCTTGCACCATTATCACACTACCATCTTCTTGTATAAAGGTTATTTCAGGTGAATAATCCTTAAAATAGTCCTCCAATGGTGTTAAGCCACTCCTTTGTTTAACAAATAATTGACCTCCAGTTATTTGAGTATAGCCATATCCTGAACCATTAATGAATTGCTCATACTCATACTTTCGCTCATTTATCCAAAATTGAAATCTTAAATTCCCTTTAATTATTTCTGGATGACGTAACTCAGCTTGATAAAACGGGTAGTTCTTTTCTTCTTTATCTACAAAAAGTGTTTTAGTAATAGAGTTTGAAGTTTCAATTTCTTCGGGAAAACGAATCTTATAGGGTACACCTTCAGGAAACTCCGTTATCGGTTCCATCATTAATGAATTTTCTAGTATATCACTAGTATCTATTGTATCATCTAAAACTTTTTCACTGATACCTCGACACCACTCCATCCAAAAATTGATTTTTTCAACCCAGCGCATCCACACTTTCCCTTTATAAGAACATCCAACACTGATCTTATTTCCGTTCTGAAATCCATATCCAAACAAGTTTGATTTAATAGAACCAGAAGCAATAGCTTCACTAATACCAGCCTTAACATCAGTTCCAGCAAACATCCTAAAACTCATTCTTCCACTAGGTACTTGTTTTAGTCCCAAAGTTCCAATCACCAATCGATTAATATCTTTTAGGATTCGATATACAGGTTCCCCAGTTATTTGTTTTGCATCTTGAAAAATTGCTTCAACTAATCTTCTTCCTTTTCCCTCATCAGTTTCATTAATGTGTATAATACCATTTTCCCTATCATAAAAAATTACAAAAAAATTATAGCCATATTCTATTATGTCTTTTTGCTCTGACCAAACAACATTATCTTCAAGTTCTTCTATAAATATATATACAGATTCTTCTTCACTTATTATTGGATATGTTCGCCCAAAGTCTAGTACATTTTCCCAATTATCAATAGCTATTTTTTCAGACTGATATTCAAACATTCTTGTACTAATTTTCATTTTTAATTGAGACAAATCATAATCATCAGCATGTCCTTTTTGAAATTTACTAATAAATTCCCCCAGCTCAACTTCTTTTTCAACTGATGTATTAGATTTTAAATGCAGTAATTGATTCCAATCAGAATCTTGATGGTACAAATCTTCAATTCCTTCTTTTAAATCATCCATCGCAATATTAGTTACTAACTTTGCGTTTCCTATATTTCCAGAACTTGTCCTTGCAAATCGCCCAATAAACTGCAATGTGATTGGCAATGACTTATATTTATCATGAATTGCAGCTATTTTTAATTCAGGAATATCAATTCCCTCTCCAAACATGTCAACACATACTATAATCTTGGATTCACCTTTTTTTACTTTCTCTAACGATTCTATATTTTCAGACTTTTTTCGACCTGAATGAATGATTACTGGATTCCATTCATGGTACTTAGAGTAAATTTCGTCAAATAGATGCTCCGCTCGATTACGATTCTTTGATCTAGCTAGAATAACATGATTCAACCCTTTTTTTGTATCTTCATTCAATAAATTTATCGCCATTTGAGCTATTTCTTTATCTGATTTTTTTTCTTCGAATTCTTGTATAGGATAGAAATCAATAGTTTTAAAGTACCCGTTCATCTGTGCTAAACCCAGACTATAATTAAAAATTATTTTCCCTTCAAGCTTTTTCCCATCATTTCTGTAAGGGGTTGCCGTAAATTGTAAAATCTTTTTGTTTAAAAAGCGTTGTCTAACATTTTTCCAATCAGGTGCTGCTAAATGATGGGCTTCATCAAAAACAACGAGTTCTACATTGTCAATCAGACTCTCAAATAAATTCTCTGGCATATTTTTAATCATAGTTGGTGTCGAAACAATGATATTGGCATTATTTAATTCCTTTAAAAATTGTTCTTCCATATCCTCTTTAACTTTAGATTTATACAGTATACAATTCGGAAAAATCACCTTGGATGATATCATGCCTAAATCTGGCAATATTCCAAAATGGTTAGCCCCCTCAAATATTTGTTTTCTTAATAAATCTGATGGTACTACAATTAAAGTCGTTCCTACTCTCTCAGATATAATTGTAGTAAAAATAGTTTCAGTTTTTCCAGTACCCGTAGGCATTACTACAGTTGCTGGTGTAGGAGAACTGGAAGTTATCCAGTGTGCTCTTATAGCAGAGAGCGCTCCAAATTGCGGTGCTCTCAAACCTTTCTCATTTTTTTCTCTAGATATTTTTTCACTGTAAGACACTTTCCAACTCGCAACAATTGTATCTTTATCATAGGATTCTCCTGAATCGTTTACACTGTAAACAATTCTATTTCCGTTACCGATCGTTCTCTTATCTTGTTTACCCATACTTAAAACGCCTTCTTCATTCTATTTTATTTAAAATGTCTGCATTTTTAACCACAAAACAATTATAGCAAACAAACTACATTGAATCCTTAAATAAAATATATCGAATATAGAATTTGAGAAATACGGGATTATCCAGAGTTTGCCGTATGTTTCCTTAATATAAACATCAAAACAAAAAAACCGAGACAACTTTATTGTAAACTAACTAACGTCAGCTCTTTATATATCTCACTACATAAGTGAGTTTGATATTTAGTATTTAACTACTTTTCTAACAGATTTAATACTTTTTTTTGAGAATTGTGAAGCTTTACGGGCTTTTTTAAGACCTGGTTTTTAATATCATTTTTTCATCCAGTTTCAAATTCTTATACCTAAAATATTTTTAACGATTAGTCTCAATAACACAACTTATAGTTTCGTACCTCGATAGATATCTGGTACAAAAAAATGGTACGTATTTATCTTGCCAATGTTCGGCAAATATTCTATAAAATACTTGAACGATAACAAGGACTTTGTATTGAGTGAACTTACTAGAAAATCGAGAAGTTATGCAAACATCAAAGTAATAAAGAGTTATGTTTCTCAACTTTTTGAAATCGCTGAATTATTGGATTACATCGAATATAATCGAATTGCCAAAGTCACTAAGTTTGTTGCAGAACCAAAAAAAATACGCTTAAAAGTCGAACGTCAATTAAATGGCGAATCACTTACTGCTGAACAGCTTTTACAATGGATAAGCGTAATAAATGAAGACTACCACACTGAAAAATTGATTTTACAAGATTATTTATTGTTCATGTTAACTTTGCATTTAGGATATCGAAAAAGTGAATCATATGCGTTACAATGGAAACATGTTGATTTAGAAAATGGATATATCAGTTTAATTCAAAATAAAGATAAAATGGGAAATCTAAAAACTACTAAAGGAAATAAAAAGACTAAATTTGTGATTCCTCCTATTATTCGTAGCCTGCTTATCGAATGGAAAACACAACAAAAAAGTGAACTTAGTCAAATTGACATCAAGCAAACAGGAGATCAATTTCTTTTCACCTACGCAAAAAAACTGGTGAATTAAATCAACCGGTTCATATTGACTATTTAAATTATCGACTTAATTCAATTCATAGAAGACATCCAGAACTCGAAAAACTCAATCCGCATAAATTGCGTCATACATTTGGAACACTAGCACGCGAAGAGGAGCAACTCTAGCTAATATATCTGAATCACTTACACATTCAGATGTAAAAACAACTGGGATATATGTTAATACACCAAATATTGTTGATTTAACAACGTATAACAAATTTATCGAAAGACTAAATAAGACCTCTAGCTAATTGCTAAAGGTCTATTTAACTCTCGTAATTAAACAAACTTTACTGATATATCTGATACCAATTTCCCATTTCTAATTTCACTTTCAACATTATTAACAGAATACTCTGGATACTCAGAAACCTCTATTTTAATAGTGATCCCACTATTACATTTAGGGCAAGGACTAATTTGTTCTGATTGATACATATTTTCTGTACCCATTCCTCTTTCATCACTATCAATTAATTCGAATTCAAAATCATCAAAATTAGAACTTTCATGACAGTTATTGCATTCAATTTTTAGCGGATCCATAAGCAACTGACCATAAAAGTGGTTTTCATTTATACTCAACCCTTTAAGAATTCCCTCTATTTTTTCAGTGTATTCTTTGATAGTTTGTTCATCAATATCTGTTTGTGGTGAATGAACTAACCGATTTCTAAAAATTCTAATTTCATCAATTTCATCATAGTGGTATTTCGTTATGAATTTTTTATCAAGCGCTGATTTTAATAGACTGATGTAATTTATTCTCCTATAACTTTGCAAATAATTTGATTCGAATACCAAAAAACCTAACGATTCTTCTAACAAGTTATATTTGTGTAAAAATTCTCCAGATAATCGATATCTATTCCTCGCTATATTCTCAGAAATATCTTCTTTTTCATCAACTGTTACAGATATTGTATCCATTTGATTGATAATCAAATTCAAATTATTATTTATGCTTTCAGTTACTTTTTCGACTCGATTTAAGTCTCCAAGTGAGAATAATCTATTGTGAGCAATTTTATTGCGTAAGCTGTATAATTCTTCTAGCCAATTTTTTAATTGATCCTTTTCTAAATTAACAAGATCATTAAAATATTTTTCCCAATTTGATTTTTTTATATAATCGTCCAAAAATTTCAAGGGCACTGTAAGAGCATCTTTATATGCGACTAAGTCAGAACTCTGAAGAAATTCCTTTTTTGAATATTCATCAAATAAAAAAGTACTTAAATCTTTGAAGTCTATTCTGTATAAGTAACTATCTCCTAGTCTATTTCCCTTCTCACCTTGCCTAGCATTAATGCTATTTGGTAAATTGGACTTCTCCCAATTTATTCCAACATTTATCAACATAAATTTTGTGAAAAGTTTTCTTAAGATATTCTCTGTTTGATAAATCAACGGATAGGCTTGCTTTGAGCAAATAAAACTAATGTCATCCCACAATACTTCAATCTGTGGTGTATTTTTAAGTAGCACAGATTTGAGATGTTTCAGTAAACCAGAATAATTTTTATTAAGCTCAGAATCCAATTTTTCGTCTTCACTATTTGTTTCAACAGTAAGATGATAATAGAAATATTCTTCATCTGAACCTAAGTTTCTTTGTAATTTAAACGGAAAGTACATTTCATTAAAAATAATTTCCTCAGCAGAAATCTTTAAATTTTCATTTGACGTCATCAGATTTTTGAAAGATGTTTCAGAAGTTGCAATATTATTCTTTTTTAAGATAGGAATTAAGTATTCAGTTCTCATAAGCCTCTCCGATCATGTTGTCTTAATATTATCAAAAAAGAAATCGAATATGAATAGTTGGTACAAAAAATGGTACATTTAAAACTAGAAAAAGACACCTTCCAAAAAATGGAAAGTGTCTGAATCGTTGATATAAAGCTGTTCTTAACGCTTAGAGAATTGAGAAGCTTTACGAGCTTTCTTAAGACCTGGTTTTTTACGTTCAACCATACGTGAATCACGTGTAAGTAATCCAGCGCGTTTTAATGGTGCGCGGAAATCAGGATCTACTTCTAATAAAGCGCGTGAGATACCGTGACGGATAGCGCCGGCTTGACCTGCGTAGCCTCCACCATCAACGTTTACGAATACATCATATGAACCTGTTGTTTCAGTAACGCCAAATGGTTGGTTGATTACTAAACGTAGGTCAGCATGTGGGATATATTCTTCAACGTCTTTTTTATTTACAGTAATTTTACCAGTTCCTGGTACTAAACGTACGCGAGCAACTGCATTTTTACGACGGCCTGTGCCGCTATATTGAACTTGTGCCAATGAATTTCCCTCCTATTAAATTAAGTTTGTGATGTCTAAGACTTCTGGTTGTTGTGCTGCATGTGGATGTTCTGCTCCACCGTATACGTGAAGTTTCATGCCTTGAGCGCGACCTAAAGTGTTTTTAGGAAGCATACCTTTAACAGAAGTTTCGACCAAACGGCGAGAATTTTTAGCACGCATTTCGCCTGCTGAGATTGATTTCAATCCACCAGGGAAGTTTGAGTGACGGTAGTAAATCTTGTCAGTAGCTTTCTTACCTGTTAATTTGATTTGATCTGCATTAATTACGATTACAAAATCACCAGTGTCAATGTGTGGTGTGAATGTTGGTTTATTTTTTCCGCGTAGTACAGATGCAACAACTGTTGAAAGACGTCCTAAAGGAACATCAGTTGCGTCTACTACGTACCATTTACGTTCTACTTCGCCTGGCTTAGCCATATATGTTGTACGCACGTTTTTTTCCTCCAATTTCGATTTCGAATGTTTGACAAACACTTGAGTTTCCGGGGCTCTTGTGGGGCAAACAATACCATTTACCATAATACTTGCTAAGGCTTGGTATGTCAATGTTTTTCTCTTTGAAAACGCAAAATATTTTCATTTTCCTAATGTCTTCCTACTATTCATATTAAGCAGTCTTCTACACTATAAAATGAATAAAGAAACGTATTTTTAAAAATATTTTGCATAAATATTTAAAAAAGGGGTTGATTTTTGTATTTTACGATGCTAATATAGCTTCAATACATTAATTAGAATTTAATGAAAAAGCAGTAAGGGAGCAATCAGGATGAAAGAAAAAGTGATTTTAGCATACTCAGGTGGTTTAGATACTTCTGTCTCAATCAAATGGCTCGTGGATGAAGGTTATGATGTGATCGCGTGTTGTTTAGATATCGGCGAAGGTCGGGACACTGAATTTATTAAAAATAAAGCCTTACAGGTTGGTGCAACTGAATCCTACGCAATTGATGCTCGTGAGGAGTTTTCACAGGATTTCGTTTTGATCGCGCTGCAAGGCAATACCTACTATGAAAATTCTTATCCGTTAGTATCTGCTTTATCTCGTCCCTTGATCTCGAAAAAATTAGTTGAGCTGGCTCATCAGACGGGTGCGACTACGATCGCTCACGGCTGTACCGGAAAAGGCAATGACCAAGTACGTTTTGAAGTGTCCATCGCAGCCCTTGATCCAAATCTGAAGATCATCGCGCCGGTTCGTGAATGGAAATGGTCACGGGAAGAAGAAATTAATTATGCAACCGAAAAAGGCGTGCCGATCCCCGCGGATTTAGATAATCCTTATTCGATTGACCAAAACTTATGGGGCCGGGCTTGCGAATGTGGCGTCTTGGAAGATCCGTGGGCAACTCCGCCAGTGGGTGCTTACGACATTACCGCTGAATTGGAAGACACCCCTGATAAACCGACGATTGTAGAGATTACCTTTGAAAAAGGCGTACCGACTGCCTTAGACGGAGAAGAATTATCATTAGCGACATTGATCATGAAATTGAATACCATCGCCGGCGTGCACGGTATCGGCCGAATCGATCATATTGAAAATCGGTTAGTCGGAATCAAATCCCGTGAAGTTTACGAATGTCCAGGTGCAGAAGTTTTAATGACCGCCCACAAAGAGTTAGAAGATTTAACCTTTGTCCGTGAGATGGCTCATTTCAAACCAGTGATCGAACAGCAATTATGCCAAATGATCTACGACGGTTTATGGTTCAACCCAACGATGGACGCTTTGATCGCTTTCTTGAAACAATCACAAGAAGTCGTGAACGGTGTACTACGGGTCAAACTATTTAAAGGCAACGTGATCGTTGAAGGACGTAAATCTGACAACAGCTTATATAACGAAAACTTGGCGACTTATACTTCCGCCGATACGTTCGATCAAGATGCGGCGATCGGCTTCATTAAATTATGGGGCTTGCCAACTAAGGTCAACGCCGAAATTCAGGCGAAAAACCAAGCAAAGAAGACCCAACCAACGCTTTAAGATGAATCGGAGCGGCAGAAGCCGAGACTTCTGTCACCCCTCTTTTGCAAGATGAACCAGATGTGAGGCGGCTTTTACTTGCCGGTAAATAAGGCCGTCCGGTTTCACATCTTGCCATTGCTCATAGGTGAGTTTCTTTTCCAGATAGGAAATAAGGAAACCAGCAATGTTTTCATCCTGAGGTATCTGAAAAGATGCCTCCTCCCTATAAGAAAAGCTTTTCGAACTCGTTCAGCTTTTGAGTAATAAGACCAAGCTTTTGATAAGTCGCTCCTTAGACTTAAAAAAAGTTTTGCTTATTACCGAAAAAGCTTGTTCGAAAAGCTGGATATTAAGAAAAGTTTAGCGAACTCGTTCAGCTAGACATCAAAGAAAAGGCCGTTTTAGCGGTCTTTTTTTAACAAGAAAATAATGAGGTGACGATACATGGCAAAACTTTGGGGCGGCCGTTTTGACGGTAAAAATGAAGCTTGGATCGACGCGTTTGGCGCATCGATTCCCTTTGATCAGCAATTAGCGAAACAAGACATCACCGGCAGCTTGGCCCATGTCAAAATGTTAGGTGCAACGGGAATCATTACGATAGCAGAAGCGGATAAAATTTCTGCTGGTTTGACGGTTTTAGCGGAGAAAGCCGCAAACGATGAATTAGTTTTCACGATTGAAAATGAAGATATCCATCTAAATTTGGAAAAAATGCTCCACGATGAGATCGGTCCAGTCGCCGGCAAGCTTCACACAGCTCGTAGCCGGAACGATCAGGTCGCGACGGATATGCATTTATATTTAAAGGAACATTTGCTTGAGATCATTGAAAAAGTACAGCATTTCCGAGGGGTCCTAGTAAACAAAGCCGAAGAACATGTCGAAACGATCATGCCCGGCTACACGCATCTGCAGCATGCCCAACCGATTTCTTTTGGGCATCATTTGATGGCTTACTATGGCATGCTGACACGAGATCAAGCCCGGTTGGAAGAAAGTATCAAACGAGTAGATATTTCTCCTCTCGGCTGTGCAGCTTTGGCTGGGACGACTTTTCCCATCGATCGGGAAATGACTGCAGCGGATTTAGGCTTCAACGATCTTTATATGAATAGTTTGGATGGGGTTAGCGATCGTGATTTCATTTTAGAATTTTTGAGTAACAGCTCGATCTTGATGATGCACCTTTCTCGCTTTTGTGAGGAAATCATTTTATGGTGCAGCCACGAATTTAAATTTGTCGAATTGACCGATACTTTTTCCACCGGCAGCTCGATTATGCCGCAAAAGAAAAACCCTGATATGGCAGAGTTGATTCGGGGCAAATCCGGCCGAGTTTTCGGCGATTTAGTTGGTTTGTTGACGGTGATCAAAGGCTTACCCTTGGCGTATAACAAAGATTTACAAGAAGACAAAGAAGGTATGTTTGATACCGTCCATACAGTAGCGACTAGCTTAGATATCATGGCCGGTATGATTGACACCATGAAGGTCAATACACAGGTCATGCATGACGCGACGGAAAAAGATTTTTCCAACGCGACGGAACTAGCCGACTATTTGGCGACCAAAGGCATTCCCTTCCGTCAAGCCCACGAAATCGTTGGAAAATTGGTCTTAGATTGCACTCAAAAGGGGATTTATCTGCAAGATGTCCCATTAGCCGATTACCAAGCAATCAATTCCGTGATCGAAGAAGACATTTACGATACCTTATCCTCTAAAACTGCGGTCACTCGTCGCCATTCACTAGGCGGCACCGGCTTTGATCAAGTCAAAAAACAAATCGAGCTGGCAAAAGCAGCCTTATAAGACAAAAAAACGACTGCCAAAGTAAGCAGTCGTTTTTTTGTCTAATTAATTACGCGTCAATTTCAGGCGCTTTGCCTAAATGAGCTTGGATCATCCAAATGCGTTTTTCGGTCGCAGTTTTGAATTCAATGAAAATATCTTGTGTTGGATCATCGCCTTCTTCACCGGTCACATCAATCCCTTTTTGATAAAGGTCTGCTAAATAGCGATAGCCTTTAACAAGCGTAGCTAGACGTTCTTCCATTGTCCGATCCCAACGTCCTACTTCATCAGGGATCTTTGTTTGGTCAGCCATTTCACGCAAAGTTGAGTAAGGTGATCCGTCTAATGTGATCAAGCGTTCAGAGATTTCATCCAATTGATCATTCACATCATCCATGAAATCATCCATCATTGGGTGTAATGTCAAGAAACCAGGGCCACGCATATACCAGTGTGTTTGGTGGATAACCATGGACATTTGACTTAAGTCTGCGACTAGTTGGTTCAATACTTCTTTTGTCTTTTCAAATTTCATTCCTTCATACCTCCTAAAATTTTTAGCTCCAATAAAAGTATAATACACTTTCGGTAAAAGTACAAAGAAAATGCTGACATTTCGATGTTTTGTCGTATCTTATTGCAAAGGAGGTGAAACGCTATTTTACAGTTTGTTATCGGCACGATCATCGGCTCTTTTTTAGCCGTTGTCACGACTCGGATTCCTTGAGGAGAATCGCTCCTATATCCGCCATCCCATTGTGACCATTGCCAACAAAAGTTGCGACCACTGGAAATGATTCCTTTGTTTTCCAGCCTTCGCCAAGGCTTTCGGTGTAGCCATTGTCATAAAAAATTCTCCGCCCGCAGCTTTTGGCTGGAGCTTTTTTGCGGAGTGCTTTTTGTCTTCTTTCTAGCAGAAATCAATGGGGTTCAGCTGTGGCAGCTTTTTTGGCTGCTGAGTACGCTCGTTTTAGCGGTGATCGACTGGGATCACTTCATTGTTGAGGAAAAAATCTTTTTCTTTACTAGTTTAATTTTATTAGGCGGTGGTGTTTGGCTATTTTCTGTTCATTGGAAGCAACCACTGATGGTTTGTGCCCTCTATTATTTCAGCCAAAAAATACTCCCAAACAGTCTTGGCTTGGGAGATCTTTGGCTCATTGCTTTATGGAGCTTATTTTTATCCGGCCATGAGCTCTTACAGCTGTTGCTGATTGCCTCGGCTACAGGGCTGGTTTTTTACGGCTATCAAGTCTTGCGGCAAAAAACACCGGAGCGTTTGCCTTTTGTACCCTTTCTTTTTATCGGATTGTTGTGCATCCTCTTAAACCATCGCTAAGCCTGCCAATGCTGGCGAATAAACCCTTTACGCCCAGAACCCTCGCTATAAGCGTTATAGTGGGCCGGATTTTTCCGATAAAAATCTTGATGATAGTCTTCTGCTGGATAAAACGGTTGAGCCGGTTCAATTGTCGTTACGATCGGCTCTTTAAAACGTCCACTTGCTTGCAGTCGCTCCTTCGAGGCCTCCGCCGTCAGTTTCTGTTCATCAGAGGAATAAAAAATCACCGGACGATAAGAGTCTCCACGATCGGCAAACTGACCAAAGGCATCAGTAGGGTCGGTTTGCTGCCAATAAATTTCGACTAATTGCTGATACGAAATAATGTCCGGATCAAAGGTGATCTCGACTGCCTCCGTGTGTCCCGTCGTTCCGCTGCCAACTTGTTCATAGGTGGGATTTTCTACATCTCCTCCTGTATAGCCGGAAACAACTTTCTTTATGCCAGGCATTTGATCGAAGGGCTTCACCATACACCAAAAACAGCCGCCAGCAAAAATTGCTTTTTCTTCTGCCATAAATACTTCCCCCTTTTTGTCCCATCATAAGCCTTTTTCAAAAAAATGAAATGAATCTGCTCAAAAAGAGCGCGTACTAGACGTATCCAGTTTCAAGTAATAAGCTATTTATCCGTAAAAAAAAGAACCTGTGACAAGTCTTTTGTCAGAGGTTCTTCCTTCAGTTCTCGTTTAATAATTCTCCGTATCGATTGGATAAATGATTTTGCCGTAGCCGGTATAATCATAATGCGTTCCCGCACTGATCTTATCCACTTCGCTGTCATCAAAGAATAATTGATTGTCATCGTCGTCATCTAGATTTGGTAATTTTTTCTTAGTAGGCAGATTTAATTGCTGCTTCAAAGTATTTTGCTCTTCCAACAAGCTATTCAGTCCTAAGATTTGGAAGTAAATATCTTGGATCATTTCGCCTTGACCCTCGACTTGTGTTTGCTTGATATCATCTGCAGCAGGTGTGTACTCCTTAACGACCGTTAGCATTTCGCTCCAGCTTAGATCGGTCTTCACATAATCTTCCACCGCGTGTAAATATTTTTTATACTGGGTTACCGAATTGACTGAGAGTATTTTTTTAATGATCTTAGATAAAATTTCTCGTTGCCGTGCTTGCCGGCCAACATCGCCTTTCGGATCTTCATGACGCATCCGCACATACTCTAAGGCGTGTCTGCCATCCAAAGTTTGTTTGCCTTTTTTTACATGAACGCCGTCTAGTGTAAAATCAATCTTATTATCGACTTCGATCCCGCCGACCGCATCGACTAAGGTCCTCAAGCCTTTCATGTTGATCTCGACATAGTGATCAACTGGTACATCCAGCATTTTTTGAACCGACTCAATTGCCATTTTGGTCCCGCCTAGTGAATAAGCCGCGTTCAACTTATCGTAATAGGTATCGCCTTTTGCGACATAGACATTCTCATCGCCCTTGTAACCCACCATCTGAGTATAAATATCCCGATCCAGGCTCGTCATCATCGTTTGCTTCTTTTTAGGATTAATCGTTACTAGCATCATCGAATCTGAGCGGCCTTGATACGTCCGTCCTTTATCACCAGTATCCGTTCCCATCAACAGAACCGAGAAAGGCTCTCCACTTTTTAAATCAACGGTATCTGAACGTTTACTCGAATAATCGATTTTTTTCGTCATTTTACTGATTGCTTGATCTACGTCATTATTTACTTTTAGTAGATAGACCGTAGCCGCACCGACTAGTATCACGATGATCCCTACGATAATTAGAATGATTTTCTTTGCTCTGCTCATGTAGCACCTCAAAATTTTTATCTAGCCAAATAATTTTACGTTATTTTCTCATAATTTATCATTAGACAATAGTCTATCTCTGCTAGTCTAAACGAAATTTAATATATAGTTAAAGTAGCCGCTGTCATTTCGTCAGACACCCTCTTATAATACCGCTAAAAAGAAAGGACCACAAGATTCAATAGAATCTTGTGGTCCTTTGTTGATCAATATTCAGCTTCACCAATTCGTGATGCTTTTAAAGCTTAGTTCAATGGATTGTTCAAAGCGTCTTCAGCAGCCATTTGTGCTTCAATATCAGAGATACTGTAGACATTTTCGCTAGCCACAACGACTTCTTTTGGTTCCATGTTACGGTAAGTCGCCATACCAGTTCCGGCAGGAATAATCTTACCGATGATAACATTTTCCTTCAATCCAAGTAGTGGATCTTTCTTACCGCGGATTGCAGCATCGGTCAAGACACGAGTCGTTTCTTGGAATGATGCGGCAGATAAGAAGCTGTTTGTTTCCAATGATGCTTTCGTAATACCAAGCAAGACTGGACGAGATGTCGCAGGTGTACCACCAGAAACAATCGTTTTGTAGTTTTGGTCTTTAAAGTCAGCGATATCTAACAATGTACCTGGCAAGATATCCGTGTCGCCTGGGTCCATAACGCGGACTTTACGCAACATTTGACGAACCATTACTTCAATATGCTTGTCGCCGATTTCTACCCCTTGCATCCGGTAAACACGTTGAACTTCACGTAGCAAGTAAGTTTCAACAGAGATTACATCCCGCACTTGTAATAAGTGTTTAGGATCGATTGAACCTTCTGTTAAACGTTCCCCACGGTGGATTGTGTCGCCTTCAACAACTTTCATACGAGCGGTATAAGGAACCGTGTATGTCCGCGTATCTGTTTCACCTTTGACGGTCACTTCTTTCGAACGAGTGGCAGCATCTTCAGCGATTTCAACGACTTCACCGGTAACTTCAGTAATAACAGCCAAACCTTTAGGATTACGTGCTTCGAAGATTTCTTGGACACGAGGAAGACCTTGTGTGATATCGTCTCCGGCAACCCCACCGGTATGGAATGTACGCATGGTCAACTGAGTACCTGGTTCACCGATTGATTGAGCGGCGATAGTACCAACTGCTTCACCGACTTCAACATCGTCACCAGTTGCCAAGTTACGACCATAACAATGTTTACATACACCATGTTTAGTATTACATGTGAAGACTGAACGAATGGTTAATGTTTCAACACCAGCATCGATAATCCGTTTCGCATCAGCTTCACTGATTAATGCATCCCCAGGTAAGATCACTTCGCCTGTTTCAGGATTTAAAACAGATTTTTGAGTATAACGTCCAACCAGGCGTTCTTCTAAGGATTCGATGATCTCATTACCTTCACGGATCGCAGAGATTTGTAGACCGCGGTCAGTGCCACAATCTTCTTCACGTACAATCACATCTTGGGCAACGTCAACCAAACGACGAGTTAAGTAACCTGAATCGGCTGTCTTCAAGGCGGTATCGGTCATCCCTTTACGAGCCCCGTGAGTCGAGATAAACATTTCCAAGACAGATAGACCTTCACGGAAGTTTGAGATGATCGGCAATTCCATGATTTGTCCATTCGGAGCGGCCATTAATCCACGCATCCCAGCAAGCTGAGTAAAGTTGGAGATGTTACCACGGGCTCCTGAATCAGACATCATGAAGATTGGGTTCTTCGCATCCATTGATTCAATCAGACGTTGTTGAATATTATCTTTGGCTGCATTCCAGACAGCGATAACACGTTCATAACGTTCATCATCAGTAATCAAACCACGACGGAATTGTTTCGTGATCGTGCCAACTTGTTTGTGGGCATTGTCGATGATTTCTTGTTTTTCAGCCAAGGCCATGATATCGGCGATACCAACGGTCATACCAGCATGAGTGGAGTGTTTGTAACCTAAGTCCTTCATCCGGTCAAGCATCATTGACGTATCAGTGACTTTGAAACGTTTAAAGACTTCAGCGATGATGTTTCCAAGATTTTTCTTCTTGAATGGCAAGATAATTTCTTGTTTTTTGATCGCTGCAGGAATATCGACACCTTTTTCAACAAAATA
This sequence comes from Enterococcus devriesei, assembly GCF_001885905.1. Lineage (GTDB taxonomy): Bacteria > Bacillota > Bacilli > Lactobacillales > Enterococcaceae > Enterococcus_A > Enterococcus_A devriesei. Next base: position 17,610 of record NZ_JXKM01000007.1, on the reverse strand, counting down.
TTTGTCAGGTGTGTATTGTGTTAAGTTGAAATCAGTTGGTTCGTTTAAGTAAGGGAACTCTTGCGGCATGATCTCGTTGAAAATAATTTTCCCAACAGTTGTGATCAACATGCGTTCTTTTTGTTCTTCAGTGAATGGTTTGTCGCCTAATGTATTAGGGTCAACAGCTACACGTGAATGTAAGTGAACATAGCCATTACGCCATGCCAACACTGCTTCATTCATATCACGGAAGATCATTCCTTCACCTTCGCGGCCTTCTTCTTCCATTGTTAGGTAGTAGTTACCTAAGACCATATCTTGAGATGGTGTAACAACTGGTTTACCATCTTTCGGGTTCAAGATGTGCGTTGCAGCTAGCATCAACATGCGAGCTTCTGCTTGCGCTTCTTCACCTAGAGGTAAATGAACAGCCATTTGGTCTCCATCGAAATCGGCGTTGTAGGCTTCACAGACTAATGGGTGAAGACGGATCGCACGACCTTCAACTAAGATCGGTTCAAATGCTTGGATACCTAGTCTATGCAACGTAGGTGCCCGGTTAAGTAAAACAGGGTGTTCTTTAATAACTTCTTCTAGAATGTCCCAAACAACGTCTTCTTGACGTTCGATTTTACGTTTCGCATTTTTGATGTTTGATGCGATTTCACGTTGAACGAGCTCTTTCATTACGAAAGGCTTGAACAATTCGATCGCCATTTCTTTCGGCAGACCACATTGATACATCTTCAAGAAAGGTCCAACAACGATAACGGAACGAGCAGAGTAATCGACACGTTTACCTAGCAAGTTTTGACGGAAACGACCTTGTTTCCCTTTCAACATGTGAGATAAAGATTTCAATGGGCGGTTACCTGGTCCAGTGACTGGACGGCCACGACGACCATTATCGATCAATGCGTCTACCGCTTCTTGCAGCATCCGTTTTTCATTTTGTACGATGATATTTGGCGCGTTCAAGTCTAACAAACGTTTCAAACGATTGTTACGGTTGATCACACGACGGTATAAATCATTCAAGTCAGAAGTCGCGAAACGACCTCCTTCTAATTGAACCATCGGACGTAGATCTGGCGGGATGACAGGAATAACATCCATAACCATCCAGCTTGGAAGGTTACCAGAAGAACGGAAAGCTTCTAAAACATCCAGACGACGAATCGCACGTATCCGTTTTTGTCCTTGAGCGGTTTTCAATTCTTCTTTTAATTCAACTGTTTCGCCTTCTAGATCTACTTTATCTAGTAATTGTTTGATGGCTTCAGCACCCATTGCCGCATGGAATTCTTGACCATATTGATCCCGTTTTTCACGGTATTCACGTTCAGTCAATAATTGTTTTTTCTCTAGGCTTGTATTACCTGGATCGATTACGACATATGATGCAAAGTAGATGATTTCTTCTAATGCACGAGGACTCATGTCTAAGACAAGACCCATCCGTGAAGGAATACCTTTGAAATACCAAATATGTGTAACAGGCGCTGCTAATTCAATGTGTCCCATCCGTTCGCGACGAACTTTTGAACGGGTAACTTCAACACCACAGCGGTCACAAACGATACCTTTATAACGAATTCGTTTGTATTTCCCACAGGCACATTCCCAGTCTTTGGTTGGTCCAAAAATTCTTTCATCGAATAGCCCTTCACGTTCAGGTTTCAATGTACGATAGTTAATGGTTTCCGGTTTTTTTACTTCACCGTATGACCAGCTTCTGATTTTTTCAGGAGAAGCCAAACCTATTTGCATACTTTCGAATTTATTTACATCGATCAAAAGGGTTTCCCTCCATTTCATTTTATCGCCAGTCAGCTAGAGGATAGCTGATTGACCTATGCATAAACGGTGTGAAAAAAGTAGCTTCTTCGAAAATAAGCTGAAATATCTTGAAGCTGAACACTTTTTTCACAACCTCTTCAGACAAGCGCGACTTCTTATAAGTCTTCCGCAGTTTCGATTTCTTGGATCAAATCTGATTTTTGTTCCGCTCTTTCAGCAGCCGCTTTTTCTTCGACTTCTTTCGCAGATTGTTGTTGTTCTGCGTATTTAGTCAAAGCATCAACTGTGATCAAGTCGTCATCATCATCATCCATGTCTCGTAACTCGATTTCTTTGTCATTAATATCTAGGACTTGCATATCTAAACCAAGGGCTTGTAATTCTTTCACTAATACGCGGAAAGATTCAGGCACACCTGGTTTTGGAATAGGTTCACCTTTGACGATGGCTTCGTAAGTTTTAACCCGACCAACCACATCATCTGATTTGTAAGTCAAGATTTCTTGTAACGTGTAAGCAGCACCATAAGCTTCCAGTGCCCATACTTCCATTTCCCCAAAACGTTGTCCACCAAATTGCGCTTTACCACCTAATGGTTGTTGCGTAACAAGTGAGTAAGGTCCAATTGAACGAGCATGTAATTTATCATCGACCATGTGAGCCAATTTAATCATGTACATAACCCCAACAGAGATCCGGTTATCAAATGGTTCACCGGTACGACCGTCGTAAAGAACGGTCTTAGCATCTGCCGCCATCCGTGCTTCACGGACAGTTTCCCAAACATCGCTATCTTGCGCACCATCAAAGACTGGTGTTGCAACGTGGATACCTAGTTGGCGAGCGGCCATTCCTAAGTGTAATTCCAATACTTGTCCAATGTTCATCCGAGATGGTACACCTAATGGATTCAACATGACATCAACCGGGGTGCCGTCTGGTAGATATGGCATATCTTCTTCTGGCATGATGCGAGAAACGACCCCTTTATTTCCGTGACGGCCGGCCATTTTATCCCCTTCATGAATCTTACGTTTTTGCACGATGTAGACGCGTACTAACATGTTCACACCTGGTGATAATTCATCGCCTGCTTCACGAGTAAAGATCTTCACATCATGAACGATTCCGCCGCCGCCGTGAGGCACACGTAGAGACGTATCACGAACTTCACGCGCTTTTTCGCCAAAGATCGCATGTAATAGACGTTCTTCTGCGGATAATTCGGTTACCCCTTTAGGAGTGACTTTACCAACTAATAGATCGCCATCATGAACTTCAGCACCAATGCGGATGATCCCCATTTCGTCTAAGTTCTTCAACGCGTCTTCCCCAACATTAGGGATTTCACGAGTAATTTCTTCAGGTCCTAATTTTGTATCACGTGCTTCTGATTCATATTCTTCAATATGGATTGAGGTGTAGACATCATCTTTCACCAAACGACGGCTCATGATGATGGCATCTTCATAGTTGTACCCTTCCCAAGTCATGAAGGCTACGACAACGTTTTGACCTAAAGCCAATTCGCCGTTTTCCATTGAAGGTCCGTCAGCTAAGATATCGCCGACTTCAACTTGTTCGCCTAGACCAACTAATGGACGTTGGTTGTAGCTCGTCCCTGAGTTTGAACGACGGAATTTAGTAATATCGTATTTATCTAAGGCGCCATTATCGCGACGAACACGAACTTCGTGTGCATCAACGAATTCGACTACCCCATCATTTTTACATAACAATGCAGCCCCTGAGTCATGTGCTGCTTTATATTCCATACCAGTACCAACCCATGGAGAACGTGGTTGGATCAATGGTACAGCTTGCCGCTGCATGTTGGCCCCCATCAAGGCACGGTTAGAGTCATCGTTTTCTAAGAATGGGATACAAGCTGTTGCGACTGCGACTACTTGTTTTGGTGAAACATCCATGTAATCAATCTTATCAATCGTTACTTCCAAGTTTTCAGAAGTTGCACGAGCCATCACGACTTCTTCAGCAAAGCTGCCGTCTTCGTTTAACTTACTGTTTGCTTGGGCAACCACGTAATGGTCTTCGATGTCAGCAGTTAGGTAATCGATCTTGTCAGTTACTTTACCAGTTGAACGATCCACACGACGATACGGTGTTTCGATGAAACCAAATTTATTTACTTTCGCGTAAGATGCCAAGCTGTTGATCAACCCAATGTTTGGACCTTCGGGCGTTTCAATCGGACACATACGGCCATAGTGGGAATAGTGAACGTCTCGAACTTCATAGCCGGCACGGTCACGAGTCAAACCACCAGGTCCTAAGGCAGATAGACGACGTTTATGGGTCAACTCACCTAGTGGGTTGGTTTGGTCCATGAACTGCGACAACTGAGAAGAACCAAAGAATTCTTTGATGCTGGCAACCACTGGACGAATATTGATTAATTGTTGCGGTGTCAACGTTTCTTGATCTTGAATTGACATCCGTTCACGAACAACCCGTTCCATCCGAGCTAAACCGATCCGGAATTGGTTTTGTAATAATTCACCAACAGAACGAATCCGACGATTTCCTAAGTGGTCGATATCATCAACATTGCCGATACCTTCCATTAAGTTCAAGAAATAGCTCATTGAAGCGATGATATCGCCAGGGCGAACCGTGCGAACAGAAGCATCTGGATAGGCATTACCAATCACCGTTACTTCACGTTCTGGATCTTTTGGTGAAAAGACTTTAATCACTTGAACCGTCATTGGATCTGTTACAACAGCATCTTCTGATGGGTAGTAAGTGACTGAGTTCAAACCATTTTCCAAGTGTGGTCCTAAATCTTCCATTACTTGGTGGGTCAAAACAGTGCCTTTTTCCACGATGATTTCGCCTGTTTCAGCGTCAACTAAGGTTTCAGCTAAAGTCAGGTTCAATAAACGGGTTTTAAGGTCTAATTTTTTATTTACTTTGTAACGACCAACGTTAGCTAAGTCGTAACGTTTTGGATCGAAGAAACGTGCAGTTAACAAGCTACGAGAGCTGTCTGCCGTTTTTGGTTCACCGGGACGTAAACGTTCGTAAACGTCTTTCAAACCTTCTTCGGTACGAGAATCACTTGGGTTTTTGTGTAAATCTTTTTCGATTGTGTTGCGTAATGATTCGCTTTCGCCAAAGATTTCGAAGATGGTGTCATCTGAACCGAAACCTAGTGCACGAACTAACGTAGTCAAAGGAATCTTACGTGTTCGGTCGATCCGAACATAAGAAATGTCCTTCGCGTCTGTTTCCATTTCTAACCATGCGCCACGGTTAGGAATGACGGTTGAACCAAAACCTTCTTTTCCGTTTTTGTCCACTTTTCCGTGGAAATAAACGCCCGGAGAACGAACTAATTGAGAAACGATAACCCGTTCTGCTCCGTTGATAATAAAGGTTCCTTGTTCGGTCATTAATGGGAAATCACCAAAGAATACTTCTTGGGATTTGATTTCACCTGTTTCGCGGTTTACTAAACGTAATACAACATGTAATGGTGCAGAATAGTTTGCATCGTGTGAACGAGCCTCCGCAACCGTGTATTTAGGTTCTTTTAATTCATAGTCAACAAATTCAAGTGACAAGTTTCCATTAAAGTCTTCAATTGGCAAAATGTCTTCAAACATTTCTCGCAAGCCCTCATCTAGGAACCATTGATAAGAATCTGTTTGAATTTCGATCAAATTCGGTAATTCCAACACTTCACTGATTCGTGCGAAGCTTCTACGTTCTCGGTGTTTTCCGTACTTTACTACGTGTCCAGCCAAGTTCTTCACCCCTCTTAAAAGTTTGAAAACCGATCCGAAGATAAATTACATTTATGTTACAAAGATTAAAATTGTGTAACACCTGACATTTTTTGCGGCTTTTAGGCAAAAAAAAACCAAAAATAGAACGTTCTCTTGAAAATTTATTCGCGAGCTTCTACTTTTGTTCCCTATTAAAAGCCGGAACGGACAATATTTCGTTCCTGCCTGTCATCATTTCAGATAGTTTTAGCAAATTAATATGATACATGAGAAAAACATAAAAGTCAATAGTCTCAAGGTTTAACTCTAGCTGTCGCAACCTTTTCTTAAAACTTTCAGTAAATTTGATTCACGTTCATTCTTCATACATTTTTGAATATTCAGAATATTCTTCGCTTTGTTATTGACATCTCATTTTTCTTACCGTATACTAATTTACATCTTAACAAGTTGGAGGTTGTTCTTATGTTAGCCAAACAAAACTCACAACTGAATAACCGCTATTACTTTAGCTATTTTAGATAGGTTTGTATTCATCATGATGGATACAAACGACCTGAGTGTTTTTTGTATCTATGATGGCTAGAGCATTTCAACGTACCAACGGCCGCATAGAGAAAATCTAAGTGGCTTGAATGAAGCAGCATAAATATTTTTGCATTCACATCACCCACTTAGAGTTTCGACACTTCTAAGCGGGTGATTTTTTAGTTAAAAAAAGCTTCCCACAAACAATTGATTACAAAGAGTAGATCAAAAGGAGAGAAAGAAAATGAAAAAAACAGTATTAGCAGGAATCGGATTAGTTAGTTTATTGATGCTAGGGGCATGCGGCAGCAAAGAGGCAGCCAGTGATGACAATATGAAACACGTAGGGGTTTTACAATTAGTCCAACATGCCTCCTTAGACAACGCCTATGACGGCTTTAAAGAAGGTTTGGCTGAAGGCGGCTATAAGGAAGGCGATAATTTAGAAATCGATTATCAAAATGCCCAAAACAATCAAGACAACTTAAAAAGTATGAGTGAGAAATTAATCAAAGAAGAACCGGATCTATTGTTAGGGATTGCGACTCCCGCAGCCCAGTCCTTACTAAATGGCACGACGGAAATCCCGATTGCCGTAACTGCAGTCACAGACTTGAAAGAGGCAAAGTTAGTCAAAAGTGATAAAAAACCTGGCGGAAACGTAACAGGAACAACGGATATGGTGCCAATCGACAAACAAATTGACTTGTTGCTATCGATCGTACCAGATGCAAAATCAATTGGGATCATGTACAACGCCGGCGAAACCAATTCGAAAATCCAAGCGGACTTAGCCGAAAAAGCCTTGAAGAAAGCCGGTGTTGACGTCAAAGTCAAGACTGCCAACACCACCAATGACGTCCAACAAGTTACCGAGTCTTTAGCCAATGAAACGGATGGCATCTATGTACCGACAGACAATACCTTCGCCAGCGCGGCGGCTGTTATCGGTGATGTGGTGAAGGAAAAGAAAATTCCATTAGTTGCTGGTTCAACGGAACAAATCGACGATGGCGGGCTAGCTACGGTCGGGATTGACTACAAAGCTTTAGGAAAACAAACCGGTAAAATGGCCGCTAAGATCCTAGACGGTGACGCAAAACCAGCCGACACACCGGTTGAATCTGCTGATACCTTGAAATTAGTAGTCAACAAGGATATGGCTAAAGCTTTAGGCATCGATCCAGACAGTATCAAAGAACCAAAATAACCAAGTTTTCCAAAGAAAGAAGGAAGAATCATGAATGTCATTTCTCTATTATTATCCGCAACGTCACAAGGCCTGCTTTGGTCCCTTTTAGCGATTGGAGTCTACATGACGTTTCGCATTTTAGATATCGCGGATCTGACCGCCGAAGGAAGTTTTCCATTAGGCGGCGGGATCGCAGCAATCGGCATCGTCAACGGACTGCACCCAATCGTAGCGACCCTCTTAGCCTTTGGCGGTGGGATGCTGGCTGGGCTCGTTACCGGCATTTTGAACACGAAGTTCAAGATCCCGGCTCTGTTAGCCGGAATCATTACGATGACCGGGTTGTACTCAGTCACATCAAGAGTCATGGGGGCACCTAACATCGCATTATTAGGTGAAAGTACCGTTTTTACTGCCGCCCAAAATATGGGGCTATCAAAAAATAATGCGGTCATTCTAATCGGTTTGTTGATCGTCTTATTGGTCATCTTACTGTTAGTTTTATTTTTCCGGACAGAGATCGGCCTGGCAGTTCGTGCGACAGGGGATAATCCAGACATGAGTGAAGCAAATGGGATTCGAACTGAAAATATGAAGCTTTTAGGTTATATGATCTCAAACGGCAGCATCGCTTTATCCGGTGCGCTCCTGGCGCAAAATAACGGCTTCGCTGATTTAAACTCGGGTGTCGGTACGATCGTTATCGGACTAGCATCAATCATTATCGCGGAAGTCTTACTGCGGAATAAACCGATCATGATCCGTTTATTGACGATTGCCGCAGGCGCGATTATTTACCGTTTCATTTTGGCCCTCGTCTTCGAATTAAATGTCGAACCGACGGATTCTAAATTGGCTTCAGCGATTGTTTTGGTCATCTGCTTATCCTTACCGCAGATTCGAGCAAAATTCACACTAAAGAAGCCGCAAACGGGAAAGAAAGGAGAGAAAAATAATGCAAGCAGTCTTAAAAATTAATAATTTACATCAATACTTTGAGCGTGGCACTATCAATGAAAACCACGCACTAAAAGGCATTAATCTCGACCTGAATCCTGGTGAATTTGTCACGATCATCGGCGGGAATGGTGCCGGTAAATCAACTTTGCTAAATAGCATTGCTGGCACCTTGCCGATTGAGGAAGGTCAGATGTTTCTAAATGAAGAAAACATTACTAAGCACTCGGTCACGCGCCGCTCCAAAAAAATCAGCCGCGTCTTTCAAGATCCGAAGATGGGGACCGCGGTCCGCTTATCAGTGGAAGAAAATTTAGCCTTAGCAATGAAACGCGGACATAAACGCGGATTCTCCTTAGGAGTAAAAAATAAAGATCGCAGCTTTTTCAAAGAACAGTTGGCCATGCTGAACTTGAATTTGGAAAATCGATTAGATGCAGAGATTGGGTTGCTTTCCGGCGGTCAACGCCAAGCAATCACCTTATTAATGGCGACTTTGCAACGGCCTGATCTGATTTTACTTGATGAGCACACGGCGGCACTAGATCCGAAAACCTCCTTGACCGTCATGGAGCTAACCGAACGCTTGATTCGCGAACAAGCCTTGACCGCCTTCATGGTGACTCACAACATGGAAGACGCGATCCGTTACGGCAACCGTCTGATCATGCTGCATCAAGGTGAAATCGCGTTAGACCTGAAGCAATCTGAAAAACAAAACTTGACGGTACCAAAATTAATGGAACTATTCCATCAAAACTCCGGCGTCGAGCTTAAAGATGATGCCTTGCTGCTTAGTTAGCACTAATCGTTAAGACGATTCTTCTTTCTTGGCAGGCTGCTTTTACGCAGCCTGTTTTTTTGTTACACTGAGCAAGAAAAGACTATTCAATTAAGAAAGACTTTCGCGAACCCGCTCAGCTTATTGCCGATAAAGCGAGTTTTCGAAGCCGGACATGGATATACCTGCTGTAAAGCGATTTATTCATGTGAAAAATTTACACATTCTTTATAAAGAATGTAAGGAGGTATCTCTTTGACCACCAAAGAAAAGGTGTTAGCCCACTTAAAACAAGCAGATCGGATTTTATCCGGCGAAGCTTTAGCCCAAGAGATCGGTGTTTCCCGCACAGCAATTTGGAAAGCTATCAAAGAATTAGAAAAAAAAGGTTATCAGATTCAGCATTTAGCCAATGGCTACCGTTACCAGCCCTCTGATATTTTGGATGCCAAAGAAATCCAAACTCAAATCCAGCAGCCTATCGAAGTAACCGTAGTAGAGACCTCTGCCTCTACCATGAAAGATGCACAGCTAGCTGTGGTAGAAGGAAAAAAATCACCCTTACTGATAGTGGCAGATATGCAAGAAGCGCCACACGGACGTTTCAACCGGCCTTTTTTTGCCGCCAAGCAGCAAGGAATCTATATGAGTCTCTTGTTAGAACCGAACGAACAGTTGCAAGAACTACCGCAATATACCGTCTTAATGGCAGTGGCGGTCGCCGATGCGATCGATGAGCTGTTAGCGGTCGATAGTCAAATCAAATGGGTCAATGATATTTATTTGAACCAGAAAAAGGTTGCCGGCATTTTGTCTGAAGCGATGACCGATGTTGAAACCAATTCGTTAAAATATATCATCATCGGTATGGGCATCAACTTTTCCATTCCTCAAGCAAATTATCCTGAGGACTTACAAGCCAAAGCGACTTCGTTATTTCCCGACGGTAAAGCTTCTGCTACTAGAAACCAATTAATTATCAACATCTGGAATCGATTCTTTGCGCTGCTGAACGACCAGCAAACGGCCCTTGAAAGCTACCGGAAAAAATCCTTTGTACTAGGGAAAAAAATCACCTTCAAACGGAAGGATCAGAACTATATCGGAACGGCTGTAGCCATCACCGATACGGGGGAATTAGTCGTTGATCTTGGTACTGAACAAATGACCCTTTCTTCTGGCGAGATCAGTTTAAGCTCGATTCAATAACTAGGACTTTTCAACACAAAAAAAAGCGTCTTGCCAACATTAGGCAAAACGCTTTTTTACTGTTAACGCATCGTAACGAATTCTTCACTGCCGGTCGGATGGATTGCGACGGTATCGTCGAAATCTTTTTTCGTTGCCCCCATTTTGATCGCAACCGCAAAACCTTGCAGCATTTCATCAACACCCACACCAATTGCGTGAAGTCCGATGATTTTTTCTTCTTCGCCTAAGCAGACGAGTTTCATCTCACATTTTTGACGATAATCACTTAAAGCAAAATACATCGGCGTGAAACGTGAACGGTAAACCTTGATCTGCTCCTTGCCGTGACGTTCGATCGCCTCTTCTTCTGAAATCCCAATTGTCGCGATCGTTGGATGGGTAAAGATCACGGTCGGCACATTTTCATAGTCTAAAAATTCTTCTGATTTGCCATTGAAGACGCGCTCAGACAAACGACGACCCGCTGCGATCGCCACCGGCGTCAAATCAATCTTGCCGATTACATCACCAACTGAATACACACCGTCACTAGTCGTGTTTTGGAATTTATCAACGATCACGAAGCCTTTTTCATTCAAGGTAACGGACGTATTTTCCAAACCAAGCTTATCAGTATTAGGCAACCGGCCACCGGCAAATAATACTTTGTCGCCAGACAACGTATTGCCATTTTCAAAATAAACGGTGTAGGTGCCGTCAGCATTTTGCTTGATCTCTTTGGCTACGTGATGGTCGTAGAGTTTCATGTGATTGTCACGATAAATTTCTACTAAATTTTCGGCAATCATTTTATCAAAGGTCCGCAAAGGATGATCGTAGCGAAACGCCCAATGAACTTGCGTGCCCATGCCTTGTAAGACGCCGCTTAATTCCGCCGCAATGTAGCCTGCACCTAAAACAACTACTTCTTTCGGTTGCTCCGTTAATTCAAAGAAGCCATTCGAATCAATCGCCAACTCACCGCCAGGGATCTTCATTTGACTTGGGCGACCACCCGTAGCGATCAGGATATGAGGCGCCGTATACTCTTCGCCATTCACCGTTACTACATGATCAGATTTAAAGGTCGCATAGCCTTCGATCCGTTCAACGTGATTGCTGTCTAATCCGCGATAATACGCGCCGTGTAAAAAGTCGATATATTTCTCACGACGGGCCACTAATTCGTTAAAATCAAATTTTTCAACCTCTGCTTGCACACCGTAACTAGGCGCATCCCGTTCGATCGTCTCTAACATCGTACTTGCTTGCCACATGACTTTTTTTGGCACACAGCCGACATTGACACACGTCCCGCCAATTTTATTCGCTTCAATCAATAATACTTTTGCCCCATGCATACCGGCCCGATTCGCTGACGCAATTCCGCCGCTACCGCCGCCGACAACAATGTAATCATATTCTTTCATTCATCTGCCCCCTCGTTTTTCCTGATAAAATCATTCTAATCTATTTCTTGCGAAAAAGACGTTTTTTTGCCTAGATCGTTAGAAAATAGGCTGTGACAGAAGTGTTCCGCTTCAAGAACCAAGTAGGGACTGTTCCCCATCAGCTCTGCTTATATCTCACAACAATAAGTCGGAATTTCCGAAAAAGCTACGCCTGTAACGTCGTTTATTCGAAAGAAGGAGGTGCGACAAGACTTTTGTCACACCCCCACCTGTTTAATCTTTTTTCTTCCGGATCATATCTCCCGGTTTGACTGGCTGAGCCACTGGCATCGTCAAGACCATCATTGGGTTCGGTGCCCGATCGATAGATTCTCCTTCATCATTTTTCATTTCTGTAATAGTTTGTTCAAAATGATGGAAGTTCGGACCATAAAATTCGATCTCATCGCCGATGCTAAAATGATTCCGTTGGCGAACGGTCGCGATTCCGCTAGCTTCATCATAGCTCAAGACTTCACCGATGAATTTATAAACCGGAATCTTACGACGGGGACCGAATAATTGTTCATTTTCCGTCGGTACATTGTAGTAAAAACCGGACGCTAATTCACGTTGGGCGACTTTCCATAATTCATCGATCCATTCTTGTTTGCAGACATAATTTTCAGGATCAGCAATATAGCTGTCCACCGCCGCTTTATAAACATTCGAAACGGTTGAAACATAATGGATCGATTTCATCCGGCCTTCGATCTTCAAACTATCCACGCCGTTTTCGATCAAATCAGGAATGTGTTCGATCATCGACATATCCACGGCACTCATGGAAAATTCTTCCGTCACATCACCATTCTCCGTCAATGAACGATGTTCGTTGGCAAAAGGCATATCGAATAATTCATATTTCCAACGACAAGATTGCGAACAACCACCACGATTGGCATCCCGCATCGACATGTGATTCGATAGCGTACAACGACCGGAATAAGAAATACACATTGCGCCATGAATAAAGGCTTCAATTTGAATATCCGTATTGCGACGAATTTCCGCTAATTCCTCCATCGAAACTTCCCGGGCCAAAACAACCCGTTCCAAGCCTTCATTTTGCCAAAACTTCAAGGTCTCCGCGTTGGTCGCCGAAGCTTGGGTCGATAAATGAATCTCTAAGCCCGGCGCTTCACTGGCACAGATTTCGATCAAAGCAGGATCGGAAATGATCACCGCTGAGATACCGATGTCACGTAATTTCTTGAAAAATTCGCCGGCCCCAGCTTCGTTTCCTTCATGAGTCACCATGTTGGCCGCGACATATACTTTGGCGCCATACTGTTTCGCAAAAGCCACGCCCTCTTCCATTTCTTCAAAAGAAAAGTTGCCTGCCCGTGACCGTAGACCATAGGCATCTCCACCAATATAAACGGCATCCGCTCCATAATGGATCGCGGTTTTTAATTTCTCCAATGTCCCAGCTGGTGCTAACACTTCGGGACGTTTTAATTTTCTCTCTGTCATGCTGCTGCTCCTTGTTCCAATTTGATCCTATTTGATCGCGGTTGGATCTAAGTGATAAAACCCAGTATCCATGCCTCGTTCAACCGGATGGTATTTTTGAATTTCTTGCTGCGCACTGACTAGCGCTGCTTCGTTCCAAGTATTTGCCTCGACTGCGGCTTTCGCCGCCGCAAAAATCTTTGCGATCGCTACGAAATTTTCACCAGGTGTAAACAAACCATCTAATTTCCACGTTTGATACCCCGTTTGATTTAATTCCGCTACTTCATTAATCAGATTTAAATCATTGTCGGCAAAAATATGCGTGCCATGTTGATCTTCATAAATCGAATAATGCGTTTCCGCCTTCTTCGGCTCAGAGATAAATAAGCCCCGCTCTTTTGCTGCGCTTTCCTCTTGCTTCGTATAATTGAAATAATTATCTAGCAAAGGACGCTTTGATTGATGAATACACGTTGCCCCATAAACAAGAATTTCTACCGGAACATCCACGTGGCCTTTTAGTTTTTTCATTTCTTCAAAAGGGACTTCTCGCGCTAAGACCGCTCCAACAGCACCCTTTTTCTGCCAAAAATTGATTTGACGAGCATTCGTCACCAATGTTTCAGCATCATAAATATAAGGCAAATCATATTCTTGCAACAAATAAATCACGCCCGTATCGCCAACGACTACGTGATCTGGCTGCGCTTGTGCCAAAAAGGCTAAGTATTCAGGAATTTTTTTCATTTTTCCTGGATGCATAATGCCATTCAAAGCAATATTGACTTTCTTTCCTTGACTATGCGCCAAATGAATCAAGTCGATTTGCTCCTGACGAGAAAAAGAATGGGGCAGTCGCAGTCCGAACTCCTCTTCTCCTATGTATAAAGTATCCACGCCGGCTGCCAATAAGGCTTCTGCTTGCGTCATTGATTCCGCCGTCGCAATTAATTCGATCATGGTACGTCCTCCTAATTCAAAAAGTCCCACGGATACCGGCTGTCTTCAGTCCATTCAACGAAGCTATTAGTCTGAAGCCTGTCATTCGCCATAAAATAGCGCAGTATCTTTTTTAGACTTTCCCATACTATCACAGCTTTCCAAAGTTTCCAACTAAGCGTTAGCTGCTGTCACTTAATTTTTCTACTCAACTTCTAACACAACTAGTTCAAATTTAGGAATGCATTTTTCGAAACCCACAAAAAATGCATTTATCTCTCACCACGCATACGATTCCACTAGTCACGCTAAAGCGTGAAGTGGAACTCGCAAAAAAAAGAGGAGGGGAAAATTCCCATCCTCTGATTGACTAAAGTGATTAAACTTTTTCTGGTATCTTTTCTTCTTTATGATTTTTGACCGTCAACGTGATCTTGCCTTTGCTGGCTCCAATCGTCACGGCATCACCTAATTGAATTTGACCAGACAATAAGGCTTCAGCTAAGCGGTCTTCGATTTCCTTTTGCAACGCTCGACGAATTGGACGTGCGCCATATTCAGGATCGAATCCAACTTTACCGATCACATCATAAGCAGCTGGTGTGATTTTTACTTTGATTTCATGTTCCTTCATTCGATCTAGGACAGAACGACTCATAATTTTTACGATCTCATGAATCTGTTCTTGGTCCAATGAATGGAAGACAACCGATTCATCGATTCGGTTAAGAAATTCTGGACGGAACGCTTTTTTCAATTCTTCCATGATCCGTTTTTCCATCGCTACGTGGTCTTTGGTAATATCCTTGACCGTGAAGCCGACATTTTTTTCTTCCCGAATCTCAGTCGCACCGATATTTGAGGTCATAATCAAAATCGTATTGCGGAAATCCACTTTCCGCCCTTTAGAATCTGTCAAATGACCGTCATCTAAAACTTGCAATAAAATATTAAAGACATCGGGATGCGCCTTTTCTACTTCATCCAACAGAATAACGGAGTAAGGCTTTTGACGAATTTTTTCTGTCAACTGTCCGCCTTCTTCATAGCCAACATAGCCCGGAGGTGAACCAATCAAACGACTCGTACTGTATTTTTCCATGTACTCAGACATATCCACCCGAATCAACGCTTCTTCACTGCCAAACATTGCTTCAGCTAAAGCCTTCGCTAATTCTGTTTTACCGACACCAGTGGGACCTAAGAACATAAATGACCCAATCGGGCGATTCGGATCTTTCAACCCACTGCGCGCCCGACGAATCGCCCGAGAAATTGCTTGAACCGCTTCTTCTTGACCAACAACTCGTTTATGCAAGACATTTTCCAAGTCTAACAAACGTTGACTCTCTTTTTTCTCTAATTGTTGTAATGGCACCCCAGTCCACTGTGAAACTACTGCAGCTACATCTTCATCCGTGACTTGATCAAGATAACCATTTTCTTGTTTCGCTGCTTTAATTTTGGCCTGTTCAAGAATCTCTGCCTGTTGTTTTTCCTGTAACCGTAAACGAGCGGCAGCTTCAAAATCTTGATTTTGAATGGCCTTCTCTTTTTCAGAAACCAACTCAGCGACTTCTTCTTCCAGTTCAGAAAGTTCAGATACTTCATCGGTGGAATCCAACCGAACCTTTGCGGAAGACTCATCCATCAAGTCAATTGCTTTATCCGGCAACTGACGAGAATTAATATAACGAACCGATAAGGATACCGCTGCATGTAACGCTTCATCGGTAATCTCAACACCGTGATGATCTTCATAACGTGGACGTAAGCCCTTCAAAATTTCTTCCGCTTCTTCCGGTGTGGGTTCTTCTACTTGT
This sequence comes from Enterococcus devriesei, assembly GCF_001885905.1. Classification (GTDB taxonomy): domain Bacteria; phylum Bacillota; class Bacilli; order Lactobacillales; family Enterococcaceae; genus Enterococcus_A; species Enterococcus_A devriesei. The sequence goes on along the minus strand of NZ_JXKM01000007.1, from coordinate 1,756 downwards.
ACCCGCGCGAAACGGCGTTCTAAAGCGGAATCTTTTTCAATATACTTTTGGTATTCATCTAAGGTCGTAGCTCCAATCGTTTGCAACTCACCACGAGCTAAGGCCGGTTTCAAAATGTTGGAAGCATCGATTGCACCTTCAGCACCACCCGCTCCGATCAAGGTATGCAATTCATCAATGAACAAAATAATTTGTCCGTCATGGTAAATTTCATCAATTACCTTTTTCAAACGATCTTCAAATTCACCGCGATATTTCGTTCCGGCCACTAACGCACCCATATCCAGCATCATCAAACGTTTTCCGCGCATATCCTCTGGCACATCACCAGAAATAATCCGCTGTGCTAAGCCTTCGACGATCGCCGTTTTACCAACACCAGGTTCACCTACTAAAACGGGATTATTTTTGGTACGACGACTTAAGATTTGAACGACCCGCCGAACTTCACTGTCTCGGCCAACCACTGGGTCAAGCCGTTTTTCACGCGCTAATTTAGTTAAATCACGCGCTAAACCATCTAAGGTTGGCGTTCCTTGAGAATTACTTGGTGCAGGTTTAGCCGCCGCTTTACGGCGATTTCCTGCACCTTGATTGCCGTTTCCTGCTTCATTGACGCCCATTTTTTTCAATAATAATTGACGCATCTTAGGTAAGCTCAAACCAAGATTCACTAAAATGTGCGACGCTAAGATTTCATCATCTCGCAGTAGTCCCAGTAAGATGTGTTCGGTTCCCACTAATTTCGCATTAAAACGCTTCGCTTCATCATCTGCAAAAATCAATATTTGTTTGGCTCTAGGAGAATATGGCAAGTAGCCACCCTCAGGATAAGACTTGACTGATCCATATCCGGTCATGTGCTCAATTTCTTCACGAACATCATTTTCACTCGAACTCATTTGCCGCAATGTTTTACCAGCGATCCCTTGCTGCTCAATCACTAAAGCTAGCAGTAAATGTTCTGAGCCAACCGAGCGATGTTTAAAATACTTGGCCTCTTGCTGAGCAATGGCCAAAACTGCTTTTGCGCGTTCTGTATACAGCTGATCCATATCCCTCACTCCTTCTTCTCATAACTTAAACGTTCCAAGAATCCATGAAGAATTCTTGCACGCAGCCTATTTTCAATCTGACTAATTCCAAGACTATTTTTAGAAACCGCACTTAACATTAAATTACCTTCATTTTCGGTAATGATTGCCTCTTCAAACAATTTTTGAATAATCCCAAAAGCATTGGCCTCAGAAATCTCATTACCAAATGAATCCATCAACTGTTCCAAAAAGTAATGTTGATCGGAAATCTTCACTTTACTGATTCGAATATAGCCGCCACCGCCGCGTTTACTCTCCACCAAATAACCCCGTTGAAAAGTAAAACGTGTATTGATGACATAATTTATCTGGGAAGGGACACAATTAAATAATTGCGCCATTTCAGCTCGACGAATTTCGATTATTTCACTATTTTCTAAAATATTTTTCAAGTAAGATTCGATCAAATCAGAGGTATTTCTACTCATAATATCGCCTCCTATTGACTATTCCTGACCATAATTATATCGAATTTAGCGTCTGAAATAAAGGAGAATGACTTTCTTTAATTTTGGGTAAAAAAAAGAAGGTTTTCACCTTCAATTTAATCGGGAAGACAGGATTCGAACCTGCGACACCTTGGTCCCAAACCAAGTACTCTACCAAGCTGAGCTACTTCCCGGAAAACAAAAAAAACGATGCACCCGAGAGGACTCGAA
>NZ_JXKM01000065.1 GCF_001885905.1 Enterococcus devriesei | reverse complement strand
CGTATTGTTGGCTCGCTTTCTTAGGGGACAGCTTCAGCCTGTAGTCTTCAGCTTGTCCTGTTCCCTCAAGAGTCTCGCCAAAATACTTTGTATTTATATGTAATTTTACATTGTAATACTTTAAAAAAATAAAGCACTTTCGTATAATTTAATAAACATCACTAAACTAAATTAACGAGGTGCCTTATGTATAAAGATTATAACATGACTCAACTTACTCTACCAATGGAAACTTCAGTTCTTATCCCCACAAATGATATTTCACGACATGTAAATGATATT
>NZ_JXKM01000064.1 GCF_001885905.1 Enterococcus devriesei | reverse complement strand
AACATTTCTTCTCTTTTCGATTTATCAAAGAGAATTTCTAGCAATGCATCTGAAGCTTTGTAACTCTCTTTAATCCCAAGAAGTTCATTAATCTTATCGGTCGTTAATTTCACGACTTAATTCACTTCCTTTTAAGCCAATTTTGCTAAGTAGTATTGCAGACTCTTTTGATTCAGCATCATATACTTCATACTGCTGTTTATTCATATAACTCAATTCTCGTCTAGAAATACATTTGAGATTCTCTATGCGAAAATCGGTCTTATCATTGTTCATAAAAACCACGATATGATTTTTTGGGATTGGCCCATTTGCCTGTT
>NZ_JXKM01000063.1 GCF_001885905.1 Enterococcus devriesei | reverse complement strand
CTCAGTTGGTAGAGCATCTGATTTGTAATCAGAGGGTCGAGGGTTCAAATCCTTTAGCCGGCATCGACGCGGAAATAGCTCAGTGGTAGAGCACCACCTTGCCAAGGTGGGGGTCGCGGGTTCGAACCCCGTTTTCCGCTTTCCTGAAGACCAGGGGAAGCACGCCGGGGTGGCGGAACTGGCAGACGCACAGGACTTAAAATCCTGCGGTGAGTGATCACCGTACCGGTTCGATTCCGGTCCTCGGCATTAACAAAATAAGCACCCGTAGCTCAATTGGATAGAGTACTTGACTACGAATCAAGGGGTTAGAGGTTCGAGTCCTCTCGGGTGCAT
>NZ_JXKM01000062.1 GCF_001885905.1 Enterococcus devriesei | reverse complement strand
CGAACTTGGAGATAGCTGGTTCTCTCCGAAATAGCTTTAGGGCTAGCCTCAGAGTAAGAATGATGGAGGTAGAGCACTGTTTGGACTAGGGGCCCATCTCGGGTTACCGAATTCAGATAAACTCCGAATGCCATCCATTCATCTCTGGGAGTCAGACTGTGAGTGATAAGATCCATAGTCGAAAGGGAAACAGCCCAGACCACCAGCTAAGGTCCCAAAATAACTATTAAGTGGAAAAGGATGTGGGGTTGCACAGACAACTAGGATGTTGGCTCAGAAGCAGCCACCATTTAAAGAGTGCGTAATAGCTCACTAGTCGAGTGACCCTGCGCCGAAAATGTACCGGGGCTAAA
>NZ_JXKM01000061.1 GCF_001885905.1 Enterococcus devriesei | reverse complement strand
ATGAACATTGAAAACTGAATGACAATATGTCAACGTTAATTCCAATAAACAGTAACGAAACGTTACAAACTATTTAGTATTGATGAGCTAATCAAACATCATAATTTTTATGGAGAGTTTGATCCTGGCTCAGGATGAACGCTGGCGGCGTGCCTAATACATGCAAGTCGAGCGAACAGACGAGGAGCTTGCTCCTCTGACGTTAGCGGCGGACGGGTGAGTAACACGTGGATAACCTACCTATAAGACTGGGATAACTTCGGGAAACCGGAGCTAATACCGGATAATATATTGAACCGCATGGTTCAATAGTGAAAGACGGTTTTGCTGTCACTTATAGATGGATCCGCGCCGCATTAGCTAGTTG
>NZ_JXKM01000060.1 GCF_001885905.1 Enterococcus devriesei | reverse complement strand
ATAAAATACACTTGTTTAGCTTCGCGTGTTAATGCATCCCCATGAACAACTGTTGCGTTCATTCCTCTCACGATCAAATTGAAAAGTAGAAATGGCAACGCTCTGTCAGATAATTCTTCGCATTGATACAAAAACATTGATGGTCTGTAAAGGAACGGCGATATGCTTATTCGGTCCTGATTCCATTTCTGAATCATTAAACTGCCAGTTCCAGCTGCTACATCTAGATTCTTCGCTGATGGTCCTGCGATTTCTGATAACAGTCTTGAAATAGAATCTGGTGTAAAATCCTGTGCAAACTTCTTCTTGTTTGCGTGTTCCTCTTCAAAATATACATGAAACCAGTCCCGATCCAAACGCCATTCAATCTCCAAAAA
>NZ_JXKM01000006.1 GCF_001885905.1 Enterococcus devriesei | reverse complement strand
AGCCAAAGCAATCTGCCAGTACCCAACACACGCCGTTCCAATCATGGCACCAGTGACTACAATCTTCGCCGCTTTAAATTCTGAACGTTTTCTTGCAAGTTCTGCTGGAATCGTTGCTACATATTCAAAATCATTTCTCATGCGATCTTTCCCACTTTCTCCATTTTTAAAAAGTCCTCTGGTTTAATCTTTCTTGTCAGCAATCTGTTGTATGACATAAAGTCTTGCCACAATTCGTACAGATCATTGTCAATAATAGTTTCTTTACTTGTCGGACGCTTATATGCTTCACAAAAAATAGGTGTCTGTTGAAGTTTAGATATGCGTCGTTGATACGTTGACTCCGAGTACCCATGTTTCTTTTTAAACTCTGCTTTACTTAGACGTGTCATCTAATCATTCCTTTCTCGACTTTCAGCGATTTCTATCACGTCTCTGCTGTTGAATGAATATCGTTCACATACCGAAGTAAAAACAGCAATTTCAGCAGAAATCTCATCTTTTAACTCAAGTAACCACTTTAGGATTTCTTCGCGCTCATCTGACTCTATTTCTGCATTTGATATACTCAGCAGGTCCCAAATTTCGAACTTTTTCTCAAGCTCGATTCGCTCCATTTCCTCTTTGTCTTGACCAACCATTTTGGATAAAGGGTGCGAATCTCGTCTTTTTCTATTTAACGGTTTCGGCGTATGAACTAAAGCCGAAGCTACTTCAAAGTCTAGGTCCGAGTCACCAAGGTAATCAGCAAAATCGACTAAACGATCAATCCCCATTGTCCGTCTTCCGTTTAATATGTGGCTTAGATTTTGTGGTGAAACATTTGTTGCATCTGCCATCAATCGTTGATTAATTGCTTGCCTGTCAACCTCATACCTAAAGATTGCCGCTATTTTTGTTTCTGGTTGTGATACAGCCATGTGCCTCTCCTCCTTGTATTCAATTATCAATTTTCATAGCAGTACACCTGCCATAAACTGTATCTAGAACGAAAACATCATATCTTCTAACAGTCGATCATCCTTTTGACTTTCGACTTCGTATAGATGGTTAATAAATTGCTCCGGCTTGGTTTCAAGGTATGCTCGTGTCAAACGATCGCCCAATCGTTTGAGGATGAACTCGATTTTTTCTTGTTGAGTCATTGAATCACCTCCTTGTTGTCATATGGCAACACTTCACTAAAAATAAAAAGCTTGTCAAAGTCTTTCTCAGAAAGATCAAAAGCTTTCAATAATTTAGGGATTAGCTCGCCACCGGCACCTCTATCACCATTAATAATTCTATAAACAGTTGATGGTGCTACATTCATTTTTTTCGCTAGTTCTCTAGCGTCTAAATCTGATTCATCCATTAACTTTTCTAGAACATCTAGTTTTAAGAGAATCTTCATTTTGTCACCTCCGTTGCCTTATGACAACAGTATAATACAACCATTGTCTTTTGGCAACACTTTTATTGCCATATTGCAATTTTATTTTGATTTTATTGCCATCTGGCGATATTCTATTATTAATGAAGGGGTGATTGATCATGGCTTTTGGAGAAAAATTGAAAAGTTTGAGGCTTTCTAAAGGTTTAGGTGTTAATCAGCTTGCATTGAAGTCCGGAGTTAGCGCTTCTCAAATTTCTCGTTTTGAAAAAGGAGAAAGAAAGGACCCTACACTTGATACAGTTAAAAAGCTATCTAAAGCGTTAGGTGTTTCCATCTCTTATTTTGAAGATGGTCATCAGTCAACTCCTGACTTAATTGCAGCTCGTATTGACGAAGATGCATCTGAAGAAGAAGTAGAAGAGATTCTCAAATTTATTGATTATATCAACAACAGAGATCATAATTAATTATTCTTAGTCAAATGTCGGTAGGTGTGTTTTATGAATTATGTCGAAAAACTAATGTCTCAGTTCCCTCAATTAGAGTATAAATTTGAAAAAGAAATGCCTGCAAAGCACAAAGGACTTTGTGTAGATAATATCGTTTATCTAAATCCTAATCAAACAAATAAAGAACTATCTTCTACCTTAGCAGAAGAAATAGCTCACTACTACACTTCAGTCGGTGATATTTCAGATTACAAAACTCCTGAGTCTAGAAAACAAGAACGAAGGGCTAAGCTCGTCGCGGCTGAAATGACTGTTCACCCAGCGCTCTTAATTAATGCGTATCAAAAAGGATGTAGAGAATACTGGGAAGTTGCAGACGAGCTTGGGATTACTGTAGGTGCCTTGAAAGAGGCGATTGAGCTTTTTAGGCAAAAGTATGGTGAAGGTTTTAACTATGAAGGATTTAATATTATTTTTGGGTCGTCTGATTCTATCAGAGTAGTAAAACTTCAATAGTTTTTTAACAAACAATGTGATTCTGTGCACAATAAGGAGGATGTTATGCAGACAGTGTTTAGCTTAGTATTTATTGTTGGTTGTATAGGAGCTTGGTACTCCATAAAGAAGAGACCAAATAAAAGAAATAGAAATATTTCGATTGGTCTAATTGCTTTATCAGTTCTAGTAATCGGTCTACTACCTTCTCCTGAAGCGGAAAATAAATCAGAGAATTCGGGAAATAAACCATCTGTTTCAAGTATCTCTACTCCAGAACAGAAAGAACTACCTTTAGATGTGTCAAAAGAAGTAATTTCAAATGATGATGGCTTGGTTATCATTTCTGGAAAAACAGGTCCTCATGCCGAAGTAGCGGTTGGTATGGGTATCGTTGGTGATGCGACAACGGCTGATAAAAACGGAGAATTCGAATTAAGCTATGATATGGATACCCAAGAAGAAGCGACAATAACAATCAATTCCAAATTAGATGGGACTTCTAAGAGCACTAAGGTAAACGTAAAAATGAATGAAAGAGCGTTATCAAACTTGAACAAAAAAGAGGTTCAAGCATCAAAAACAAAAGAATCAGAAGAATTCGCAAAGAAAGCTGCACAGGAAAATAATAAAGCTACTGAAGATAGCGAGAAAGAAGTAAATAGTCAAGAAAAACAAGTAGATGATCAGAAATACAGTCAAATCAATTCTGAAATTGAGAAACATTTAGAAGAGAATCAAGGTTGGGCTATGGGAACAATAGACCGAAATGGAAACCCTATTGAAAACGGGGAACCTAATCCGGAATATGCAAATTGGATCTATGTACGTTCTATAACTTACAACGGTAGCGATATTGAAGTACAGGTCACAGCCGATTTTCAATCGTTGACTGAAATTGAGAAAAACAGTTTAGGGAGCTCATGCCAGGGAATGACAGTCTCTTATGGCGCACTATCAGAGAGGCCTCCATTGTATGTATACAATGGAGAGAACTCTTATGGAGGATCAAAAATACTTTCTACTAATAAATTTACCTGGTACAAATAATATTGGAGGGATACATGTGAAAAAGCTACCAATTATTCTTTTAGTCTCCTCTGCCCTACTGTTCTCCGCTTGTTCAACGGATAAAAAGGCTGAGTCCTCAGATTCAACTAGAACTAAATTAACGACAAGTAGTTCTAGTCAAAAAGAAACAACAACTGACTTGAATAAAATTATTGAGAAGTTCAAAAAAGATGGTTTAACAGTTGATGCCTCAAAGGCAATGACAAAAGAGGATTTTGGCATGGCTCCTATGTCCGCTAAAGAAGCATTTATCTTTGGTATTCAAAAAGACGATAGTGGCGAAAATATGAATGCTAGAATTTTCTCTTTTGAAAACACTAAGGATTTAGACACGACGAAATCATACTACGACGAGCTAGGTAAAAGTTCAGCAGCCGCTTTCTCGTACACGGCCACAAATGATAAAACGAAAGTTTTAATGCAATTTAATGGAGATTTATCTCAAGAGCTGGTCCAAAAGTATGCTGATTCCGCTGATCTCAAGCTTACAGATTCAAACTTTGCAGGGTCTAGTAGCTCTAGCGAAAGTGCTGTTTCGACTGAACAAACTACTCCAACATCCGGCAATGCTCAAGAAGAAACGTACGAACAGTTAAAACAGCGTACATTGAAGTCAACGCCTACCAATCGTGTGGGTTGGTCCAATAAAGAATGGGAGGCTTTTGGAATGGCTTTAAGTGAAAATGGTCTTGCTATGGACGATAATGGCTATATTATCACCCAGGCTCAAAAAGACCAGTTGGAGTCTGAAAGACAAAAAAATGAACAAAGTAACGAAAGTCAAGGCGGTCACGGAGCTCCTAAAGTTGTTACATCAGAGGCTCAGGCCGTTCAAATAGCTCAGAACCAGTATGGAGATAATGGTGGCGCATGGACATGGGGTTGCCTTTATGAAGATGAACGCGGATATTTTGTAAAAGCCACAGATCCCAATGACGGGACCATGACGCATACCGCAAAAAGTGTATTCGTAAATTATGATGGATCGATAACTGAAAACTAGGATTTTTTTCTTTCTAGTTAAGAAAAATATCTATTTACAGTAAGATTAATTGTTTGTTGGAGGAGAAAAAATGGCAACTTTATTGATACTTGTTGGATTTTTTGGATTTATTTTGGGTGTAATAAGATTAATTAGAGCGTTTTTTAAGAAATCTCCTAAGAAACCTGAGCTTCTTATTATTCTTGGAACTTTTATAGTATTTATGGCAGGTGGATTTCTTCTTGAACCATCTGAACATCAGAAAGCAGAAACTACTATAAGTAGCTCACAGCAAAGCAAAATAAAAAGTAAGTCTACATCGAATTCTAAAGTAGCAAAGAAAAAAACTGATAATTCGACAAAGGAAAAGAATAAACAAAAGCAGGCGCTTATCTCTTTCAATGGCCGAGTAAAAGAAGATAATAGTAATCTTGCAAATATGGAATACAATGGCACACAAACGGTTGAAGTTAATAATAATAATCCGACTTTTTCGGAAGATGATTTATCTTTGGTCAATAAAGCCTGGGAAAAATATGGAGACCTCGATCAACTAAATCGTGCTACTTCTGCAGAAGCTATGCTAAATAAATCATTGATGCCTACAGCTAAACGTGGTGATATTTCCAATGTTAAACCTACAGGTTGGCATAATAAGAAAATCGATAAAGGATATCTTTATAATCGATCTCATTTGATTGGGTACGCTCTTTCTGGTGAAAACGATAACTGGAAGAACCTTATCACAGGAACAGCTCAATTAAACAATCCAGAGATGCTTCGCCATGAAATGGACATAAAGGATTATCTTGAAAAAAATAAAAATAACTATGTACGCTACTCAGTAACACCTGTCTTCCGTGGTGATGAACTTCTAGCACGTGGTGTTCACATAATGGCTCAATCAATTAAATCTGACGATATCAAATTTAATGTTTACATTTTCAATGTACAAGATGATGTTACTTTGAATTATTCAGATGGAACTAGTCAAACTAAAAATGAGCTTCTCGCAATTCAGCGAAAAGAAGAAGAAAAGAAAAATGCTGAAATTAAGGCTCGACAAGCTGCTCAACAGAAAGAAGAAGAGAAAAGAAACGCTGAAATTAAGGCTCAGCAACAAGCTCAAGAAAATCAACGAATTGAGGCTCAAAAGCAAGCTGAAGCTGCTCAAAGTACAGCTAATGGACAACAAAATTCACCTGCTGCATCAAATGGACCAGAATATGTTGACGCTAATGGGAATGGATTAATCAAAGGATCTAATAACGGTATTTATCACGTCCCTGGTAGCAGATACTATGATAAAACAACGAACCCAGCAGCTTGGTTTAAAACAGTTGAAGAAGCAGAACAAGCTGGATATCGTGCACCAAGAAATTAATTATCACCTCCCCGCCTGGTGCCGCCACGGGTTTGGGAAATAAAAATAACCGTGAAAAACACGGTATGTAAGGAGTTTATTATGTCAAAAGAAAAAAATAACCAACAGAATCATCCCAAAAAAGATGAGGTAATTATTCATAAACGATATTATGGAGATCAAATAAATGAATCTGTAAGAGAAAAACGCTTAGACAAAGAAAGCGGAGCACCAAAAAGAAATACAATTAAGTATGAAACAAACAAAGATTCTAATGATGATTTTTTTAAGAAGAAATGATTTAGTCTTCAACTAATATATAGAATTTTAAAGATTTCTCCAAATCAATATATGTGGTAAATTTCCCTATCTTTTTCTTCTCGGCGTCCTGATATAAGGCTATTACTTCTGTTTCTGACCATTCTTCAGGGTTTTCAATATTCGATGTAAACTTTAAAGCGAAGTAGTCAAATTGATTATCGTCTGGAACAGAGTCGGCTTTACCACTAACCACACACTTTCCGGAAAAGGTAAATACAGAGATTCTAACGGTCCCCTCTTGATGGAAAACGTCTTTATAAATCGGAAGTGGATCAAGTTCACCTATTCCTTTTTTCTTACGTATAAAATTTAAATAGCTATTCAACAGACTTTGAATAAATGGCAAAACAAAAGGAAGAACAATGATAGAAATAAGAAAAAATAGAATAAATACTATTAATACATTACCTAATATATTTTTATCTTGGTTCTTATTTAAAATCATTAAACCGAAAAAGCAATTTAAGAGCGCCAGTGTGCTGAGAACGATTTTATTCTCTTCATTTCTGTTTTTATTTGGATGAATTATATTCAATTTATACAAACAATAATAGGCTAAATAACCCGGGATCGTAGTTCCAACAATTTTTATTATAATGTCAATTAAGTCTTTAGCTTCCATTATGTACACCTCAATTGGATTATTTTTATCTAATCCAATTATATCACACGATTAGCCTTCGGGCTTTTCTTTTAACGTCCAAAAGAACATACGTTTGTATACAACTAACCAAAACTAATCCAAGATTACCATAGTAAAGAAGCTTAGATGTATGATATACGCTTTTTTGTATCTTTTAAACATAGTAAAATACAAGGTGGAATGAATTGTGTGGATTGAAGAAATCACGAATAAAAAAGGAAAAAAAGTTTATAAATATTGCGAACGTTACTTTGATCCAAAAATAAATGATAGCAGAAAAGTATCAGTCACTCTCGCAAATAAAGCCAGAGACACAAAGAAAGCAGCACAAACCTTACTTGATAAAAAGATTGATAGACGATTGAATAAACAGACACTGAAAAAACCGAATCTCACCTTTTCTCAGTTAGTTGAAGAGTGGCTGCCTTATTATCAAAAACAAGTAAAAGAAGCTACTTATTTTTCTACTAAATATACCTTCAATACAATAAATAAGTATGTACCTGGAACCTGGGTTGTATCATCAATAACCACTGCGGATATTATCGAAGTGTTAGAAATACTTCTCTATGATCAGGATTTATCTAATCGGTATATATCAACAATGAAAGGAAAACTAAATAAATTATTCACATTCGCAGTTAAGCGACAATACATTCACGAAAATCCGATTCCTGGTGTTATTGTAGATCGTAAAATTGATGGAAAAGGTGGGAAAATAAAGGATAAATTCCTAGAAGATGATGAATACAGTCGTTTAATCGATTATGTATCCCCTCGCAACAAAAGATATACTTTATTATTTAGGTGGCTTTATTATAGTGGGATGCGTCCAGGAGAAGCTATTGCGTTACACAAGGATGATGTCTTTGAAACTGAAGATGACGGTTGGTATGTGAGTATTAATGGAACAATGCTCGATAGGCGAAAGGTTAAAGATATGAAAAAATCGGATTCAACAAAGAATCCGGCAGGAATGAGAGAAATTGATATTCCCCAAAAAGCTGTGGCCATTTATCAGGAGCTATTGGATATGAATCCGAAGGGGCAATTTCTTTTCCAAACTTCTGTTGGCACTCCAATGCAAAATTCAGGTCTAAACACATATTTGAGGACTCATAAAAAGAAATTAGGAATTAATAAACCTCTAAGTCTTCATATCTTTAGACATACACATATATCTAAACTAGCTGAACTCGGAGTCCCCCTCTACGTTATTCAAGATCGAGTCGGACATGAACACAGTGACATTACAGAGAAAATCTATACTCACGTAACAAAGAACGCTAAGAAGCGTTTGAAGGAAAATCTTGAAAAATTGTAGGACCTTGCCCCTTTTTTGCCCCTTTTCTTAAATGTATTTATTCGACAATGGCAAGAGTGGTGTTTTAAAATAAACAGAATAAATAAAAGAGCCCTTATTTATTAAGGGCTCAAACCAATAAAAAAACAACCAATTGCTTACATATTTGTGTAACTACAGTAATTTACCTGTTTTAATGGCATAAATAGTTAAGGAAATTAGAATGAACAACGCCAACATTTCTAATAGAAAGTCGGTGGTCTTTACTTCGTTTTTCGAAGCGTCCTTCTCTCGTTTCATTGCTCTATTTGGCCCTCCTTATTTCAACAAAATAAGGATAACAAAGCATTGGTATAGGCAAGTAAAAAAGACTATTGAATTTAATTAGAATCTGATGACAAACCTTTCATTCAATTTCGTTTTAGTTTCATCCCTTCATAATGGCTATTTTTAGGTAAATATGCTTGAATAAAAGAAGTGTTTTTTAGGAGGAAGATTATGGAACAAAATCAAACGTCTGGCAACCACACCAAAGAAGTGAGTTTGCTGGGCTTAAGTATGATTGTTATTGGATCGATGTTAGGAGGCGGCGTATTCAATCTGCCTAGCAGTATATCGCAATCCGCTGGCGTTATTGCTTCCCTATTTGCATGGGTTATTACTGGTGTCGGTGTTTTCTTTATCGCGAAGGTCTTTCAAACCCTTTCCAATGAAGAACCGGAGATCATCGGCGGAATTTATTATTATGCGAAGGACGGCTTCGGCGATTACGTCGGTTTTAATTCTGCCTGGGGCTACTGGCTCAGCAATATTATCGGCAATGTTTCCTTCGTGATTCTATTTTTAGATGCCTTGAGTAAATTCATTCCTGCTATCGGCGGTTCTGGTGGACAAATCGGGCTTTTCTTAGGAACGTTTATGATCTGGGGCGTGGTCTTTCTTGTGGCTCGTGGGATTCGCACCGCCAGTATTTTAAACACGGTGGCGACTGCCGCCAAAGTAGTCCCGATTGCCCTAGCGATTTTGCTATTATTCATCCATTTTAAGTATCATATTTTTTCAATGGACGTTTTTGCCAAAAATGTACTTAGCGGCGGAAACCATCTTGGAAGTGTTCCGACACAAATTCGTCACGCGATGTTGCAAACGATGTGGGTTTTTGTCGGAATCGAAGGTGCTGTCGTTTTATCCGGTCGAGCAAAACGGGCAAAAGATGTTGGTCGAGCAACCTTGATTGGTTATTCAACGACACTAGCAATTTATGTGTTGATCGTCATGTTAAGCTTCGGTACCTTGCCACAAGAACAATTAGCGGCCTTACCAAGTCCCTCTCTTAGCGGTGTACTTCGCGCTTCGACAGGCGTTTGGGCAGCTCGTATGATTGATATCGGAGTCATTATCTCCGTCTTAGGTGCATGGATTTCTTGGACAATTTTAGCGGCGGAAATTTCATTTGACGCGGCACAAGACAAAATGTTCCCAGCTTTCTTAGGGAAAGCCAATAAACAAAATGCCCCGATTAATGCCTTGATTTTAAACGGCGTGATCATGCAAATCGTCTTTCTAATTTCTCGCTGGGCAATGGACGCCTTTCAAGCAGTGACCGATACGGCGACTACGATGGTGCTGGTTCCTTATATTTTATCGGCGGCCTTTTTATGGAAAGTCGCCAGCAAGAAACAACATGTTGGTCAAAAGTGGTTGGCTTTGGGGGGAATTATTTATGGCATCTATATGCTCTATTCCTCTGGCGGCTTGAATTTACTCTATTGTGTCGGCATCTATGCATTAGGCTTTGTCTTTTGGCTATGGAACAGTCATACTTACAAGCGCCCTATTTTTGCGACAAAGCGGGACAAAGGATTATTTATGATCGTTACTCTTTTAGGTATCATAAGTTTGATCGTACTAGCCATTCAGCTACACAAATAAAAAAGGTTGGTGAGTACAAACTCACCAACCTTTTTTTAGACTTTTTGCAGAATCAATGTCGCTAACAGTCCCAACGCGTAAAAGCTATTAAACACGATCAAGTTTTCCACTGCCATGGGAAATGTTTTGCTTTTGATCTGTTCTTTCGTAAAGATTTTTGTTTGTCCATGAACCTTCACCAGACTGATAAACGCCAATAAAATCGGCCATTGATAAATGCCAGCGAGCCAGCCAATCAAAATAACGAGATACGGGGCGTACGCCAACAAATTAAACAAACGTAGACTCCACTGACGACCGATATAAAAAGGCAATGTATAACGGTGGTTTTCAACGTCTTGCTCCAAATCACTAATATTGTTTGCCAGCATGATATTGGCAATGGTCATCACCAGTGGCAAAGCCGCCCACACCAAGGCCAGAATAATTATTGGGTTTCCTGTCAGCGCGAAATGTTTGAAATCCAGCTCCATATAAAAAAGTCGTTGATCATAGGTATTAATATAAGTCGTGATGGCAAAGATGCCTAGACCCTCGGTCACACCACTGAAAATCTCCCCCAAAGGCATCCGCGACAAAGGAATCGGACCGTATGTGTAAAAAACACCCACAAAACAACATGCCAAACCCATTAATAGCAATAACCAGCCCGTTTGAATCGCTAAGGTGAAGCCGACGATCGCCGCAAAACCAACCAAGCCCAAAATTAATCGTTGGATCGTCTTCTCTGACAAATTTTCCCGTCCGATGACGTTCTCTTCGTATTTGTATTTTTCTGAATGAGCTTTTAAAAAATCCATATAATTATTGATCGCGGTAATCGCCAAATCAAATGCCAACAATCCGAAAAAGAAAAAAATCGTTTTTCCTGGATGGAATGAATGAAAATAGGTATTCGTAAATAAAACGGCAATCACAAAGGGAAAGACTCCCGCCATTTTTGTGCGAATCTGAACAAGTTCAAAGAAATGCTCTTTCGTCATTCGGTTGAATTCAGGCTTCAAGTTCTTACTATTTTCCATGTGTAACTCCTCTTCTTAATCCTTCACTTTTCAACTTTAGCTTAGCGCTTGCCAAAGCAGCGTCACTAACAGCCCTAACCCGTAACAGCTATTGAAAGCGACGAGATTTTTAATAGACATCGCAAAAGTTTGACTTTTGATTTGTTTTTTAGTGAAAGCTTTGGTTTGTGGATAAACTTTTAAAAGACTGACGAACGTCAATAGGATTGGCCATTGATAAATTCCTGCGATCCAACCGACAATAATCGCCACATAAGAACAATACATCAATAAATTAAATAAAATCACACCGTTTTTGCGGCCAAGATAAAACGGCAAGGTGTACCGATGGTTCTCAATGTCTTGTTCCAAATCAGAAAGATTGTTGGCCAACATGATATTCGCGATCGTAGCGATCAACGGCAAAGATGCCCAAATCACAGCTAAAGCAGCGGTGGTACTGCCGGTTAAGGCAAAGTGCTTTAGATCCAGCTCTAAGAAAAAAAGCTTTTGATCGAAGGTGTTCAAATAAATCGTAATCGCAAAGATGCCCAACCCCATCGTTACACCGCTGAATAATTCCCCTAGCGGCATCCGTGATAGCGGAATCGGTCCGTAAGTGTAAAAGACCCCGATGAAACAACAAGCACAACCCATGACTAATAAAAGCCAACCGGTTTGGATCGCCAGCGTGATGCCGACGATCGCCGCAAACCCAATCAAGCCGAAAATAATCGCCACGACGGTCTGCTCCGATAGCTGATCTTTGCCAATCACGTTTTCTTGATACTTATATGTTTCAGAGTGGGCCTTGCGAAAATCCATATAATTATTGATCGCGGTCGTCGCCATATCAAACGCGACCATTCCCAAGAAGAAAAAGAGGGTCTTTCCTAAATGAAAGGAATGGAAGTAAGTATTGGTGAACAACACCGCAATCAGAAATGGAAACAAGCTCGCTAATTTCGTACGGATCTCTACTAAGTCAAAAAAACTTTTTAAGGTCATTTTATTTCAAATCCTTTTCATTTCCCATAGTATAACCAGCTTCTGGATTGATCTTGAAATCATCCTTGATTCCAGCTGTGACGTAAATTTTATCATCCCTTGTGACAAAGATTGCTTCCGTATCCTTTAGCGTATCAACATAAGCAATTCCTTTTTTGACACCCATTGAAAAGACTGCTGTAGATAGTCCATCACCATCAATAGATTTTTTAGAGATGATCGTAACGCCGGCAATGTCGTTATCAAAGGGATAACCCGTCTTCGGATTAAATAAGTGATGATAAGTTTTACCGTCAACTTCCAGATAGCGCTCATAGATACCAGACGTTACCAAAGATTTATTGCTTTCCGGAACACTTCCTAAAACAACATTTCTTGCTTGGTTCGGGTCTTGGATGCCGACCGTCCAGTCTTCTTTTTGGTCATTTCGCGGACTGTGGCCTAAAACGTACACGTTCCCGCCAAGGTCGACGATAGCAGTCGTTACATCATTTTTCTTTAGTACCTTGATCACTTCATCAGTAATGTAGCCTTTAGCAATCGCGCCAAGATCCAGCTTCATGCCTTTTTCTTTCAAGTAGACCGTTTTGTCCTCATCATTGAATTCAACATCATGATAGTTGACTAATTTCAAGGCCTGATCGATTTCACTTTGCGCTGGTTTGCGAGCATCTGGGAAGCCGATGCGCCACATCGAAGTGATTGGACCAATCGCCATATCAAAACCGCCTTGAGAATCTTTACTATATTTGTAAGCTTCCTTCAACAAATAATACATATCGTCGGTAACTTTTACCGGTTTTTCTCCTGCCGCCGCATTGATGGCATCGATCTCTGAACCTTTTTGATTCACCGTGATTTTATCCGCCAATTCCTTCACTCGATCAAAGGCCGGCTTCAAGGCTGCTTTTTTATCATCATCATAAATTCTGATCTGGACATATGTACCCATTAAAAATTGTTTATCTTCATATGGTTTCTCATTTATTTTTGGTTTACTGCTGCCGCAAGCGGTCAGTAGAATCATCAATACTCCTAAAAATACCATTGCTAGTCGTTTCTTCACACAAATACTCCCCTTGTATATTGTAAAATTTTTTCACCTTATCATAGCTCTTTCGGGGCGATTTTCATAGCCTTTTTTGCTTAGCTCTAATTGTTAATCAAGAAAATAAATGCTTAAAAAGTATTAAAAAAAGAGCTGGGAGATCCCAGCTCTTTTTCAGATTCCCTAAGGAGGTTAAAAATTATTTTTTAGTAACAATGTTGTCTACTTGGATTGTGTTTGTATCGCCTTTTTCAGCAGCGTTTACTAATTGTGCTGCGTAAGTTTGGAAAGCGTGTGAAGAATGAGTCGCACCAGTTACAACTTCAACATCAGCAGGAGCGCCTTTTTCAACTAAACCTTTGTTTAATTGTTCGATGTATTCTTTTGGTCCAACACCGCTTTTAGCTTTCATGTTCTTTTCATAGTCAGCGTCATCTTTTTTAGATTTGCCATCTTTGTCAACCATGTCAAAGTTTGATTCGGTGATTTTTCCACCAGCAACAGTCATGCTGAAGATTGTACGGTAGCCATTAGAGTAGTTCTTTTCTTCTAATTTGTAAGTGCCGTCTTTCATTGCAGCGCCATTGTCGATTTCGATTGTTTTTGTGTCGCCAGCTTGAGCTGCTTGAACTAATTGTTGAGAGTAGTTCTTGAAGTTTTCGCTAGAATGAGTCGCACCAGTTACAACTTCAACTGCATCTGGGTTTTGTGTTTCTTCTAATGATTTATTTAAAGCTGGGATGTATTCTTTAGGACCAGTCTTTGTTTTTTCTTTCATGCTCTTTTCGTAGTCAGCATCTTTTTGTTTTGATTTGCCATCTTCGTTTAAGTAATCATAGTTTGATTTTGTAATTTTGCCATCTTTAACAGTCATGTCAAAAACAACGCGGTAACCATGATCATAATTTTTTTCTTCTAATTTATAGCTGCCATCTTTAAGATCGCCGCCAGCTTCTTTTTCTGCTGGTTTGGCTGCTTCTGAAGAACTTGTTGATGAGTTTGAAGCTGCTTCTTTATCGTTGCTTCCCCCGCAGGCTGCTAAAGCTAGTGTTGAAAATGCCACTACCGCAAACCCTGATACTATTTTTTTCATTTTCATGAATAAACTCCACCTTTTTTATTTTTTGTGATTCTTTAAACAAGAATCATTTTAATCTACTTGTTGAAATTTGTACACTATTTTTTGTCGATTACATTATTTTTTTAATTTAATTATTAGAATGATGTTGATATCAGCTAAGAATAATTACAATAGACAAAAAAACAAAGTATATGTATAATAAGTTCGATTGTTCAGCAATTATCAATTATCATTCTATGTGCAGTAATTATCATACAAATATTAAGGAGCGGATTTTCAATGGCAAAAGAAAAGATTGTCGTTGTAGGCGCAGGCTATGCTGGTGTCGCGGCAACGAAATTTTTATCTAAGAAGCTAAAAAAAGATGATGCTGAGATTACATTAATCGATCGTCATTCTTACCATACAATGATGACCGAGCTACACGAAGTAGCCGGCGGACGCGTAGAACCAGACGCAGTGCAATACGACTTGCAACGTTTGTTCGCACGTCAAAAAAATGTTTCATTAGTGACTGATACTGTAACCGGTATCGACAAGGATAAAAAAATTGTTACTACTAAATTAGGCAAGTACCCATTTGATCAATTGATTATCGGTATGGGAGGCGAACCGAACGACTTCGGCACGCCTGGGGTCAAAGAACACGGCTTCACCCTATGGTCAATGGAAGATGCCATCAAGATCAGAAAGCACATCGAAGATACCGTTGCAAAAGCTGCCTTGGAGCCTGACGAAGCAACTCGTCGCGCAATGTTGACCTTTGTTGTCTGTGGCTCTGGATTCACTGGGATCGAAATGATCGGTGAATTGATGGAATGGAAAAATGTTTTAGCAAAAGAATTCAAATTACGTCCTGAAGAATTTACTTTGATGGTTGTCGAAGCTCTTCCAACGATTTTGAACATGTTAGATCGTAAAGACGCTGAAAAAGCCGAACGCTTTATGATGAAAAAGGGCATTCAATTGAAAAAAGGTGCCCCAATCACTGAAGTCACTGTTGACCACATCGTCTTAAAAGACGGCTCACAAGTTCCGACCAATACCTTGATTTGGACTGCTGGTGTCAAAGGAACGTCTGATGCGGCGGACTTTGGACTTGAAGCAGCTCGCGGACAACGTTTGTATGCGAACGAATATATGCAAGCTAAAGGCTACGAAGACAAAGACATCTACATCGTCGGTGACTTGGTTCACTACGAAGAAAAGGGTGACGGCCGCCCAACTCCACAGATCGTTCAAGCTGCAGAACAAACAGCTCATACGGCTGCGGCGAATATCGTTGCCAAAGTTAAAAACACTGAAAAGCACGAATTCAAAAGTAATTACCAAGGCTTCATGGTTTCCATTGGTTCAAAATGGGGCGTTGCCAACTTAATGGACAAAGTCCACATGGCCGGCTTCATGGCGATTGTAATGAAACATATCGTCAACTTGAAATATTTCTTTGATATGCGTTCTGGCTACTACATGTTCCAATACATGATGCACGAATTCTTCCATATCAAAAATGATCGCAACGTGACTCGCGGACATTCTTCACGTTACGGCAATGTTTTGTGGAGTGTGCCACTACGCGTTTTCTACGGTTCTATGTGGTTGATCGAATCGTCTAAAAAAGTCGTTGGTGATGGTCATTACTTGAATCCAACTTCTTGGTTTGGCGATGGCTCTTGGTTTACTGACAAAGTGGTCTTCCCATTCCCTTGGTTGCAAGAACAAGTAACTACTGGCGCTTCTGCGGCTGGCTCTCATGCGGCTGAAGCAACAACTGCGGCAACTGGTGCTGCTGGCGGCGCGACAGATGCTGCCGCTGCGACAGCGACGCAAGCAACGCACTTTGGTTTCAGCTATGCCTTTGGGGAAAACCCAATGCCTGTCTTTGAAAAAATGCCTCATTGGTTCTCAAAAATCATGGAAGTCATGATGCCAAATCAAGACGTGGCGTTGTTCATGCAAAAATTCATGACCTTCGTTGAAATCGGGATCGCGTTAGCCTTGATCTTTGGATTATTCACTTGGTTAGCCAGCGCTGCCACAATTGGTTTGACGATTGTCTTCTGCCTATCTGGCATGTTCTATTGGGTCAACATCTGGTTCATCTTTGTTGCCTTCGCATTAATGAACGGTTCTGGTCGTGCATTAGGTCTTGACCGTTGGGTGATTCCTTGGATTCAACGGACCGTCGGCAAATGGTGGTATGGGACTCCTCGCTCGATCTACGGCAAAAAATAAACTAAAAATTGAATTATTTATGAAAGAAAGTTCTAAAGGGCTTATTTCCCTCTTTAGGACTTTCTTTATGTTATGATTGGAACGATTCACTGTATGAAAAAACAAAGGGGTGTAACTCTTGAAGCTGAAGTATTTTGTAAAAAATAGTTTGTTGCGACCTTGGGATGGGATCATTGTTTTGCTATTGATCTTGCTTTCTTTTGCCCCCATCGTCGTCTTCAGTATCAATCGTGTGAATGAGGCCCCCACTCAACAAGCGGTTCTTTCCGTTGATGGAAAAGAAATTAAAAGCTTCGATCTCAACGACGAAAAGCAATCCTATACTTATCGCTACACCGATCCAGACGGTGATTATAATTTGATCGAAATCAAAGGCACTAAGATTCGGATCAAAGAAGCGAATTGCGGGGATCAAATTTGTGTCCGCCGAGGTTGGATTGATCAATCTGGGGAAACGATCGTCTGCCTGCCGCACAAATTATTAATCGAAGTAAAAGCCTCAGATGGAGGTGAAACCGGCAGTGTCATTTATTAGCTGTCTGTATCATGCATAAGACTCAAAAATTGATCTACATAGCGCTTTTAGTTGCCCAAGGAGTCATTTTAGGTTTAGTTGAAAATATGATTCCTTCGCCTTTTGCCTTTGCTCCTGGTGCAAAGCTTGGCTTGGCTAATCTAATCACGATTATCGCGATTTTTACCATGCCTAAGAGAGACAGTTTTCGGTTAGTTTGGATGCGCTTGATCTTGACGACTTTACTAGGCGGAACGATCTCGACCTTTTTATATAGTATGAGTGGTTCTATGCTAAGCTATTTCGGCATGCTGCTGGTCAAAAGTCTCGGTCCTAAACGCGTCAGCATCATCGGTATCAGTGCTGCCGGCGGCTTTCTTCACAACGTCGGACAATTACTAGTTGCAAGTTGGATTGCCCAATCCTGGACGGTCATGCTCTATCTTCCCGTCATGTCTTTATTTGGGATTCTCGCGGGGATCACGATTGGAATCGCAGGCAATTACTTACTCGTTCATGTGCAAGCTTTAAAAAAATTCCAGTTGAACTATGAGCTGGAAAAAAAGAATAAAAAAAGATCCGGAGGCTATCAAAAATGATCCTTCATCCAATGTGGCAAGACTATCCTGAGCTTGCAAAACAACTGACAACGACGCTTTATTTAATGGAAGATGTCGTTAAGTTAAAAAATAAAAAAGTCGAACACGCGGTGCTGGAAATGATCCACGCTGGCGGCAAATTATTACGCCCGGCTTATCAGTTACTCTTTGCCGAATTTGGTCCCGAACAGGATCAAAAAAAAGCTACCTCGCTAGCGGCAGCCATCGAAATGCTCCACACCGCCACTTTGATTCACGATGATATTGTCGATGATTCCACCTTGCGCCGGGGATTGCCGACGATTCGCTCGACTTTCGGAAATGACACGGCAGTCTATGCGGGGGATTACTTATTTATTTGCTGTTTCAAATTATTATCCGATTATGCTACCTCGTTAAGGAGCCTACAATTAAACTCCCGCAGTATGGAAAAAATTTTAGACGGTGAATTAGGCCAAATGGATGATCGTTATCGAACCGATCAAACCATTGAAGATTATTTAGAAAATATTTCCGGCAAGACAGCTGAATTATTTTCTTTAAGCTGTTTTGCCGGTGCTTTCGAAAGTGGCAGTAGTGAACGCTTTGCAAAAAAAGCCGGTGAGATTGGCCACAATATCGGTATTGCCTTCCAAATCATGGATGATCTGTTGGACTATCAAGCAGATGCCGCTACGTTAGGCAAACCGGTGTTAGAAGACGTGCGTCAAGGAGTCTACTCTCTGCCTTTGATCTATGCCCTAAAAAAAGACCCAGCACGCTTGCTACCTTATTTAGAAAAGAAAGACCAAATGTCTGATGCCGATACGGCGGCGGTGCAACAGCTCGTGATTGAATTAGGTGGCGCTGCCTTTACTCAAGACTTGGCGGCCGACTATACAAAAAAAGCTCTAAAAGACATTCGAAAATTACCCACCAACGAACGTGGTACGAAAGAAAAATTAGAGCGATTAACTAGCCAGATTTTAACGAGAAGAAGTTAACAAAAAGCCAGTCAGCGATGAACAATCGCTGACTGGCTTTTGTTTATAATTCAGAAAAAGGAATAAACGCTGGTAACGCGCCTTCCGTCTTTCGTAAAAATTTCTGCAGCCAAATGACATCATGCCAGGCTTCAAACTTGTACCCAATTTTGGGAAAGAGAGCTGCCGATTGATAGCCTAGCCTCTCATGAAATTGCAAGCTGCCTTGATTTCCGCCGGTAATGCAGGCGGTCAAGATCGCTACATTTTGTTTTCTCAATGCCGCTTCCAACGCTTGGTAAAGACGTTTACCCGCTCCCTTACCCTGCTTTTGGCGATCCACATAAACACTGACCTCCACCGCCCAATCATAAGCGGCGCGTTCTTTATAGGCATGAGCATAGGCGTAGCCGATAATTTCTCCCTGATCCTCAGCGATTAAATACGGATACGTTACGATCGTTTCAGCGATCCGATTGGCAAAGGTCGCTTCACTAGGAACTTCGTAATCAAATGTAATGGTCGTCTCAGTCACATATGGTGCATAAATTTTGCGTAACGCGGCTGCATCTGCCGGCGTTGCTGTGCGAATAGTGATCATCGTAGTCCCCCTTTAGTTTTATCTATTTTAACACTGGAACTAACGGAAAAAAACGTCTATTCAAATTATTTTTCTACCAAGCCCAAGCTCATGCCAATCACTAAAATCACTAAAACAATCACAGTGATCCAAACGTATAGATAATCTTTTTCTTTGGCAAACGCAAAAATCGAAACCACCACTCGTAGAACGGGTGTCAGAATTAAACAAAATAAGCCTAACATAATAAAGGCTTCCCCATTTAATTGGAGCAAACCGTGAATGATCATCGGTAAATTGTTGGGAACCGCCTGTGCACTTGGCTGGATGAACAATAAAAGCATGCCGATAACAATGATTACCGCCGAAACAATGACACCGATCCGTAAAATATAGCCGATCGAGCGTTCAATCGCCAAAATCTCTTCTTTGTCCTCCATTAGTTAATCACCCCGAATCCTCGCAATACCATTTGAATGCCCATGATCAATAGAATCGGAATAAAGATCATGCGAATCACAACTGGCTTCAATCGCTGCATGATGCGCGAGCCGATCGTCGCTCCACCTAATACACCTAAAGCGAGTGGAGCCGCGATCTGCGGCAGGATTGCACCACTGAAAAAGTAGACCATCGCAGAGGCTGCGGCGGTCACACCCATCATTAAATTACTCGTAGCGCTGGATGGTTTTAACGGCATTTTCATGATGGTATCCATCGCCGTCACCTTGAAGACACCACTGCCGATTCCTAAGAGTCCCGAGGCAATCCCGGCACCAAACATCATAGCAAAACCTCCCGGAACCTTTTCAACTTGATAATCAATTTGTTGGTCCAGCACCTTATCATAATACGAACCATTCAGCTTTAACTTTTCCGCCAATGAATTGCTGGCAGAGGACTGGATCTGTTCGGCTGATTTTCCCCGCAACTTTTGAATCATATTCACCACGGAAAACAATAAAAAACCACCGAATAAAATAAATAGAAACCCGGTTGGTACAATTCCGGAAAGCAGCGCTCCGACGATCGCACCGATAGTAGTAGCAATTTCCAAAAACATGGCCACCCGCAAATTTAGCATATCATCCTTTAAATAAGCAATCGTTGCTCCTGAACTGGTGGCGATCACACAGACGATACTAGCAGCAATCGCATATTTGATATCCAAACCCATAACTAACGTCAAAAATGGCGTTAAAATAATTCCGCCGCCGATCCCTAAGATCGAGCCTAAAATTCCGGCTAGAACACCGGTCACAAGTAATAATCCTATTTGACTAAGCATAATTTCCCGCCTTTCTTGTAGCTATTATAGCGCAATTTTTACTTAAAGCAGGAAATTTAACCGTGAGAGATCTTTGCTTTTCGAAATGTTTGTATGCTCCAACCGACTGACTACTACTTGGCTTACTTATAGATTTAATTGTTTAAAGAGAATTTTTTTCACGCGTTCCACTTCTGCTTGTGGAATCTCCTGATAGGAAATCCCGGCTTCACCAGTGAACCCATCGCCAGTAAATCCCTCTCCTTGGACTTGCTGACTATTGATTTTCCTTAGACTCGTGTGATAACCTGTCAAAATTTTCTGCATTTGATTAAAGGTTAGGTCCGTCTTGCCATTTTCTCCGATCCCAGCTAAAATTTTTTGATAATTAAACAAACTTTTGGTTGAGAGCAGCTGATTGATTAATAATTCCATCACCTCTCGTTGTCGGCCTTGTCGTCCGTAATCACCCGTGGGGTCTTCGTAGCGCATCCGGGAATACTGTAATGCTTCCCAACCGTCCAAGTGCTGTTTGCCTTTTGGATAATCAATTCCCTCAGCTGAAAAAGCAAAAGCGTTATCTACCGTGACGCCACCGACTGCGTCCACCAATGTTTGTAAGCCATCCATATTTACCGCCATATAGTGATGGATCGGAATAGCTAAAAATTTTTCCACCGTATCGATCATCATTTCTGGTCCACCGATCGAATGGGCATGATTGATTTTATCTTGATAATCTGCACCAACGATCTCCACGAACGCATCACGAGGAATACTTACTAGCGTTGTTTCCTTCGTTTGGTTATTTAAGGTTGCCACCATAATCGTATTGGCGCGAAAATCCGTTTTTCTTTTGGCATCATTTGCGATTCCTAAAATTAAAATACTGATTGGCTCAGAAGCTTCCGGTGTTTTTACCTCCCCGGTTCGTTCAATCGGCGCATACATCGAATCCGCCGCATGTTGCGAACTATGATAAAACTTCAGGGCAAAGACGCTTAACCCAGTGATTAGGACCACTACACAAGCCAACATACTTAATAAAATCGTTTGCCATTTTACAAATTTGACGTCTTCCGCTTTTTTCAACCTTGAGTTTGCTGAATGCAAATAAGAGTAAAACAAGCTTCCACTGCCGAATGTAAGGCCTAGTCCTAAGCATAAGCCCGTGATGACATCACTGATAAAATGAACACCTAGATAAATTCGACCGCCTGCAATCACAAATACTAACAACCCCACCCCAACTTTGACAAGGGCTGGCATTTTTTTATTCATAAAAAAATAAATTAAGCAGATAGAGCCAATCAGTGTCATTACTAGCAGTGAATGCCCGCTGGGAAAACTATAAGATGAACGCGCGATGTATTGCACTTGCTCGGGGCGCGTTCGTTGAAAGACTTGCTTTAATAAATAGCCGACTCCACTGACAAAAATCAGATTGCCTAAACACCAAATGGCTAAAGCTCGCTGCTGTTTTCGCCACAAAAAGAACGCGAGAAAACTGAAAATAATCAGCATTGGGCCAATCGTTGCTACTTTTGCCACCACTCCTGTAAACACCGTCAAAAACGAGATATTCACTAGACGATTTTCCATAAAGAAATCATCCAAATGATTGAGCCATTGAGCGTTTATTGCTACTCCGATCATAAAAATTAGCGCTACAGAAAGCGCGCAAACACTTAGTAAAGTAAATTTTTTTCGCATAGATATCCCCTTTTCTTCAAACTGCATTCTTTTTTTTAAAGCCCAACATCATACCGAATCCGATCCCTAACACGATCAAGGAAGTCCCACCCTGGCTCAAGATCGGTAATGGAATCCCCGTCAATGGCAAAATGCCAATAGCGGCTCCAATATTTTCAAAAATTTGAAACAGCAAGCCAAAGACGAAGGCTACCGCTAGATACAGATTTGCTTTATTATTCGTTTTTATTGCACTGGAAAGGATTTGATAAAACAAATAAAAATAAAGAAAAATCACAAATGCACTGCCGATGAAACCAAAGCTCTCAGCGATTACGGTAAAGACCATGTCGGATTCGCGAACCGGGACATATACCGAAGCTTGCTCTGTCGCTCGCCCAAATAAACCACCACTGCCAATCGCGTAAAGGCTCTGGACTTGCTGATAGGCGATCGAATCTTTGTATTGGAAAGGATCAGCCCACGCTCGAACACGATCCAATTGATACGTCTTAAAATGCAGACCGTAAAGCAATCGATTTCCCCATTCGCTGAATACTAATACTAGTAAAGTGCTACCGAGTGCCGCACCGATACCAGTGATCGTTGCCAAGATTTTCCAATGCACACCGGAAATAATAAATAGCGCTCCTAAAATAGCGATAAATACTAAACTTGTCCCAAAATCCCGTTGCATAAACATCAATAGAAAGGTTGGCAAACTAAACAACAGAATTTTTTTCAAATAATGAAAATCGCTCTTTATCGTCCGCTGCTGTTCGCCTCTTTCCTCAGTCAGTGTGAGCCGAACCATCAAAAGAGTAAAACTTAATTTCATCAACTCGGATGGTTGAAAAGAAAAACGGCCGAGCCTCAACCAGCGCTTCGTATTCGTCAGGTGATACATTGCCGGATCATAAAACCAATATAACAGTGTCATCACACCGAGCGACAAGACATAAAAAAGCGGAGCATACCGTAATAAGCTAGCGGTTTTAATTTTACTGACGACTACCATTACCAACAGCGACAGTAAACAAAAAATGATCTGTTTCACCACAACTCCTTTGACATTCACGTCGTCAAGTTCAGCCGCCAAAAATTGAACAGCGATGCTGATTAAATAAAACAAAAAAATCGGTAAAAAAAGTGAATAATTAAATTCGTTGCTCAAACGTCTCGTCATTGGATCGAACCTCCGAAGCAAATTTTAAACAAATCCCAAGCGCTACTGAAAGGATTAAATAGCTGGTACCACCATAGCTGATGAACGGTAAAGGAACTCCGGTCATGGGAATCAGTCCCAAAATACTGGCAACATTGATACTTGTTTGGAGTAGTATTAATGTTCCTACCCCAAAATAGATCAAACTTACCTGCTGACACCGTTCCTTTGCCGCTAGCACGAATAAACGTAGCGCGATCAAAAAAATCAATGCCAATACAATCAATGCGACAATTACCCCTAATTCCTCCACCATGATTGAATAAATGAAGTCCGTCTCGGCAACGGGTAAATACCCTTTTTTTGTAATGCTGTTTCCTAACCCCCGACCGAGAAATCCGCCATTATAAAGAGCGTAATAAGAATTACTCATTTGAAATCCTTGCCCGTAAGAATCTAAGAAGGGATCTCTGACCAGACGAATGCGTTCATACGTGTGCGCAAATAATTGTGGCAGCAACTCGTGACTACCCAAAAAAAGAATCATTCCAGCAACTAGTACGATACCGACAATCAATCCTAAAAAAAGTAAAAGCGAAAGCTGGTATGGAATTTCTGCAGTAGTAATGAGCACGAAGGCAATCCCCCAAATAATAATTGCTCCCGTCACTTTCGGCTGCAGTAAAATTAATAGACCACTAAGTAAAACCAGCACACCAGGTCTCCACAATTGGTGTCTGGCCCGTTTTTTTCGGAAAAAGTAGGCTAAATACAAGATCAATGCGACGTTTGTTACCTCTGATGGCTGAAATTGAATACCAAATATGGAAACCCATCTTTGTGCGCCATTGATTGTGACCCCGTTTATTTTGACTAACAATAAACTGACTAAGCCGATTGCCAACAAACCTTTTGCCACTATACTTTTTAGTAAGACGTTGCTTTTTACATGATAAATAATTCCAATTAATAACCAACTTAACAGGATAAAAATCGCTTGCTTGCTAAACAACGATAGCGGATTTTTTCCTTCCGTTGTCAATCGATAAGAACTCGCGCTGAAGACCATTAAAAGACCGATTAGGCTTACCCCCAAATAAGGTAGTAACAACAGCCAATCGATCTTTCTTTTTTTTATCATATTCATCTCTCCCTCTCATCAAGTAATTGTTGCGGCGAGAGAGTTCAAAGCAAGAAAACAAAAAGACACCAAACGTTAGCGAAAAAACTAACAAGTTTGGTGGCTCACACAATCAATCTCATCGTCTGAGTTTTAGCACTAAACAACGTAAAGAATTACTCTTAGCTATTTTATGAAAAGCCTTAATCCGACAATTCCTGTTTTACACATTGGCGTCTTTCGACGTTTCTGCGCAATAGCCTATGTTTGTTTAGGAGCCTCACCTAACAAGTTTACTTATATTTACTTTCACAATCATCCTACTTTTTTTGTCATAAAATAGCAAAAATTTATATATAAAATCCGATTATCTTTAAATTTACTTATGAAATCTTTTACCAAAAATTTACTAGACAATCCTTTTTTCAACCATAAAGCTAGTTAAACCAGCCACGCACTAAAAAAAACTCTCAGCCGATTAAGCTGAAAGTTTTTTATAGATTGGATGTTAACCACTGCTGATAGAAAGACAGCTGTGTAGGCGTGTGAAAGAAATGCTCACCAGTTGCAAAGATCGTCAAATCGATCATTGACGGACGAGCAAATTTTTCAATGGTCTTTCGGCTCGTCAACTGATCCTTACCGCCATATAAAATTTTTGTTGAAACAGTCCATTGAATTGGATGCTCGACAACATAGCAATAATACTCCCACGCCAAGGTATTAAAAGGTGTTTTTATTCGTTTTTCACGTCGTAAATCGGCCGGCGTCAGTCGTGACCAATCCAATATATTTTCGATTAATTCCCGCATATCCACGATGGGCGATAAAAAAAGACTTTGCTGGATATTCTTGGCTTGTCCTGCCAGCATCGCAAAATAAGCTCCGATGCTACAGCCGAATAAAGTGATCTGCTGCGCTTGCTGGTGTTCAAAAAGGATTTTTTCGACATCCGCTACTACATTTGGCGGATTCAAAGCGTAGGGTTGGCCTTTTCGCTCACCATGTTCCGGCAGATCAAAGCTCCACACTTGATAGCCTTTGGGGACAGCGGCTTCAGCCAACAATTGAATGACCGTGTCTTCTTTATGAGATTGATCGCCATGAAAAGCTAAAACTATTTTGTCACTCGTCTCACCCCACCGAAGAATTGGGATTCCTTCAATCATGTCTTTTGCTTTTTCCATTTAGCCCTCCACGATCTCCAAGCCTAACCCTGCCGCAATCACCAGCGCTTGATAGGAATCGACTTTTAAGCCCTTCAACTGTTCCATTGAACAAGCGATTTTACTGAAAGAATTGCTGGTAAAGTCCAGACCAGCTAATTTGGTTCGCTGCCAATTACTATTTTCCAAATTATTTTTTTCTAAAAATAAATGTTTCCACGTCACTTCAAAAAACTCGCCATCAGACAGTTGACAGTTCTCAAACCAGACATTCTTCAAATTCGTTGCACTAAAGGAACCAAAATTGATTAATGAATCTTTAAAATGACAATCTCTAAGATAGCTCTCGGCAAAATTGCAACCCGTTAATTTACAATTTTCAAATACCACTTGATGAAAGCTGCCACCAATCCATTCTAAATTGGAAAAATCACAATTCTTAAAGACGACGTTTCCCGCTTCAAAACGAATTAGTTTCGTCCGTTGCATCGTAACCTTTTCTAGAATTGAATGGCGGATGACTAGATTTTCGCAAGTCAAATAGCTGAAATCCATTTCAAGTCCATGAACGGCTTCAAAGCTTGCTTCATCCTCTAAATAAAAATCCGACGCAAATCGTTGCGGCAAGATAGGTGCTGCTGGATAATTCTTTTTCATTTCATTGCTCCTCTGATATTTGATTGTCTCTAGTGTCCCATAATTGAAAAAAATTCTCCAGCCCCCTATAATATAACTAATTTTTATTAAAGGAGAAGCTAAAAAGAGCTTTTTATTTAGAAGCATGATAAACTGTAACATTGTGAGGTGAACTATGAACAGCAAATTAAAAGAATGGCTTCCAGTCATTATTATTGTTCTCTTGATTTTTTTGGCGCGGGCGTTTGTTTTCTCGCCAGTTAAAGTCGAAGGACACTCAATGGACCCGACATTGCATGACGGGCAGCGCTTGATCTCATCGAAAGTATCCAGTATCGATAGACAAGACATCATTACTACCAAAGAACCTGATAATACCAATCTTTACGTCGTCAAGCGTGTGATTGGGTTACCCGGTGACAAGATTGAAATGCAAGATAATGTTTTAACGATTAATGGAAAAGAATACAAAGAATCCTATCTAACGGATTATCAAAAGAAATTTAAAGAAGATAAACTATTCGATACCTATTCTTATAATTCAGCTTTCCAAGAGCAAGCAGCCAATGCGGACAGCTTTACGAATAATTTTTCCGTGACGGTTCCTAAAAATAGTTATTTTGTTTTAGGGGATAATCGCTTGATCTCTAAAGACAGCCGCATCTTCGGCTTTGTCGATAAGTCCTTAGTTCAAGGAAAAGTCGTGTTGCGATTTTGGCCGTTAAATAAGATTCAGCTCTTCTAATTTTTAAAGCCTTGGCAGGCCTGCCAAGGCTTTATTTATTTTAATCTTTTGGTGTGAGAATTTTTTTAGGACCTAATAGTTCCACATGATGGATTTGTTCTAGCTCAAAGCGCAGGACTCCACGCTCTTCTTCATTTAAAAAAATCTGCTGCTCTTTCTGCCCGCTGATCTTTCCTACCAGATCAGGGAAAAATTGACCTTCACTGTCTAACGCTTCTAGCTGGATCGCGACACGTTTATTTTGCAGATAGGCTACTTGCAAAAGCTCACCAATGGCTTCCATACTCATTTGACCTTTATCAAAATAAAGCTGTTTTCGCTGCTTTGATTCCTTATTTAACACCGCTGTATGATCGGACAAATAAAAACCAATCCACTTCATCATTCCGCGATCTTGATACACACGTTTTGCCTCCATAAAAAGTTGTTTCGCGCTTTCATCGTCATAAGACATCTCAATCCATTCCTTCCATCCCACCTGCGTGTCCACCAACAAGACCAGCTCGTTTAATCGCTGTTGCCCCTTCACTCAAGGAATGGGCCCGGACAATCGAAGTAAACTTGTAGCGATTCCGAATTTGGGCGATCACGTCATCGATTTGATCTTCTTTGATCGTCTGCCGCGGATCTTCAAACAGATTCAACTGTAAACTGCCGGCTGACTTCAGTGACGAAACGGTGATGGAAATATTACGGACCTCTGATTGATCCCAATATTTTTCAAATAGTAAACTTGCGGTACGGGTCAATGCTCGTCCTTGATTGGTGGGCGGTATCTTTAACTGATGATGAAAACCGCCCTTTCCCCCGCCGCGAAAAGCATAGCCGATCCCTAAGTGCAATGTACCGCCTAAAACACCCGCTTTTCTTAGTCGTTGCGCCACTTGTTCGCAGATCTCCGCAACCACTGTTAAGATTTCCCCTTTACGCGCGTAATTTTTCGGCAAGACTTGGGAATTGCCGATAGATTTTTCCTTGCTTGGATATAACTCTTTCTCCGCTAGAATCGAGCGATCAATGCCCCAAGCATGCATGTAATGCTGCATCCCCATCACACCAAAATGATTTTTCAACACAAAAGGATCATTATGGGCCAAATCCCCCATCGTTTGCATTCCCATCAATTGATAACGCCGCTCCATTCGACGACCGATCCCACAAAAATCACTAAGCTTGATTGGCCAAATTTTTTCCGGTACGTCCTGATAATGCCATTGGGCAAAACGATTTTTTTCATGCTTGGCTTCAATATCCATCGCGATTTTGGCCTGCAAGGGATTGTCCCCCATTCCCAAAGAAGTATAAATCCCCAGGTTCTCAATGACCTCTTTTTGGATCATCTGCCCGACTTCAGCTGAGCTATTGCCGAATAATTTCCAACTATGAGTTAGATCACCAAATTGTTCATCGATGCTATATGTATGAATATCTTCCTCCGCCATGTATTGCCGGAAAATCTCTTGGATGCGCATATGATACTGAATGTAAAGTGTCATTCGTGGCGGTACGATCTTCAAATCCGGATGATTGGGAATTTCAAATCCGCGGCTGACATTGCTGATCCCTAAAACTTTTTTTGCCATCGGACTGGCAGCTAACACTAAGCCCGCATTTTCACGATCACCGCTCATGACTACCAACAATGTTTTTAATGGATGCCAGCCATGCTCCACGCATTCAACGCTAGCGTAAAAACTTTTTGAGTCCATACAAAAAACATCTCTGACTGGCTCTCCTTCGTAAATATTCATCAAAATCACCTCTCTAAAAAACAAACATATGTTCGTTTTTAGTTTAAGTTGCTTTCTATTTTTTGTCAATGATTTACGTATAAAGATTGCATGAGAAACGAGCCTCCGAGATTTCTTTACTAAACCAATGAGGTTCGCTAAAATAAAAGATAGAAAGACTGTCCGTCCCTTGTTTTTAACACAATCGATTAGGAGGATTTCTCATGGCTCGACCTAAAAACAAAAATGAACTCATGGATGCAAGCAACTAATCCTATACCAAAATGATGGATCTATTAAACACGATTCCAGCAGAAAAATTAAATCAGACCTTTACATTCGATGTTGAAAAAGAAAAGCAAGCCCACTGGAAGCGAGATAAAAATTTAAGAGACGTATTGATCCATCTATACGAATGGCATCAATTACTGTTAGATTGGATCGAAGCAAATCAAGCAGGTACGCCTAAACAGTTTTTAAAAGAAGGCTATAATTGGAAAACTTACGGCGCGATGAATGTAGAATTCTGGGAAAAACATCAAGCTACCAGCTATGACGAAGCCTTGAAACTTCTTCAAACGACCCATGAAAAAGTAATCGACTTAGCCCAACAATTTTCAAATGATGAATTGTTTTCTAAAGGTGCCTTTTCGTGGGTCGGCGGAAGTACACTAGGCAGCTACTTTGTGTCAGCCACTTCCAGCCACTATGAATGGGCCATAAAAAAGATCAAGAAGTTTAATAAGAGCTTATAAATACGCAAAAAAAATTAGTTTTCTCCCTTCAAAACGTTAGTGGGAAAACTAATTTTTTTATTCGCAGCCGAATCCGAAATATTAGTCAAAAAACTAAGTAACTTGCGAAAAGCATAACTGAAAAAAATCCCGCAGCTAGCTGCTGCGAGATCACGTGTATAGCCTATGCTACTTTTTTATGAAGATGGCCTCCACGACACTGTAAAAAATTCCAGCCATGACAAAAATCATCCAGCTATAGCCCCACGAATGAGTCAAAAAGGACCAGCCAAAATAAATCATCGTAACCAGCGGCCAATAAATTCGTTCAAGGACATGTTTGGTGCGAGCTGAATCGCCATACTTTTCATACATCGCGTTAGGACCTGGTTTGTCCTCATCAACGACAAAATATTTTGCTGTGATGAACTTGTCAAAACTGGTGTAATTGATACTGCCGTAAATGATCAAGAAGACACCGACTGCCAAAAAGAGAAACATCATCGGAATGCCGTACTCCGCATAGGTAAACATCTGGAAAAAAAGGACCGGAGCCACGCATAAAACACAGATACAAATACCAAAGACCAAACTAATTTGAAAACTTTTCTGATAGCCTTGCTTCATGCGATTGGCTTCTTCGTTTAACGACGCCGATACATAGCGATCACTTAACTGAGCGCCGATTTTTGCAAACTGCATCCCATTATAAATAATCACACCCACACTCGCAGCTAAAATAATGAAAAAGAGCAGTACACCAAAGACCTGTGACCCAGTAACACTCAGTCCAATCAACGTTCCAACCGCCAACAAGCAGCCACTGATCCCCAGACTCAGTCCCAAAGCGATTTTTTTGCGCTCCGTAAGGTAATAATACATTTCCTCTTCTTCAATCCCATTTTCCGGTTCCCGTTCTCGCGTAGTGAACTGTAGCTCTTCTCGCAGTTCATCTACCGAGCCGAACTCACTGATCACTTGCCCAATCGCTTCATGTTCACTTTTTCCTTCGTCAAGCAACGCCAAATAATGGTCTTCCATAATAGATAGAATTTCCTGCTTCGCGCGCTGCACTTCTTGTGTATTGGGAAACTCAAGGAACAACGTCTCTATATAATTTCTAATCGTCTCCATTTTTTACCCTTCTTTCATAAATCGGTTCACAACTTTTTTAGTCTGCTGCCATTCCTCGCGCTTTTCCGCTAAAAAAGTCAGCCCTTTATCTGTGATTTGATAATACGTTCTCTTTTTCCCGTGGGTCACTTCTCCCGGATAGGAACGGATATAATCATTTTTTTCTAGCCGGTTGAAGGCGGAGTATAAAGTGGTTTCCTTAATGACGTAGATTGCTTGACTGATCTCGCGAATTTTTTGAGAGACCGCATACCCATAAGAATCCCCTTCCTTCAATACGGACAAAATGATTACATCATTGTAACCGCGAATCCCATCGCTTGAAATCATTTTGCCACCTCCTAAAGATTACTTCATCTGTCGTTGTAATCATTGTACGTCAATTACTACGACAGGTAAAGTAAAATATATCAGATTATTTGAAAAATTTTTTTTCTTATGGCAGAATCAACAGCAGAAAGAAGTGAAGTACGTGGAAAGAATCGCAATCATCGGCGGCGGCATCATCGGGATGACGCTGGCAAATTATTTAGACTTGAATAAATTTGACGTGACCTTATTTGACGAAGGCATTGGGCAAGCAACTTCTGCCAGTGCAGGGATTATTTCACCTTGGCTGTCTAAGCGCCGCAATCAAAAGTGGTATCAATTAGCTAAAGACGGAGCAGCCTTTTTTCCAAAACTCCGGCAAGACTATCAACTAGATCAAACGATTTATCAGCAAGCCGGCACGCTGATTATCCGACCAGAAAAACAGTTAGAAGAATTATTGGCCTTAGCTGCTGAACGAAAAAAAGACGCGCCAGAAATCGGCACGATTGAAAAATTATTACCGGAACAAACCAAAGCGGCCCTGCCACTATTAAAACCGGTACCAGCCATCAAAATCAGTGGCGGTGGTCGTCTAGACGGCAAGGCCTATTTGAAACGCTTGAAACAAACTGCCGAGGCAAAGGGCGTAAATTTTATCGCTAAACGAGTCACCCTAAGTGATTCTCAGACTATTTTGTTGGATAACCAATCGATCGCTTTCGATCAAATCATTATTACGGCAGGCCCCCACTTAAAAGAGTTATTAGCTCCTTTAGGCTACCAAGTGGATTTACGACCACAAAAAGGCCAGCTTCTAGTGTTTCAAACGATGATTGCTGACAGTGGGACTTTTCCTGTAGCGATGTTGGATGGTGAGGCGGATTTGATTCCCTTCATGGATGGCAAAATTTTACTTGGTGCTACCCATGAGAATGAGGCTGGCTGGGATTTAGCAGCAACACAGGAAGCTTTCCAACAGCTTACTTCCAGTGCCCACAAATTTTTAGCCGATCCACAGCAAATTTTTTCCGCACCAATGCAGTATCGCGTGGGAACTCGTGCTTATACATCAGACTTCGCGCCCTTTTTTGGTCGGTTAAGTCCGGAGCTATTGGTCGCTAGTGGGCTTGGTTCTTCCGGTTTGACGACAGGACCTTATATCGGCTATTTATTGGCCCAGCAGCTAAATACCGGTAATGAAAATGGCACGATCTATCAAAAGTCGCTTCAGCATTATATCAGTCATTAATTGATCGAAGATAAAAATGGACAGTCCTAGCAAGGACTGTCCATTTGCATTTACATCGGTTTTAAGTTCTGCTCTGTTCGTTCCATGATCCAAGTCAACCGTTTTTCTTTGCCCGCGGCTGTTTTTGCATCAAAATAAGCTCGAGTATAGGTTTTTTGGATCGAAGGCGACATTTCTTGAAAATTTTTATAGGCCGCTTGATTGACTTCAAGTAATTTTGCCAGTTGCGCGATTTGGTCTGGTGTGATATCTGACGGTCGCGTCGCTTTGTCCCATTGACCATTCTCCTTGGCTTCAACGATTTTTTCCCGACCCAACTCAGTCATCAATCCGGCTTTTTCCAGTTTTGCGACGAGGGTTTTATTTTTCTGGGACCATTTGCTGTTTTTGCGGCGCAGCGAAAAATATTTAAGATAAGAATCTTTATCAACTTTTTTCATCAAACCGTCGATCCAACCAAAGCAAAGTGCTTCTTCTAATGCTTCACTAGCTTTTAAAGTTTTAAGGCGTTTGGTCTTGCTAAAAGTCAGCCAAACCCCTTTACTGGTGGTCGCGTTTTTCCTCAACCACTTTCTAAAGGCCGCTCGTGTTTCAAAAATCAACGCTTCTTCCATTGCTATTGGTCCAATCCTAAGACAACAGGGGTTGATTTAAAGCCGATGCCCATCCGATCAATGCCTAGATCAATTAGTTCTAGAAAATGCTCTCGTGTGCGAATCCCACCGCTGCCTTTGATCTTGATCCGGCCTTGGCACTGATCCATCATCAGCTTGATGACCTCTGTCGTAGCCCCTTTGCTTTCATAGCCCGTAATAAAGCCGGTACTGGTTTTAACAAAGTCAGCCTCTGCCGCAATCGCGCATTCACAGGCTTGGCGAATTTGTTCTTCGTTTAACGTATCCGTTTCAAAAATAACCTTCACGGCAGTCCCATGAGCGTGGCACGCTTCCACTACGATCTTCAGCTCTCGCGTCACATCATCGTATTTTCCACTGCGTAGCCAACCAAAATTAGCCACGATATCTAATTCGTAAATATCTTCCCGCTGACAATAAGTCTCCGCCTGCAACACTTTAGAAGCGGTCGTACTCGTACCAAACGGAAAATCACAAACGACACAAATCTTCGTATTTGTCCCTTTTAGCATTTCCGCGGCAATATCCAAAGAAGCGGGATTGATACACACCGTCGCACAATGATAATCGATCCCTTCCTGGATATATTGGCGAATCTCTGTTTCCGTGAAATCTGGCTTCAACACCGACTGATCAATATAAGCCCCTAGTTCTTCGACCGTCATTTCGCTCGCTTTTTTCATGGGAGGTTCCTCCTAACTCATTCTAATTTAAGTATAGGGTATCCAAAAAACTTTGTAAACGCTCACTTTCCTAAGTGGCCCGGTTCACGAAGGCTTGTTGCTTTAATCGTTTCTTTATCTCATTTAAGGAGACATTAGTGAACTCATCATTTTCCATTCGTTTACGATATGCCGTGGCGGTCTCGCCAGTCATCTTTTTAAACATACGGCTAAAGACCACCAGACTATTGAAGCCCACTTCCTCCGCGATCTGCTCCACCGATCTGTCTGTCTGGGACAATAAAAACGCCCCACGATTAATCCGTACACCCAGAATATATTCTTTCAAGCTAATCGCCATATGATTGCGAAAAACGCGCGACAGGTGACTGCGATTGATTGCTAAGTGCTGGGCAATTCCTTCGACCGTTAAGGCCTCCCCATAATGAGCATCAATGTATTCCACCGCTTCCACTGCCAGTGGTGAATAATTTTTTTGCTCGCCTACTTGAATTTTTCCGCCATCTGCTAATAATACCCCTAGAAAACGGTAAGCCAGCTCACTCAAATGCACCTCATTTTCAATCGTCTCAGCTGCATAAGGAAAACAAGCCAAAATCACCTCAATGTATTTTTGAATGTCGGAAGAAACCATCGTATACTGATCCTCTTTAAACAGCGAATGGGAAACAAGCTCTGCGGCATCTGCCCCACTAAAAGAAAGCCAGCAATACATCCACGGATCTTCTCCATCCGCTAAATAAAACGTCGAATCACCGGGACGAATCAAAAAGAGATCCCCTTTTTTTAAGTGAAACTGCTGATTCTTGACTTGATAGGTTCCTTTGCCCTCCATCACGATATGTAAGATGTACTGTTGCCGAATCGCCGGACCAAAAGAATGGAAGGGCAGTGATTTCGAGAATCCGCAAAAATTAAATTGCAACCCATTTTTCAACTGATGCTGCTCCTTTTTTAAAAAAAGCGCCTGCTCCATTGGGACTCACTCCTTTTATTTTCAACTTTTATTATACAATAACTTCATCATAATACCTCCGCTGAATCAAAGACAATTTACTCAAGAGCCCAAATTTTTTTGCCGCTGGAAAATTTATTGATAAATCCAAAATTTCTTTTTTTTACGTGCTATGCTTAGCTTATCAAACACAAAGGATGCGAGGAATCATGAAGAATCGGCTCAAGCAAGCTGTGCAAACACTTCTAATTTGTTTAATCGTTCCCAGTACCTTACTGCTCCAGGAAAAACTTCCTTATCTCGATTTAAAAATACCCAATCATATAATTTTTCAACAAATTTTTTTCATTACACTTTTGGTAGCGACAATCTGGGTGTTAAAAGAACTCTGGTTTTTCTTTCATAAAAAATAGCTTTATCAACAGAGAATCGAGACGCGACTTTGTCTCGATTCTCTGTTTGGTATCCTATAACTGTCAATGATATTTTTAGAGGAGGCATCATACCTGATGGACCTTTATACGTTGCGACTGACCGGGTTTGTTGCTCTCCTATTTTGTTGCTTGATTATTTTGGACAACCACTTAATAAAATGCAACAAAAAGTTAAATAGTCGTCACAGAAATATATGTTTTCGAAAACGGTTTCTTGTTAGAGTAAGGATAGTGAACATGTTCTTTAACAGGCAGTCGGTTTTTTTCGATTCCCAGCTGAAATGAAAGCGGTGCGCTTGTCACTTTGGTTATTAATCGATAAACTGATATCAGGTATTATTTCCAGAAAAAACTGGTATAAAAGAACAATAAGAGAGGTTTTACACATGAAAATTAGCGAAAAAGATTTTGGAAAAGGGTATCACTTGATTACACTTGAAAATGAACACGGTTTCCGCCTATCTGTCTCTGACTTAGGTGCACGGATTGTTCGCCTAGGCAAGGATACTGAATTGATCCTAGGCTTTGATTCTGCTGAAGAATATTTGGAAAAAGATCCTTATATCGGCGCCTCAATCGGGCGGACAGCCGGCCGTATCCAGCATGGTCATTTCACACTTGCGGGAAAAAATTATCAAGTTGAGACGGACCCGGCGACTGGCCACACCTTACACGGCGGTCCAGCAAGTTTTGAAGCAAAGAAATGGGAATATACGATCGAAGACGGTGAAGAGGAAGCCTCAGTACTTTTCAAAACCCTCAGTCCTGATGGTGAGTATGGTTTTCCTGGCAATTTGACCGTTGAAGTTCGTTATACCTTGACGAAGGACAATGTTTGGCGTTTAACAACCAAAGGCACGACTGATCAGCTGACGCTCTTCAACCCAACCAATCATGTCTATTTCAATCTAACTGGTGATCCAGCTCAGTCCATCGACGAGCATACCCTTTGGTTAAACAGCGATCACTTTGCCCCTGTTGGCACCGATGTTTTGCCGACAGGAGAAATCGCAAAGAGCACAGGAAGCGCTTTTGATTTTCAAACGCCGCGAAAATTAGGCGATGCTTTTGCTGCTTCTGATGAACAAAAAGATCAATTCGGCGGCTTCGACCATCCCTTCTTCTTGAAAGAGCATACCTTAGAAAATCCTGCCGCAAAACTTACCAGCCCCGACGGTTCAGTGGAGGTTGAAATGAGTACGGATGCCCCAAGCGTGGTTATTTTCTCCGCTAATTTTGGTGAAGACGGCCCTGAAATGCGTGGCTCTAAGCTCGTTAATCATGGCGGAATCACCTTTGAAACACAGGTCGCACCAGGGGCCGAGCAGTTTCCTGACTTTGGCTCAATCGCGATAGCGCCGATGCAGCCTTTTGAATCAGCGACCGAATTTAAAATTAAATTGAAAGAAGCGAACTAAGATGGAAATCAAACAAGCGTTAAACACAAAATTTGCTGAAATTTTCGGCCCTAAAACAACGACTCATTATTTTTCTCCAGGCCGGATCAACTTGATCGGCGAACATACCGATTACAATGGTGGACACGTTTTCCCAGCCTCAATCACTTACGGAACATATGGCTTGGCAGCTCCTCGCGAAGACAACAAAGTCTTGGTTTATTCAACCAACTTCGATGAAATCGGCGTCATCACCTTTACACTGGATGACCTGACTTTCGATAAAAAAGACAACTGGGCAAACTACGTGAAAGGCATGGTTCTAAAATTGAAAGAAGCCGGTCATACGATCGACCACGGTTTTGAATTATTAGTTGAAGGAACGATTCCGAATGGAGCAGGGCTTTCTAGCAGTGCTTCGTTGGAATTATTAGTTGGCGTCATGCTTGAAGACATCTTCGCTTTAGATACTGATCGTCTTGAACTGGTGCAAACAGGGAAAAAAGTGGAAAATGAGTTTATCGGCGTCAATTCAGGCATTATGGATCAATTTGCCATCGGCTTTGGTGAAGTAGATAAAGCGATCTTATTAGATACCAATACATTGAAATATGAAATGGTACCAGTGAAATTAGGCGACTACGCAGTAGTGATCATGAATACTAACAAACGCCGTGAATTGGCTGATTCAAAATACAACGAACGCCGTAGCGAATGTGAAGAAGCCTTGGCTCGCTTGCAAAAGAAATTAGACATCCAAGCCTTAGGCGAATTGGATGAAGCAACCTTTGAAGCCAATACTGCTTTGATTGGTGATGATACCTTGATCCGTCGCGCTCGCCATGCCGTTACAGAAAATCAACGGACCTTGATCGCCAAAACAGAGTTAGAAAAAGGCAATTTAGCCGCCTTCGGAAAATTGCTGAACGCTTCTCATCATTCGCTACGATACGACTATGAAGTGACTGGCATCGAGTTAGATACACTGGTTGATGCTGCGCAAAAACAAGATGGCGTATTAGGCGCCCGAATGACTGGTGCCGGTTTTGGTGGCTGTGCGATCGCCTTAGTCAAAGAAGAAACCATTCCAGCTTTCAAAAATAATGTTTACGATGAATACCTTAACGTGGTTGGCTACGCGCCTGACTTTTACGTTGCCCATATCGGTAGCGGCACCACTAAAATCGACTAAAAATTGTTCTCGCAACTTCTCTGTCACTTACGGCAGAGAAGTTTTTATTTTGCTCAAAGAGAGAATCCATTTATGTTAGAATGAACACACGACATTGAATATAGTGCATGGCATTCATGCTTGAAGGAGGGCAAAATGAAAAAAGATTCGGGATTGTTATATGGCTTCAGCGCTTATATCATTTGGGGCATCCTACCCCTTTATTGGAAATTATTAGGCGAAGTCGGTTCGGTGGATGTGTTGTTTTATCGGATTTTTTGGTCATTGATTTTTATGACGCTCTACTTAATCGCTTTAAAAAAAATTCCGCTATTCATTCAAGAAGTCAAAGAGTTGCTAAAAAGTCGGCGCCACACCATCGCGATTATTTCAGCCGCTTTTCTGATTTCAATCAACTGGGGTGTCTTTATTTACACCGTATCCATCGGTCAAGTCCAGCAAGCCAGCCTAGGCTATTACATCAATCCGTTGTTAAATGTTTTAGCCGGCGCCTTTTATCTGAAAGAACCTTTATCAAGACAAGCCAAGCTAGCGAGTCTGGCCGCATTGACCGGCGTCGTTTTACTAACGATTCAAACTGGCGTCTTCCCTATCAACTCGCTGCTGCTAGCTACGAGCTTTTGTCTCTACGGCTTAACTAAGAAACAGCTGAATTTAAGTGCGGCGACCAGCATCACCTTAGAGACATTGATCATTGCACCAATCGGCTTAATCTATTTATTTTTCTTGTCAGATGTAGGCTTCATGAATTATTCATTGACGACAAATCTGCTGCTGATGGGGGCTGGGATCGTAACAGCGATTCCCTTATTACTATTCGCTACCGCGGTAAAAAAATTATCCTATATCACGATCGGCTTTTTACAATACATCAACCCTACGATTATGCTAATTATGGCGATCTTCCTATTTCATGAACCTTATCAGTTACCGCAATTTATTGCTTTCGCCTTTATTTGGCTAGGAATCATTATTTTTGTCGTTGGCAACCTAATTGACACACGCCATAAAAAAAGGATTCGCTCGTAAGCGGATCCTTTTTTATTAATAATTAAATTCGTTGACTAATTCGCCCAACTTTAAAATCTTACTCATTTTGACCCGTTCGTAATTGGTCGCACAGCACAATGCTTCGCGATAGGTCTTGAAATATTCTTCTATCCGCTCTCCCACCAATGTTTCTACCTGCACGATATAACGATACTCCAGTGCTTTCCCCATTTCTTTTTAATCGACGTGTTCTCATACATAGCAGCTTTTTTTAATCATAGCGGGTCTCAATTAAAAAAGCAATAACACATGTAAGGTTATATTACACGGAATAAAAATAATTTTGAAAAAGAAACAAAGTGTGTAACATCTCATAACATTTAGTTGGGAACTCAATTGAATTATTTATCCTTTAGTTTGAAAGACTTCGATGTTTTTTATTACTTTTTGCGCCAACCGCACTTTAGCCAGTGACGTCAAGCCCGCGTTGATTTTCCCCGTGAAAGCATTTGGTAAATCAATCACTTCTGCACCTAACCCAGCTTCCGTATCGCTGAAAGCAAAATTTCCCGGTTGCGCTAACCAGTTTTTCAAAGCTGATACCTCATGTGAAGGCGCGATCGAGACATTCATCAAAATTTTTCCATTACCGAATGTTGCAAAAGCCGCTTCATCAAGTAGCACCACATTTTTATTCAAACAAGTAATCAATATATCAACGTTTCCTAATAACTCAGCTAGCGGCAAATAATCCATGCCCAATTCCTTTTCAAGCTCAGGTTTGCGAGTTCGGCTGAAATAATTCACATCCATTCCAAAAAAATCCATTGTTCTGGCAAGTAAGCTGCCTACCGTTCCCATACCAATAATCCCAACTTTGACATCCGTCAATTCCAACGGCTCCTCTTTCCACATCGCGGGCCCCCGTCCTTGCAGCAGACGGACCAGCTCACTAATCGCATATTCCTTGACGCCTTCATCACCATAATCCCGCACGCCGGTCACTACGATACCCTTTTCATTGGCATACAAAATATCGACGTTGGCATTTTCCGGCGCATACAAACTGGCGCAAATTCCAATGTAGCGAATATTCGGACAAGCATCCAACACTTGACGATCAATAAAACTAGTAAAGCTCAGCATCACGCAATCCGTGTCGCCAATCCGCTCGATGATCGTTTGAGCATCTTGCGGGATATCAGTGTAAAAAATCGCTTCTTCCGCATACTCTTTCAATTTTTGATCCCACTCTGGCAGCAGCTTCGTTGGTTCGATCGCCACCATCTTCTTAAATTTTTTCATTTTGTCCTCCTAAAACTAGTTCTTTTTTTATGATAAGTTTTGTGAGATACGACGTCAATAACGATTATTGGCTAAAAAAGATGCTTGCAAAATTCTAGTAAGCATCTTTTTCAAATGTTTAATCTAAGAACAAATCATCATCCAAAATCGTGCCGGCAGCCACCATATTGGTATCACCGATCAAATAAAGTTCTTCAGCCACGACTTCAACTTGCAATGCACCGCCTAGTACTTCGATGGTGACTGGGTTTACTTGAGTCAATTCTTTTTTGTTTAAGACATAAGCAGTCGAGCCTGTTCCAGTTCCACAAGCTAAGGTGAAATCCTCCACTCCTCGCTCATACGTCCGTTCCACGACCGTTTGATCAGAAAGGATGTCATAAAAATTGACATTTGCCCCC
This sequence comes from Enterococcus devriesei, assembly GCF_001885905.1. Taxonomy (GTDB): domain Bacteria; phylum Bacillota; class Bacilli; order Lactobacillales; family Enterococcaceae; genus Enterococcus_A; species Enterococcus_A devriesei. The sequence continues at coordinate 157,510 of NZ_JXKM01000006.1, read as the reverse complement.
TTTTCAAACGCTGGATGGTTACGTAGCTTCCGGGCTAAATCAAAAATGGTTTCGAGCTCCGTCATGGCTAAGTCCGGCTGATGGACAACTAGATGAGGAATTCCAGGGTCGCCTAGTTCGACATAATCAACGGTTAGCTCTTTGCCATCGACTTGGATTTTTTTATCCGCTTCAAAAACCGTTGGCGAATTTAGCTGTACGCGATATGTTCTAGTATTGATTCGCTCTGCTGGGACATTGCCGGCAATCGTTTCAATCACCATTTTTTCATCAGCCAAGCCTTGTTCATAGGCATAGCGGGCGACACAGCGAGCGCCGTTCCCGCACATTTCTGCCTCAGATCCGTCAGCGTTGAAGAAGCGAGCATAAAAATCCCCCGTCCCGCGTGATGCTTCAATCACGATCACGGTATCCGCACCGACTGAGACGCGACGAGTACAGACGCGAGCAGCAAATTTAGTTAGTACTTCCGTAGAAAATTGCAAAGCTTGATTGTCGATTAAAATGAAATCATTGCCTGCTCCTTGCATTTTATAAAAAGGAATCTCCATTTCATACCCTCATTTCAATTTTTACTGTAAAAAATCCGGGATCACTTCATTTTGGATGATTTGATCTAAACTTTGACGTTTGACGATGACTTCCGCCTTACCGGCTTTGGTTAAAACCACCGCTGGAATCGCCAATTTATTATAGTTATTGGCCATTGAATAGCCGTATGCTCCCGTTGAGAAGGTAGCGAAAATATCCCCCGCTTCAACCTTAGGCAGCTGGATATCTTTGACTAAAATATCGGTACTTTCACAGGCTTTGCCGGAAACAGTGACCGTTTCTGTCGCTGGTTGATCGGCTTGATTGGCTAAAACGCCGGTATACTCCGCTTGGTACAAGCCCGGTCGAATATTATCCGTCATCCCGCCGTCGATACTGACATATTTCCGCAAGCCCGGCAGTTCTTTGATTGCACCGATAGTATGCAAACTGATTCCCGCTTCAGCCACAATACTGCGGCCCGGCTCGATCACCACTGCCGGTTGAGGATAACTTTCTTTTTCGCAAAAAGCTAAGACAACCTTCATCATTGGATCCGTGAAATAGCTGAACGGCTTCGGCTGATCCGCATCGGTATAACGCACCCCAAAGCCGCCACCGAAATTCAGCTCCTCAATCACATAGTTATAACGTTCTTTGACCATTTTGACTAAATCCAGAGCAATCCCCACCGCCGCCAAGTGAGCTTGATTATCAAACAGCTGGCTGCCTACGTGAAAATGAAAGCCTAAAAAATTCACTTCGGGTGTGTCGATTGCTTTTTTTATTTGCGGAAATAAAATTTCTTCGTCAATTGGAATCCCGAATTTGGAATCCTTTTGGCCGGTGGAAATAAAAGAATGAGTGGTAACATTGACTTCGGGTGTGATCCGAAACAAAATGTTGACGACTTTTTGCTTTTCTTTGGCGATCGCCGCAATCAAATCTACTTCCTGCAAACTGTCGACAATGATTCGTCCAACGCCGTAATCGATCGCCATTTCTAATTCTTCAATCGATTTATTATTGCCATTCATCTCGATCTGCTCCGCTGGGAAATCTGCTTTGATCGCGGTATACAATTCGCCATCTGACACGACATCTAACGAAAACCCTTGCTGCTGAATGATCTTCAGCATGGCCAAAGTCGAGAAGGCTTTACTAGCAAAGGCCACACGAACCTTGTCATACTTTTCAACAAAGTCACGTTGCAGCTCCTGACATTTCTCTTCGATCATTGTTTGGGAAAAAACATACAGCGGTGTGCCGAATTTTTCTGCTAAAGCGACGGTATCGCAGCCATCCCAGATCAAGTGCCCATTCTTTGTTTCAAATTCCATAATTAGCCCCCTCTATTTTCGTTCAAACCAGCAATCAGATTGACATAGGTTTGGATGCCTAATAATAAATTCACTTCATCAAATTTCATTTTTCCACTATGAAGTGGATAAGTGTAGCCCTTAGCTTCATCGCGAATTCCTAAGAAGAAAAACATGCCAGGGATTTCTTGCTGATACCAAGAAAAGTCTTCCGCAATCAAATACGGTGGTGTCTCGTCATAATAATCAGCAGCGACCTGTTCCAAGACAGTGACCATTTCAGCGTCATTATCTACGACCCGATACATATGATTGAAGATGACTTCTGCTTCACAGCCGTAGCCTTTAGCAATTTCACCGGCTAATAATTCCACCCGCCGTACGACCTCATCATATACCTTGTCATCAAAAGCCCGCATCGTGCCATGCAAAACGACCTCTTTGGCGACGATATTCATCGCTTCGCCACCGTGGATCGTACCAAAGGTTAAAACGACATTGTCTAATGGGCTAATGTTTCTAGCTAAAATACTATTTAATCCAGAGATCACACCGCCGGCCGCCACGATGGCATCTTCGCCTAATTGCGGCTGAGCCCCATGTGTGCTGACGCCTTTGATCGTGATCGTTACTTCCGCATTTCGAGCCATCATTGGGCCCGGCCGACAAGCAATTTTCCCCGTTGGTAAATCAGGAAAGACGTGGAGTCCGACGATTTCTTCAACCCCTAGTTTTTGTAAAATGCCAGCCTTCATAATCAGCTCCGCCCCACCCGGACCTTCTTCCGCCGGTTGGAAAACAAAGACCAACGTCCCTTGAAGCGCTTCAGGATGTCGATGAAGATACGCGATAAAGCCAAGCAAGGTCGCCATGTGACCATCGTGCCCGCAGGCGTGCATTTTTCCCGGTGTCTTTGAGGCAAAATCATACCCTGTTTGTTCCTCTACCGGCAATGCATCGATGTCTGTGCGAAAGGCCAACGTCTTCCCAGCCTTTTCGCCCCGGAGAACGGCAATCGTGCCAGTTCCTAACACCTCATAAGTCTCGGTGACACCGAATGATCGTAATTTTTCGCGAATATAAGCCGCTGTCCGCACTTCCTCTAAACCTAATTCCGGCATCTGATGTAGCTCACGACGCATCGTCGTGACTAATTCTTCCAACTCTTTGACCTTCGTATCAATCATCGTCTCACTCATTTCCAGCTTATAATTATGTTCATTTGATTAAAAAACCATTGATAGTTTCTCATATTATAGTACAGAAAGTCGCTGAGGTCATTAATTTGTTTTCATAATTATTTGTCGAATTTCAGAAAATCGAACAGGAAGTTCTTTTCCTTTTTAATCTGCCTTAACAGCAGTACACTTTAAGTGAAATTCTTTTGGAGGGACATACGATGAAACTTTATAAAAACCAACAAACCGGTCTGATCTTATCCGAAGCCGATTTGAAAACCAACTTCACTCGCGAAGCACTCACGTTATGGGAAGATGATCGCAACGATTTTCCTGAGTACTATGAAACCTTTGAAACATTTTTGATCGACTATCAAAATCAGCAGCAAGCCAATTACCGATCCTTTGAGAAAGAAAACTTGGATAAATAGTAAAACAAACGGCGAAGACAATCAAAAGGTTGCCTTCGCCGTTTGTTTTTCTATTCTTCTATTATAAACCCATTATTATCAGCAACCGTTTTAAACCAATGACCTGATTTTTTGATGGTTCGTTTGCCTTCATTTTTGATATCCACAGAGATAAAGCCATAGCGATTTTTGTAAGCATTGGTCCACGACCAGTTATCCATGCAAGTCCACATATGATAGCCCAAACAGTTGGTGCCTTCTTGGATCGCTTGGTGGACATATTTCAGATGCTCGGTTACGAACTCGATTCGGTAATCATCATCGATCTGACCCTCAGCATTGATGTAGCGTTCTTCCCCTTCAACCCCCATCCCATTTTCGGAAATAAAGCAGCGAATGTTTCCATAATTTTCCCGCGTATTGGTTAAAATATCATAGATGCCCTTTTCATAGATTTCCCACCCGCGATAAGGATTGATTTTCTTGCCTGGCAGATCATAATAATCGAAATAATCATCTGGCATTGGTCCGTGAGTATGATCGATCGGTGTTTCTTTGGCCTTGATCCGGCGCGGCTGGTAATAATTGATGCCTAAGAGATCCACGGTATTATTTTTGATCAGCTCCAGATCGCCCTCTTGGATATCTGGTAAAATGTCCAATTCCTTGACTACCTCAATTAATGCTTGGGGAAATTCACCTTTGATGGCCGGGTCTAAAAAAGAACGATTAAAAAAGACATCGGCCATTTCTGCGGCCTTGACGTCCGCCGAATTTTGCTCATCTCGCGGATAGCTTGGTGTCAAATTTAAAATAATTCCAATCTCGCCGCCTAAGTTCATTTCATGATAGGCTTTGATCGCCTTTGCACTGGCCATATTTTCGTGATAGCCCACTGCGACCGCTTCTTTAAAGCTAATCTGATTTGGGTAATGGAATTGATACAAATAGCCGCCTTCAACTGGCACAATCGGTTCATTATGGGTGAACCATTTTTTTACGCGGTCGCCGAATAATTTGAAGCAGGTCTTAGCATAGCTCACATATGCATCGACTGTCTTACGATTGGTCCAACCGCCGATTTCTTGCAAAGCCATCGGCATATCAAAATGATAGAGATTCAAAAAAGGTTCGATATCATTAGCGAGCAGTTCATCGATATAATCGTTGTAAAATGTGACAGCTTTAGGATTCACCTCGCCTGTTCCATCGGGAATCAGTCGGCTCCACTGGATTGAGCTGCGAAAAGAATTATGCCCAATCTGTTTCATTAATTGAATATCTTCTTGATACTTCTGATAGACCCGTGAAGTTTTGTCTGGACCTACTTGGTCAAAGAATTTTTCCGGTTCTTCATGGTACCAATGATCCCAAATATTTTCTCCTTTACCGTCATCGTCGAAGCGACCTTCTGTTTGCGGCCCGCTTGCAGAAGAGCCCCACCAAAAATTTTCTGGAAATGTATACTTCATTTTTCTCATCCTCCTATTCTTTCATCACCATGATAAACAATTTAAAAATAAAAATCAATCATTAAAAATAAATGACTAGACATAGTTAAAAAATCGTGCTAAATTAAACTCGTAATCGATTACAAAAAAATATAGAGGTGAAGAAAATGAATGGGTTTATGGATAAACTAGCGGAAAAAATCATGCCTTTAGCCAATAAGCTTGGGCAAAATCGTTACTTGATGGTACTTAGAGACGCTTTCATGTTATCATTCCCGCTGACCATGTTTGGTTCGATCGTTGTTGTTATTAATAATCTGCCCTTTTTCAATGATGCGACGAAAGGCATTTTAACGAATCTTTTCGGTAATGGACAAAATGCTACGATGAGCATCATGTCCGTATTCGTCACATTTGGCATTGGCTATTATTTATCTGAATCGTATGAAGTAGAAGGAATTTTCGGTGGCGCTGTATCATTGGCCAGTTTCTTGATCTTGACGCCCTTCGTCATGACTTTAGAAAATGGCGAAGACATCAGCGGAGTCTTATCTTTAGACCGCTTAGGGGCTAAAGGGATGTTCATCGGAATGATCGCCGCCTTTATAGCTGCGGAAATTTATTGTCGCGTCACTAAAAAAGGATGGCAGATTAAAATGCCGGACGGAGTTCCGCCAGCAGTTACAAAATCATTTGCGGCTTTGATTCCTGCTGTGTTGACTTTGACTGTTTTCTTATTGATTAATGCACTTATGACCGGGGTTTTCCACGTCAATCTACATGATGTAATCTATGAAGTGATCCAAAAACCTTTGACTGGTCTTGGCAGTGGCTTGCCAGCAACCTTATTAGCGCTCTTTTTTGTTCAATTTCTATGGTTCTTTGGACTTCATGGTCAAATCATCGTCAATTCTGTAATGGACCCGATTTGGAATACCTTGATGCTAGATAACTTAGAAGCTTATAAAGCCGGAAACCCATTGCCTCATATTATTACAAAACCTTTTATGGAAACGTTCACAGTCGGTCTAGGCGGTTCCGGCATGACCTTGGCTGTTGTGTTGTTGATGGCTTTTGTTTTGAAGAAAAAACAATACCGCGATGTTGGTCGGTTAGCTTTAGCGCCGGGGATCTTCAACGTCAATGAACCGGCGATCTTTGGCTTACCGATCGTTTTGAACGCGACGATTATGATTCCATGGATCATCGCGCCCTTAGTTGTCACCACCTTGAATTATTTAGTTATGGCAGCCGGCATCGTGCCGCCGCCAACCGGAGTCTCCGTTCCTTGGACGGTTCCGATTATCGCCAGTGGTATTTTAGCGACCAACTCTTGGCTAGGCGGTGCGTTACAAGTCATTGATTTCATTATCGTTGGCTTGATTTGGTACCCATTCTTGCGGGTCCTTGATCGTCAACCAAATTTCGATGTAGAATAATAAAAAAGTTAAGGCAAACCCAAAAAGTTTGTCTTAACTTTTTTAGTCATTGTATAGACATTTAAACTTAGGTATAATCATATTGAGGTGGTCGAATTGCCAAAATACGAAGAAATTGCACATACCCTAAGAAATCGCATTAAAAGTGAGGCTTACCCTGCTGGCTCGCTTTTGCCAAAACAGATTGATCTCGTAAAAGAATTCTCTGTTAGCCGGATGACCGTTCAAAAAGCCTTAGAGATTCTAACGCTAGAAGGCTTGATTCTATCTAAAAAAGGTGTGGGAACGACGGTACTACCTCATCCCTTTTTAACGAAAGATACGTCCGTCCTATCCTATTACGAAGGCCTAAGCATGGAAATGAAAAAAGCCAAGCGAAAATTAGAAAGTCAGATTATTGAATTCAATGTCGAATTTCCCGACGAAACAATCCAAGAAAAACTGCATCTGACAGCGGAAGACCCGGTTTATAAAATCATTCGTCTACGTATTTTAGAAGATAAGCCTTTCATTTTAGAGCATACCTACATGCCGATCCAATCCGTTCCTAATTTGAAAAAAGAAGTTATTGAATCTTCCATCTATCAATATATTAAAAATGATTTAGGGATCAAAATCACTGGTGCCTATCGTACCATTCGCGCGGATAGAAGCTCAGAATATGATCAAACCTATTTGAATTGTTCAGAAAATGATCCCGTTTTAGAGATACGTCAGATTGCCTATCAGCAAGATGGGACGCCAATCGAGTATTCTCGCAGTCGCAATCGATTTGATGTCAGGGATTATTCTTATCTGGATATGAAAGGCTAAAAGATAATGAATCAAGAGCAATGGCTACGGTCATTGCTTCTTTTCTTTTATTGACTAAAATTTACATTAGATTTACATTGGCAGATACTCATAATTGAGCTATAATTCTACTATTAAGGACCTTTCCCGGTAGAAATCGTCTTTGAACGAAAATAAAAAATGAATGAAGGAGTTGTTTCTTTTGAGAATATTTGAAGGATCTGCAGTTGCGTTAATCACCCCAATGAAGGCCGATGGTGCGGTTGATTTCAAGAAGATCGACGAACTGGTCGAATGGCATATCAATGAAGGAACCGACGCGATCGTTGCTTGCGGAACGACAGGTGAAGCCTCTACTTTGGCAAACGCGGAACACATTGCCGTAATCGAAGCTGTAGTCAAAAAAGTCGCTAATCGGGTGCCGGTCATCGCCGGAACTGGTGTCAACGATACTCAACATGCCATCGAATTATCCACGGGTGCCGAAAAAGTCGGTGCTGACGCTCTATTGATCGTGACTCCTTATTACAATAAAGCTTCTGATGAAGGACTATTTTTACATTATCAAGAAATTGCGAAAAGCGTGAAACTGCCAATTATTTTATACTCAGTCGCCTCGCGAACCAACATGAATATTGAGCCATTGATGGTGAAACGTTTAGCGCAAATTCCGAATGTCGTTGCTATCAAAGAAGCCAGTGGCAATATTTCGCAAATCGCTGAAATTGCCCGTCTCTTACCGGAAGATTTTACGATCTACTCCGGCAACGACGATCAAGTCTTACCAATCATGGCGTTAGGTGGACGCGGCTCCATTTCGACAGTCGCCAACATCGCGCCAAAACAGACACACGAATTAACCCAAGCTGTTTTAGCTGGTGATTTTGCGCTTGCCAAAGAATTACAGTTGGCACAACTGCCTTTAATCCATGCGATTTTCTGTGAAGTCAACCCGATTCCAGTCAAAACCGCGGTAGGTTTATTAGGTAAGATTGAGCCAAATTTCCGTCTCCCGCTTTCTGCTGCTAAAGGCGAAACCGTTGAACGATTGAAAAAAGAAATGACTGCTTACGGATTGGAGGTCAACTAATGATCGACATCCTTTTAAGTGGCGCTAACGGTCGGATGGGTCAAGTTTTACAGACTATGATCGCTCAGCAATCAACTATGCAAGTCGTTGCCGGTGTGGATCGTGAAGCTTTTGAAGCCGACTTTCCCACCTATCAAGCCATTGCTGATTGTCAGGTGGCTGTTGATGTGATCATTGATTTCTCACACTACACCGCCGTACCAGCCGTTTTAGATTACGCCGTTGAAAAAAAAGTTCCCGTGGTGATCGCAACGACTGGTTTAACCGACGAAGTAAAGAATCAATTATTCGCTGCCAGTGAAAAAACCGCCGTCTTCTTCTCTGCTAATATGTCTTTAGGCATCAACTTGTTAGCCAAAGCAATCCGCGAGATCACACCCGTCTTAGAAGATGAATTCAATATCGAGATCGTGGAAAAACACCACAATCAGAAAAAAGATTCTCCTAGCGGAACGGCTTTATTGTTAGCAGATGCTGTCAACGATGCCGTAAGCGAAAAGAAAACGTATATCTATGGCCGTCACGGCAATGATCTAGAAAATCCTTTATCAGAACTTGGTATTCACGCCGTTCGCGGTGGAACCATCCTCGGAGAACACACTGTGATTTACGCAGGACCAGATGAAGTGATCGAATTAAATCACTTGGCCCTCTCTCGTAATGTTTTTGCCAGCGGTGCCGTTAAAGCCGCGAAATATGTCAGTACCAAAAATACTGGCTTATACGATATGGAAAAATTAATTGACGAGAAATAAAATGATTAAGTGATGAAACAATAGGTGCCATAATATGAGATAGGATCTCAGTCCAGCTTTTCGTAGTACCTCAGAAATAAAACGCAGAATCGATAGTTGTGCCAATCAATGAGCAAGCTGTTTAGCTGGATGATATACGTAACGAAAATAAAATCTATTTTTTCTGGGCTCTGAAAAAATAGTTACATTATTATGAGATAGGATCTCAGTCCAGCTTTTCGTAGTACCTCAGAAATAAAACGCAGAATCGATAGTTGTGCCAATCAATGAGCAAGCTGTTTAGCTGGATGATATACGTAACGAAAATAAAATCTATTTTTTCTGGGCTCTGAAAAAATAGTTACATTATTATGAGATAGGAGTAATTCAATGACTTTAACTGATCCTTATGAAATTGCAAAATATATTAAAAATGCCGAAAAAAAAACACCGGTCAAAGCCTATGTTCAAGGTGATCTGACAGGTATCACGAAAACGAATGTTCAATTTTTTGGCCAAGAAAAGACTTGGATCTTAATTGGTGAAAGTCAGGCAGTAGCAGAAGTTTTAAACGAACAACAAGACAAAATCAGTGCTGTACACCTTGAAAATGATCGGCGTAACTCAGCGATTCCGATGCTGGATATTACTTCAATCAACGCCCGAATCGAGCCAGGAGCGCTGATTCGTGAACGCGTGGAAATTGGCGACAAAGCGGTCATTATGATGGGCGCAATCATCAATATTGGCGCATCCATCGGAGAAAGTACCATGATCGACATGGGAGCAATTTTAGGCGCTCGCGCCACCGTCGGCAAGCATGCCCACATTGGAGCCGGTGCTGTTTTGGCTGGTGTTCTTGAACCGCCTAGTGCCTCCCCTGTGGTTGTTGAGGATAATGTTTTAGTAGGGGCAAACGCCGTAGTGCTAGAAGGGGTTCATATCGGCAAGGATGCCGTAGTCGCTGCTGGTGCGATCGTGACAAAAGATGTTCCCGCTGGTGCAGTCGTCGCAGGTGCTCCCGCTAAAATAATAAAGACAAAAGATGAAGTCGCTGCAAGTAAGACCGAATTTTTAGATGATTTAAGATAAACAGATGCTGTTACGAAAAACCGTTATAATTTTCGTAACAGCTTTTTTGTCTTTAAAATCGGCACTCTACTTCAAACCTGTCCGTCTTTTTATCATTCAAAAAATAAGAATTCAGCCCTCGACATCACGTCTTTTTTCTTATTCCTACTGCACTTTTCATGAAGTATGCTATAATACTAACGATTATAACAACTCTAAAATGAAAGTGACTGAAAAAATACTCGTGAATTTGAAAAGTATCAAGAAATCAATTAAAACTCGTAACAAACAAATCAGTAAAGCTTTTGCTCAAGTAGAAACTACTTTAGCTGACCACATTCATAGTGATGTTAAGCTTTATTTTGATAAGGCCGACAACTATCGGATTCATCTCGATGAAAAAACTCCTGAAGGTCAAGTCCGCCATGTTGAAAGCGCAGAGGGCGATCATTCTTTCAAAAATTTGATGGATACGTATTTGCAAAAACCTCAAACGGATACACTGAATCAGTTGACCAATAGCATTTATAATCTTTGGTCTGAGAGCTTCAAGAATACGGCGGTCAAAGTCAGCGCTGAAACAGAAAAAGCTAGCGAACTAGCACAAGATATTTTAGCTGACGTTGTGAAACAACCCGCCAACCCAGAAGTGGCTCCCGAACAAGCAGAAGCATTGAATCAAGCCTTAAAGGGCAAAGCAAACTACTCAGCTGAATGGTCAGATGTCGATCACGCCATTGAAGTTTTCTACAACCCACCAAAAAAAGACCGTCAATTATTAGCCACTATCGCTAAAGATCAAACGGTCACTTATACTGATGCCTTAAACACTAAGCGGGTCATGAAAAAGGAATTACCTGACATGATCGCAGCGGTATTAGCATAACTCAAAAACGACTTAGACGAGCTATTGTTCGTCTAAGTCGTCTTTTTATTTTTCCAAGATTCCGTAAAAAAAGAGTTCCATCGTTTTTTTCAAACTTGCGACTTTGATGGCTTCCGGCAGATCAAGATTGGCTGAAATCAATATGAACAGCTGCCGGACGGCGAAATCTGGTTCAACCGTTGCACGAATCCGTTGCTCTTGCGTAAATAATCCAAGAAACGGCTGCTTATAGGAATTCTCCCATAAACCAAATAATTTGTTCGCAATCTCTGGCTGAAGTGTGTGTTGAAGGTCGTGCATCATCATGAATAAACTGAAGGGATGGCGTTTTTGCAAATAAAAAGCCATCTGCAACAGCTTCTCATCAAAATCCCGTGTTTCGTCTGCAGCGATTTGGTTCAGGTTTTCCCCGACTTCTTTAGCTAGCCGTTGCATAACTTGGTAATAAATCTCTTCCTTATTTTTAAAATGATAATAAATATTTGGTTGCGTAATGTTTAAGATATTGGCGATCTGCCGTGTCGAAGTATCGTTATATCCTTGTTTCATAAACAATTCTTCCGCGGTATCTAAAATTTCTTCATACATTCGAAGGCCCCATTTTTATCGATTTGATTTCCAAATCCATTATACCTTGATTTCCAAGCTAAAAGCACGGCTCAACCAAGTAATTTATTCCGCCAGCTCCTCGGGATTTTCTTCTTCTTTCAAAGTACCATCTTTCATGACTAAGACGCGGTCACAATATTTCACCAGTCGGGTATCGTGGGTCACCATGATGGTCGCCTTATTTTTCTCTTTCGTTTCTTTGGCAAGGATCTTAACAACCTCATAGGCCTTCTCAGAATCCAGACTAGCGGTCGGTTCATCCGCTAAAATAATCGTTGGATCATGATACAGCGCACGGGCGATCGCCACCCGCTGCCGTTCGCCACCGGAAAGTTCTTCGGGGTATTTATTCTCCAAACGATCGATCCCTAGCTGTTGAAAAAGCGATACCGCAACTTCGTCATTATTTTTTTTACTGACTTTGTCTACTAGTTTCAATTGTTTCTTTACCGTTAAAAAAGGTACTAAATTCGATGCTTGTAAAATAAACCCAATTTCTTTAAAACGTAATTTAGCCCGTTCCTTTTCCTTTTTCTCACTGAAGGGTTCACCGTTGATCTTCACTTCTCCCTCAGAAGGAGCTTGTAAGCCACCAGCAATCGTTAAAAAAGTACTCTTGCCGGAGCCGGAAGGGCCGATAATGGCTACAAATTCGCCTTTACTAACGGAAAAATTGGTTTCCTTCAAGGCTTCAATGATAGAGTCGCCATCTTTAAATGATTTCTTTACTGCTTTAAATTCAATCGCACTCACGTTTTTTCCTCCTAAATTTCAGATTCCTACATTCTTAGCCAATCGCTTTCAACGGATCGATCTTCACAATCGTCCGTACCGAGAAGAAGGCGCCCACCAATGCCACTAGGATCATCAAGACACTGATTCCCGCAAAGAAAATACCGTTGACTTGGAATGGTACGGCATCCGGCAGAACCAGCGCGGTGCCTAATGTCGCAAGCAAACCGATACTAACACCGACGGTCGCCAGTAAAAAGGTCTGAGCAATCACTGAAGAGGAAATGTAGCTGCTGGAAATTCCTTGCGCCTTCATGACGCCAAAAATTTCTGATTTTTGCATCGTTAGCACATAAATAAAAATACCAATCACGATCGCCGCAATCACGATCAGGAACCCGATCATAAAGCCGAAGGTCAAGACTTGCGCGCTATAGCCTGGCAATTCATTGATAAAAGATTTGATACTGGTCTCTTCCAGATCGTCAGGAACCGTTTGGACCTTGCCGCGAGTAATGATCGCATTGATGCGAGTATTCTCCGTACTCCCTTGCGTTTCAAAACGAATCTCTTGGTAAGCGCCGATCGTAGTGTAGAGCACCGGTGCCACATTGAATTTTGCGTTGTCGGTAAAGCCGACGATTTTCAGCGTTTTATCATTTCCCGCCATTTTAACCGTCTCGCCAAGTTTGATCTGGTATTGATCCTTCAAGGTACTGTCGGCCACGGCTTCGTCATCATTAGAAAACATTTTTCCTTCAGTGAGCTTCGGCGCTAAAAATTGATCTTTGTCGATTCCAAAAAAGCTGACATCAATTTTTTCTCCGCCATCGCCTTTTATGACGCCTGCCGTTTGAGCAAGATAAGCTTTTTCATCCGCCTTCACGTCATCGAAAGTTTTCAGCGGAATCATAGACATATTCAAATTGTTGTTCGCCTCTTCTGTCAGCAGAATATTGTCGGCATTCCATTTGTCTACCGCTGTCCGATTGTCTTGTGCCAGCCCATAGGCTAGTCCCGTTAGAAAGAATACTAAATACGCGATCAAAAACATCACACCCATAACAAGGGTATAACGTAACTTTGAATGGCGAATTTCATTGATTGCCAAAAACATAATTAAAACCTCCACTTATCACTTGATAAAATTACCGTAACATGATTATTTTAAGAAGGAAAATGAAATGCTTGAAGAATGAAACCGACTCAAAAAATGAATGCTCAACTTTAGCGATTGTCTATTTTTGTTAAAAGGCCTTTTACACTTAATAAATTACAAAAAAATAGCCTACAATGAATGTAAGCTACGTTACTTCTATATTACTGCCAAGTCAGGCTCACCATTTTCTAAAATAAAATGGAACGGCCCTTCATGGATAAAGGGTCTCCGACCTCCACGATAACTGTCATCTGTAAACGTCATAAAGCTTTTCACGAAATGATTGACCGTGTCTAACGTATAAGAAACACACAAACCAGTTTCCTCGACCCAATCAATCGAAAAAATCCCGCTAGGATAAGACTCAATGTGAATCGTTTCGACATCGGTAGCCCCGGCATCAGCTTCCCGCGTCGAGGTCCAGCGCATTTTATGATCCGCTAAGAAATCCAGCCGAAATTCTAACCCGGAATCAAATTTTACTGTTGCTATCTTGCCTTCTAATGGATGGTTTTTCATCTATACACCTGCTTTATCTGGAATAGTACTGCTTACTATTTAGCATACAGGGTTCCTCACTAAATTACATAATTTTTAGAAAGATTTCATTTAATTAATCCGCTTACACGGCGATTTTACTCAGCTTTTAACCCGCAAAAAAGTCCGAAATTCTTCACCGATCGTCGCTAAGTGCGCATCACTAAAATTTTGAGCCAAACGATAGCCCACGAAATAAGGCGAATCAACAAAGCGGGGCACGATTTTGGCAATTAGTTTCCCTGCTCGTTCAAAGAAAAAAAGATTAAAACTGTCACAACGGCCATGGTGATAACGATTCAAGACAAACGCAACAATTTTTTGCAGATAATCCGCAAAAGCATCCGTATCTTGTCCTGATTCCATCAGCAAATTGATCTCTAGAAAGCCCATTGTCGGAAATTTGGAGAAATTGATCGTTACATCAGCATCCTTTAAAACCCTAATCCCTACAAAATTCTTTGCTTGAACATTGCGCTCGCCATCCATTTCTTCCAAGCCAACGATCTGCATATGTGGATGCTTCAAGGAGCCACCAGACAAAGGGCCGTGATTTTTATAAAATAAGACCGAACGGTAACGGTGATCAGCTTTCATTTGCTGCCAACAGCTTAGGGCGAAACGGATCAAATCACGATTTTCTTGCTGTTTATAAGTGGAAATATCGCCGTTATGATCCTTGCTTTCAATAATCAACGTTTGATTGGTATGTTTCAGCGTTGGAAATTTATTTTTGATCCACAGAAAGTCGCCTTCCTGCTTCAAAACATTCTCCGTCTCCTGATAATCACAAAATGGGCAGCCGACTGTTTCTGCCTGCATATGCATTGGCTTGCCTTGTGCCGCCACATGAGAAAAAATCAGCGGTGCCTCGTTCTCTTCCATCATTACAAAACTCCTTCATTCAGACCTTATTTATCCAGTATAACAAAAAGAAGACCGCTCGCCGTCTTCTTCTGTTCGTATTTGAATTTTGATCTACTCTTATGTCAAATCCTTCTTAAAAAAGACCGTATCCACATCCATCAAATGATAGTCCTGAGGCATTTCTGCTTTTTCCCACAGTTCAAAGCCATTCTTCTTATAAAATTTTTGCGCGGCTTTCAAGACATCGACCGTCCCTAAATATAACCGTTCATATCCTTGCTCCTTACAATAGAAAATCAATGTGTCTAATAATTTTTTACCGACTTGTTTTTCTCCCCGATATTCTTTAGCCGCGAACATTTTTTTAATCGCGCCGTTATGATCTTGCAAGGCGACTAAAGCAATTGTCCCAACGACTTTGCCATCTGCCAGCGCGATCCAGAAATTACCACCGGTCTCGATATATTCTTCCTTAATGTTTAATAAATCTGGTTGATCTTTGATACTGATGTCGATCCCGAATTCTTCCTGTTGGATCGGTAAAATCAACTCAACTACCTGTGAAGTATACTGCTCTTCAAAGGGAATGATCGTTACTTCTGACATTTCCACTCACTCCTGTTCTTCATCGACCTCTAATTCATTGGGAACGACTTTGTACAAAACTTTCTCGACAGTCGCCATCGCTACCACTAATGCTTCAAAATCTTCCTTGCCCAAGGGATCTAAAAGCTCGATCACTTTTCTATCCGACTGCTCTTCCACATATTCGTTCAATTTCTGTCCTGACTCGGTTAAATAAAGACACATACTACGGCTGTCCTCGGGATTTTTTTCCTTGAAAACATATTGCTCACGTTCTAATTTACTCAATTTACGACTTAAATAACTTTTTTTGATGTTCAAATATTTAGTCAGCATATTGGCAGTGATACTAGGGTGCCGACCGATTTCCCCTAAGATTCGCATTTCAATCATGGAATAATCCAAATCAAAGACTGTTTGATCAAAAACACCCATGATCCTCGTGTAATAGCGATTGAACCGTCTAACATCTTGGGTATCCACCAAAACTCGCGTCCTTTCAAAATAGTTTACTTTATCAACTAAACTGAGTATAAAACCGGTAGTTTACTTTGTCAACTAAATCAGTTGCAAAAAAGCCTAACAATAAATCGTTAGGCTTTTTTCATAGTTTAATGACTCAAATGATAATATTCGTCTTCCATCTTCTGCATTCTTGCCCGTTCTTTCTTGTTGTACCAAGGCGAAACGGTAAAGGCTAAGACATCATTGATCAGATAGACCGAGCTGTTGACGAACATCGCCAGACTAGCTGAGCCGTGGGTAAATGAAATATACCAAAGGACCATTTGCGCCAGGCCAGACGCCAACCACCAATAATATTGATTGTTGTAGCGCAAGAAGCTGATGATGCCCGCACTTAGGCTGATTGAAAAGGCGATGGCATCGATCCAAGGCCGAGGATCATCCGTGAAGCGTTGGATCAAATAACCCGAAACAAAGTACATCAGAACGGTGCAAATAATAGCGACGATCCATGTTTTACCAGTAAACTTGCGAATTTTTGACGCCATGTTGCTGTTCCATTCTTTACTTAATAGAACCGGAATATCCAATGTGATCATGTAAGCAATTTGTTCGCCAATACTTAGATAGTTTTTAGCTGAAAAACCGACATAGATAAAACAAATCGCAGAGATAATCCCTAACACACCGTTCACTGATTTCGCAGCATTGATAGAAAGAATACAGAGCACACCTAAAGTAGTTCCAATAAAAGTAATCACTGTCAGTAAATTGATCGGTTGATTGACTAAGGTCATGATCTGACAACCGAGGCTGAAGAAAAATAAATAATAATTTTGCTGTGGCCAGCCTTTTAGTTGATGCAATAAAAATTTGAAATAATTTAACATAATTAGCTCCTTCTAAAAACGGTCGTTCTTTTAAATTTCATAAAAAGAGAAATACTAAAAAATCCCTTTTTCAATATTTCTGTGTGAATAATAACTTGACTCTTTCAATCCCGCTTGATTTAATTTGTCTGTTTCTTCTTTGATCTGTTGGATCACCAGCTCCGCCGCCTGCGGATCAGCGACAAAATCATAGCGGTCACCATCGATTTGAATCTTGGGACAAAGATCAAAGCTGTCGTACCATTCTTCGTAACGATCGTTAACCATTTTATAATAGTCATACAGCTCCGGCTTAGCCGAGATTTGTTCGTAATCTCGCCCGCGTTTTTCGATCCGTTCCAGCATCACATCAAAAGATACTTTGATATGAACCAATAGATCCGGACGTTTTTTGGGTGCCATCAACTCCAGTTCCTTCAACATCGTATCCAAGAGATTGTCGTATTGTAACACTTCCTCTTGGCTGACCCGTCCAAGGTCGGCGTTCAAATGAAAGAGCAGGCTATCTTCGTAGATCGAACGATCCAAAACATTATCCGCCTGCTTCAAGGCGTCTTTCATCGCCAAAAAGCGTTTATTTAAAAAGAAAATTTGTAATAGAAACGTATATTTTTCCGGATTCGAGTAAAAAAGCGGCAGAACTTCGTTATCATCCACATTTTCATAAAATGGCTTCGAATTCATTTCCTGCGACAGCATATCTGTCAGACTGCTTTTCCCGGCACCGATCGTACCAGCGATCAATAACATCGTTTCATCCATCCCTTCTCACTAAGATTGTTCTTTCAAATCCTTGATTATAGTACTCCTAAATTTTTTTGAAGTAAAGACTAGATTTTGTGTATTTTTAGTGTTATGAAAAAAAACAACACAATATATAGTGTTGTTGGAGTACGAAGAATGAAGGTGCTTTCGTAATTAATTTGTTCTTTTTTCAAATGGCTATTCTCTCTTCGATTTTTTAAACGGAGATCATATAAACCTACTAAAAATTGGAATGCTCAAAAAACTATTTCTTAATATCACGTTTCCAAATATAAAAAGAGTCTTTCACTACTAGCTCAGTGAAAGACTCAATACGATTATGATTGATTTTTTCATTAACAACTAATCAACTTGAATATTTTGCAACAATTTAACATTTCTGTCATATAGCTAAACACAAAAAAGGAATATTCTTTATCAAGCCAATCTTCAGCTCTAATTCATTATGCGACTTTATCTCACCACAACGGCAGATTTTCGTAAATTGTAGCTAGATTCAAATTTGGCAGCTGAAACCCAATACTTTCCTTCATTTGGATCTGAAATATGATACGTATTATTTGATTGATTGAATCCATCAAGTGTTACGATGTGGGCATTATCAATACCCGTACCCCACCAATACTTTTCATACTGAGGAGCTGCGTAATACAACGTTACGTAGACAACTACTGAATTACCTTTACGTAATTCATCCTTTAATGTATTAACGGAAGCGCCCGTAATGTCTGCTGCTTTTCCATATTTGGTCCCCCATTGCGCCAATGGTTTAGCAAAAATGGATTGATAAATATCTGGCTTAACAATGTCCGGTCTACCAGAAAATCCATTATTAGGATTGTTGTTGGGAGACAACGGCATCTCCTTAATGAAGCTCCTCAAATTATAGTTTTTAGCATATCCTTTTAACTGTAAAGCTTGCAATAGCGAGGCAGCCTCACATCCCATTGGAAAACCAGAACTATTTTGATTGATATATGGTGCATCTAGTAAAACATAGGAAGAAACTCCTTTGGTTCCTTCTTCATTCAAATAACCTTGCCAAGTTCCTTTATTGTCGTAAATAGATAAATATTTACTTCCATTAAAGTGACGATACCAACCCGTTACTCGATACGTTCGTTGATATAAATTCTTTGTGGAGCTACCACTGTTGAAGTTGAAATCTTTCCAGATTGTCCAATCATTTTTAGTGACCGTTATATATTGATTGGTACCGTTCCATTTCCCACCTTGTCCATTTATTACTTGTGCAGCGCCTTCATTCAAATAGCCTTGCCAAGTTCCTTTATTGTCATAAACAGATAAGTATTTACTTCCATTAAAGTGACGATACCAACCCGTTACTCGATACGTTCGTTGATATAAATTCTTTGTGGAGCTACCACTGTTGAAGTTGAAATCTTTCCAGATTGTCCAATCATTTTTAGTGACCGTTATATATTGATTGGTACCGTTCCATTTCCCACCTTGCCCATTTATTACTTGTGTAGCGCCTTCATTCAAATAGCCTTGCCAAGTTCCTTTATTGTCATAAACAGATAAGTATTTACTTCCATTAAAATGACGATACCAACCCGTTACTCGATATGTTCGTTGATATAAATTCTTTGTGGAGTTGCCACTATTAAAGTTGAAATCTTTCCAGATTGTCCAATCATTTTTGGTGACCGTTATATATTGATTGGTGCCGTTCCATTTTCCACCTTGATTAGTAGTTTTTTGGAGTGCCTTTGCCTCAACAATACTTGCTGGTTGGTTATCACTATTTTTAAGTAAATAAAATTTGGTCCCATTATAGTGATTATAAAACCCTACAATTTTTAAAGTTTGGTCTTTTAATATACCAACTGTACCATTTTCCTGGAATTCTGGAGTATATAATTTTGCACTAGCATCTATTACATTCGCGTAAGAATTGTCCTCTAAAAATAGTTTCCCTTCTTGCCCTGTAGTTTTTTCAACACTTGTTGCTTTAATATATCCTAGTTTCTTTGTAGGTGTTGATAATGAATAGTACTCTATTCCATCGTTACTCGTGATCTTCTCCGCAATAAATGTCTTTTGAAAATTTTCCTTATGGTCATTTATAGCTTCACCGTTTAGCTCTCTTAACAATATATAATTTTTATCCGTGATGGTGATAAAAAATTGCTCACTAACTGTTTTTTCTTTAATACTCGAATTTTGTCTTGCTATATCGGGTTCGTCACTACTCTCAATCACTGGTTCCTGTGTACTCGATGTCTCCGTTGTAGATAAGCTAGATTCAGTGATCCCTGTTGATTTTTCTGTCGTTTGTTTACTCTCACTTACTGCGGTTAACGTCGAGCTCAACTCTGTTTGTGTGTCATTCGTTACTGTTTCACCTTCAGAATATTTGAAACCAAACAGCGCTAGACAAAGAATAGCTATTGGCAACAACCTCAGAACTATTTTCCCATTTTTCATAAATAAACATTGGATAATCTGTTTTAATTATCCAATTCCTCCTTCCAAAAAAGTCCAAGTTTATTATAATGATTCTATCATACTAACTATAATTAAAACAAAAGATTATTAGTTAGTACTCTTGAAAGAATGGAAGATTAATTCTTCGACTAAAAATTATTTAGTATTTCTGTTCTGAAAAAAATTTGGAAATTTTTACTTAACAATATATATTCTCATGATTTTTCTGATAATCTACCTGCCAAACTTTCTCTTTGACATAAAAAAAGGAGTGGATTTACTCCACCCTCCTTAATACCACCTTATTCTAAGTTTGTTTTTTTATTTCCAGCTCCCCAACAGCTTGCTTACTATCTTTCGTTCGTATACTCAATGAGACAATCCCCGCTAAAACAAATACAAATGCGATAAAGCTGAAGGCTCCACCATATGAACCGCTAGTTTGTACCAACCAACCAATGATCATGGGAGCAAAAAAACCACCGGAGACGCCGATCGCGTTGATGATCGAATATTTCGTGGAGACTTCTCGTTCGGCGAATAATTTTACTGGTAAACTCATCAATGTTGCAAATCCGATGCTTGCAGCAGCGACAGCGATTGCTAAAAACAACATACTTAAAACTAATGAGTGACTACGCGCTAGTAAAAAGGCTACCACTCCGCCACTGACAGAAGCGACTAAAATCACTTGCTTTTCTCGATCTTTAAAATAGCGTCCCATCATTGAGCCGGCAAACATGGCGCTGGCCATCATTACTAAGCCAATCAATGCGCTCATCATTGCCATCGTGTTCATCGTTAACTGAAATTCGTCCACCAAATAAGAAGCAATCCAGCCCGTCATACCATAGACTGCGGCATTGATAAAGAAAGCTGCCAATACCATGATCCAAACATTCCGATCCTTGATGACTTCAGTAAAAGAAATGTTAGCTTGATTGGCGGTGACTAGTGGTTTTCCTTTGGACTTTGGAATCCCTTTGACCATTAGTAAACCAATCGCTAAAACGATCCCACCGTAAATAAAATAGGTCATTTTCCAACCAACGAGTGTTAGCAGCGGGGCCACTAACAGCGGTCCCACGATCCCGGCAAAGCCAGAAGAAGCGATCATGGAAGACTGGACCGAGCCTCGCTTAGTTGGCTCCACTTCTTTTGTGACAAAGGCACTTACCGCTGAAGGATAACCAGCATGAGCAAATGACCCGGCGACAAAACGAATCACTAATAAATAAAGCAATGAAAAACCTAAGCCTAAGAAGATCATTAAGCAACCAATCAAAAGAATCGCAAAGGTCATGATCTTGCGACTACCGACCCGATTGCCTAAGAAGCCAAAGGGAATCTGAAACAAAGTATAGCCTAAGAAAAAGGCACTCAAGATCAAGCCCTTCTGCCCCGCGTCGATTCCTAAATCTTGCGCAATCGGGATGACGGACAAACTGATAATGTTTTTATCTAAATAAACACAGGTATAGCCTAGAAAAATTAGAATCAATGACCGATCCGTTTTTTGTTTGCCCATCGGCTAATTCCTTTCTAAATAAGCGAGAGCGGCTTCGACATAAACCTTGGCACCCAATTCCATAATATTCTCATCTAAGACGATTTTAGGATTATGCAGCATCAGCTCTGTATCGGCTGCGGTGATCAATAAAGTCGTCGTCGGAATTTGATGGCTGATTTCACCAAAATCTTCACTACCCATTAACGGTGGCGCCACAATCGTTTCAGGGGCTTGATCCTCCGGAAAGACTTGTGCTAGCCGCTCTTTAACGATCTCTGTCACGGTTGGATCGATCTCATTACTGCAGCAGCCATTCGTGAAATCAACCGAGACCTTTGCGCCAAAGGCTTGGCCGATTGCTTCGGAAATTTCTACCATTCTTTTTTTAATTTGTTGACGAACGTCCTCTTTCAAGGTCCGTAATGTCCCTTTCATATAGGCAGAGTTAGGAATCACATTGGAAGAACCAGGCGTGCCGCCGACAAATTCACCGATGGTTAACACAAAGCGTTCGGCTGAACTGATTTCTCGTGCTGAAAGAGTCTGCAATGCATCGTAAATTTTAGTCGCGACATTAATCGGATCGATCGAATACTCTGGCATCGAACCGTGACTACCGACGCCTTCCACCTTAATTTCATACCAATCTGCGCTAGCCATAAAGGTTCCCGCAGGAGCAGTAAAGATCTTGTTCACTGGTTGTCCTTTAAACGGAAAAACGTGCATCATCGCGCCCGCGTCGACTTTGGGGTTTTCCAATAAACCATCTGCTAAACAGTCTTTGGCTTCTTGTAAAATTTCTTCACCAGGTTGGAAAAGCAATTTGACGACACCAGTCAGATCAGCTTCTTGCGCTTTTAATAATTTAGCGGCTCCCAGCAACATGGTAGTATGCATATCGTGCCCGCAGGCGTGCATTGCGCCATTTTCCGAGCGAAACGGCAAGTCTGTATCCTCAACCAATGGAAGCGCATCCATATCTCCGCGTAATAAAAAAACTTTTTCGCCTTGCCCTACAGTACAGGTGATTCCCATTGAACCACAAGCTTGCGGTTCATAACCATATTCTACTAACTTATCCCACACAAATTTTTTCGTGGCTGGTAATTCCATGCCGACCTCAGGATTTTGGTGTAAATGCCGACGAATTGCTACCAGCTCTCCTTGTAACGTTCTTTCTTTGATCATTTCCATTCTGATTCCCCCTTTTAAAAAAAGCATAGCACAACTAGGAATTTAAAGTTGTTTATCTTTTGAAATGAAATATATAAAAAATGAAATTTTTTCGAATTTCTATTATTATAACGCAGAAAAAACGAGAAACCAGTTGATTTACAACTGACTCCTCGTTCTGTTAAAAAAATTCAAATACAACCAACGTGTTATTATTTAACTTTCAAACTGGCTAATTGTTCCTCAATCATTTTTTCATCTGCATCTGCTGCTAACAAGGCACAAGCGGTATAGGCACTTTCAACAAAAGCAGTATCGAATAAAGTAACTTTTTTATCGGTCATTTCCATCGCCATTTCAAGATTCATTTTGGCACTGCCAAGATCATAAAAAGCTAAAAGCTCATCGGCGGTATTTTCTTCAATCGCTTTCGAGATACGTTCCATCGACGTACCGATGCCGCCATCCTCTAAACCGCCTGCGGTCGTAACTGGTACGTTCTTCGCCACTTCGCCGATCAAACGCTTTAAACCCTCGGGCATTTCTTTGGTGTGTGATACTAAAATTACGCCTCTAGCCATTGATCACACCTGCCTCTAATAACGATTCAAAGAAATATGCAGACGACATCGCACCAGGATCAATATGTCCAATTGAGCGATCCCCGACATAAGATGCCCGGCCTTTTGTTGCTTTAATGTCTTTGGTTTTTTCAACTAAAATTTCGATCGTTGCTGGATTTAATGTCCCATTATTTAAATTTTCCACCGCTGGAACCCAGAGATCCAACATCGTTTTTTCACCTTCTGTTGAATTTCCTCGCTTTTTAATACCTTCAATCGCTGCCTTCAGCAGAATCTCAGGATCATTCGATTCTTTGCTGGCTTTCATCATTTCCATCATCGCGGTACCGTAAAGTGGCCCTGAAGCGCCGCCAACTTTACTAATTAAAGCCATCGCCGTTGCCTTGAAAATATCCGGTAAGTCTCCAGAGAGGTCTGCCGCCATTACAGCATCCATGCCGCGGGCCATATTATTCCCGTGGTCGCCGTCACCAATTGGTGTATCTAATTCACTTAGATAGTCTTTCTTGTCTTGAATTTTTTGATTAAATAGTTCTAAGGTCTTTCGTAAATTATCTGGTGTAAACATAGTGCTCCTCCTTGAATACTTTTTTTGACAAACGATTGCTTTTAATTAGCGAACTGTTTGATTACAAAATAGATTACCAAGCAATCGTATGAACAGGTTCGTTTAACAAACGTAACCGTTCGTCATCTAGTTTGATCATCGTAATGGATGCTCCCGCCATTTCAAGCGAGGTCATGTAATTACCGACTTTACTGAAGGTTATTTCGACACCTTCATCAGCCAATATCTTTTTCGCGTCATTATAATAGATAAACAATTCCATTAATGGTGTCGCTCCCATACCATTAACGAACAAGCCATATTTATCGCCAGCTTGCCAGTTAAATTCAC
This sequence comes from Enterococcus devriesei, assembly GCF_001885905.1. Taxonomy (GTDB): domain Bacteria; phylum Bacillota; class Bacilli; order Lactobacillales; family Enterococcaceae; genus Enterococcus_A; species Enterococcus_A devriesei. The sequence continues at coordinate 133,384 of NZ_JXKM01000006.1, read as the reverse complement.
CTTTCAGCTTAGCGATGATCTCTTTAGCGATCTCTGCTGATGGTTTGATTTTTTCCCGACGGTAGCCAGGTTCGCCGTGGATACCGACACCAAACTCCATCTCATCCTCTGCCAATGTAAATCCCGGTTTGCCGACTTCCGGCACGGTCGCACCTGATAAAGCGATCCCCACTGTCTTAATATCTTCTACCAAAGACTTGCCATAGCTTGCCAACTCGGAAACAGATTTTCCTTCACGAGCCATACCACCTAAGATCTTGTGGACTAAAACTGTTCCCGCCACCCCGCGGCGACCTTGCGTATACGTACTATCTTCGACTGCAATATCGTCATCTACTAAAACAGAATCCACTTCAATGTCGTCCATTGCCGCCAGATCCTTCGCCATATCAAAGTTCATCACGTCACCGGAATAGTTTTTGACGATCATTAAAGTTCCTTTGCCTTTGTTCGTCGCTTTGATGGCTTCATAGATTTGATCTGGTGTTGGCGAAGTAAAGACTTGGCCGCAGACTGCCGCACTCAACATCCCATCTCCGACAAAACCTGCATGAGAAGGCTCATGTCCGCTACCACCTCCGCTGACTAAAGCCACTTGATCATAGTCATCATTTCGTGCGACTACGAGGGTTTCGGGAACTTGCTTCACATAGTCTGGATATGCGTCGACTAATCCGCTGACCATTTCTTCCACGACATTCTTTGGATCATTGATAATTTTTTTCACTGATTCTTCCTCCCGCCATTTTTTTTGGAAAATATACGAGGGTAATGGAAGCTTCCATCACCCTCAAAGGTTTAGATAGGCAATGCCATAAACAATAATGCTGCGATAATCCCACCGATAATTGGACCAACTACTGGTACCCAAGAATACCCCCAGTCGGAATCACCTTTACCAGGGATTGGAAGGAAGGCATGAGCGATCCGCGGTCCTAAGTCCCGAGCCGGGTTGATCGCATATCCAGTCGTACCACCAAGGGACAACCCGATAACTAAAATCAGGATACCTACTGCCATTGGGTTCAAACCATCGCCAAATTTACTCATACCGAAAGTCAATAACGCGAAAACTAATACAAAGGTTCCAATAATTTCACTGATTAAGTTAGCTCCTAAGCTACGAATCGCAGGACCAGTAGAGAACACGCCAAGAATCGCTGCTTGATCTTTGGTTTCTTTCCAATGTGGGTAGTAATGAATAAAGACTAAAATTGCTCCGATGATGGCACCAATCATTTGACCTAAAATGTACGGAACTACCATATCCCAACCTATTTTTCCGGCAATCGCCATACCGATAGTCACCGCTGGATTCAAGTGAGCAAACGACATATAGCCTGCTGCATAGGCACCGATCGTTACTGCCGCACCCCAGCCTAATGTGATCGCGATCCAGCCGGCGCCTTCCGCCTTGGTTTTCCGTAAACTAACACCTGCAACGACTCCATCCCCTAATAGAACTAAGACCATCGTCCCAATAATTTCTCCAACTACTTGCGTCATCATGCTTGTATCCATTGACATCTCCTCCTGTATTCTTTTTATTGTATGTCAGTAGGCACAGTAAATAACTGCTTTATCTTCACTGCACCACTGACTTTCACTACTTTTTCCGCAAAGTCGCGGACAATTGTTTAAATCTAGGAGTTCACTTATTCTTTTTCTTTGGGTTGATGTTTGTATTGCATCGTTGCTTGGACTGCTTCTTGCCAACCAGCATAAAGATCTTCAGTGATTTCTTCATCCATTTCTGGATCGAAGCGTTGCCCGTCTGCAGCGAATTTTTTAATTTCGTCAATGTCTTTCCAATATCCAACAGCTAAACCAGCAAGGTAAGCTGCGCCTAGGGCAGTTGTTTCTAAATATGGTGCTCGTTCGACTGGTGTTTGCAAAATATCCGCTTGGAATTGCATCAACAAATCATTTTTTGAAGCACCGCCGTCTACTCTCAATAATTTGATTTCTGTGTCAGAATCTTTCACCATCGTTTTAACAACATCGGCTGTTTGATAAGCCAATGATTCTAAGGTTGCCCGAATGAAATGTTCTTTGGTCGTTCCACGTGTCAATCCAAAGATTGCGCCGCGAGCTTCTTGATCCCAATAAGGCGCTCCTAAGCCAGTAAAGGCTGGAACCATATAAACATTTTCAGAGCTGTCGACCCGTTTTGCATACTTTTCTGAATCTGGAGCATTTGTAAACATCCGTAACCCGTCACGCAGCCATTGGATCGCAGAACCTGCCACAAAAATACTTCCTTCTAATGCGTAAGTTACTTTCCCATCGATACCATAGCCGATTGTTGTCAATAACCCATTCTCGGAAAGAATTGGTTTTTCACCAGTATTCATCACGATAAAGGCCCCGGTTCCATAGGTATTTTTTACCATCCCTTTGTCAAAGGCTAATTGTCCAACTAAGGCCGCTTGCTGATCCCCGGCCATGCCGGCGATTGGTACGTTGTTTCCATAGAAGTGATAGTCTTCGGTTTTGCCATAAACCTCGGAGTTTGATTTTACTTCTGGTAAAAGTTCTTTTGGAATATCTAATAAATCCAGAATTTCTTGATCCCATTCCAAATCATAAATATTGAACATCATCGTCCGACTGGCATTGGTATAATCCGTTACGTGAACTTTGCCGCCGGTTAATTTCCAAACTAACCATGTATCGATCGTTCCAAATAACAGCTCACCTTTTTTAGCTTTTTCGCGAGACCCTTCCACTTTATCTAAGATCCATTTCACTTTCGTTGCTGAGAAATAGGAATCAATCAGTAGACCGGTTTTTTTCTGGATCATGTCTTGATGACCTTGTTTTTTCAAGTCATTGGCAATATCGTTGGTCTGTTTCGATTGCCAGACAATCGCGTTATAGATTGGATGACCGGATTCCTTTTCCCAAATGACGGTCGTTTCACGTTGATTGGTAATCCCGATTCCTTCGATTTGGCTAGGTTTCAATCCACTTTCGATCAAAGCACCTGCAATAACCGATTGAACGGAGTTCCAGATTTCATTGGCATCGTGTTCGACCCAGCCTGGTTTTGGAAAGTGCTGTGTAAATTCCTTTTGTGATGAGCTGACTTCTTTGCCGGCTTTGTTAAAGATGATCGCCCTTGATGAAGTCGTTCCTTGATCGATTGACATGATGTATGATTCCATGTTTCCACTCCCTTTATACATTTATTTTTTTTGCTGCTCTTTTAAATCCGTCAATTGGGTTTCACGAATCTGCTGATCCAATTCTTTTTGATATTGCTCTTTTAAATGGTCGTCCCAGTCAAGGAACTTCGCCATCGCTTCAACCACCGCATCTTTAATTTCCATCAAGCGATGACTGATAAACAGCATATAATTCGTCCGACGCAATAAGTAATCCACCGGCGTCAAAGTCATCTCCGCCTCCATCGCGTAGCGCAGTGACATTGATTCGGCTAATGACAAGTCGTCGAAGCTGCCTTGATCTTTAAAATCAAAAACTTTTTCTGCATTTGAGCCATATAGCTCCGCGATAAAGTTTGCATCGACCTGATTTAATCCGATTTCCTGTCCCTTTTTCGCAATTTTTTCCAATTCGCTTTCGACATTGGCTGGATCGAGCTTACCGCCAGAGACTGCGTAATGTTTTGAATCTACCAGCTCCACATCACGATCTAAGATAGAAGCAATTTTTTTCATGGCTTCCGCCGACATCAAGCGATAATCCGTCAGCTTACCACCGGATAAGATCAGCAAACCATCTTCGGCAACGGTTAGATCACTGCCACGGGAGACGGCAGAAGGATTGTCCTTCGGCTCTTCTTTAGCTGCTTGAGTAATGGTTTTTTCTACGGCTGGCCGTGATTGCTTACCATTTTTATAATCGTTTGCCGCCTGAATGATCTTCTCAAAGTTTTCGTCGCTGATTTTTTCTTTTTTCGTTCCATTGTAATCACCGGAAGCATCACTGATTAACGGTCGCAAGCCGGCCCAAGAAGCTTCAATATCGTCAATAGTCAAATCCACCTCAGGATAACGATGATTGACCACTTTCAATAAGTAATCGACATCTGCCTGTTCCACTGTCGGATGATCAAAATCACCTTGATAATCAGTATCAGTCGTTCCAAAATATGTTTTGCTTTCCCGTGGAATTACAAAAATCATTCGACCATCTTGTTCACCAGTATCAAAATAAGTCGGCTGCGGCACTTTTAGTTTTTCACCATCTACTACTAGATGCACTCCTTTAGTCGGTCGCATGTGTGGTTTGTGGTCGATTTTTTTGTCTAATTTTTTGACGATATCCGACCAGGGTCCCGCTGTATTAATGACTAATTGACTATCGATAGAAAAACTCTCTTCAGACAAAAGATCTTTTACTTTGACACCGGAAACTTTTCCTTGATCATCATGTAAAATCTCTTCTACTTTGATGCGGCTGACCGCAATTGCGCCATCCTCTACTGCTCGTTTGATATTCTCAATCACTAACCGCGCATCGTTGTTGCGATAATCTAAATAAACTCCGCCGCCCAGTAACCCTTGTGCTGCTAATTGCGGCTCCCGCTCTAAGATTTCTTCCTTGCTTAACATGTAGTTCGCGTACTTCCCAGTCACATTAGCTAACTGATCGTAAAGATCCATCGCCACTTTGACTGAGAACATATTAAAAGTCGAACCCGGCTCATCGTAAATCGGTAAAATCATCGGATCTGCTTTGGGAATATGTGGCGCGATGCCTTGAATAATTGCTCGTTCACTGACTGTATCTGACACCACTTCCACATCGAAAGTTTTCAGATAGCGGATACCGCCATGAACCAATTTAGTTGAACGTGACGACGTTCCTTCCGCAAAATCCTGCATTTCCAATAACGCAACGGAAAGTCCTGAAGCAGCTGCCTGTAACGCTACGCCGGCTCCTGTGATTCCGCCACCGATGATTACTAAATCAAATGAATCATTGCTTAACTTTTCCATCATTTTGGATCGTTCTTTAAAAGAAAACACTTTTACGCACCTCACTTTTTACTTTAAAGGGTTCCTAAAACATTCAAATAAAAATTTTAAACGAACGCTTCTGGTTAAAACTTCCTCCTTCTTTCTAAACTTGTGATTATTTTTAAAGAGTACAGAATAAGTGTATCACAACGAAAAACGCTTTCAAACGATTTAGATTTAAAATAAAAATTACCTATTTTGACGAAACATTCCTGTTTTGCATGTGAAAAAGATTCCTAATCGCTCATTTTTATATTCCTTCCAAATTTTTTAATACGGAACTAATTATTCGCTGTTTTTGAATAATCTGTTCGCCTTTCTTCTTCAATTTAGCCTATGTGAGGAAGCGTTTTAATAAAGAAATCACATTTGGCTACACAACTTGTTGCTTAATGCCTTCATAAAATATTACGGAATCTAGTCTGAAAATCTTTGACAGAAAAAGAGGTTGGAACAAAAGTATTCAGCTTCGAGAACCGAGTAGGTACTGTTCCACATCAGCTCTGCTGAAGCAATCGCTGTGTCTCACCGCAATAAAACGGGATTTCTGAAAATTATTCCACCAATTTTTGTGAAATTTCGGCTTATTTCCGAAGAAGCTACTTCTGGATAACCGTTTATCCGTAAATAGGGAGTTGGGATTATATTAATATCCCAGCTCCCTAGAATCATTCTTAAATTAACGATCCTTTCGCGCCCTTAACGCCGATAAAATTGAGATGGTATCAATGACTTCTTGCAGGGCGGCACCAAGTAATGCCGGGATGGCTCCTGTACTGGCAATCAACATTAGAATGACACAAATTACGATACCTATCAAAACAGATTGCTGGGCAATTCGCATGGTATCTTGTGATAAATGAACAGCCGTGGAGACTCGGCTCAGATCGTCCTTTAGAATCACAGCGTCGGCACTTTCACTGGCCGCCGATGAGCCGTGAGCCCCCATTGCGATACCAACATCCGCCACAGCCAACGCTGGCGCATCATTGACCCCATCACCTACCATGATTGCTGGACGATCCACTTCTTTCAATTCATTCAAGACTTGAATTTTTTCTTCCGGCAAACATTCTCCATGGACCTCTGAGATACCTACTTCTTTGGCAATTGTATTTGCGATAGAGGCGTGATCGCCGGTCAACATAATTGTTTTTTGAATTCCCAGTGTGTTTAGTTCCTTGATCGTCGCAGCTGACTCTTTCCGCACAATATCAGCGAAAGTGATCGAGCCAATGTAGTGATGGTCGATAGCAACATACACGGCGGTTTGTTTAGTCCTTAACTCAGTGGCTGATCCCGCAAAAGCTGCTTTCCCGACGCGAACATTTTTGCCGTTGACTTGTGCCTCAATCCCTTGCCCGGTAATTTCTTCCAAGTTCGTCACTGGATACAACGAAAGCTGTTGTTTTTTTGCATAACTAACTAACGACCGAGCCAAAATATGACTTGATTCTTGTTCTCCACTAGCCGCATACTTCATTAGTTCATCTTCAGAATAATGAGAAGCTATTACTTGAATTTTTTCAACAGAAAGCTTGCCTTCAGTCAATGTCCCAGTCTTATCAAAGGCGATGCTCTTCGCTCGCGCCAGCTTCTCAATTGTCGTACCCGTTTTTACCACGATTCCATTCCGACTTGAACGACTCATTCCCGCAACCAATGCGACCGGAGCTGCTAAAATCAATGGACAAGGAGACGCTACGACTAATACTTCAGCGAATCGAACGGGATCTTTTGAAACAAACCAAGCGACTCCGCCAATCACATATGCAATCGCTGTAAAGGGGACTGCGTAACGATCAGCCAAACGTACAAAATGGGCTGGCTTAGCTTCTGATTCTTTGACTAATTTCACCAATGTCTGATACTGACTGTCCTTTGCGGCTTTGATTACTTTTAGTCGCAATGCGCCATCACCATTGACAGAGCCCGACATAAGCTCATCACTAAGCTTCTTTTCGACCGGTCTTGATTCTCCTGTCAGTGAGGATTCATCCACCAAAGATTCCCCAGCAATCACCCGACCATCCACCGGAACTAATTCTCCGGGTTTTACTAAAATGAGATCACCCACATGAACCGCATCTACTTCAAGATCCTTAATCGTCTCTTGATCAATGCGATGAGCGATTTGCGGTGAATGATCCAAAAGAGCACGCAATTCGCGACTGGCTTGATGACCGGCATAATCTTCCAGACTATCTCCGCCGGTCAACATGATCAAAACCATCAAGCTAGCCCAATACTCTCCGACTAATAAGGTAGCGATAATCGCCGTGATGGCTAATATATCAACTCCATATTTTCCCGAACGTAAGGTTTTTACCATTCCCATCAGCATGGTGATCGTCATAACGCCACCAACGATTGCGACCAGCCAATAAGCCAGACGATTTTGCTGGAAGCCAAATTCCAGAATCAACGCGACTAGCCCGATTATCATAGTTAACAAAAATTTTTTTACATTACTCATTCCAACGCCTCCACCTTGCTTCAAACTTAGCGTAGCACTGGAATTCCTTTAATGAAAACAAGAACCTTCAAACGAGAAAGAGAATCATTAACGAAGCCAGAATAAGCTTTTAGTCTCTTGAATTAATTTTATTTAACGAGATTTTGCTTAAAGAGAACTTTCAAGTTCTAATAAAAAGACTTTAGTTGTTTTTTTAGAAAAACAAGTATAAAATTACTTAGGTAACCGGTTTCCAAATTTGAATTTAAATTAAATAATTGGAGGAATCTATATGTATCAAGCAAATGAACATCGCTATGAAAAAATGAGTTATCGCAGAGTCGCCAATACTGGCTTGGTTCTCCCTGCTGTTTCTTTAGGTTTGTGGCGTGGATTTGGTGATGAACGTCCTTTAAGCAATACCCGAAAAGTTCTTTTAGATGCTTTTGATAGCGGTATCAATCATTTTGATTTAGCGAATAATTATGGTCCCAAGCCTGGGAGTGCCGAATCTTCTTTTGGAGCAGTCTTTCAATCAGATTTGAAACCTTATCGCGATGAAATGATTGTCTCTTCTAAGGCAGGCTTTGATATGTGGCAAGGCCCTTATGGTTCTATGAGTTCAAAAAAACATTTAGTCGCTAGCATGGATCAAAGTTTAACGCGAACCGGCTTGGATTATTTCGATATTTTTTATACTCATCGTCCCGATGAACAGACAAGTTTTGAAGAAACAGCTGATACACTTGATTTATTTGTAAAACAAGGAAAAGCCTTATATATCGGTATTTCAAACTATTCAAAAGAACAAACAGAAAAAATGATCAAACTCTTCAAGGAGCGTCATACACCCTTTGTCATTCATCAAGTTTCTTATAACATGCTAAATCGAGAGGCTGAAGAAGGATTATTAGATGTTCTGCAGGAAAATAAATTAGGTGCGATCGCTTATGGGCCACTGGCGGAAGGCCTTTTGACTGATCGTAGCAGCCAGGAAATTCCCGCTGATTTCCCTGCTCATCGGACAAACAGCAGCCTGCTTGCTCCAGAAAATATCGCCTCAACTCAACAGAAATTACGTTCATTGAAAAAAATCGCGGATACACGTGAACAAACACTTTCGCAGCTGGCCTTAGCCTGGTTGTTAAAAGATCCAACCGTTGCCAGTGTAGTCATCGGTTCGACCAACATCGATCACGTCCACGATAATTTAGCGGCATTACAGCATTTAGAGTTTAGTCAAAGTGAATTAAACGAAATCAAAACCATTCTGCATAGTTAAACCACAAAAAGGTGTACTGACAATTTTCAGTACACCTTTTTTGCTAACCGATTATTTAGTTCGTTTCAATAATAAAATTGCCCCTAATAAACTAATCAATCCACCGGCGATCATAAATAAGCTTGTATCGCTTTCTCCGGTCTTTGGCAGTAAACTATAGCCGGATTTTCTAGCTTGTGAGCTAACTTTTTTTGACTTATTTACTGAAGAGCGCGGCGGTCTTGACTGATTTTCAGATCGTTTTTGGCCAGGCATGGAAGAGCTTTTAGCATCCTTTCGAGAGCTACTATTTGAATTTTCTCCGGTATTGCTACTTGATTCTGTAGTTGATTTCTGACTCGTATCTGTGCTTGTTCTCGTGCTTGTGTCTGTACTTGACTCCGTACTTGTGTCTGTGCTTGTGTCTGTACTTGTGTCTGTACTTGGCTCAGTGCTTGTGTCTGTACTTGGCTCAGTGCTTGTGTCTGTACTTGGCTCAGTGCTTGTGTCTGTACTTGGCTCAGTGCTTGTGTCTGTACTTGGCTCAGTGCTTGTGTCTGTACTTGGCTCAGTGCTTGTGTCTGTACTTGGCTCAGTGCTTGTGTCTGTACTTGGCTCAGTGCTTGTGTCTGTACTTGGCTCAGTGCTTGTGTCTGTACTTGGCTCAGTGCTTGTGTCTGTACTTGGCTCAGTGCTTGTGTCTGTACTTGGCTCAGTGCTTGTGTCTGTACTTGGCTCAGTGCTTGTGTCTGTACTTGGCTCAGTGCTTGTGTCTGTACTTGGCTCAGTGCTTGTGTCTGTACTTGGCTCAGTGCTTGTGTCTGTACTTGGCTCAGTGCTTGTGTCTGTACTTGGCTCTGCACTGGTGTCTGTCCGATGATCTCCGCTAGAATCGGTACTGCTGGTTGATCCGCCATCATCTCCTTGAATGATCGTTTGACGCTGGCTATACGGCGTCAAGTGATTTTTATCGGTAGGGTTGTTGTCGGAAACTTTTACTGTAAACAAGCGTGACCCGCCTGCTGGAATTGGCTCCGTCAAAGTAACCGTAAATTTAAAACGCGCTTGCTTAGAGTCTGGATCGAAATAAATCGTATGATTATAATCAATCTGAATTCCTTGATCGACATTCTCAAAACTTACGACTGCTTGCTGGATTGCGGCATAATCACCTGAAAACGAAATCGTAGCCGAAACTTCGACTGGCGTTCCTACAGTCAATTTGGCTATACCTGAATTAAACTGCGAAAAATTATCGGTAAAATGAATGTTATTAACATTCCCCCAGCTTGCTTCACTTGCAATGACAGAGGGCTGGTTGATAGCATTTGCCTCAATCATACGGTAAGACACGGGCGTGACGGACAACAGTAAAGAGGCGGCAAGTAAATGTGATAATTTCAAAATGATTCTCCTTTTCATCTATGATCGTTTCAAGGATAAATCAAATAACAGTTACTATATTATGATTTTCTCGTGAAAAACGAATGTGTTTTAAATAATTTGGGAGCATATTTCTTTCTAAAAATCGCTTTCCTTCACTATACTAAGCAGTGAATAGATTGGTTAGGAGGATTTTGATGCAGACAAAGGAAGCAATCAAAACTTATTTATTAAGTCGAAAGGTTGGCAGTAAGCTGGCAGTATTCCAATATTTATTGAAATATCCCGCTTACCTTAGTCACAGCTATTTGATCAAAAATTGTCATATATCAGAGAATACGTTGACACTTTATTTAAAAGAATTAAATCAAGATCTGCAGCAAAAAGTCGCTCCTACAATCCGAGTTATTAGCCGACATGGTTTTACTGCCCTTGATCTATCTGGATTGGACAGCGCAGAATGCTATTACAAACTTTTAGGTGCTTATTGTAAAGAAGCAACGAATTATCGGATCGTGACTTCGTTGCTTAATCGCAAAGTGAATTCGATTGTCGCGCTCAGCCACGAAACCAATTTTAGTGTTCCATATCTTTATTCACGCATGAAGGAAATCGACCAATTTTTAGCACTCTTTGGGCTGGCGATTTCTTTTACTAAATCTGGGGAACGAAAGATTGTCGGAACAGAAATTCAGATTCAATATTGTTTAATCGATGTTTACTGGCGAATTTTTGCGAATACTGAACTGCCTTTTAGAGAAAAGGAAACATTGAATACTTTTCAGTTAGTTGACCACTATCTTGATTTTCATCTAGCTGATCGCTTAACCAGCGGCCAATTAGATAAAGTCGCCTTAGTGTTGATGTTGTGTACGGATAATTTTCCTTTTACGTCTTTTGAGACCGTAAAAACGGATATCGCAAAATACCCAAGTAATCGAATTTTTCTGCAGCCAGAGCTGGACTTCTTAAAATCTGATTTAGACCTCTGCGATGAGCAACGGATTATTTTAAATATCCTTCTGCGTTTGACTACCGCAAAAGTTGGGACGGATGAAGAAAATTATCGACATTACATCATCTTTCAAGAGAATCACTCACCCTTCTTCGATACTGCCAAAGATCTGGTCGATGCTTTAATGAAGCAATTTGATTTAGCGATTCCAGAAAACAAACAAGTCTTAGCGATTTTGAATATTTGCAGAAATCGTTTATTCAACACCTACCTCCATCCGGCTCAGCCGAATATGGTATTACCAAGTGTATCGATGCAGCAAGATGATTCAACCTTTCGTTCGTTTATGAAGCGGCTGCGGAAATTTTATCAAAAATTTGATCAAGAAAACCCACAATACTCAGCCGATTTGGAAAAGGAAAATGTCGATTGGATCATGGAAGATTTATTCCATCTTTATGACTGTTATCGCCAAATTGAACCTTTGCGGATCGGTGTTAACTGTACCAGCAACTACTATGTCAGCGATGATATTATTGGGAAGATCCAACAAGTGTTTACTGATGATTTACAGCTGCAAAAAAGTCAGATGGCGGAGTGTGACATCGTCATCAGTGATTGTCCTTTGCCGGATCTTGCTCCTGAAATCAAAAAAATCTACTTCATCGATGGTCTAGCAAATCGTGATAGTTTACAGCTGTTGATGGAAAGACTTGCTCAAGAAATCTTCGCTTTGAAAAATCAGCTGCCTACTGAAGTGACATCAAAAAACCGTTTGAAGCACTAGGCCTCAAACGGTTTTTCTCGCATCCTCAACGAGCTCATCCTGATTTTCTTTGAAAAAGATAGTTGGTCTTTTTCTTTTTACAAGCGAAACTTTCAGGGAATTCGGTTAATTCTGCGTACTTCTCATAATATTTCTTCGTTGGGGAAGTAAATTCTTTACTCCAGGGCTTGATATGACCAGAGTAGTGAATAATCTTCGGTTGTTTCCGAGTCTCAACATAGGCACGCTCCCCTTCTGGCCGAGGATTTTTGACTTCCTTTTGCATGATATAGCTTTGGGCATTCCATTTTGGATGAATCGGTAACCATTGATCATGCAAAATCGCGTTTAACGCATCTTGATCATGGAAACGCAATTTTTCAGGGTTTTCTTGAATGAATTTCAAGACACGGTTCGTCACGTCTTGTTCCAGCCATTTGTTGACATCAATCAACATCAAGCCGGAATTGAAGTAACGATAGGACTCGGTTTTGATTTTCATTTTTTCCAAACGATGGTGGAAACCGGCATCCTCTACCGCAGCTAAAATATTTCCCTTTAAATCCAATTGCCATAATTTAGAAACATCCGTCAAGGCAATCATGTCACAATCTAAATACAACAAACGCTCGACACCTTTGCCGCGGAATAGCTGCGGAATCGCGATCCGGAAATAAGCTGTTTGCGGAATCCGGTCACTTTCGACAACATTTTCAAAATATTTTTTATCGATCGTCAAGAAATGCACAGAGGAATCAAAATCCTGTAATGTCTCTCGCATCAATTTTTTATTAGCCATACTAATTTCATCATCGATCACGTAAAAATCATACTGACTCGCGTGTTTTGACCCATTTTCTAAGATCGATACAAACAGCGCCGAAACGTGAGGTGCGAATCCATCATTACAACTAGAAACGATGGTCATTTTATCTTGTTTACTCATCGTACATTCACCACTTTCTCGAAAACACTCTCTTGTAACACTTTCATGTAGGCATCTTGGAAAGGATGTCCAGTCAGTGTGTTCCACGGTTTATCGTGGCCGGTAAAATGAACGATTGCCGGATTTGCTCGACCTTCTGCGTATAATTTTTTATGATAAAGCGTTGGTGCGGGATGCTTATCGGTAATCAATGAGCTTTGCATATTCCAACGTGGATGGATTTGCGTCCAATCTTCGTACAATACAGCATTTAATGCATCTTGATCATGAAAAATAATTTTATCACTATTATTTTTTAAATAATCAATAGTCTTTTCTGTAATTTTTCGTTGGTTCCAACGTTTGATATCGATTACCATCACGCCGGAATTAAAATAATAATCTTTCGAGTCAATCCCCAATCGAGCCAAGGCTTTCGTTTGACCAGGATCAATGATCGCTCCTATTGTTTTATTGTTCAAATCAGTTTGATAAAGTTTTGTGACGTCATCTAAAATAAACGTATCGGCATCAATATAGAGGATTCTTTCGTAACCAGAATTTTTGAACGTCTTCGGCAACGAAATACGATAATAGGCGGTAGTCGTGATGTGGTCGCTCACTAAAAAGTCTTTGTAAGTTTCTTTGTTAACGGTCATAAATTCAATGACCGCTTTAGTCGAATATAGTTGCACCGTTTGTTCCAATTTTCTTTTACTTTCCATTGATAAGTCATCATCAATGATATAAAAATGAATTGGGGTCATCTTATTGGTGTGCTCTAGCAACGTTCGGATCATTACGCTTAAGAAAGGAGCATAATTCTCATCAGATGCTGTCACGATTGGTAACTCTTTTTGGTTAGAAAACATACTATCTGCACTCCCTTATTTAGTTTTGTTCGTTTTCTTACTGTTTCTGAAACCAACATACGCCCCTGATTATGAATTTCCAAAGAAATTGCTTAAAGGTCTAGATATTTTTTAATAAAAATGATTAAAAAGCTTGATATACTTAACTTTTTTTGATAAATTCCAATTTTTTCTCTCAATCAGAAAAAATTGATGCTGTCTTGTCATCTACTTTTTCTAAGCGTATTAGTTTAAAAAGAGCTCCATTTGTTCTATGGTTAAATTAGAATACTTAATAAAGGAAGGGTTTCAATGAAACTGGCAGCAATTGATTTAGATGGAACACTATTAAATTCGCAAGGAGAAATTCCAGAGGAAAATCTCCAAGCATTACGGAAATTTGACGCTCAAGGTGGAATCGTCGTATTAGCCACCGGCCGTTCGATCCATTCAGCCACTGAAGCCTTTGCCAAACTGGCTATTAATGGCTACACTCTAGCCTCTAATGGCGCTTATGTCGCTCGAATCGAGCAAGGCGAGATTGCTGAAGTATTGAATGGTTTCACGATCCCTACAGCAATCGTCGAAACAACATTCGCCATAGCAAAAGCAGAAAAAGTAACGGTCGTTGCTAGCCGGGCTGAAAAAGACGACCGGATCGTCTTTGATCCAGCTAGTGCTGAGGTCAACAGCCCTTACTATGCGCAATTCAAATTAGCGGATACTTCTCCAAAAGAACTGATTGGGCATTTGAAAAATGCCGACATCAGCTATTTCAAACTGGCTTTTAATAGTCCCGACGTCAAAAAGTTAGCCGCCTTACGTTCGGCTTTTAATGTCAAAAAGATCACTAGCACTTACTCCGCCAAATATTGGCTGGAAGTCATGGCTGATGGCGTGAATAAAGGCGCAGCGTTGAAATTTTTATTGGACTATTTAAAGATCGCAAAATCCGAAATTATCGCTTTCGGTGATCAGGAGAATGATTTGGAAATGCTGCAATTTGCAGGTACTAGCATCGCCATGGAAAATGCGGTCACGTTGATTAGACAAACAGCTGCAAAAACTACTAGCAGTAATGATGAAGCCGGAGTAGCGGCAGTTATCAATACGTATCTTTAATCGTTGAAACGCAAAAAAGGAGCTGAGGCAAAGTTTTGCCCAACTCCTTTTTTCTTAGCCTAATTCTAAACCAGCTTTAGTCGAAGCTTCTTCCACGACTTTCATGACTGCCAAGCTATGATCCAGTTGCTCCGCGGCAAAAGCAAGATTCTTTTCGCGGATCACCGTATCAAATTTTTTGAACTCATCATACATCCGGTGATGTGTTGATTTTTCGGAGATCTTCTGCTCACTGCCTTTGTGCTGCAGCACGGTTTCAATAATGGTGCTGCTAGGGCTTTTCACAATAATCGTGCCGTCTTCTCCTTGGATCGTCGCGTGACTTTCCGTGAAGGAATCTTTGGCTCCGATACACGCCGCCTTGAAAGAACCATAATCCAGCATCAAGATACCGGAAGTATCGACCCCTTTTTGAATGTTCCCATAATACTCAACGCCTTTTGGCAGACCGAATAACCCTAAGACAAAATGGATATTATAAATATTGATATCCATCAACGCGCCGCCGCCAAATTTTGGATTGAAGGCCGGTAAGACCTCGCCTTTACGAAACGCATCATAGCGAGAAGAATATTGAGAATAGTTGCATTCGATCAAACGAACTTGACCGATCTCCGGCAACGCTTCTTTGATTTTTTGATAATTCGGTAAATATTGATTGGTAACAGCTTCGATCAAAATTAATTGTTTTTCCTCGGCGATTTCTTTCAATTCAGCCAGTTCGCCGTATTTCAAAGTAAAGGGCTTCTCACAAATCACATGTTTGCCAGCCAGCAGCGCTTGTTTGGCAAATCCGTAATGCAAATGGTTTGGCACGGCGACATAAACTGTGTCGATCTCAGACGTTAAAAAGTCTTCCGTCTTTGAAAACGTCGCGCCGATCTTGTATTCTTCTTGCAATTTTTCGGCCTTAGGCACACTTCGTTCAGTGGATAAAATCGCTGATAACTGGATTTCCGGAAGCTCCGCGGTCATTTTTAAAAATTCATTGACGATCATACCTGTTCCAATAATCCCTAGTTTCATCGTTTTCCCTCCATTATTTCGCTTCTAATGTAGCAATTCCCGTTTCTAAGATCTGCAGCTGCAAAATCGTTTCTTCGTCCTTGACGATTTTTTCCTGTCCATTGACGATGGCATCATAAACCCCTTGATAGATGCGGCTGTAATCGCCCACTTCGGAAACTACCTTCTCTTCATGATAGCCCGCCTCATCGACATAGGTCAAGAGCCCATAATGCTCAGGCAAATCAATCCCAAAATCCGGATGGTTCGGTAAGTAGAACAACTTCAAATGTTCTTCCTGACGGTCTTTCGTCTGCTTCGTGAAAACACCTTTTTTACCGTAAACGACAAAACTTGGTCGTTCTTTCAATCGGAAATAACTAGATTTCACCGACACCTTCAGCTTGCCATAATAAAAATCCAAGTCAAAATAATCATTCATCCGATCCTCACCCAGTAATTGCCGCACATCATAACGAATCTCATCCGGCTCACCAAAATAACTCAAGACTTGGTCGATCGTATGACAACCATGTCCATACAAATAGCTGTCCTCTTTCGAAAAATGGGTCACATTTTCTGGTACTTCTGGACGAAAATAATCATAGTGCATCTCGATTTCGATCAAATCTCCCAGTTTGCCGCTTTCGATGATTTTTTGAACCGTTAGAAAATCCGAGTCAAAGCGACGATTCTGGTAGCATTGTAGAAACAAATTTTTGCTTTTGGCCAATTCAAAGAGTTCGACAGCTTCTTCAGACGTTTCAGTGAAAGGCTTTTCCACTAGGACATGTTTTCCTGCTTCCAACACTTTTTTGGTATACTCATAATGAAACTTCAAAGGTGTGGTGATCACCACTAAATCGACCGCTGGATCGTCCAAAATATCAGCTAGCTCTGTCGTATACTTAATTGCGGGTAAAGGGGCCCAATTTTGCCGGCCAGATGGCGAATAAATCGTTTTGATCTTGATTTTATCTGCTAGTTTAGTAGCAAATGGGATGTGGTAGCGATTGGTGCTTTTGCCGTTGCCTAGATATGCGATAGTTAACATGAATTCGCCTGCTTTCTTCTATTTGATAGCTTCATTATAGCGAGAAAGCCCGGTGCGAAGGTTTGTTTCAACAAATAAAAAAATAATGTTTACAAAAAAAGGCCGTTAGCCCTCTTTTTGTAAACATCATGTTCAGGAGGAAACCATGCTCATCGAAAAGCTCACTCAACAAGAAAATTTCAGCCTCGCAGAAAAACGGATCGCCGATTATATTTTGGCACATCTCGCAGCTATTCCCACGATTTTTATTCAAGAACTGGCGGAAAAAACCTTTTCCTCCCATTCCACGATCATTCGTCTATGTAAAAAAATAGGCTGTAGCGGTTTCCGTGAATTCAAAGAAACGATCGCCGAAATCGTTTATACCCAGCGCCGTGACAGCGCAGCGGTCAATGTAAATTTCCCCTTTGAGCCCTCAGACACCGCCAGTGAGATTGCGCAAAAAATGGCGGATCTGACCATCAATACGCTCCAAAAAGCCAGTCGCCAAATTGACGCGAACCTTTTGGATCAAGTCGCTGACCAGCTGCTGCAGGCTGAACGAATTTTTCTCTTTGCCCAAGGTGACACTCAGCTGAGGGCCCGCAGCTTTCAAAATAAATTAATCAAAATCAATAAATTCGCGATCCTGGCGGAAGAGTACGTCGATACCCAGTGGAACGCGGTAAACCTGACAGATCAAGACTGCACCCTTTTTATTTCCTACGGTGGCAGCAATCCCGGCTATGAAAAAATCATGCGCTATCTAACAGAAAAATCCGTGCCACTAATCCTGCTAACTGGAAATCCCAATTCTACCCTTGTTCCTTTAGCCACCAAGACACTTTTAACAATCCAAGAGGAATATGATTTCGCCAAGATCGCGACCTTCTCTTCTCAAACCGCCTTTGAATATATTTTAAACAGTCTTTTTTCCATTATGTATACCCGCGATTACGAAAAAAATATCCGCACGCTGCGAGAAAACCAGATCGCCATGCAGGACGGACTATTGGCAGACGAATAAAAAACAATGCTCGAAATTCGAGCATTGTTTTTTTTTCTATTTAATCAATCGGTTGATACGTGACCGCCAAACCTCTTTTTACCGCTGGCCGTTCCGCGATTTTCTGCGACCATGCCATTAAATGAGGGTACTCCTCGACACTTAGGAATTCAGCGGAACCCGAATAGCTTCTGCCCAGCATGATTTCACCATACCAAGACCAGATCGCGATATCCGCGATCGAGTAGTTATCACCAGCGATGTAGGCGCGATTCGCTAAGGTTTGGTCCAACAAATCCAATTGTCGCTTCGTTTCCATTGTATAGCGATTGATCGGATATTCCATCGGTTCAGGGGCGTATTCGAAAAAGTGCCCGAAGCCGCCGCCGACAAATGGTGCCGCGCCCACTTGCCAAAACAACCAATTCAACGTTTCTGTCCGTGCATGCAGCTCAGTGGGCAGTAATTGTCCAAATTTTTCCGCCAAATAAAGTAAGATCGCTCCCGATTCAAAAACATTCACTTGCAGGCTTTGATCCACTAGTGCTGGGATCTTCCCATTCGGATTGATAGCGCTAAAATCAGAGCCGAATTGATCGCCTTGACTAATATCGATTTTGTACAGATCATAGTCCACCTCAGCTACGCCTAATTCTTTCAGCTCTTCAAACATGATCGGAATCTTGATACCATTCGGTGTTCCTAGTGAATACAGCTGAAAAGGCGCCGTTCCAACCGGTAAAGTTTGTTCAAACCGGCTTCCTGCAGTGGGACGGTTACCGCTGATGCTATCATTTTCATTCTGCCATTGCCAAACCTTTGGTAATTTATAGTTAGACATTTGTTCGCTCCTCCTAGAAGATTCTTTTTCTTTTATTTTACCCTTTCTAATCAGGAAACCTAAATATTCAGCTCGTATAAAAATCACACCGACTTGCGTCAATATGATTTCGTTTGTATTATTCTTTTACCGCGTAAATATCACTTTCTAAGAAAGGCTTTCGCGAACTCGCTCAGCTTTTTGCCAGTTTTTCTGCTCACTTTATTGAGAGTAGAAAAATGATATGCGTAACAACAATCAGAATCATTTTTCGTGTCTTTGGAAAAATGATCCTCTTATTGGGAGTCAGCTGAGCAATAAGACCAAACGATTTATACATTGCTTCTCAAATTTCGAAATCGTTTTGCTTATTGCCGATAAAGCTAGTGCGTGAAGACGGACATGAATATGCCTGCTGTGAAGCGATTTATTCATATGAAAATTTTGTACTTTCTTCATAGTTTAGAAAAACGACCGATTTCATTTTATGAAATCGGTCGTTTTTCCTCTTTTTTATCCCAAATTCATCCAAACTGGCTCAAACTGATTACCGTCAAGATCAACGACTTCCAAACTAAACATTTGATCTTCTTGCATATCCATTTCAACAGAATGGTAACTTCCACCGTTGGCCTTCGCGGCTTCCGCAATTTTTTTTACCACCGCTGGACTTTCCACTGAAAAAGCTGTCAGCGTTCCACTTTGTGTTCGAGTGTCTGCGATCTTCTTCCCTTTCAAAAATAAATTATAAAAATCGTATTCTAACAACATAATCCAAAAATTATCATCCCAGACCATTGAGCTAGATTGCTCATTGGAGAAATCTTCGTTCTTCTTAAATCCCAACTTTTCATAAAATTCTGTGGAGGCCTGTACATCTTTCACGGGGTAATTAACAAATACCATTGTCGCCATGTTCTTCACTCCAATCAAATTTTCGTTTAGTATGAACTGCTAACGTAAAAAAGGCAATGAAAACGCTTGTATTAAAATGAACGATAGATTTTGATTGACATGTGCGCACAGGTGCATATAATAAAAAGTGTGGAGGTGCCCCATGAAAGCAAAATATGATCCTGAAAAATGTCGTCAGCTGATTCAAGACAGTGTTGATATTGATTTCTTTCGCGCGATTTGTGATCCTGTTCGTAGTGAACTGCTGATTTTTTTAGCAAGTACCGGCGAATTATCCATCGGTGAAATCGCAGAGAATTTCCCGCAAAACCGTTCAGGAATCTCACGTCACTTAGACTATATGAATCGCTTTGGCGCTGTACATCGCAGAAAAGAAGGACGCGAAGTCTATTACAGAGTCGATAAAGAACAAATTGCCAATAAATTTGAGTCTGCTTCAGACAATATGAAAGCACTCCTGAATCAAATCTAAGGAGTGTTTGCTTTTGGATCATATATGCATTTATGCGCACGAATAATTATTGATGATTGAAAGAAGGATTTTTGAAAATGAAGGAAACACGTAACAAATGGTGGATTTTAGGAACAGTTAGTTTGGCAGTCTTTATGGCGATGTTGGATATTACAATCGTCAATGTCGCGCTGCCTGAGATTCAAAAAAGTTTTTCCGGCAGCTTCAGCAATTTACAATCGGTATTGAATGCCTATACGCTAATCTATGCGATTGCCCTACTGCCTTTATCTAAATTAGGCGATCTGCTTGGTCGGAAAAAAGTATTTTTGCTTGGCTTAGCAATCTTTATGGTAGGATCATTAGCCAGCGGACTCGCTAATAGCAACCTGACTTTAAATATTTTCCGCGGCTTCCAAGGAATTGGCGGTGCGGCGATGATGTCGCTTTCGTTATCGATCGTTACTTCAGCTTTTCCTGAAAAACAACGGGGATTAGCTCTGGGAATTTGGAGTAGCGCGGTGGGTCTAGCGGTTTCCGGCGGTCCACTGATCGGTGGTATTTTAGTTGACGCACTTGGTTGGCGCTCGATTTTTTTGATTAATTTACCGGTAGGATTGCTAGCATTGATTCTAGGTACGATCACGATCCAGGACACCAACAAAAAGTCCGCTGGAAAAATCGATCTGCTTGGTTTGCTTTTTAGCACGTCCATGATTTTCAGCACTGTGTTCGCCTTGATTCAAAAGGAAACCCACAGTGATTATGCTTGGACAGATTGGCGGATCATGGCCTTGTTCGCAGTCGCTGTCCTTTCATTGCTATTCTTCATTTTGGTTGAGGAAAAAGTCAAAGAACCAATGATTGATTTGAAAATGTTCCGTTCGTCTTCTTTTGTTGGCGCGAATATCGCAGCTTTCACGCTAGGGGCGGGACTCTATGGTGGCTTTACTTATCTTTCGATCCTGTTGCAAAGCTATATGGGCTATAGTGCTTTTGAAACCGGACTAAAATTATTAGTCATTAGTGTCTTTACGCTAGTTTTAGGTCCGATCACTGGTTTGATCTCTGGGAAGATCGGAAATCGCTGGTTGATTTCCATCGCTTTATTAATTGGGATGGCGGGTGTCTTAGTCATTAATCAGATGATTAAGGTCCCTTTCAAATGGGATTATCTAATGCCCGGCTTTATTCTTTTAGGGATCAGCAACGCCTTAGTCAATCCACCGATTTCAAACGCAGCTATGAGTGCGGTGAATGAAGAGCAAGTCGGAATGGCTTCAGGAATTTTAAATGTCTTTCGTCAAGTGGGAATCTCCTTTGGCGTGGTGATGCTAGGGATTAGTGTTACAAACGGTTACAACAGCAATCTTAACCAAAGTTTAGTTAAATTAACGATGGTCCCAACAGCCCTCAAAGAACAACTAACGGCCTTACTCCACAAGGCCAGCCCCTTTGCCGGACGCCAGCTTTTTGAAAATACGCAAGCTAAGGCATACAGTCAGTTGCCGATTTTTGATCAAGTGAAAGAAACGGTCTTCACGGCCTACAATCATGGTATGAAAAACGCCAATTTCTTAATCGCCATCTTGTTATTGATTGGCGCCATTTCTAGTCTTGTTTTAATCCGAGACAAGCAAGTGAAATCCGTTTAAGTTGAATAAAAAAAGATGGACCCTCGGCTTTAAGGTGTCCATCTTTTTTTTATTTCGAAGCTAAATCTGCGCCGTTGGTTGCAATCACTTTTTTATACCATTCAAAGCTATCTTTTTTGCTGCGATTGAAAGTTCCATTGCCCTCGTCGTCTTTATCAACGTAAATGAAGCCGTAGCGTTTCGACATTTCCCCGGTTCCGCCAGAAACGAGATCAATGCAGCCCCACGGTGTATAACCAATCAGATCCACCCCATCTTCGACTGCTTTATCCATTTCCTCGATGTGACGGCGGAAGTAATCAATTCGATAGTCATCATGGATCGAACCGTCTGCCTCGACTTTATCGACTGCCCCCAGACCATTTTCCACAATCATCAGTGGAATTTCATAACGGTCATACAGCTCATTCAACGTGAAACGCAGTCCAACTGGATCAATTTGCCAACCCCACTCGCTCGTTTCTAGGTATTCATTTTTCACACCGCCAAACAGATTGCCACCAACACGATCGTCGCTTTCACCAATCGTTGCGGCCACACAGCTGGTCATGTAATAAGAAAAAGTATAATAATCCACCGTTCCTTCTTGCAAGATCTCTTCATCGCCAGCTTCAAAGTCAACTTGAATACCGTGCTTCGCAAAATAATTCTTCATGTAGTAAGGGTATTTCCCTTTGACTTGAACATCACCACAAAACCAGTTCAGCTTTTTCACTAGCTCTTGACTAGCCAAAACATCCTCTGGTTTACAGGTCAAGGGATACATTGTGATATAAGCCAACATACAGCCGATTTGGAAATCGGGATTGATTTCATGACCAATTTTTACCGCTTTGGCACTAGCGATAAACATATGATGCAAGGCTTGATAACGACGTTGTTCGTCATCTTCACCTAAAATTCCTAATAAATTACGCCCACCCATCGGCAAGGTTCCAAAGTTGATTTCATTGAAGGTCAGCCAGTATTTGACTTTATCTTTATAGCGTTTGAATAAGGTCGTCGCAAAATTAACAAAGAAATCAATTGTCTTGCGATTCGCAAAACCGCCATAGTTTTCTGCCAAAGCATACGGTAGTTCAAAATGACTGATCGTAACTAAGGGTTCAATATTATATTTTTTACATTCATCAAAGACTTTATCATAAAAGGCCAAGCCTGCTTCATTTGGTTCCGTTTCATCGCCTTTGGGAAAAATCCGCGACCAAGCGATACTCAAACGGAATACTTTGAAGCCCATCTCTGCAAACAGTGCAATATCTTCTTTGTAGCGATGATAAAAGTCGATCCCATCATGATTAGGATAATAGCCGTCCGGCTCGATCATTGGCGTCATTACGCGGCGTTTATGTAACCCTCCAGCCCGCATATGATCAGGAATACTCTCGCCCTTTCCGTCTACGTCCCAAGCCCCTTCACATTGGTTGGCCGCAGTGGCCCCGCCCCATAAAAAATTTTTCGGAAATGTCATTTGTTCTTCCTCACTTATCTTAAAATTTGGCGTTTTTGCATTCTAAACGTCAAAAACCTGCCAACAAATAAGCGTTCAGAACGCTCCATTTGTTAACAGGTTTAGCTTGCTACATGCAATCACTATCCATTGTATTTATTTCTATAAGAATTATAGCACTCCCCCAGCAGGAAAGGCAACCGCTTTCCAAACCGAAAAAACGAAGTATTTGGCACTTCATTTAGTTATTTAATGCGTGGTACATGAAGACCGGATCGCGAATCAATCGTTCTTATTATTAATCAGATTTCAGCCCATATTCCCCGGGTAATCATGATTTTTGTAATTTTTTTCATTTTATTAAAAAGATTCGGTTTGAATGTTTCCATTCTACCGAATCTTTAGTTAGATCATTTTCGCTTTTGATAAATTTCAGCTATGATTTGATAGGCCGCTCTCCTAAATTAGTTAAACGACCTCTATTTTTTTAAGGACAACAATACTTGTCCAGCAATTCCCTGATCCTGCTGCAGCTCTGTACACTTTTTTAGGCGCTATGTCTTGATTATCGCTTTATAAAATTATTTTTCAGATCACTTCCCGATTTTCACATCCATAATTTCCGCAAGCGTCTGAGGAATGTCTGTATTGTCTTCACACTCACCAAAGTCCTTGCTACCGACTCCAATCGCAGTAAGCGGAACAGTTTCCGCAGTATGGGCTTGCGTCGTCCAGGCGATTTTTGTTTCCTTTGAAAGGATCGGTGAAGCCGCGTAGCCACCAATTCCCATCATATGCTTCATACCCTCAGCTTTTTCTTTTTCTGATTCAGGAATCCCCATATCTGCCATTAAATCAGCGATTGGAAAGGTGTTTAAGCGATTTTGGACTAACGCTTTGTCATCATCAGATAACTTGACCTGCCATTCCTTTTCCATTGCATGATACAATCCATCGTAATCCTTCTTCTCAATGTAGGATTCCATTGTATTTCCGAATGAAGATTTCACCCGATCGACTGCTTCGAAATCCATTTTATAAGAATTATAACCGAGACTTAATCCGCCCGTTTCATGATCTGCTGTTACCAGAATCAACGTTTCATCAGGATGTTTGTCATAGAATTTTTTGGCTTCCGCAACAGATTCTTCAAAAGAAAGAACCTCATTCAGTACTGCCGGCGTATCATTATTATGGGCCGCACCATCAATATAACCGCCTTCCACCATCATGAAAAAGCCTTTGTTATTTTGGGAAAGGACATCGATTCCACCTTTGACCATTTCAGCCAAGGTCGGTGATGTTTTTTCAACGTTTTTCTGAGTGATTACGTCCGTTAAATACTTTGGCTCATAGATTCCTAAGTATTTATCGGTCTTAGTGAAATCTGTCTCTTCAAAATCTTTTAAACTGCTATCTACGTCGTAGCCTTGTTCTCCAAACGCTTTAGCCAGGTCTTTGCCATCCTCACGTTTCCCACCTGCATCCTTCGTTTGAAAATACTGGGCACCGCCGCCTGCTAAATAGTCATAATCGGCTTTTAAGTATTGATCAGCAATCGTTACCTCGTCATTTCGATCAGGTACGTGAGCTCCGAATGCGGCAGGCGTTGCATGCGTAATAGAAACAGTCGTAGCCATTCCAACACCGTAGCCGTCTTTTTGCATGGACTCAAGAATGGTCGTATAGTTGTCCTTTCCCTTCCCATCCATTCCGATCACACCAGTAGCCGTCTTGATACCGGTACTTAAGGCCGTTCCAGCCGCAGCCGAATCCGTAATCGTACTGGATAAAGAATTTGTCGTAACGTTAGCCGTTACCGGCATTTGATTCATGGACAACTTGTAATTTGCATCTTGATTTTTCCACTGCATATAGTTTTCTGCTAATCCTCTATGGGAGGCACCCATCCCGTCGCCGATAAAATAAAAGACATACTTGGGCTGTTTTGTTTCTGTCTCCTTTTTTGCTGATTCTGAGCTGGCGGTACTGCAGCCCGACAAGCCGATGGCTGCCAATATCATTAAACTAATCCACTTTTTATTTTTCATGATCGTCCTTTCCTTTTCCTAAGTTTTAATGTGGTTTTCAAGTACTTGATGGTTCTTTCTGAAAAAATGTAAAACGGGACAGTAACGGTGAGCTTTTTACTTCATTGGATAATACAGCAGCAGGTGAATTGCAATAGGTGTACCGAAGGGATAGAACTCAAAAAAATAAAAGCGACACCAAATAAATGTAATTACTTACATCATTCGGTGTCGCCTTCTTCAGTAACGATCCTATATCCAATGTAGCATAGTCGATATTCCGTTGCAACCGCTTTCTTTTTATGCAATCTGTTTTTTTATTTTGTGGACTTATGTCTTAAATCAGCATTTACTGATCCTTTTCCAAATTTTGATGCGTTTTCATTCTTTATTTGCTAGTATTGAGTTAATGAAACAACGGAGGATAAAAAATGAAGAAAAAATTATTTTTAATGCGTCATGGGGAAACGTTGTTTAATCAATTAAAAAAAGTTCAAGGGGCTTGTGATTCCCCCTTAACCGAAAAAGGAATCCAACAAGCAAGACGGGCAAAGGACTATTTCAAAGAAAACAACATAGCTTTCGATCATCTTTACTCATCTACCCAAGAACGGGCCAGCGATACTTTGGAGATCGTTTCTGGCAGTCAAAATTATCAGCGTCTCAAAGCATTGAAGGAGATGGGGTTTGGTTCTTTTGAAGGTGAGCAGCAATTTTTACAACCGCAAGGACAGGAATATTTTGATTCTTTTTATTTACAATTTGGTGGCGAATCGATGGTCCAAGTTCAAACAAGAATGACCAAAGCCCTCCACCAAATCATGGAGCAAGATGATCATCAGACGGTTTTAGCGGTCTCTCATAACGGTGCTTGTATTAGTTTTTTGCAGACGATTTGGCAGAAGGAGAAACAGGATTTAGTCCGCGCATTTCCTAATTGTGCGATTTTCACTTTGGCTTACGAAGATCAGCAATTTCAACTGGAAGACATCATTGATCCAGCGACAAATTTAAGTATTCTATAGAAAAAAGCAGCGCTCGTTTTACACGGGCATTGCTTTTTCTGGTTCCGTTGATAAAGTTAAACGGAAAATACTGCCCTTTCCAAAGTCACTCTCTACTTCTAAACGGCCATTTAATTGTTCCGCCAAATTTTTGCTGATATATAGTCCTAAACCAGAGCCTCCTGTTTCGGGATTACGGGATTTTTCTACCCGATAAAGACGGTCGAAGATTTTGGCTTGATCTTCTGGACGAATTCCGCTGCCCTCATCCGTGACAGAAAAAATGACTCGGTCAGCTACAGCGGTGATTTTCAAATAAATCGTTGTCTGCTCCCCAGAATATTTACTGGCATTTTCAATTAAATTGGTCAAGATTCGGTTTAATTTTCCCTCATCCGTGATCAACGTCGTTACCTTTGCATCAATTTCTAGCTTAAGTTGCTGCTTTTTCTTTTTTAATATGTATTCAAAGCTAGCTAAAAGGGTCAACAAAAACTGGTCCAACCAAATTTTCTGCTCCTTATTTTGAGGGCCTTTTAGGGAATTTTTTTCCATGATCGAGACTTCCATCAATTGCTTGGTCAAGGCGGTCAAACGTTCGATTTGATACGCCATCTGATTTAAGGTTTGATCAATTTCTGATTTGGCGATGATGCCATCTTGGATCGCTTCGATTTGATTTTTGATAGCGGTAATCGGTGTTTTGATGTCATGGCCTAACTGTGCCACTAGATTACTCTTATCCTGTTCACTTTTTTCTAAAGCGTTAAAACTGTCGGCTAGCGCGGTGACCATTTCATTGAAATCCTCCGCCAGTGTCTGTAATTCCTTAGGGGCGTGCTGCAAATGAATCTTGGTGAATTGATTTTCTTTGATGACTTTGGTTTGCTTACTTAATTTATTTAACGAATGGAAGGTATTTCGCAATAAGAAAAGCCCCAACGCCGCACCTAAAATATTCGCCAAAATGGTAATCGCGATGATCAAGTAACCATCTTGGTCGGTCAGATACATCTTACGGATACTAAACCAAACGATCACGATGACCACTAAGCTGGAAGACAGAAAGGACAGAATCATCATATCTCTTAACTTCATGCTTACTCCTCCATTTTATAGCCTAAGCCCCAGACCGTTTGGATATGCGGGTAAGGCAATCCATCGGCGGTCGTCGCTAATTTTTCTCTTAAACTATGAATATGAACATTTAAAGTATTGGCGTCATCAAAATATTCCGATTGCCAAATTTTTTCATATAACTCAGACTTTGGAAATACTTTACCTATATCGCGTAAGAATAATAACAGCAATTGAAACTCCTTAATAGATAAATCTAAGGAATGATCGTATAGTGTCGCTTGAAATTTATCTTCATCTATTTTAAACGGACCTGCTTCAATCGTATTTTCTTTACGCTCTTCTTGACTGCCGACCCGACGCAAAATATTCTTCACTCTTAAGGTCAATTCTCTTGGACTAAAAGGTTTTGTGATAAAATCATCTGCCCCCAAAGTCAAAGAAAATATTTTGTCTTTCTCTTGATCTTTAGCACTGACAAAAATAAAAGGCGTATCATCAGCCTTTTCCAGTACCTTTTCAATGAAGTCATAACCGTCCATTTCAGGCATCATGATATCGGTAATAATCAAATCTAATGTTTCCTTTTCAAAGAACGCTAGCGCCTCTTTACCATTATTAGCAGCGAAAACTTTGTAGCCCTCTCGTGCTAAATAACGGGAAACGATTTCTAGGATCGCTTTTTCATCGTCTACAACTAATATTTTTTGCATTGCTTACACCTCACGCCCTATACTAATCCAGACGTTCAAAAAAAGCACTCAATTAACTCATAATTTAGCTTAAAATAAGTCTTAACTGATCCTTAACTAACTTTCTAAAAATGCTTAATTGAAAAGATCTAGCAAATAAAAAACGACTCATTTCCGATTCAATTATCCAAGATTATTTTGTTTGTTTTTGACCAAAAATAACTATAATCACTCGTTTAACGATTTTTTTTATTTGATTTTTCACTAGTTAGGTTTTACTTAAGAAACAGCTGCTTTGTTTTTTTATGTTCTCTGACGTACATTTATACCCGTTAAGAGCAACCAATCAAAAAAAGGAGTCTTTACTATGAACGCAAGAAAATTTGGAACCGTGGCAGTCGTAACTGCCTTGAGCAGCATCGCATTAGGAGGATTCATTAATACGAACTCAACCACCGCTCACGCTGCCGCAAACTTTACTGCAGGCGCCAAAGAAACCCGCAATCCAATGGGCGCAGCGCTTAGCAGCACGATGGCAAAGAAATACAATATCTCAATGCCTGAAGCAAATAAAGGTTATTTTTCAGGTGGTTCAACCTACATCGGACCTCGGGTTGGAACCAGTGCCGCTGGGGCTACCTCAACGATTCAAGTAAAAGTTTCGAAAACTTCAAAAGGAACGACCTTTGAATTAGAACCTGCCAAAGCTGGCGAGCAACCTGAAAAAGCAACGTTACGTTTAGATGGTGTACCAAACATCGCCTTCAGTGGTACTAAGAAGGAAGATATTAAAAAAGGCAATGTGACCTTAATGGCTGACAGTTATAAAGTCGAAAAAGGTACCAGCGCTGAAAAAATGGCCTTTGACGGCAATCAAGATGGGCTAGTCGAAATCAATGACAAAACAATGAGCGATAAAAGCATGGGCTGGTCACTATTTGCAGCCATTACCCCACTGACCGATAAAGCTGGCGACACATTAGATGCAACTTTGAATCTAAAATTGATGGGCGATAACGGCGTCGCCGGCACTTCTACTAGTCTAAGCAGCATGAACGGTGAAGCTAAATCTGTCTTAATGGCTGCTAAAGGCACGGGCTTAGATACGACAAAAGTTATGGTGGATCAAAAAGGAACAACCTTGACCATCAATAAAAATGAAAATATTCAAGCAGGTGTTTACCAAGCCAATGTTGTTTGGACATTAGCCAACAACGCCAACGCGCAAGCAAACATGGCCAACGCTAACGCCAACCGTGGTGCAAGTAATAATCAATAATCAATTAACGAAACAAAAAAACTTTATGTGCTCCAAAAAAGGTCTGTCTCAAAAGCGAGACAGACCTTTTTTTATTATCGATCGTTTAAAATCTTACGGAAAACAGGCGTATCGTTACTTTTACCATAATCAAAATCACTGCTTAATGCTTTTAGTTGCGCCATGTCTTCAGTTGAAATCACGAAATCAACTTCGGCATTCGCCTGCATGTGTTCTCGGTTCTCCGTTTTCGGTAGCGGCAAAAGGTTTAATTGCAAACAGTAGCGAATGGCTAATTGAGGGATCGAGACGTTGTATTTCTCCGCTAAAGTTGTAATCGTCTGACTCTTCAGCATTGCTCCGTGAGCAATCGGCGAATAGGCCTCCACTAATACGTCGTGCTTTTGCGAATACTCGATCACCTCAAAAGGCGTTTGGCCAATGTGGGCTAAGACTTGATTGACCATTGGCGGAATCGTTGAATGAGTGAAAAGATTTTCAAGGTCTACCACTTCAAAATTAGAAACACCGATCGCCCGCAACTTGCCTGCTTGGTACGCTTCTTCTAATGCCCGCCACGCGGCAATATTTCCTTCAAAATAATGATTCGTCCCTTGAAAATCCGCCCACGGCTTCGGACTATGAATAATCATCAAATCAAGATAGTCTAAGTTCATTTTTTCCAGCGATTCATCGATTGCGTTGACTGCCTGCTGATAATCTTTTATCTCCGCCGCCAACTTGGTCGTAATGAACAGTTCTTCCCGCGGAACCTTCGTCGCCTGAAGTGCCGCTCCTACACCTGCTTCATTGCCATAAGCCTGGGCCGTATCAATATGGCGATAACCTAGCTCGATGGCTTCCAACACTTTTTCAGTCGCTTGTTTGTTCTCAATCATCCAAGTGCCGTAACCGATCTTAGGAATTTTTACGCCGTTTTTCAATGTATAATTTTCTTTTAAACATGATTCATCCTCACTTTCGTTTCTTTCAACTGTTACTTGCGCTGTGCCTAACTGGTCAGACAATTCTTTGGTCAACTCTAACCGGCCGATTCGGGTGTAGCGATATTCCGTTTCAAAGCTGTGATAAAAAATCACCAGTGTTTGATTGCCGTACAATAAAATATCCCCTGCTTCAACTTTGCCTACTGACTCTTCAGCTGTCGGAAGCGGTGTTGGCAACCGGTAGTATTTTTCATTTTGATACAGGTCTTCCATGCTAAATTTCGTTGGTAAAATCCGCTGTAATTCTTGCGATGATGCATTTTCCTCTAAAAGGATGCGATGCTTGTAACCATTTAATAATAAAGCTATTTTTTTCGTTTTTCCCTGTGTATTTTCCGATGAATGGTGCGTACAAGCTGTCAAATTAAAACTAATACCACACAAAGCAATTAATAAAAAGGACGCTACTCGTTTCATTTAATTAACCTCAAATCGTAAACCTACTATTATAGTACTTGTTCCAACGCATTTTCTTTCACGCTTGATTTAATTTCTTTGATCACCTTGGCGGGAGAGCCTGCGACGATTACATTGTCCGGAACATCTTTGGTCACAGTAGAATCGGCAGCCACAATTGCGTTTTGGCCTATCGTCACACCGGGTAAAACCGTGACATTGGCACCTAACCACGCATTTTCTTTAATTTTTACTGTCGCAACCGACAGTCCTCGGCGCTTTTGGGGATCTGCCAAATGATTCACAGAAATAATTCGACACATGGGACCAATCAAAACGTGGTCTTCAATCACGATCCCGCCCAAATCGACAAAGGTGACATTCTGATTGATAAAAATATCCTTACCAAAGGAAATATGCTTGCCAAAATCTGTGTAGAACGGCTGTGTAATTTTAACTGAGGCATCAATTTTTCTGTCTGTGATTTTAGCCAAATAAGTTAACACCTCTTTATTGGTATGGTATTTTCCGTTCATTTCCATCACCAACTCTTCGTTGTCGGCTTTCAATTCATGGATCTGATCGAAAAGCGCGGAGCCGGGTAAAATCTCACGGTCTTGAAGTTGAGCGATTAATTCCTGTGTACTCATCTTTAGTACCTCCTTCATTGCTGTCTTTAGTATACTTGGTTATACTAACAATGAATAATACTTATATAGAATAGATAGATATCGTTTTTAGTTATAGGAGGAAGCTTTATGGATTTACGTGTTCTAAATTATTTTTTAACGGTGGCCCAAGAAAAAACCATCAGTAAAGCCGCAACTGTGCTACATCTTTCCCAGCCCACACTGTCAAAACAATTAAAAGACTTGGAAGAAGAATTAGGTGTACAGCTGTTTACTCGAGGCAATCGTGAAATCACGCTAACTGAAGATGGCGTTTATTTGCAAAATCGGGGAAAAGAGATTTTTTCATTAGTGGACACCACCACCGCTAACTTACAAAAAAATGAAGTAATTGGCGGTGATATCATGATCGGTGGCGGTGAAACGCTAGCCTTTCAATTTCTTTCCACGATCCTAAATGACTTGATGCAAGATTACGCCGATCTCAACGTCCATCTTTACAGCGGCAACGCGGATGACGTGAAGGCTAAAATCGACAAAGGGCTGTTAGATTTCGGGCTAGTGATCGATCCGGTAGATAAATTAAAATACGAATACTTGCCTTTGCCGATTTCTGATCACTGGGGTGTTCTAATCAATGAAACCCATCCCTTAGCGAATCGTAAAACCATTACACCCGCGGCCTTAAAAGATCAGCCCCTTTTGATTTCCAATCAATCCTTAGTAAACAATCAGCTGTCCGAATGGTTAGGAGGAAACCTAAGTAATTTCAACGTAATCGGCAGTTACAATCTACTCTACAACGCTTCTTTGCTAGTCAAAGAAGGAACCAGCGTTGCTCTATGTATTGACGGAATTATTAATACCAAAGACAGCGGCCTACTGTTTCTTCCTCTTGAACCGACGCTGACTTCTCGGATCAGTGTCATTTGGAAAAGAAAACAGATATTTTCTAATGCGGCCAAGCTATTCTTAGAACATCTGTTGGCAACAACTAAATAAGCAATTCCCTCTATCTCATTAACCACTGTCCGGAAAGGGCTTTCAAACTCAAGACAAATTCTTCGTACTTTTGATTGCTTCGCTGTACAATAAATGTATTAAATTCAAAGGAGTGTCACCTATGACAAGTTATGAAAAACGAACCGATGATCATTTACTTTCTCCAGAGAATACCGTATTGACGGTAATTGATTATCAACCAACCCAAATCAATTCCATCAATTCCATGAACCGTTCTGAGCTGATCCGCAACACTGAGATCGTGATTGAGTTAGCCAAACTCTACAATATCCCGATCGTGCTCTCTACAGTAAATGTCGAAAAAGGTTGGAATACCGATACTATCCCCGTCTTGAAAAAAGCAGTCGGCGAAGACGCACCTTCTTATGATCGCAGCTCCATCAATGCTTGGGAAGATAAAGAATACAACGAAGCGATTAAAGCAACTGGACGGAAGAAAATTTTGATCCTAGCTTTATGGACTGAAGCCTGCTTAACCTTCCCAACTTTAGATGCATTAAAAGAAGGCTACGAAGTTTATCCCATCGTCGATGCTGTTGGTGGTACTTCAACTATTGCTCACGAAACGGCCTTACGTCGGGTCGAACAAGCCGGCGCGCAATTAACTTCAATCGCCCAACTCGCTTGCGAATTACAACGCGATTGGAACCGCGAAGAAACTGTCCCAGGCTTTGACGAATTATTGACCAAGTTTGGCGCGTTTTCAAATTTGAGATAATTAAAAAATCCTCTTACTATCAATTAGTAGGAGGATTTTTTTAGTCAATTCAATTTTGAAACGTTTGTAGCCTATCAATCACCCTCTCGGACTGAACAGTTATCCAAACAAGAGCAGCAATCATCTGAAATGAAATAGCTCGTCGCTTTATTTTCATTATTATAAAAAAAACTGACAAATCTCCCTTCATTCAGGAAAATCCATCAGCTTATTTACTTATTCAACCATTAGCCATTGATCAACACAGTGGCTTGGTCAACAGGTGTTGCTGTCTCTTTCAAGACAGCGTTTAATTCCTCGATATTTTTGCGGCCTTGTGTATTCATCCATTCGATGGTGGCTTCTTGGCCTTTGGTGATGAAGCTCTCGACACCATCAGCCCACGTTGCCCGTCCACAAAGAACACCGTTAAAGGTTGAGCCGGCGTTTTTAGCGAAACGTAGGGTTTCTTGGAACAAATCTGCTTTAACTCCAGCACTCAAGAAAATAAATGGCAGATTGGTTGCTTCAGCTTGTTCTTTGAAGTAGTTGGCAGCTTCGGCTTTGGTGCAGACCGTCTCCCCCGTGCCATAGCCTTCCACGTAATTCATATTGACTGGCACTTCAACTTTCAGTACATCCACTCCGTAACGAGGGTCAGAAAATTCTTTCATCATATCAATAACTTTATGGGGCTTGATTTTCGCGTATTCTTTTGAAGTTGCGTCGGAAATATTGGCGTCATAGGAAACTAATTCTAAGAAGAATGGCAGTTCTTCGGCTTGACATTCAGAGCCGATGCGTTCAATAAAGGCGTGCTTTTGATCATTGATTTCTTTGGCTTCGTCAATGTCGTAATAAAGCAGGAATTTGCAAGCATCGGCGCCCGCTTCTTTCAAGCGTTTAACCGACCAGATCGATAATAAATCGGGTAAACGACCTGGTGTTGACGCATCATAACCCGTTTTTTCGTAAGCCAATAACAGTCCGGCATTGTCCGCCCGAACATTTGCGGCTGGTAAGCCATACTCTGGGTCCAATAGGATTGATGAGGCATACTGGGTAAGTTGAGCGGACACGATTTTTTTGAACTCAATGATTTCAGCTTCAGTCGCGTCAGATCCTTTAAACTTCGTAATCATTTTCTTCAATGCGCCCCGTTGGTCGATCGCCAAAGCTCCGATTACACCATCTTCGTTACATAATTGCTTCATATACTTGTTTTTTTCTGTAGACATTTCCATATTAACCGCCCCTTATTCATTTTAGGTATTGTTTTAGACACTCGTTACGTTGATTTGTTCGACGAGATTTTGATAATTAGCCAATTGGACAAAGCCGGTCGTTGCTTCCTGTGCATTCAGCATGCCCATGGCGTTTCCATGTTTTAAGATTTCTTCTGGTGAAAGACCTTTGGCAATAGCATCAATCAAGCCCGCCACAGTCGCGTCGCCAGAACCAACCGGATTAACGACTTCGATCTTAGGAATCGTCACTTGATAGAACGTCTCGTTGTGTTTGGCAAAAGCACCACCTGCGCCTAGCGAAACCACGATCCATTCGATTCCCGCAAATAATGGATCCGACAAAGCTTCCTTTAATTCAACTGGATCTTTACCGATTGGTTTCCCCAATAGATCAGACAACTCTTCATTGTTCGGCTTGATCAGCAATGGCTTAGCCTTACCTTGTAAGACCTGCTGTAAGGCTGCACCAGAGCAATCTAAGACGACTGGCTTCGATTGGCAAAGCTGGATCATTTGACTATAAAAATCCGTGGGCAAGCCTTCAGGCAGGCTGCCGGAAAAGGATAAAATCTCTGCGGTTGCTGCTAGTTTTTTAAAATGCTGCAAGAACGCCGCGGCTTCTGTGGGCTCAACGACTGGACCGCTTTCCAAGATTTCCGTTTGTTGACCTTCATGTAAGACGGCAATACAATTGCGCGTCTCGCCTTTAATAGAAGAAAAAGCATGTTTGATCTCGGTCTGATCCAAGTCCTGTTTAATCGCTTCACCTAGTACGCCACCGATCAAACCACTAGCAGTCACATCCGCCTCCAATTGTTTCAAGACGCGGGTCACATTCAAGCCTTTACCACCAGCTGTTTTATGAACATTTTTGACTCGATTGACCGTATCCAATGTAAAGGTTTCTAGAGGATACGAGATATCAATTGATGGGTTCATAGTAATCGTTACAATCATTGTCTGTACTCCTTTAGAATGATCGCTTAATCGTGGTATTCGCCACGATCCCATTTTTCGATGAACTCATCGAAAAAATGAGGATCAGACTGATCTGCACTAGCTTTTTCCACATGGTCAATTTTAGCGATCAATTTTTTGTTGGCTTCGGTTTCTTTATATTCTGCTTTAATGAAAGCTTCGAGAATGTCACAAATCAGAAATTCTCCAGTGATTCGTGCGCCAAAGCCGATCACGTTGGCATCCAATTCTTCTTTAGCATAGATTGCGGTGGTCATATCCCGCACCAACGCACTGCGGACGCCAGGAACTTTATTGACCGCATTGTTGATGCCGACACCGGTTCCACATAGACAAACACCTAAATCGGCTTCGCCGCTCGTTACTGCTTCGCCGACTTTTTTACCATAAATCGGATAGTGGGTCCGCGTAAAATCGTAGGTTCCCACGTCTAAAACCTCATAGCCTTTCGCTTTCAAGAAATCTGATACTGCCATTTTTGTATCTGTGACAATGTGGTCACAGCCGATTGCGATTTTCATTTCATTCATCCTCTCTTATTTTGCTTACGCCATTTTATTTAACATATCGACACGTACTTGATGACGGCCGCCATCATAGTTTGCTTGTAAGAATTCCCGGACGATATTCAGCGCTAATTCGTCCCCAACAATTTTTGAACCTAACGTAATCATGCGAGAATTATTATGCTCTCTCGTCATATACGCACTACGTTCATCAGAAACTTCCGCCGCTACCATCCCTTTAACTTTGACTGCTGTAATAAAGCTGCCGGCACCATAACCATCAAAAGCCACACCTAAACTGCCTTCATTTTCATTCAAGTCATTCGCAATCGCTAAAGTCGATTCCACAAAATCCTCAGAAGCGGTTTCACTTTTATCGACAACAGTAAATCCCTTACCGATCAAATCTTCCTTGATTATTTCCTTTAGTCTCATGCCGTCACTGTCTGAACCAATTACTACACGCATTTTTTGTTTCCTCCTATATTCTTTTTTCTTATTAATACCTCATCCTCTTAAACTTATTGGATGACGTTGGTATATTGCTGATAAAAACTCTTCAGCTCGGCTGAAAGAGTAGCATCCGTAAACAAACTGTCGATTTTTCTCAGATCATAGAAGGTATAAAAATCACTATGATCGAATTTATTTGCGTCAGAAACCAAACATTTTTCTGCCGCATTGTCTAAGACGATTTTCTGTAAAGTGCCCTCTTCAATGCTGAAATTAGAGACTTCAGGACCCTTCAGTCCGTTCACTCCGACAAAGGCTTTCTTGATGCCGATTTTCTGCACCGCCTCGTTAGCGATTGATCCGACAAAGGCCCCCGTCTTTTCGCGATACAAGCCGCCGATCAAGTAAAGCTCATGTTTTTTTGTCTCGCTCAATAGGTTAAACACCGGCAGACTATTGGTGACGATTCGTAAAGAAGACTGTTTGATATATTGGGTCATCAACTCGATAGTCGTTCCCGATCCAAGAAAGATCGTATCGTCTTCTTCATTGATATGAGCTGCCGCGTTCTTCGCAATGTATTCCTTCTCAATCGTATGCAGCTTTTTCTTTTCAGAATGAGAAAGCTCATTTGCTTCTATAGTAGAAAAAGAAGAACTGATTCCTTTTTGAGGACTCATTTTTTGTGCCCCACCATGGACTCGCAGGAGTTTTTTCTTACGAGCAAGCTCTTCTAAATCACGGCGAATCGTCATGTCCGAAACCGCTAATGTCTCTTGAATGAATTTGACCGTAATCGTTCCATAGCGATCACACATCGCTAAAATCGATTGTTGTCGTTCAGTTTTCAGCATAAGTTGTACCTCCACGACACTATGATAAAACATTATCAAACATTTATCAACAGTTTTATGTTTATTATTTTTCGTTTTTGTGTTTACAAAGTTTATGTAAGCGATTATACTCAACTTATCAACAACGAACGAACATTAACGAACTTAGAAAGGAGCGGTTTTGTTTGAAAAACTTTTTTTTCAAAGATACCACTTATGTTTCTGACAAGTTGACTCAGTCAGAGGTATTTGAAGAAATTTATTTAGATCTCTTAAATAAACAATTAGTAACAGAAGCTTTTTTGGAGAATCTCTTGGAACGAGAAGAAAACTATCCGACAGGTTTAGATCTATCACCTGTATCTGAAATATTGCCGGATATCGCGATCCCTCATACTGAGAGCGAATTCGTACGAACGACACGAATTGTTCCAATCAAGCTAAAAAATGAAATCCCTTTCCATAACATGATTTCACCTAGCGATCAAGTTTCGGCTCACTTCTTATTTTTGATCCTGAATCAAAATGGTGAAGCACAAGCCGGAATGTTAGCAGACATTATGGACTTCATCAATTCAGTCGATCAAGAAGTACTATGTAATTTTTTCAAGTTGGAAAGTCCTGAAGCAATTTATCAGTTTTTAGAAGAACATTTTAATGTGGAGGTTTCTGCATAATCTGCAGGATAAAAAATAAATTAAAATCGAGGAGCGAATACAAATGATTAGAATTTTAGCAGCATGTGGCGCAGGAGTTAATTCAAGTCATCAAATCAAAAGTGCACTAGAAGGTGAACTAGGCAAGCGAGGCTATCAAGTCTCTTGTGACGCAGTCATGATCAAAGACATCAATGAAGAAATGCTGTCTCATTACGACATCTTTGCCCAAATTGCTAACACTGATTTAGGTTTCAACGTAAATATCCCAGTAATCGATGCGGGTGCGATTCTTTACCGTATTCCAGCTATGGCAGAACCTGTTTATCAAGAAATGGAATCAGCAATCCAATCAATCCAGTAATTTACGTTCAGCTTCACGAGTGAGACAAAATCATCTTCGTGAAGCTGAATAAGGAGACGATTACCCAAAAAATACAATAGTGGGAAGCCTACTTTCCACTCGTATCAGGAAAGGATAAGACAATGAGTACAATTATCGATATCGCCAATACAGTCTTTACCCCACTTATCAATCTTGGAGCGGCACCTTTAATGACCATCGTATTAACTGTTATCGCATTATTTTTTAAAGTAAAACCGACTCGGGCCCTAGAAGGCGGGATTAAACTGGGGATCGCCTTAACCGGTATCGGAGCAATTATTGGTATTTTAACAACCGCATTTTCAGGTGCTATGACCGCTTTTGTTGAACGAACAGGAATTTCATTAAACATTACAGATGTCGGCTGGGCACCTTTAGCGACTATCACTTGGGGCTCACCCTATACACTTTACTTCTTATTGATCATGGTGATTGTAAACATCGTGATGTTGGCAATGAAAAAAACCAACACCTTAGACGTCGATATTTTTGATATTTGGCATTTAGCGATCGTTGGCCTATTCGCGATCTTCTGTGGCGCGAACTTATTTATCGCTACTGCACTAGTAATTTTCATCGGTGTTCTTAAAATCTGGAACTCCGACTTAATGAAACCAACCTTTAACGATTTATTGAATGCGCCAGAAAGTAACCCAATGACGACGACTCATATGAACTATATGATGAATCCCGTGATCATGGTTTTTGACAAAATTTTTGATAAACTATTCCCATGGTTAGACAAATACGATTTCGATGCTGCTAAATTGAATAGCAAGATCGGCTTCTGGGGATCAAAATTTGCTATCGGTATTTATTTAGGAATTTTCGTAGGCTTATTAGCTGGCCAAACACCAACACAGATTTTCTCACTAGCCTTTACAGCTGCTGTCTGTTTAGAATTGTTTTCTTTGATTGGTGCCTGGTTCATCGCGGCTGTAGAACCGTTATCACAAGGGATCACCGACTTTGCTAACAAACGTTTAAAAGGACGTACAATCAATATCGGTTTAGACTGGCCCTTCCTTGCCGGTCGCGCTGAAATCTGGGCAGCCGCAAACGTATTAGCACCCATCATGTTGTTAGAAGCAATCATCTTACCAGGAAATAAATTATTGCCACTTGGCGGAATCATCGCCATGGGTGTGACTCCAGCCTTGTTAGTCGTTACTCGCGGTAAATTGATCCGTATGATCGTGATCGGCGCCATCGAGTTGCCACTATTCCTATGGTCAGGTACATTGATCGCACCATTCGTTACTCAAACAGCGAAAGCCGTCGGGGCCTTCCCTTCAGGACTAAGCGCATCAGCTCAAATCTCTCATACTACTATGGAAGGACCAATCGAAAAATTCTTAGGTTACTTAGTTGGTAACGCATCACAAGGACAAATCGAATTCGTTCTTTACGCCGGCTTAGCATTGGCTGCTTACCTATTAATCTTCATCTGGTATGCACGCCAAATGAAGAAACGTAACGCCGCTTATGCTGCAGAAAAAGAACAAAAGGCGGCACCATCAGTTGCTAACGGCAACGTTGCTCACGCTGAAGCAAAATAAACCAAACAAAGCGACGATCAAAAATTTGATCGTCGCTTTTATTTTCATTTGTATTAAATTCAAAAATCACACCACATATTTCTCTTCTTTTTCAATCTTTTCATAATGTCCCGCTTCATCTTTGTCCGTAATAACTGCCGTCACATCCGCCAAATTATAATAGACCGAGAAATCCTTTTTTCCAATCTTCGAACTATCGATCAATAAAAAGCGTTCTATAGAATTATTCAAGGCAATCTGTTGGGTTTGCCCTTCCTCAAAGGTAGAGGTCATGATTTTCTGCTCATTCAAGGCATTACAGCTAAAGAATGCCTTGTGAAAATTCATGTCCTGCAAGGATTTGTTGGTGATTTCTCCTACAAAACACTGCGTCGTCTCCCGCATTTCGCCGCCTAGTAAATAAATTTTCCGATCGTCTTTGTGCTTGTTTAGCTCTTCAAAAACCGGCCAGCAATTCGTAACGATCCGTAGCCCTTCACCGCGAATAATTTTCGCTAATAATTCCATTGTTGTTCCTGGACCTAAAAAAATCGTATCTCCATCATGAATCAGCTCACTCGCCTTTTCCACGATCCGCTGTTTCTCTTCCTGCAAAAGAATTTGTTTTTCCGTATGTGAAAGTTCTTCATGACGATAAAAATCATTCAGCTTCGCCCCACCGTGGACCCTTTCTAAAAGCCCCTGCCGCTCTAATTCATCTAAGTCGCGCCGCACCGTCATATCTGATACCGATAGCTTTTCCATAATATCACTCACGCGAATGGTTCCATTTATTTCTAACAAAGACATGATTGCTTGAAATCGATCCGTTTTTAACATTTCATCGCCTCTCTTCAATGATAGAGTATCAAATTTTGTTGAAATGTTCTAGCTTTAGTTTCGTTATTCGGTCTTTAATCAACAAAAACAAAAAAACTTGAACAAGAAAATCTACGAAATTTTCTTGTTCAAGTAACTTAGTTAACTTTAATCACCACCGGCAAAAATTTCTTCCCGGTTATAAAGCGGCGTATGGTCTTTTAAATCTTCGATCGTACCGATTTGTTTTCCTTTTGAATAGTAGCCGTCTAGCAGACCCAATGATTGGAAAACCGTTTGTTTATAGGCAATCTCAGCATTCCATTCTGTTGTATCAAGAATCTGCAATGCCTTATGAATCGCTTCGATTCCTGTTTCACCAGGAGCACTGATTAAAACGCCATGACTATTTAATAGTAACATGTTTGGAATTGCTAACTGCTCTTTTTCCATATAAGTAGAAACCAATTCAGCTAATTCCGTCGAACAATTTGGTTCAAAATCAAGCACTGGCACATAGCCAATTTTTTGAGTCGCTTCCGTTAAGTTGGGCATATCCAATCCAGAAGTTGCCCAAAACATCGCGTTTGGGGCATGGGCATGTAGCACCGCTTTAATTTCTGGGTTTGTATCATAAACTGCTTCGTGCAAATTAATTTCCCGTGTTAATTGTCCTACTCCGTCGATCACTTTGCGAGTGTGTGGTTCTACTACTAAAATCTGCGCTGGCGAGACCTCACCTAGATAAGCCTCTGACATCATTGTAGGGGTCATAATAATATATTCTTTTCCATAATCGTCTGTTGTTTTAAAAGAAAAGTTTCCTCCCGCAACATTCGTATTCTTTCGTGCGAAGATCAACTTCACAATCCGTGCTAAATCTTCTCTTTCTCTCTCAAAAATCATCCGTCCGTCTGACATAGTCGAGACCACCTTTTCTATTTTTTGAAAATTCTTTTACTAGTAATTGCTGTTTGAGCCGCATTTCTGACTTCCATCGCTTCTTTGTACTTTCGCTTTCTACGGTCATCGTATTCTTTAAATAAGATCGGATTGCCATACTTGTACACACAAATTGCCAAAATAATGGCAATAAAATTAAAGATCAGCTGCTGAGTCATGAAGGCTAAGAGAAAACTAATAATCGCAAGAAAGAGAACCAATAGCCATTTCGTTTTTTCTTTATTTTCTTTATTGTTAGTCATTCGTTTTCCCTACCCTTCAATGGTTTGAATTAACCAGCGACTTTCACGCCACTGACTTTTTTATCTACTGTTGCTTCGTATCTTTGGCTTGGAACCTTGGCTTTATTCATGTATTTGTATAACCAAACAAACATGGCAATAAAGGCGATCGCACCAACGATTCCTAAAATATTTCCTTTAAAAGCTTCAGCAAATAAAATTCGAAACTCTGGCCCTTCAATTGATGACCACGTGATTTGCTGACCCTTTTTAATTCCTTCTACCGCTCCGGTTTTATCTGCTAAACCAGTTAAAATCGGAGTTAAATAAGTTGCTGCGTATAGATAGATCGGCATTGAAATAACACCCATGATCAGCATTCTGACAAGATTCCCACCAGTTAATAACAACCCGCCGACTGCGATAGAATAGTTAATAATCCCAGCTAATGGTAAAACTGCGTTGCCTGGCAAAATAATTGCGTAGCCAATAAAGACGGGTACTAAAAGAATCGCTGTTACCCAAATTTCTGAACGACCAGCTAATACGGGCCAGTCCAAACCAATATAGACTTCGCGATCTTTGAAACGTTTCTTCATCATTTCAGACATCGCATCTGCTAATGGGGAAAGTGATTGCATGAACATTTTAGAGATCATTGGGAACAATGCCATCGCTGTAGCGATTTGAATAGCCAAGTTCAATGAACCTGATACACCGTATGCCGCAGCTAATCCTAAGCCCAATCCGATGATGAAGCCCATTACTGAGTTTTCTGAGAAAATCCCGATTTTTTTCTTTAAAGCTTTAGTATCCGCCTGTTTGTTAAAGAAAGGAATTTTATCCATAATGATATTGATTGGCAACAAAAGGACTGCTGAAATATTCATTAAGTGAGTAACCGTTACCAATGGAATACCTGTTAAATCTTCAATATGGCGTTGGAACATATCCCCCATCTTCAATTCTAAAATCACTTGCGCGATTGCTGTAGCAAAACCAGCTAATAAACTGCCGCTGATAAAATACACTAGATATGCCGTCAAAGCTTTGCCCCAAACGTTCCACATATCAACGTTGAGCGTCTTCGTCCAGTTCAAAATCAACATGACGAAGTTAACTCCTAAGACAACTGCGAAAAAGACAAATGCGTAAGACCATGACCAAGTAATGCTCGCCGCTCCAGTCCAGCCCAAATCCAGCGCTGGAAGATTCAACCCGGTATTTTTAGCTAACGCTTCTGAAGCCGGGCTAACTGCGTTGGACATGAAACCGATGACCATCGACATTCCGGTAAAGGCGATCCCTAAAGTAATCGCTGACATAAATGCTTTCTTTAATTTCATTCCAGCAACTAAGCCTAAAATCAAGATAATCAATGGGACAAAGATCGCCGAACCCAACCCTAAGATGTAATTAATAATGTCTTGAAATATTTGCACTTTTTCCACTTCTTTCTATAGTAAGTTTTTTTATTCGACTAACGCTTTGATATCATCATAAATCTGCTCTGAGCCCATCCCCGTCAAGAAAGGAATTCCTGGGAAAACCTTAACACCAAGTTCATCAGCTTTTTCTAAGACTTCATCATCTGGCTGCGCAACATATACATAAATACCAGT
The DNA here is from genome assembly GCF_001885905.1 of Enterococcus devriesei. Taxonomy (GTDB): domain Bacteria; phylum Bacillota; class Bacilli; order Lactobacillales; family Enterococcaceae; genus Enterococcus_A; species Enterococcus_A devriesei. The sequence continues at coordinate 90,309 of NZ_JXKM01000006.1, read as the reverse complement.
TGAGGGTAATTCGGTTTGAATCGATTTATAATCCACCGCATCAACCGGGAAATCAATTCCGTCATCTTCTAACAAACTAGCGATCTTACTCGCGATTGTTTGGCTTGTTGCTACGCCGCTTCCACATGCTACAATCAGTCTTCTTTTCATCATAAATTCCTCCTAAACTTCTCTCTTAAATATTGTTAGTAAACAATTGATAGATTTTATTGATATCTTTTTCGTTAATAAATTCAGTGACAAACTCTTCTTTCATGAATAATTCCATAAACGCTTGCAGTAAACCAACTTGACCTTTCGGATCTTTAATACCCAAGAAAAATAAATTTTTCACCTTCATTTCTTGACTATCGCCCATTTGCTTAACTTTCACCTCATCTTTAAGGCGAGCAATGTATACAAATGGCTTCTCAACATACTCTGGATCAGAATGCGGTAGTGCAATATTGACATGCTGGGTGATCAATCCGGTAGGAAATTTTTCTTCCCTAGTGATAATCCCGTTTAAGTAACCTTCGTTTACAAAGCCGAGCTCCGTTAACTGTTTAGCAACCTGTTGAAAAACTTCGACCTCATTTTCTCCCTTTAACTCAAGGCTAATCAGTTCTTGATCGAACATCTCCTTGTAATCCATCATTTCGCTCCTTTCTGATAAACGTTGAAACGTTTTGTTAATCTTTGTTAAGATTTGTTTTACAATGTAAATATAAACCGTTGATTTTCATTTGTCAACGCTTTCTTTTATTTTTTTATCAAAAAGGCACATTTAATTTCAAGCATATCCCAATTTATTTAACAAACATTAACATAACTTAACAGTTTTCACTTGCTTTTTTTCTTTTCTAATGCTATTAATTGTATATAAGAATTCTAGCTTGACTGATTATTTTGTAAGAGCTTACTTATTAAGGAGTGTTTTCTATGTTGAAAAAGGAGCGGCAAGAAAAAATTTTAGCTTTGCTGCATAAGAACGATTACTTATCAATTCCAGAAATATCGACAAACTTAAATGTTTCAGATATGACGATCAGAAGAGATATCAATGAACTGGCGGAGCAATCATTATTAGTAAAAATTTATGGCGGGGCTCAAAAGCTAGAGAAGATTGAACAAGAATTATCGACCCAAGAAAAAATCGATACGAATGTGACCGAAAAACAATTTATCGGTAAAGTAATGAATAGCATTATTTCAGATAATGATACGATTTATATTGGAGCTGGAACAACTATGCTCCACGCCCTGCCCGAAATCAAAAAAGCAAACTTATTTGTCATCACAAATAGTTTGCTGGCCTTTAATTATTTAATTCATAACACGGATTATCGGGTCTTACTGACCGGCGGAGAGTTTTCTCGAACAACGGAGGAATTTTATGGTGAAATCGCTGAAAAAAGCTTCGATAACATCAACATTGATCGAGCATTTGCTGCTACTAATGGTGTTTTTGACAATAATGTAACCACTGCTAATCCTATTGAAGGTTCGATTCAACGTGTTGCTTTTAAACACGCTAGGAAGAAATATGTCGTGGCTGATAGTTCAAAATTCAATCGGTCCGATGTCTATACCTTCTATTCGTTGTCAGATATCGATTGTTTGATTACAGATGATAAGTTAACCGATACAACTCGTGATTATTACAATACCTTTACTAAGATTTTGAAGGAGGAGCAGGCATGATTTTGACAATTACTCTAAACCCATCGATGGATTATAATTACTTAGTTTCTTCGCTTACGCTAGATCAAGTCAATCGTGTAGAAAATCCTCATACTTCCATTGGCGGTAAAGGGATTAATGCTGGTCGAGTCATTGCACAGTCAGGCGAGAAAGTCATCTTAACTGGCATCCTTGGCGGCCCAGTTGGTCAAAATATCCTAGATACCTTGATAGGAGAAGATCGATATCAACTAGAGTTTTTAACCGTTGATGGCAACTCTCGTAACGCAATCACTATCATGCACGATGATGATATTCATACAGAGTTAGTAGAGCGTGGTCTTTATTTATCAAAAAAAGATGACGCAAGGTTCTTCCAACATCTTGCTCTGCTCTTAAACAAATACCCCATCAATGTAATTTGTGTTTCCGGTTCCGTCAATTCCGATGATCCCAATTTTCACGGCAAATTATTGCAGTTTCTACGGGAACGTTTAGGCAATGAATTCCCGATACTGATGGATATCTCCGGTGAGCAATTGGAAAATTGTTTAGCAAATCCTGCTATTCGACCTAGCTTTATTAAACCTAATACGCACGAATTAAGTGAATTGATTGGAAAAGAGATCGATTCACTTGAAGAAATCATCACCATCTTAGAAACGGATCTTTTTGCCGAGATTGAGACGATCATGATTTCCTGCGGCGGTGACGGCGCCATCGTCAAACATAATGAAACCATTTACAACGTTCGGATTCCTGAGGTTCCAATCGTTAATACGACAGGTTGCGGGGATTCTACGGTTGGTGGTATGGCTTATGCCATTAGTCAGAACTTTTCAATTGAAGATGCCATTAAATATGCTATGGCCTGTGGTATTTCCAACGCTCAATTCGAAACAAACGGTACGATTGATAAGGAACAATTAAAGACTTTTATTCCTGACATTCGTTTGGAAAAAATTGCGGCTGTAAGTTCAAAAAATTAAATACGAATATTATAAAAAGACTAGGCAGACCCATGAATCTTGGAATCTGCCTAGTCTTTTAATTGTTTGCGTTTGGTCTATCTACAAACTATGCTCCGTCCGCTCAATAATATCATCTTGGGTCGCCTTCGATAATACATTGAAGAACGCCGAATAACCAGCCACACGAACAATTAAATCGCGATGCTTTTCGGGGTGTTCTTGCGCATCTATCAAGGTTTCTCTTGAGACAACATTGTATTGGATATGATACCCGTGCAGCTTATTGAAGAAAGCCCGCAGCAGCATGATCAATTTTTGTTTGTCTTCTTCTTTGGCAAGTGTTTGAGGGTTAACCTTTTGATTCAGTAGCACACCGCCAAGAATATCTTCGGTCCGCAACTTCGACACGGATTTCAAGACAGCTGTTGGGCCGTTTTTATCCATGTTATGAGAAGGTGAACAGCCTTCTGCCAGCGGTACCCACGCATTTCGGCCGTCCGGCGTTGCCATGGTGGCTTTCCCTTGGCCGACATTCGCTGAGATCGATGAAGTTCCGGAATAGCGGATTCCACCGATTGGCCCCCGTCCATAGCGCGTATTGGGGTATTTGGCGATCTCATCGATGTAGCTGTCATAGGCTGCTGTAATTAATTGATCGACACGATCGTCATCGTTTCCGTATTTCGGTACATCATGTAAGATCATTTGCTGGATTTCTTGACCGCGCTCACTTGCATAATCTGTCATCAAGGCTTCCCACAATTCATTTGGCGTGACTTTTTCTTCATCAAAGACCAGCTGCTTGATGGCCGCTAATGAATCCGCCATATTGGCAATCCCAACTTGCAATCCAGAAATAAAATCATAGACCGCACCGCCTTCTTTCAAGGTCTTGCCGCGACCGATACAGTCTTCGGTTAACGCCGAGCATAAAATATCAGGCACATCCCGTTCTAATCCTAAATCAATCGCATTTTCTACGATCACACTCATGCGCGTCAGCTCACGCACCGTTTTGTCCCAAGCCATTTGAAGTTCCTCATAGGAATGCATCTCTTTGAAGTGCCCATAGCCTTGAACAAACCGTTTCCCTGAAACAGGATCGATCCCGTCGTTCATAGCGATCATCAAAATTTTCGGAAAATTCATATAGCTCATACCAGTACACCGATAGCCCCATTTTCCCGGAACCGCCGTTTCCACACAACCGATCGCACTATAATCATACGCATCCGCTTCCGTCACCCCTACCTTCATAAAGGAGGGAATAATGATCTCATCATTGTTGAAAGCCGGCATACCAAAACCTAGCTTCATCACTTCGATACACTCACTCATGAAACGATTGTCTAACCCCGCGTGATAACGCACGGTCAAATTCGGTTGCGGCAATTTGGTTTGGGCAACACTGCGTAAAACTAAGTACGATAACTGATTAACTGCATCTTTTTTATCGCGGGTTTGCCCGCCGATCGTAACATTTTGATAAAGCGGACTACCGGCACTACTGAACGTATGGGCTTGGCTACGGACCTTATTGACTGTCAACGTTTTGATCCAAAGGTTCGTCAAAAGCTCCACCGCTTGATCTTCCGTAATCGCCCCTTTTTCCAAATCTGTTTTTAAATAAGGATAAATGTATTGGTCAAAACGCCCATAAGATAAGGAATGACCATTTGATTCGATTTGTAAAAGTAATTGAATGAACCATGTCGCTTGAACCGCTTCTTGAAACGTTTCCGCTGGTTCATAAGGAACCTTTCCACAGATCCGGCTAATTTCTAATAATTCTGCGCGCCGTTTAGGATTCGCAGTTTCCGCCTTTTCTTTGGCTAACGCTGAGAAGCGTTCCGCAAAAGTCTTCACTGCGTCAATCATAATCAAAACTGCTTTGTAAAACTGATACTTATCCAAGCTTTCTGGAATCGTCAAATCTAATGCGGCTTTTTCCTTTTTCGTTCGTTCTTCATAGCCCTTCAACCCCACTCGCAGCATTTGTCCATAATCTACCGCCAAATGAGCATCGCCAGAATTCAGCTTGCCTTCCATCCCGAAAAAGCCGGTCTCCATAAAAACACTGACTTCATCTGGTAACAGTGCCCAGCCTTTGGCACGCAAATTATTATTTTCCCAAAATGGTGCGATGGAACGCAAGTCTTCTTTGGTTTTTTCCGTGATATAGAACACATCCCCATCACGCTTTTCAAACAAATCCAATTCATTCAAAACGAATTCCATCGTGTATTCCGGAAAAATTGGCGCATCCCGATTAGAAGAAGCCTGATTGCCTACGATTAACGTCTCTTCTTCAATAAAGATCGTCATTTTTTCTAAAATATTCTGCAACATCAGTGCCCGTTTCACTGTACTCGGCTGATTTTGATGCTGTTGATAGGCCTCCGTCGCAAGCAACGACCGCTCAGCATCAATGTACGGTTTTTTCGTCAGAACAGATTCACGAAAACGATTCATGCGATTCGTTAATTGACCAAAATACGGCGCGTTCAGTTCTTTTGTTTGGATATTCATGATTAGCCCTCCGTTTTCATTCGTAACTTATTTTATATTCTTTCGTAAATATAGTAGCATGTGAATAGAAATACAGTCAAGCGGATTTAAAACGATTTCAAAACAAAAAAAGATACTGCACCAATGTGCAATATCTTAAAAAATCTGAGCGTTTATTACGTTTACTAACAAACCCCGTGAACGAGAAATTAAATTTTTTTACAGCTATCTCCAATGTTTCCATCAGCTTTATACTGTAAAGACGTCAATCCCCTGCTGCTTCAAAAATTCCAACGCTGCTTGATCAATTCGCTGATCGGTAAAGACCTTACTGATCTCACTAAAAGCAAACTCGGAAACAACACCGTTTTGGGAAAACTTGCTGGAATCGGTCAAGACGATCGTTTGATTGGCAGCCGTCGCTAACGTTCGAGTAGTATCGCAGCGTGTAATGTCGCTACCGGTAAAGCCGCGACGTCGGTCAAACCCGTCAATGCCGACAAATAATTTATCGACGTAAAATTCACTAATCACTTGCTTGACCAACGGCCCCACGTTAACTTGTGATTCTTTTTGATATTCCCCACCGATCAGGATCACCTTGACCGATTCAGCCTTGCGGATGTAAGACGCGATAAAGCAGGAATTCGTAATGATGGTGATATCGTTACGATTAAAAGCCAACTCTTCTGCTAAAAGGGCACAAGTCGAGCCGGACTCGATCATAATCACCTCGCCGTCATTGACGATTTTACTAGCTTCCAACGCGATTTTATGTTTTAGATCATAGTTTTGCGCCAAGCGGTAATTGATGTCGTCCATATTGTTTAACAACGCATAACCATGCTGGCGATGCAAAAGACCACGAGCTTCTAATTTGTCTAAGTCTTTGCGAATCGTTACTTTCGAAACATTCAACAACTCCGAAAGCTCATTCACTTCGATTTTCTTTTTTTGACTGACAATCGCCAAAATCTCTTCTTCTCTTGACATACGCTCTTCTCCATTCACTTCTGTCATTGGCTTTAGCCTATCATAATTTTCTCTTTCGAACAACTTTCTGCTTATTTTATGTTTCGAACGTAATAAATAATATTTACGTTAATAATCATTTGTGATACACTCAACTTGACAACAGGGAGGGCTTCTTATGATTGATCAGGCATGCATTTTCAATATCCAAAAATTTAGTATTCACGACGGACCTGGTATTCGGACCGTGGTCTTTTTCAAAGGTTGCCCTTTACGTTGCTACTGGTGTTCCAATCCCGAGTCCCAAGCCGGAAAACCGGAAAAAATGTGGGACGCTCAAAAGAAGGCGCCGACGATCGTGGGTGAGTATAAAACAATCGACGAGATCATCGAAGAAGTTATGAAAGATGAAGTCTTTTACGAAGAATCTGGTGGCGGCGTCACTCTTTCCGGCGGCGAAGTCTTGTATCAAGCGGAATTCGCCACCGAATTGCTGCGGCAATTAAAAGCAAAAGGGATTCATACTGCCAGTGAAACCACCGGCTTTGCTAAAGCAGAAGTGTTCAAAAACTATCTCGAGCAAGTGGACCTACTTTATTTTGATGTGAAACATCACGATGAAGAGCAGCATAAAGCCGGAACCGGCGTCTCACTAAAGCCAATCCTGAAAAATCTCGCGTTAGCTATTGACCAACAACAGCAGTTAATCGTTCGGATTCCAGTGATCCCTAACTTCAATGATGGGCCAGCAAACGCCACTGCTTTTGCAAACTTATTCAACCAAATGAAAATCACAGCAGTCGAACTGCTGCCTTTTCACCAGTTCGGCGAAAAAAAATATACCTTTCTAGAACGCAGCTATCCCATACAAGATGTTCCACAACTTCATTCTGAAGAGTTGGATTATTTTAAGGAGATCTTGGAAGCCCATCAGATTCAGTGTCATGTTCAATAAAAAAGTACAGTTTTAGTCCTAGATCCTCCTGAATATAACAGCAAAAAGCTGAACCATACGTAAATGGGTTCAGCTTTTTATCATCATATTTCTTCTAATTAGCGAAGCAAATCGATTCCTGGATTTTTTAATACCGTGAGAACCTGTTCTTTGGTCGTCAAAGGAACATCTCCGTGAATCGTATGGGCTAAAACAGCATTCATTGTTGCGAACTCTACCGTCTCAACTATTGGCCAACTTTCAGCATAGCCAGCTAAAATACCAGCAGCATAAGCATCGCCAGCACCAATCCGATCCAAGATAGTTAGTTCATGTCTCTGACTAACCACCTGTTCCGTACGATTATAAAGAAAGCCCTGCAGTTGTTTTTGATTCTTTTCGCTTGTTCTTTTTGTCCCAGCGAAGCATTCTACTTGATAATTTTCCATAAACTCTCGGATCAATGCCTCCTCACTCGCGACCTTCTCCATCTGTAACAATTCAGTCAAATCCCTCGTACTGCCAAAAACGATATCACAATAAGGTAAGATCATTTCATATTGCTTTTTCATGAAGTCAAATTTATTCGGCTCAGTATTCAAACTAGGACGAAAGTTAAAATCAAAACAGACTTTTTTCCCCGCTTGAGCAGCTTTTTTTGCCAGTTCATGAGCGGCATTTCGTGTGTCATTTGTGAGACTTAAAGAGATTCCACAAATATGAATCAGGTCACTACCCTCAACGACTGCCTCAAAATCGTAAGCTGTCGAGTCACTTACTCCAAATGAACTATGATGACGATTTTGATAAGTGACTTGAGTGGGGCGTTGTCCAAAGCCATTTTCTGCGAAATAGCTGCCAATATGCTGGTGGGCAAAGTGTAGTAAATTTGGTCGGATCCCATATTTCATAAGCGCTGATTTGGCTACTTGACCTAAGCGATTATCTGGAAGCACCGTCACTAAAAAAGTTTCATAATTGAATTGGGCCAAGTTAGCCATGATGTTGACTCCAGTCCCCGTATAGTCCATCCGCAATTCGTTTGTTTGATCTAATAAGAAAGATTCAGGCGGGGTTAATCGCAGCATAACTTCGCCGAAAGCCGCAAATCTCATAGCAGTTCTCCTTCGTAAAACATTTTTATTTCTAAAATATAACAGTTAGCTCAAAACACGCATACACATTGTTAGCAATGCTTCGACATCTTCGGGACGTGTATCCCCTGTCTCTGAATCAATGATTGAGCTATAAACATGCGGGATAATCTTTTTAACACCAGCATCCACGGCAATTTGGAGAATTTCTTCAAAGTTTTCTAAATCGATTCCGCCGGTTGGTTCTAAATAGAAATCATAGTTTGCACAAGCTTCTGCTACTACTTTAAATTCTTCTTTATGGGCTAAACCCTTCATAGGAAAATATTTGATTGAACTTCCACCCATGTCTTGTAATAATTTAATCGCCGTCTCGATTGGAACGATTCCCGCAGCTCCCTGTGAACTTAAAGGGCCCGTTGCGATATTTACATAGCCGGCTTTACCTGTCGGAGATACTAAGCCGTTGATAACTGTCTCCGTTTGACCTAACAGTGCTCTTGAGGTGCCTACTCCAGTGAATACTTGGTTTACGTGCTGTGGTTGCAACTCTCCTGAGATGCGCGAGACCATCTGACTTTGGTTTGGATCTCCCGCACCTAAGCCAACGGACAACGCATTATTGGTAGCGGCTTGATAGCTTTTCATATCAGTGATTGCCGCTTCATCGCTGGCATAATTTTTTGATAATACTCCTAAAACAACGTGGCCTTCCGCTGCTTCATAACAAGCTTTAGCGTTTTCGACGGAGTTGGCTAAAACATTTAAACAAATTCGATCTTCTAAGTAGTTAGGTAATAATGACATTCTCTTACTCCTTTTATTTCATAATTTCTTGTAATCGTTTTTCGATCATACGCATTTCTTGCTCATTGACCGACCGAACATCAAATTCGATAATGCCATTATTGGCTTGGTACTCTCTCGTATACACAGCCGGAGACTCCGTCTTCAGTTTGGTGATCACCTCTTTTGCTGTTTGATTGCCAGAAACTTTCACACTTCCACGATAAATGTCTCTGCCCGCACCGTCTTGGACGATCGAAGCGGTCAAGCCATTGATTTGATTGACTGCTTCAATAAAGGGCTCTAACCGCAACTTCATGGCTGTACCTGATTCGCTGCCATTTTTCAAATAATCCTCAATCGCTTGAGTGAAGCCAAGAATATTATCTTTGCCGATCTTCATGGCTCTGCCAATCCCTTTACCTTGCAAGCGAACCCATTCGATTTCTGTTTTCTTACCGATCACTAAACCAGCGCTAGGGCCTTCAATCGCTTTTGCACCTGAATAGATGACTAGGTCTGCCCCGGCTTTACTATAGAAGAATAAGTCTTCCTCTGCAGCTGCATCAACGATCAGAGGTACGTGATTTCTCTTCGCTACCACCGCGGCTTCCTCAACTGACAGCATACTTTTTTGTACAGTGTGGTGACTCTTAATATATAAAATCGCTGCAGTCTCATCAGTAATCATCATCTCTAAATGATCCGCTGAGCACATATTGGCGTAACCGGCTTCTTTCACTCGACCGCCACCTTGCTCTACCATTACTTCCACAGGTGTTCCATAGTCTACATTATGTCCTTTTGGTAAAACAATTTCACGCTTTGTTATTCTTTCAGTATAAGGATGATAGGCGTGGTAACGATTTCCTTGCCCAATGACTGCTGCAATACTTTGAGCAATTCCAGCTGATGCAGAAGAAACGATCTGTGCGTCCTCAACCTTCAAAAGCTGAGCGATATAAGCGCCTGTTTTTTCGCTCAAATCAGCCATTTCAAAAAAGTGCTCACCACCGAAACGCTGCGCTTGTAAGACTGCTTCCGAGACTTTTGATACACCTAAGATAGTCATACGACCAGATGCGTTGATTACTTCTTTCAACCCTAACTTTTCAAAATTAATTGTCATAGATTTGACCCCCAATAATCGTTTTCACAGGCATAATGACTTCCTTTGCTGAACGGATATTTCCATTAGAATCAACTAATTCTCTGTTCGAGTTGTCAAAAGTAAAGACCGTGATGTCCGCATCATAACCTACAGCTAATTTCCCTTTATTTTTTAAATGGAAGCTTCTTGCCGGTACTTCTGTCACCTGCTTGAGTATCTCATCCCAAGAATACCCTACTACAAACAGTTTTTCCATCGTAGTTGCTAGGTCATAAACCGGGCCATTTTGACGATTACGTACATAAATATCTGAACTGATAGAATGACTTTTCATCCCTTCATTCAATGCTTGCTGGGCCACCGAGAAATTGAAGCTATCCGTTCCATGACCAATATCAAAAATAATCCCCTTACTATACGCATCCCAAACAAACGATTTTATCCGTTTAGTATTACGATCAAAGATGCCATTCTCTTTTCCATTGAAGCAATGCGTCAGTACGTCTCCCTTGTCCATCAATGCTAAAATCTCTGATAATTCTGGCGGCGCAGAACCGACATGTACCATTAAGGGCAGTTCGCTATACTCACTTTGAAATTCTTTGGCTAATTTTAATGGTTCAATTCCGCTGGAACCGACCACTGTTTTACTCATTCGGGCTTTTAAACCAACGATAAAATCGGGATATTCTTCAAGTGCTTTTTGGACAGCTTCACGCTGTACCTTCGTTAAATCTGCCAACTCATCTTGTTTAACGATTCCCCATTTGGAAATATTTAATAGTGCAAAGACATTTGTTTTGGTTTTTTTAGTCAATCGGCAAAAATCGCCAATATTTTCGGCTCCCGTCGTTCCAGCGTCAACCACCGTTGTGACCCCGCGTTTTACCCCGACTTCATCAGGATAATCGTAATAAAGAGTCATTTTTTCATAGCAGTGTACGTGGTCATCAATCCAGCCAGGAGAAACATATTGATCCTCTGTTAAAATAAGTTCCCCTTGACATTGATCCATAATTTTATCAGCAACTTCAACTATTTTCCCATCAGAAATTCCTAATTCAAATTTCTGTCCGTCAATCAATTTGGCATTTCGTACAATTAAATCCAACATTTTCGTTCCTACTTTTCTGTAAATTTGAATTTTGACCATGGGTGAATAAAAGGTAACAGAATTTTTTCCTCTTCAATGATCTGCCCTACTTTATTCTTTCTCGAATCCTTATGCGGCTGCAAAACAACCTGCAGCTCGTTTTTATATTTTCCGAAGGTGTCATTGCCGATCACGATATCCCCCGGTTGAAATTCGATGGAGTTATCATGAGGCGGATTGGTCTCTAGCCCATATTTTTTCCGAACAAATGTCGAACGGACCATTTGATCAGTAATATCTCCGCGACGATAATGTTGCTCAGTCAAAACAATCTGTTTTTCTACTTCATTGAAGTCGGGAACAAACTCCACAGTAAACGCTGTTTGATAACGATCCACTTCTCCCATCGCTTTTAATTCTGCCTCAGACGCATAGGCATTACCGATGATCACATCATCAATCAATTTGGTTGCAAATAGATGCTTCGTCGCTGTCTCTACCGGCAGATGACGATGCATTTCCAGCGTTGGTAAGCCATCGTTAATGTCCCAAGGACCAATATTTCCTGCTTGCGAAGTAATAAAGGCGGCCGTTCTGATTCCATAGTTTTTGAAGCGCTCACTGCATTTTACAAAGAAATCATACGGCAATGCCGTGCCTTCCTGCGGATAAAAATTATGACAGCCATACAAAAAAGGCGTATTGGCTTCATAAGTTAGGATATTATCTAGATAGGCTACATCATTACTCATATTCAATTCAATCGCCACACCAAAGGGATTATAAGTCAGCATCGCTTCCTTATTCCCGTCAAATCCCAAATCTAAGCGAATACCATCAGCCCCCAATTCGTGGAAGAAACGCATGTCATCATAAGAGATTTCTAACTCTTCAAAAATATTAGGAGCCACATCTAAAATTGTTTCATAACCAAGTTCTTTCGCAAAGAAAATTAACTCTTTATATTTCTTTTTAACAACTTCCTTGCCATCTGTGACCTCCAACATACTCATAAAAATTCTGCCAAATCCATACTTATGAGCCAATTCAATATAGGCCTTATCTTGATCAAGCTCACTGTGATCTGGATAAACTGAAATTCCTAATACACGTTTCATACGCTTTTCCCTCGTTCCATTTCGTCAAATTTTGAGCGGTATTTATAAGCAATCAAAGAAGCTGAACAGACTGTAATCGTCATCACCAAGAAAGAAGCGATATGTAAAAGAATACCCAATACGATTGCTAGAAAAATAGCTCCTAATGAACCTAATAAAATATATCTAAGTTTTATGTTTTGAAGCGTTTCAGGCAATTTCCCTTTTTCTAAATAGATATGACTTGCAAAAAATAGAATGATTACATAAATCAGATTCATACTATCACCGAAGAGGATAGTCAGTTGACTATCCTCTAAATCCCTTCTACGTAAATTTTGATTCCTTTTTAATTCGAAGTTGCACCTTGTAACTGTTCAGCCTTGGCCTTTTTCGCTTTCTCTTCAGCTTCGACTTCAGCTGCTTCACGAGCCAATTGTTGTTTTTCAAAAACCTTGAAGAAGGGATAATAAATTGCCATAGATATCAAAAAGTTAATGATAACTAAGATAGCCGCACCGATACTCCAATCCGTACTCATCCAAGCCGCAATCGGCGCTGGAATGGTAAATCCATAACGCGCTACCATCATTGGGATTATTCCTGATACCGTCAAAAAGTACGAAAGTGTTGTAGTAACTAACGGAGCAACGATAAAAGGAATCCCTAGCAACGGGTTCATTACGATTGGTGCGCCGAAAATCATTGGTTCATTAATATTGAATAATCCAGGTAAGAAGGACAAGCGGCCTAGGCTCTTTAGATATTTTGATTTTGAAAACATAAAGAAAACAACTAAAGCTAATGTCGTTCCAGCACCACCAATCCAGATAAACCATTGTAAAAATTGCTCTGTAAAAATATTTGGCATCGCATGAGCGCTTGCGCCATCAGCGAAAGCTTCCATATTTTCAGCAATCGACAATTCCCAGAATGGACGGATCACCGGCCCCATAATCGCAGGGCCATGAATTCCCAGTACCCAGAAGAAACAAATCAGGAATACAGTCAACAATCCACCAAACAGACTATTACCAGCCAAAACATCTTTAAACGGCATCAATAAATTACTTAAAAAACCGTTGATATCAAAGCCGATCATATGACGAACTACCCAGAAGAACAACAGGATAGCACCACCGGGAATCAATGCCATAAATGAATTGGTCACTTCTGGTGGAACCCCCTCAGGCATTTTGATCGTAATGTTCTTTTCAATAAAGATTCGATAAATCTCAACAGAAATAATTGCTGTCACAATCGCACCAAACAATGATGCTGCGCCTAAATTAGCAATATTAATATAACGTCCAGCATCAATCACGCCATCGACATTATCAAAGACTCTTAATGGAGGTGCCGCGGTAACTAAGAAAGACATCACCGATAAAATACCAGCCGTTAAAGAATCTACTTTATAGCTATTCGCTAATTGAGAGGCAATACCAAAGGTTGCGTACAGCGCTAGGATACCGACCGTATAACGAAATGGAATATCTAAAATTGGCAAATAAGGTTCAATTATTGCAGCAATCGACGGAATCGGGAAATTTAAGAAAATAGTAAAAAAGGAGCCGACAATCGTCAGCGGCATTGTTGCTACGATTCCCTTTCTGATTGCCATCATATGTCGCTGTGTTCCGATTTTATTCGCGAAAGGCATCAATTTTTGTTCAAGTGAATTTACAAGTCTGTCCATTTTTTAACCTCCGTTTATAACATTATAATGTTTACAAATGAATACTATCATACAACGCTGCGACTGTAAACGCTTTTTTGATTCCGTTTTTTTTATTTTTTTGTCAAATTTGATTAAATACGTTAGAATCCTTGACTTCGTGGCTATTTTCTCTATAAATAAAAAGCTGCGGTAAATTCACCACAGCTTTTTGTTAGGTCTCATATTCAATTTGATAGGCATGATCCGATGTATTGTATAATGCTTCTGAGTATTCAATCACTTTTTGATCATAATCATAGGATTTTCGAATTCTTTTCAAAGCTAGCGTTTCTTTTGTTTTTAAAAGGTCCTGCTCCTCATCGTTTAATGCAATTGCTATAAAATCATCTATAAATCGATCAATGTCTAACCCATTTTGGTAAAGAATCCGATAGAGTGAATCTTGCTCAAGATCCGCTTTAGTAACTTTGTCCAAACCAACGGGCAAATAATGATTGAAATAAATATAAGGTTTTCCATCTAGCAAGTACATTCGCTGAAAACAAATCGCTTCCTCACCAAAGTATTCAAACACTGGATCTTCTTTTTTTAACTTGATCTTTTTCACATCTAGAATAATCTTTTCGACATTTCGCTGTGAATTTTCAAGTATCTGAGTGAAGCTAATTGCTTTTGATAGTTTATTGTACGGGCGCTCACTGAGAACGGTCGTCCCTTTTCCGCTCTTTTTCTCCACATATTCATCACCCGCTAACAGTTCGATGGCCTTTCTAACTGTGATCTTACTTACCTTGAAAAGTTTTTCGAGTTCAGTCTCTGATGGTAACATCGTTCCTACCGGGTATTTACCGGAAAAGATATCCTCTTTTATTTTTTCAGCGACTTCCAGATATAACACACGAGTTTTTTTCATATCTACCACCTTTCCATCGTTTATTATTCTTCATTTAGAATAGCATTAAGACTAGCGTTTGAAAAGCCAGATTCAACTTCATCATCAAATATGATGAAGCCTTTTCAGTTCGGAAGATTTTCTAGAATATTTACCAAATAGATTGACCATCACCCTAATTCAAATAAAATTAATCGCTATCACCATTGCCTTTCCCCTTCAACTTATGTACTGTTTAAGTAATAAATAAAGAGCAAGGAGGTCCCTATGACATTCAAGCATATCGTTGTCTTTACTGTGAAAGAATTCAACAAAAACACCGAAAAAGATGGCTATCTGCCTCAAAATGGTGTTGTTATCAATGCCTTTGTGAATTCCACTGGTTTTAATTCTGTCGCTGTCGGTTATGAAAAATAGTTATTGGCTAAAAAAAGAGTGGTTAACGATTCCTTCTTCGTTAACCACTCTTTTTTTATAATTCTTCGATCGGCAAGTTCATGCCTTTCCAGCCTTCCATCGCACCAGCCAGTTCGTAAGCTTCAAAGCCGGCTGATAACAGAATCAACAGAGCTTCTTTGCCTAACGTTGTACCACCAGTCCAGTCGTAGACAACATAGGTCTTATTTTTATCCAATTCAGCTAAATGATCTGCTAAATCTTTGGCCGGCATCGCGATTGCACCTTTGATTTGGTCTTTTTTTACTTGTGCTGGAGCGTTGCGGACATCTAATACGACGTAAGGGGAATCTTCCTTATCCATATTTTGTAAAACAACAAAGTGGTTGATATATAGGCTCAAGTAGGTTTTTAATAGCTCAATTTTCTTTTCGTTCATTTTTTATTACTCCATTTCTTTCGTTAATTTGGTAGTGCCTTGTTTAATTTTATTTAATAGGTAGAAAAACTGGTCGATCTCTTCTTCGGACAATTCCTCCGTCAGTGTATTAACAAATTCAAAGTTATCCGGTAAAAAAGCTTTCAGAACTTCTTTGCCTTGATCAGTCATTTGGATTTGAACCGCCCGTTTATCTATTAGTGACGGGATTTTTTTGACCCACTGCTCTTTTTCCATACTGTTTAATAGCTTGGTGATTGTTGCTCGTGAAGCCCCGAGTTTTTCTGCCAATTCAGATGGCAGCAGACTATTTTCTTCCGCTGAATTCAAAAACATCAAAATAATAAACTTTGATTCAGACAGACCGTACTGCGCTAAGACTTGATCGTAAGCCTTCTGCATCTCGCGATAGGTCCACTGCAGATCCAAAAACAATAGTGCCTGTTCTGAATTTGAAGATTTCGCATATTGATCAACAGTCACCTGCATCCGCTGATTGTTGGGTCGATCTTTGAACGTAAATCTTTCCATGATTTTCTCCTTCGAATATAATTAGCCGGCTAACTATATTTAATATAAACTTATTTTGCTAAAAGTCAACTTGTTTTGCTCAGATCTTTTCATCCAAAAAAAAGAAGGCTCTCGTCCATGCGCACGTCAAGAACCTTCACTTTATTATTTTTCTAATAAATAATAATCCAACTGAAACTTTCGATTTCCCCTCACAAATAAATTCAGTTGCTGGGGCGTTGGATAATAAGCTGCTGTCATCGTTTTTAAGCCGTGATTGAAAAATAGTTCGCAGGTGGAATGATCCACAAATAATCTCAAATGAAGAGGGCTATTTTCTTCCAAGACCGTCTCGCGTGTTTCACCAAAGGCAGGATTTAGTGGCTCGTCTGTTTTACGGCGGTCAAGTCGGACTTTACCAACTGTTGTATCATATGTTAATGACAGAGATTGTTCACCTTTTTCATCCGCAAATAGCTGAACAACTCCTTGCGTATTTTTCGGGATAACCATTTCTAACTCGTAGCAATTTGTAGTTTCTTTGGTCACGGCTTCATTGGACTCGACTATCAACTGCTCATAACTTCTTCTCAATTCTTTTGTCTCAGCGACTGGGTATTGTAGCAACTGTCCGTCGATTATTTTTAGTTCCTTGACTAAGCTTAAACAATGGGCCCAGCCATCTTCAAAGGTTGGATAACTCATTTCCGGCAAGCCGATCCAACCAATGCTCAAGCAGCGTCCGTCTGGCGCCGTGAAGGCTTGGGTGGCGTAAAGATCAAATCCTTCATCTAGTAATTGCTGCGGTGCGGGATTTTCCAGGCTGTTCGTTTCTTTCTTGTAAGCATCCGCCAAAATATAGGTGTTAGGATAGACATTTTGATAAGGCAACGTCTTCTGGTTCAACCCTTGAGGACAAAGTAAAAGCAGTATCTTGTCCTCGATAAATAATAGATTCGGACATTCAACCATAAAACCAAGATCTTGCGAAATAGCGAGTGTTCCTAGATTCCTCCATTTCTTCAAATCATAACTTTCGTAAACAAGGATTGTTCCTTTTTCCCCAGTCGTTTGTGCTCCAATGATCATTAGATAAGTTTCTTTATAGCGGATAATTTGTGGATCACGAAAATGGGCAGTGATTCCCTCAGGCATTTGCTTGATCAAAGGTTCTTCGATTTTTTCGATTACACCATCAGTGTCCATCCAAGCTCCTAATTGATAACTATGACGTTCCCAAGCCTGATCCCGTACATTTCCGGTATAAGCGAGAAATAATTTTTCTCCCACCGGTAGTCCACTGCCGGAATAAACACCCTGAGCATCATAAACTGAATCTGGTGCTAGCGCCAATCCCTTTTCTTCCCAATGAATCAAATCCGACGAGCTAACATGATACCAAGATTTCAGACCATGCACCGCTCCAAAGGGGAACGCTTGATAAAACAAATGCCATTCACCGTTGAAAAAGCTAAAACCATTAGGATCATTCACCAGACCAGTCACTGGCTGAATGTGATAATTCAACCGCCAATTAGAAGCCTGGATAGTATTTTTTAAATGTTCAAGATAGTCCGCTGGCCAGTCCTGATAGGAACGGTAGCGTTGTTCTTGTGTCCACTCCATCTTCTCCACCTACGATCCAAGAATTGGTAAAACGTAATCTTGATTGTATTCCAGCCCAGCGATTGCTTCTTTTGAATCGGTGATGATCACCATAACCGTCGCATCTTTGCCGTTTTCTGCAATCATTTTTAAATTGACCGTACCGATTGCTTGTCCTTGTTGAACTTTTTCGCCGACTTTGATTTTCAGATCAAAAGGCGCACCATTTAATTCCACGGTGTCTATTCCAAGGTGAAGCAATAATTCCATCCCATTGTCAGCCACGATTCCAATCGCGTGCTTCGTTGGCGCGATCATTTTTACCATACCTGAGACCGGTGCTTTGATTGTTTCGGTGCTTGGTAATACCGCAAAGCCTTCCCCCACCATTTTACTGGCAAAAACCGGATCGTTGACCTCTGAAATCGGAATGATCTCCCCTTCAATTGGTGAATATACTTTTACATTTTTTGTATGTCCTTCCGTTGGAAGAACGGTTTCGACTTTGGTATCATTTTTTTTGATAACAAATAGATTCGTCAAAATGAAGGCTAAGACAAAGGTAGCGACTCCAACTAAAACGTACGTAATGACTTGATAAGGCTGATAAATGTACATTAATGGTGATAACAACACGGCCAATCCGTAGCTATTTGCTTGAATGCCTAATAATGACAGAACCATGCTGCCGACTGCAGAGCTTCCTAACATGACTAAGATCGCTTTCATTCCTGTCCGCATCACCACACCGAATAACGCCGGTTCACTGACCCCTAGCATTTGGGTGACAGTCGCAGAGATCCCAGCCGTTTTAATTGAAGCACTCTTCGTTCGCAAAGCAATCGCTAAACAAACTGCCGCATTGGCAAAACCATACATCGCACACACCGTGATCAATGGATTGAAGCCCGTCGTGGCAATCAAAGACGTTTCAATCATGATAAACATATGATGCATCCCGGTCATTACCGCGATAGGATAGAGGAATCCAATAATCAAACCCCCGATGCCGAATGGTAAATGCAGGAACATTTCAATTACTTTGACCGCTTGGCTTTCAAACGCATGGACGATAGGGCCTAAAACAAACAATGCTACAAAGACAGAAACTAAGATCACAACAAAAGGCGTGAAGATCAGATCCATCGCATTCGGCATTACTTTACGTAATTTTTTCTCTAACGTGGCACCGATCATACCGGTAATCAGCGCCGTTAAGATCGAGCCTTGATAGCCGACTAAAGGAATCACCCCGAAAGCCATAATTGGTTCAGCCGTTCCTCCTGCTACCGCGTAGGCATTCGGCAAGGCCGGCGAGACCAGCATCAGACCGATTAGGAAACCAATGATTGGCAATCCCCCCATTTTTTTAAAAGCTGACCAGCAAATAAAAGCCGTTAGAAACCCAAAAGCCGTATCCGTTAAAACAGTCACAGAGGCACTCAACCATGCTGGAATACTATTTGGCGTTAAGCCCATCGTGTGCAAAACGGTTTCATTGAACAAGACACCTTTTAATCCTAAGAAAAGTCCCGTAGCACCTAAAATGGGAATGATCGGAACAAAGATATCCGCGATATTCCGGACTGCTCGCTGCAATGGCGAAGAATCGTCTTTGGCCATTTGATCTTTGGAAACTTCATTAAAAGAATAGAGCGACTGTAGGGCCGCATAGACCTTATTCACAATGCCGGTACCTAAAATAATTTGATATTGCCCCGCATTGTAAAAGACGCCTTTGACTTCTTCCACTTGTTCCACTTGAGTATCATCGATCGCTTTTCGGTCTTTGACTTGCAGCCGTAAACGGGTGGCGCAGTGAGTAGCGGAGACAATATTGTCTTCCCCTACCACTGCCACGATTTTTTCTGCGATCTCCGAATAGTTTGTTTTAGTCATGCTTTTCACCCTTTCTGATTACAACTGCTTGGTACGGTTGTAATACCTGCGTTCCATCCGTCAGTTCTACCGTAGGATAATTATTTAACAAGATTTCCCCTGAAGCTTGGACCTTGTGCTTTTGATTGCTTAAATTCACAAAAATCTGAAGCGTCTTTTCTCCTACTCGCTCATAACCAATCACTGCATCCGCGGTTTCCAATGGTACGAAATCGCCGTAAATCAATGTGTCGCGATAGATTGAATGATTCCGCAATTGGATCATTTTTTTGTAGAAAGTCAAAATAGAATCTGCTTGATTGATTTGATCAGCCGCATTGACTTGTTTTTGATCTCCTGTCAGTTTTAACCAGGGAGTCGCTTCACTAAAGCCAGCCTTGTCCGAGGCATCCCATTGGAAAGGGGTACGATTATTGTCTCTCGAACGCTGATTAACAAAATTCAATGCTTCTTTCTCAGAAAAGCCTTCCAATAAAGAACGCTGATAGTTATCGATACTGGAAACATCATTGAAATCTTCAATTGTTGTTCGTTGGAAGTTTTTCATGCCGATTTCTTGGCCTTGATAAATAAACGGCGTTCCTCTTAAGAAGAAAAATAAGGCTCCTAGTGCTTTTGCGCCTATCTCATTTTGATAGCGTTCATCAGTGATATATTTCGATAAGGACCGAGGCTGATCGTGATTTTCTAAAAAATTCGCCCCCCAGCCACTGTTTTGAATCGCTGTTTGACTCTTGAACAATAATTCTTTTAAATCTTGTGGCTGCCAATTCGTTCGGCGGAACCACTCGCTTCCGTTCTCTACATCCACGTCCGCATAATGAAAATCAAAAATCATATTGAAATAGCCGTCCGACCCAATGTATTGATCGTATTGTTCATAAGGAACGCCTGGCGCCTCCCCGACACTGACACATTCATATTTTTGGAATGTTTCCCGATTCAATTCAGCTAAGAAGTTTTCAATCCCTGGGCGATTGCGGGTCTTTTCTTTGACACTACCAAGCCCATCACTACCATCCACGGCAACATCACTGTAGTCCTGATCTTTTTTAATAAAAGTGATGGAATCGATCCGAAAACCGGCAATTCCCTTTGACAGCCACCAATTGATCATTTCATAAATATCCCGTCGCAATGCCGGATTTTCCCAATTCAGATCCGGCTGCCGTTTGTCAAACGTATGGAAGTAATACAAATTCTCCTCATTCGGCACTGGTTCCCAGACACTGCCGCCAAAGATCGAACGCCAATTATTGGGTGGATTCCCTTCTTTGCCTGATTTAAAAATATAATAATCACGATAAGGACTCTTAGCATCGGCTAACGCCGCTTGAAACCAAGCATGTTCATCCGAGGAATGGTTGACTACCAGATCAAGGATCAATTTGATTCCTCGCGCTTTGGCTGCTTCAATCAGCTCATTCAAGTCTGCCATTGTGCCAAATTCTTTTTGGATACCTTTATAATCAGCTATATCGTACCCATTATCAACCATTGGCGAGGTGAAAATCGGACAGATCCATAGCATCGTGACCCCTAGTTCAGCTAAATAATCCAGCTTTTCCGTGATCCCTTTGATATCGCCGATACCGTCATTATTACTGTCATAGAAACTTTTCGGATAAATTTGATAAACTACCTCTTCTTTCCAAAACTTTTTGTCTTCATCAACCAAGTTCTTTTCTTTTAAAAGCATCTCCATAATTTAAATCTCCTTTTGTGGTATCGATACCATATTTGTTTTAAAGAAAATCCGCTTATGCAGATTTTCGAATAATCAATTCTAAAACTAATTCTGTCTGATCTAACTGATAGCTATTCCCTTCCATTTTCGCAATCAGCAGGTTGGTCGATTCTCTGCCTAATGCTTCGATTGGCTGAGCGATCGTCGTCAACGGTACCGCTAAAATCCCAGTAAAGGGCTGATTATCAAAACCTAAAATCGCTAAATCCTCTGGAACTCGCTTCCCCTTTGAAAGATAGGTTTCTAAAATACCGCTGGCTACTTCATCACTACTAGTGAACACTGCGTCAGGTCGAAGCTCTGCCGGCAGCGACAGCATCTTCTCGGCAACTTGCCGGCCATCTTCAATTGAATGAATCTGTTTGAAAATCCAATCGATCTTCATTGCTAAGTTATGGCGATTTAAAGCTCGTTCAAATCCTTCGGTCCGAGAATTCCCATGACCGCCGCGAGTCAATGTTCCACCTGTACAGTAGGCGATTTTTTTATAGCCTTGATTGATCAAATATTCCGTCGCCTGATAGCTTGCCGCCTCTTGATTGGTAAATACTTGCGGTAGCTTTGCATCAGGGATCTGTTCGTTGCATAATACGATCGGACCATACTCTTGATAGGCTTCAATAACTTTGGCATCGCCTTCGATCGAACACATGATTAGTCCAGAAATCACTTGCTGTTTCAACATTTCCAACATATTAGTCTCCGCCTGTTTATCATCATAGGTCTGCATGACTAAAACATTATAGCCATGATGCCGGGCATTTTTTTCGATGGAATCCACCAAATGAGAAAAAAATGGATTCGCGATGCGAGAGACTAAGATCCCAATCATCGTCCCCTTTTTCGAACGCAGCTGGGTGGCTACGGAACTTGGGGTGTAATCCAATTCACCCATTGCGGCTTGAATCCGTTTCCGTTTATCTTCAGAAATATAGGGATGGTGATTCAAATATCTTGAGACTGTCGAGACAGACAGTCCGGCTTTTTTCGCCACGTCTTTGATTGTTGCCAATTCTTCACCGCCTTGTGGTATCGATTTCACAAATAGCATACAATGCTCTGATCTATTTGTCAATCTATTTTATGAAAAAAGCGAATCAAGCAATACCGCTTGATTCGCTAACTATTTCTATGAGTTAATTTACCCTTCATAATCAACCGTCGCTAGTGTCTCTTCTTTCGTCAACTGTTTGATCCCCATGTAATACCAAATGCCAGTCAATACTACCGAAACCCCATCAGCAAACGGTGCCGCATGTAGCAAACCGTCCATGCCCCATTGTCGCGAAAAAATCAAAATAGCCGGGATCAATAAAATGATTTGCCGTGTCAAGGTCAAGAAGATCGCAGAACGAGTCCGTCCAGTGGCTTGGAAAAAGTTCGAAGCGACGATTTGAAAACCAATCACTGGTAAAAATAAAAACCACGACCGTAAGGCTTTACTACCAAAAGCCACCAACTCTGGTTCACTGTTGAACAGACTGACCAACAGCTCTGGCGCCACTCTGGTGATGATCCAGCCAACAGCGACAATCGTCGTGGCGGTTAAGATCGCTAACTTCTGTGCTTCTTTGACTCGCTGATATTTTTTGGCGCCAAAGTTGAAACTAACGATTGGCTGCGCCCCTTGGACCAAGCCGGTGATAGGCATCAAGAGAATTGTTTGCACACTATTGACGATCCCCATTCCAGAGACGGCGATATCTCCGCCATAAGCCAATAAATTCATATTCAACACCACATTCAGTAAGCTATTTCCTAACTGCAATAAGAAATTAGGTAAGCCTAGAGCCGTGATCCGTGTTGCAATATGGAGCCGGATCCGCATATTTTTCAGCTGAATCTGATGATGACTGCGCCGGCTAAAAAAATAAGCAAGAATCCAAGCCATCGAAATAAATTGAGACAAAATCGTCGCGGCCGCCGCCCCTGACATGCCCATTTTAAAGACATAAATGAAGATCGGATCAAGAATAATATTGACGCCGGCACCCATAAACATCGTGATCATCGCCAATTTTGGTTGACCGTCTGCCCGTAAAAAATTATTCAAACCTAGACTAACGATTTGAAAAACAGCCCCAAAGAAAATGATGCGCATATATTCTGTCGCAAAAGGCAACACCGTTTCACTGGCACCAAACAACTGTAAAACCGGTCCTAAAAAAAGCTGCCCTAAAATCATAAACAGCACTCCGCTGAAAAGCAGCAAAGAAAAGGCATTTCCTAAAGCCAATTCTGCCTCTTGCGGCTTCTTCTCTCCCAGTTTCATGGAAAAAAGTGTCGCACCTCCGACACCAAATAATAATCCGATGGAAAGCAGAATGATCATGATCGGAAAACCGATAGTGATACCCGCTAGTCCGTTTGCGCCTAAATCAGGCGCATTGCCGATATAAATGCGGTCCACCACATTGTACAATGCGTTGACCATCATGCCGATAATTGCTGGAATCGAAAACTTGATTAATAAATTTGAAACCTTCTCAGTTCCTAAAGGATTTGTTTCTTCCATCTTATTCTCCTCACTTGTGTTCAGACTTTTTTACTAACTTCTCAGTTAAAACTTTTAACGATCGATTGTTGAGTGTTTCTCCTTGTTTTTTTCAAACTCATCCACTTTGTCTACCAACTCTTCTAAGATGGAAAAAATGGCTTGTTGTTTTTCTTCATCAAAGTCCCCCAACAGAATCTTATTCCATTCAAGCAAACTATTTTTGATGCCTTCTCTGATGGCCACCCCTTCGTCTGTCAAAAAGACGCGGTTACAGCGCTTGTCTACTTGATCCTTTTCTTTTCTTACAAACCCTTTTTGCACCAAAGCTTGAATCGTCCGAGTCATCAAGGCCTTGTCCACTTGCAAATAATGAGCAATCTCTTCTTGAGTCACTCCCGGATTTTCATAGAGGAACATCAAAACCGGCTGCTCCGCGGATGTAATGTGATAAGGTTTCAACGCAGTATTTAAATAGATCTGATTCTTGCGATACAAAATCGAGATCAATCTTCCAGGGACTTTATCCATAGTTACCTCCAACTATTAATTGACTTGTCAACTATTATTTTAAGAGCAGCTCGTTGATAAGTCAACTATTATTTTACAAAAAAAGGATCTAACGAATTCGTTAGATTCCTTTACTTTTCGCTGTTTAAAAGACTCAGCAACTCAAACCCGGTATTAACCTTTGAATAGATTGAACAAACCACAAAAAGTTTTTTTCCGCCAAACGCAACTTTTGCGAAGCGGCTGGAAGAAGCTGGGATATGATGATGTCCATGAATCACACCGAGAATATTGTATTCCGCAAAAAGTGCTTCGATTCCCGGTTCTTGACAAATATTTTCCTTATTATACGCTTCGCTCGTTGGCGATAGTAGGCTTAGCTCATTAAACAGTGGCGCGTGAGAGACGATCACTGTTGGCATTTCTCGATCCTCTCCCAGCAACTCGTTCAATGTTTTCAAAATAAAACGTTGAACGGCTGCTCTTTTTTGGACTAAAGCTACGGGGATCGTCAGCCCAATATAACGAACGCCATCATGGATCAGACTTTCATTGTTCAATACGTGCATTTTCGCAAAACGTTGCGTCAACTCTTCTTTCACTACTCCATAAAAAGAATCATCGCCAATCGGCAATAGATATGAGGCTTCAGCTGGATCAGTCGTTAAAGCTTTAAACCATTCATAGCGGAAAAATGAGCGCCATTTTTTCCACTCATTCGTCGTGGTATCCGCGCTTTCTGGCAACACATCCAGTAATTCGTGCATTCCCATAACATAGATTCCGACAATCTCTTGATCCTTTACTTTAGAATCTGAAACATCTCCCGCTAAAATATTAAAGTTTCGATTGACGAAAGGCAACAGCCCCTCTGTCGCATGAATATCCGAAAGTACATTGATCAAGTTCCGATTTTCGGCGGAATGGACGTTTTCAAAGGATTGCGCCAATTCATCTGGATGAACGCTATGGGCAATATAATTCTCGCGTAAATGGGCGAGCTCTTTGCCATATTCCGAGCGCAATAATGGCCGAGTGTTGATCAGCGGCTGATTCGTTAGCTGCAATGCATTTTCGATACCTTGCTGCACTTCCTGCGGCAATAAAGCTAGAGCTGGCTCAATATTCGAATGAATCGACAAATTATTTTCTAATAATAAAGGATCAGGTTCAGTCGAATCCAACAATTGCACATTTCCTCCATCGATCATCAAGGGTAGCGCATTGGTCGCCTGTACAACAAAATTCAAATACTCCGAAAGATAGCCGGAGATACCGGTTTTAAGATTCTCGCTAAATAAAAACTTTCCGGCTAAATTGGCTGACAGCGGGCCCGTTTCATCGTGCTGCATTAAACGCCCGGTTACTTGGATCTCTAGTAAAGGATTTTGTAGGATCGCATTGTAGGCCTGTTTCACTTCAAAAGAGTTTTCGCTTACCTTTTGACCTGAGACTTGAAAAATACTTTTGACCAAATATTTTTCGATCGTTGATTGGTGCAATTCGATATATTGGCGAACTCCCTCTGGCCGTAACAAGTATTGAATTCCCGCTCGCTGAATATAATTTCGCGCAGTATCATAAGGAATCGCCGAATATACCAAATCCCCCTTTGTTGAGATACTCAAGGAGTTGTCTCGTGTATTATAGGTCAGTTGAAAATAATCATTTTTAAAGACCGTCTTATTGACTGGGCGGCGCTTGTTCTCTGGGAACAGCTCGATGCGAGAGGCTAAAGCTGGTGGCATGCGGACTTCATTAGCTTGAGGTAAAAAATCTGCTCGTCTGCTGAGTTTCTTTTCATCGTCTGTCAATCAAGCACCTCCTTTTTCATAGTTTCTATTTGCGAAAATTATACCGCAAAAATTAATCAGATAGACGTTTCTGATAGAAAAATTTTGTGCGTTAAGCTTTCTCTAAGCTTTGCCTTGTACACTGCATTTGTGGATGAACTTGGTGTTTAAACTCACGAGTGGGACTTAAAACGACGGTTTGTTTCATTTACACATGAGGTGCAGGTTCGATTCCTGTCGTCCACATTTTGAAATAATTCCACCTCGCTATGAGCAGATAGATAGGTAGCCCCCTCTAAGTGTGGTACTGTTAACGGAATCAGAAAGGAGGATAAACCACATGAAATACCTAGATATAATTGCTTTAGTGTTATTAATTATCGGTGGAATCAATTGGTTATTAGTCGGTCTTTTTGAATATGATTTAGTTGCAGCAATTGCAGGTGGAAGTACAGCTATTTTGGCTAAGATTATATATATTGTTGTTGGGTTGTGTGCGCTTTATTGCTTGAAATTCATCCCAGCCTTTGCAAATAGAGCGGAGTAACTCCCTTCTATCTGCTTTGAAAAAACAGGGCTCGCAACTTGCGGGCCCTGTTTTATTTTTTCCCTCAAAGCTTTCTTTCAGGTGTATACTAAATTAAAAAAGGGCGGTTACTAGGTTGAAGGCAAAAAAATACAATCGATTAGCGCTTATTATTCTTGCGCTTTTTGTTCTTTTCTTACTACTTTTGAAAAACACACTGCTAGTAGAGCTACAGCTAAATTATATTGCGATTATTGGCTTTGCTGTTATCTTACTAACAGTAATTGTCGGCTTTCTGCTCGTTCCTACCCATGAAAAGAAATTATTTATTCCAAAATATTATGGGTATGGTATCTCATTGAATCCTCGTAATCTGGTGGGATTGGCTATTTATATCAGCTTGCTGCTAGTAATGCTACAGGCGATTATCGGATGATCCCGTCAAAAATTTCTTTTTCTTTAGTATCGTCCTTAAAATTGAATGATCAAGCGGCGCCATTTAGGCTATGATAGAAGTATTCCATGATAATTTCACAAACCATTTTAAAACGACTGATATTCGACGAGCTTGCCGAATATCAGTCGTTTGTTTTTCTCCATAAATTACTAGTGAAACGAACTATTTTAACAAATAGATCATAAGATACTTTTCATCATTCTCGTCAATAATTTGGAAACCGACTTTTTGATACATGTTTAGAGCATAATTATCTTTTTAAACAGCCAGTGACACTTGTTTATATCCTTTTCCTTCAATCAATAATTGCAGCATTTTCTGTAGCAATTCGGTTCCGATTCCATATCCGCGATACTCTTTTAACAAAGAAATCGCACATTCAGGCGTAGCTGCGTCTACACTTCCGTAGCCAGCGATATTGCGTACCCAAACAATGCCAATGACTTTCTGATCGACCTCGGCACAAAGGCTAAAATCATCTGGTCCTTCACCAAAGTTTTTGAGATAAACTTGCAGCTCAGGTTCATTGATGATGCTTCGTGGCAACTGTGTCTGTCCTTTTCTCTGAAACAGCACTTCGTATAAAAAAATTTCCAGTAATGGATATTCTGCTGATTCTAATTCTCTAATTGTATACTTCATAAGTGCCTCCTTTTTTGGCTTGTTTACTCTCCTTAATCATTATTACAAGTCCGAAAACAATTTTCCTTGACCTTCCTCTTACTGGAAGCCTTACGCTAGGTTTGAGACAGGAAGGAGTTTTTATTAATGGAAGAAAATAATCAAAAACGATTGGTGGAACTAATCGAATCAGAGCACCCAAATATCGGCGGAATCACCATTTTACAAAACGGCAAAACGGTATGTGAAACCTTTTTTAATGGCTGTGACGTCACCAGCAAGCTACATGTCTATTCGGTCTCCAAGAGCATTCTTTCCCTTTTAGTTGGAATCGCCTTCGATCAAGGATATTTGAACAGTTTGGAGCAAAAGGTACTAACGTTCTTTCCTGAATACTCAGTCGCAGCAAAGGAGCAGACCATTCAGCAGATTACACTGCGCGATTTAATCACCATGACAGCGCCCTACAACTATGATACGACGGATCCAAGCATCTACAGCCAGTATTTTATGAGTAGTGACTGGGCGGCTTTTTCGCTGGATTTATTAGGCGGGCAAGGGAGGATTGGAGCGTTTCATTACACGCCTTTAATCGGGCCGGATATTTTATCAGCGGTCCTAATCAAAGCGACGGGACAATCTGTACTGGCATTTGCTCAAGAAAATCTTTTTACTCCGCTTGGGATCACCATCGAAAAAAATATCACCTTTTCTTCAGCGGAAGAACAGATGGCTTTCAATCAATCGATCGATTATAACGGTTGGGTTTGTGATGCTAAGGGCGTGAATGCCGGCGGTTGGGGATTGACTCTCTCTTCTAGGGATATGGCAACGATCGGTCAATTATATTTAAACGATGGGCAATGGGATCATAGCCAGATTGTTTCTCCTGAGTGGTTAGCTGAAAGTACCAGTCCTCACAGTAAATGGCTGGAAATGAACCTTTCTTACGGCTATTTGTGGTGGATTATTGACCAAGAAAAGCAGATTTTCGCCGCGCTTGGTGACGGCGGTAATGTGATTTATTGTAATCGCGAAAAGCAGCTGGTAATTGCGATTGCCTCGCTATTTATGGAAGGAACCAAAGACCGGATCGAGCTGATCCAGCAAGTCATTGAGCCAATGATCCGCTAAAAACAAGCGACGGCCCAAAGAACTCCAACTAGTTTCTTTGGGCCGTTCATTTGATCTTATTTTTTGGTTTCTACCTTCGTAGCGGCAGCTCCGCGTTTTTCTTTATGATACTCTATCAATGCTCGATTGAAATTTGCAATCAAGGCGGTAAGAATTCCCACGCCAATCAGCACATAGACGATGGTAAATAATTTCCCCAGTGCCGTGTGGGGAATAAAATCGCCATACCCCACCGTCGCAAGGGTCATCACCGCAAAATACAGCGCGTCAAGATAGGCCATCCCCTCAACATTATGATAAAAGAGTGTGCCAATCACTAGAATAAATAAGACCGCCAATAGCACGGCCTTTTGTTCTTCTTGTTTGAATAAAATTTTTAGAATATGCCAGAGGCTCCTGAATAATAAAATAAATGAGATCATCGGCGGTCTCCTTTAATTGGTTACTTCTATCGTAGCATTACTTGTTGGAATCACAAAGTTTTTCTAGACTTGATAACGAAAAAAAACTTCAACCCGTTTCCAAATTGAAGGATTTTCCAATAGTATAACTGGCCTTAAATCCAGCCAAATTTCACACATGCATTATAAATACCATCATCGACATTACGATCCGTTACGTAATCCGCCCGCGCTTTCAGCTCCTCGGCACCATTGCCCATCGCGATACTCGTCCAACTAGGATCGAACATGACCAAGTCATTCAAATCGTCGCCAAAAACGACTACCTCTTTTTGCGGCAAACTTAAATAATCCAACACATCGAGAATCCCTTGTTTTTTATTATCGTGCTGGCACATGATGTATTCTGGCACAAAACGCAGCTTAGCAAATTTTACCGGATCCGGGATCAACTGGTCTTGTTCTTTTGACAACGCCAAATAAAATTTAAAAATCTCTGGGGCTTCATCTACCTTGAAGTCTGGGTCAATCACATATTCTGTCGGTTCTTGCCGGGGGCCAACCTGCTCGCGAAAAAGATCATTGGCGGCATAGACTTTTTCCGAATCATCCAAAGCAATTAATACACCAATTCCCAACTGCTCAGCGTGATGGATCACCGCTAACGCTTCCCTTCGATCCAATGGCGTATTTTTTACCAGCTGATGATGGAGAACCAGTCCCATTCCGCCGGAGCAAACCATATTTTCTAAGCCAAGCGACTCAAGAAACCCGCGGCATTTATAATGAGCCCTCCCTGTCGCGATGGAAACGAAATGACCGTTTTTTTCTAGCAACTCCAACGCCCGTTTGGCACTTGGAACGACTTGTCCGGTCTTCCGATCTGTTAAGGTTCCATCAATATCAAAGAAAAATACCTTCTTCTCCATACTTTCCCTACTTTCATTTTTTGCCTGCTGCTACTTGTCTCTAATGCCTTCTTATTGTATCACAGCACCGCTAGGTAAAAACCAAAAAAAGTGAACAGCCGATTTGGCTATTCACTTTTTCAATCGATTCAATTTTTGGGTGAAGCTCTTAGAAGTCGTTCCAATCGTCTTCAGCGCGTTTGCGTTGCGCTTTTGTCTCCCGTTTAGGGCGTTGAGCCCTTTGTCTATCAAGCTGTTGTCCAGCTTCTTTTGGCATCAACAGCATAAATAAAATATATAACAAGATCGGTCCGCCATTAAGCACGATCGTTGCAAATACAAAGATCACTCGAGCAATTGTTGGATCGATGCCAAAATATTCAGCAACGCCGGCTAATGTACCGGTCAACATTTTATTATTTTGTGATTTAGTCATTTTTTTACTCATCATTGCAGCTCCTTTAACTATCAGAATCCTTTAAAAAAATATTTCCAGCCTTAGAAGAAACGGTGATTCGCGCAGTTTCATCCGCTGATCGTTGGAAATGTAGCGTTTTTTGATTTCCTTCGTTTCTTTCTCGAACCGTCTCGCAATTCGCGAAGCGGTAATTGATCGTTCCTTGATCCGTTTTTCCAGTTCCTTTTAAGCCTAACCCTTTAGGCAACGCAACTTTCACATCCCCATCGACAGCGCTGGCTTTGATTTTTTTCAAGTTTTCATTTCCAGCGGTAATTTTAATGTCGCCATTGATCGTAGCATAGTCGCCACTAATGATCGCCGCTTTGGAAATAATCGTACCATTGACTGTCTCGATTGTTGACTCTAAGATGTCGCCAGCTTGTAGTTCGATCTGATTATTGGTTCCTTGAATCTCTAAGCTCGACGCATCGAGATCTTCAATTCTAATTGTACCCGCGGTAGACTTAATCAATACTTCTTTGGCTGCTAACTCCTCAACCCGCAGATCACTAGTCAAGAGCTGAAGTTTTGCCTGTTGATAGTGGCGTCTTGGCAAATAGAAGGTCAAGGTCGCTTCCACCCGTTTATTCGGTACATGAAACCGAATTTGATAATCGTCAATCTCGATTTGACTACGTTCCAAGAAAGCCTCCAGCGGGTCCGCGTCCTCAACGGCAGCTAATAGCGTAACCTCAGCATCGACTTTCACGTCACTAACCGTTTCATCGGTCCATGCTTTGAGAATGACTTTTCCCTTGGCGAGCTTGATATCCAGCAAGGTCGCATCGATCGATTCAAATAAGAATTGATGGCTGAAATGTACGTTTCTACGCTGCGGCATTTGCTTGCCTATGTCCTTAAAAGCCCCACTCCCATTGACTGTTTCAGAAACGGCTTGAACGGTTTTATTCATTAATCGTTCTAATCGTCCCGCAAAATTTTGCGGCTCTTCCGTTGGTCGATCCAGTGGCGAATAGCGCTGCTGATCAAAATCATCCGGGATTCCGAAAAAGTTTGGTGCTTCTTCTGAAGCCGTATAATACTCCGTCTCCGGAGTTTCACGTGCTTGCTTTAATTGTTGGATCTCTGACTCTAGCTGATCGATTTCTTCTTTTAA
The DNA here is from genome assembly GCF_001885905.1 of Enterococcus devriesei. GTDB lineage: Bacteria > Bacillota > Bacilli > Lactobacillales > Enterococcaceae > Enterococcus_A > Enterococcus_A devriesei. Next base: position 58,491 of record NZ_JXKM01000006.1, on the reverse strand, counting down.
TTGCTGATAACGTGGCTGATTTTCCGCTGAAATAATGCCTAGCTCTGCTTCCAGATTCAGTTCACGGTATTCTTCCTGATTTTCTCGCAGCTGCTTGCTTTTCGCTTGCAAAGCTTGATCGAACTCATCGATTTTTTCCGTTACTGAGTCCTTTGAGGTAGTAGATCCAGTTGTACCTATGTGTTCCCATTCATTGAGTAAGCTGGTTACGCTATCGGTTGGTTGCGGCGTAGGTTTGATTTCCGGTTCGGATTTTCCAGCTACTTTTGGCGCACTAACCGTTGACGAGTCTGACTTAGATCCGACTTCGATATCTACGTTTTCGGTTTCCTCTTGAAGGAACTCTGGTTCTGCTTCCGTAGTTGGTTTACTTTCCTCTGTTTTTTCAAAAGTTGTCGCTGGTTTTTCAGCTGGTAACGGTGTATCTTCTATCGCTGCTTCTGCTGATTGCTCCGCTGCAGCGTGATTTTTTTCAAGATGTTCTAATAAATCTAGACCTTCTTCAGAGGACAAGATCCCTTTTTTGATTGACGCTAAGATTTGTTCCCGTTCATTCATACGGTTCTCTCCTTGTCGTTTTTCTATAAGCCTATTATGCAAGAACTTTAGCCCTTCGTCATGGGTCGAAAGGACTATTTTTATAAAAATCCTGTCTTTTTGGCAGCCAGAATAATTGACAGTCTCGCAGCAAGAGACTAAACTCATAAACAATTAGATATCTAACTATAAAAATGAAAGCTGGCATTTCTATGAAAGACGAAACCGTCAAACTCACTAAACTAAATCCTAAGTTAAAAGAATTCCAAGATGATTTGCGTAGTCATTATACAGCCGCAAATAAAACCGCTAAGAAAAATCAAATCGTCTTTGTCGGTTCTAGCTTGATGGAAATTTTTCCGATTGAAAAATTTCAAGTAGAAGAAAATTTGGGACTGCCGCTAACGATTTACAATCGCGGCGTCCGAGCCACCACAACAAAAGATGTCTTAGACCACTTAGACACCTTGATTTTTGACTTAAAACCGAGGAAAATTTTTATCAACATTGGCACCAACGACATTGGCTTTGGACTCTCCGAGACTGAAACACTGACAAATTATCGTCAGCTCCTAACCAAGATCAAGGAGCAGTTACCGGAAACACAGGTTTACGTCATGAAATTTTACCCGATCAACGCCGTCGATGAATTTATTGACCCACGCTCAGGAGAAACAGGCCGCTATTCTGACAAACGGACAAACCAAAATTTACAGGCAATGAGTGATCAGCTGGGACAACTGGCAGAAACCTTTGGTTACAGCTACATCGACGTCAACGAACAGTTAGCTGACAGTGATGGAAATTTACGAAAAGAGCTCAGCTTTGACGGGGCTCACTTACTGCCCGCAGGTTATCAGATCGTCTTGCAGAACCTGATGCCTTATTTACGTTAATTTTTTTGAAAGAAGGACCAACTATATGCAGATTCGTGAAATGATCCCCCAAGATAGAAAAAGTCTGCGGAAACTTTATTTAGAGAGCCGTCGCCGGACGTTTTACTGGGATGATCCGCTGCTGATGCACGAAGAGGATTTCGACCGTGATACCCAAGACGAGCAGATTTTCGTGGCGATCGAACAACAGCAGATCGTGGGCTTTATTTCCATTTACCTACCAGAAAACTTTATCCATTGCTTGTTCATTCACCATGAGTTTCAAGGTCTGGGCATCGGTCATTTGCTGATGCAGCAAGCCAAAAAAGTTACCCAGCGACCGATCCGGTTAAAATGTTTGTCTCGCAACCATGAGGCATTAGCCTTTTACGAAAAAGAAGGCTGGCAAAAAGTCCATGAAGTGAAGCTTCACGATCCTTATTGGGAAATGATTTTTCCAGACTGAAAGGCTGGCTTTTCTTATTAAGAACCCTTTGATTTTCCAACGGGATTTACAAATGAAACCATTTACATCACCTCTAGCCAATAGTAGACTTAATTTATACTCAAATTAGGACGTGATGACATGGATATCAAAGCGATCGTACTGGACATCGACGGTACATTATTAACTTCAAAAAAAATGATCTCTCCAAAAACGAAGCAGGCCTTGATCAACGCTCAAGAAAAAGGGATCAAAGTGATTTTAGCTTCCGGTCGCCCTACGACAGGAATGTTTGAACTGGCTGAGCAACTAGAAATGACGAAATATGAAGGCTATCTCGTTTCCTATAACGGTTCTCGTGTGACCGATTGCAAGACCAAGGAAGTCTTGTTCAATCAAGCCATGAGTGTTGAAACCGGACAAGCAATCTTGGAACACTTGAAAAAGTTCGATGTGATGCCGATGATTGACAAAGAAGACTATATGTATGTAAATGACGTTTACAACAATAACTTAGAGTTGCCAGAAGGAGATTTCAATATCATTCGATATGAGTCTCGCGGTGGCAATTTCAAGCTATGCGAAATCGATGATCTCGCGGCCTTCGCCACTTTTCCAATCAATAAAATTTTGATCGCGGCCCAACCAGAATACTTGCAGGAAAATGTCGATGCGATCCACGCTCCTTTTGATGAGGTTGTGACTGCCGCTTTTTCAGCCCCCTTCTATTTTGAATTTACAGATAAAGGGATTGATAAAGCCAAGGCTTTAAACACCGTTTTTCCTGATTTAGGAATTCATTCGTACAATATGATTGCTTTTGGCGATGGTCAAAATGACCGTACCATTATCGAATACGCCGGGATCGGTGTCGCGATGGGCAATGCCGTTGAGGAACTAAAAGCGGTGGCTGATGATGTGACACTTTCCTGTGATGAAGATGGGATTGCGGTCGGATTGGCGAAATATTTATAACCATGTCTAAGTAAACAAAAAGTTCCCCACATTCAATATCAATGTGAGGAACTTTTTTCATTGCTTGGAACGTTTACTTTTGGCTTCGGACAGCTCATTGACTAAATTTTGGATTGCCACAATTGATTGCGGCGTCACATAAGGGTCCATTGAAATCAAAGGAAATGATGCTGGCACCCCTTCGCTGGAGCCGGTAGTAATCAAGCCATCATAGGTCAAGATTTTTTTGAATAGATCGCCATTATCCTTAAGCGAGCCTTCGTAATGATGAATTTCAAAATTACCATAAACAATCTGACTGATAATTTTAGTAATAAATTTTTCTTCCGTTGGCGAAAGATCAGAAATAAGTAATAAATGGACCGTTTCCTCTTGGTTAGCCAGTTCTTCTAAGCTATCAACTTCCTCAGTCAATAAAAGATAGACATAATTTGTAATAAAGTCCTCCGTTTTATAAAATTGATGCTTTTGAACAAATTCGGTAACCGTCTCAGTTGCCTTATCAACTGCATACTTATGCATAATTCTGACCATCTTTAAAAAGATCGTGCGACTTTTTCGCAGAATCGTCAAAAAATCGCGATTCTCATCATAAAGATAACTATCATTCACTAATACGGTCGTCAGCTCTCTACGGTAAGTTTCATCAATCGGCTTGCCTAAAAGCTTAACGAAACGATCCGTCAATTCTAAATGAGCTTCAAATAAATAGCTGTAACGCGGATTGTCTTCTATTGCCGCCTCTCGATGTGCTTGACTAAAAACAACTGAATCTGAGAAGGAAAGCCACAGACAGTCACGTAGCAAGTCGTCGGTTAAGTCAAGACGAAAAACTTCTGACACGGTGTCTCGGAATTTGGTAATATCCTCGGTCTTAGGTAACGATAACCCTCGCCTACGCAGCTCCTTCGCCGGGTAATGATGGCCATTTTTTATACGCCACAAACTAATAAAAACATTATAAGCCACTCGTTTTTGAAAAATATATTTTTTATACAAACCATTGATTTCGGTAAAGGCTATAACGAATTGTTCGACTGATTTTAACTGATATTCCTTCAAATCAGGCAGCGCTACATTCAATGAATACTGTTTTTCAAGAAAATAACGATAGTAAAAATGCCGGATCACGCTTTCTTTACCTTCTAAGCGAAGTGGGCGATAATATAAGCGAATCCCCGCAACCCTCAAAACTTTCTCGATCTTTTTTAAGTAACGTTGTGTATTGGACGAACTTAGATACAGCAATTTTGAAAGCTCAGCGATGTTGTCACAACGTTCATACAATAACTGCTCCACAATTTGGAATTCTGGGGAATTGGCCAGCACTTCAGAATAGAGCTTTCCGATACTCACATTATTTCTAAGTGTCAATCGATAGAGGCCCTTCTCCTTCTCAATAAAAAAATTATCTTGCAGCTCATTTATAACATTCATATCATTCAACAAAATCGGCAAAGAACAGCCTAATTCACTTAGTAGCTTTTCATTTGGTAAGCCATCCCGGTTATAATACAACACTTCAACAATGTTCAACCTACGTAAACTACTGGTACCCAAAATCTGTCGAAAATCCATCTGCCACCTCCTAATCCTTTAGAAAAGTGCTTTACCTCTTTCATACGAAACGACTTAACACCTTAAAAAAACGCTTACTTTACATATTCATTTTACTCTTTTTTTATTAATGTATTTAGAAATTTTGATTATAACTTTTAGAGTAATAATTGAATCGACTACATCAATAGCTCCTCCGACAGATGAGTATTCTTTTAACATTGCTACTAACAAAAAAACGGATCGCACTAAGACGATCCGTTTTTATTTTTTTATTTTCCCCTTGATTAGAAGTCACTCCATGTGCCATCTGCAACGGGTTCTGCCTGTTTTGGTTGATCGGCTCGTGTTTGTTGGTAAACACGCGTCTGTCTTTCAGCGGAAGGAACTAATATCGCCAATAAAATATAAAGTAAAATTGGTGCACCAACTAAAAAGATACTAGTGAAAACATAGATGATACGTACGGTAGTAGCGTCGATTCTGAAATATTCAGCGATACCGGCTAATGTACCTGTTAACACTCGATTATTTTGTGATTTCATCATTTTTTTCGTCATTTTAATTATCTCCTTCAATTTCAGCTTTTACTACTCGTAACGTGTAGTTATCTTATGTCTTCATTATGCCGAAACTCTGAATATTCGTCATAGGGCAAAGGTCGGATTTTTCAACTAGTCATTTAGGCTGAGTTTTTCTAGTTCCTGTACTTCGACACGTTTGAATCAGGAAGAATCTCTCATATACAACTGCTCAAACTTTTACGCGAGAGAATGCTACAAAACAAAAATTTACGGCGCCATTTCTTGAAGGTAGAAACCTTTAAGTTTCTGTGTATGTTACAAAACATCACATTTAATGTCGTTAAAATTAATTTTTTTGTCTTTTGTTGCAGAAAAAATGACGAACGTTATTGACTAGCCCTGAATTTCTGTGTAGTGTGTTAGAAAAGTTAACATAAACGAAAGGATTGATTCTATGTATTCGTCAGTTGATGTGATTTGGACATTGTTAGGCGCATTTCTAGTATTCTTTATGCAGGCAGGTTTTACGTTAGTCGAGTCCGGCTTCACCCGGGCTAAAAATGCCGGTAACATTATCATGAAAAATCTGATTGATTTTTGTTTCGGCACTCTGCTTTATTGGGTGATTGGTTTTGGAATCATGTTTGGTGGTAGCAGTGCCATTTTCGGTGGAATCAACTTTTTCGCTGGAAACTCACTGACATTCGACCTTCCTACTCCCACCTTCTTATTATTTCAGACCGTCTTCTGCGCGACTGCGGCGACGATCGTCTCAGGGGCGATGGCGGAACGAACAAATTTCATCGCTTACTGTATCTTTAGCGCCGTAATCAGCGGCCTGATCTATCCGATCTCTGGTCACTGGATCTGGGGCGGCGGCTTCTTAGCAGAAATGGGCTTCCATGACTTCGCTGGTTCAACAGCCGTGCACATGGTGGGCGGGATCGCGGCCTTTGCCGGCGCAGCAATCGTTGGTCCACGAATCGGAAAATACACCAAAGACAAAAAATCCAACGCCATCCCTGGCCATAATTTGACCTTGGCGGCACTGGGTGTCTTCATCCTATGGTTCTCGTGGTTTGGTTTCAACGGCGGTTCCACCACTTCAATGACTGGCGACGATACGATCTTGATCGCCTCAAATGTTTTAGTCAACACCAATATTGCCGCAGCTACTGGGACATTGACCACACTGATTATTTCTTGGTTTCGCTATAAAAAACCGGATGTTTCATTGACCTTGAACGGCACCCTTGCCGGCTTAGTCGGAATTACTGCCGGTTGTGATATGGTCAGCGCTGGCGGTGCTTGGATCATCGGCTTAGCTTCCGGTGCTGCCATGATCTTTGCGGTTGAATTTATTGATAAGAAAATCCGCGTAGATGACCCTGTTGGTGCGGTCGGTGTTCACGGCGTCTGCGGTGCGTTAGGAACGATTATGACTGGCCTACTAGCGCTAGATGGCGGGCTTTTCTATGGCGGCGGTACTAGTTTCTTTTTCACTCAAATCCTTGGTGTTTTAGTCACTGCCGCATGGGTCGGAGCAAGTGCAAGTCTTTTATTCTTTGCTTTAAAACATACGGTCGGCTTACGAGTCTCTGAAAAAATCGAATTAGAAGGCCTAGATCTTGAAGAACATGGCTTACAAAGCGCTTATAGCGGGTTCGTGGTGACACCGGATATGACGAACGCCAATGAATTGCCACTCTCAGCCAACTCTGCTCCTGCTACCGGAATGTTTGGCAAAGAACCTGTCTTAGCAACCGATATTTCCAACGTACAAGTGGAAGCTGTCACTGAAACGGACCGCAACAGCTCCGATATACAAACGAACTGGAAAAGGGTGCAGCAAGGTGAGTTAGAGACATTACCGATCTCAATGGTTTCCGTCGTGATCAATGAAAACAAACTGGATGAATTAAAAAAAGGCTTAGAAAAAATTGGAATTGAAGGCCTAACTGTCACTCAAGTTTTAGGCCATGGTATTCAAAAAGGCAGCACCGAATATTATCGCGGTTCAGTGATTCCTACGAAGCTTCTGCCAAAAGTCAAAGTCGATGTGGTGATTAGCAGCAGTCCCGTTCACCAAGTCATCAATACCATGAAACATATTTTACACACTGGTCAGCCCGGTGATGGGAAAATCTTTGTTTCAGCAATGGATAATGTGGTTCGCATCAGTAACAACGATGAAGGAGCCGAAGCTCTTCAAGGGTACACCGCAGATTAAGCAACGTTTCACGTCAATCCTTCCATTCTCATAGACTTAATCTGCTTAAACTGTCAATAAGCCTAGGCTTGTTGACAGTTTTTTCTTGTACTCTTTTTGTAATTAATGGTTTTCATTCCTTCTTTCTTCTCGATTTTGATAAAATGAGCGAAAGGAAGTGTCCACATATGCTTAAAATTAAACGAGCTTACTTAGCTGCGGAGAACGCAGATGGCTATCGTATCCTAGTCGATCGATTATGGCCGCGAGGAAAATCCAAAGAGATTGAACAGATCGATCTTTGGTTAAAAGAAATCGCCCCAAGTCCTGAACTTAGAAAATGGTTCAATCATGATGACGATAAATTCCCTGAGTTTCAAGCGAAATACCTTGAAGAACTGCAGACGGGCTCACAAAAAGAAGCCTTAAATGAGTTAAAAAAAGTTTTAACAAAAGAAAAAGATGTGACCCTTGTCTACGGTGCGAAAAATGAAGAATCTAATAACGCACAGGTGTTGTATCAGCTATTGAAAGATGAAATTTAGTGAAAAGTAAATGTTCCAATCTTAAAGTAACGTACTTTTTATTTAAGAAATTCAATCAATTTTTTTATTCATCTGTTGAGCTACATTTTCATTGATGTTTTGATTGTTACACCATATCCGATTTTACAATGAACCTTTTTCCAATAAAAAATACTCCTTTCAAATTCTGTTCTAGCAATGATAAAATCTGCTAGTAAACGAATTTGAAGGAGCATCTTTAGTTAGGACAAAAATTAGTTTAAGACTTCATGGGACAACGATAAAATATCAGCTTCTTTTCTGTTAAAACCAGTTAAGCGGAAGGAAATATCGAATTTTTCAAAAGTTGTTCGATATTTTTCTAACTGCCACTGTCCACAAGAAAAGCTTCCTAATGCATTTTGCTTGTAGTCGATATTTACAACTACATAATCCCGTTCTTCTAAGTCGCAAGTATGCTTTGCCTGGTCTAAATCAGCTTCTTCGTAATAAGAAGTGCTGAAGTTAAATCCAGATGATTCAGCAACGAACACACCCTGTCCTCGATCATCGGTTAGTGCCACCCACCGAGTATCCATCCTGTTTCCATTCGCTTGAGGAACCACATAATTTGTAAACATATCCTTAACACTCGAACTATAAACTCCGAGATACCCTGCTTCTTTTGAATCCGCATAGTTTCCTCTTGGTCCTCGGCCCAAGTATTTCACTTGATTTAAAGCTTTATTTACATGCATCGATACTCCTAGTCGCGGAAGCATGTCTGGGGCTGTATCGATTTTCCCACTAGGAATTCCTTCTATATTAAATAAAATATCGCCACTTCCAAAAATTGTATAACTATAAGTACACTTGTAATGCCAAGCACTATTTGTAGTCGAGTTGATCGTTTCAACAATGATCTTAATTGATCGATCTGCCTTTTCCCAATTAAACGAATGAACAATCTCATGCTCCAAATGAAGAAAATGCTTCTTTTTCATTTCATCAATGATTTCCATGTCATTACTAATCGGAGCCCGCCATAAAGTAAACTTAGGTCCTCGTTCAATCAGTGTTTGGCCATCTTGAACCATCTTCAAAAGCGTTCCTCTCACAGTATCAAAAGTTACTGAAAAATTTTCTCCAACAATATTAAGCTTTGTTTCATCTTGTTCGACTTGCAAACGACCGTTTGGTTCGACGACAAGGCCTTCTGTCATAATCGGAAGTTCAAAATTAGCCGAGGCCAATTCATACCCCTTTGGTGCATACGCCATGGCTGCATTAAGTCGATAGGAAAGTTTCAAGAAATAACTTGCTCCTGGCTGGGGTATAAAGTTCAACGAATAAGGCAAAGTCATTTCCATTTTTTGACGTGCTGAAATCGAAGGTAGTGAAATTGTTCCATCTTCGATCACGGTCTCATCCTCAATAATTGAATAATACAAATCAAAAATCTGTAAATTTTGGAAATCAAAACGACTCAACAGCTCGATTTTTCCTTCGGCCAGGTCAATTTCTGTCGTTTGAATGGGTTCGATGACTTTTTTATATTCGTACAGACTTGGAGAAGGAGTGCGATCTGGCATCAGCATCCCATCAATACAGAAATCTTTATTGGAAGGATCATCGCCAAAGTCGCCGCCATAACGATAATATTTTTCTCCTTTTTCAGTATATGACTCAATTCCATGATCAAACCATTCCCAAATAAAACCGCCTTGCAACTTATCATGAGTGTAGAATAAGTCTTGATATTCTTTTAAGTTACCAGGTCCATTCCCCATCGCATGACAATATTCACATAAGATGTGTGGTTTTTTTGATTCCTCAATAATGGTTTTCATCAATGGTTTCTTTGTTGGATGTTCCAGCCAAGTGTACATGGTTGAGTATATATCCGCTGCTTCTACCTCGAAGTCCCCTTCATAATGAACTAGTCGAGTTGAATCCATCTTTTTCGCCACCTCGGCCATTTTTACAAAATTGCTTCCAAAAGCAGATTCATTTCCAAGAGACCAAAGTATAATCGATGGATGATTTTTGTCTCTTTCAATCATTCGAACCATTCTAGAAACATAGGCCATTTCCCACTCAGGATCATCACTAATCCAATCATATTTCCCAGTTAATTCAAATCCATGACATTCTAAATCCGTTTCATCGATGACGTACATTCCATAATGGTCACAAAGATCGTACAAATAATAAGAGGCTGGGTAATGACTTGTTCGAATGGCATTAATATTGAATTGCTTCATTAAAATAATATCTTTTTCAATTTCTTCCTTTGAGACAACTCGGCCATTTCTTGGATTATAATCATGACGATTAACGCCTTTGAACTTGATTGCCACACCATTCACTAGAAAAACCTCGCCCGCTAAGCGGATATTTCTAAACCCTACCTGTTGTGGAATAACCTCGATCAATTCATCCCCTTCATAAACAGAGATCATCATTTGGTACAAATTAGGTGTTTCAGCCGTCCAAGGTTCAACCTTAGGAATTTCCATATGAATCCGTTCTTGCTGGTTAACCGACGTTTGACTAACTTGTTTCCCAGCTGAATCGATCAATTCTACCTCTATGCGCTGCGACTTTTCTTCACGGAATTTGAAAGACAGATCCAACAACCCATTTGTATAGTCTTCATCCAAATCTGCGACCACTTTAATATCATTAACCCCTGCAAAAGGAACCCCAAGCAGCTCTACATCTCTAAAGATTCCACTAAGCCACCACATATCCTGATCCTCTAAATATGTCCCATCAGACCATTGATAAACTCTTACCGTCAAATCATTTGCGTCATCTTCATGAATCAGTTTGGTAACATCAAACTCAGCTTCATTTCTTGCACCTTTACTGTAGCCGACTTCTTGCCCATTGACCCAAACATGAAACGCAGAATCTACACCACAAAAACGCAAGATTACTTTTTTTCCTTTGAAGTTTTCATCAACAGTGAATTGTCGTTTGTAAATCCCTGTTGGATTTTCTGTTGGAACATAAGGCGGGTTAATTGGAAAATTGTACCAAAGATCGGAGTAATGCATTTTGCCATATCCCTGAACTTGCCAATTGCCTGGAACTTTGATATCGAACATTTCTTTTGTATCAAAATCTGGTGCATAAAAGTTACGTGGGCTATATTCTGGAGCATCTATTAATAAAAATTTCCATAGTCCATTTAAATTTTTAAAAGCATGTGTATACTTGTTTTCATTCAATAATGCTCTTTCTTTTGTTGGAAAGCTCAAAAAGTGTGCACGTGGTTCTAACCGATTGATATGATCCAATTGATAATTTTCCCAAATTTTCATTTGCCAGTCACCTCTACCTTAGTTTCTTTATTATTTATTAATTTTGATTTTCTCTCATAGCGATTCCAACAAAGCCAGGCAAAGCCCATGAATATTACTAGTCCAGCAATGTTATAAATCAGCATTCCAATGGGACTTGCTTCACCCGCCGGTAATGTTCCATGTATCTCAGCCATAATCAACTGCGGATCAGGAACCGTTGACATGAAGAATACGAAAATAAAAATCACTAATAACGTAATACCCGCAAAAATACCAAAATGACGATTGCCAAATTTAAAGCTTCGAGGCATCGAGTCCTTTTTCAACCGTAATCCGATATAGGCAATTAATAAAAATAAAACCGGTAACAATGAGGTAGAAGCAGTCATATTGATTAACGTCGCAAGAAAGCTATCCATGTTACCAATTCCCAATGCAGGAATAATCAGCAACATTGTAACGATAATTCCTTGTACTACTAAGGCATTTGTCGGATTTCCTTCTTCATTGGTTTTAACCAGCCATTTTCCAAAGACACCCTCTGGAATTTCTGAGAAAAAGACCTTGACCGGTGCAGCAGTCCATAACGCTAATGAACCCAGACTACCAATAAATAAAATCAAGCCAACTAAGCGGACCATCACTCCACTTGGAATATGGAAATAAGAACCCAAGATTTTAAAGATATCGAATATCCCATTTGAAAAATTCCCTTTTAATACATCTGAAGGAACCACGAACCCAACAGCAACCGCGCCTAAAACATACATGATACCAACAATTATAGTTGCACCAATCATTGTCCGAACAAAAGTACTATTTCCACCTTTGACATCCTTAATGTATACACCAATACTTTCACCACCGCCAACAGCTTGTAAAATCCAAGCCATGGTCATGAAAAAAGTCCAATTGAAGGTTGGCTTAATTGACTGCATCGTAAACTCTTGTGCAGGTTCTTTACCAAATCCAAAAACAACAATAAATGCTAAAACTACAAAAGCTACCCCCATGAATAACCTTGCACTGCCAGCAAAACTTGTGACTTTCGAGATCCAAGATACTCCTTTAATACAGACCCATGTCATTAACCAAAAGAGAAAAATCGAAATAATAGCAATAATAATCGTACTGTTGCCACCCTGAAAAACATTAGCTCCACCAAATGCATAAGAACCATAAATCAATGTGTTCGGCAACAAGGAACAGAAGAAAAATAGATTCACAAAGAAGTAAGACCATGCACCTAAAAATGCCCATTTCTCTCCTAATACTGACTGCAGCCAACTGTGAACTCCTGATTCTTTTCCTGAGTTAGCAGAAGCAAATTCCGCAATCATCAATATAAACGGTAAAAAATAAAAAATAGTGCCAAACAAGTATCCGGGAATCGTCGCCAACCCAATTTGAATACTATTGTTGACAATGCTAGGAAATGCGAAGACTGCTGAAAATGTCATCAGCATCAACGCAACCGAACCTAGCCGTTGTCTTGAATTAGAATTCTCCATCTTTTAAACATCCTTTCAATATTTATTTACACATTGATTTTATAGCGCTTTCATGATATAAAAAATAAGAAATGTTTCCAGATACTTGTATTAATGTTGACTTATCCATTTTTCTTTTAAGGAGTGATTAAATGTATAATTCATTACCCAATGACGTCAGCATCCTAATTAACAATGAGAATTTAAGTAAAGAATTCAACGTTTGTGAGGTTGGTTATGAGAAATGTCGCTCAACAAAGCCAACTGAATACGCTCCAATCGATTATTGGGTCATTCATTATTGTGTTGAAGGCGAAGGGTTTTTCTCCACGCCTTTTTTCTCTGAAAGAAAAATTACAGCTGGAGATTTTTTCATCATCCCTTCAAATTGTAAAAATGTTTATTATCCTAATCGTGAAAATCCTTGGCAATACAGATGGATTGGCTTTTCCGGAAGTTTAATAGATCGTTGCTTTTCAAAACTAGAACTGAATCAATACAATTGTGTGATTAACCATTCCTTTGACCATCGCATAGATGTTCTTTTTCAAGATATCTACGAATCCTTTAAAAAAGACAGTCTTTTCCAAACGATGTCCGCTTCTTTTATTCTATTCGATACAATCGATAGAATGAATCTAAAAGTAGACAAAACCTCACAAGCTGAACTCTTATTTAAGGATATTCTGAACTTCATCGATGATAATATGTCAGAAAATCTTAGTGTTAATCAAATTTCAAAAGCCAATAACATCGATCGAACTTACCTTTACAAACTGTTTCAACTTTATAAAAGCGTGGGCCCTAGCGAGTACATTCAAGAGCTAAAATTACAAAAAGCATGCTCTCTGCTACGGAAAAGTTCACTCTCCATCACTGAAATTGCTTTTGAGTCTGGCTTTTCTTCCTCGTCCTATTTTTCAAAATTTTTTCATTCCAAACTTGATATTTCTCCCTCTACTTATCGAAAAAAATTTATTGTCAATTAGATGATAAAGAGCTGCAAAAAACTCATTTTAAGAATAATGAGCCTCTTGCAGCTTTTTCAGCAACCAATATTTTAGTTAATTCTTTTCAACTAACCAATCAGAATCTCGTAAACAATATAAAGTTCCCAATTCGAGATTTTGATTTTATAAAACTGTTCCAACGTGTAAAAAATCGTTTGAGCATTCTGATAAAAAGGTTTGTCATTAATTTTTAACACATTGATATTTTCAGGAACTGGATAATCTTCTGCGCCAAGAATTGTTCGTTCCACCATTAAAGCTAGATGCATCATCAAATTAAATTTCATTTTTGCATTCAACTGTAACCCAAACCTTTTTTCACACTTTCCAACAACGTCTTCCACTTGCCGGATAATAACATCTGGATTTAGAAATTCAAGCTTCTCTGACAAACCTTCTTTAGAGAAGAAGTGGATAAACTCATTCATTAACAGTGGAATACTATTAGGGTGAATCAAATTCTTTAATTGTCTATTCAGCTGATTCTCAGCACCTTCATCTAGTACATCGATCAAATTGATACTTGGTACCGGTGTCTTATTATCTAAATATGAAGTCGTTAAAATTACAGCTGTTTCTTTCAAATAATCTTCTTCTGTATATGCTCGTTCTAAAGTCTTTATTAGTTCACTGTAATTTAATACGATCAGTTTAATATCGGGATTGAAATACTTTTCGCAAATCATTTTAATTTTTTTAGCAATATCACGTCCAGAGATACTAGCTAGAATGACATTTTTTTCTACTGCAAAACCTTCAAAATATTGGACATTTGTAATAAATTCCCTCTCAGCCGTTTTCGCAATTTCATAAAAAAGATTTCCATTAATAAGTTGTTGGCCAACCTCTAAAGCATAAGAAGTCGTTAAATTATTAATTACTAGAAGCTCTCCTAAAATCTGAGGTTTCAAACTTTTATATAAATGTGTCAAAGAGCCCATATCTACCAACATGATTACCCCTTCAGAAGTATCTCTTTCTGTAAGCCAATCACTGAATTTTGTTATTATATCTCGGGCTGATGAGGATAACGGCATGTTGATTGCATCGAAAACATATTCTCCGCACATTTTATTCGCTACAGCTTGAATACTGCTAGCAGTTGAATTTCCATGCGCTACAAGAAGCGCCTGATAACGGATATCCTCGCTTACTTTGCCAATTAGCATAACTCCTAGAAAAAAGGTAACAAATGACTGAATTTCTGCTGCTACATTTTTAGTCAGATTAGTGGCCAGTAATAATGTTCGAGGGTATTGTTTTGAAAGAAGATGGCTTTTCGCTCTTAATATTTTTAAAGGAATGTCTCCTTTGATAATTTGAAGTAGCCTGCAAACAATCTCAATGGCTTCTAACGTCATCTTTTCATTATCAAACAGGATGTGATTCTGTCCTTGAACACTTGAAATGATTGTCGTAGATAAACTATCATTTATAACAGTTACTGCATTAGTCAAATACTTACTATCAAATTCTTGAAGCTGTTCCTTTAGTTTTATGAAGTCATCTGATTCGAGTATCGGGGTTACTTTTTTTACCAAAAATAAGCGCTCCTCTACTGACGACTGAGGTATCGGTGGATACCCGATTTGGATCGTTGTCTCGGTATCTCTTCCTATTAAAAGTGTTTGGCTATTAGGTTTAAGTCTTAGTGCATCTGCACAAGCCATTCTGACTTGATTAGATAAACTGCCTATATTCCCTGGAAGCTCTTGCGTAATCAAGTCAGAAAAAATATCGTTAGCGATAACAATACTTTTTTTAATACGTTTGGCTTCACGTTGAAATAGATATTTAACTAACTCAATTCTCTCAAATATCGGTCGTTCATGAAATGTTGGCAACTCAATAACTACAGAAATCCGACGATAAAATGTTGGTAATAAAACCTCTTCTGGTGCTTCTGTAGTCGCAAAAAGCAAGCGCACATTGGAATGAATCGACTCAGCCTCTTCACCAACCGGTCGGAATTGCCCACTATCCATAAATTGAAACAGTTTTTCTTGATTTTCATTGGAAAGTCGATGAATTTCATCTAAAAACAAGACACCATTATCTGCTTGCGCTAACAGTCCTGTTTTTTCCTTTTCTGCCCCAGTAAACGCTCCTTTTGTATGTCCAAACAGGATGGATGACAGCAATTCAGGATTATTGGCGTAATCCGCACAATTAAAAACCAAAAATTTTTGAGCACCAGCACATTTCTTTTCTTGAAGGTATTCAAATATCAGATGTGCCAAAAAGCTTTTACCCACACCACTTGCACCGTGTAAAAGAAGCGGCAATCCTAATGGGGGATACAAAACCGCAGCTTTACATTTTTCAAGTGCCTTTTTAGCGCTCCCATTGCTACCGATGTATTGGGTAAAGACATCTCCGCCTTCGGTCTGTTCCATTTTATTAATTGACCAGTATACAGGTTTTGTTCCACTTTTTTCAATTTCGCTTTCTTCTAATAACTCATTTAAGTACAAACTAGTTGCGGAACGACTTAATGAGATAGAATCTGCAATTTCTTGCGTGGTCAGAGCTTGTTCTTGTGCTAGTATGTGTAACAATTGTTTCCGTGTCTCTTTTCGCATACTCTAGCCTCCCTTTATAAAATACAGTATCTATTAAAAAAAGTCATCTCATCTAGTAATAACTATCTTTGCTTTTATTTGCTATAAAAGACTATCGCAGTAAGAGTCCATTAGATTGTCCTCTTCGCTACGATAGTCTTTGTAATATGACTTGATTCAATAAATTCTATTTGATGGTTAATAGTTTTGAAAGCAACAGTTCTACTACTTCTTTATTAGTAGTAGCTTGTGGGACTAATAATTCACCTTCATCAGCAAAACGATTCAGCCAAATTGGATTCCACCTAGCCAAGTGTGCAGGAGCAATATCATTTTTATAACTGTCTCCTAAATAATATATTTGGGCTATTTCTGCTGGTAATTGACTCGCAACTTTTTTGAAACAGCTCACATTAGGTTTGGTATCTCCCAGATCCTCGGAGATAAACTGCCATTTTGGCTCAATGTACAAATCCATTCCTAATTGATCTAGTTTTTTTTGCTGTTGCTGAGTAAACCCATTTGTTAAAATACCACAAAAAATCTTGCTTTTTTTTAAAACGTTTAACAACATCACCATTTCAGTAGACAACCTTTGTTTGCTTTGACAGAAGTGATAATACTCATCTAAAGCAATGATTTCTAAATAGTCTTTCTGGTTTAGTCCCTCTAAAACAGAATACCAACGATTATAATTTTGCTTCGTATTCAATTGTCCCTCTTGGAATTTCTGATAGATTTTCTCACTATTTCCACGAAAATCACGATATAGTTGTTTTAAAAAAACTTCATCAGAAAATTCTTCTGGAAAAAAATTTTCAATAGTGCATTTGAATGCACTGTAATTGTCCAGTAAGGTATCATCGACATCGAAAAAAACAGCTATCTTTTCTAACATACCCCTAACAACCCTAAAATGATTCCTAAGAACATGATCCCAAACATTACAATATTTACATTGACTTTCTTCCGTAACAACCAAAAAGCAAAAAGTGTGACGGTCAAAGGTACAATGCCGACAAACAATTGGTCAAGGTAATCTTGAATCTTCATTACTTCTTTGCTGCCTTTGACACTCACCTCTAAAATTGTTTTAAATTTGACATTCGAAGCTGTCATTGAACCCATCATCATTAAACCTAACATGCTAGATGCTTTTGTTAGAATCTTCATGCCCCCTGATTCATACATCTTTTGAATAAAGCTAGCACCGACAGAATATCCGCTATAGAGAGCATAATAATGGATTAAAAAAGCTGGAACATTATAAATCACTAAAAACATTATCGCACCTAAAGGTGAGCCCGATGCAGCTAAAGAAATTCCAATCCCCGCAGCGATGACTCGTAGAATTCCCCAGAAAAATGAATCCCCAATTCCAGAGATTGGTCCCATTAAAGATGCTTTGACCGCTGTAATAGAACTTGCATCAAAATGTTCATCTTCACTGTTTTGTTTTTCCATTGAAGCAACAAGACCCATGATAAAATTATTAATATGCATAGTGGCATTAAACCATGTGGTATGACGAACAATCGCCTCGGCGCGTTCTTCTTTTGTTTTATAAAAACGATTGATGACAGGCAAAAGGGTATAGATAACACCAACTGCATGGTATTGTGTCGCCCCAGTTCGGCTTGCATTCATTGTCCACGAACGCCAAAAGACTGAGCGCATCATTTTCTTTTCTTCTTTTGTCATATTTTCTTGGAATTTCATGCGAAAAAGTCCTCCTCTTCTTCAACTTTGGTCATTGGACCATCATGATGATTGCCGCCTTTGCCGACATCTCTAATTTCAAGGTCTCGTTGTGCGCTAACAATACAGATTACAACGCCAATGACAGCGACTGCTACAGCCGGTAGTTGCAAATAAGCTGTCAGAACAAACCCTAAAATATAAAAAACCGATAGCTTATTGTCCCATAATAATTTCATCAACATGGCAAACCCAACCGCCGGCAACAGTCCTCCAGCAGCACTTAAGCCGTTCATCAAATTTTGTGGAATATTTTCAACAAAAGTGTTTACTGGACCACTACCCGCTAAAATACCAATGAAAGAGATCGAAGCGATAATCACATAATAAATAGCCCAAGTTCCGTAGTGTAATGCAACTACCATTTTTTGATTATCCTCGCGGGCTGCTTTATCTAAAGCTGGAGCAAAAATATTCATGAAAACATTTTTTAAAAACATTACGACAAAGGCTGCCAGCATACCAATAGGTACAGCTAAAGTCATCGCAGCTTTTTGTTCTACATTAGAAATAATTGCAAAGGTTGTAGCTAGAGTTGTTGCGGTTACTGGCTCAGCAGCGATCACACCGCCAATATTTACATTTCCTAAAAATACTGCCTCTAATGACGCACCCATTAAAATTCCGATCTTCATGTCTCCCATTAAAATCCCAGTTACTAGACCTACGACCAAGGGACGTTCCATCATACTTTGCCCTGTCAGATAGTTACCTGCGAAACAGATAAAGACCGCTAGAGCTGCCATCGTTGCATGCATCAACATTTTATTTTCCTCCTATTTCAACGCTTCTTTTAAATTTAATTGCGAATTTGACGGCAAAACTTGATTGTAACTATTCACTCGTTCTAGTTGTGACAACTCTTTTGCTGCTGTTAGTTCATCAGGATTTAACTGTACACTAGGAAAAATCATTGTTTTTGTGGTTGGATCAGATTTATCAAATCTTCCCGCGTTTGCTACATTTACTGTCTCAATATTTTCAACATTTTGAGCAATTCTATTCGCATCAGATACGCTATTTACAATCACAAAAATACGCTTATCTGCCCCTCTTGGATCATTGAATAAATTAATTGCGTCATCTACCGAACGAATCAAAAGCTTCATACCATTCGGTACCGCCATTTTTAATGTCATCTGCATAACTTCATTTTTGGCTGCTTCATCATTAGCAACCACTAACAATGGTGCATTTAATTCCTTTGTCCATACCACAGCTACTTGACCATGAATTAAGCGGTCATCTACACGAATTTGAGTAATCATTTTATTTCCTCCTAAGTTTTTTTGAACTTCTTATTTACTACTTTTTTTTGTTGTTCTAGAAAAATAATTCTTCTTCTGATAATTGAGTTGAGACTAAACAAACTTGACTTTCTTCAATTGCTTCGTTGATGCTTTGTTGAGTAAACACATCATTTTCCGACGATAAGACTAAAGTCAAGATAATCGCTAAATTGCTATTAGACACAATAAATATCTGTTCTTTTTTACTTATCATTGTTTCTGAAACAACTTTTTGATTAACACTTCCTCCAAACAAGTCTGTAAAGATCACTCCTTGTTCTTCTTCCCCAATAGATTTTATAAAGTCTGTAATAATAGGGGTAAAATCATCTTCAGTCAAATACGCATCTATGATTTCGAGCTCAGTACCCTTATCTGCTAGAATATTCAGCGAATTTTGAAACCCACTAGCTAGTCGCCCATGTGTTGCAACTAAAAATCTCTTTTTCATAATAATCACCTCACTCTATTAGAAGCAATTACTATGCCAAAAAACAAAAGGATGGAAAACGCCATTAACAGCGACTTCTCATCCTCTTCGAACTGTTTAAACAGTTTTTATATTTTTAAACACATGCGATTGTTAAACCATCAATCATCCGTACATAGGACTCTTTTTTCTTACACTCGTAATCCTTTTAAGTAGTTTTTTTCATCATTGCATCAGTAGTTTCACTCACGAGACTTGATTAAACGTCTGATTTTTCAACTCGTAGACCACATCGCAGCCTTTGGCGACTTCCTGTTCATGGGTGACTAAGATGATACATTTTTGTTGTTGATGAGCGATTTCTTGAAAAAGCTTGACGATCTCACCGGAAGTGGCTTCATCAAGGTTTCCAGTCGGTTCATCGGCGACGATCAGCTCGTGTTCACAGCACAAGGCTCGGGTGATGGCGACTCGCTGCTGCTGTCCGCCTGATAAGAGCGTGACTTTTTTCTCTGCCAGCTCCTTGGTGATCCCGACTTTTTCTAAATTAGCTAACGCATAGGCTTTTTTATCGGCTTGCTGGCTTTGGGCGATCTCCATCGCTGTCACTACATTGTCCACCGCCGATAAATAGGGCAATAAATTATAAGCTTGAAAAACGATTGAAACATCTTTGCGTCGGTATTCACGCAATCCGATTTTTTTTAAGGAGTTGTCCTCATAGAGAATCTCCCCACTTTTAGGGGTGTCTAGTCCGGCGATCAAGGATAAAAAAGTCGTTTTCCCCGAGCCACTAGATCCTAAGATCGCGTACATCTTGCCTTTTTCAAAGGTCAGATTGACTTTTTCAAATAGCGGTCCGTTATTTTCGTACCAGTAACCTAAATCTTTCGTTGATAGTGTCATAGCTCATTCTCCTTCTGTTTATGAAATCAAAATTTTCTTAGGGTTCAGCCGCAGAATGCCAGCGGAGGAAAGGACGATTGAGAAGAGGCTGATGCCTAATCCGATCCCTGCTAGACTAAGAATTTCGGTTGGCTGTAATGAAATTTTCAGTTCTTTGATCTCTTTTGTTTGACCAAATGGATTGCCGCCCATTTGGACGTTGCCTCGTTGACCGCCATTGTCATTAAGTGCCTGCCCTTGACCCGGACCGCGATCACCAGCAGCGTTAGCTTGTTGATCGGTTTGTTGACTACTGGTTTGTTGGCTAAGTAGTTGATTTCCTACGGCGTTACCGACAAGATTGCCACTGGCGGCGGCGATCCCTAAGGCGAAGACCATGCAGACAAAGATCTCCACGAAAAATTGTGAGATCACTTTGACTCGTGACTCTCCTAGTGACAGCAAGACACCAATCTCGTATTTTCGTTCGCGGATCGATAGCATGATAATCAGCGTCAAAATAATCACGCCGGCCGCCGCGACTAAGATCACAATATTTTTTGCGAAGCTAGAGACATTGTTTAATGGCTGTAGCATCTGTTGATACATTTGATCATTGGTTTCTAAGCTGAAAGTATCAGTATCAATCAACTTATTGGCTTTTTTAACAAAGCTTTCCATTTCTTTCGGATCGTTTAAATTGTAAACAGCCGAATCAATCGTTTTGTCATCTGAGCCGGTCAATGTATTAACCAACGTATAGGAAGAAAAAATCGTATTGGCTGGGTTCATAAAATTAAAGCGAGCCCCCATGCTGTCACTAGAGCTGCTGGTTTTATAAATCCCTTTGACAGTGACTGCCACATCTTTATCGTCGCTATTCTTGATTTTAAAGGTATCACCGACCTTCAAATCATTGGCCTCCGCTAAGTTTTCTTCTATTAGGACATTGCTGGTGCCTTCATCTTTAGCAGTGATTGCTTCTCCTTCAACAAGACTGGCGGTGCCGGCGGAAAATTCACTATAGGAGCTGCTTTGGGAAACTCCTTTGATTTGGAAATCGCCCTGACTCATTCCTTCCGGTCCGCCTTGTCCGCCCATTTTTTGATCCGTGGAATCCTCAGAAGACAAGGTTGTGCTCTCTTCGCTGGAAATTGGTGTAATACCAGTGCTTTTATCCGCCGACGTACTGGCCTCGAAAGAATAGGATTTCACATTGGCCAGCTTCGCGATTTTTTCCGCGTCGCTAAGATTGACTGGCGTCTGCTGAAAACTCCCCGGATCAGGCCGAGCATTCTCTGAATCCGAGTCCTGTTGGTTTTTAAACATCGCCTCGCGGTTAGTAGATAAGGTGACGGTTGCCCCGACGCTCTTTTTGGCATTCGTCGTCGCAAGCTCCGCCCCACTGCGGATCGTCAGTCCTGCTAGAACAAAAATTAAAATAGCTGAAAAGACCGCGATCATCAGTAAGCTGCGTCCTTTCTTGGCCCACAGGCTTTGCAGTGCGCGTTTGATATAATTCATAGATTGTTTCCCCCTTTAATTGTTGCTTGTAGCATAAGTAGCGTGCCTTAACCCAAGCTTAAGCGAAACGTCAGGAGGTTTAAGGTTGTTTTAGGAAAGCATGGTACACTTATGGGAGATAAGAATAGGAAAGGAAAAAAATAATGATAAATCTTTTAATCGTAGAAGACGAAGCAACGCTTTCAGATAATATTAAAGAAATTTTGACCGACCTGGGAACAATCACGCAGGTCTATGATGGTGAAGAAGGCTTGTTCGAGGCAGAAAGCGGCATTTACGACTTAATCGTCTTGGATCTGATGCTACCTGGGAAAAATGGGTATGATGTTTTAGCGGAATTAAGGGAAAAAAATATTCAGACGCCCGTTTTGATCCTTACGGCCAAAGACAGTTTGGAAGACAAAGTTACCGGCTTTCAAAAGGGTGCCGATGATTATTTGACCAAACCTTTTTACCGGGAAGAATTGATTATGCGAGTCAAAGCCCTATTGAAGCGTTCTTTAGGCTTATTTTCCGAAAATCAATTAAGCTATCGAAGCATCACCTGTAACCTAGCCACAAAAGAAGTCACCGCTGGCGAAGAAACACTGCCGATCCAAGGCAAAGAATTCGATCTCTTAGTCTATTTCATTCAAAACAAAGGAGTGATCCTGACGAAAGAACAAATCTTTGACCGCATCTGGGGCTTTGATTCTGACACGACCATCACCGTGGTGGAGGTTTATATGAGTCATTTGCGGAAACATTTGAAACCGACGGGTGTTGATCAGCTGTTTAAAACATTACGAAACGTCGGCTATATTTTACAAAAGGATTGAGGCTATGAACACAGAACTTTCAAGAAACCAGCGCTTAAAATTTTTCTGTATGAACGTCGCGGCCTTTGCCGTGATCTTTCTGCTGCTAGGATTCATTACACTACAACTATTACAAAGCTCCGCTTATCGCCAGACGGATCTTTCCTTGTCGCAAATGGCGGACAATGATCATTTAATCCAGATGGAGATCAATCGTTATCAGCAAAATAACCCCTTTTTAGATCAAAATCCTGGCGGTGATGGGCCTGGTGGCAATAATCGCTTTAATACCCAAATCATCTTGTGGTCCAAAGAGGGGACTATTTTGAATAAGGAGGTCTTAGGCGGCCGCTTTACCGAACTGGATAAGCTGACTTTGGATAAAGAACATTTAAATGCCGTTAAAACGTTAAACATCTCAGACGAAACAGTCCCTAATCAAAAATTGTATTTTCGTTCCTATACGATTCGCTATGACGGAGGTACTGACATCAGCTATATTCAATTTTTAGCGAATACGAATCAAATCGTTGACTCGATGTCCACCTTTGAAACGACGCTGATTATTTGTATGGTGATCTTTTGGCTGATCTCGATTGGGATAAGTTTTTACCTTTCAAAAATGAACATGCAGCCAGTCATGAATTCTTGGCGGAAACAGCAAGAATTTGTCGAAAATGCGTCCCATGAACTGCGGACGCCTCTTGCCATAATCCAAAACAGTTTGCAGCAGTTGTTCACTAAGCCCGATCATACAATTTTAGAAGAATCAGAACCGATTGCTCAAGCCTTGAATGAGACCCGACGATTAAGCGGGCTGACCAACGATTTATTGACGCTGGCTCGCAGCGACTCCAATCAATTACTCTTGGAAAAAGAAAGCCTTGATCCCCAACCTTTTATCCAACAATTAGTCCAGCCCTTCCAAGAAATCGCTGAGATGGCCGGAAAACAATTTGTATTGGAAAATTTTGCCAAGGACCCCGTCCTGATCGACGAAAAACGCATCCATCAAGTCTTGGTGATTTTATTAGATAATGCCTTGAAGTATACGGAAGCCGCCGATAAGATCGTGCTTCAGTCAGAGATTTCAAACAACGACTGGCTGATCGAAGTCAAAAACAGCGGCCCCGCCATCAGTGATGAAGACAAGCAACACATCTTCGAACGCTTCTATCGAGAAGACCGTTCGCGCTCTAAAGAAACCGGCGGCTATGGCTTAGGTCTGGCTATCGCCCAACAAATCATCACCCAGCACAAAGGCAAGTTAACAGTGCGAGATTGGCAACCTAAAGGCGTGATTTTTCAAATCCGATTGCCGTTGAAATAAAATGAAGTTGGCAAACAATAACAAAATAGACAGCTTCTAAAGAAAAATTAATCCACGAATTCCCGCAAATGTGTTAAACTCAGACAAAAGCAAAAAAGAGGAGAATTCTTGTGACTGAATATACTGGCTTCGACAAAATTTATCGCGATATTGTGATGGAAATCATTGAGCAGGGCACCGATCAAGACCCGACTTTAGTTCGTGCGAAATACGCAGATGGCACGCCTGCTCCGACCCGCTTTATCCAAGGAGTCAATTTTAAAATCACGCCGGCGGACGGTATCCCGATCTTAAAATCAAAACGCGTATTCCAAAAAACACCCTTAGTCGAATTAGAATGGATCTGGCAAGAATTATCCAACGACGTAACTTGGTTGCAAGACCATAAATGTAAGGTCTGGAACGAATGGGTCGATGAAAATAACACCATCGGCAAGGCCTATGGCTATCAATTAGCCAAGAAATGCCGCAGGCTGCCTAATCATGATGAAAAACTAAACCAAGTCGAATACGTCTTGCATCAATTAGAAAATAATCCCGGCTCACGCCGTATCATGACCAGTCTTTGGGATGTCGATGATTTGGATGAAATGACCTTAGAACCTTGTGTTTGGGCCACCAATTGGAAAGTCAATAATGGCGTCCTTGATCTGCATGTCAAACAGCGCTCAGCCGACATGGCTTTAGGAAATCCCTTCAACGTTTATCAGTACGCCGTCTTACACCGCTTGATCGCTGACCAACTAGACTTTGAACTAGGTACGATGCATTGGTGTATCGATGATGCACATGTCTACGATCGCCACATTGATGTCTTAAAAAATCAATTGTCACAACCCGTGCCAGCGAGCGAGCCAACCTTAGTCTTACCTGCTAAAATAGCTGAAAATGGTAGCACGCGCTCCTTCTTTGAACGTCGTTTATCCGATGTAAAATTGGAAAACTACGAGAATAACGGTGTGTTTAAATACGAAATCGCCGAATAAACTAAACCAGCGAATCACTCCTCTATTTAGTGGGAAGGTTTGCTGGTTTTTTAATTATTTTGTATATCCCGTATATCCGGTGTATACTGTAATATATAAGTACGAAGGGGGGTCCTGGACGTGAATATCAAAGAAAGAAAGCTCCGGATGGTGGGAAATTCAATTGTCATCTCTGTTTCGAAAGATTTCTTAGCGGAAAACCATTTACAAGTTGGCGATGCTATCTTACTTGACGAAGATAAGTTAAAGGAAGCTATTACGAAAAAAAATACTCATGACGCACAATTGGATTTTTTAATCAATCAGTCGCTGCAAGAATACAATGATACTTACAAGGATTTAGTTGACTTATGAGCTGTCACTATTTGAAAGCAGAAGATATCATAAAAATGAACGTTTATCTGATCCAAACTTATTCTCCTAAAGAAATACTAGGAGTAAAAGATCCAAAAGCATTAGATATGATTGTCAATCAACCTACTTTACCCGCATTCGGTGAAGAGTTCTATCCAAAAGTCCCAGAAAAGGCTGCGATGCTGTTAATCCAGATTATTAAGAAACATCCCTTTCACAACGCAAATAAACGGACTGCTTTTATGGCGTTAGATATCTTTTTAAAGTTGAATGGTTTTTCTTTAACCTTTACAAAAGAACAAATCCTTAAACTTGTTGTAACCATCGCTACCTACCAAGGAGACTTTGATTTGCTTAAAACTAACACCACAAATCAACTGCAAAATCACATGAAAAAACAAACGAGCTAAAAGCTTTGAGTCCTTCGCATTTGCCGAATTCTCAAAGCTTTTTCTATCCCCTTAAGAAAACCATAACTCCCCCAATCAATAGGCTGATTCCTTAGCTTTTCCTCCTTCCCATAGTACAATAACCAATTACAAAAAAAATGAAAGGCGTGATCTAAACATGCCACAAATCAAACGAAAATCACACGAAGTAGAGGCTGCTCTCGAAGAAGATGTCGAAATTCAAGGGAAACGATTCCGCTTATACTTTCAGAATCGCTATACGATTCTTTCATTGGCCGTCGATTTATTAACGGGATTCTTTTACATCCTCGGAAGCGTCGCTGCCTTGATCCCGATACCTGACAGAGTGGGTATGTACTTTTACCTTACCGGATCGATTTTTTTAACCATTCGTCCGATTCTGCGTATAATCAAAAATATCTTTATTTATGATGACTTGAAGGTGGAAAAAGCAAATAAATCCGCGAGTAAATAGTAGATTCTATGGTAGATTTGAAACGTATAGCATACAGTTTAGGTTGCTTTTAACAAGAAGTGATTCCCTTGCATTTCCAAGCTGTTTAAATGTCTTTATTTTCGAATCATCCTTATAATAAATAAGAAGCAACTATTAGGAGGGTTTTAAATGAAAATCGGTATTTTTGGACTTGGACAAATGGGCAGCGCGATGATCCACGGTTATCTACGGACAAATACGCTCAGCCCAGCAGATGTGCTAGTAAAAGGTGGTCGTAGTCAGACTGCCAAAAAGGTCTCAGATTCATTAGGATTGACCTTGATCGACAATTTAACAGAACTGGCTGAAGCATCATTGATTTTGATTGCCACCAACCCAGCCAGTGTCTTGTCTGTTTTAGAATCTTTACCAGAAGAAGTGACAGCTAACCGTATCCCGATCGTTTCTGTCGCTGGCGGTGTGTCACTTGATAAAATGGGCGCTGTCTTAGGTGCTGACTATCCCCTCGCTCACAGTATCCCGAACACTGCAGTTGAAGTAAATCAAGGCGTCTTAGGTATTGCCTATGCTGAAAAAATCTCAGCAGACGCTAAAAAGACCATTTCAGAGCTGCTTACACCATTAGGAAGATTATTTGAAACA
Source organism: Enterococcus devriesei (assembly GCF_001885905.1). GTDB lineage: Bacteria > Bacillota > Bacilli > Lactobacillales > Enterococcaceae > Enterococcus_A > Enterococcus_A devriesei. The sequence goes on along the minus strand of NZ_JXKM01000006.1, from coordinate 31,632 downwards.
CAGGAAGATACCTTAGGCGTGATCGGCTCTGTCGGTGGCAGCGCACCAGCCTTCGTGGATGTCTTTATTGAAGCTCTCTCTGATGCAGCGGTCCTTTATGGCATCGATCGGAAATCCTCTTATCAAATCGTGGAGCAGATGATCAAAGGCTCTGCCGAACTAGCGTTAGAAACTGGAAAACACCCGGCCGAGCTTAAAGACGGCGTCACCTCCCCCGGCGGTACAACAATTAAAGGCATCGCTGCTTTGGAAGCAAATGGTTTTCGTCATGCGGTGATTGAAGCCGTCAAACAGACGATGAGTTAATTTTTATCTATTTAACTAGTAAACCCCTTTCGACTTTTTATAGTCGAAAGGGGTTTTGTCTTTAAAAATCGCCAATCAAAATAAAAGAGACATGTCAAAATACTTTTTGAGACCCTTTTTGAACGTACTTATTTCGACTCATCAAAAAATTGCTGTTGGACCATTTTCATAATGTCCGCTTCCGTTAATTTCTTAGTCTCGTTGGCAAATTCATAGTAGGCGGGTTTTTGGTCATAATAAACTTCGACTTCTAATGTTGCCTCCGCTTGATCCTCGAATAAATCGATTGGGATGTTATACGAATCATTGACGACTAGATGATAAAAAAGATTCGAGCCGCAATTTGAGCAAAAGCCTCTTTCTGCCCACTCAGAAGAACGATATCTAGAAACAAAATCTTCTCCATTAATCGTGACACTCTCTCCTGAACCTGCTTCCACCGTTAACAGTGGCCCTGATCCCCAGCGGCGGCACATTGAGCAATGGCAAGCGCCGACCTCGGAATGAAACTCCGTCACTTCGATTGACACTTTTCCGCACAAACATTTTGCTGTTTTCATTTAATTCTCCTCCTTATTGATAGAACTTGTTTTTCACTTGTAGTATCTGACAGTGACTCCATCTCAATTTGATTACCTTCATTATACCTAACCATTGTTGACAGCTATATGGCAACAATCTACAATTAAAAAAGAACTTTTTTTGAAAGGCGGTGGACGGATGAAAGTGGAAAGACTAATCAGCATCATTATGATTCTGTTGGATAAAAAAAGAATCGGTGCTCAAGAGCTGGCAGAATTATTTGAAGTATCCCCTCGCACCATTTACCGTGACATCGATTCCATCAATCGAGCAGGAATCCCGATTCGTTCAACCTCCGGAGTCGGCGGCGGCTTTGAGATCATGGAGCAATACAAACTGGATAAAAAAGTCTTTTCCACCGTCGAACTTTCTACACTTTTGTTGGGACTTTCCAGTCTTCCCGATACGATGCACGGTGCTGAAACACAACATGCGCTGGCAAAGATTAAAAGCTTTATTCCTACCGAACACGCACAAGCGATTGAGCTAAAAACCAATCAAATAAAAATTGATCTAAGTCCTTGGGAGGGCAATCTCAATACCCAACCCTATTTAGAAATGATCAAAACCGCTTTGCGAAAAAATGAAGTGATTTCCTTCGATTATACCGACCAAAATGGGAACCAAACGGCTCGGAATGTCGAGCCTTATCAACTAGTCTTGAAAGGCAACCATTGGTATCTCCACGGCTATTGCAATCAGAGAAACGATTTTCGCCTGTTTAAATTGACACGTCTGTCAAACCTCCAGCTGCCAAATAATACCTTCACGCCACGAGAACATCACCCGCCGCAATTAAACTTTTCTGATAATTCAGCAACTACACAAACGGAAATCACTCTACGAATCCATTATTCCGTTCTGGACAGGATTCTAGATTATTGCACATATGAGGCGCTTTCGCCAGATGGCGACCAGCATTTTATTCTTCGTCTTCCATTTATAGAAAACGATTATTACTATAATATTCTTTTCAGTTTTGGGGATAAGTGCGAATGTTTAGCACCGCCTTATGTACGGAAGGAAATAAAACGACGAATACAGAAGATGGCTAATTTGTACGAACAATAAGAAGATTTTATAGACAATTTTCTACAAAAAAACAGCACTCGCAATTCATGCGAGTGCTGTTTCCGTTTTATTCGTTGACGATTGCGGCAAAGCCGTTTTTCAGCTCTTGGTTTCCAGTTTCTTGAAGATGGAAAGCATGGTCTTCCATTCCTTGATTTTGCATAGAAACTAAAACAACGGGCTGTTGATTATGAAAAGCAAAGAAGTAGACATGATTATTCATCCGTCCGCTATTTTCCGCATCAGAATAGACCGCTACAACAGAATATTCCGCTGATGATGTGCCGTCTAATGACCACTCTGCTGTCACAGGTTGGTTGTTCACTGACAATGGCATTTCTGATCCACCGATCACGCCGTCCGGTAATTGCAAGCCGTAGAAATTCACATTATTACCTGGCGCATATTCCTTATACGATTGACCCATCGCTTGTTCCCAAGTACTGATGAATCCTTGCAATTCTCCTGATTTAGTCGCATTCCAGGTTCCGGCAGTGCTGACCTCTTCTGACACTGACGTCGATTCTTCGGTTTGGCTAGAAACAGTGCTGCTAGTCGTTTGACTCGTTGAAACACTTGTAGCTTGTGTTGATGTGCTTTTTGAACTGCTTTCTTTTGTCGAACGAACCTGCGCAACTTGGCTCGTAGCTTCTGTGGATGAATGTGCCGCTTTTGACTCATTGCTGGTACATCCGGTAAATGCTGTTATTGAAAATAATAATACCATCCCAAATAATGCCTTCTTCATGGGATCACTCCTTCCGTTTATCTAAATGAAAGTATAGCAAATGTGATATTTTAAAATAAAATTATGGCAAATCATTTAGCTGATTGTTAGTCAGCTTTATTAAAGGTGAAAGGAATCCATAATGAAAGACCATGAGGTTATTTAAAACAACTTTTGCACTTTCCTCATTTGTGATAAAAATACAAAAAAGAATCCCTGATGCTTAACGGGTATCGAATTCTTTTTTTATTATTAGTTCTCTGTGTTCTCCGTTTTAATGAGGTCCAACTAGTGATCGCTCTTTAACAGCCGTTTTCTTCCGCGGGAATCGGAATCAATAAGACTGAATCAGTTCTTTTAATTTTTCCTGAGCTGCTTGATCCTCTGAGACTTGGAAATTTAAATCCGGTGTGTAGCTTCCTTGGCTCCCGTCATCCGCATATTCCCCAAATCCCGTATTGGTACTTACCGGCATTCCATTGCCTGTTTTTAATTCATAAACAACGCCATTATCCCCTAACAAATATTTACTGACAGGTTTAGTATGATCTAGCTTAACCGAATAATTGGCCGCAAAAGAGTCCGCAAACAATTCTTGTCTACCGATACCGCCATCTTTCGCAGTATAAAAAATACAACCACCAATCGCACGAATCGGAAACGCACTTTTTCCAGGTAGATTATTATTTTGGACTTGGACTTGACCATCAGGTGTGTTGGCGTACCAGTCGCCCCGTCCAGCTGCGCCATGATCAAAGAACCATTCGCTGACCGCCATATTCCCGATTGCCGCGCGCTGACTAGCCCAATTTAGAAATGCCAGATTGATTTGATTTCTTTGGGCGTCATTGAGTAGAACGCCTTTACTTGCAACATTAGCTGGCTGGCTTGTTGGTTCTTCTGTCGTTGTCGAAGATTGACTTGTTGATGTGGTCGTTTCTGAAGTCGATGAAACACTCGTTGACGATGTTGTTTGTGAAGTTGAGGAACTACTTGTTGACGATACTGGTGATGTACTGCTTGAAGCTGAATTTTCTTTTCCTTCCGTTGAACCGCATCCGGCTAATAAAAATACTGAAAAAAGACCCAACACTAAATAACTGCTTCTTTTCATTATGATCCCTCCAAAAACGAATGAAATACTTTTTATTTAATAATAGAGTGACTTCCATCTATTATTGTCTAGACTAACTTTATCACTAAATGAATAACAAAAAAAGATAGAAAAAAATAAACTACCCCTTCCAACAGCACGAGAGGTTGATAAATAAAACTTGAAAGTACCAAACTTTTTGATAATGCTGATTTTATATAGAATTGTTTGGTGAACTGACATTTTATCGGCTCCTTTTTTAAAGTTATCCTCTTTTTTACACTTATCTAACGGATTATTTACAATCACGGTTCATAATGAACATAGAAAGGAGAGGATAACATGATTCACACGAATTCAGATAACTGTTGTGTTTGTGTAGTATTCAATACTAAGTTAGATAGATTTCTCGTCTATGATAAAAGTAATCCTCATAAATTCGCGATTGGGATCACGATTGAACAAGCCTTGAAAAAACTAAATATCGCCACTTAGAACAAACTACTGAACTTCAGTAGCTTTTTTGTTTCTTATAGTACCTCCCTCATCTTCTCCTTCTTAGTCCTGCTCTAGTATAAATAATCCGTTAGAGGCCACACTTTGCCTTCATTTTTGTTATTAGAGATAGTAAAACCTCCGATCAATCCAAAAATAATCTTCCTTATTTTCTGCTTTCCTGTATTATTATTTGTGAGAGGTGACTCATGAAAAAATTTCAGAACTTATATTTAAACCATAAAATATTGTTCTTTTCATTGGTTTTTTTCGCTTCGATTGCGAAGGATTTAGCTAAGTTGATTATTCGGAATACTATCCAAAATGATTTTTACAGCTTTGTATTGAGCGTTTCCGCCTCACTTTTATATTCAGCCTTTATTATGTTTCTTTTATATGTTGTTTTTAAACTCAAAATAGATCAAGTAAAGCACTGACAAACAAGCGCTTCTTACTTTTGAAAGCTTTTTTGTTAGCGCTTTACAAGAGTGCTATACTATTTATAAGGAGAGTGAGAAGCATGCGTTATGTATTCGGCGTTATTTTTTTATTACTGAGTATTTGGCAATTTATCATGGCTAAACGAGCATTCACAAATCTTAAACAACATGGAGATAAAGGTACTTCACCATTCATCATGTTGGGGTTGTGGGGTGGAATCGTCTTTGCGATTGTTTTCTTGATTGTGGCCTTCAACTGCTTCTTTTCTGATTTTTCTAGTTGGATGTAAACGAAGTACTCGCATAAACTATTATTTATAGTAGAGGGATGACTCATGAAAAAAATATGTTTTGTCTTAACAGTCAGCACTGGACTAGGCTACAGTACAATGCTTTTACCCGTAAATTTTAGTGATAATAGTGATTTCAAAGACTATTTCTCCGAATATTATGATGTATCAATCAATTATCTTAGGGACAAAGACACCGTCGATTATTTGGTCGTCCCTGATCCCTATTTTCCTTTTGAAAATGAAAACAATCTTCCAATCATCAAAGTTCCCGCAAAATTCTTTCTAACTAGGAATTTCACGGAAATAAAGAAATCTATCGATGCGTATTTCGCTAATAACTAAGACCGATAATACAAGAGAGAAATCTCTTGTATTTTTTATTTTTTCCAGCCAACGATGTTTCAGATGCCTATCAAAAATCTATTTTGTAACCATAACCTCATATTTTCTACATAGCTTACTTTCACCTTATTTTTCTTTTCATTCACTCTTTATCAGGTATAATTATAATTATCAAATACATGAGGTAAATCAATGAAAAGAGACCAGCACAACAATCAAAAAAGGAATGCCATCTTAAACAAGCTGTTGATTCTGGTAGGCGTGATTATTATCGGCTTAGTCGCTTTTATTTTGGGGATGCAATTTGTTCAACCCACTGCTATCCCAGCAAGTAGTCAAAGCATCCCGACAACTACTCGAAGTTCAACTTCTTCTCAAGCATCGACCGCGACTTCTACGACGACTAAATTTTCCAGCTCCACAGAACCAAGCGCTACGCTGGAAAAAACGGAAGCCTATGCCGTTGATTTTCCAAAGGGCGATGTATTAATGGGAGAAGATGATTCTTTCAAATTTGCGGTCACGACTTATTTAGCGAACGACTCCCTGATCGTCTCTTATACTCCGAAAGAGTCTCACTCACAGGATGCCCACAACGGTGAGTCAGCCACCTTGTATCCGACGACAATCCCGACAACCCGAATTTCGGTGGTTGAAAATGGCCTCACGAAAGACGTTAAAATAAACACCGAGTTAAAACTACCTGCCAGTGACAGTAGTAAACCAAATCTTGCATTTTTCCAACCTTTCAATGGTGATGATACTAGGATTTATTCCTATCTGAATAGAGGCGGAAATATCGTGCTGGCCTTTTCATCAAGCGGTGAGCATGGTCCCTATTCAACAGTGGTGCTACAGTAAATTTTTTCATTCAAGAAAATAGTGGGGCTGGGATACTAATAATATTCCAGCTCTTGTTTGTGTCTATCAAGTTCTCACAATTTTCTTTTCAGCCAAGGACCCTCAGCTTCAGTTTTTTTCGGCTGTAATGATACAATGAGACTATCAATAGATCGGTAAATGATTATCAGGAAGAGGAGGTACTTTTTATGCATTGGGCTTTTCAAATCGCCACAAACTTGATTCAACAACATGAAGATCAACAAACACCGATTACTTGCGCCTCAGGTGTCAGCCCGTCCGGCTATGTCCACGTGGGAAATTTTCGGGAAATCGCCACGACGTATTTTGTTACCCGCGCGCTGAAAGAACTCGGCGCGACACCCCGTTATATTTTATCTTGGGATGACTATGACCGGTTGCGGAAAATACCCAAAAATGTCACGGGTGTTGCAGAGGAAAATATCGGTATGCCTTACACGAAGGTCGCCCCGCCTACTGATAGTAAAACGACCGCGGCTTCCTATGGTGCTTATTTTGAAGCGATGTTTATTGACGATTTGGCTAAATTAAATATCAAACCGGAATTCATTTTTGAGACTGAACGCTATGAAAACGGCGCTTATGATGACGAGCTGGCTTTAGTTTTAACCAATCGCAAAAAAATCTATGACATTTTAAGTCGTTTTCGGACCGAGGCTGCCAACGATGCGGAGCGCGAAACCTATTTCCCGATTTCTTTGTATTGTGATCAGTGCGGCCATGACATGACGACGATTTCTGCTTACGACGAAAAAAGCCAGACACTCTCTTATGAGTGTCGAAATTGCGGCCATCACGGCACGCAAACGATTGGTCAGCACCAGCACATCAAGCTCCATTGGAAGATCGACTGGCCGATGCGTTGGCGCTATGAAAAAGTCGCCTTTGAACCCGGTGGCAAGGACCATTCATCAAAAAACGGCAGCTTTGACGTCGCAAAAGCCATCGCCAAAGAAATTTTTGACTGGCAAGCACCGCTATACCAGCCCTATGATTTCGTAAATATCAAAGGCCAAACGATGAAGATGTCCAGTTCGACAGGAAATATTTTGACCTTGCCGGATTTATTATCGATCTACACACCAGAATTGGTGCTTTATTTATATGCCAAGTATCAGCCAAAGGCCCAATTCGATTTAGGCTTAGACGATGATGTTTTACGAAATTATGCTGAATTCGAACGACTCGTTCAAAAAGCCAAAACAAGTGAACTTGATGAAATGAACCAGCAATTACTGACGTTAACCGGTGTTGATTTGGAGCAAACCTATCCTAGCTTCAATCATGTCGTCAGCATCCTATCTTTGACCGCCAATAACCAAGCAATCGCCAAAGATTTGTTGAAAAATGAAGCCGCCTATACCGAAGAAGCGATCAATTATATCTTAGAACGAGCCAGCTATTGGATCGAAAATGACGCGAAAACACGTTTAGTCACCATCAATCAACAGCCTGATCAAAAGACTTACGAACAATTATCGGCGACCGTCAAAGAGCAACTAGAAAAATTCGCTCAGCTTTTAGAGACAGCCACAACTCTAGACGATGACGAGCTGATGCAAAAAATCTATGACCTCTCCGATGCCACCGATAAAAAAGAAAAGCGCACAGAACAAAAAGAACTGTTTTCGGCCATTTATCAACTGACTTTGAACCAAGATCACGGCCCAAGAATCCCACTGCTGATCAAGGTCGTTGGGCCAGAAAAATTGAAGCAGTTGATCCATTTTGACTAAGCTTAGGAGCTGGGACAGTAAAATAGTCCCAGCTCCTTTTGCGAATAAACAGATCGATCAATCGTGTCTGATTTAAGTTCTTTGTTCAGAGATGATATTATTAAGGAAAATACACTTTGGGGAGTGAAAACAATGAATCCAGTCCTCCGAAAATGGCGGGTAACAGACGCTGAAGCATTAGCCAATATTTTGAATAATAAAAAAATCCAAGCGAATCTACGAGACGGTCTTCCCTATCCATATACGAAAAAAGATGCACAACTTTTCATTGAAGCAATGTTAAAGGCTGATCCTGCCAAAACATTTGCTTTTGCCATCGTTGATCAAGAAAAAGTCATTGGCAGCATTGGTGCGTTCCGTTGCGAAAATATTCATCGCCGTTCAGCAGAGCTGGGTTATTATCTATCGGAAGAATATTGGGGAAAAGGTTTTATGACTGCTGCCGTCAAAGCACTGACGGAGTATCTTTTTACTGAGACAGATATTATTCGAATCTTCGCTGAGCCCTTTTCAACCAATCTTGGCTCTTGTCGCGTACTAGAAAAGTGCAGCTTTCAATTAGAGGGTACTTTACGGAAAAACGCAGTGAAAGATGGATGTATAATCGATATGCAACTGTATGCGCGGATTAATGAATAACTGATTAAACTAAAAAAGATACAAGTCGTTAGTTGTAACGAGCAGCCTTTGATAAGGCTAAAAGAAATGAATGAATAGTTATCTTTAATACTACAAAAAACCATGAAGCAAGTGCCCGTTTCCAGGCAATTGCTTCATGGTTTTTGTCTAGCAAATATAAATTGTTTTCTGCCTAGATAGTTATCCGCAGATACAGCTCTAAATAAGTGACTGATTGTCTTCGGACTAGTTTTCTAGTAATTCTTTTTTCTTAGCATCAAATTCTGCTTGTGTCAAAATACCCTCATCTAACAGTTCTTTGTATTTACGAATTTCATCGACTGGTGAAAGTATTTCTGCTGAAGAAGCACTGGTTTCGGGAGCAAAGAGACTGTCTAGTTTTTCCACCAGTTTGTTATAATCATCGACTAATGCTCTTCCAGTGATGGAATCTAATTTGACATCTGTTTCAGCCAATAAAAATTGAATCTCCCGTCCATCTTTTAAATGAAAGTCAATGCCTAAGCGGCTGATGGATTCAATACTCTTTTTGCCAGTACTAGAAGCAACTAATGATCCTAACGGTCCCGCGACGGCCCCGCCAACTACGCCGCGACTAAAAGAGCCTTTGCGCATTTTGCCACTATCAAAAATAGGTGTATAACTATCAATGTCTTCGTATTTGATTAACGACTGTGGCCGATTAAACATGATTGATTTCTTGATCAACAAAGCTTGCTCTTGATCATTGAATAGCACATCATTGATCGTCAAATTTGCATGCGCTTTAAATTGTGCTAGTTGACTTTTATGCAGATCTTTTGCGTTAACCTCGCCAGCATCCGCTGGCAAACGTTTTTTAAACTCGGCACTTGTCATCGTTTTCAATTCTTTAAGATCCGCAAAACTTCCACCGTAGCCAGCTAATTTGAAACAATTTTTACAAGCATAGTCGCCATCACCTAATTTGTACCCGCTGCTCAACGCACCAATTTTGTTCTCACATCCGACACATATTTTTGCCATTTTTTTCACCCTCATTCCTTTTTTATTTATTAGTTAAAAATACAAGTCTGACTTCACATTTGGCTTCTTACAATAAACAATCATTAAAAAAGTTATTAAAAGAATCTTATCTACAATTCAAGTGTAGCAAACAGCAGCTGAAATTAGCAAGAAAGAATATAAGTGAATGGATTTTATAATTATTTTTTAATTGAAAAATCAAATAATAACTATAGAAGATAACTCGGTTAGAGAGTATCTTATGAACCTTTTCCATATATGACGTTGTACTTGGCTTGATAATTCTCAAACTTTCAGGACCAAAAACTTACATTCTATCCATCGTTAGAATGTAAGTTTTAATGGTTGACATTTTTAAACCAAAGCATTAGACTCCCTTTGATGATCGTTCAAATTTTTAAACGATAACTTTGAATTGGAGGAATTTATTTTGACTCATACAATGAAGGCAGCCTTAATCACACACTATAAACAAGCGTTTCCTAGTATAGAACAAGTAGTAATCCCTAAAATAGGTGCTACAGATGTACTGGTTAAAGTCGTTGCTGCTAGCATTAATCCGATTGATTTAAAAACTAAAGATGGTGGGTTAAAAATGCTCTTAAAATACAACATGCCATTAGTTTTGGGGAGTGATTTCGCAGGAATCATTACACAAGTTGGCGAAAAAGTCACTGCTTTCAACGTCGGCGATCCTGTCTATGGTCGCGTCCAAAAGAATCGAATTGGGACATTCGCTGAATACATCGCTGTCGACCACAATGACATCGCTAGAAAACCACGAAATCTAAGTTTTGAAGAAGCCGCGGCGATTCCATTAGTCGGCTTGACTAGTTATCAAGCGCTACATGATATCATGAAGATCAAACCAGGCCAAAAAGTTCTGATTCAAGCCGGCTCGGGCGGCATTGGTACCATCGCCATCCAAATCGCAAAAATGTTAGGAGCCTATGTCACTACAACGACTAGTGCCAAAAATTTTGCGCTAGTTAAATCTCTCGGAGCGGACCAAGTCATTGATTATAAAACAGAAAAATTTCAAGATAAACTATCTGACTATGATTACGTTTTTGATACACAAGGCGGAAAAATTTTGGAGGATGCCTTCAAAATCATTAAGCCCGGCGGAAAAGTCGTCAGTATCTCTGGTTTGCCAAATGCGCGATTTGCTAAGGAATACCAATTGCCACTTTGGAAAAAACTAATTTTTGCTTTGATTACTAGCAGACTGTCCGCTTTAGAAAAAGCCGCTAAAGCTGAATATATCTTCCTTTTTATGAAGCCTAGCGGAGCAGAATTAGAAATCCTCCGAACCGCTATCGAAGCAAACAAAATAAAACCGGTGATCGATCGAGTCCTACCTTTTGCTGCAATTGAGGAAGCCTTTCGCTATTCCAAATCAGGCAGAGCAAAAGGCAAGATCATCCTTAAAATCAATGAAATAGCCGAATAAAGAATCCGCTGATCCTTTATTTAGCTTGGATCAGCGGATTCTCTTATTTTGGCAATGCAGTAAGTTACATTTTACTGTCGGGATTCACATCCCTTTGGTTGAATACTATTTTTCAATTTAAATCAACAGCTTGCTTCAAAATTTTCAAGATTAACTTGTTGATGGTTTATCAATAAAAGCTACGCATTGTAAGCTTGAGTAAATAATTCTACAATATCTTCTTTGGTACCTTTACGCGGATTAGAAAAAGCGTTCCCGTCTTTCAATGCGTTATCTGCCATCAGATCGAAGTCTTTAGGATTAGCACCAATTGCCTTTATATTCACTGGAATACCAACATCTTCTGAAATTCTTTCCAAAGCAGCAATTCCTTTTTCTGTTGCTTCCATTTTACCTAGGCCTTCAATGTTTTCTCCTAAAAAGACAGCGATATCTGCAAACCGTTCTGGACTAGCTATCATATTCCAGCGTTCAACAGTTGGCATCAATACCGCACAACATACGCCATGCGGTGCATCGTATTGTCCGCCTAATTGGTGAGCCATGGCATGCACATAGCCTAAATCTGCATTATTGAAGGCCATTCCTGCTAAAAGCGAAGCATATGCCATATTGGTTCGTGCTTCCAAATCGTGCCCATTTGCTACCGCTCGACGCAAGTATTGACCAATCAATTTGATCCCTTTTTCTGCTTGTGCATCAGTGATAGGATTTCGATTTTCAGATACATAAGATTCAACACAATGACATAGTGCATCCATACCAGTTGCAGCTGTTAATTTGGTAGGTACATCTAACATAAGCAATGGATCGTTAAAAGATACTAATGGCACATTACGCCATGACACAACCACAAATTTTAGATGCGTTTCTTCATTTGTCAAAACCGCATGACGTGTAATTTCAGAAGCGGTACCGGCTGTTGTATTAACGGCCATTAGTGGCGGCAATGGATTTTTCAAAGTTTCTATCCCTGCCAACTTTGTTACGTCATCCCCATTAGTTAGTACAATACCGATTCCTTTACCGCAATCATGGACTGAACCTCCACCAATGGTAATAATGGAATCGCATAAGCTGTCTCTATAGATCGCAGCACCATCCATTACATTACGGATCTTAGGGTTAGGCTCTACACCATCAAAAAACACATACTCCACACCAGCAGCTTTTAGGCTTGCTTCCGTTTGTTTAACAGGGCCATTTTCAAGATTACGCAAAAAACTGTCAGTTACTAATAATACTTTTTTCATATTCAGTAATTGCGCGCGTTCACCAATTTTTTCGATTACACCAGGACCAAAGAAGTTCACACTAGGCATCATAAAATCAAAATTATTTTTCATTGCGATCATCCTTTTTAAAATTTTAGACAAGTTACTTTTTTCACTTGCCGCTAAATACTGATTTCTATATTTGAATCATACATCGTATTCAGTTAAAAAGCATGACACTATGATGGCGCTTTCTCGTCAATTTAAACAGGATTATCTTACAAAATAGGATTATTTATCATTAATAAAAAAAGGGGTATAATCATACAAAAGGAGGCGGTTCGAGTGGAAAATGCTTTTGAACTTGACACTGTACTAGATATAGAAAAATGGGAAAAGCTTCAAGATAAAATTGCTAGTGCTACACATTTAGCTATTCTATTAGTTGATTATCGAGGCGTTCCAGTAACGCGCCACAGTCAGGTAAAGCCATTTTGCCATTTAGCTCGTACCGACCCTCAAATGAGCAAATACTGCGAAAAGTGTGATGCTCGTGGCGGGCTTGAGGCTGCCCGAACTTACCGGCCATTCATTTATAGATGTCATTTCGATATTATTGACATGGCGATCCCAATTACAGTAGAGGGACGTTACGTCGGCGCGATTATGGCAGGAGAAATCATGTTAAATCATGATCAAGACGATTTAGAACAAGTACTAGATTTGAAAAATCTGCCAGAAGTTGCTGCTTTTAAAAGTGAGCACTATCAGTTATTGGAGAATTATCCTCAGGTATCTTTAAATGACCTTAAACTTACGGCAGACATGCTAGAAGAGTTGTCTGAATATATCGTCAGTGAAGCCATTAAAAAAGATTTTCTTGCCATGTCGTACAACAAGACTTTACGTTTTTCAAAAAAATCAGCCGGTAATCAGCAAGATTCCGAGCAACATGACTCACTCTTTTTAAATGATACTTTACGCTACTCGCTATTAAAGAAAAGACTGCAAGACAGTGGTATCTACTTAGCCGAAAATAAACTACTCCAACCTGCAATCGATGCAATCTTTACGAATAAAGATCAGCATCTTGATTTACACACTCTTGCTAAGTTAGTGAATGTAAGTCCTAACTATCTCAGCCGGCTATTGCGTAGAGAATTTGGTGAGCCCTTCAGCCAGATCTACGCAAAGCTGAAAATATATTGGGCACAAGAATTGTTACTCACTACTGACCTTTCAGTTAACGCGATAAGTGATACGCTTGGCTTTCTGGAACCTAGCTACTTTATTCGCTCATTCAAAAAAGTTGCTCACATGACTCCATTGAAATGGCGTCAACAAAAAAAAGACTAATTTTTTAGTCTTTTTGTCGTGTTTTTCGTAGCGAGGTGTGTCTTCAATTTGGCTTCCGTAATCTTTTGAACCGTTTCACCAAACTCCTTCCTTAAACGCGTCTCTTATGTCTCAATAGTCTTAATATCATAGTGTTGAATCATTTCTTTAATTTGATCTTTAGAGAGCATACTCATGGTCACTCCTCCCGAATTGTTTTATTTCATTTTACTATTGAAACTTATACAAAATATTATATACTCTCACCGTTTACGATAAAAAAACTCCTTTTGATAAAATAAACGGTTGATAACCATTTATCGGTATATCGTAAGGAGTTTTTATCACTAAAATATGATTTTTATATACTTTCCAAAAAATATTGGCTAAAAATCATTGATATAAATACCTAAAGAATACTATTATGACCCACTAACATGCATTCTAGGAGTCGTTGCCAATATCTATTAAAGTCAATATAAATATTGTTTATTTCCTGATTCATCGTGTTGAAGCTAAACTATTAATTATAAAAAATGAATAGAAGCATAACACTCCACAGGCGTATATTCGGATGCAACGCGTCCTACATTATCTAATTAATACTATAATCGATTAAATTTAAACTAGTGTTTCTATCCTTTAAAATTGTGTTGTTGCATTCTAGACACTGGTATACAACTCCAGATTCTAAAAGATTAAAGTTCATACTTTTACATCTATAACATATTTTACTACAAGGATCGGTTGGGGCCACTTCGGTAAAATCAATATTTAGTTCTTCACATTTGTAGTGGAGTTGCCTTTTTAATTCATAATAGCACTCCTTTGATAACCTTTTCTGATGTTCTTGTTTTTTCATTAATTCATGAAGGGGTAAATAAGAAATCACTATTTTCTCAGGGCGCTTCCTGAGAATGGTCATGGTAACATAGTGCCAATAGTTTTCACGAATATTTGAAATTTTCCTGTAGATCAATTGAATTCTTATCTCTAACTTGTGAAGATTCTTTTTTTCAACAAATAATTTATCTTCGTTCATCCTTATCTTTCGACGATGTTGTTGTTTTAGTCTAGCTAGTTTTTTCTCAAGTTTTCGCATTGTGTCAGTTTGGTTTATTGAAGTAAATTTTTCTCCCGTAGATAACACAACTGGATAAGTTCCATCCAAGCAAATTCCCAAAGTACCACTTATTGGATAAGTTATTTGATCAACTTCTAATCCCACAGCTAAATACCAATACTTTCCGTCAAAAGAGATTCTAGGATTATATACTTTCTTATTCACCGGCAAATTTACATTCGATTTTACCCAACCTATTTTTTCCAACAATACAGACTTATCCTTAAACTTTATACGTGTTGAATCATTATAAAATGAGGGAGTTGTTTTCTTCTTAGTTTTATATTTCGGAATTTCAACATATAAATTACTTGACCCATCTATTACATGAAACCACTTTTTGTAAGCATCACAAGCATCTTTAACAGCTTGCTTTGCTATATTATTCGACACTAAGCTTAACCAATAGTATTTAGGCCGTTTTTTCATTTTTGTAATATGTTTTCGAATCACCTGGTCGGAAAGGAATCCTCCATTATTAAATCGATAATTCATACGTTGCATACTTATTGTATAGTTATAGACCCAACGAGCAGTTCCCGCGGATTGCCATAGCTTCATTAATTGTTCATTCGTGGGACATAGCCTTATCTTTTTCCTCGAATCATTTTTTCCCTCCCTCGAGATTAATGATCTCTTCACAAGAATATTATTGACAAGTCTCCATTAAAATCATTAATTATAAATAAATAATGAAATGGAGTCTTCACTATATTTCTGTTGCTTTGAATCACAAACGACCAGTACAGACACACACACATATACAACAAGAAAAGTATAAAAATCACTAACAATCTCACTCTTCTCACTTCTTTCGTTGTTCCCTTCGTAAAAGGAACACACTATTTTTTTGATGACGGGTAACCTGAAAAATTGCCTACTTGACTGTATACTGTAAGATAGTCTATTTTATAGCAACTCTTTATAACGATGGATATAGAATCGTTTCACGATGGTCACTAAAGCCAAGTACGACACAGTAGTAGCTGCTAACCATAACCAATAATCGGTCGGTAAAGCTGCTAACCCTAAACTTTGTCCAAAGTTTGTAAATGGCAAGACTGTCCCTACAGCAATACCTAGTGAAGTAATAGCTGTCATGATAAATGAACCCCTGCTTTGAATAAACGGAATCTTCGGCGTCCGTAATGCATGTAGTACTAAAGTCTGTGACCATAAGGATTCCACAAACCAACCAGCATGGAACACAGCAATAAACGCGACTTGTTGAGCTGGTGTCAGAGTATGAAATTCTCCGCCAATAACAGCCGGACAAATGACAAAATACATGAGTAAATAGGTCGTAATATCAAACACGGAACTTGTTGGTCCTAACCAAATCATAAATTTCCCAATACTAGAAGCTTCCCAACGTTTCGGTTCATCTAGATATTCTCTATCCATGTGATCCCAAGGAATCGATACACAGGAAATATCATAGATAAGATTTAAAAAGAGAATTTGTAAAGGTAACATTGGTAAAAATGGTAAGAATGTACTGGCAACTAAAACTGAAAACATGTTTCCGAAATTTGAACTTGCTGTGGCTTTGATATATTTCATGATGTTTCCAAATGTTTCTCGTCCAGAAATAATCCCTCGTTCCAAAATCATCAAGTCTTTTTCCAATAAAATAACGTCGGCGGATTCTTTGGCAATGTCAACCGCGGTATCCACTGAGATACCAACATCTGCTGCTTTCATAGCTGGTGCATCATTGATTCCGTCACCAAGAAATCCTACAGTATGACCATTTTCGCGTAAAACCCGCGTAATTTGTTGCTTTTGGTGTGGATTTAGTTTTACAAATACGTTGTATTTTTCTACTAAATGGCTAAGTTCTTGATCTGAAATATTTGTAATATCCTCACCACTAATTAACTTTTCTGTCCCCAAGCCAACTTGTTTACAAACTGACTGTGTTACCAAGACATTATCCCCAGTCAACACTTTCACACCAACTCCATGCGTCTTTAAAGTCTCTAATGCTTGTTTAGTTGTTTCTTTTGGAGGGTCTAAAAAGGCTAAATAGCCAATTAAAACCATCTCAGATTCGTCTGCTACTGAAAACTCTCCTACAACGCTAGGATTTGTCTTTTGTGCAACACCAATCACTCGTAAGCCATCTTCATTTAATTCGCTTACCTTTTTCAATATTTCTTGTCTAACCTCATCAGTCAATTCTGTAACGGTCCCTCTAAAATCTACAAAGCTTGAGATGCTCAACATTTCTTCAATTGCACCCTTAGTGATCATTTGGGTTTTTCCACTAGTATCTTCTACTACCACACTCATACGTCTACGTTCAAAATCAAAAGGAATTTCATCAACTTTTTTGTAACGTATTTCTTTCGTATCCAGTTCTTCTTTTGCCGCATCAATAATAGCAACGTCCAACAAGTTTTTTAATCCTGTTTGATAATAACTGTTTAAATAAGCATGGCGTAATACACGGTCGTCTTCCTCGCCAGATAAGTCCAAATGATACTCCAAAATGATCTTATCTTGTGTCAGTGTTCCTGTTTTGTCGGTACACAACACATCAATAGCACCGAAATTTTGAATCGAATTGAGATTTTTTATAACCGTTCCTTTCTTCGCCATAGCTGTTGCCCCTTTGACCAAATTGGTTGTAACAATCATAGGCAACATTTCAGGCGTCAAACCAACCGCTACAGATAAACCAAATAGAAAAGCTTCCATCCAATCCCCTTTAGTAAATCCGTTGATGACTATAACTGTTGGTGCCATCAAAGCCATAAACTTGATAAAGAGAAAAGAAGTTTTTCGAATGCCCGTTTCGAAACTAGTTTGAATCGGCTTACTTGATAATGATCCCGCAACATTTCCAAATAGAGTACGATTACCAGTTCCAATTACCACACCTTCGGCACTTCCGCTAATAACATTGCTTCCCATATACACCATATTCTCGTAGCTAGTTTCAGAATGATTTTGCGTAATAATAGCTTCTGAACGCTTTTCGACCGGATAGCTTTCTCCTGTTAGTGCGGATTGTGAAATAAACAAGTCCTTAGTTGCAATGAGTCGGATATCAGCCGGAATCATATCCCCAGCTGATAATTTGACAATATCTCCACAGACAATTTCTTCCATAGGAATTTCATCATATTTGTTCTTACGTTTTACGGTTGCCGTTACTTTTACAAGCGATTTTAGTTTTTCCGCCGCTTGATTTGATCGTACAGATTGAATCAACGTCATTGTTCCACTAATCAAAACCATTGCAAAAATAATACAACTACCAAAAAAATCACGTTCCTCCGGTGCCGCAATAACAACATCTGTAATAAAAGAAGTAATCCCCAATCCAATCAGAACTAACGTAAAGGGAGTGATATAAGCTTTTACCATTTCAATGAAAAAGGGGGTTTTCTTTCCATATGAAATCTTATTATCCCCATATTCATTTCTTGCTCTGATTGCTTGTCCCTCAGACAGTCCTTTTTTTGATGTTTGAAATGTATCAAAAAGATTTTCAATTGTTTTTCGTGCTATTAAACCATAATTTACATCGTGATTCCCATTATTTTTAATTTCCACTCTTCTTTCCTTCTCTCCAAAAAAAATTCGCCACAATCCTATCCCAATCATTAGGTATAGAATGATATTTCCTAGCGTCTTCATAAAACTTCCTCCTTGCTAGGGTTTGGAGAGTCCAGGAACTAAAAACAAATAGACAATAATAATTGATTTGTTTTTAGTTCACTCTTTTTCCGCAAACCCAACTGCCTCGAACTACTGTCATCCATTTGTTTTCATCTCCTTTTTTTTCGAAAAGTATACTAATTCTTTTTTAAATACTTTTAATGTCAACCCATTTTCATGATAAGCATCCATTAAATCACAATACCCCATTTTTTCATAAAATCCCCAGGCTTGTTTTCTTCCAGTTAAAAAAATGATGGAAAAGTTAAAATTTCTAGCTACCTGCTCGGCATACATAATCAGTCTTTTCCCCAAACTTCTTCCTTGATAATCTGGATGAATAGCCACTTGCTTTATTTGAATGCAGTTTGAAGAGCAGGGATGCATTAGTAGAGTACCTACTGTCACACCATTCCGTTTGACCACCAAATGAATGTCGTTTATCTCACTGATAGGTGAGGCTGTCAAATAGGATTGTCCCGCGCTAACTCTCAATAACTCATTCCGTAAAATAATCGCTTCCCGATAAGTTCGACTATCCCATCTAACTATAGTAAACACTGTTTTACCATGTTTCTTCCTCCTTCGTTAGCTGATAAACTTCAAGTACTTCTTTGTTTCTCGATAAATGAGCAATGATTTCCTTCATTGCTAGATCCATATTTGAAGCGGGTTCAAGCTCAACCTGTAATTGAACCATATCTCCAGCAAGGTCTTGACATACAAAATGATAGAATGATAAATAATACCGATCTAGTTGGGCGATAGTTTCTGTTCTCAGCGAAACTTCAGATGAAATTTTACCTGTAATGATCAAAAAGGAATTTTGCACGTTATCTATAGTATCAGGTCGATAAACTTCCGCAATTTGATCAAATCGATGAGAAATAAAACGTATCACAATGTTAACAAAAGTGATCACAATTGCTGCCAAGAACCCTTCTTTAATCGATCCCGCACCAATCATTACTCCTACTGCAGCTGTACACCAAAGTGTCGCAGCAGTATTTAAACCTGTAACGCTAAAACCATCCCGTAAAATGATACCCCCTGCCAAAAAACCTATCCCGCTAACTACTTGTGCTGCTATTCTTGTTGGGCTAGTATCTGCCGTAAATGTCGAAGACAAAGAAACAAAAATTGTTGCTCCCAGTGAAACTAAAACCATCGTACGTACTCCAGCTAGTTTTTTTCGCCACTGACGTTCAATTCCAATCAATCCACCTGCCAGTACACTCATAAGCAACATAATTAAAAATTCATAGCATCACTTCCTCTCTAGGTTATTAAAAATAAAAATGAATATGTTAAATAAAAAAAACGGTTTTTCGCACAAAAACTCCGCGAAAAACCGTTCTAAAATCATCAAATCACATGACAAAATAAGACGTCGATCTAATCGTTGAGTTTTGGCACTATACAACGTAAAGACAAACATCTTAGCTACCTTAAGAAAAGCCTTGTATTCGACAATCCCTGTTCTACCCATTGGCGTCTCTCGACATTTTTGGGCAGTAGCCTATGTTTGCATAGGAGCCTCACCTAACAAATCATATTTTATTTTCATGGAAATAATAACAAAATGAATTAACACTGTCAACAAACAATTTTAGATTTATAAAAGAAATTTTGAAGAATAATGAGTTAATAATAGAACACTCTAGTTTAGTTATTTAAATTCAAAACGAAATTTGATCCCAAAGAATTCTATGAATTTCCAACTAATTAGGCTAAAAGAGCCCCCTTATGGTACGTTTACTATTTACTAGAATAGCGCTAGTTTTTCACCCATCCACATATCCAGATTATGGGTTCTTACTGTCCCTGCATCTCACTGTAATATACATGATTCATATATAAAGAATCTATTCTAATAATTTTGATCCAAATCTCGAATCGTTGATTCGTCAAATATTCGAAGGAATACTCTACAAAGATTCTGGCCTCGATAAAAACTAACCTATTTTTCAACAAATAAATTTAGACTAGCGCAGCTTGAAGACTATCTCCTTTTTGTTGATATTCAGCAAGTTTCAAGTGGGTATTGATTGGGAATATTGCGCTATTTTCAACATAATATTCAAGCTCATTCTCATCGGAAAAACATCCGCATCTCCCAATTAATACTTTTTTCATACCATTTACACTTTCCTTTTCTCCATAGCAGTCGTCACATTCGTCAGTAATTTTTTTAACTTGTCAATCTCAGTCGTGACATGCGTTAAATAATAGTAATTCTTCGTTCCTTCGCGACGATAATCCACCAGCTTCGCATCTCTTAAAATTTTAAGATGATGGGAAACTGCGGGCCGTGATAAATTGGTCGCTTCGATCAACTCGTTCACCCGCAAACCTTGGCAACTTTCCTCTTCCAATAACCGCAAAATAATTGCTTGCCTCTTCTCGTCTCCTAATGCGACCAAAAAGCTGCTTATATCGGCAAATTCTGCTTTTAATTTGATTAACTCATTCATTATACTTCTCTCCATTTAATGGTTCTTATTTTTAAACCATTAAACCATTACCTGATTGATTTGTCAAAATGTAAGCAGCATTGTCGATTTACTACATTTGTAAAACAATTACAACGTATTTGAGGGCCGTGACTATGGTAGTCAAAGATATTGTTGCTTTTCTTATTTGTGTCCTTTGTGGTATTTTAGCGCCTATAAAATTGCCTTATTTACCAAACGTCCTTCTCTTTTAGACATGCTAACTGTTTTAGCCTTTTCTGGCAGTTCACTCGTCTTTTTCTATTACTATTTCGAAAGAGTCCGCTCACCTATTATTTAAGTTTTTTATTTCTCAATCATTGTTGGCTCAGCAATCTTGTTTTCAAAATTGAAAGTAAAATGGAACACATAGTCATTCTATTAGGATTACACTTTTTGTTTCTTTTGAAATCGGTCTTATTAATAACTTCGGATTCGTTCTTCCTAAATCCTAATACCAACCTACTTACTTAACTTATAGAATTTGCTACCATTGAAATATGTGCTAGATGAACAACAATGCGACAAGTCATGGCTCTCATCAAAGTTAGAAAGATGAAGGAATTCCATAAAGCAACTGCAATCTTGTCTCTTACAAAGGATGTAAACAAGAATAATTCAGGCAAGATTAAATAATCATCAAGAAAAATTTGTCAAAATAAATTTTTGTGGTATTTGTTAAAATTAAAAGGAGTAAAATGGGTATAAGCTATTAATCTATGAAGTGACGCTATGTTAGTTTATTTCTATACTAAAATATTTGTATTATGGAGTGATCTTAATGAAGATAAAGATGAAGAGGTTTGGTTTTTTTTTATTAGGGGTAATTGCGACTTTAGCAGTTGGTAGTTTTGTTTTGGGTGTTTTAGGTTATTTGTTAGCCAAAAACAGTCCTGAGAGCACCGATAGTTCTCCGCATAGTAGTTCGGTAAAAACAAGTCGCAATACTTTTGAGAGTAGCTATGAGCAACAAGCTTTTATAAAAGTTCAGCCAAGCCAAAAGAATTCAGGTCAAACAGCTGAATCAAATCAAACTTTTTCCTAAAATATGAGAAAACGAAACAACAGAGACTTCCTATTTCAATATTTAATTTTAAATGAATAATCTCCAACAACGGATTATAAGCAAGGCTCATCGTTCAAAAACATACCATCAATTATAGCATCGTCTTTTTATATATTTTTCATACTTACTTAGTCAAAATTAGTTGATGCGATCCCATTGATTCATAGTCATTTAGATAACTACAAATCAATGGCGATGTTCATCAAAAAAAGATATCCAATTATAATAATTGGTAAGCTAATTTCTTTTGTTTATCTTTACTAAAATGATCTAACTGAATCGTCTGACGACCAAAACCTTTCGCAAATTCAAAATCGTGGGTAATGATCATGAACGTGACTCCCCGCTTCGCGTATTCTTTAATCATTCGCTGGACTCTTCGCATATTTCCGGCATCTAAACCAGAAGTTGGCTCATCTAAGATCAAAAGTTCTGGTTCACGCATTAATCCCACCGCAAAAACAAGCCGTTGCTTTTGACCACCTGATAAGGTTGCAGGGTGCTGGTCTTTAAATTCCAGTAAGTACTGAAAGCTACTACTTCAACACATCATTCAGAGCTTCACTCATGGTTGGGTGAGAATAAATATGATCTCGTAACATCGTATACGGCAATTTAGCCTTGATTGCTAGGGCAATCAAATTGATCACTTCATGTGATTCTTCCGCGTAAATGCTAGCCCCTAGAATTTGCTCCGTGTCAGGGTCGACCAATACTTTAAAGACCCCCTTCGCATCTTCCATGACCTGCGCCTTAGGTACTCCAGCCGTCATAAATTTGAAAAGTTTATAGTTGATATTGGCTTTTTGAGCTGCTTTTTCGGTTAATCCAACATTGGATAATGGTGGGGTAATAAATACGCTGTATGGAACTACGCTTCGATCAGAAACTCGGCGCGTACCTTCATCAGTTAATTGATCTAAGATAATCCGGTAGTCATCTAATGAGATATAGGTAAATTGCAGACCACCTTTGACGTCACCGATCGCCCAAACATCTTCGGCTGTTGTTTTTAACAAATCGTCCACCACAACGGCCCCGCGTTCGTTCACTTGAATCGTCGTGTTTTCCAAGCCTAGATCAGCCGTGTTGGGTTTTCTGCCGGTAGCAGCTAAGACGTTGTTCGCTGCTATTTTTTTAACAGTGCCATTTTCCGTATAAGTCACTTCAGCCATGTTGGTTTTGTCTTGAATCTGATCCACCGCAACACCGAGATGAAACTCAATGCCAACTGCAGTGAGATCCCGATAAATCATTTCAGCGATATCATCGTCCTCCCGAGGGATAAAGCTTGGGTTGGCATCTAAAACGATCACTTTACTCCCATAGCTAGCAAACATCGCCGCAAATTCCAAGCCAATGTAGCCGGCTCCGATGATCACCAATGTTTCAGGCAATTCGCTTAGATCCATCGCACTGGTAGAATCCAATAAATAGCGACTGTTTTGTAACCCAGGGATTGGCAGGATCACTGGGAGAGCACCGGTATTGATAAAGATTTTTTCTCCTTCAACTTGGATCGTTGATTGGTCCGGTAATGTGACTTCCAACACATGATCTGAAATGAATTTAGCCGTCCCATCTAAAACTTTGCCGGTTGGTTCATCTGCAATCATATGATAATTTTTATTACGTAGCATGCCTGTTAACTGTTCCTTATGTTCAACCGCTTCATTAAAGGTTAACTTTTTTTCACCATTTAAAATCAAAGATTTCGAAGGTATACAACCAATATTAATACATGTTCCACCGTACATTCGTTGAGATTTTTCAATCACTAATACCGTTTGACCTTTAGCAGCTAACGTTTTAGCTAACGTTTTGCCGCCTTTACCGAAACCTATAATAATATTTTCATATTTTTCCATGACGAACCTCCAACTTTCTCTGTACCTATCGGTAGGTACAGTTTGATTATAGAACCTTCACCATTCAACTGTAAACTAATCTGTTTGACTAAAAGTACCAATTTTTAAAAATTAGATTTCAGCCATTTTTAGAAAGCTTTGTTTCAAATAAACTCGGAGAACCGACTGCCTTCTCCGGGTTGACGTTACTATTCCGTTAATGAGCCGCCATTTGAGGCGTTCACTTCTTTGTACCAATTGAAACTTTTCATTTTTAGCGTTCCAAAGTGCTTGATCCATCACTCTGGCGAACGCCATAGATCAATGCCATAACGTTTTTGATCTCTGCAGTGGCAAAACTAATCGATACAGCCCTTCCTCATTGTGATATAAAAGGGCTTTACTCACTTTTTCGACCCAACTTTGTTAAAATATTAAGTAAAGTAAGTACTGAACATGTTTCAAATGAAACGCAAAACAATGCCCATGTCTTGTATGAATTATGAACCAATAAGCAATATGGCTACATCGAAATAGCCAATATCGGGAGCAGCTACTTGCTCCAACTAAAATTAAAAAGGGGGCCTTCAATGAAATTTAAAAGTATGTTCACCATCTATGCGGCTGTGCTTGGTTTATGTGTTGGTTTAGTCTCAGGGGCTTTTTTGACGCTCGTCAATTTGCTGAGCCAACTGTTATGGGAGATTGTGCCTGTTAGTTTCGATCTGCCTATTTACTATCCGATCATTTTCGGATTGATCGGCGGGGTCTTGGTCGGCTTATTCCAAATCTATGTAGGCGATTATCCTAAATCAATGGAAGATACCATGGAAGAATTCAAAGCGACGAAAGCAGTCAAATATAAGAAAAAATTAGCCAAAAACTTTTTAGGTGCCGTTCTGGTTTTATCTTTTGGGGCAAGTTTAGGACCGGAAGCTGCCTTAGCCTGTATCTTAGGAGGATTGGTCACTTGGGTAGGTGACCATTTAAAATTTACTTTTGCGCGAAGGGAAGAATTTCTAAAACTAGGGATTGGTGCGATGCTGGCAACGATCTTCAATGCACCCTTAGCTGGAATCTCAGAACCATTAGAAGAAGAATATACGAGCAAGACTCGCCGCTTAAAATGGAAAAAGCTGGTTCTCTACGCCCTGACCACGGCCTTCGGTTTGGTCGGTTTTTCGCTAGTAGAGCAGCTGGTTCCTAAAGAAACGATTTTCAAGATCCGGATTCCGGTCGTTGACTGGACACCCCAAGCCTTCTTGTTAGCTATCCCTGCTTTACTAGTCGGCATTGCTTTTGGCTGTCTGTTTTTAGCGTTAGAAACATTCAGTGACAAATTGGCCGAAAAAATCCAGCGACCGCTGCTGTTAGCCGTCTTGGCTGGATTATTATTGGGTAGTTTGGCCATGATCTCACCGTATTTTCTCTTTTCTGGTGAGCATGATCTACTGCCTCTCTCAGAAAATTATCAGCAGATGACCGCCGGCTTTTTACTGTTCTTAGCTGTGGGAAAAATCTTTTTGACCAATCTTTCTTTTGCCTTTGGCTGGCGGGGCGGGAAAATTTTCCCGGCGATTTTTGCTGGTGCCGCAATCGGCTTTGCCTTTGTCAACCTCTTTCCTTACACACCGGGGCTTTTGACCGCGATCATCGTGGCCGCCAGTGTGACGGTGATTTTAAAACAAGCGATCGTGACCGCCTCTTTATTACTATTGCTGTTTCCTTTACAGTTTTTTCCAGCGATTTTATTGGCTTGTTTTATCGCTCAAAAATTCAGCGCGTTTTGGACCAAAGCGCCTCCCGAAAAATCCGTTTGATAAAAAAAACTTCGTGAGCTCCGATAACTTTTGAGCAATAAGACCGCTGATTGCTGATAACGCTAATTCGTGAAGTCAGACATGGCTATTCTTGCTGCAAAGCGATCTATTCATGTAAAACTTTTATGCTCTTTTTATAGCTAACAAAGCCGCTGAGTCGTTTGCCTTAGCGGTTTTGTAATAAAATAGTGTTTTACGCCCATGTCTTGCTCAAGAAATGTGCTTAAAATTTCTCAGTGTCAAAGAGAATTGATTTTATCGTTGCAATTAACGCCTCATCAGGATTGAGACAGGGAATTGTGGTCCTCGACTGATATTCGGCCAAAAAATATGGGAAATGCGTACACCCGATCAAGATCGCTTCGACATGATTTTTCTGGAAAAAGCTCATGGAATCCGTCAAGCCAAATTGATCGACAATGATGTTCGGCGCGATCTTCGCTTCGACGGCTTGGACCCAATCCAAATTTGTGACATTGTAGACCTGGATGCCCGCATGATGCTGGACTAAGACACTCTCAATGCCCGCTGCACCTTGGCCGTTAGCCGCCAGTACCCCGATGCGCCCATATTTTTCCGCAAAAGCAGCATACATCTGAAAAGGTGTCACAATCGTCAAAGCATACTGCTCGGCAAAATAGTCAAAATCGATCGAAGCGCTCAAGGAATTGCAATAAACTAGCAGCAGATCGACCTTTTCGCGGACCAGTTGCTGAATTCTTTTTTCAATTTGCTGCATTTTTTCAGACGTCGGCAAGGTTTGGAAATACGTCTGTTGCACCGGATTTTTTGAAATAGCAAGCTCGATCAGCTCACAGGGAAAGTCTTGGATCAGTGCGGCTCCCATCTTTGTATCGACTGGCGTCCCCGCCATTACAGCAATTTTTACCATCCTTATGACACTCCCTTCAAAAAAAGAATTTTTGATTATTATACGCTAAAAACACTTTTTAACAAATAGCCACACGCTCCTAGCTTTCGAGAATATGCTCAGCCCTCCAAAAAAAAAACGACATTTTTGCTTCATTTCATAGCGAACTAGTTCATCCAGTCAGTCAGTACCAGAGCGGTTGATCGAATCTTCTTAATTAAAGCAATTTACCGAAGAAGTTGTTTCAACCTTCAAGAAAAATAACGGTGAAAACAGAATCTGAAATTAAGCAGCGGCCACCGGCAAATTCCTGGGAGAAATTCATGAAATGCTAGAAACCGCTCCTTCAAAACTGATACTTGAATCAATACAGCTTAAGTCTGATTGAATAAGAAAAAAATGAATGCTATCATCGCTTTATATATCATAAATTATATTTGGATGAAGCATTGACGAATCGTTTATTTACTAAAACACCAGTTTTGGTAAGACTTGTTTACATAAATAAGCAAAGCTTCGATTCCGCTCTGTTGACTATCATGACTTGTCTTATCTTACTAACTAAAAAGGGGGATGACATGGAAAAAAGAAAACTAGATAAGTTAATCAGCTTCAACTCACCAGTTATTTTAGGACTGACCATAGCATCGTTTATCGTACTGATTCTAAATGTAATGACGAATGGAGAAATCAACAAATTATTGGCTATATACTATTCATCCTGGGCAGACCCAATGATGTATTTACGCTTATTTACCCACACACTTGTTCATCAGGATTTGAGCCATTATTCGGGAAACTTTCTACTATTATTAGCAGTTGGGCCATTAGTAGAAGAAAAGTATGGCAGCAAAAATGTGTTAATCATGATACTGGCTACTTCTGCAATCATCGGCTTGATCAATGTCATTTTCTTTCCGCGGACAATGCTTTTGGGCGCAAGTGGCATCGTGTTTATGTTTATACTGCTAGCTTCCTTCACTAACATAAAGGATGGCAAGATTCCCCTTACAGTTATTTTGGTAGGCACGCTTTATATCGGAAATGAAATCGTAAGCGGTGTGATATCCCATGATAATATTTCGAGAATGGCCCATATCATTGGTGGTTTGTTAGGTGCATTGTTTGGATACTTGTTTCATATGAAGGGACTTCAAAATAAGAAGGAGAAGTATCCTTATTAAGAGGCTTAGACTAAAATCAGAGGGACAAAAGGATTCATTCGATACGACCTCTTTAATAACTATTTCGTAAACAATTATCCAATATCCGCCGACACTCAAAGCATTTCTAAACAAAAAACAAGCTCAACTCAAAGCTCTCATTTTTAAAACGAGACTTTTGAGTTGAGCTTGTTTCTATTAATGTAGACAGCGAGTTTTAGTACAAAAATGCTAGCACTACCAAATAATCGAAGGTTTCTTTACATAATCTTGGTCTATCCCAACATTATTCGGAACAAAGATACTATTCTGTCTTACTGGGAGGAAATTATTTTTCGTGCCGAAATCATTAAGCTGCTTTGTAAGAAGCTGCCGATCCTAAGCATTGTATTGCATTATCTGCTTCGGCATGATCCATATGGGGACAGATATCCCTAACTTCGTTTTATATGCATCGATGGGATTAGTCTTCGTATTAGCCTATTACAAAACTGGAAGATTGAAAGTTTCAATTATGGATCATTTTTTTAATAATACTATCAGCATTGTCTACTAATTCATCACGATTATCTTTATATTGTAATAACTTAGTAGCAAACTCCTGATAAAAATCAATCCAGTCATACTGTTGCGCATAGCCCATCTAATGTTAAAAAAAATCAAAATAGTCTGAATGACCTTTTAAAATAAACATTGCAGCTGGTCCATTGTAATTCAAAAAAATATCCCAAAAGCTGAAATCAAATCAGATTTTGAGATATTAAAGTTCATGATAGAAATAGAAAATATTTTGTATTTACATTTTTCTCAGTGGTAAAATCTCCTCTGACATCAACTCGTCCAACTCTTTACGAACAGACTTCCAATATTTTAATTTACTTACCGGTTCCTCAGCTTTTTGTTTGTATTCTTCATAATTACTTGTTCGTTTTAACTCTGCTTCACCATTTTGACGTGATCTTTTAGGATTGTAATTAGAAACCATAAATTCTAGCTCATCTTCATTGACTTGCCATTTGTCAGAAAATTTCTCAACTAATTCATATGTAGTGTCATGAATTAAGTTTTCAAGTAGAACAGAAACATTTTGATTCCGATAGGCCTCAGGATCTTTTTGAATATCATCCCATAGATTTTTCATTAAATCAGCCATCTTAGAATTATTTTTCCCTAAATCCTCTAAATATCGAGTGACTTCTTCAGCAGCTTTTTGATCTGTTTTAGGAATTAATTCATATTCATCATCACCCTGTGGCACAAAGGATTGAATCAACATCAAAATATATTCATAGTTGATTTCTTCTGTTTTAATGGACTCCAATTCGTATTCGATATCGATTTCTGTATCATCATCTCCAGCATCTACTATGTCTGGTGTGATTTCGACTAACACATTGACGTATTTTCCTTTAAATTCTTCGATCTCTTTAAATTTCATCGAAAAAACAGTTCCTAGCATGTCGTCTTCATATTCACTGTACACTTGTACCGAAGTAAATGTTTTATCCAATTTTTGGAAGGCTTTCGCAAATTTTTTCTTCAAGGTAATATTTAATTCATCCACTTCTTCTGGCGATGGCGCTATCGTTTTCAAAGCTTGAATAGCTTCTTTAAAAGCTGCAGCTGCTTCTTCCCAAGTAGGTGCTAAAACGACATTTTCTCCACCATTTGAATATAAAATTAACGCTTCTTTGACACTGTCTTCAAAGGTTTGAGGCATCTGAAACGTTACAATTTGTCCATATTTTTTATATTTATCAAACAGCCGATTCGTTCGCGAAAAGGCTTGAATCAAATCATGGGGCTTCATTGGCGGTCGATCAATAAACAAGGTGGATAGGCAGGGTGCATCAAAACCTGTTAATAGACGGTCCACAACAATAACCAAATCTAACTGCTCTGAACGTGGTAAATATCTTTCCTTCTTACGCGCCAGACGATCATTTACATTGCGATTATAAGCACGAATAGTTTCCATTGAATAGCTTGTCCCGTATTCTTCATTATAATCACGAAGAGATTCCTTCATCTTCTCCTGATTAGTGATTGAAGCCTCTTCATTTTCAGAAATTGAGTAGGTGATGGCAATTTTAGGAAAATCAGGTAAAACGCGTTTTGTTTCTTTCGAAATTTTTAGATCGGTCTCTCCTGCTTTTATTCGTTTAAACAAATCATAATACTTTTGTGCCTGAGCAATCGATGATGTTGTTAAAATAGCCGCATACGTTTGTCCGGGTCCTTTACTGAAGCCCAACTTCTTTCTCGATTTGTTAATGATCGAGTGAATCACTTCCAACATATGATACTCATCTTCATAAACAACTTTGGGTAGAATATCTTCTCTTTCAGCCAAGTCCATTTCTTCTACGTCTAGCAAATCTTCCGCATACATCTTAGACACTACTCGATTTAACGATTCTTCAGAAAACGTGCTTTGATACTCCACTTGAAAACCTAAAACTGCCTTATCATGAATCGCTTCTTTGACCGTATACTCATGTAGTCTTTTGCCATACTGTTGCTCCGTAGTTCTAGCTAAATTTCCTAATGCTTTCTTAGCATTTTCCTTAAAAATTGGCGTTCCGGTAAATCCATACCATAATGAATGAACGAAAAACTCTTCAATCTCTTGCTTCTTCTGTGGAGAAACAGCACGATGACACTCATCCACGATAAAAGCGGTTTTTAATTGCGTTAACTGTTGGTAACGTTTCGTCTCTTCTTTTCCACGAAGACGCTTCATAACATGATTCAATTTTTGAATAGTCGTTACGATCACAGTACGATCATCAGACAAAAGCTTCTTAATCAAGTCACTGACATTGTCCGTTTCATCTACTTCGATCACGTCATTTTCCGCATAAGAACTAAAAGAGCTAGAGGTTTGCTGATCCAAGTCCACTCGGTCAACAATAAAAATCGTTTTATTAATAGAGGGAATTTGAAGCAAATTCCGCGCTACTTTGTAAGAAGTCAATGTTTTACCTGAACCAGTCGTGTGCCACACATAGCCGGATTCTTGCCGTTTCGAAGCTTCTTTGACCGCTTCAATGGCATGAATTTGATATGGACGTAACAAGATTAAAGCCTTTTTCTCTTTGTCCATTACGGTATACTGTGTCACCATTTTGTGCGCTTGAGGAATGGATAACACTTCCTCCGAAAATTCCAAATAATCATTGATCGGTTGATTGTCTTTGTCTACCCATTTTGTCAAAAATTGTTCATTTAACTTCGTATCCATCGCTGAAGCAATGTATCGCGTATCAGTTCCATTGGAAACAACAAACATCTGAAGTGAAGAGTAAATTCCAGTAAACTTTCCTTCCTTCAAATACTTCTTAATTTGTCGAAAAGCGTCCATGTAAGGGTGGTTTCGATTTTTTAACTCGATATGAATCATCGGCAGTCCATTAATTAGCAATGTAACATCGAAACGTCGATTCTGATCTTCAAACGATTTCTTATTACTTTCAAACTGGTTAATCACTTCATAAGAAGACATCCCCCCAGCAACATCAGCCCGATTCAAAACTCGCAGACGAATTGTTCCTAAACACGCATCCTCTCTCTGAACTTGTACCTTAGCAATCCCATTTTCCCCTACTAGCCAACGAGCAGCTTCATAAAAATTTGGAAAGTTTAACTGATTTTGAATTTGACGAAACTCCTGTTCAGTCAAGGGAACTTGATTCAATATATCCTTATTATTATTTTCCAATTTTTCACGAAAATTATTCCATAAATCTGCTTCCGTTCTAAGATCTTTTCGATAAATCCACTGCGATTCACCTGTGATTAAATGTTGAATCAGATTATTTTCAATAACAACTTCCGGTGTCATTCTGTTTCCCATCTATTTTCCACTCCAAACAAACAAGTCATGTAATCAATAACGTTACTTTAAGTATATCACTGATTTGAGTTTTAGTAATGGAGATACTGACCGATGGGAACAGCGTAAGTTT
>NZ_JXKM01000059.1 GCF_001885905.1 Enterococcus devriesei | reverse complement strand
GGTGTACCAGTTGTCGTGCCAACGGCATAGCTGGGTAGCTATGTATGGACGGGATAAGTGCTGAAAGCATCTAAGCATGAAGCCCCCCTCAAGATGAGATTTCCCAACTTCGGTTATAAGATCCCTCGAAGATGACGAGGTTAATAGGTTCGAGGTGGAAGCGTGGTGACACGTGGAGCTGACGAATACTAATCGATCGAAGACTTAATCAATTTTTTAAAAAGCGTTTTGCGACGCAAAAACTTACTTACTATCTAGTTTTGAATGTATAATCATTCATTTGTCTGGTGACAATGGCAAGGAGGTCACACCTGTTCCCATGCCGAACACAGAAGTTAAGCTCCTTAGCGCCGATGGTAGTCGGACTGACGTTCCGCTAGAGTAGGACGTTGCCAGGCAAA
>NZ_JXKM01000058.1 GCF_001885905.1 Enterococcus devriesei | reverse complement strand
GTGTTATCTAGGTGCCTTAAGAGTTTACCTATTAATTTTTGTTCCTCAATACTTTTCGTATATGGTACTTTAATGTTTGAAAAATTTTCATAGAATAAATATTCTCTTACACTTCCTTCGGTATTACGTCTGACTTCTTTAATAAAAATTGGAGACTTTATATACTGAAGAATAAATTCGTTATCAAGATCATCCGACATCTTTACAACAACATAAAGTGAACTTACAATCACCGTCTTATCAAGGTTATTAAAGGCAATTGATCCCACGTTTATTCTTGCAGGATTATAAGCAAATTCATTTGGCTCGACAAATTTATATGAACTCTTTTCTAAATCGTCCAATCTACTGCCGTCAAATTGATCAGTTTGTGCTATTAACCCTACTTTGTTACTTACAGAGTATGCAGGGAAGTCTAACCCTTGAGAATTTTT
>NZ_JXKM01000057.1 GCF_001885905.1 Enterococcus devriesei | reverse complement strand
GCTTGAAGGTGTCACAATGCACTCAATCGCGGATCGGCTAGGCCACGCTAATGTAACGACGACACAAGAAACGTACACTCACATTATTAAAGAGCTCGAGAAAAAAGATGAACAAAAAATGATTGGAGCCTTATCGGCAATAGCATAGGAGGTGCGCCATGAAACGTCAAAACTTGGGTGATCTAAACATGTATTTATTTGAACAGTTAGAACGATTAAACGAGCCTGACATGAAAGAAGGACAAAAACAATGGGAACTCGAAAGATCAAGAGCCGTTGCGAATCTAGCTAGTCAAGTCGTTGCCGCAGGTCAGCTAGCTTTGAGAGCTGAAAAGGCGTATGACAGAAATGAAGCGATCAATGCAAAAATGCCAGAAATGTTGGAAGCAGATACAGCAGATAAGATCGAATAATTCATCTAACTCAGCCTATCAACGATGAAAAGAGG
>NZ_JXKM01000056.1 GCF_001885905.1 Enterococcus devriesei | reverse complement strand
GGAAGAGCCGAAGTGGGTTGTAAAGAAGCGTGAGGACAGTTATTTTAAGTCATTTACCGGTATTGATTTCCGTTCTTCTTCGTCTGCATATGAAGATTATGCCTATTCGTTTACAGACAAGTCCAAAGCCGAAGCAGTCGCTACATTAATTGGCGGCACAGTCGAGCAAGTGGAGGTGTGAAAATGATTATTCAATATCCTGACAAAAAACTATCTAAATGTTCAAAGGAAGAGCTTATCCTACTTTTGCGGGGAGAGATTGATAATCGGCAGAAGCTGATAAAAATCATTGAGAAAGCTTACACTGATCAAGCTTCGTCGTTTCTAGATTATCGATCACAATATGACGAGGGATTTCTTGACGGCATGGAGGCAGCCGAGAATGTTGTGAAAAATTTTTATCGAGATAAAGAGGTGGCGGAATGAATAAAAGACACAGACGGATCAAGAGA
>NZ_JXKM01000055.1 GCF_001885905.1 Enterococcus devriesei | reverse complement strand
AGGAGGATCCTGAGTACGGCGGAACACGAGGAATTCCGTCGGAATCCGGGAGGACCATCTCCCAAGGCTAAATACTCCCTAGTGACCGATAGTGAACCAGTACCGTGAGGGAAAGGTGAAAAGTACCCCGGAAGGGGAGTGAAAGAGAACTTGAAACCGTGTGCTTACAAGTAGTCAGAGCCCGTTAATGGGTGATGGCGTGCCTTTTGTAGAATGAACCGGCGAGTTACGATCTGATGCAAGGTTAAGCAGCAAATGTGGAGCCGCAGCGAAAGCGAGTCTGAATAGGGCGTTGAGTATTTGGTCGTAGACCCGAAACCAGGTGATCTACCCTTGGTCAGGTTGAAGTTCAGGTAACACTGAATGGAGGACCGAACCGACTTACGTTGAAAAGTGAGCGGATGAACTGAGGGTAGCGGAGAAATTCCAATCGAACTTGGAGATAGCTGGTT
>NZ_JXKM01000054.1 GCF_001885905.1 Enterococcus devriesei | reverse complement strand
AAAAACAAAAGCGATTGAAGAAAAGTTATTTAAACAATCAAATATCAAAAAAACAGCTCAGGAATATATTGATGAAATCGATCTTGAAGAAGCAGATACAGAGCTAGATAAAGATATTGAGCAAGAAGAGCTTGATTTAAGGTATCCCAATCCAAATGCTCAGAATTTTGACAGAGAGGACGTGATTCCAAATGATGAAGATGGAGACGATTACCCTTTCTGATGAAAATTATTATTCAAACGAGGCTGATTGGCAGTTTATGTCAGTCAGCCAACTAAAGAACTTTTTAGAATGTGAAGCTGCAGAACTTTCAAAACTTAAAGGCGATTGGGAAGCAGACAGTGACAAGAAACCATTATTGGTTGGTAACTATGTTCATTCTTACTTTGAATCACCAGAAGCACATGAGGCGTTCAAAGTAGAAAATAAAGAAAAAATGTTTTCTACTAAAAAGCCTCATGGATTATTAAAGGACTTT
>NZ_JXKM01000053.1 GCF_001885905.1 Enterococcus devriesei | reverse complement strand
AGTTAGACCAAAAATCTAACTCCCGGGGGTCGGTATTTTTATGGCTAAATATAGTTTTGAATTTAAGCTAAAAATCGTTCAAGAATATCTTGAGGGGAAAGGAGGAACCTCCTACTTATCAAAGAAATATGGTTTTAAATCAAATCATCAGATCCGAAAATGGCTCAATACCTATCGAGAATTTGGTGAAGAAGGTCTCCTTCGAAAACGACAAAATCAAAGTTATTCTATTCAATTCAAGATGGATGCGATAGAGTTATATCAAACAACTGAGCTGTCTTATCGTGAAGTGGCGAATCAATTAGAGATGAACAATCCAGCGCTAATTGCCCGCTGGATGAAAGCCTTCCGTACAGAAGGGATCGATGGACTCTCAAAGACGAAAGGACGTCCACCCATTTTGGCTAAAAAAAAGGAAGAGAAGAAAACAAAGAAAGAAACACCTGTAGAACCCGATCGTATCAAGGAATTGGAAAAACAAGTGCGTTCCCTTCAAATCGAGAATGCCTTTTTAAAAGAATTG
>NZ_JXKM01000052.1 GCF_001885905.1 Enterococcus devriesei | reverse complement strand
GGAAGAGCCGAAGTGGGTTGTTAAAGAAGGAGATTTAGTCATTCGAAAAGGGGAGCATGAGGCAAAAGTTTATTTTGTCGAATGTATCGACGAAGATGGAATCCTTTTAGTAAATGGAATTAAAGATGAACTTTTTACGGATATGACAGACCGTTCTATCGAGGATGAATCGCTAAGCTATTTCTATAAAAACTTCCGATTATTAGCAAAGAAAGAAAGCTTAGAAGTCGAGAAAGTGTAGGTGTGAGTGATGGGAGAATATATTGTAGAAATTCCTTTTGAAAATTTCAAACAAGCCGCAATTTTTCACGGTAGCGTTGATAGATCAAGACTTAGAGCGAAAGCTCCGCTCAACGAAAACCAGCAGATCGTGGTGGAGTGGTTGAAATCGGATGATCACCCAAATTATTCAAATATATTTGATCTTTTCTCAGATTTGCTTGATTATCAGGTACCAGTTGAAGTTGGAGAAGCATTCACTGAAATGATGACTGATGGAAAGCAACAATTCCAAGTCCTACAAGCCTTCGCGGAATGGGGGTTAAGCAATGAACAAT
>NZ_JXKM01000051.1 GCF_001885905.1 Enterococcus devriesei | reverse complement strand
GCTACTATCTAAGATATGCATTGAGTTATCGTGATATATCTGAAATATTAAGGGAACGTGGTGTAAACGTTCATCATTCAACGGTCTACCGTTGGGTTCAAGAATATGCCCAATTTTATATCAAATTTGGAAGAAAAAGCATCAAAAAGCTTATTACAAATGGCGTATTGATGAGACGTACATCAAAATAAAAGGAAAATGGAGCTATTTATATCGTGCCATTGATGCAGAGGGACATACATTAGATATTTGGTTGCGTAAGCAACGAGATAATCATTCAGCATATGCATTTATCAAACGTCTCATTAAACAATTTGGTAAACCTCAAAAGGTAATTACAGATCAGGCACCTTCAACGAAGGTAGCAATGGCTAAAGTAATTAAAGCTTTTAAACTTAAACCTGACTGTCATTGTACATCGAAATATCTGAATAACCTCATTGAGCAAGATCACCGTCATATTAAAGTAAGAAAGACAAGATATCAAAGTATCAATACGGCAAAGAATACTTTAAAAGGTATTGAATGTATTTACGCTCTATATAAAAAGAACCGCAGGTCTCTTCAGATCTA
>NZ_JXKM01000050.1 GCF_001885905.1 Enterococcus devriesei | reverse complement strand
TGGTGTCATCGTTTTAGTCGTATCAGTTCCTGCTTCAGCTTCTTCTTGAGTAGCAAGATTTTCTCTGTGATTGGCCGCGATCATCGATTCAATATGATTGTTCGCTGATATGCTTAATGTAAATTCTACTGAAACATAGTTAACCTTGATTGTTGATGGCGTAACTCCATCACAGCTTTCTGCATAGATGATATTGTGGTAAAAACCATCTTCATCGATATACGCAAGAATGGATGCTGTCCCGATCGTATTCGAGATCTTAGTATCTGTTGCATTGGTATGCGGCGTTCTATACTGCCATGTGCCATCTGTCCTTCTCCAGCTCGATAAGTTCAGTTTGTATCCGCCTGGACCAGACCCAAAACCGATACAATTTCCAGATAGTGTTAGCAACCTTTTTCTCAATAATTCAATTTGACTCGCTTTATCCATAGCACCATTATCAAAAAAGAACTTTTCTCCAAGATTTTTTTTGGCAATGGTGAGAATATCCCATGAAATAAGCAATTGACTAGGTTTATTAGCTTCACTTCTTGTGAGAGTAAATATTCTCGTATCAACAGCTGAAATTTC
>NZ_JXKM01000005.1 GCF_001885905.1 Enterococcus devriesei | reverse complement strand
AGACAATCAATTGATTGTCTTTTTTTTGAATAAATTTGTGAAATTACATTTGAGCAAATGGTTATCCTTAATACATGAAAAAATGCTATGCTTGTTTTGAGGAGATGATAGAAATGTATTTAAAAGTAGCGGATGAATTAAAAGATCGTCTTTCAAGTTTCAAAAAAGAAGGCATAGTGGTTCTAGATTTAGATGATGGTGCGGGAAAGTATTCGAAGATGGGCGTTTGTTCTTTAGATACAAGTTTTCGTTTGCTAGTCTTGTCGCAGGATCAAGATCGTTCAGATTATACTTTAGACATCGATAGTGATGTGGGAGAAATTCCTATTAAAGAATATTCTAAAATTTATTTAGATGATCAAATGAGTTTGGAGTATGATGACCGTTTAGCTTTGATTAAACTGAAAAGTCCGAGCGGTGTGATTGACGGTAATGTGCCGATCGTTGACTTACGTAAATAAAAAAATGAAAAGCTTTAGCTTCCTGTTATTCTGGAAGCTAAAGCTTTTTTTTCTAATATAGAATACCGTATGCAAGGTTGAAGATGTTTTCTGGTCCATTGCCTTTTGGATTAATGTTGTCTGTTTGCTTGAGCCATTCTTTGTATTTCTTTTCAGAAGGAATCGCTTTTGCCTCCGGCAGCGGAGTATTTTCAAATTTTTGTTCTAGTAGGGTTAAGGGTGTGGTCTCGCCATTTTCTTCGATTGTTTTTTTCCAGCTATTTGGATCTTGATTCTGTTCTTTTGCCAGTAGATCTAGAAGAATCGCGGAATAACCGCCGATAGCATAGCCTTCAATCGTTGCGCCTGAATCACGGTAAGCAGGATTGTCATCTTTAAGGATCACACTAAGGGCGCGATAGACATCGTCGTCTGTCTTTATCGTATCAGGGTAGCCGGCGTAGAGACTAGCTTTTAATTCATAGTAATAAGCGGTTCCTTCCAAGCGATCACTAAGGAGAGTGGCTTGATAATCTTTTTGATCATTCTTTTGATAGGCTTTGTACGTTGCTAGAGCATCTTTAATGTGAGCCTCACGATTGGGTGGATCGCTGATAGCAAGGGTCAATTGTTGTTGTAATAGCATTCGGGTTCTACGTGCGGTGCTATCATCTAGGCGCTCGTCACGCTCGGTATTGCCGTAAGTGGTCTTTTTCCAAGTCTCTTGTGGGATGGCATGGAAAAGTTCGTGAGCATAGGTAATGAAGGGATCATAGGTACCTAAATGCTCGTAACGTTGGAATGTATAATAGTTGGTCAATGCTGCGGGATCGACGGCTACGACCGCACCAGAGGCACCATCTTTTTTGAGTTGGGCCCAGTCCCCATTAAGTTTCATTTGCCGGCCGCCTAATTTATCTAGTTCATCAGAAGTGATGGTTTTATAACGGCCATCAGGTTCAATCCGATAGATCTTCTTTGTTTTGATATCTTGAGCGATTAATAGTTGATTTGTTTTAGTATTGTTTAGCCACAAGGTTGAAGTCTTTTCATTGTAGGATTTTACTTGCTGAGCTAAGACTTTGATATACTCTTCAGTCGTTTTTGGCTGCTGGCGACTGGCAGCACCAAAAGCAAAATCACCTTCTCCCAACACTGGAATCGTTGCTTCAGCTGTATGTGGCATTTGGAAAAAGACTCGATGGCCAAGAAATACGGCTCCGTATAGAATACCAATCAGCACGATTAATCCAATTATTAGCCGTAGTAAAACCTTTCCTATTTTTTTCAAGTTGGTTCACTCCTTATCTGTTCTGGCTTACTATATCAAAAAATAATTGTTGAAGGTACTTAATTAACTTATAAAAAAAGAAGCGGCGGACCTTCAATAAGTCCGCTGCTTCTTAATTTGGACGCTTGATGTCAACTAAATCAGAAAGATGACTATAAGTATTGCCTGCTAAGCGTGCCAGGGGATTTAATTTTAATGCGTCAATGTATTCTTTTTCCTGATCAAAGAGGCTCTCTGAAAAATGATAATTCAAGACTTCTAAGATAAAAAGATCACTGATGATCTTCTCATCGGTTCCAGTAATAGGGACGTATTGATGCAACCGGACTTCGAAATAAAGCGGCGCCGCTTTAATCGCAGGAACAGAGACGGCTTGGCTATCTATTAATGCCAAGTTTGTTCCAGTTAATTCACTTTCAGTCGATGGCAGTGAAGCGGCAGATTGATTCATCTCATGTAGCAGCTCATCATTGACGATGTGAATGACGCCTTCTTTTTGCTGGAGCAGGTTGGCTGCCGTATCTTTCATTTCAGCACTTTTACGATTGATCGAAAGACTAACTAGCGGCAGATCCTTAGCCACGACATTGAAGTAGCTGAATGGGGCGGCATTGACTATGCCTGTTTCCTCGTTACGAGTAGTAATCCAAGCAATCGGTCTGGGAATGATGCTACCGGTTAAAAATTTATAATTTTGTTTCGTCGTCAATTCATTTGCGGGAAAGAAAAGCATAGTTTCCTCCTTATTGACGTTTATGGTTCGCGTCTGAAGTATCAAAAGGTCGTACATATTCTTCGATTTCTTCACGTTTTGATTGTAGATGTGGCGGTAAGGATAAGATTTCACCTGCATGTTCATAGCTTTCATCTTGCAAGAAACCAGGGCCATCTGTTGCTAGCTCGAATAACACATTTGGTGCTGCTAAGAAATATTCGGATTGGAAATAGAACCGATCAACAAAGCCTGAGCTTGGGAATTCCAAGGCATTGATTTTTTCGATCCAATCACGTAATGCTTCATCATCAGCCACTCGTAAGGCTAAATGGTGAACGTTGCCGTAGCCTTCTTGGGCAGGAATCATATCTGGTTGGTCGTCTACGAGAATCGTTGCGCCATTGCCGCCTTCGCCAACTTCAAATTGATGGAGGCTGCCTTCTTCGGCGGTCTCTTCAAAGCCTAATAGATTTTCTAAAACTAATTTTAGGTGTTCAAATTTTGCGACCGTTACGATGGTTGGCCCTAAGCCGATAATTGCGTGTTCAGCCGGAACATTTGAATTCTTCCAAGGTGTTCCGCCAGCGACACCATGATTTTTTTCATCTGAGACTAATTGGAATAATTGGTCGTCATAATCATGAAATTCTAAGTATTTTTTACCGAAGCGTTCTTTGATCTCGCCATGTTCGACATTCAGGTCAGAGAAGCGTTTAGTCCAATAGTCTAAGGAAGCGTCCGTTGGAACCCGGAAGCCCGTTCGAGAGATGCTGTTGGTTCCTTTAGTCCCTTTAGGAATGTTTGGAAAATCAAAGAACGTCATATCAGTTCCTGGTGCGCCGGCATCATCGGTAAAGTATAAATGATAAGTCTCGATATCGTCTTGGTTGACGGTTTTTTTAATCATACGTAAGCCTAAAATATCAGTAAAGAAGCGATAATTTTTTTCGGCGCTTGAAGTCATAGCTGTCACGTGGTGTAATCCGCGAATTTGTGTGTCCATAATAATTCCTCCTAAGTTCTTACTAAAAGTAAGTTTATCTGATAGTTCGCTTTTCAGCAAGAATTTTGCTTCTGCCACTATTTATAGGTAGAATCAGTAAGAGGATAAATAGGAGGGAAAACATGAAAAAAGTAGTATTGTTTGATCTTGATGGTACATTGACTGATTCCAGTGAAGGAATTTTGAAGAGTATTCGTTATATGCTGACGAAGATGATCCTGCCGATTCCTGATGAAGAGACGCTCCACAGTTTTATTGGGCCGCCGTTACGGGAGACGTTGCATCATTTATATGAATTGACGGATCAGGAAGCCCGCCAAGCAGAAGGCTTCTATCGGGAATACTTTGCAGAGCATGGAATTCAGCAGTTATCTGTTTATGATGGGGTAGCAGAGATGCTGGGGAACCTGTCAAAAGAATATACGTTAGCGGTGGCGACTTCGAAGCCGGAAGTATTTGCTCGCCAGATTATTGAAGGTATTGGCTTAACGAAATATTTTGCGGGTGTTTTTGGGGCCGACTTAATCGGTGAGCGTTCTAAGAAAGTTGACGTGATCACTTATGCTTTGGCTCAGTTGAAGGATTCTGCTGCTGTCATGATTGGGGATCGGAAATTTGATATTCTCGGAGCAAAGGCTAACCAGCTGAGAAGTATTGGCGTATTATATGGTTTTGGTCATTATGAAGAATTAGCTGAAGCTCAGCCAGAAAAAATAGTTAAAACAGTGGAGGAGCTGCCAGCAGCGGTGAGGGAAGTATTGCGAATGTAAAAGTTATTTTGCGATAGTAGCCGTTGCTGTGGTATCAGAGATTCAAACGTTATGACCAAAATATTTATAAAAACTAAAATTGTTCTCAAATAAAAGCAAGAATAGTACCTAGACCAGATACCGACGAGAAAAAACTCGTCGGTATTTTTGTTTTGAAATTTTTTTATAGAGACAATCTATGTATGCGATTATAGTTAGTTTGTAGTTATCAAATAACAAAATATTGATTTTTATTATTTTTAATTGTCGCATTTATTATAATAAAATGGTTTAATTGTTATATACAGTTTGTTAATTAAGATAACATTTCTTATAAAATGATATCCGTTTTATGGAAATATAGTATGAACTATTATTGAACAAATTATTTCAGGATACGATAAAATCCTAAAAATCAAAATAAGGCTTATCGAGGCGGA
Source organism: Enterococcus devriesei (assembly GCF_001885905.1). Lineage (GTDB taxonomy): Bacteria > Bacillota > Bacilli > Lactobacillales > Enterococcaceae > Enterococcus_A > Enterococcus_A devriesei. The sequence continues at coordinate 233,868 of NZ_JXKM01000005.1, read as the reverse complement.
AAAGGCTATATCGCTGACAAGCTTGTTAATAAAAAGGAGGGAATATATGATCCGTTTAGGAATAGTTTTACCTTGTTACAATGAAGATGAAATCATTATGGATACGTATAGCAAAATTGCTCAATTTATGTCTGGACTGATAGCTAATGATAAAGTTTCAGCAGATAGCTTGATTCTTTTTGTGGATGATGGCAGTAATGACGGCACGTGGGAACTTATTAAGGAATTGATTCAAACTGATAAGCAGGTCCGTGGAATTAAATTTTCAAGAAATTTTGGACAGCAGCGCGCATTATGGGCTGGGGTGACTGCGATTGCCAAAAAGGTGGATGCTGTCGTTACACTGGATGCAGATTTACAAGATGACTATTTAGTCATTGACGAGATGTTAGAAGCTTTTCAGCAAGGATCTGATATTGTTTATGGTGTCAGAAATTGCCGTGATACTGACCATTACTTCAAACGAGTCAGTGCAGAATTATTTTATTACCTTATGAAAAAAATAAATCCACAAATGATAAAGAATCATGCTAACTTTCGTTTAATGAGCAAGCGGACGGCTCTACTCCTTGATGAATATGCAGAAAGTAATTTATATCTAAGAGGGATTATTCCGTTAATTGGTTTTCCAAGTACTAAGGTATTTTATTCTAGAAAAGAACGAGTGGCCGGAAAAACCAAATACTCAATCCATAAAATGATTCATTTGGCTATCGATGGTATCACCTCATTTTCGATTGCGCCAATTCAATGGACGAGAAATATTGGATTGTCGACCTTTTTATTTGGAGTTTTTTACGCGGTCTATATTTTGTTTCAAAAAACATTTAATCATCCGGTTCCCGGTTGGTCTTCATTAGTATTAAGCCTGTGGTTGCTTTGTGGGATTCAATTAATTGGAATATCAGTAATTGGTGAGTACGTTGGAAAAATCTATTATGAAGTAAAACGCCGTCCCAAATATATTATTGAAGAGTCAACGATTGATTTGAATGAGGAAACGATTCGTGAAAATAAATAAGCCGTTAGTTATATACGTACTGTCCTTTTTAGCATTTATTCTTGTGGCGATTGTTTTACAGCCAATCATCCCAACATATAGATTGTTTTGTTCACTATTATTTCAAATTAGCGTAATCGCTTTAATCGTAATTTTCTTCGTAAAAAATAGTCAACCAACAATTCAGAAATTGCGCTTAACTAAAAAAGATTTTTATTTGATAGCCTTGACAATCGGTTTATCGGCCGTCCTTTTGATCGGATTTGTTGCTTCATACCTTGAACAGGAACAAGTTATTAAGGTATACGATTTTTCGAATTACTGGATTAAAGTAATCGAAGGAAGAAAATTGATCTCAGTATCAATACCAGATTATTTGACTCATTTAAGAGCATCTTTAGGAACGGAATATAATGATTTTTTGGCTTTTCCGTTAGTCTTTTTCAGCCAGTTTTTAGGAGTTAGTTTTACAGGTTTTGTTAGTGCGACACTGTTAGCCTATTATCTGCCAACCTGTTTTTTATTGACCATCTATAGCCTAAGCTTGGTCCAAAAAATCAATCCGTTAAAAAGAGATTGGAAAAGTGTAAGTGGGTTATATCTGATCGTCTTATTGATTCCGGTCTTTTTAGCGCCAGTCTTATTAGGTTATGTGGACATTGGTGGGCTATTGTTTGTATTACTACTGCTGATGCTACTCGATGATTGGAATCTCGCTGCCTATACTCAAAAAGATTTTTTGATGATTGCGTTTACGATGTTGCTTCTGTTGATAGCGAGACGCTGGTACGCGATCTATCTCACGGGATTGGTTTTGGCGCTGCTGCTGACAACGGCAAAACAAATCAAAAAAACTCAATTGATCAATACACTTAAAAAAATAATCATTACTTTTATTGTTATCATCATACTAGTATTAATAATTAACCCTCAATTAATCGAAATGTTTATCGGTAAAAATTATGCCGATTTATATAGTGCTTATAAGACTAGTGGAGTGGTAAAAAATATATCTGAAATCATTTTGGCTCTCGGAATGCTTTGGTTTATTCCATTTTTTTGGAGTTTTCCTATTTTTCTTGTTAACAAGCCGACAAGATATGTGACTATTGGTCTTGTAACGACTTTGGTTTTATCTGTGGGAATCTTTCGCTATATTCAAGAAATTGGTTTTCATCACCGCTATTTAGTTGTTCCAACGATCGTCATTTTTATAGTAAGTTTGATTGCTTATTGTTCGGATTGGGTTCGAGCGAAAGCTGGTACAAGTGTCAGCGGTCTTTTCTATTCTTTTGTCTTATTACTGAGTGTTTTTAATTTCTTAGGGAGTTATTCACAGTCATTCGAATATTTCACTACTAGTGTAAGACCATTTTTTTCACAAAACTATCAGTATCCGGTTAAAGAACCAGATTATCAAAATTATCAGGAGATTAATCAAGACTTAAAGAAAATCGTTGGAGCGGATCACTCAAATGTTTATCCGATCGGCGAGGGACAAATTTTTTCATCGGAAAAACTTAAACGAATTGGTCTACCGAAAGAAGTAGATGCTGCTCCTTATTTATTAAATGGAAAAATTGTGGATACAAGAGATGGTTTCCCTTCGCAATTGTTTTATTGTGAGTACATTATCATGGCGGTACCATTTTCTACTGATTTTACTTCGATTCAACAAATCAGTTATCAGCCTTATGAGCTGTTGTTGAAGGATCCGTTGATGAAGGAATACTTTTCGTTGTATAAAACATATCGCTTAAATGGCTCTAAACTGCATCTTTATAAAAAAAAGAAGCCAATCACGCGAGCGCTAGTCGATCACCTTAGCAAAAAGTTACAAGTAGCTTATCCAGACCAGCCTTTTGTTTACCAACCGAATTATTTATTGTCACTCTTGGATGTGCCTGCACGTCAAACCAATTTTGATTATGACGGAACCAAAACATGGTTGTACAAAAGCCCAGATGAACAGCTAACTTTTTCGATCCATGATACGAAGTCCTTTAATCATTTAAAATTGAAAATCTCTGCGGATCAAAATAATTTACGTTTGGTTGTAAGAAATCAAGATAGAGTAATTGCACAATATGGGCTGAAGAAAGCAGAAAACGTTTATCCCATTGACCTAGCGCAGAGTGATCAAGTGTCAATAACAATCGAAAATGTTGGAGGAGTTCCGTCTGAAGGATCACTTTTAACATTAGATACCACGGGAAATAATTTAATGGAATGACATGGGAGGGCTAGATGAAAGAAACAGCGAATAAAATTAAAGAGCTTCAGAAACCAACGATAGTTTTTTTAACGATTATTTATGCGATGATGTATATTTTATGGCGAATTTTTTTTACTTTACCTAAAAATTGGGGGAAATTATCTTTGATTTTAGGAGCCGTCTTGATTGTTTGTGAATTATTAACAATTGTAGAAGCCTTGCTGCATTTTTACAATGCTTACAAGGTATCCGTACCTGAGAAGCCTGAACTAACAGATGATCTATTTCCAGAGGTAGACGTCTTTATCCCAACTCATAGTGAATCGCCTGAATTACTGTTTAAAACAATCAACGCTTGTCAAAAAATGTCTTATCCCAATCAAGCAAAAGTGTCTATTTATTTATGCGATGATGGGAATCGTATAGAGATGGAAGAATTAGCAGAACGGATGGGAATTCGCTATTTTGCTTCAAAAGAAGCCAAGCATGCGAAAGCTGGAAATCTTAATTATGGAATTGAACGTACGAAGGCACCTTATTTAGTTTTTTTTGATTCGGATATGATTCCTACTAGGAATTTTTTAGTAGAGACGATTCCTTATTTTTTCATTCCCAGAATGATTAAAGAAAAAGAACATTGGCGGATCAGAACAACAGATGACGAAGCTTATGAAGGAAAAGAAATTGGTTATCTTCAAACGAGACAAGCCTTTTACAATCCGGATCTATTTCAAAATAATCTATCCTTAAAAGAAGAGATTACAAATGATCAGGATTATTTCCATCGTGAAGTAAATGTTGCTCGAATGAATTTAAATGGGGTGATGTTTGCTGGAACTAATGGCATTTTTTCCCGTAAAGCCTTGTCTGAGGTGGGAGGCTTTTCAACGCATTCCATTACAGAAGATTTAGCCACTAGTATTGAAGTACTGGCGACTCAAAATTACCAAGGCTTGGCGATTGATAAAGAACTTGCCCATGGATTAGCTCCAACAACTGCCAAAGGATTGATTAATCAACGTAAACGCTGGGGCCAAGGGGCTGCGCAAAGCATTGTTCGTTTCGATTTTTTAAAGAAAAAGCTTTCGCTTAAAACAAAATTTGCTTTTTCGATGACCTATATTTATTGGTGGACGTTTCTTCGCCGGCTGGTCTTTATTATGAGTCCAATGGTTGCTGCATTGTTCAAGCTTCATATCGCAGATATTGAATTTTGGGAATTAATAATCATTGTCTTGCCGTGGTTAGCTTTTTATGATTATAGTTTGAAAAAAATGTCTCGACGAAGACAAAATGCGTTTCACTCGGCCTTAACTGATACAGTTTTATTTCCTTATTTGATCATTCCAATGATCACTGCGACACTTAAATTATCCAACAAAACCTTTAAAGTGACGCCAAAAATCATGAATGATAAAAGAAACTCTTCCTTTATCTACGCTTTACCACACATTTTTTTACTATTTTTATCGTTTCTTTCGGCAAGCATCTATGCCCATGATGTTTTTATTGAACATAATTTTAGAGCGATAATTCTACTATGGTGGGTCATTTACAATGGAATTTTACTATTAAATGCAGTTATTTTCTATTATGGAAAGCGAGAATCGGTTGAGGATCAACTGATGAAGATTTCAGTTAACTTGCCACTGTGGATGGACTGTGAGGAACGTCATATTCAGACAGAAAGGATGGGAGAAAGCTATTTAACAATCAAAAATGAAGGCCGTTTACCGGATAACCTAAGGCTAGAGATCGATAATGGCGAGCGGAAATTCCTGATCGAAATTGAAAAAAGCGACATGCAAATCAATAATGAGGTTGTCTTATTTGAAATTGCTAACTTAAATGAAGAAGATCGGCGTGATTATTTTGATTTTCTATACAACCGGCCAACCACTTTGCCACAAAAAAACTCAATCAGTTTAATTAAAGACCTAAGAATTATTGCTCTAATAATAGTAACTTTTACTGTGAGTAAAATAAATAAGGTAGTCACTCAATTTGCGGTACTGTTTAACCAGAAAAAAGGAATGTCTGGCGAGCAGTAATTATCGGAAATTGAGATTTAGATATGAAAAAATGAAATACAGTAGTTTAAATATTTCTGACTACAACGAGCTAATCGCTGTGTAGGCGGTTTAGACTCTTCAATCGAGTTAGATTAATTTTTCAAGGTAATAAAAAAAAGCTCCTAGTTGGAATCAAATCCAACTGGGAGCTTTTTATAATTGGCTTCGACTTAGTACCAGCCGTTTGCTTGCCAGAATGCTTGAGCGCCTTCCCATGAACCATAACGAGAAGAAACATATTGATCAGCTACACGTTCTTGGTTAGCTGCTGAGTAATCACCATTTAAGTATGAAGAAGATAATTGGTAACGTCCGATGTATTGGCCGTTTGTTGCTGTGTAAGAACCGCTAGATTCGCGTTGTGCGATCCATTCTTTTGCAGAGTTCGTGCTTGCTGGAGTTGAAGCTTCAGCGGCAGGAGCAGCGGCTTGTTGTGTTTGTTGTACTGGAGCTGTTTCTTGAATAGGTGCTGCTTCTTGGACAGGAGCTTGAGCTGCTGCAGGAGCTGCTTGTTCTTGAACAGGAGCAACTGTAGTGTTGCCTTTTGCATCTGTATCAATCGTTAAGTTTTGACCTTCAAAGATCATGTCAACGTTTGAAATGTTGTTTTCTTTCGCAATTGAATTAACTAAGCTGTTGTCGCCAGCAAATTTCATTGAGATTTTTGATAACGTATCACCTGATTGAACAGTGTAGTTTTCTGCGGCGTGTGCATCGTTCGTTCCTAGTGCGAATACTGCACCGGCTGTAAGTAAAGTCGTAAGTACAAGAGTTTTTCCAAATTTCATTATGTAAATTCCTCCAAAAAAGTTTTTGATGTAAATCAGTCATTTCGACTACGAGACATACTTTACCATCGTTTTTCCTTGCGTAGGTTATAAACCAGTAACAATACGTTACAGTGTAATGTATGAATGTAACAAAACTTCGTTAAAACCGTGCTTTTGAAATACTTAATCTCTTTTAAGAAGGAATTAAAAGAGTGGATTGATAGGGATTAGAGCCGCTTTTTGTGCCCGCTTTTTTTGAAAGCGGTTCGCAAAATTGCAATCTTGTAATGGTGTTGTAAAGATCCAGAAAATTGGATCGAAGAAAAACCGCAAAAAACAGCTGTAATTGATTAAGAAAAAGTAAACAGGTCGCTGTTGATCATCCTTTTTTAAAGGAAAAATTGCTCTATATGAGGAAGGAAAAATTTGGACTGCCTGAAAACAGGTAAGATTTTAGTTAATTGGAGGCGTTGGACTGGTTTGGCTATCTAGTTGCAGCAGCCAAAATATGGAAAGGATTCAATAAAAGGTAAAAAATCAGAACTGGTATTAGATTTTTGTTAGTGAAAACTGATTTTTTTGCTATGTAGGATTGAATCGTGACATCGCATAGTTAACTTGCTTTAATTAAGCGTTGATATATCAAGGTTTGCTATCAATTCATGATTTTAATTTTTATTCTTGTTGACAAATTAGAAAAGACCACCTTAGTATTGGTCTATGGTTATAACCAGTTGCGAAAGTAGGAGAATCCCATGGAAAATTCTTTTAAAAGCAAAGCTTTGTATTATCAGTTGGTTGATTTGTTGCAGGAACGGATCGAAAAGCAAATGATTCCACACGACAAGCTGCCCTCTGAACGTGAGCTGACTGCCCAATATGGAGTGAGCCGGACGACGGTCCGCTTGGCTCTGCAGGAATTAGAAAGCGGCGGCTACATTTATCGGCGGCATGGTAAAGGAACCTTTGTCTCTGATATCCAGAAAAAAGCGGCGGATATTGCGGGTGCTTATAGTTTCACCGAACAGATGAAAAGTTTGGGAAGACATCCTGATACACGTATTTTATCCTTTGAACAAATCGAGGCCGATAAGTTTATCGCAAAACATTTGAACCTTTCATTAGGCGAAGCTATTTATAAGTTAAGTCGGTTGCGTTCAGCGGATCGTGAACCGTTGATGATCGAAGATACCTATTTACCGGTCAAGCTTTTTATGACTTTAGATGACAAATTATTGCGGAGTAAACCATTGTATGATCTTTTTTCTGAGGATTTCAATCAAACCGTACGTTTAGCTGATGAAGAATTATACGCAAGTATCGCTTCAAAAGAAGATGCTAAACAGCTGATGATCAATGAAGGGGCACCCGTTCTGCACCTTGCACGGCAAACTTACAATATGAAAAATGAAATTATTGAATTTACATTAAGCGTTGCTCGAGCGGATCAGTTTCATTACCAGATTCGCCATATTCGAAATAGTTAGGAGAGTTGTCACATGTTTACCCTTGAAAAAGAAACACTAGAACAAATGGGTGCTGAAATTACGACCCGTGAGATTCGTCAACAACCTGAGCTTTGGGAAGAAACGATTACGCTCTTTCAAAATTCTTCAAAAGAACTGCAAGCTTTCTTAGCGGAAGTCAAAAAACAAGCAAATGGTCAACGAACTCGTGTGGTCTTTACTGGTGCAGGCACCTCGCAATATGTTGGGGACACGGTCGTTCCATATTTACGCAAGCATGGAGCACTGAAAGATTTTAGTTTTGAAAGTATTGGTACGACGGATATCGTGGCTGCACCAGAAGAATATCTGATTAAAGAGGAACCAACCTTGCTCGTTTCCTTTGCCCGCAGCGGAAATAGTCCGGAAAGCTTAGCAGCAGTTGCGATTGCTGATCAAGTTGTGGACACGATTCACCACTTGGCAATCACCTGCGCGGAAGAAGGAAAATTGGCGCAAATCACTCAAAAAGCAGAAAATGGCTTCCTATTATTAATGCCGAAACGTTCTAATGATGATGGCTTTGCTATGACCGGCAGCTTTTCTTGCATGACCTTAGGAACATTATTAACTTTTGACCAAGCGGCGATCGAAGAAAAACAAGACTATGTACAGGCTTTAAGCAGCTTAGGTAAAGAAGTGATTGCTAGAGAAACGGAGCTTCAAAAAATCGTAGAACTTGATTTTGAACGAATTGTTTATGTTGGATCAGGTAGTTTAGCCGGATTAACCAGAGAAGCACAGTTGAAAATCTTAGAGCTGACCGCTGGAAAGATTGCGACGGTGTTTGACTCATCAATGGGCTTCCGACATGGGCCAAAATCATTTATTAATGAAAAAACAGTGATGTTCGGTTTTGTGAACAATGCTGTCTATACCCGTGATTATGATTTGGATGTCTTAGAGGAAGTTCGCGGAGATGAAATCGCTTCCGGTGTGTTTGCGATTACTCAACCTGGAGAAAGAAACTTTTCTGGCGACAAATTCGAGTTTGAAACTGAAACCACTTTATTACCGGATGGTTATTTAGCGCTAGCGTATATCATGGTGGCACAAACGGTCGCATTGTTAACTTCAGTCAAAGTCGCAAATAAACCAGATACACCGTCACCAACAGGAACAGTCAATCGCGTCGTAAAAGGCGTAATCATTCATGAATATAAGTAGTCAATTGGGAGGAAGAACCATGCATACAATTACACCAGGTAAAAAGGCAGCGATGGACCGCCTATCTACTAAGGACGGGGTTATCAGTGCGTTAGCCATTGATCAACGAGGGGCTTTGAAAAAAATGATTCATGCGCTGGGAACAGAACCAACGACTGAACACATCGAAGGTTTCAAAAAATTAGTTTCTAGCGAATTAACGCCTTATGCCTCATCTATTTTATTAGATCCTGAATATGGATTGCCAGCCGCAAAATCACGCCATGAAGATGCGGGCTTACTTTTAGCCTATGAAAAAACGGGTTACGATGCGACAACGCCGGGACGTTTGCCAGATTTGTTGGCGGATTGGTCTGTTCTACGTTTGAAGGAACAAGGCGCGGATGCGATTAAATTCCTGCTTTACTACGATGTAGATGAAGATCCAGAAATCAATCATCAAAAACATGTTTTCACTGAACGGTTAGGTAGCGAATGTGCAGAGGAAGATTTGCCGTTTTATTTAGAACTAGTTTCTTATGATGCTCAAATCGCGGATGCTAACTCCTTGGAATATGCCAAAGTCAAACCGCATAAAGTCAATGAAATGATGAAGGAATTTTCAAAACCACAATACAAAGTGGACGTTTTGAAAGTGGAAGTTCCGGTTAATATGAATTTTGTCGAAGGCTTTGGGACAGCAGAAGTTGCCTACACGAAAGAGGAAGCTGCGAAGTATTTCTTAGAACAAAGTCAAGCCACTGATTTGCCTTTCATCTTCTTGAGTGCAGGCGTCTCTACCCAGCTATTCCAAGAAACATTAGTGTTTGCCAATGAAGCCGGTTCAACTTTTAACGGTGTCTTATGCGGACGCGCAACGTGGAAAAATGGCGTGAAACCTTTCGTAGAAGCTGGGGAAACAGCAGCAAGAGAATGGCTGAAAACTGAAGGACGCGAAAATATCGAAAGCTTAAATAAAGTAGTCAACCAAACCGCCAGCTCTTGGTATAAGAAGGTTCAAGTGGCAGAAACAGCAATGACCAAGTAGGAGTGAGGGAATGATAGTAACAGTGACGATGAATCCGTCGATTGATATCTCTTATCCTTTGGATACATTAAGGCTGGACACCGTTAATCGAACGGATCAAGTGACGAAAACCGCTGGCGGAAAAGGCTTGAATGTGACCCGAGTGATCCATGATCTTGGTGGCGATGTATTAGCTACCGGCGTGCTTGGCGGCTTTCATGGTGCCTTTATCGCGGATCAATTAAGACAGGCAGGTATCAAACAAGAATTTACAGCGATCAAAGAAGAGACCAGGGATTCAATCGCGATTTTACATGAAGGGAATCAGACGGAGATTCTAGAAGCGGGTCCGACGGTTTCAGAAGAAGAGACAGCGCTCTTTTTAAAAAAATTCCAAGAGTTAGTTCAAAGAGCTACGGTCGTGACTCTTTCAGGTAGTCTCGCTAAGGGCTTTCCAAGTAATTTTTATCAACAGCTGATCGAGATAGCAAAAACGCAAAACGCCAAAGTGCTCCTTGACACTTCCGGGGAAAGTTTGAAGCAAGTCTTAAAAGGAAAAACTAAACCCTATTTGATCAAGCCTAATTTGGAAGAATTAGAAGGGTTATTAGGAAAGGAATTTTCTTTAAAAGACCTCTCAGCTATTAAGGAGGCACTCCTTGCGCCGATCTTCACAGAAATCGAATGGATTGTGGTGTCGTTAGGAAAAGCAGGTGCGTTAGCGAAGCATCGAGAGAGTTTTTATCGAATTGAGATTCCTACAATCGAGGTAGTTAATCCTGTCGGTTCCGGTGATTCGACGATTGCCGGCTTTGCATATGCCTTAGCTGAAGGCCTGGAAACAGAAGATCAATTGAAGCTGTGTATGGCAACAGGAATGGCAAATGCACAAGAACGTAGAACTGGACATGTGGATCCAGCAAAGGTACAGACACATTTCAAAAAAATTGCCGTAAAAAAGATCGAGTAAGCACTCGATCTTCAACTAGTTAAGTATTTTTTGAAACTAATTCGATTTTGTAAAAATTCCATTTTTTGTAGGTCTCAACATATTCCAATACTTGCTGTGTATCTTTTCGTTTAGTCACACGAATTTGAAAAACCGTTGGTTCAGCGGTAGAAATTTGTAATTTTTCCGCCTCGACTGCCGGCGTAGGGAACTTGATTTCATTTGTTTCTGTGAAGTCTTCTTCATTCATATGGATATTATAATCCTGTTTGAAGCGTTGATAGATGGAATTATAATAGCTCAAGTCAGGATAATTTGAATTTACGTATTGTTCGGGCAAATAGGTACGATGGTAAATGTATGGAATCTTTTCCGTTGTTCGTAGTCGTTCAATACAGTAATAAAAGGCGGTATCTGAAAGCTCTAGTTTGCTTAAAATAGTTGGGTCATTGCCTCTTATAATCGATAAGACTTCCACTTGATCATGGCTGATGGGAAATAATTCGATATCCGAAAATTCAACGAGCTTTCCTTTGCGTGCCCGCGAGACAAAAGAACCACGGCCTTGATGGCGCACTAAAAAGCCAGCTTTGACTAAATCGTTTAGCGCGCGGATAACTGTGATCGAACTGACGTTAAACATCTCGGTCAATTCTGCTTCGGTATAAAATTTATCGCCATTTTCAAATTTACCAGAAATGATTTGCTGTTTTAATTCGTCCTTAATGATTTGATATTTTGGGATTGCCATAGTATTCCTCCAATTAATGGATAGGGACTAAAATTTTCATTAGAATCTTTTGAGTACCCGCTACTCCTTGATTTTAACACATTGTGTGGGAATAGAAACAGTTGACATTCGATTCAAGTTAATTTAATATATTAATATATTAAAAACGCTTTCAATGAAAGGGGCGAGCTTTTGAATACATTTGAAATAAAAGAGGATTTTCTATTGAATGGAGAGCCCTTTAAGATTATGTCAGGCGCGATTCACTATTTTCGAGTGGATCCAAACGATTGGTACCATTCACTTTATAATTTAAAGGCTTTGGGTTTTAACACTGTTGAAACCTATGTGCCGTGGAATTTACACGAGCCGCAAAAAAATGAGTTTCATTTTGAAGGAATATTAGATTTAGAACGATTTCTTTCGATTGCTCAAGAGCTAGGGTTATATGCAATTGTTCGACCTTCGCCTTACATCTGTGCCGAATGGGAATTTGGCGGGTTTCCAGCTTGGTTGTTAACTGAGTCGCAGCGTCTTCGTTCGAATGAAAACGCTTATTTGAACCATGTGGCAGATTACTATGATGTGTTGATGAAGAAAATTGTTCCTCACCAGCTGTCTAATGGCGGAAATATTTTAATGATTCAAATTGAAAATGAGTATGGCTCTTATGGGGAAGACAAGGATTATCTACGTTCGATCCGGGATCTGATGCTAGAAAGAGGGATCACTACTCCGTTCTTTACCTCAGATGGTCCGTGGCGGGCGACTTTGAGAGCCGGCAGTATGATCGACGAAGATATTTTAGTGACTGGTAATTTTGGTTCTAAGGCGAAGGAAAACTTTGAATCTATGCAAAATTTCTTTGATGAACATGACAAAAAGTGGCCCTTGATGTGTATGGAATTTTGGGACGGCTGGTTCAATCGTTGGAAAGAACCCATCATTCAGCGGGATCCACAAGAATTAGCTGAAGCAGTGAGTGAAGTTTTAACTCGTGGCAGTATTAATTTATACATGTTTCATGGGGGAACCAATTTTGGTTTCATGAATGGCAGCTCGGCTCGTGGTGTGATTGATTTACCACAGATTACGTCTTATGACTACGGAGCTCCACTAAATGAGCAAGGAAATCCGACTGAGAAATATTTTGCGATTCAAAAGATGATCCACGTAAAATTTCCTGAGATTCAACAAATGGAACCGTTAATCAAGCAAAACATCGAAAAGAAAAATATTCCATTAAACAACCAAGTCAGTTTATTTGCGACATTGGAAACGATTAGTCAGCCGATTCGATCAAAAAATACGCAGTCGATGGAAGCATTAGGCCAAAATACAGGTTATCTGCTTTATCGCACGACGATCGAAAGGGATGCAGAAGAAGAACGTTTGCGGGTGATTGACGGGCGAGATCGCAGTCAACTATTTGTCAATCAGGAATTAAAAGCGACGCAATATCAAACCGAAATTGGCAAAGATATTAAGGTTCCAATGCCTCAAACTGAAAATCAAATAGACATCTTGATTGAAAACATGGGTCGAGTAAATTACGGTCATAAATTATTCGCAGATACCCAAAGAAAAGGTATTCGGACTGGGGTCATGGCAGACTTACATTTTATTAATAATTGGGAGCAGTATTGCTTGCTTCTCGATACAGTTGAGGATGTTGACTTCTCAAAAGAATGGCAAGCAAATCAACCAAGCTTTTATCGTTATGAAGTTACGCTGGATGAGCTTGGGGATTGTTTTATTGATTTATCAAAATTTGGCAAGGGTGTCGTTTTTGTCAACCAGACCAATATTGGCCGTTTTTGGGAAGTCGGTCCAACGCTGTCACTTTATATACCAAAAGGTTTATTGACTGTTGGCGTAAATGAGATTGTGATCTTCGAGACGGAAGGAACGTACCAGCCTGAAATTAGTTTATTAAAAGAACCACTATATAAAGAAATGAAAGAGGGATAAACATGAGCATTATCGGAGTAAGAATTGACGGACGTTTGATCCACGGACAAGTAGCCAATCTGTGGACGACAAAACTAAATATTTCTCGCATCATGGTTGTTGATGACGAGGTGGCTCAAAGCGATATCGAAAAAAGCGGCTTAAAGTTAGCTACACCAGCTGGCGTAAAGCTAAGCGTTTTGCCAATTGAAAAAGCAGCGAATAATATTTTGGCTGGAAAATACGATTCACAACGGTTATTGATCGTCGTTCGCAGACCAGATCGTTTATTAAAGTTAGTAGAATTAGGAGTACCAATCGAAGAAATCAACGTTGGGAATATGTCTCAGACAGACGAAACACGATCAATTACAAAATCAATCAATGTCGTTGATCAAGACGTCGAAGTCTTCAAGGAGTTGAATAATAAAGGGGTACATCTAATTGCACAAATGGTTCCAAGTGATAAAGCGGAAGACTTCATGAGTCTTTTAGCAAAATAGGGGGATAAACAAATGGATATCTTATGGTGGCAGATCTTATTATTAACATTATATGCAGGGTATCAAATTTTAGATGAGTTACAGATTTATTCTTCATTAAGTGCACCCGTTTTTGCCGGATTATTTGCCGGAATCGTCATGGGTGACTTGAAAGCCGGACTTATTATTGGTGGTAGTATGCAATTAACCGTCTTAGGTGTTGGGACATTTGGTGGTGCGTCGAAAATTGATGCTAACTCAGGAACAATTTTAGCGACAGCCTTTTCCGTTGCGCTAGGGATGAACCCTGAACAAGCAATCGCAGCGATCGCGGTGCCAGTTGCCAGCTTGATGATTCAATTAGATATTTTAGCTCGTTTTGCTAATACGTATTTTGCACATCGAATCGATAAATTAGTCGAAGATATGAATTACAAAGGGATTGAACGTAATTTCTTGATGGGTGCTCTTCCTTGGTCGTTATCTCGGATGACACCAGTCTTTCTAGCATTAGCCTTTGGTGGCGGCTTAGTTGAAAAAGTCGTAGCTGTCCTGAATGGGGATTTAAAATGGTTAGGTGATGGATTATCTGTCGCAGGTGCTGTTTTACCAGCAGTCGGGTTTGCAATTTTATTACGTTACTTGCCAGTCAAAAAACATTTCCCATATTTGATTTTAGGATTCACACTAACCGCCTTATTAGGAACAGTCTTTACGAATATGCAAGTATTAGGTACAGGAGTAGCTGGAGTCGTGAAACATTTTGACGGTGTCTTCAATTCATTGCCAATGTTGGCAGTTGCCTTGATTGGATTTGCTTTGGCAGCAATCAGTTATAAGAATGGTCAAATGATTCCAAATGCGCCATCACCAAAACAGGCGGATGATTCCAATGATTCAGAAGGAGAGATCGAAGATGACGAAATCTAATTATAAGTTGACGAAAGAAGACTTTAAACAAATTAATCGTAGAAGCTTGTTTACTTTCCAATTAGGCTGGAACTATGAACGGATGCAAGGTTCTGGTTATCTGTATACTATTTTGCCGCAATTAAGAAAAATTTATGGCGATGATACACCTGAATTAAAAGAAGTAATGAAAACCCATACACAATTCTTCAATACCTCAAACTTTTTCAATACAATCATTACCGGGATTGATTTGGCTATTGAAGAAAAAGAAGGAATCGGCGGGAAACAAACGGTTTCTGGGTTGAAAGCCGGTTTGATGGGTCCCTTCGCAGCGATTGGTGATTCAATTTTTGCGGCATTGATTCCAACGATTTTTGGAGCTTTAGCTGCCAATATGGCGATCAACGGAAATCCAACCGGGATCTTTATTTGGATCATTGCCCAAATCGCTGTCATGATTTTCCGTTGGAAACAGTTGGAATTTGCTTATCGCGAAGGAATTTCTTTAGTAACGACGATGCAGCACCGTTTAACTGCTTTGACTGACGCCGCTACTTTGCTTGGGGTCTTCATGGTTGGTGCTTTAGTCGCAACGATGATCAACGTAAAATTCTCATGGGCACCAAGTATTGGGGACGTTACCTTAAATATGCAAAACAACTTAGACATGATCTTGCCGCGCTTATTACCAGCCGGTATTGTTGGGGCAGTTTATTGGATGTTAGGTAAAAAGAACATGACATCAACAAAAGCGATCTTTATCGTATTGGTTGTCTGTGTCGCCTTATCTGCTTTAGGCGTAATCTCTAAATAACTCAGATGGAGGAAGATAGATGAGTAAGGCATTAGTTTTAGTTAGTCATGGTCTCTTTTGTGAAGAATTAAAAAAGAGTACCGAAATGATCATGGGACCGCAGGAAAATATCCATACGGTTGGGTTACTTCCATCTGAATCGGCTGAGGATTTTCGGGCAAAATTTGAAGCAACAATTGAACAGCTAGAAGATTTTGTGGTACTGGCAGACTTAATGGGAGGGACTCCTTGTAATGTCGTTTCTCGACTGATTTTAGAAGGACGAGAGATTGAACTTTACGCAGGGATGAATATGCCAATGGTGATTGATTTTATTAATAGTCAATTGATCGGTACGGAATTATCCTTAGTAGAATCCGCTCAAAGTAATATTTGTCACGTCAATGAACGAATCAATAATGTAGACGATGAAGATGAATAACGAATAATCAAAAAAGGGGCCAGAAATTTTTCTGGCTCCTTTTTCATGCTTGTAGTAAGATTTTTTGGATAATTATCAAAAAATCAACGTTTTCTAAAATAATCAGGATAATGGCTCACAACAGCCTCTTGTTCATTTAGCATCATATGTAAGTGAAGTGAGGTTAAGAAACTAGCTTCTTCAGTATTTTTTGAAATTAAGGCTTCAAATAACTGATAATGTTGTTCCATAATGGTTTCCCATCTTAGCCCTTTAATGGTAACTCGTAACCAGCGGAAACGTTCTAAATGAGTATTGTTATGGTCTAGCCAATTCCAAATTTCTTTACGGTCAGCAATCTCAAAGCATGCTTCGTGAAATAAATTATCCACATGGAAAAATGTCCGTTCATCCTTTTGGTGAACGGCTTTTTCTTGTTCCTCCAAAATAGTTTGAAGTATTTTTTTAGTTTGATCAGTCATTTTGGCACAACACTCAACCATGATTTGGCGTTCAAGTTGTTCTCTCACAAAACGAGCATTTTGGGCAGAAGTTAAATCTATTTGAGAAACATAGGTCCCACTTTGGGGGATCGTATAGACTAATTCTTGCTGTCTTAATTGGATAAGGGATTCGCGGATCGGCGTTCGGCCAATATTGAACATCCCTTCAAGCCCCTTTTCAGATATCTTTTTTCCAGGTTCTAAATCAGAATAGATGATTTTTTTCCGAATCGATTGATAGGCCTGAGATTGTAAACTGTTCTCAATCATAGTTGTCTCCTTCATGAGTTGTTGAAGCAAGTATAACAAAAAAAAGCGTCTTAATCTAATATATTAGTATCGAGCTGTTTTTTTCTATTTATTCGTGAAAACGGATAAATTTTTACTTGACAATAGGTGGTATGGGATATAGAATGCAATTGTCAAGGAAAACTAATATATTAGTTTAGGAGGATTTCTAATGATCAGTATTAAAAACTGGCAAGCTTCAATAGAAGAGCTAAAGGAAACAAAGGTTGAAATACCACACTTCAACGTTGAAGAATTAAAAGATCAAGGCAAAAAAGCCCCAGTTTGGATTCATTTTGGTGGTGGGAACTTATATCGCGGGTTTCACGCGGAACTTGCACAACGCTTGGCGAATCAAAATGAGCTGGCTTCTGGCGTGATTGTTTGTGAAACATTCGACAATCAAGTGGTGGAAAAAGCTTACCACGAGTTCAATAATAATATTTTAGAGGTTGTAATGTCTGAGGATGGAACATTGGATCAACGTATTTTGGCGGCAACTGCGGATAGTTTTTATTGCAATCCAAGTGACGCCCAAAGTTATGAACAAGTGATTCGTTATTTTGAAAATCCTACATTACAATTCACAACCTTTACGATTACAGAAAAAGGATATGGCTTAACGGATACAACTGGTGGCTTCACAGGAATTATTCAATCGGACATCAACAATGGTCCAGAAAAACCAACCCATACAATGAGTATTGTAGCTGGACTTTTATATAAGCGGTATCTTGCAGGTGAACTGCCAATCGCAATGGTATCAACAGATAATTTTTCGCAAAATGGCCAACGTTTCCAAGATAGTATTTTGACGATTGCCAATGCTTGGTTGGAAAAAGGCCATGTAGAAAGCGGATTTATTGATTATCTGAGTGATTCAAAAAAGGTTTCTTTCCCTTGGAGTATGATTGATCGGATTACTCCTAACCCTTCGGAACGAGTAAAAGAAATATTAGAGAAACTTGGATTTTCAGATATGGAGATTATTCATACGGATAAAGGAACCAATATCGCGCCTTTTGCCAATACCGAGGTTGTTCACTATTTAGTAATGGAAGACCAATTTCCGAATGGACGGCCAGCACTAGAAAAAGCCGGTGTCATTTTGACGGACCGAGAAACAGTCGATAAAGCAGATGTGATGAAAGTAACGACCTGCCTAAATCCATTGCATACAGCATTGGCAGTTACAGGCTGCTTGTTAGGCTATACATCGATCGCTGCTGAAATGCAAGATGAAGATTTGGTTGGCTTAATTAAACAGATTGGTTACGTTGAAGGATTACCAGTAGTAGAAAATCCGGGAATTATCGATCCAAAACAATTTATCGATGAAGTTATCAACAAACGATTGCCGAATCCTAATATACCAGATGCGCCGCAACGGATTGCTAGTGATACTTCTCAAAAGGTAGCGATCCGTTTTGGAGAAACGATCAAGAAATATGTCTCAGCTAACGATAGAGAAGTGGCAGAATTAACTTTTATTCCATTAGCAATTGCGGCTTGGTTACGGTATTTAATGGCGATTGATGATGAAGGAAATGAATTTAATCCTAGTCCCGATCCATTGTTAGAAGAGCTCCAAGCACAGCTCGCTGGCATACACTTAGGTGAACAAAATGAGGCTGTGATTCATCAAGCGGTGGAAGCTATTTTAAAAAATCAGCTAATCTTTGGTTCAGATCTTTATCAAGTTGGACTTGGTGAGAAAATTGAAAAGTTAATGAAAGAAATGCTAGTAGGGACTGGAGCAGTTCGTGATACGCTCCACAGCTACGTTAGTAAAGTTGGAGGAAAATAGAAAATGGAAATGACCTTTAGATGGTATGGTGCAAACGAGGAAAAAATCAAATTAGAAGAAATTCGTCAAATTCCTGCAATGAAGGGAATCGTCGGTACGCTGATGGATATTCCAGTTGGTGAAGTTTGGCCGAAAGAACGTATCAAAGCTTTGAAAGAAGAAATCGAAGCGGCGGGCTTAACTCTTAAAGTAATTGAGAGTGTGAATGTCCATGACGATATTAAAATTGGTCTGCCAAGTCGCGATCAATATATTGAAAACTACAAGCAAACGATTCGTAATTTAGCGGAATTTGGAATTGAAGTAATTTGTTACAACTTTATGCCGGTCTTTGATTGGGTAAAATCTGATTTAGACTATCGCTTAGAAGACGGGTCATCTACTTTGGCCTATGTAGCTGCTGATATTCCTGAAGATCCAGAAGAAATTATCAAAAAAGTAGAAAATTCTAGTAATGAGTTTGAGCTACCTGGTTGGGAACCAGAGCGTTTGTCACAGGTAAAGGCATTATTCGAAGCTTATAAAGATGTTGATGAAGCGAAATTGCGAGAAAACTTTGCTTACTTCTTAAAAGCGATCATTCCAACTTGTGAAGAAGTCGGTGTAAAAATGGCTGTCCATCCGGATGATCCGCCATACTCAATCTTCGGATTACCAAGAATTGTAAAAAATCGTGAAGACTTAGATTGGTTATGTAACGTCGTAGACAGCCCATACAATGGAATTACTTTATGTACTGGAAGTATTGCTGAAGATCCAGCGAATGATGTTTATGCGATCATGGCGGAATTTTGTAAAAGAGATCGTATTCCATTTGCGCATGTTCGAAATATCAAGTTTATCCAAGATAAAGATTTTTATGAAGCACCACATAAATCAGAATATGGTTCATTAGACATGTTCAAAATTTTAAAGGCGATGCATGACAATGGTTTTGATGGCTATATCCGTCCCGATCATGGCCGCATGATCTGGGGAGAAACAGGAAGACCAGGCTATGGCTTATATGATCGCGCACTAGGTGCTGTTTATTTAAATGGAATTTGGGAAGCTTTAGAAAAAGCTAACTAGTCATTCTTCTCAAGGCAGTTCAACTGCCTTGAGAAAATATAAAGAAAAGGAAGCGCTTTGACATGTTTTTAGATAATAATTTTCTATTAGAAAATGAATGGGGACAAAAACTGTTTAACGATTATGCAAAAGATCAACCGATTATTGACTACCACTGTCATTTAGAACCACAGGCGATTTTAGAAAATCAACAATACAGTAATCTGACTCAGCTTTGGTTAAATGATAAAGGTGCAGGCGATCATTATAAATGGCGTTTGATGCGGGCAAATGGAGTTGAGGAGTCTTTAATTAGTGGGAACGGCGATGACTACGAAAAATTCTTAGCCTTTGTAAAAACAATCGAAAAGGCACCGGGCAACCCTATTTATGAATGGTCACATTTAGAGTTGCGTCGATACTTCGGTATTGAACTGACTATTACAGAAAAGAACGCACCTGAAATTTGGAGTTTAGCCAATCAGAAAATTCAAACGGATGCTTATCGGCCAAAACAATTACTAGAAATGATGAAGGTTAAAGCTGTTTGTACGACGGACGATCCAGCGGATTCATTGAAATACCATGAAGCCTTAGCAAAAGAGAATAATTCATTTAAAGTATTGCCAACGTTCAGACCTGACAATACTTGGACTATCACAGATAAGAACTACAAGGATTATATTGAAAAACTAGCCGCAGCCGCTGGTCAAACAATTAAGACTTTTACTGATTTGAAGGCAGCTTTATCTGCCAGAGTTGCTTATTTCCATGAAAAGGGTGGGCGGTTAGCTGACCAAGGCTTAAATACTTATTTTTATCATGGCGCTTCAACAGAAGAATTGGACCACATTTTGGCAAGAGCTTTACAAGGAGAAACGGCATTTACTTCAACCGAGATAGCTGCGTTCACGACGGCCATCCAATTACATTTGATGGAGGAATACACTAAGCATAACTGGACTATGCAAATGCATATGAATGCGTTGAGAAATGATTCGTCTAAAATGAAACGTGAAATTGGTATCAATGTCGGTGGGGACTCGATGGGTGATCAAATATCATTAACGTCTAACCTAGTTTCGCTGTTCAGTGAAGCAGAAGAACAAAGTGTATTGCCAAAGACAATTCTATATTCTTTAAACCCTAATGATTGGTTACCATTAGCAACAGCTATGCAAAGTTTCCAAGGTGGCATGGTTCAAAAACTTCAATTGGGATGTGCTTGGTGGTTTAACGATACATGTGAGGGAATGCGCAATCAAATCACTACGATGGCTCAACAAAGTCTACTTGCGAACTTTACTGGTATGCTAACAGATTCTCGCAGCTTTTTAAGCTATCCTCGACACGAATATTTCCGTCGCGTCCTTTGTCAATTACTTGGCGAGTGGGTAGACCAAGGAAGAATTCCAGCAGATGAAGAATATCTAGGAAATATTGTTAAAGCGATTTGTTACGACAATGCGCGCCAATATTTTGGCTTTTTCGAAAGTTAGAAAGACAGGGGAGAACGTAGATGAGTAAAAAAAGCAATTGGGTCTATCAACCAAAAAAAATCACTGTTGGTCGAGGAATTGGCTACGGTTTGACAGATTTAATGGGAGGCGGCTGGAACAATATCGTTTCAGGAGTAATATTCGCTTTTGTCTTGAGTCAGGGGATTAATCCAGCATTTGCTGGAGCAATCACTGGGATTGGTCGAATCGTGGATGCGCTATTTTCATTATTCTTTGGGGCTATCACAGATGGTTTCTATAAAACAAAGCTAGGTCAGCGATTTGGTCGTAGACACTTCTTCATTTTATTAGGCGGCATTTTCTTTACCATTTTATTCCCGCTGTTTTGGGTAAGAGCAGATAATTGGGTCTATTACTTAGTTATTTACGTGGCGATTGAATTAGCAATCGCGATGATCCTAATTCCTTGGGAAACATTGCCAACAGAAATGACTGATGATTATAAGTTACGAACGATCCTATCTGGTTCACGGATGTTTATCTCTGCGAGTGGAACAGCGATTGTATTTCTTGTTTTAGCCGCATTACAACATATGCAAAATCCAAATGCTTATTTGATCACAGGGATTATTTGGACGATTATTTTCGTGGTTGCCATTTTCATTTCTTACCGTACTACTTGGGAACGTCCATTGACGCCAGAATTTATTGCTGAATTAGAAAGCCGCCCTAGATTAACTTTGGGCCAATTTGTTAAGAAGACGGTTGAAGATTATTTTTCAACGTTCAAAAACAAAGCATTTCGCAAGCATTTAGCGATTTATCTGCTTTCGTTTACTGGGAAAGATTTTTATTCAACCATGTTACCAACATTTATTATTTGTTGTATTCATGGTGTGAAGGCAGATACACCGTGGACACTTCAAGCATTATCAATTTTTGGAATTGTTTCAACGCTAGTAGCAGCAAAACTGATGCTTACTCATGGACCGAAGTTCTTGTTTACAATTAGTTATACTACGATTATTATAACGATGGTTGGCTACTTCTTGACTTGGGCTTTGCATGTTCAGAATGCTTTCTGGGTCTTGATTATCATTTCAATTTTTTACCAATGTGCACGGGCTATTTTGGAATTTACTCCTTGGAATGTATTCCCATTTATCCCAGACGTAGATCGGGTAATGACACGTGGAGACAGAGCAGGGATCTACGCCGCAGTAATGACTTTCTTCAGAAAATCAACAGGAGCTTTTGCTTCATGGATTGCTGGGATTTTGTTAGCAGAGATTGGGTTTAATTCAAAAACAATGACGAGTCTTGTTAACACCCCGCAACATATCCAAACAGGAATTGCTTTGATTTTCTTTGTTGCTCCAGTGGTTCTAATCTTGTTAGCTTTATTGATGTCCTTTACCTTCAAATTGAATCGTCAAACACATGAAGTTTTGAAACATGAGATTGACCGTTTAGAAGCGGGGGGTTCAAAGGCAGATGTTACACCACAAGCGAAAGAAGTGGTGGAAGAATTAACTGGTCATCCGTATGAACAAGCATGGCCGGATGAACCTATGATTTAAAAAAGTGTTTACTGGAGGTGTGACCGAGTTTGGGTACATCTCCTTATTCACGAATAAACGAGGTATCTAAAGCGGTTTTGCCAGAATAAATCTAAAATGGGTGAAGCCAGCTGCTTTTCCATAAACATGTTTTTATAGAAAGAGAGATAATAAAATGAAAAAAATGATGAATTTAGCTAAATTAGAAAAAACTGGAGTAATCGCGGTTGTTCGCGGTGCGACAAAAGAAGAAGCGATCAAAGCCAGTGAGGCCTTAATCGCTGGTGGCGTAACAGGGATTGAGTTAACTTTCACGGTTCCACAAGCAGATGAAACCATCAAGGAGTTAGTTGAAAGTTACCAAGATCAGCCCGATGTAATTATTGGTGCAGGAACTGTCTTGGATGCTACTACGGCTCGCTTGGCGATCATGGCCGGGGCCGAATTTGTAGTTAGCCCATATTTCGATGTGGAAACGGCAAAAATTTGTAATTTGTATCAAATCCCATACTTACCTGGTTGTATGACGATCACAGAAATGAAAGAGGCACTGAAATATGGTGCTGATATTATTAAACTTTTCCCTGGCAGCGCCTTTGGTCCAAGTATTGTCAAAGCTTTCAAAGCCCCACTACCACAATTAAATATTATGCCAACTGGCGGGGTGAGTCTAGCTAATATGGAAGAATGGTTTGAAGCTGGCGTAGTCGCAGTTGGAGTGGGCGGGAATTTATTAGCTCCAGCCGCAATGGGTGATTTTGCAGCAGTCACTGAAATGGCAAAGCAATATATGGATAAATTCCATTCAATTAAGGGGTAATTTTGTATGGCAAAAGTGGTAACACTAGGTGAAATCATGCTTCGCCTTTCAACAAGAGCGGGGACCAGGTTGCAACGTTCAGAAAGTTTATTTGCTCATTATGGAGGCGGCGAAGCGAATGTTGCCGTTTCCTTAGCAAATTATGGTCACGAAGTTTATTTTGCAAGTAAGATCCCAGACAATTCTCTAGGAAGTGGGGTAGTCGAACATCTTCGTCGTTCAAATGTTTCTACCAAATTTTTACTAAAAGGCGGGGAACGCTTGGGCACTTATTACGTGGAAAGTGGTATTGGGGAACGCTCATCAAAAGTTTTATATGATCGTGCTTATTCAAGTTTTGCTCAAATTACTGAAAATGAGTGGGCTGAGCTAGGTCTTTTTGAAGGAGTTGATATTTTCCACGTTTCGGGAATTACTCCTGCTTTATCAAGTAGTTGGCGAGCATTAACTTTAGAATTAATTACCACTGCTAAAAAGGCTGGCTGTAAGATAAGCTTTGATATCAATTTTCGTAGCAAGCTTTGGACGCAGAAAGAAGCCGCTGAAACTTTGCAGGTAATCTTACCAAAGGTTGATTATTGTTCTGCTGGGAAATTAGACGCGCTCTATTTGATGGGGATCGAGGAAAAAGAACAAGCGGATCTTATGTATTATTATGAAAAAATCCAAGCGTTGTATCCTAATTTGACAGCAATCTATTCAACAAAACGGGTAGTTCATTCGTCAGACGTAAATGATTTAACCGGAACTTTATGGTTGGATAAACAATACTTCGAATCAAAGATGCATGAATTAGATTTTATTATTGATCGTGTGGGTGGCGGAGACGCCTTTGCTGGAGGAATCTTACATGCTTTATTGACAATGAGCAATGGTCAAGACATGGTTGATTTTGCAACGGCTGCGGCCGCCTTGAAGCACACCGTTTATGGAGATGATAATCAATTTAGCGCTATAGAAGTTGAGGAATTTATGAATTCTAATTCCAGTAAAATTATTCGTTGATTAAAACGATATCCTTTAAAGGTATAAAAAAGAACAATCGGTAACACTCTAGATGCAGTGTTACCGATTGTTCTTTTTTTTAAGCCACCTGTCGGGCTTGAACCGACGACCTCTTCCTTACCATGGAAACGCTCTACCAGCTGAGCTAAGGCGGCATAGTTATTTAATACAAGATATAGAATAACGAAGTGACGGCTATTTGTCAACTATTGAGAAGGAAAAAATCCGAATGAATAAGGATTAAACCAAGTCGCTTAGGAAGCAGCCGCGACTTGGTAATAAAGTTGTTGCGCGAACCCATTGAAACTGTTCTTTTGAGTCCAAACATTGGATAATAAGATGATTCCGGTTTGTCCATCCTTGGAAAAATTCGCGATGGTTTCAAATCGTGCTTTGATACCACGACCATGCATATTATCTTTCATTGTGTAAATCCCACCAGCGTATTCTTCACCAGGATAAGTTCTCCAAAGTTCTGCTCGGTCTTGGGTAGTTAAAAAACGATCATTGTAAAATGCTTGATAATAGTGATACAAATCTTCGGCAGACATAAAAACATTTCCGGTTCCTAATTCATCAGCGTAAGAGCTGGCAGTCGTATTACTGTAAAGAGGTCCTAAAGGCGAGACTGAATAGGAAAGAGCTTGTTTTTTATTTTTTGTGGAGTAAAAGCTGGTTTCTGTCAGCTTCATTGGCTTGATGATCTCTTTTTCAAAGAGTGCTTGATAATTGGTTTGGTAAACTTGCTCTAAGATACCAGCTAACAAGACGTAGTTAACAGGTTGATAGGAGTAGCTGGCGTTTTTAGCGACCGTTGTCTGTTTGACTGTCTCGGCTAAAATTTCTTTTGGATCTAAGGTGTTTAATGCCGCGATTTTCTTTTCATCGATTCGTAAACCGGAACTCATATTTAGCATATCCTTAATCGAGATGATTTCGCTATTGGGAATTTGTGGATAGAAATCACTGAGCTTTTCGTCTAAAAATAATTTGCCAGATTTGACTGCTTGCATGATCAAGTAGGCGGTTTGACCTTTTTGGACGGAACCGATGCAATATTGTGTCGAGACGGTATTGTAGATTTTTTTAGTTTGATCTTGCCAACCGTAGGCTTTATTTAGAATAATTTTGCCATGCCGGAAAACTAGAACCGTTCCGCTAAAATTTTTCTTCAATAGCTTTTGTTCAATCGAAGCCGAGATTGCGTTTTTTGGTTCAATTGTCTGCTTGTCCGTAGTTTCTGCCACTTTTGGTTGAGAAACGATCGTTGTTTCAACTGCTTTTTGTTGGTTGTATTTCAGGTAAAGTCCGCCGATACCTATTAATAAAAGCAGTAAGCAAAACAGCAGTGGAAGTTTCCGGCTTGCTGCCGTTTTTTTTCGATGCAGTCCTTTTGGCATAAAAATTCTCCTGACAAATTGCTAGATTATGATTGCGCGTTTAATTAAAAATTGCTATTATTATTAAGTATTCTTCCGGCATAGCTCAGTTGGTAGTAGCGCATGACTGTTAATCATGATGTCGTAGGTTCGAGTCCTACTGCCGGAGTAACTAGAGGTGATCATTCGATCATCTCTCTTTTTTTACACCTAATTCATGAAGAAATTGTGAAAAAAAGAGTGAGATACGAAGGAAAGATTGAGGAAAGCATGACCTTTTTTTTAAACTTGGGCAATCCCTTTGAAGTATGAAAAAATCCTCGATATACTAGTTGATGAGGAGGGATACGATGGAAAAACGCGATGCCTATTTTGACAACGCCAAACTTTTCTTGATGATCTTAGTAGTTTTTGGTCATTTCTTACAACCCTTTATCAATGACCATGCTTTTTATAATGATCTTTACTACTTTATTTTTACTTTTCATATGCCAGCCTTCATTTTGATTTCTGGCTATTTTGCTAAGAGTGGACCAAAGCCAGTCAGTAAATTGGTGAAGAAATTACTGCTGCCGTATATTTTTTTCCAACTCGTTTATTCAGGCTATTATACGTTGATTGGTCTGCAGGATTCCTTCAGTATGGAACTGGGAACGCCGCAATGGTCCTTGTGGTTTTTACTGAGTCTCTTTTGCTGGAATCTGTTGCTGCATCTGACTCGCCGTTTTTCGGTCAAGCAAGTAGTAATCGGCAGTGTGATCGTCGCGGTCTTGGTAGGCTATTTTCCGATTTTTGATCGCTTTTTAGCGATGCAACGGACGCTGACCTTTTTCCCATACTTTATGGTTGGTTATTGGTTGCCGAAAACTTCTATCGAGAAGGTGAAGCAGTATCCGAAAAAATGGCTGGCACCCATTTTATTTGGCGGTTTGTTTCTGTTTATTCAAGGCAACGATCTGATCAATAAATATTGGGTCTTTGGGTCGAAACCCTATCAAGATTATTTGAATCAGCCGTTATTGGGCGGCCCCCAACGTTTGATTTTTTTCGCGGCAGGACTGATTGGAATTACCGCCTTCTTACTTTTAGTACCAAAACGCCGGTATTTCTTTTCTCATTGGGGAAAAAATACGCTGACGGTTTATCTGCTCCACGGTTTTTTAGTCAAAGGTCTACGAGCCTTAGATTTCGACATTGAAATTAATACGTTGGAAGTAGTGCTTTTATTTGCTGCTAGCACCTTACTGACGGTTCTGCTTTCAAGCAAACGCTTCGGTAGCTGGGTCGCTAAAGGCAAGCAAGCCTTACAGCCGAGTTTGTAAACTAATTGTCTCTTTGCCTCATTAAGCGTAAAATGGGTGCAAGGAGGCGTTTTTTTATGTCAAAAATTGAAAATGAACGTACACAAGCTTTTCGAGAAGCTTTTGCAAAAAATTCTAAACAAGTTGCCTTGCAACGAGGAGTCGTTAAAAACGGTATCCGGGCCTCTGCTGAAAATGTGCAGACCCATGTAGAAAATACGCCGGTCTTTTCCATTGATCTTGCTACCGGAAAAGTTGCCAATCAAAAACAATCAGGTCGCTGCTGGATGTTCGCGGCGTTGAATACTTTCCGTCATAAACTATTGACTACCTTCCAGTTGAAGGACTTTGAGCTTTCGCAAAATTACACCTTCTTTTGGGATAAGTATGAAAAAGCGAATTATTTCTACGAAAATATTCTTGCAACGGCGGAACAACCTACGGCAAGCCGTGAGGTAGCCTTCTTAATGCAAACACCGCAACAAGATGGCGGACAATGGGATATGATCGTGTCATTGTTTCAAAAATATGGTGTCGTGCCAAAAGCGGTAATGCCAGAAAGCAGCAGCAGCTCAAATTCTCGCGATCTAAACAATTACTTGAATAAATTATTACGCAAGCATGCGGTCCTGCTACGCCAAATGGTGGCTGAAGAAGCGACGGCTGAAGAAATTCAAGCCAATCGTGAAGCGATGCTGCAAGAGGTTTACAATCTGTTAGCAATCTCGTTAGGCACTCCGCCGGAAGTCTTTGATTTTGAATACCGTGATGAAGAAAAAAATTATCACTTGGATCAAGAACTAACACCGCAAAGCTTTTACGAAAAATATGTTGGGGTGAACTTAGAGGATTACGTCAGTATTATCAATGCACCAACAGCGGACAAACCCTTTATGCGCTCCTACACTGTCGATATGCTAGGCAATGTAGTGGATGGCAAGCAAGTGAAGTATTTGAACCTTGAAATGGAAGACTTCAAGGCCTTGGCTGTCAAACAGTTAGAACAAGGCGAATCGGTTTGGTTTGGTTGTGATGTTGGTCAATCATCCACAAGAGACAGTGGGATCATGGCGTTAGACGCCTATGATGTGGAAGATTTGTTTGATGTGGACCTGACCATGACTAAGGCGGAACGTTTGGATTACGGTGAAAGTATGATGACTCACGCGATGGTCTTGACAGGTGTTGATATCATCAACGAACAAGCTAAGAAATGGAAAGTTGAAAATAGCTGGGGCGAAAAAGTCGGTGACAAAGGCTTCTTCGTTATGAGCGACGAATGGATGGATGAATACACCTATCAAATCGTTGTTCGCAAGGAATTTTTAACACCGGAGCAGTTGTCGGCTTTTGAAGCAGAGCCAACTGTTTTAGCACCGTGGGACCCAATGGGGGCATTAGCTTAAGCAGGAAGGGTCTGAAGCACTTGTGCTTCAGATCCTTTTTAAATTCGTGCTTTCGGAACCGAAAAAGCGTTTTCTTTGAGGTTGTGCTATACTTTTAGCAAAAAGGAGGTTGGTATGATGACAAAACATTTAGCTGTCCAACACGCGGAGAATATGCGAGAGCTTGGCGGATATGAGACAAAGGACGGACGCAAAATTGCACCAAAAAAATTAATCCGTTCAGCCAACATCAATCATTTAGACGAAGAGGATAAAACCTATTTAAGCAATTATGGAATCAAAAAGGTGGTTGATTTTCGTTCGTTGGAAGAACGGACGTCACAGCCAGATCAAGATATTCCAGAGGCGGAGAATATCTTCTTACCTATTTTTCCGATTGAAGAAACAGAGACAGCCTCTGCTTCTCCGAAAAAAATGTTGTCGCGCATGCAGGATGGCGAAGCTGCCTTCCAGCAAATGATTGATGTCTATACCCATTTTGTCACTGACGCGCATGTGCGGAAACAATACCGGAAGTTCTTTGACTTAGTGCTGGGAAATACTGGCGAAGCCGAAAGTCTACTATTCCATTGTACTGCCGGCAAAGATCGGACTGGCTTTGGAGCGATGCTATTATTGGAAGGTTTAGGAGTAGATACCGATACCGTGATGAAGGATTATCTGGCAACTAACCGCTATTTGAAGAAGGTTGTTCAAGAAATGTACAAAAAAGCGGAGCACGCAGGCGTTTCAGCCAATGCGTTGCATGGCATCGAAGATATGATGACAGCCAAAGAAGCGTATTTGCAAACGAGTTTTGATCAAATCAAAGAACACTATGGAAGCGTCTCAGAATTTATTCAAAAAGGCATCGGTGTGACTCAAGGAGAAATGAACGATTTACAAAAAATATACTTGTTGTAAGGAGTTGACGAGATGGAAACGTTGCTGAAGTATTTGAAGTTGCAAGAAAAAGCAGTGCCAATTGCAGGCGGAGATATTAATCAAGCTTTTCGCGTTACCGATGGACAGCAAGACTATTTTTTGAAATATCATCCTCAAATGACGGCCGATTTCTTTCAAGCTGAAGTAGACGGATTGGCTGAGTTAGCTAAAGTCGTTCGAGTGCCGCAAGTACATGAAAATGGTTCCTTTGAAGACGCTGCTTATCTTTTGATGGAGTGGATCGAACCTGGAGAAGGGGACCAAAAGGACTTGGCGAAAGATTTAGGCCGTATCCATCACGTAAAGGCTGATCAATTTGGCTATGCAGCCGATAATTTTATGGGCTTATTGCCGCAGCGCAACACCTTGTTAGATAATTGGTGGGATTTTTATTTTACCAATCGTTTGGAGGTGCAGATTCAATTAGCCAATGATCGAAATCGTTGGACGAAGCGTCGCGAAGAAAATTATCAGCGTTTCAAAAAGTGGGTCTATCAGCAGTGGGGCGATATGACCGTTGAACCAACGCTGCTCCACGGTGATTTTTGGAGTGGCAATACGTTTTTTGATACGAAAGGACAGCCGATATTTGTTGATCCAGCCGTCTCGTATGGTCATCGAGAAATGGATATCGCTATGTCACAGCTTTTTGGCGGGTTCCGACAAGAGTTTATCGATGCCTATCAGGAGACATTTCCGATGCGAGCAGGTTGGCAAGATCGGATTTTGATTTATCAGTTATACTATTTATTGGTTCATTTAAATATTTTTGGTGAGAGCTATGGCGATGCGGTGGATCGTGTCTTAGCTTTAGGCCAAGTCTAATTGTTGTGCTATTATTTAAAAGCAGCAAATAAGTTTCGTACAAATGAATGTATAGGTACGAAATAGCAGGAGGAAAGGTATTGGGAAAGAGATATACCATTGAACACGAAGTTGCCTATTATGAATGTGACATCAATCAAAATATCACATTTCCGGCATTACTAAGTATTGCCATTAAAGCATCCTCGGATCAAAGCGATGAATTAAATCGAGGAACGGACTTCATTAATACACTAGGAATTACTTGGGTGATCACCCAGACAGAAGTAACGATTCAACGTCTGCCGCAAGTGGGAGAACAGATTCGGATCGTGACTGAACCGACTGAATTTAATCGATTCTTTTGTTATCGCAGCTATTGGGTTTATGATGCCAAAGATGAAGAGTTAGTGAAGATAGACATGTCCTTTGTCTTAATGGATATTGAAAATCGGAAGATGAGTAGCGTGGATGCAGACCTAATGGCGCCTTATGAATCGCCTCAGGTGAAAAAAATTCGCCGCTGGCCGAAGATCGAAAAGGTCGAAGGGGAACAAAAACAACTGTATCATGTGCGCTATTATGATCTCGACAGTAATCATCACGTAAACAATGCGATGTATTTCAACTGGCTGATCGATGTTTTAGGCTATGATTTCATGACGAAGCACCAGCCGACCTATGTCAATGTGAAATTTGATAAAGAAGTGCTGTATGGCAACGACATCGAAAGTTTTTATGAAATTATTGAAGCAGAGGAAGTAAAGACGCGGCATGAGATTCGTTTAGGTGAACAGCTTGCTTGCGAAGCGAATATTTTATGGAAAAAAAGTTGAATCGAGGGCCAGAACGCCTCTTCTAAAAGCTAGACTTTTAGAAGAGCAGAGCTGCTCGATCCAACTTTTTTTATTTTTAAAGGAGTATAACTGTTCTATAATTAAGAACGTTGAAATGGCAGTTTTAGTGATGGCCAGTTTATTCGTTAAGCCTTTCTACTCTTCCATAAATTGTTTTAGTTCGGCTTGATTCAAATGGGCATTCAAAGCGATCAATAATTTTATCCGGGCCTTTTGGCTATTGATCCCGTTACAGAAAATCACACCGTGCTGAGCTAACTCGACACCGCCGCCATGATAATCATAGACCGGTTCGGCAATTCCATTGAAGCAGCGAGAAACCAAGACAACCGGTAACCCTTTTTCTAATAAATGATAAAAAGGCGGCAAGGTTTGAGGAGGCAAATTCCCAGCACCTAAGGCTTCTACAACCAGCCCATCGACTTTAATTCCTTGATCTAGTAATTCAAAGAAATCTCCTTGCATCCCGGCAAAGACTTTTATGATAGGGATCAGGGCGTCAAAGCTTTCAATGTCATAATGAGTGGCTTTTGGTAATTCTTGTTTGAACAAAATTTTTGATTTTGTTACCAAGCCGATTGGTCCTAATGTTGGTGTTCTAAAGGTAGCGACATTTGTCGTATGGGTTTTAGTCACGTAGCGGGCACTGTGGACTTCATCATTCATCACGACTAAGACCCCTTTGTCACGAGCACTATCTGAAGCGGCAACCCGAATCGCACATTCAAAATTGTATAAACCGTCACTGCCCAGTTCATTGATGGAGCGCATCGCTCCAGTCAAGATAATGGGTAATAAATCGCCAATGGTGACTTCCAAAAAATAGGCAGTCTCTTCCAAGGTGTCGGTCCCATGAGTAATCACGACACTGTCGATACCGGCTGCTTTGGCGGCCTTGATCCGTTCTTTTACCTTGAACATGGTTTCAACGGTAATATGAGGGGAAGGCAGATTTGAAAAATCTTCGACGATCAATTCAATCTCTGCTGGTAATCGCAATTCTTGGCCAGCAGCTAGTAAAGGATTTTTTTTATCTGGACGTACTGCACCGTCAGCATCCTGACTCATTGAGATCGTCCCACCGGTGTGTAAAATCAAAATCCGTTTCATTTTCATTACTCCATTCGTTAGTTGCGCATTCTCACAACTTTTTTGCTATGCTTATTGTATACTAAGGAGCAAAGAGAGGCTAGGATACTATGATTCGAATTGGATTAACTTCTTTTAATGAACACAGCAGCTTGACCGGCAAGAAAAGCTCTTCGTTATATGAATATGCCGGCTACTTGCCTTTAGTGGAATTAGATACGAATTATTACGGGATTACCCGAAAAAGTACCGTCGAAAATTGGCTGACGCAAGTTCCGTCAGACTTTCGCTTTGTGGTGAAGCTCTATTCGGGATTTACCGGACAAAGCAAATGGCAAGACAGCTATGGTTCACTGACTGAGTTGCAGACGCATTTTTTAGAGACGATGGCGCCGATGATTGAAAGCAATAAATTATTTTGTTTCTTAGCGCAGTTTCCTGCTCAATTTAAATGTACAAAAGAAAATGTCGCCTACTTAGAAACGTTGCGAAATTTATTTCCAGACTTACCGGTGGCGGTGGAATTAAGAGATTACAGCTGGTATAGCGAAGAATTCGTTACTAAGACCCATAAACTGATGGAAAAATTGGCTTTCAGCTTAGTGATGGTGGATGAGCCGCAACTACCAGATACCGTTCCTCTGGATACGACCGTCACTAATTCAGACTTCAGCTTGTTTCGTTTTCACGGCAGAAACCAAGCCTACTGGAACGACCGGACAGGCGATTGGCGAAAGAAACGGACACTTTATCGTTACACTGCCGCTGAGTTGGAAACATTGGCGGAAAAAATTAAAAGGGTGGATCAGGCTTCTAATCAAGTAGGTATCATCTTTAACAATAATTCTGGTGGCGATGCCGCGGATAATGCTTTACAATTAAAAAAAATCTTGGATTTAAACTATGAAGGATTGAATCCAAGTCAAATGGACTTATTTTAAATGAGGGGACACTATGATAAAAGCTATTTTTTTTGATATTGACGGGACATTGATCACCAGTGATTCAAAGGTTCTTACTAGCACGAGAGAAGCGATTCAAGCGGCGCAAGAGCGTGGTATTCTCTGCGGTATCGCTACAGGGAGAGGTCCAGTCAAAATTGAAGAGCGGATCGATCAGTTGCCGCTGGACATGTTCGTGACGTATAATGGCCAATTGGTGTATACAAGAGATCAAACGATTTATCAACGTCCATTTTCTAAAGAGGTATTGCAAAAAATCGTTGATTTCGCCGATGACGAACATCGTCAGATTATTTTTGGTGCTCGCGACCGGATGGATGGCAGCCACTTAATGAAGTGGTCACAAAATAAATTATTAAAAAAAATCGCTGCTTGGATGCCGACTTGGTTCCCTGTTAAAACAACGCGTAAATTATTGCAGTCCTTCAGTCCCAATCGGAAAAAGGGCCGTTACAAAAAATTGTCGATCTTACAAGAACCGATTTATCAATGTGTGCTCTTCAGCGCCGAGACCGAAGCAGCAAAATTGCGGCGGCTATTACCTGAGTGTTCTTTTCAACGCTCCAATCCTTACGCCGTTGATATTGTGCCTAAAAATGGTTCGAAGTATCAAGGAATTTTAAAATATACCGAAGCGGTTGGGATTAAACTTGAAGAAGTGATCGTTTTTGGCGATCATTACAATGATATGGAAATGATCCAAAAAGCCGGAATCGGTGTTGCGATGGGTAATGGTCTGGCTGAAGTCAAACAAGCGGCCGATTATGTCACTGCGACGAATGAGCATGATGGTATTTATCAAGCGTTAAAGCATTTTGAAATAATTTAGAAATGAGCAAAGAAAATGACAAAAGAACCGTATCAAATGGCCCGTGAATTTCATCAAACCTTTGAACCACAGCCGCCAGTAACACCCCAAGCTTTTTCAACTGAACGCGGAAGCTTTCGCGCGGGCTTCAAAGTAGAAGAAATCGTTGAATTTTTATATGGTACAGCAGAAGGCAACACTGTCAAATTTGAAGAGCTGGTAACCGAGCTGCATAAAAGTGTTGACCAGGCCAAAGCAAAGGTTTTGGAAAAAGCTGAACCGGTAGAAGATCCGTTGGTGGCGCAAGTCGATGCCTTAACCGATTTATTATACTTTACCTATGGCTCCTTCGCCTTAATCGGTGTCGATCCTAAACCAATCTTCGAAATCGTGCATCAAGCGAATATGGGTAAAGTTTTCCCTGATGGCAAGCCCCGCTATCATCCCGTGACGAACAAGGTAATGAAGCCTGATAATTGGCAGGCTGACTTTGCACCAGAATCCTTAATCAAAAAAGAATTAGACAAACAAAAAGGAAAAGCTCAATAACAATGAGCTTTTCCTTTTTGTCAGTTTTTCTTAACACTTCAGCGTATTAGAAAAATGGTATGCGTGGAGAAAATTGAATCCGTACAGAAGAACTAGCTGGCAGCTTTTTCTTTGACTATATCTATTAGTCAAAGAAGGTATAGTAAAGCGAGCGTACTGCTAAGCGTTCTTGTTCACTGCGGATTGTAAAGATAATGCTGCGTTCATCGGCCCCTTGGGAAATCATCCGCAAATTGACATTCTTGCGAGCTAAGGCAGCGGTACTATCGGAGGTGGTACCGGGCCGTTCCCGCATACCTTCACCAACTAAAGCTACGACAGATAAGCCGTGTTCAATGGATAAATGGTCGGGCTGGATTTCTTCTTCGATCCGTTTCATTAACGCTGCTTCAGTATCACGAGTTAACTGGCGCTCACGTAAAATGATGGAGATATCATCAATCCCCGAAGGCATATGTTCAAAACCGATATGCAGATCCTCTAAAATTTGGAGAATGCGGCGCACGATTCCCACTTCCCGGTTTAATAAATATTTTCCGACAGTGATCCCGCAAAAACCATCGTCACTGGCAACACCAACGACCTCGTTCCGACTTTTATTTTCAAAGGATTTTTGGATCAAGGTTCCCTGGCATTCCGGATTATTGGTGTTTTTAATGATCACCGGAATTTTTGCTTTGTAAGAAGGCATCAATGCTTCATCATGAAAGACAGTGAAGCCGGCATAGGTCAGTTCGCGGATTTCACGGTAAGTCGCGTACTCGATCAGTTCTGGTTCGTGAATGTATTTTGGACTGGCAGCATAAATACCGTCCACATCGGTAAAGTTTTCATAGAGATCAACTTGCATCCCAGCAGCCACGATGGAGCCGGTGATGTCTGATCCGCCGCGTGAAAATGTGCAGACGTGCCCATCTTCGGTATAGCCAAAAAAGCCAGGAATGATCAAAATTTCTTCAGAATCCCGCCATTGATACATTTTTTCGTAGGATTTTTCAAGAATGCGGGCATTTTGAGGTTCGTTGGAAACTAGGATGCCTAATTCTTTTGGATTAATATAGCGGGCATTTACGCCGCTTTTTTGAAAACAGGCCGCAATTAGCTGAGCATTTAAATTCTCACCGCTGGCTAAGAAACTATCTAAAGCGTAAGGGTCCGTTTCATCAAAATTTTCTTGCAGAGCTTTTAGTTCTGCGTAAAAAGGTTTTTCTATGCTTTCTTCTACCTGAAACTCTGTGGCTATTTCGGTGTAACGTGAGACGATCTTACGAATGACTTCTTCAGCAGGCTGTTTGTACAAGACAGCATTGTAAAATTGAATTAATAAGTCGGTGACTTTTTTGTCTTTATTGTTTCGCTTTCCCGGAGCAGAAACAACCACGAAGCGGCGACTGTTGTCGGCAGTAACGATGGCTAAGACCTTTTTTAGTTGTTCAGCTGAAGCAACAGAGCTTCCGCCAAATTTAATTACTTTCACGTTAATCACCTCTCGTTTTAATGTTTTTCTAATATTAGCGGAAAACCCGTACAATTTCAAGAGGCTTTCTGTCATCGTTTGGTAGAAAAAAAGATAAAATTACACTTTTCTTAATTTTATTACATTGAAGCGATTTTTAAAAAATGCTAATATGAGGAGTGGTTGTGCAAAAAAATCATCGTATTTACAAAGTACATAGTGAAGAGAAAAGTCTTTTGTGTTATAATCTACGTTAGATGTTTTTGCCAAAAAACTGAAAATAAATGCACCATTAAATAAAATTAATCTTGATCGCTGAAAGGAAAATCATACATGGGAAGTAATGTAATCATAGGGATTGTTATCGGTTTGGTCGTGTTGGCCGCCGTTTTATACTTGATTGGTTATCTGATGAAGAAAAAAAATCAAGATCGTTTAAAAGAACTTGATAAAAGAAAAGAAGCGTTATTCGATCTTCCTGTCGTGGAAGAAGTCGACGAAGTGAAAAAAATGCATCTCGTCGGTCAAAG
The DNA here is from genome assembly GCF_001885905.1 of Enterococcus devriesei. Classification (GTDB taxonomy): domain Bacteria; phylum Bacillota; class Bacilli; order Lactobacillales; family Enterococcaceae; genus Enterococcus_A; species Enterococcus_A devriesei. The sequence goes on along the minus strand of NZ_JXKM01000005.1, from coordinate 197,339 downwards.
TCAAAATACTTTCCGTGAATGGAATCAGAAATGGACCGATGTTTCGACGAAATCTTTTGCTGAATTGGAAAGCCAAATTTTTGAAGTTGAAAGTCAAAATGAGACCTTCCGTTTCATGAAAGGCAAATCAGCCATCGAAAGTGCTGAACGCACGATGACGGAGATGGAAGAAGAAGTCGAAGGCATTCGGACTGGCTTAAAAGAGTTACGTGAAACAGAAGAACGTAATTCATTAGCAGTTCAACAAGCGTTAGATGTGTTTGAAGAATTAAAAACAGACTTAAAAGAAAAGAAAGACAATTTTGGTCCAGCCTTACCAGAGATTCAAAAGCAGGTCAAAAATGTTGAAATCGAATTTACTCAATTCGTAACCTTGAATACTTCAGGTGATCCCATCGAAGCACGAGAAGTGTTAGATGACGCTGAAAAGCATACCTATGAAGTGCAAGCAATGATGCAAAAAGTTCCAGCTCTTTATGAAGACTTAGACAAAACATTCCCTAGCCAAATTGATGAACTTGAAAAGACCCACAAAAAAATGATGGCTGATGACTTTGTCTTGCCAGAAGATAATTTCGAAGAACGTTTAGGACAAGTCAAAAAACATGTCGAACGCTCATTGGAAGATCTAGAAAAAATCGAGCTAGGTACAGTGGAAACAGCCAACAAAGAAACAGCGGAGCTAATCGATGATTTATATACAACATTAGAAAAAGAATTTGAAGCGAAAAAATATGTCTTAACAAATCGCAAAACGATCGGTGAATACATTTCGCACGCATCTCGCAACAATCATCAGCTGATGGTAGAGTTAGATCATACGTCACAAAGCTATGCCCTAAACAATAACGAATTAGGTCGCGCTCGCGGGTTCCAAACCGAGATCGAAGAGTTAGAACGCCGCAACCGCAACATGGAACCACAAATCGATAAACATGAATTGCCTTACTCAGAAGTTCAAGTCTTTTATAAAGATGCCTTCAAAGTCTTAGACGATATCGAAACTAAACAAGTTGAGATCGATGAAGATTTACACGAGTTACGCAAAGGGGAGAAAGAAGCCTCTGAAAAAATCGAGAAATACGAATTCCGTTTACGTAATCTAAAGCGTTACGTGGAACAACAACGTTTACCAGGCTTACCAGGGGATTACTTAGAATTCTTCTTCGTGGCAACAGATCGTGTAGAAGAATTAAGCAAGTCATTAAACAAAATTCGTATCAATATGCAGGACATCAACAAATTGGTCAGCCTTTGTGATGAAGATATAGAATTATTAGATCAAAAGACTTATGACTTAGTTGATGCCGCAGCGTTGACTGAACAAATGATGCAATATGCTAATCGTTACCGTCATACTCACCCTGACATCAAGGTGGCGATCGATAACAGCTTGGAATTATTCAACAAAGAATACCGTTATCAAGACGCCTTAGATGAAATCGGTACGGCTTTGGAACGTGTAGAGCCAGGCGCTTTCAAACGCATTGAAGATTTCTATTTTAATAACCGAGATTTAGTCTAAGCTGAGCAAAATGCTCAGCTTTTTTTTGCGAGTTCCACTTCACGCTTCAGCGTGATTAGTGGAATCGTATGCGAAACGACGATTAAAACATTTTTCGTGTTTTTGAAAAAGGTACTCTTTGTTATGGAGGTAGCTGCTAGTTTTTCTAGCGACTTTAGCAGGTTAGAAAAATCGTATGCGAAACGACAATTAACCCATTTTTCATGCTTTTGAAAAATGGGTTCTTTACTGCGGAGTTAGCTGTCAGTCCATCTTCATTCTTTAGCGTGATTAGTGAAATTGTATGTTCTGAGAAAACAAAAAATTTTTCCATCAATCACCACAATCTCCATTTGGTATTTAAGAAAACTATCTATTTGTAAGGAATACTTGAAGACTTCCAGTATACCCGCTATAATAGGAAAGAATTTTTGAAGGAAGGTCAGAGAATGATTTATTTTGATAATAGTGCAACAACTGCGATTTATCCGTTAGCACTTGATACATATGTTAAAACTAGCCAACGTATTATCGGCAACCCCTCTAGTCTTCATGATTTAGGGACACAAGCGAATCGTTTGCTGCAACAGGCTCGCAAGCAAATCGCCGAGCTTTTAGAGGTACAAGCCAATGAGATTTTCTTTACCAGTGGTGGTACGGAAGGCGATAATTGGGTCTTGAAAGGCACTGCTATCACAAAACGTGAATATGGCAATCATATTATTATTTCTAGCGTTGAACATCCAGCGGTCAGCCGCACGGCCAATCAATTGAAAGAACTGGGATTTGAAGTAAGTATTGCTCCAGTTGATAAGAAAGGCTTTGTAAAAGTCGAGGAACTAGCTGCGTTGATTCGTCCAGAAACGATTCTTGTCTCCGTGATGGGTGTCAACAATGAAATGGGAGCAATCCAGCCGATTGAAGCAATTAGTGAGGTTTTAGCGGACTATCCGACGATTCATTTTCATGTGGATGCGGTCCAAGCAATCGGAAAAGTTGATCAAGCGCAATGGTTAACTCCACGGGTGGACTTCGCAACTTTCTCAGCCCATAAATTTCATGGCCCTCGAGGAGTCGGGTTTATTTATTGGAAAGCTGGAAAAAAATTAGCACCACTTTTAAATGGTGGTGGACAAGAAAGCGGCCAACGAGCTACGACCGAAAATGTGCCGGGAATCGTTGCCATGAGCCGCGCTTTACGGATGCATTTAGAAAAACAAGCCGAACGTCCAAATCATACAAAGATTATCCGTCAGTATTTGAAAGAAGCTTTAGCTAGTTATGATAAGGTGACGATTTTTTCAGGTGACGAGAACTTTGCGCCGCATATTTTGACTTTTGGAATCAAAGGTATTCGCGGTGAGGTTTTAGTCCATGCCTTGGAAGAAAAACAAATTTTTGTTTCGACAACCAGTGCCTGCTCGAGCCGTAAAAAAGTTGATAGTTCGACTTTGCATGCGATGAATGTGCCTCATGATGTAGCGACAACGGCCGTTCGTGTCAGCTTAGACGAAGCCAATACGATGGCGGAGGCCGAACAATTCATGGTCGTCTTCAACCATCTGTATGATAAATTTTCAAAAATTAATTAGGGAATTCCATACGGTTGGAGAATTGAACTTATTTTTCCGAACTTGGAAAAATAAATTCAATAATACGAACAAGGATTTCAGTTCAGCTTTTTGCAGAATCAATTTTAAGCAGCTCTCAACAAGGGCTCTAAAAGCGATAATCGAAGAAGAAAGTATAGCTGAATGATATACGGCTTGAGAATAAAACTTATTTTTCCTTAACTTAGGAAAAATAAATACAATAATACGAAAAAGGAGAATCATCTTGCAATATACTGAAATTATGGTGCGTTATGGCGAATTGTCGACGAAGGGCAAAAATCGTCGCAGCTTCATTATGCAGCTGGCGCAAAATGTCCGCGGAGCGCTAATGGAATTTCCTGGCTTGAAAATTCACGCGGATCGCGACCGAATGCATATCTTATTAAATGGTGAAGATAGCAGTTTGGTGCTGCCAAAATTAAAAAAAGTTTTTGGTATTCAAACTTTTTCACCCAGCATTCAAGTAGAAAAAAATCTTGAAGCTTTGAAACAAATGACTCAACAAATCATGGAAGAAATCTACACAGGCAAAGAAACCTTCAAGATTACCGCCAAACGCAGCGACCATGATTTTGAATTAGATAGCCATGGCTTGCAACAATATTTAGGCGATGCAGTAATGGATGTTTGTCCAGAAATCAAGGCTCAAATGAAACGGCCAGATATTAATTTACGGGTTGAGATTCGCCGCGACAGTGCTTATCTATCTTATGAGACGCTCAAAGGGGCTGGCGGGTTGCCTGTAGGTACGAGTGGTAAAGGAATGCTGATGCTTTCTGGTGGGATCGATTCACCGGTAGCAGGTTATTTAGCGATGAAACGAGGCGTTGAGATTGAAGCCGTTCATTTTGCTAGTCCACCTTACACAAGTGAACAAGCCTTGCAAAAAGCCAAAGATTTAACTGAAAAGTTAACACCATACGTTGGGGGCATCCAATTTATCGAAGTACCATTTACCGAGATTCAAGAAGAAATCAAGAAACGCAGTCCTCAAGGCTATTGGATGACGCTGACTCGTCGGATGATGTTGCGTTTGACAGATGCGATTCGGGAAAGGCGTCACGGGTTGGTGATCATCAACGGTGAATCACTTGGGCAAGTGGCTTCTCAAACGCTTCATAGTATGGTAGCGATCAATGAAGTGACTACGACGCCAATTATTCGACCAGTCGTAACGATGGATAAGACAGAGATCATCGAGCTGGCTGAAAAGATTGACACATTTGAATTAGCGATTCAGCCCTTTGAAGATTGTTGTACGATTTTTGCACCGCCGCAACCAAAGACGCGTCCAAATTTGGAAAAAGTTCTGGAGTTGGAAGAACGGTTTGATATTGAAGGCATGATGGCTCGTTGCTTAGCGGGGCTGAAAGTTGAAGAAATTACACCGCAGCAAAGCGGAAAAAAGGAAGAATTTGCTGACTTATTATAATTAAAAAAGAGCAAGAAATCGAAATCGATTTCTTGCTCTTTTGCAACATTTGGCGCTTTTTTTTGACAAAGGATTGTTAAACAAAAACATTCATGCTAAAATTATTTATGTGAAACTTTTAACAAAGGAGCGTCATTATGGACCGCATAATTGAAAAACCCGTTCTCTCAAAAGCAACGACGAAACGTCTTTCATTGTATTTGCGTTGCTTAAAAAATTTAGAAAAAAATGGTGTCAATCGCGTGAAGTCTTCTGAGCTTAGCAAAATGACCCAAGTTGGTTCGGCGACGATTCGCCGTGATTTCTCACATTTTGGCGAGCTGGGACGCAGTGGATATGGCTATGATGTCAATGACTTAATCAAAGTTTTCAGCGACATGTTGGAGACGAAAGAAGAAAAACGAATTGCCTTAATCGGCTGTGGAAATTTGGGCCAAGCCTTGCTGAATAATAATTTTAGACGGAATGAGAATTTAAATATTGTCTGCGCTTTTGATAATGATCCGGAGAAAGTCGGCACAGAGATTTGCGGCTATCCAATTTATTCTATTGAAGAGTTAAGCGAGGTCTTAGAAGAAAAGCAAATTACGGTGGCAATCTCAACGGTTCCTAGCCAGTTTGCTCAAGGTGCCATCGATCAAGTGGTGGCGAGTGGTATTACGGCTATTTTAAACTTTGCCCCTGATCCCTTGAAGGTCCCAGAAAATGTGCATGTTCACTATATCGATTTAACTTCGGAATTGCAGACCTTGATTTATTTTGATGGTCAATAAGCTCGCTAAGGCTTTACAAGTTTTCAAGTTCATTGTAGAATGATTCATACGATGATCAAGAAGAGTATGTAAGCTCAAATGTTTTAGAGAGAAAATGATCTGCTGCAACATTTTCACTTTGACTTACAGAAGGTAGCTTGGGAGTTTGCGTTTTGAAATCAGTAGGAACGCACGGCACATGACCGTTAACACATGCTTGAGCGGCAGAAAATTTTTCTGCAATTTAGGTGGTACCGCGTAATTTACGTCCTAAAACACATTTGTGTTTTAGGACTTTTTTTTGCGAGTGAGGCTTTTTGCAGTTTATCTAGCTTAAAATCGACATCCATGTTTGATTCAATACGGCGTGCCTGCAGTCTAGTCTCATCATATGCGTTCGAAGATAAAGATTTTTTTTGAGCTAGCTGTCGGCCAGCTTTATCCGCAAACGAACCGAGCCAAAACTTTTATCAATCAATTTTAGGAGGAACAGTTATGACTGAAAATTTACCAACAAAATTCAATCCGCAAGAAGTTGAAGCGGGTCGTTACCAAAAATGGTTAGATCAAGATTTATTCAAGCCGTCAGAAGATAAACAGGCGAAACCTTACTCGATCGTGATTCCGCCGCCAAATGTAACGGGGAAATTGCATTTAGGCCATGCATGGGATACGACTTTACAAGATATGATCATTCGCCAAAAACGGATGCAAGGCTTTGACACGTTATGGTTGCCGGGAATGGACCATGCCGGTATCGCAACTCAAGCAAAGGTAGAAGAAAAATTGCGGGAACAAGGGATTTCCCGTTATGATCTTGGTCGTGAAAAATTTGTCGATCAAGTTTGGGAATGGAAAGAAGAATATGCTGGACACATCCGTGAACAATGGGCGAAGCTAGGCTTATCGCTGGATTATAGCCGTGAACGTTTTACTCTGGATGATGGGTTGTCAGATGCGGTTCGTAAGGTTTTCGTTTCTTTATACGAAAAGGATTTAATTTACCGCGGTGAATATATTATTAACTGGGACCCGCAAGCAAAAACAGCCTTATCAGATATTGAAGTGATTCATAAAGACGTGGAAGGCGCCTTCTACCATGTTTCTTATCTATTAGCTGACGGCAGTGGTGTGCTAGAAATCGCAACGACGCGTCCGGAAACAATGCTAGGCGATACAGCAATCGCGGTTCATCCAGAAGATGATCGCTATAAAGATTTGATTGGTAAAAAAGCGATTTTACCATTGTTGGACAAAGAAATCCCAATCATCGCTGATAGTTACGTGGATCGTGAATTTGGGACGGGTGCCGTGAAAATTACACCGGCTCATGACCCTAATGACTTTGAGGTGGGTAATCGTCATGACTTACCGCGAGTAAATGTAATGAATCCAGATGGCAGCATGAATGAACTGGCTGGCAAATATGCTGGGATGGATCGCTTCGCAGCTCGTAAGGCGATCGTCGCTGATTTGAAAGAGATCGGTCGTTTGATTAAAGTCGAAAAAATGGTTCACAGTGTCGGACATTCAGAGCGAACAGGTGTCGTTGTGGAACCGCGCTTATCAACCCAATGGTTTGTTAAGATGGCACCTCTTGCTGATCAAGCGGTGAAAAATCAAGCAACAGACAATGCGGTAGAATTTTTCCCACCACGCTTCAACAATACCTTTATGACTTGGATGGAAAATGTTCATGATTGGGTAATCTCTCGTCAATTATGGTGGGGTCATCGGATCCCTGCCTGGTATCACAAAGAAACCGGTGAAATGTATGTAGGTATGGATGCTCCTGCCGACAGCGAAAATTGGGAACAAGATCCAGATGTTTTGGATACGTGGTTTAGCTCTGCTTTATGGCCGTTTTCTACGATGGGGTGGCCAGATGAAGACAGTGAAGATTATAAGCGCTACTTCCCAACCAGCACGTTAGTCACTGGCTACGATATTATTTTCTTCTGGGTCAGCCGTATGATCTTCCAAAGTTTGGAGTTCACGGACGAACGACCATTTAAAAATGTGCTGATCCACGGGTTGATTCGTGATGAACAAGGCCGTAAAATGAGTAAATCTTTGGGCAACGGAATTGATCCAATGGATGTCATCGAAAAATATGGTGCAGATGCCTTACGCTGGTTCTTATCCACTGGTTCTGCACCAGGTCAAGATGTGCGCTTCAGTTATGAAAAAATGGACGCTGCCTGGAACTTTATCAATAAAATCTGGAACGCCTCTCGTTTCGTGATTATGAACGTGGAGGATTTCACGGCAGAAGATATTGATTTCTCTGGTAAGAAGACGGTTGCCGATCGTTGGATTCTGACTCGCTTGAATGAAACGATTGAAAAAGTGACGAGTCTTTTTGACCAATTTGAATTTGGCGAAGCCGGACGTCAATTGTATAACTTCATGTGGGATGATTTCTGTGACTGGTATATCGAGATGAGTAAAGAAATTCTTTACGGTGAAGACGAAGCGGCTAAGAAAACCAACAAGAGTATCTTAGTCCATGTCTTGGATCAAACATTGCGCCTATTGCATCCAATCATGCCATTTGTGACGGAAGAAATTTGGGCGAAACTACCACATACCGGCGAATCATTAGTCATCGCTGATTATCCGGTGGTTCAACCGGAGAACAACGATGAGACAGCCGCGAAGGGCATGGAAGTCTTGAAGGAATTGATCCGCTCGGTTCGGAACATTCGGGCTGAAGTGAATACGCCGCTTTCAAAATCAATCACTTTGCTGATCAAAACTAGTGACCCTAAGGTTGAAGCGTTCTTAATCGAAAATACAAGCTATATCGAGCGTTTTTGTAATCCAGAAGAGTTGACTATTGCTAGCGATATTACTGCGCCTGATTTAGCGATGTCAGCCGTTTTAACCGGAGCTGAAATTTATCTGCCACTGGCTGGCTTGATCAATATCGAAGAAGAAATCAAACGTCTGGAAAAAGAATTAGCTAAATGGACTGGCGAAGTCAAACGAGTTCAAGGAAAATTAGCCAATGAACGTTTTGTAGCCAACGCGCCTGAAGCGGTCGTTGATGAAGAACGGGCGAAAGAAAAAGATTATTTAGAAAAACAAGCGGCCGTACAAGATCGAATCGAAAGCTTGCGTACGATTTCATAATATTTTCTTGAGGCCGTGATAGAAGTGGTTAGCTTCAAGCAAGAAACTACTACTGGAACGCCGTTTACTCGTAAACAGAGCCTGTGACAAGATTTTTGTCACAGGCTCTGCTTTTTTGCGCGAGACAATCTTTCTCAGATAAATTTTGCTATACTAGAGAGGCAAGAGAACGAATAGAAATATAAAAAAGTTGAAGAATAAATGAGGCGAGAAATCTTGACGATAAAAGAAGCGATTGCTTGGATTCACAGCCGCCAAAAATTTGGCTCAAGACCAGGGCTGGAACGCGTGCAAGCATTATTAAACAAAGTAGACAATCCCGAAAAAAAGGTTCACGTGATCCATATTGCCGGAACCAACGGTAAAGGTTCTACCGTGGCTTATTTACGCAGTTTGTTAATTGAAGCAGGAGTGACGGTAGGGAGCTTTACTTCCCCCTATATCGAAGAGTTTAACGAACGAATCGCGATCGACGCGAAGCCAATCAGTGATCAGGATTTGATTCAGTTGGTGGAAAAATTCCAACCTTTAGTGGAAGAATTGGATCAGCAGCCAGAAATCAATGGCATCACTGAATTTGAAATTTTAACGGCTATGATGTTGGATTATTTTTTGACTAAAGAAGTAGACGTAGCGGTGGTGGAAGTCGGCTTAGGCGGCTTATTAGATTCAACCAACATTGTGGAGCCAATGTTGACGGCAATCACGACGATCGGCTATGATCATATGGACATTTTAGGGGATACGTTAAATGAGATCGCCTTTCAAAAAGCGGGCATTATCAAAAAAAATATTCCTGTTGTGACTGGTAAAATTAATAAAGGACCACTAATTGAGATTACTGAAAAAGCCGCAGCCGAAACAGCCCGGATGTATCGCTATGGCAAAGAATATACCGTCAACTATTTACACCCTGATCCAACGTGGGGAGAACTATTTACCTTTAACGACCAAGCGGGCAAGCTTTCTTCGTTGAAAGTCCCACTTTTAGGCCGGCATCAAGTAGAAAATGCGGGAGTCGCTATCGAGCTGTTCCGCTTGTATTGTGAACAACAGCGGCTACCTTTTGACGAGAAAACAGTTCAAAAAGGCTTAGCTAATGCCCAATGGCCGGCTCGGATGGAGAAGGTCAGCGATGAGCCATTGATCGTAATGGATGGTGCTCACAACAGCCACGCTATGAAGCGTTTAGTAGAAAATGTTAAAAAAGAATTTCGTAATTACAATGTCAAAGTGTTGTTTTCGGCCTTAGAGACAAAAGATATTGATCAAATGCTTGCGTTGTTACAAGAAATTCCCAATGTACGGATTTATTTAACCACCTTTGAATATCCTAAGGCAATGGATCTCGCCCGCTATGATGATCGGGAAAATAATCAGTTTAGCGTCGTTTCGCTATGGCAATTTGGGTTGGGGGAATTGTTGGAGGATATGGCAGAGGATGATTTACTTTTAATTACAGGATCGTTGTACTTCGTCTCTGAAGTACGTCAATTATTATTAAATATAGGAGGAAGCGATGAAAAAAACTAAGGGAATTATTTTTGACATGGATGGGTTGTTGTTTGATACAGAGTCGATTTATCAGGACGCTAATTTAATAGTAGCTGAAAAATATGACATCCCCTTCACTAAAGAGACCTACAAGCGTTTCATTGGGATCTCGGACGAAGAAGTCTGGGCTGCGCTCCATGAAATGTACGCGGACCATGGTGAAGCGACGGTTCAAAAATTCATCGATGAAAGCTGGGGGCTGGCTCATGACCGCTTCAAAACAGGCGAGGTTGATTTGAAGCCAGGCGTTCATGAGTTACTAACCTATTTGGAAGAAAAGAATATCCCGCGTGTGTTGGCCTCTAGCAATGTGCGACCAGTCATTGAAATATTATTGGAGCATGCTGGCATTCGCGACAAATTTTCTGATATCGTCTCAGCCGAAGATGTAAAGTTTGCGAAACCTGATCCAGAAATTTTTGTGATCGCTGCAGATCGCTTGGGGATTAATCCGGCAGACGGCCTAGTCTTAGAGGACTCTAAAAATGGGATTCTAGCAGCAGAAGGTGCGGGGGTACCAGTGGTGATGGTTCCGGATATTGTTGCGCCAACTAGCGAATTAGAAGCAAAGACAGTAGCGGTACTACCCACCTTACATCAGGTGATTGACTTTTTAGAAGCATAACGTTGACTCCTTTGCGTACTTTAAAGAAAAGTAGGTAAAGGAGTTTTTTATGGAAAAAAGTTTATTGTTGCAAGAGCTACCGGAAAGTTCCTGGCCGCGGGAACGTCTGTTGCGAACTGGTGAAAAACATTTATCGGACCAAGAATTATTGGCGATTATTTTACGGAACGGCTCGCGTCAGCAAAATGTTATGGAATTAGCCGGAACAATCTTACGAACCTTTCCAAGCTTATATGAATTAAAACAAGCGACCGTGCAAGAGTTACAGCAATTCAAGGGAATTGGCGAGACACGAGCGATCGAATTAAAAGCGATGATGGAATTTGGCTACCGAATCAATTGTGCACTGCAGCCAAAAATGGGAAGGGTTCAGTCGAGTCTTTCATTAGGACAGCAGTTGATTAGTGAGTTGAAGGATTATCAGCAAGAGCATCTGGTCGCTTTTTTTCTCAATACCAAAAATGAGATCATTTCGCAAAAAACACTTTTTATCGGCTCGCTAAATCAAAGTATCGCTCATCCACGAGAAATTTTTCGTGAAGCAGTGCGAATCAGCGCGGCTCGAGTAGTTTTAGGTCATAATCATCCTTCAGGAAACCCAATCCCTTCGCAAAATGATTTAGAGTTTACAGAACGGGTGAGGGAGTGTGGTGAGATGATGGGAATCGAATTATTGGACCATATTATCACCGGAGAAACCAAATATTTCAGTTTGCGTGAAGAAAAGTACTTAAAGTAGAGATTGAAAACCCTTGCGCAGAGAATAACACCAATGTTAAAATATTAGTGTAATTTTGTTTTAGATACGAGTTGGTATATAGACGATGCCCTTTTCGTAGGCTGGCAATGTTACAATCAATAAGTGCTAAAGCACGAGGAGGATTTTATTCATGGAAAACGGAACAGTAAAATGGTTTAACGCAGAAAAAGGTTTTGGCTTCATCACTCGCGAAGATGGCAGCGATGTATTCGTACATTTCTCAGCAATCCAAGGCGACGGCTTCAAAACATTAGAAGAAGGACAAGCAGTAACTTTCGATGTTGAAGAAAGCGATCGCGGACCTCAAGCAACTAACGTTAACAAAGCATAATAAAACGATAAGCCTTAGAGAAAATTCTCTAAGGCTTTTTTTGTTTATTTTATTTTTGAGTTTTAGCTAAGGAAGCTTTGAAAAAATAAATCTTCCTCCAACGTTTCCGTGTGATTGGCATTGTTTATCGCCAAAGCAGCTTTTCCAATACAATACTGCCAAAAGAAATCAAAAGCATGAGGATGCTCTTTTTCTGCGCAGATGGTTGTAAAGAAAGTATAGGTTACTTCTTTAACGGCTTGGATCGTTTCAGAATCCTGTAAGAAAAAGCGGTAAAACTCTTCAGGGTAGTCCGTCGCGTAATTCACGATGGTGGCGGACAATGCTCGTAGATTTTTAGGGTCTTGATCGTCTAAAAAATCCGTGTACTTCACTAAGATACGATTTTTTAGTACCGCCTTCAATTCAGCCAAATTCTCAAACTCACGATAGATTGGCTGTGTCGAGCAGGAGATGTGCTGAGCGATATTACGAGCGTGAAATTTCTTAAAGCCCTCATTGAGAATCAGCTGATAGGCGCCGTCAATGATGTGGCTCCGATGAACGCGTTGTGTTCTTACCATTGTTAATCTTCCTTTATCTTGATTTGAATTGTTTTTAAAATAACTAGTGATAGTTAATGCGCCTTTTTATCTAACTTTCATTGTGCAAATAAAAAAGCAAATTGTCAATCGAATTTAACGCGTTTATAAGAAAAAAATAATTTATTTTGCGTAAAAAGGATGATTAGATAAGAATTAAAAGAGAAACCTTATTAGTCAATCAAAATAAAAAAACACCTATCTGTAAAACAGATAGGTGCTTTCGATTAATTATCTGGAGTCATGATCATTGGCAGAATCATCGGATGACGTTCTGTTTGATCAAATAAGAACGGTTGTAAGGCACCGACCATTGCATTTTTAAGCTTCGATTCATTGCAATTGCCTTCATTCAGCGCTTCTCGTAACGCATGGAATAAAATCCGTTGGCCTTCGTTGATCATTTCACCTGATTCACGCATATAAACGAATCCGCGGGATAAGATGTCTGGACCAGCTAAAATTTCTTTTTTCTCAATATCAACAGTCGCTACCGCCAAAACCAATCCTTCTTCCGAAAGAATTCGACGATCACGGAGAACGACATTGCCGATATCACCGATCCCGCTGCCGTCAACATAAACATCGGTCGCAGTGAAGTGACCGGCGCGGCGAGCGCTATCAGCTGTTAGGGCCAACATATCACCGTTTTCCATCAAGAAACAATTTTCTTCTGGGACACCGGTGTCTTGGGCCAAGCCAGTATGGATCTTCAGCATCCGGAATTCACCATGGATAGGAACAAAATATTTTGGTTTCATTAAGCGCAACATCAATTTTTGTTCTTGCTGACTACCGTGTCCGGAAGTATGGATATTGTTGACTTTTCCATGAATTACTTCGGCGCCGGCTTCGGACAGCAGATTGATCAAATGGTTGACGCTGGTCGTATTCCCAGGGATTGGTGAGCTTGAAAAGATCACCGTATCATCTGGTTGGATTTGAATCTGACGATGGGTCCCGTTAGCGATCCGGGAAAGAGCCGCCATAGGTTCACCTTGCGAGCCGGTACATAAAATCATAACTTCATTGGCTGGCAATTGATTCATTTCATGAGCATCGATAAAGGTCCCATCAGGTACAGTAATGTAGCCTAATTTTTGACCGTTGACGATGGCATTTTCCATGCTGCGACCAAAGACCGCGATTTTTCGACCGGTCGCAACGGCGGCAGATGCAGCTTGTTGCAAACGAGAAATGTTAGAAGCGAAGGTGGCAAAAATAATCCGACCATCGACTTTTTCTACGATTCGTAAGATTGATTGACCAATCGTCTGCTCTGATTTGGTAAAGGTTGGAACCTCTGCATTGGTACTATCAGAAAGTAGACATAAGACGCCTTCTTCACCAAGTTTAGCCATGCGATGAAGATTAGCAGGTTCTCCGACTGGTGTGAAATCGAACTTGAAGTCGCCCGTTTCTACGATGTTTCCAGAAGGTGTCTTCACAACTACACCTAATGGATCAGGGATACTGTGGGTTGTCCGGAAAAAGCTGACGGATGTTTTGCGGAAACGAATTACGGAATCTTCATTGATCTCGTGTAGTTCGGCATCCCGCAGCAAACCATGCTCGTCTAATTTATTTTTGATTAAAGCTAAAGCTAAAGCTCCTGCATAAATCGGAATATTGGCCTGCTTTAATAAGTAGGGTACTCCGCCGATATGGTCTTCATGACCGTGAGTAATAACGAGTGCTTTGACTTTGTTGATATTTTGGGTAACGTAACTGAAATCAGGAATGACATAATCAATCCCTAATAAATCATCTTCTGGAAATTTTATTCCGGCATCAATAATGATGATTTCATCTTGGAATTGAACCCCATACATATTTTTTCCGATTTCGCCCAATCCACCAATGGCAAAGACACCAGTTTCATTGTTTTTTAGCGAAAGTTTCATATTAGAACTCCGCTAACTTGAAGTCGGCATTTTCTTTTTCGTATTCTAAATGATTGCCTTCTAAAAGTTGGATATATTCCACGTTATATGGGGTGTTATCACGTAATAAGTTGTGAACCATTTCTTCGTTGTCAGCTTCGACATAAATTGATTGAGTTTGTTCACGTTTTGGATTGCGCTCTTTGGTTTCTTGATAATAAACTTTGTAAATCATGAATCTATCTCCTTTATTTGCTTAATAGCAATTTTTTCCACGACAAAATGAGGGGCGGGTGCCACCTGTTTTTTTACGTCTAGCTTTACGAACAAGCTTTTTTCACAATAAGCGAAAATTTTGGTAAGTCTAAGTTACGACTGAACAAAATTTTGATCGGATTGTTTAAAAGCGGATGGAGTTCAGAAAGCCTTTCCTAATGCTCAACGTCTTAGCTTGTGCGAAAGCGCTGAGAAGAAGCCTCGTCTTTGCTTCTTGCTTGAAAAAACAATTTCACCGTACTTTGGGTTGTTCTTACAACAATTACTTGTAGTTTATCACAGAATAAATCAGAAGTATAGAAACTAGGAAGTGAAATGAGGTTTCCTAAGAAAATTTCAGAAAGTAAAAAAAGTTGAGTATAAAAAAACAATTTCCTCTTAGGCGAAAGTTTTTTATTTATGCTATATTGGAGACATTACGGTATAGAAAGAGGCGAGAAAAAATGAAGTTGATGTTGCGGTATACTTGGCGCTACAAAAAGTTATTATTTTTTGATTTCATCAGTGTATTTGGATTTATTTTAATCGAATTGGGGCTGCCGACAATTTTGGCCATGATGATCGATAAGGGGATTGGGAATAACGATTTCAGCTATGTTCAGAGGATGGGAATGGTAATGATTGCAATTACAGTCGTTGGAATCATTATGAGTATTTCTTTGCGTTATTTCAGCTCTCAGATCACCTCTCGCATGGTAGCGGCGATTCGAGATGATTTGTTTGAGAAAGTCCAGAATTTTTCTCATTCAGAATATGAACAAATCGGGGTACCTTCCTTGATTACACGAGCGACAAACGATGCCTATCAAATCATGTTGTTTATGCAAAATATTTTAACGACCGGGTTTATGACGCCAATGATGTTTGGGATGAGTTTGTATTTGATTATGCGAACCAGTCCCGGCTTAGGAATTTATGTGCTGTTGGCACTGCCAATCTTATTGTTAGCCGTTTTGTTGATTGCGAAATATTCAGAGCCATTATCAACCAAGCAACAGAATAATTTGGATAATATCAACGGTATTTTGCGGGAAAATCTTTCAGGGTTACGGGTGATTCGGGCCTTTGTGAATGAAAAATTTGAGGAAATGCGTTTCCGTTTAGTCAATGATGCATACACCAATAGTTCGAAAAGCCTGTTTCACTTAATGGCGGTCGCACAGCCGGGCTTTTTCTTTCTATTTAATATTGTGATGGTATTGATTATTTGGAATGGGACAATTCAGATCGATCAAGGAAGTTTAGAAGTTGGTACGTTGATCGCCTTCATCGAATATATTTTCCATGCGTTGTTCTCCTTTATGCTTTTCGCAACGGTCTTTATGATGTATCCACGGGCTAATGTGTCTGCGCAACGAATCCAAGAAATTTTTGATATGGACCCGCTGATTAAAGACAATCCAGCAGCAATTGTGGAACCAAAAGAGAAAAGTACATTGGAATTCAGAGATGTAACTTTTGCTTATCCTGGGCATGCGGAAAGTCCGGTAATTCGTAATGTCAGTTTTACCGCCAATCCGGGAGAAACAGTCGCCTTTATCGGTAGTACCGGTTCAGGTAAATCAACATTGATCCAGTTGATCCCACGGTTTTACGATGTAACGGAAGGACAGGTCTTAGTCGACGGTCAAGATGTGCGGGCCTATCGGCTAAAAGATTTACGTGAAAAAATCGGCTATATTCCGCAAAAGGCCCAATTATTCACCGGAACGATCGAAGAAAATCTTCGTTATGGGAAAAAAGATGCCACCCAAGCGGAAATGGAAGAAGCGGCGGAGATTGCGCAAGCGGCCGAATTTATTTCACAAAAACCGAATGGCTATCAAGAAGAGTTGGCAGAAGGCGGTGGAAATTTTTCCGGTGGTCAGAAGCAGCGTCTGGCGATTGCTCGCGCAGTGATTCGCCGACCAGAGATTTATATTTTTGATGACAGTTTCTCTGCATTAGATTATCAAACAGATGCTAGATTACGAGCACGCTTGAAAAAAGAAACGACGCAAGCGGCGGTTCTGATTGTCGCTCAGCGGGTGGGTACGATTATGCACGCTGACAAAATCGTAGTTTTGAACGAAGGAGACGTCGTTGGTATTGGGACCCATCGTCAGCTACTTGAAAACTGTCCGATTTATTATGACATTGCCGCATCACAATTATCGAAGGAGGAATTAGCATGAAAAAATACACTTCTTCTTTAAAACGATTGATGCGCTATATCAATCCTTATAAAAAAACATTTATCCTCGTTCTTGTATTAGCGGTGGCGACCTTGGTATTAGGCACATGGATGCCCTATCTGACTGGCTTGCCGACAACTGAGGTCAGCAAAAATATTACTCAAGGCGAAGCAGTCAATTTTGATTATGTATTTAAATGGTTAGCCGTGATTGTGATTGTCGGGATCGCTTATTGTGGCACCCAGTTAGCGACGGGCTGGCTAATGGCCAATGTTGTCCAATCCGCAATGCGAGATTTGCGTGAGGATATCGAGGCCAAGATCAATCGTTTACCGGTCTCGTATTTTGATCGCAATCAACAAGGAAATATTTTGTCACGGGTAACCAATGACGTAGATGCGGTCAGCAATGCGATGCAACAAGCGATCATTAAATCTATCAATGCGGTTTTAGGGATCTTGCTGGCAGTTGCCATGATGTTTTACATCAATCCGATGATGGCTCTGCTATCAATGATCATGATTCCTTTGTCAATCGTGATTTCTAGAAAGATCGTCCAAGTCTCTCAAAAAGATTTCCAAGGAATGCAGAATTCTTTAGGAGAGTTAAATGGTTACGTACAAGAAAACATGACTGGTTTCAGTGTCTTGAAGCTGTATGGGCGTGAGCAAGAAACTTTAGCTGGTTTTAGTAAGGTCAATCATCAATTACGACATTTCGGCTTTCGAGCGGCTTTTGTCTCAAGTTTGATGCAGCCACTCGTTCAATTAACAGCTTATGGAACGTACATTGCAATGGCGATCTTAGGTAGCTGGAATGTCATTCACGGTGTGATCTTAGTCGGTCAGTTGCAAGCCTTCATTCAATATATTTGGCAAGTCAGTCAACCAATGGGAGAAATTACCCAGCTGTCATCCATGATTCAAAGTGCTTCGGCCTCAGCAAAACGAGTCTTTGAAATCTTAGATGAACCGGAAGAAACGTTGAACGAGACCGATTTAGCGTTACCAGAACCACTCCAAGGAAACGTCGTCTTTGACCATGTGCAGTTCAGCTATGATCCTAAGAAGCCATTGATCGAGGATTTGAGTTTTGAAGTTAAGGCGGGAGAAACGGTCGCAATCGTTGGACCGACAGGGGCCGGGAAAACCACCTTGATTAATTTATTGATGCGTTTTTACGACATCGACAGTGGTAAAATTTTAATTGATGGTGTGAATACGCAAGAAATGAACCGGTCCGATGTCCGTTCGTTGTTTGGTATGGTGTTGCAAGATGCGTGGCTGTATGAAGGTTCGATCGGTGATAACATTCGCTTTGGCCGATTGGAAGCCACGGATTATGAAGTCGTAGATGCCGCTAAGACTGCTAACGTCGATCACTTTATCCGGACGATGCCCGGTGGTTATGAGATGGAGATCAATTCAGAAGGTAACAATGTTTCGTTAGGACAAAAACAATTATTGACGATTGCTCGTGCGATCATTTCGGATCCGAAAATTTTGATTTTAGATGAAGCCACTAGTTCTGTCGATACACGATTGGAAGGATTGATCCAAAAAGCAATGGATCGAGTGATGGAAGGACGAACGAGTTTCGTGATTGCGCATCGCTTATCAACGATTCGCGATGCGGACCATATTCTAGTCATGAAAGATGGAAATATCATTGAACATGGAACGCATCATGAACTGTTGGAACAAGGCGGATTCTACGAACAACTTTATAATAGTCAGTTTATGGAAGAAGCTGAGTAAGGCTAAGTAAGAAGGTTAGAGACATGGATGAAAATCCATGTCTCTTTTTATTTTAATTTGAGTAATTCTTCACATGAAATGATTTATTCATGAGAAGGGGTGTTTTTTTTCTAATTTTGGATCGCAAGACAAGTGAAAATAAAAAAACTTGCGTCATGATATAAAAGCTTATAAATAAATGAATTTTATCAAGTTAAAAATAAAAAGAAATGACCTGATAAGAAAACGGGGGTTATTTATTATAAAAAAGAAAGCGTTTTCTTTGTTGGGTTATGCTTTACTAAGTTATTCGGGAATCCTGTTGTTTTAGCGGTAGCGAATACTTACAATTTTAGTAATAAAGCGATTTTTTTTCGAAAGAACAAATCATTTCTTTAAATACGTGTAACTTAATTTGAAGAGAAGAGTTCTTTAAATCTTAAGAAAGGATATGCTTGGCTCGCTGAAAAATAAAAATTGGAGGAAACATTCATGTCGAAACCGAAAAAACAGAAATTAACGTTAATCTCACTGATTCTTATGATCTTCACATCGGTATTTGGTTTCACCAACATCACTCGCGCATTTTATTTGATGGGTTACGCTTCGATCTTGTGGTACGTTTTAGCAGCAGTTACGTTCTTTTTACCTTTTGCTTTTATGTTGTCCGAATATGGAGCAGCCTTTAAAGATCGAAAAGGCGGCATTTATTCTTGGATGGCGGAATCCTTTAATCCTAAATTTGCTTTTATTGGTACTTTCATGTGGTATGCATCATATATTATTTGGATGGTTAACGTAGGCTCGGGGATCTGGATTCCATTGTCGAATGCGATTTTTGGCGTAGACAAAACACAACAGTGGACACCGTTTGGATTATCCGGCGTACAAACATTAGGAGTCTTAGCTATTTTCTGGATTATTTTGATTACTTTTGTTTCTTCAAGAGGATTAGACAGCATCAAAAAAGTGACGTCAATCGGTGGAACGGCCGTTGCATTGATTAATGTTGTATTATTTATCGGTGGTCTGGCGATTCTTTTACTGAATGGACATATGGCACAGCCACTGAGTCCAGGGGCATTTTTCCAGTCACCGAATGCAGACTATTCGACGATGATTCAAGTCTTTGGGTTCCTAGTTTTTGCGATCTTCGCCTATGGCGGTTTGGAAGTTGTTGGCGGCTTAGTGGATGAAACAGAGAATGCCGAAAAGACTTTCCCTCGAGGAGTGGCGATCTCGGCAATCGTTATCGCGGTGGGATATGCAGTGGGCATTTTTATGATGGGAGCCTTCACGAATTGGACCTTTGCCTTTACACAGTTTTCTGATGCAGAAGTAACTTTAGGAAATGTTGCTTATATCGCCATGAATAATATGGGTTATCAACTAGGCCATGCGCTGCATTTAACAGAAGCGGCCTCTGTCACGATGGGTGTTTGGGTGTCGCGCTACATGGGCTTGTCGATGTTCTTAGCGTTGACAGGCGCATTTTTCACCTTGATCTTCTCGCCTTTGAAGCAGTTGATTGAAGGGACACCGAAAGAAGTTTGGCCGGAATATTTGACTAAAACTAAAAATGGTTTGCCTGTCAACGCAATGAAAGTCCAAGCGGCGATCGTGATTGCGATTGTGGCTCTAGTTTCTTTTGGCGGCAGCGGTGCGAAATATTTCTTCCAAGTCCTAGTTTCGATGACGAATGTTTCGATGACGATTCCTTATATGTTCTTGGCGATCGCTTTTGTTGGATTTAAAAAGAAAAAGGAAATCGAAAAACCGTTTGAGATATATAAGACTCAGACAACGGCCAATATTGCAGTAACTGTTGTAACTTTTGTGGTTGGCTTTGCCAATGTCTTTACGATCGTTCAACCAGCAATGCAAGGCGACCTTGCGGGAACAATTTATTCGATTTTAGGTCCAGTCGTTTTTGGAGTGGTTGCGGTGGTTATGTATAGCCGGTACGAGAAAAAATATATTTTATCTTCAGGAACACTATAGAGGTGGAAAAATGAAAGCTCTAATGGAACATTTAGACGCATATGCGAATTTGATTGTGAAGACAGGAGTCAACGTTCAGGCGAAAGATTTAGTTCAGTTAGACATTTCCGTCAATCAGGCACCGTTGGCTCGTTTAATAGTAAAAAAAGCCTATGAAGCCGGAGCGAGTCAAGTCATTTTGCGGTGGGCAGATGACACAATTTTACGAGAACAGGTACTGAATATGGAACTTGACGAATTGCGGGAAGTTCCAGCGTACAAGCAAGCGGAGATGGATGACTTAGTTGCTCGGCGGATCAGCCGAATCAGTGTCGTTTCACAAGATCCCGGCTTGTTCGCTGGCGTGGATACGAAACGAATTGATGCCTATCAACAATATGATCGCAAATTATTATTTGGTCTGCGACAAGTTGCAGCGGCGAATAAAATCAGTTGGACGGTAGTAGCTGCGGCGGAAGCACCGTGGGCGGCTAAAGTTTTCCCGGAACTGCCTGAGTCAGAACAAGTAACAGCTTTGTGGGACGCGATCTTTAAGGCAACTAAAGTTTATGAAACTGATCCGATTCAAGCGTGGTCAGCACATGAAAAAAGACTGCAGGAAAAAGCAGCCATGATGAACCGTGAACAATTTAAAGCGTTGCATTATCAAGCGCCTGGAACTGATTTAACGATTGGCCTGCCCGTAAATCATGTGTGGGACAGTGCTCGCAGTATTAATGAAAAAGGCTTTGAATTTATGGCCAATATGCCGACAGAAGAAATTTTTACCGCTCCTGATTGCCGGGGCGCAGACGGAGTCGTGTATTCAACGAAGCCCTTAGCTTACGGTGGACAAGTAATCACCGGCATTAAATTGACTTTCAAAGACGGTACGATTGTCGATGTCCAGGCGGAGCAAGGTGAAGCAGTCTTGAAAGCATTAGTCGAAATGGATGAAGGTTCCAAGCATTTAGGCGAGGTGGCGTTAGTGCCGGACCCTTCACCAATCTCTCAATCAGGAATTACCTTCTTCAGTACACTATACGATGAAAATGCCTCGAATCATTTAGCTATCGGCAATGCCTATGCCTTTAACTTAGCAGGCGGAGTCGATATGAATGAAGAAGAACTGATCGAACATGGCTTGAATCGGAGCAAAAATCATGTGGATTTCATGATTGGTTCTGATCAAATGAATATTGACGGGATTCGTCAAGACGGCAGCCGCACCGCAATTTTTAGAAATGGTGATTGGGCTTAGCGTCTTTTATGAATAAACAGGAAGCAAGAGTCTTAAAATTATTTTTAAGGCTCTTTGTTTTACAAAAGAAAGGATAGCCTCATGCTATACTGAAATTGAGGTGAGGACGATGACAGAATTTATTGCAAATAGCGCAGATGTATTTGGAGACGTAACCATTGAGGCTGGCTCGACGATTTGGTTTCAAAGTGTTTTAAGAGGAGACAGCAACAAAATTTCAATCGGTAAAAAAAGTAATATCCAAGATGGGTCGATCGTGCATGTGGATCATGACGCGCCAACTCAGATCGGTGACTATGTGACGGTCGGGCATGGCTGTATCATTCACGGTTGTAAGATTCATTCAGGGGCTTTGATAGGAATGGGCTCAACCATTTTAAATCACGCGGAGATCGGAGAAAACAGTTTGATTGGAGCGGGCTCATTAGTAACCGAAGGAACCGTTATTCCAGCCAACTCGCTGGCTTTTGGCTCGCCTGCTCGGGTGATTCGCCAATTGACATCCGCGGAGATCGAAAAAAATCGTGAGAACGCGGAGCATTATTATGAATTAGGGCAAGCTTATTTGAATAAGGTATTTCCCGCGTTTTCTTCACAAGGAGCTTCCCATGAAGGAGACTAGCTTTTTATTATTGCAAGCACAACTGCGGGCGCTTTTTCCCGAAGAAGGTCTGAATCAGTTAGCGATTTACGAAGATCAAACCGAAAAATTATTGATTTTCTCTAACCGCGGGTTGCACGTTTTAGAAGAAGATGATCTGACCAAGGAACCACGAAACGTTTATTTTACGGCAGAAAGTTTGAAACCCTTTTCCTTGCGGCAACAATCAGGTGTCTTTGAATTGTTAATCGAGACCTTAGGCGGACGAACATTTACTTTGGCGTTTCCGGATCAGGGTGATGCGCATCAGGCGATGCAGACTCTAATCGAACTCTTAGCTTAAAAGACGATTTAGTGTAAATTTTTTTTGATTTTCTTTATAATCTTACTTAAAGGAAGTGATAAAAAATGGACGGAAGTAAATTTGATCAAGAGCCTGTAAATGAAGAAGAATTATTGGCTCAAGGTTATCGCAAATATCATGGTGAGGGCATTGATATTTATTACAATAAAGATATTTGCGCGCATATCGGAAATTGTGTCCGAGGCAATCCAGAAATTTTTGAGGTGGGACGCAGACCGTGGATCATCCCGGATAATGGCAGTGTGAAAAATGCCAGCTATGTCGTGGATACGTGTCCGAGCGGCGCCTTGAAATACATTGTAAAAGCAGAAGTATAACGGGATTTTCCTAAGCTAATTAAGGGTATCCCATAGTTCATCAAAAACTTTTATTCAGAGGAGCGTTATTATGGAAATCAAAGAAGAAAAAGAACGTTTTGTCTTACTAAACGACGAAGGAAACGAAGCGGGCGAAATGACTTGGTCAAATGCAGGTCCTGAAATCATGATCATCGATCATACCTTTGTTGACCCAACTTACCGTGGCCAACAATTAGCACAAAAATTAGTTGCGGCTGGCGTTGAAAAAGCACGTAAAGATGGTAAAAAAATCATCCCTCTTTGCCCATTTGCTAAAAAAGAGTTTGAAGAAAAACCAGAATATGCAGACGTTTTAAGAAAATAAGTTCGTTTTCCTCTCTAGTCAAACAGCTTCGATTATGCTAAAGTAAAAAATGAGGTAGTTTGGAATAAGGAGGTCATCTTTTGTATAATTTTATTTTGGGCGTTATCTTAGTGTTGTCAGTGATCATCGTCATTACGATTATGATGCAGCCTAGCAAACAAAATAGTGCTGCGAGTGCATTTACTGGCGGTGCGGATCAATTGTTCGGAAAACAAAAGGCGCGCGGCTTTGAAGCTGTGATGCAACGATCGACTGCAGTTTTAGGTGCGGTTTGGATGATTTTGCTCTTCGTCTTAATGTTTCTATCAAGCAAATAAAACGGCCTCTCGCTTGAGAGGTCTTTTTTTTGTGGCTCAGTTTCACGAACAAACTTTTGAACGAAGCCTTTCTAATTTTGTATTTAATGTAAATCAAGTACACTTTAAGATAGAAGAAAAGGAGTGGAAAGAATGGTTCAATTACCTGAGTCGTTGTTCTTGCCCCACGGAAAGCGGGCGGTGTTACTTTTGCACGCTTATTCTGGCAGTCCGAATGATGTACGGATGCTGGCACGTTCGTTAGAAAAATTAGATTATACAGTTTACGCCCCGCTATTTAAGGGACATGGCACGCTAGACCCTTTGGATATTTTGCATGAAAGCTCAGAGCATTGGTGGCAAGATAGTCAACAGGCAGTAGAATTTTTACAAGCAAAAGGCTATCGAGACATTGCCGTTTTAGGATTATCAATGGGGGGTATTTTTTCAACCCGTTTATTAACGGAAGCTTCAAAGGACTTTGTTGGAGGCGGCTTTTTTTGCTCACCAATCGCGCCAGTGAAAACGCAAGTAGCTGAAAACTTCCTATTGTATGCTAAGCAAGTAATCGAACGAACTGTAGAAGTCCTAACGGATGAAAAGCTGACGACGTATCGTCCATTAGTCGAAAAACAACTTGCTACAATCGAGGCGCAAGCGAGACGAGCTTATGAAAAATTAACTGCGATCCAAGCGCCCTTTTTTATGGCGCAGGCAGGTCAAGATGAAATGATTGAAGCGGAAGGGGTTTTTCAAACGGCGGAACAGTTGCAGCAGACAGCCTTTACGTTAAAATGGTATCCTAAAAGCGGACATGTGATTACGGTAGGACCTGAACGAAGACAATTTGAACAAGACGTTGCTGATTTTTTAGCAGGTCTTAGCTGGAGAGAGAAATAATGGAGAAAAAAACAATTAAAGCAGAAATACTGGCTGGATTGAAAGCGGCCACTAAAAAAAGTCTGTCAATGGAAGAATTGGCAGAAGCATTAGACATGCGTAAAAGTGAGGACTACAAGCTGTTGGTTCAAACGGTTGCGCAAATGGAACGGGAAAAGACCTTAGAGTTTAATAAAAAAGGTCGCATCAAGCTGCCTTTCCAACCAATCGAAGTTGAAGGAATCTTTCGTCGTAACGAACGAGGCTTCGGTTTTGTAACGATCGATCCGGAAGAACCAGATGTGTTTATTCCGAAGGATGCGACGAATTTTGCAATGGATGGCGATATCGTTATGATCGATATTCAAAAAACAGCGGATCTGTTTGCTGATCGTGGGGCAGAAGGCCAAGTCGTTTCCATCAAAGAACGGAAAGTCCAACAATTGGTTGGTGAGTTCACTGCCTTTGATGTGGATGAGATCGCAGAATCGGATTTGTTTGGCTACGTAACACCAAAGGATAAAAAAAGTGCGCAGTTTAAAGTATTTATCGCAGCTGAAGGGATTCAACCGGTGGACGGCAGTGTCGTTATCGTTGAGATCACCCATTATCCGGAAAAAGGCTATGCAACCAGTCTTGAGGGAATGGTGACAAAAGTCATCGGTCATAAAAATGATCCAGGGATGGATATTTTATCGATCGTGATTGCCCAAGGGATTCCGACACAATTTCCTGAAGAAGTCCAGACCGCATCAGAGCAAGTGCCAGATCAAATTTCAGAGTCGGATCTAGTTGGTCGCAGAGATCTGCGGGAGCAACAGATCGTGACAATCGATGGTGCTGATGCGAAAGACTTAGATGATGCGGTGACTGTTCGTAAACTAGACAATGGTAATTATTTTTTAGGTGTTCATATCGCCGACGTTTCCTATTATGTGACAGAAGACAGCATCTTAAATAAAGAAGCCTTTGAACGAGGAACCAGCGTTTATTTAACCGATCGGGTAATTCCAATGATTCCTCAGCGTTTATCAAATGGAATCTGTTCATTGAACCCGCAGGTGCCACGTTTAACGATGAGTTGTGAGATGGAGATCGATCCAAGTGGAACGATTGTTCAGCATGAAATCTTCCAGAGTGTCATTCAAACGACTGAGCGAATGACGTATTCGGCAGTCAACGAGATTTTGGAAGAGAAAAAGCCAGAAACGTTAGAACGTTATCAACAGCTAGTGCCGATGTTTCAACTAATGAAAGAACTGCATCAGATCCTTGAAGCCCGTCGTATCCAACGTGGAGCAATCAATTTTGAGGATCGTGAAGCGAAAATTTTAGTTGATCCAGAGGGTCGTCCAATGGATATTGAGTTGAGGGAACGAGGAGTCGGTGAACGATTGATCGAATCCTTTATGCTAGCCGCCAACGAAACGGTTGCGGAGCATTTTAATCGCTTGAAGTTGCCTTTTATCTATCGAATCCACGAACAGCCGAAGGAAGAAAAAATGCAGCGTTTCTTTGATTTTGCGTCTGCCTTGGGTATTTTAGTTAAAGGGACAAAAAATACCATTACGCCGAAAGATTTACAAAAGGTTATTGACGAGGTAGAAGACAAACCGGAAGCACCAGTCATCAATACGATGCTCTTACGGAGTATGCAACAGGCACGCTATTCTGAAGACAACTATGGTCATTATGGCTTAGCTGCTGAATATTATACGCACTTTACGTCGCCGATTCGTCGTTACCCTGATTTGATTGTTCATCGTCTGATTCGGACCTATAGTCAGGATCAAGGGGAAGCGACAAAAGCCAAGTGGGCAGAGGCGCTGCCTGAAATCGCTGATCATAGTTCGAAGATGGAGCGTCGGGCAGTGGATGCTGAACGTGAAGTGGACAGCATGAAAAAAGCGGAGTATATGGCGGATAAAGTCGGTGAAGAATTTGATGGGATCATCAGCTCTGTTACGAAGTTCGGGATCTTTATCGAACTGCCGAATACGGTTGAAGGTATGACCCATCTCAATGAATTAAAACAAGATTATTTCCACTTTATTGAAAATCAATTAGCTTTAGTCGGTGAACGGACACGCCAAACCTTTAAGATAGGGCAAAAGGTGCGAGTAAAGGTCACGAAATCTGATCCTGAAACACGGGAAATTGATTTTGAGCTGCTTGAAGCCGAAGAAATTCCCGCACTGGAGGTTCCAGGAAACAATCGTCGCAACAATCAGCGCCGCAAGCCAACCGGTGGACGCAAGAATAATCAAAATACCAATAAAAATCATCCGAAAAATTCAGATCGTCCCGCTGCGGGAAAAGAGAAGAAAAAGAAAAAAGGCAAGAAGCCTTTTTACAAATCGGTGGCCAAAAAGAAAAAAACAGGTAGAAAGAAGGGATAGCAGATGCCAAAGGGGGAAGGAAAACTCGTTGCACAAAATAAAAAGGCCCGTCATGATTATACGATCATCGACACGATGGAGGCGGGGATTGTTTTGCAAGGAACGGAAATCAAATCGATTCGCAATAGCCGGATCAATTTGAAGGACGGCTTTGCTCGTGTTCGAAACGGCGAAGCTTTTTTATACAATGTTCATATTAGTCCGTATGAGCAGGGGAATATTTTCAATCATGATCCTTTGCGAACACGGAAATTATTGCTTCATAAAAAACAAATCGCACGTTTGGCCGGAGAATTAAAAAATGCCGGAATCACGATCGTGCCTTTGAAAGTCTATTTGAAGGATGGCTACGCCAAAGTTTTGATCGGTATCGGCAAAGGGAAACGTCAATATGATAAACGTGAAACGTTGAAGCGAAAAGATGTCGATCGACAGATTAGTCGGACGTTGAAAAATTATTCTCGTTAACAAAATATTCTTTTTCGCATATTTAATGATAATTTCTTTACTTCACTATGGATTTTGATACGATTAGTTACAATCTATACTAGCTGTTTTGCGGGCTAAATTAGTAACCAGAGCGGATTTTAGCAAGAATAAAATAACACACTTAAAATTTTCTTTGACTTATTCGAAAATTTTTAGGAAAATTCTTTGAAATTTTCTTTCTCTGGTGGTAACATACGATAGTATTTTGACGAGCAGCGCTAAGCAAGCATGAGCTGACGCGAATCGCTGAGAAGAGAGGTGAACTGGATTGAATGAAAAATCTTGGGTTTTCCATATAGGTCCCGTATGGTTTGACGGTACGGTAACGTCAATGATTGTTTTGACATGTATCATCGTCTTTCTCATTGTTTTTGCGTTTACACGCAACCTATCATTGAAACCCAAAGGCAAACAAAACGCAATTGAGTGGGTCATTGATTTTACGACGAACATTGTTGGTGACAACATGCCGCGTAAAGAAGTCAGAAATTTTAGTTTGTTCTCATTTACGTTGTTCTTATTTATCTTTGTGGCAAACCAAATCGGGCTTATCACTAAAATCGTTTCAGGAAACGATGTCACGTATTGGAAGAGTCCAACAGCAAACCCATTTGTAACAATGGGGCTGGCGTTACTAGTATTGACCTTGGCGAATTATCTTGGGTCAGAAAAATTTGGCCTAGGTGGTTACATTAAAAATTCTTTCTTTACACCTGCGGGCTTGTTCCCGATCAAGTTGATGGAAGAATTCACCAATGTTATTACGTTAGGTCTGCGTCTTTACGGCAATATCTTTGCCGGTGAAGTATTGCTTTCATTGATCGCAAGTGTTGTAACTAGTACTGGCTGGATCACCTTGCCACTAGTTGTTCCGCTTGAAATGATTTGGATCGCATTCTCATTATTTATTGGTAGTATCCAAGCTTTCGTTTTCACAACTCTATCGATGGTTTATATCAGTCATAAAATCGAGGTAGAATAAAAAATTTAACACACTTTTAGGAGGAAATTTATTATGAACTTTATCGGTGCAGGAATCGCAATCATGGGGGCCGCAATTGGGGCTGGTTATGGTAACGGACAAGTAATCTCAAAAGCAATTGAATCTATGGCACGTCAACCAGAAATGTCAGGACAAATTCGTTCAACAATGTTTATCGGTGTTGGTTTGATCGAAGCTGTGCCAATTCTAGGTGTAGTATTAGGTATGTTGATGGTTTTCCAAGGTTAATAAATGACGCTTTTTTATTAAGGCTTATAGCTAAGCCTAAGGAGCGAATGACGATCCTTAAATGAGGAAGACGAACAGAAAGGAAGACCGAGTATGCCGAATCTAGTTATTGCTGAGACTGTCAATACAACGCTCGGTAATTTAATCGCTGTTACATTATCATTCGTGATATTAATGGCGCTATTGAAAAAATTCGCGTGGGGTGCAGTCCAAGACATCTTACAAAAACGTGAAGATAAGATCGCCAATGATCTAGATTCTGCCGAACAATCACGAAACAAAGCAGCTGAGTTGGAAAAAGAACGTGAAACTCAGTTAGCCAGCTCTCGTAGTGACGCGGCAGACATCATCAAAAATGCGAAGGAAAGCGGCGAATTAAGTCGCCAAAACATCATCAAAGACACCAAAGAAGAAGTTTCTCGTCTGAAAGATCGGGCGCAAGCCGAAATCAAAGACGAACGAGACAATGCTTTGACCTCTGTTAAAGATGACGTGGCTACTCTTTCCCTACAAATCGCAGAAAAAATCTTGAGCAAAGAGCTTTCACAAGACGCGCATCAAGATTTGATCAACGACTATATGGATAAGCTAGGTAATACGAAACATGAAGCTTGATAAATACACTGTTGGTAAACGTTATGGAAAAGCTTTGTTTGAATTGGCGATCGAAAATAAAGCCGCCGATGCCGTTTATCAAGAGTTGTTGACCGTTCGAGAAATTTGTAAAGAAATTCCCGATCTAGGAAATATTTTAACGGATGTTCGTTTAACAGGAGCCGAAAAGAAAGCGATTATGGATGCTTTTACCGGCAACTTTGAAGGGATCATTAAAAATTTTCTACTAGTTGTTTTTGAGTACAATCGCAGTGATGATCTTCCGTTCATGATTGATGAATACGAGCATCGCTATGATGAATTAAATAAAATCGCACACGGTACAGTCACTACAGCTGTTCCGCTCTCTGAAGAAAAGAAACACGAACTTGAAGCAAAAGTCGCTGATGTTTTTGGCTACCAGAAGGCCACGTTAACCCCGTTAGTTGATGAATCAATTCTCGGCGGTGTCATTGTTGAAGCCGATCATCAAGTGATCGACGGCAGCCTCGCCAGCCAATTAAATGGTCTACGAGCAGCACTTAGTAAAAAGTAGAGAAGAAGAGGTGAAATGAATGGCCATCAAAGCAGAAGAAATCAGTGCTTTAATTAAAGAACAGATTCAAAATTATGACAACAAACTGTCGGTTGAAGAAATCGGAACAGTTACTTACGTTGGGGACGGAATCGCCCGTGCCCACGGCTTAGAAAATGCAATGAGTGGAGAACTGTTAGAGTTTTCTAACGGCTCTTACGGAATGGCACAAAACTTAGAAAGTAATGATGTAGGTATCATCGTTCTAGGTGAATTTGAGTCCATTCGTGAAGGAGATAAAGTAAAACGGACCGGTAAAATCATGGAAGTGCCTGTTGGCGATAACATGATTGGTCGGGTCGTGAATCCACTAGGTCAACCAATCGACGGCATGGGCCCAATCGAAACAAGCAAAACGCGTCCAGTGGAAGCTATGGCTCCCGGCGTTATGCAACGTAAATCCGTTTCAGAACCTATGCAAACAGGTTTAAAAGCCATCGATGCCTTAGTTCCAATCGGCCGCGGCCAACGTGAATTAGTTATCGGTGACCGGAAAACTGGGAAAACTTCGATTGCGATTGATACGATCATCAACCAAAAAGGTCAAGATATGATTTGTATCTACGTCGCTATTGGACAAAAAGAATCCACCGTTCGTTCACAAGTGGAAACACTTCGTAAATTTGGTGCGATGGATTACACCATCGTCGTAACAGCTGGTGCTTCTCAACCTGCACCGCTATTATTTATTGCGCCTTACGCTGGAACAGCAATGGGTGAAGAATTCATGTACAACGGCAAACACGTCTTGGTCGTCTTCGATGATTTATCAAAACAAGCTGTTGCTTATCGTGAACTCTCATTACTATTACGTCGTCCGCCAGGTCGTGAAGCTTACCCAGGGGATGTTTTCTACTTGCATTCACGTTTATTAGAACGTGCAGCAAAACTTTCTGACGAATTAGGCGGTGGATCATTAACAGCCTTGCCATTCGTTGAAACACAAGCCGGAGATATCTCCGCTTATATCCCTACTAACGTGATCTCAATCACTGATGGACAAATTTTCTTAGAAAACGATTTGTTCTACGCTGGTATTCGTCCAGCCGTTGATGCTGGTTTATCCGTGTCACGGGTTGGTGGTTCAGCACAAATCAAAGCGATGAAAAAAGTAGCCGGGACCCTTCGTTTGGACCTTGCCAGCTATCGTGAATTAGAAGCCTTTACCCAATTCGGTTCAGATTTAGATGCAGCAACACAAGCAAAATTAAATCGTGGTCGTCGGACGGTTGAAGTTCTAAAACAAAAATTACATGATCCACTTCCTGTTGAAAAACAAGTCGTGATTCTTTATGCCTTGACGCATGGCGTACTTGATAGTATTCCAGTCAATAGTATTTTAGATTTTGAAGCGCAATTATTTGAATACTTAGAAACGAACCATTCTGATTTATTCGCGACAATTCGTGAGACGAAAGAATTGCCGGAAGCTGAAAAATTAGATAGCGCGATCCAAGAATTCAAAGACATTTTTGACGCATCAACTGCTAACAAAGAAAAAGCATAATCGAGGTGAGAAAAAATCATGGCATCCTTAAATGAAATCAAAACACGGATTGCATCGACGAAAAAGACAAGCCAAATCACCAAAGCTATGCAAATGGTTTCTGCTTCAAAGTTAACGAAATCTGAACTGTATTCGTCAAAATTCCAATTGTATGCTTCAAAGGTACGGGAAGTCTTAACTCACTTAACAGCCAGTGAATTAACCGAATTGGCTAATTCTGGTCGTCAATTAGGCGGCATCAACTATCACAGTATGTTGTTAAATCGGCCAGTCAAAAAAACGGGCTATATTGTGATTACTTCTGATGGCGGTTTGGTGGGCGGATACAATAGCTCGATTTTAAAACAAACGATGACAATGCTTGAAGATGATCATGATTCTGCCGATGAATATGTGTTATTAGCCATTGGTGGAACCGGAGCGGACTTTTTCAAAGCTCGCGGTGTTAAATTAGCTTATGAATTGCGCAATTTATCGGATCAACCAAGCTTTGATGAAGTACGAAAAATCGTTTCAATGACAACTAGTATGTATGAAAATCAAGTCTTCGATGAACTGTACGTATGTTACAACCATCACGTCAATTCATTGTCTAGTCAGTTCCGAGTAGAAAAAATGCTGCCGATCTCTGACTTAGATCCAAATGAAGCACAAACGTATCGTGAGGAATATCTTTTCGAGCCATCAAAAGAAGCGATCCTTGATCAATTGCTGCCGCAATATGCGGAAAGCTTGATTTACGGTGCGATCGTTGATGCCAAAACGGCGGAACACGCAGCTGGGATGACAGCGATGAAGACCGCCACAGATAACGCTGGTTCAATTATTGATGATTTGACCATTTCATACAACCGTGCACGTCAAGCGGCGATCACCCAAGAGATTACAGAAATTGTCGGCGGGGCTTCCGCGTTAGAATAATTTCAAGATTGGAGGAAAAAACATGAGTTCAGGCAAGATTGTTCAAGTTATTGGTCCCGTTGTCGACGTGGAATTTTCTTTAGATCAATCCTTACCAGACATCAACAATGCGTTGATTGTTTATAAAAATGATAAAACAAAAGTCGTTCTTGAAGCAGCTTTAGAACTTGGTGATGGTGTTATTCGCACGATCGCCATGGAATCTACGGATGGTTTGCAACGTGGGATGGAAGTTGTCGATACCGGCAAACCAATCTCAGTACCAGTAGGGAAAGAAACATTGGGTCGTGTGTTTAACGTTTTAGGTGAAACTATCGACAAAGAAGCGCCTTTTCCTGAAGATGCAGAAAAAAGCGGGATTCATAAAAAAGCGCCAAGCTTTGAAGAGCTTAGCACAAGTAACGAAATTTTAGAAACAGGGATCAAAGTTATCGACTTATTAGCCCCATACTTAAAAGGTGGTAAGGTCGGACTATTCGGTGGTGCCGGTGTTGGTAAAACTGTATTGATCCAAGAATTGATTCATAATATCGCCCAAGAACACGGTGGGATTTCCGTCTTTACCGGTGTTGGGGAACGGACTCGTGAAGGGAACGACCTTTATTATGAAATGAAAGATTCAGGCGTAATTGAAAAAACGGCCATGGTGTTTGGACAAATGAACGAGCCGCCAGGTGCCCGGATGCGAGTTGCCTTAACTGGTTTAACTTTAGCTGAATATTTCCGTGATGAAGAAGGACAAGATGTGTTGCTATTTATCGACAACATTTTCCGTTTCACTCAAGCAGGTTCAGAAGTATCTGCCTTACTTGGTCGGATGCCATCAGCCGTTGGGTATCAACCAACCTTGGCAACTGAAATGGGTCAATTACAAGAACGGATTACTTCTACTAAAAAAGGTTCGATTACTTCGATCCAAGCCATCTATGTGCCAGCCGATGACTATACTGACCCTGCGCCAGCGACAGCCTTCGCCCATTTAGATGCAACAACCAACTTGGAACGTAAGTTAACCGAGCAAGGGATCTATCCAGCCGTTGACCCATTGGCTTCATCTTCAAGTGCCTTAGCACCTGAAATCGTTGGTGAAGAACATTATCGTGTAGCGACAGAAGTTCAACGTGTCTTACAACGTTACCGCGAGTTACAAGATATTATCGCAATCTTAGGGATGGACGAATTGTCTGACCAAGAAAAAGTGATTGTGTCACGTGCACGTCGGATTCAATTCTTCTTGTCACAAAACTTCAACGTGGCGGAACAATTTACTGGTCTTCCAGGCTCATATGTTCCAGTTGAAAAAACTGTTGAAGGCTTCAAAGAAATCCTTGAAGGAAAATACGATGACCTTCCCGAAGAAGCATTTCGTAGTGTAGGTACTATCGAAGACGTAGTAGAAAAAGCAAAAACTTTAGGCTACTAGAAAGAGGTGCCCGATGGAACAAGAAAAAAACAAAGTTCTGCAAGTGAACGTTGTTACTCCAGATGGTAACGTCTATGATCACAATGCAACTATCGTAGTTGCAAAAACAGTTGCGGGTGAGATCGGGATCTTGCCGAACCACGCACCGATCATTGCGCCTCTTGCGATCGACGAGGTTCGAGTTCGTCGTACGGACTCTGATACACACGTTGACTGGATCGCAGTCAACGGGGGAATTATGGAAGTTCGGGACAATGTCTTAACGATCATCGCCGACACGGCTGAACGTGAACGCGATATCGACGTGTCACGTGCTGAAAGAGCAAAACAACGGGCGGAAGCGCGGATTCAAGAAGCGCGGGAAAAACAAGACACCGACCAATTGAGTCGGGCCGAAGTTGCGTTGCACCGTGCTATGAATCGAATCAAAGTTTCAAAACATCGTTAAATAAAAAGAAGATCAATCTCAAGTTGATCTTCTTTTTTTATAAAAGAAAGAAGAGTTGCCTAGTCCAATATTTTTATTGTTCCTCAAATAAAAGAGGACAGGGGGAATTGGGAGTCAGCCTTAAAAACTAAAATAAACAATTATTATTAGCTATTATGACAAATAAGGTACAATAGAATTTTTAAGAAAACTTTTTTCAAGTCTAAGTGAAATATAACAGTTACTAAATGAAAAATTATAAAAGCTTAAGTTTTTTAAAAGGTTTTTTATAGGCTTTTGAGTAAGCAAACTATTCTTCTTTACATGAAACTGTGATATAATCCAACTGTTAATTTTTTTTGAAAGGAAATTGATTATGCAGGTATTTGGAATCGACGCACTAGTCAGAATCGTGTCGCATTTTGCTTTTATTTATTTAGCTTTTTGGGCGTTACGATCGTTACGGATTGAGAATCTCTTTAAATCATTTAAGGAAACGCAAGTCCGACTGACATTGATGATGCTGGCGATTGCTTTAGGTTATACTTGTAGCAACTTCTTTTTAGAGATTATCCTTTTGTGTAAAAATATTTTTTTGACATTTAGTTAGGTACATATAAGATAAGAGAATTCGATTAGCTTTTTGGAGGGAATACAATGGAAGAGATCATCGTTCGTGGTGGCAAACAATTAAATGGAACTGTACAGATTGAAGGAGCAAAAAATGCTGTACTTCCGATTTTAGCTGCGACTCTATTAGCTGAAGAAGGAACGACAACATTAAGCAATGTTCCGATTCTTTCTGATGTCTTTACCATGAATCAAGTGATCCGTTTTTTGAACACGGATGTTGAGTTTAATGAAGAAACAAAAGAAATCACAGTGGATGCAACGCGTCAATTAAACGTGGAAGCTCCCTATGAATATGTGAGTAAAATGCGGGCGTCAATCGTCGTAATGGGTCCTTTGTTGGCTCGTAATGGACATGCTAAGGTAGCTATGCCAGGCGGCTGTGCCATTGGTAAACGTCCAATCAATTTGCATTTAAAAGGATTCCAAGCGTTAGGCGCAAAAATTATCCAAAAAAATGGCTATATCGAAGCAATTGCTGACGAATTAGTCGGCGATACGATTTACTTAGATTTTCCAAGTGTCGGTGCGACGCAAAACATCATGATGGCTGCTGTTAAAGCTAAAGGAACAACCATTATTGAAAACGTCGCTCGTGAACCAGAAATCGTTGATTTAGCGAACTTCTTAAACAAAATGGGCGCAAACATTCATGGAGCTGGTACAGAGATCATGCGTATTGAAGGTGTAGAACATCTTCATGCGGTTTCTCATCCGATTGTTCAAGACCGGATCGAAGCTGGAACATTCATGGTGGCAGCAGCAATGACTGAAGGCAATGTGCTGATTGAAGGCGCAATTTCAGAACACAATCGTCCGTTGATCTCTAAATTAACAGAGATGGGTGTTTCAATTTCTGAAGAAAATGATGGTTTAAGAGTCATTGGTCCTAAGACATTGAAAGCAACAGATATTAAAACAATGCCTCATCCTGGGTTCCCAACGGACATGCAAGCGCAAATGACAGCTATTCAATTGGTAGCTGAAGGTATCAGCACAACCACAGAAACGGTCTTTGAGAATCGTTTCCAACATTTAGAAGAAATGCGTAGAATGAATGCACAAGTGAAAATTGACAACAATGTTGCGTTGATCAAAGGTGCAACTGAACTTCAAGGTGCAGAAGTCTATGCTACGGATTTACGTGCGGCAGCAGCTTTAGTATTAGCTGGCTTACGGGCGAAGGGAATTACCCGTGTACGCAATCTAAAATACTTAGATCGTGGATACTATGAATTCCATACGAAGTTGCAACAATTAGGTGCCGATGTGGAACGTGTGAATTCTGAAGATAAGAAGGCGGCGAACACAGCAACAGTATTGGCTTAAGGGAGTGGATATATGAGTTCGAGTGAACATATCTTACGTAGCTTAATCCGAATCGTAGCGATTTTGCTGGCAGGTATTCTATTATTTATTGTTGGTAGTATGATCGGCTATGGCGCTATGGGCGGAGGCAATCCGTTTAAGGTTTTATTACCTGGCGTGTGGCGGCATATTTTGGAATTTGTACATTAATAAAGCTGTTTATAACAGAATGTCTAGTATGAGGGGTTGCACCAAATTTTTGGGGCAATCTCTTTTTGCTAGTAAGAAAATTGTTTTGATGTCTGATTTCACGACCTGGTGTGTTCGCGAAACCAGCCAAATTTGAGGTGATGAAATGAGTTTTATTGGCAAAGGACTAATTATGATCGTACGAGGCTATCAACGGTTTATCTCGCCTTTGTTCCAGCCTTCGTGTCGATATTATCCGACGTGCTCCAGTTATATGATCAAGGCGATTCAAGTACATGGGGCGATAAAAGGCAGCACAATGGGGATTTTTCGGATCTTGCGCTGTAATCCTTTTGCTCGAGGCGGTATTGATTATGTACCTGTCCATTTTTCGTTAAAAAAGAATTTGGTAGATGAAGAGGAGCCGAATTATTTAGCGAAGAATAGTTGACTTAAGGCAATGTCAAAAAGGCGACTTCAATACCACTTTTTAGAGGGGACCCTTGATGAAAATTAAATTAAAAATATCTTTAAGATTACGTTTTCATTAATAAAGAAATCCATAGGTTATTGTATTGTCTTCAGCTTTTTTGAAAACAAGTAGATGTAGTGTGGAAAATAATTTAAGATTTTGACTGAATTGTTCCAAAAACTTTATTTAAGGGACTTAAAAAGAAGCCCATTATTGATGCGGTATGAATAAAAAAATGAGTTATTTAAAAAAGAGCTTTTCGACTATTTACAGGTCGGAAGCTTTTTTTTTAGTTATTTGATAGCTACTCATTAGGAATGGAAGCGCTATAAATTGTTTGAGTATTGTTGAATTATTAAAATATTCAGAAAATTTAATTGACAGTGAGAGTTTTTTCCTATATATTCTTTATTATCTTAACCAATTATCATTATTTTATTAGGGGGAAACAGGATGAAGAAAAGAACAGTAGTTGCATTGGCAGCAGGGTTGTTTTTATTTGGCGCATGTGGATCGCCTAAAGCAAGCGATAATACTAGCGGAGAAGATGCGAAGACGATTAAAATCGGTGGAAATTTCGAATTATCCGGCGCAGTAGCAGCTTATGGTGAAGCGGAAAACGAAGGCGTCAAATTAGCTGTTGAAGAAATCAACAAAGACGGCGGAATTGACGGCAAAAAAATTGAATACATCGCAAAAGACAATAAATCTGATAATAACGAGGCAGCTTCGGTTGCAGCGAATTTGACAACTAAAGACGGAGTTGTAGCAGTCATTGGACCGGCGACATCGGGCGCGGCCAAAGCGACGTTACCGAATTTAACGAAGGCGAAGGTTCCAGCGGTTACTCCTTCTGGAACAGACGATGCGATTACGGTTCAAAAAGACAAGGTCCAAGACTATATCTATCGTGCGTGTTTCCAAGATAGCTTCCAAGGGATTGTTTTAGCGAAATACGCAGATGACAATCTAAAAGCCGATAAAGCAGTAATCTTAGGGGACAACTCAAGTGATTATGCGAACGGTCTGAAAAAGGCCTTCAAAGATACGTATAAAGGTGAGATCGTCGCTGAAGAAAACTTTACCGCTGGCGATAAAGATTTCCAAGCAATGCTGACTAAAATCAAAGATAAAGACTTCAATGTCATCTATATTCCTGGCTATTATACAGAAGCAGGCTTAATCATCAAGCAAGCGCGTGAAATGGGAATCGAACAGCCAATCATCGGTGCTGATGGTTTTGGGGATGAAAAATTGATTGAAACTGCAGGCGCAAGCAATGTGAAAAATGTTTATTATACTGGTCACTTCTCAACTAAAGCCCCAGCAACCGATAAAGTAGAACCGTTTGTGAAGGCATTTGAAGACAAATATGGCAAACAGCCATCTTCATTCAATGCATTGGCTTATGATTCTGTTTACATGATCAAGCAAGCGATTGAAGACGAAGGCAAAGCGACACCAGAAGCGATTGATAAAGGCTTAGCTGGCTTGAAAGACTTCGTTGGTGTTACTGGTAAGATTACGATGGACAAAGACCACAACCCTGTGAAATCAGCGGTCGTTCTTGGTCTAACAGATGGAAAAGAATCTTCTGCTGAAACGGTAAATCCTTAACATTTCGGAGCAGACCGGGGTCTGTGACAATCATCTGTCACAGACCCTTATTTTCGAATAAAGGCTGCAAAGAACTGCTTAACCTTAATTTTTTAGAAAAGTGATGTGATATGCATGGAAATATTTATCCAACAAATTGTAAATGGTCTTTTTCTAGGGAGTGTCTATGCTCTGATGGCACTAGGCTATACAATGGTTTACGGTATTATTAAACTGATCAACTTCGCGCATGGTGAGATTTATATGATTGGTTCTTTTATTGGCTATTTTTTAATTAATCAGTTTAATATGGGCTTTTTCCCTGCACTGATCTTATCGATGGCAGGTAGTGCGGTTTTAGGCGTAGTAATCGAATTTTTAGCCTATCGGCCACTGCGAAACTCTACTCGGATCGCGGCCTTGATTACGGCAATCGGAGTTTCGTATTTATTGCAAAACACGATGATTTATTTCTTTAGTTCAACGACGCGGCCTTTTCCGCAGGTGATTAAGTTGCAAGTATTTAACATCGGCTTTTTAAGTGTTTCTAATATTCAATTATTGATCTTAGGTCTTTCATTATTCTTGATGATTACCTTAAATATAATTGTCCAAAAGACCAAGATGGGAAAAGCGATGCGAGCCGTTAGTGTCGACACGGACGCGGCTCAATTGATGGGAATCGATGTTAATCGGACGATTTCTTTTACCTTTGCATTAGGCTCTGCGTTGGCTGCTGCTGGCGGGATGATGATTGGTCTTTATTACAATTCGATTGATCCAATGATGGGTTATATTCCAGGTTTGAAATCATTTATCGCGGCTGTTTTAGGCGGTATCGGGATTATTCCTGGTGCGGCGATTGGTGGTTTCGTGATTGGTTTAATCGAAACAATCACGACGGCGTTAGGCTTCTCGGACTTTAAAGATGCGGTCGTGTATGCGGTCTTGATTTTGATTTTGTTAGTTCGTCCGGCCGGAATTTTAGGCAAACATGTGAAAGAGAAAGTGTAGGTGGATCAAATGAAAAAGAATTTAAAATACAATTTGATTTGGCTGGCTCTGATCGTGCTTGGTTACGCAGCTTTGTATATTGCTTATTCGGCTGGCATGATCAATCTATTTTTAGATAATATCATGGTCCAAATCGGAATCAATGTCATCTTAGCGGTCGGATTAAATTTAATTATTGGTTTCTCTGGTCAGTTTTCATTAGGTCACGCCGGTTTTATGGCGATTGGTGCCTATGGGGCGGCGTTAGTCTCGATGAGTATGCCAACTTATGCCGGTTTCTTTTTAGGCATGGCTGTCGGTGTCATTTTAGCTGGAATCATCGCAGTTGCGGTAGGAATTCCCACGCTACGTTTAAGTGGCGATTATTTAGCCATAGCAACTTTAGGGGTAGCGGAGATCATCCGTATCTTATTGATTAACTTTAAAGACATTACTAATGGTCCTTCCGGTTTGTTTGGGATCGAGCCTTTTGTTGATTGGCAGATGGTCTATGGCTTTATGGCGATCACCACCTTATTTATCGTCAACTATATTCGCTCGGGTGCAGGACGTGCTACGATGGCGATTCGTGAGGATGAGATTGCTGCAGAAGCAATGGGGGTAAATACGACGAAATATAAAGTCATGGCTTTTGCCTTTGGCGCGATGACTGCCAGTATCGCTGGTTCGCTTTATGCCGGTTATTTGCAATCGATCGCACCGAAGGACTTCGCGTTTACCAAATCGGTAGATATTTTGATTCTGGTCGTCTTAGGCGGAATCGGAAGTATCACAGGAACCTTTATCGCTGCCATTTTGTTAGGGATCATCAATATGTATCTCCAAGATTTCGGTGCTTTACGAATGATTATTTATGCGCTGGCGTTGATTATTTTAATGATCTTTAAGCCAGGTGGATTATTAGGGACAAAAGAATTGTCCGTGAAGAAGCTGTTGAATAAATTCAAAAAAGGAGATGACCAAAATGCCTCTGTTGGAAATTAAAGAGTTAACGAAAAACTTTGGCGGTTTGGCGGCGGTCTCCAATGTCAATATCGCATTAGAAGAAAATCAATTAGTCGGTTTGATTGGTCCCAATGGTGCGGGAAAAACTACTTTATTTAATCTGATCACCGGTGTATATGAACCTAGTGAAGGGGACGTTCTTTTAGAAGTTGATGGTCAAAGTCAGCGTTTGAACGGTAAAAAGCCCTACGCGATCGCAGACTTAGGTTTGAGTCGAACGTTTCAAAATATTCGCTTGTTTAAAGATTTGACGGTGTTGGACAATGTACTGATCGCGATGAATAGTAAAAATAAGGAAGGCTTTTTCTCGAGCGTCTTGCGTTTACCAACTTTTTATAATAAAGAAGAGGCTTTGCGAGAAGAAGCACTGCAATTATTAACGATTTTTGATTTACAAAACAAAGCGGAAAATCTAGCTCGCAATTTGCCGTATGGAGAGCAGCGCCGCTTAGAAATCGTGCGAGCATTAGCGACAAAACCTAAAATTTTATTTTTAGATGAACCAGCGGCAGGGATGAACCCGCAGGAAACGGCAGCTTTAACAGGGTTGATCCGTAAAATCCAACAAGAATTTCAAATCACGATCCTCTTGATCGAACATGATATGAGTCTAGTTATGGATGTTTGTGAACGCATCTATGTATTGGAATATGGTCGGGTCTTGGCAGAAGGCGATCCAGATGAGATCAAAAACAATCCCGAAGTCATCAAAGCTTACTTGGGAGGTGACCTATAATGTTAAAAATCGAAAACCTTTCAGTGCATTATGGAATGATTCAAGCAGTGCGGGATGTCAGCTTTGAGGTCAATCAAGGAGAGATCGTTTCACTGATTGGTGCTAATGGAGCGGGAAAAACAACGATCCTTCGTACCATTTCAGGTTTGATCCAGCCATCAAAAGGAACGATTCAATTTGAAGGCAAACCGATTCAAAAAAGAGCCCCACGAAAGATTGTCGCTCAAGGAATTTCTCAAGTACCTGAAGGTCGCCATGTTTTTTCTGGCTTGACCGTTTTGGAAAATTTAGAAATGGGCGCTTATCTACGGAAAGATGGGTCGTTAAAAGAAGATTACGAGCATGTCTATGAAAAATTTCCGATTTTAAAGGAACGATTGACACAGGATGCTTCCACCTTATCTGGTGGCGAACAGCAAATGCTAGCGATGGGGAGAGCCTTAATGTCAAAGCCTCGCTTGTTGTTACTAGATGAGCCTTCAATGGGGTTGGCTCCGATTTTCATTAAAGAAATTTTCAATATTATCCAGGAAATCAAAGAACAAGGTACAACGGTGCTGTTGATCGAGCAAAATGCCAAAATGGCGTTATCGATTGCAGACCGTGGCTACGTTTTGGAGACTGGGAAGGTCGTTTTGTCAGGCACCGGCCAAGAATTATTAGACAGCGACGAAGTGAAGAAAGCCTATCTAGGAGGGTAATAAAAATGAGTGTAAGAGATTTTATGACGAGTGAATTAGTGACCGTCTCGCCAAAGACAAAAATTTTTGATGCGGTCGATTTAATGAAAAAATATGATATCCACCGCTTGCCTGTACTTGAAAATGAACAACTAGTCGGTTTGATCACTGAAGGAACGATTCAAGAAGCGCTGCCCTCTAAAGCGACTAGTCTAAGTGTCCATGAAGTTAATTATTTGTTGAATAAGACGGTAGTAGCGGACGTTATGATCACAGAGGTTAAAACGATCTCGCCAGATGCGCAATTAGAAGATGGCATTTTCTTGATGCGGCAAAACAAAATCAATGTATTGCCGGTATTAGAAGGGGAAAAGTTAGTTGGCATTATTACCAATAATGATATCTTCGACGCCTTTTTGAAACTGACCGGCTATCATGAAGGCGGCACCCGCGTTCAATTAAAGATCATTGAAGATAAAAAAGGTGTGTTGGCACGAGTGACGAAGCTGTTAGCCGATAATGAGTTGAGTATTTTGACAATCATTGCCAATCACAAAAATAATGGAACAATTGTTGAGATTCAATTAAGCAGTAAAGAAACGGACCGAATCAAAGAAATCCTAACCAACGCTGGCTATGAAGTCATTCGAGCAGTAACAACGAATCCATAATTGCAACTGGCTACTCAGAATTAGAGTAGCCAGTTGTTGTTTTCTTTTGGAGTATGATAAAATGACAGTCGGAGGGAATGCTATGTCTAAAAAAAATAAAGATATCGAAGTTCAGATCAAAGAAGAAGAACGTTCGGTCAATGGTCAAACGGTGACTGTTACGCAGCTAGTGATCGGTAAGAAAATGATTGGTGAAGTAATCCCAGAAAACAAAGTGTTTCAGGCTTATAGCGACGATCGTTTACTAGGAAGTTTTCGTACATTAGATGACGGAATCGAGAATGTGATCCGCAGTTGGAATTTACATGAATAAAATTGAAAAATAATACTTGCATTTTTTTTTGAGATTAGGTATTATAACTGAGTCGGGTTTTTAAATAATAAAAACCTAGATGGAGGAGTAGCGAAGTGGCTAAACGCGACGGACTGTAAATCCGTTCCTTAGGGTTCAGTGGTTCGAATCCACTCTCCTCCACCATTGGGGTATAGCCAAGCGGTAAGGCAAGGGACTTTGACTCCCTCATGCGTTGGTTCGAATCCAGCTACCCCAGTAACGTAAAACGTGAGTTGCAGATGCAGCTCACGTTTTTTTATATATTTCCCAGTAAACGCTGTTAAAAAACTAACTAGCTTCTTCGATTTTTGAAAAAATGCTCCATTTCTGTAAAATTTGTTGTAAGTCACGCTTTCCCCGCTAATCGCAATTTGACCAGCTGAATTGCTTGAAGCCTTTTCAAATTTAGGCTACATTAAAGAAGAGAGAAAGAATGGAGCTGATGGCAATGAATAAAGTGCAAGAAGTAAAAGAACTACTGACAGACACGGTAACAAAAATTTATAGCACAGTGAAGGATCATTCATTAGAAGTAACCAAAGAAAAGGGGCAAGCTCCCCGTGTTCGTACTCTACGCCCTACGCGTCATACGATTAAATGGAAATCTAGAAATCATTAAAAAAATGCGCTCAGATATTCTGAGCGCACTTTTTTTTGACTATGAAGAAAGTATAAATTTTTAAATGAATAAATCGCTTTACAGCAGGTCTAGCCATGTCCGGCTTCACGAACTAGCTTTATCGGCAATAAGCAAAACGATTTCTAAATTTGAGAAGCACCAAGTAGGAACTGTTCAACATCAAAGTTAAAACTTTGTGTTTCTCAGTCATTTATCAAAAGTTTGGTCTTATTGCACAGCTGACTCCTAAATAGAGAATCATTTTTCCAAAAACACGAAAAATGATTTTGATTGTCGTTACGCATACCATTTTTCTAATCTCAATAATGCGAGAAGAAAAACTGGCAAAAAGCTGAGCGAGTTCGCGAAAGCTTTTCTCATTTAACGATCAATCTCTATTCCCAGAATCGTCAAATGGCCATTGCCTACTAGTTTGATAACGAGCTTCGCTAGACTACCGGCATCCATCATTGTATCGCTGGTGATCCACCAATGGAGGGTACCAACAAAGATCGACGTCATGTATTCAATGATAAAGTCTAGGGGCACTTCGATATCATTCTCGGTAATCTTTAAACGATTGAAGACGTGGGCATATTTAATATCTAAAATTTCCGCGATCTTTTTCCGCAGCATTTCATTTCCAGAGGCATCCATGACCGTCAAAAAGAATTTTCGATTGGCTTGGATCTGCTGATAAATATTGGTTAAGACAAATTCGATTTGTTTGACTTTCAGACGATTGCCTTGGACGATCTGATCGGGATCGAGGACTTCAGTGAAGGCATCGATGGCTTGTTTGAAAATATGGTCGTATAAATCTTGCTTGTCTTTAAAATGGGCGTAGAAGGTTGCTCGATTGATCATAGCTTCATCAGCGATCTCTTGTACAGTGATATTATCAAAGCCTTTTGCTTCTACTAAATGGATAAAAGCTTCCATGATCATTTTTTTCGTTCGTTTCACTCTTAAGTCGATTTTTTTGGGCATGGGAAATTCCTTTCATTTTTTACAACAGAACGGGTTGGAACGTTGCTTATCACACGAATGAAATGATTTTGATAGTTGCATAACGTGCAAAATCTTTTTAGAATATACGTGAGTAGTATAACAAACACTTTGTAAGTTAATCAACACGTGTTGTTAAAAATGGAAGGTAGGAATATTTATGACATTACGAGCGGGGATCGATGTAGGCTCTACAACCGTCAAGTTGGTCATTTTAAATGAACAAAATGAAAGTCTCTTTGCAAAATACGAACGGCATTTTTCGGATGTGAAAACTGCCACAGAACGTGTGCTGCGAGAAGCAGAAGAGGTACTTGGCAACCAAAAAATGACGATGAGTATCACAGGTTCCGGTGGGATGGGACTAGCTGATGTTTTAGACATTCCTTTCGTCCAAGAGGTGATCGCGTGTACACGCACCGT
The DNA here is from genome assembly GCF_001885905.1 of Enterococcus devriesei. Taxonomy (GTDB): domain Bacteria; phylum Bacillota; class Bacilli; order Lactobacillales; family Enterococcaceae; genus Enterococcus_A; species Enterococcus_A devriesei. Next base: position 152,668 of record NZ_JXKM01000005.1, on the reverse strand, counting down.
GGAAGAAGTCATTCCAGAAACGGATGTGGCGATTGAATTAGGCGGAGAAGATGCGAAGATTACATTCTTTGAAGGTGCTTTGGAGCAGCGGATGAACGGTAGCTGCGCCGGTGGAACGGGAGCCTTTATTGACCAGATGGCAGTCTTGTTAAAGACGGATGCCAACGGGGTCAATGAACTGGCAAAAAATTATAAGACACTTTATCCGATTGCTTCTCGTTGCGGCGTTTTCGCCAAAACCGATGTGCAGCCTTTGATCAATGAAGGAGCAGCGAAAGAAGATATCGCGGCGAGTATTTTTCAAGCCGTTGTAAACCAAACAATCGCCGGTTTAGCAGCCGGTCGTAAAATCAAAGGGAACATCGCTTTTCTCGGTGGGCCGTTATTCTTTATGTCTGAACTGCGTCAACGCTTTATCGAGACATTGAACATCGCCCCAGAGAATGTGATCTTTCCTGAAAATCCACAACTTTTTGTAGCAATGGGCGCCGCTTTTTATTCAGAAGAAGCACCCGTTTCTTCATTAGAAGAATTGCTGCATCGTTTGACTACGGCAGAAGAAGGACACTTATCGCCTTCTGATACGTTGGAACCTTTATTTAAAGACGAGGCGGATCTCGCTGATTTCCGGCTGCGTCATGGGCAAGCCCAAGCGCAAGAAAAGGATTTGAATGAACATGAAGGCGTGGCGTTCTTAGGAATCGATGCCGGTTCTACCACGACCAAAGTGGCCTTGATCGATGAGAGCGGTAATCTCATGTTTTCATTTTATGGCAACAATCAAGGTCAGCCCTTAGAAACGACGATGACCGTCTTAAAAGATTTGTATCAAAAATTACCTGAGAATGTCTTTATCGGAAAAGCAGCAGTAACTGGTTATGGGGAGCAATTAATCAAAAACGCCTTGAAGGTGGATATCGGTGAAGTAGAAACGATGGCGCATTACAAAGCGGCGAATCATTTCCAACCAGGCGTTGATTTTATTTTAGACATCGGCGGACAAGACATGAAGGCGATGACGATTAAAGATGGCGCGCTGTCATCGATCCAGTTGAATGAAGCCTGTTCATCCGGTTGTGGCTCTTTCATCGAGACCTTTGCTAAATCATTGAATTATAAAGTAGAAGACTTTGCGCAAGCGGCCTTGAAATCAAAAGGACCAGTGGACTTAGGCTCTCGCTGTACTGTCTTTATGAATTCAAAAGTGAAACAAGTTCAAAAAGAAGGCGCCTCAGTTGGGGATATCTCCGCCGGCTTATCTTACTCCGTCATTAAAAATGCCATCTATAAAGTAATTAAGGTTCGTCGTCCCGAAGAGTTGGGCGAAAAGATCGTTTGCCAAGGTGGGACTTTCTATAATGAAGCGGTGTTACGGGCGTTTGAAATGGTGACCGGCCGTGAAGTCGTTCGCCCATCAATCGCCGGTTTAATGGGCGCATTCGGCGCGGCATTGATTGCTTTAGAAAATTATGAGGTCGGTGAAACGACTGAGACATTATCTTTGGCGGAGATCGACAGCTTTACCGCAGAAAAAGAATTTACTCATTGCGGATTGTGTGAAAATAATTGTATGCTTACGGTTACGTTATTCTCCGACGGACGGCAATTTATCACCGGCAATCGCTGTGAGCGAGGCGCTCGGATCAAAGTGAAACGGGAAGATAAAAAAGTCAATCTGGTGGAGTATAAATATAAACGGCTCTTCAAATATCGTCCATTACGTAAAAAAGAAGCGGTGCGAGGAGAAATCGGGATTCCACGGGTCTTGAATATGTATGAAAATTATCCTTTGTGGCATACCTTCTTCAGCGACCTTGGATTCCGCGTGAAATTATCACCACGCTCAAATAAAGAATTGTATGAACAAGGAATGGAGACGATCCCAAGTGATACGGCCTGTTACCCAGCCAAAATTGCTCACGGCCATATCCAAGCCTTAATCGATGGTGGCGTACCAATGATTTTCTATCCTGGTGTGGTCTTTGAGCGGGAAGAATCAAAAGAAGCCGACAATCATTTCAACTGTCCAATCGTCCAAAGCTATCCAGATGTGATCCGCAATAATGTTGATGACATCCGTGACGGCAAGGTGGATTATCGTAATCCTTATTTGAATTTAGCCAATGAAGCTTCAGTAGCCAAAGTTTTAGGACGTTGCTTCCAAGATTTAGGGATCACCCAAACCGAAGTCGACAAAGCGTTGCATCATGCCTATGAAGAATTAGAAACCTTCAAAAATGATATTCGCCAAAAAGGGGAAGAAACGCTTCTGATGCTGAATCAAAAAGGCGAGCGAGGCGTCGTTCTTTCTGGTCGTCCGTATCATTTAGATCCAGAGATCAATCACGGAATCGCGGAAGTCATTACCCAAGAAGGCTTCCATGTTCTAACCGAAGACAGTGTCTCCCATTTAAGCGATGTCGGTAATTTACGGGTCGTCAATCAATGGGTCTACCATTCACGTTTATATGCGGCCGCTCGAGTGGTGGCCAAATCCAAAAATCTGGAGCTTGTTCAATTGAATTCCTTCGGTTGTGGACTAGATGCGGTCACCACGGACCAAGTCGAAGAAATCATGGAACAATACGGCAAAATCTATACTGTTTTGAAGATTGATGAAGGGTCCAACTTAGGTGCCATCAGAATTCGTTTACGTTCGTTAAAAGCAGCAGTCAATGAGCGGGATAAATCTAACTTCCAACCCGTTAGACGTTTTGAAGAACCAGAAAAAATCGTCTTCACGAAGGAAATGCGAAAAAAACATACTTTGCTCTTGCCAATGCTTAGTCCGATCCATCAATCTGGCTTATTCGATGTTGCGTTGGAGGCTTCAGGCTATAATGTCGTCTGCTTACCAGCGATGGACCGTGAGGCCGTCAATGTTGGATTGAAATACGTGAATAACGATTCTTGTTATCCAGCGATCATTTCGATCGGACAATTGGTCGAAGCGTTGCAAAGCGGCGAATATGATTTAAACAATACCAGTGTCATGATGAGTCAAACTGGTGGCGGCTGCCGGGCGACGAATTACATTCCATTATTGCGTAAGGCCCTGAATGATGCCGGCTTCCCACAAGTGCCCGTCGTTTCCGTGTCACTAGGAAACAAAGGAGTGGAAAGCAACCCAGGCTTCAAGTACACCTTACCAATGTTAAAACGGATTGTTGTGGCAATTCTTTATGGCGATCTCTTTGAACGCGTCGTATACCGTACGCGGCCTTATGAACTAGTAGAAGGTCAGATCGATGCCTTACATGAGGAATGGCTGAAAAAAGTCGAAGGCAATGTTCGCAATGGTTCATTGACCCTGTTCAATATGAATATGAAAAAGATCATCAAAGACTTTGATACGGTACCAATTTCTGATGAAGTTAAGCCAAAAGTCGGTGTTGTTGGAGAAATTTTGGTGAAATACTCGCCAACTGCCAACAATGATATTGTCCGGCTGTTAGAAGCAGAAGGCGCCGAGGCAGTCGTACCGGATTTGATTGGTTTCATGAACTATTCTTTATACAATCAAATTTGGAAATATGACAATATGGGAATGTCTAAAAAGAGCAAAAATCTGGCTGAGATGGCGATCAAATTAATTGAATTCGTGGAAAAACCGATGGATAAAGCGTTGCGCGCTTCGGATCGTTTCACAGGGATTCATTCGATTTATCAATTAGCGGAAGATGCCAGCAAGATTCTTTCGATTGGGAATCATACGGGTGAAGGCTGGTTCTTGACTGGCGAAATGATTGATCTCTTGAAGACCGGGGTCAATAATATTGTCTGCATGCAGCCTTTTGGTTGTCTGCCGAACCATGTTGTAGGTAAAGGTGTCATTAAAGAATTGCGTCATCAGTATCCAAAATCCAATATTGCCGCGATCGATTATGATCCAGGCGTTTCCATCGTCAATCAATTGAATCGGATTCGTTTAATGATGGCGACCGCTAACAAGCAATTAAAAGAAGAAGTAAAAAGTTAAAGAATAGGGTAGGCCGATTCAAATGGTCTACTCTTTTTTTTACGTCAATAACTGATTATTGCAGGCAATCGACTAGTTAGTTGGGAAATTGGGAAGGGTTATTATTGTACATTAGGTATATACCAGTTATAATAAATATAGAAAATCAACAGGAGTGATGGAATGTGGCAAATCAAGTGCCCGTATATATTCAAATCCATGATCAATTAAAACATGAGATTGAAAATGGCGTGTGGAAAGTGGGTGATCGCTTACCTTCTGAGCGTGAATTGTCGTTAAAATTTGGCGTCAGTCGAATGACCTTGCGCCAAGCGATCCAAACGTTATCGGACGAGGGAATCTTAGAGCGGAAAATCGGTTCAGGAACTTACGTCGCCAGTAAAAAAGTCCAAGAAAAAATGAGCGGGACAACGAGCTTTACTGATATCATGGAATCCTTGGGAAAGATTCCTTCTAGCAAAACGATTTCCTTTTTTAATTCTCGTGCCAGTTCTAGTGAAGCAGAAAAACTTGGCTTAGACAAAGGCGAGCAAGTGTTGCGGATGGAACGAATTCGTTATGCAGATGAAGTGCCAATTTGTTTCGAAGTGGCGAGTATTCCTGCAAAACTAGTCGAAGGCTTCAGCAAAGAAGAAATCACAGATTCTTTTTATCATAGCTTGCAAGAAAAAGGCTTTGAGATCGGACGTGCCAATCAAACCGTTTCTGCTGTTTTAGCTTCGGAGCAAACAGCCGAATATTTAGCTGTTAAACGTGGCGACGCGATTTTACGCCTGCGCCAAGTTTCCTATTTAGCGGATGAACGCCCATTTGAGTATGTGCGTACGCAGTATGTTGGCAGCCGTTTTGAATTTTATTTAGAAAAATAATCCAAGAAGCTAGGCCTCTTGGATGACTCGTTCAAAATAGCTGACCTCGCCCAAAGTAAAGTTTGCTTGGCCATTTAATAAATCGGTAATCTGTTCTTCAAAAGCTGGAACTTGTGCTTCGTCCACCATGCAAGTGGCGACCACTTGATCAGTGAATTGCGTGTCTTTGACGGTGATCTTTTGAGCCGTTAAGAAATTTTCTAGTTTGCCCCAGTTCGAATAATCCAATTGGATCAGAACTTCTTGCTGTAGCCGGCCCTCAACGATGCCAATATCGGCAATAGCCTGGGCGACCGCGCCTGAATACGCACGAATCAATCCGCCGGCTCCTAGCTTGGTGCCACCGAAGTACCGAGTCACGACGGCACAGACATTGATCAAATCATTTTTCTTTAATACTTCAAGCATCGGTACCCCGGCGGTTCCACTAGGTTCACCGTCATCAGAAGAACGCTGGATCTCGCTGCGCTCACCTAAGACAAAGGCGCTGCAGTTATGATTCGCTTTCCAATGCTCTTTTTTCAGCTGTTGGATAAAGGCTTTAGCTTCTTCTTCAGAGTCGATTCGCTTTAAGAAACAAATGAAACGAGATTTTTTGATTTCGATCTCATGTTGATGGTCTTGTTTGATCGTACGATAATTTTGCAGCATGATTTAGCCTCGCTTTTTTTCTCTTGTTTTCAGTATAGGAGAAAAGTAGGGCCGGTTTCAACTATCAAGTAAGGATACAAGTGAGAATTGAAAATTTTGAAGGTGAGAGATGACTATGACCCGTGTAAAAAAATATGATGCAATTACCCATTATTTAAAAAATAATAACGGCTCTCAAGTGACGCTGACCTTCACCCAATTTGACGAGCTGTTGTTTCCTAGAAGCGGCTTGCCACTGACTGCCCGACATGATCTCGATTGGTGGGCGAACGATTACCGCCATCCAGAAAAAGGTGCTTATGGCTGGCTGAATGCCAACTATGAAGTCGTGCAGGTCAATCTGAATAAAGAATATATCGTTTTTAATAAATTGGTAAAATCGAATTGGTTAATTTGAGTTTGTGAAAGAAGTGTGTGGGTTATTTCCCAAGAAGCTATTTCGGGACCACCGTTTATATGTAAGTAGGAGCTGGGATTAGATTAATGTCCAAGCTTCTTTTTTTGCGTATCTTTTGATAAGAATGTTTTTTAGGAGTGATTAAATGGCGATCACAGGCCAGCGGTTATTGCGACAAGAGTGGCAAGTCTTTTATCCTGATGTTGACTTGAATCAGGCTAGAAAAATCCCAGCGATGAACGCAGTGGGAGAGCGTTGGTTTTGCCAACGTTGTGGAAATCTTTCTCAAGCAGCGCTGCCGGCGGGTTTCTTCTATTGTCCGGTTTGCTTAGCGTTAGGAAGGATTACCAGTCATTCTTTTCTTTATTATTTTCCTGTGAAAGAATTGTCCGCAAGAAAAGTTGTCTTAGCTTGGTCGGGAGTCTTTTCTGCAGCTCAGGAAAAAATTGCCCGGCGCTTAGTCACAGATCAACCGATTGGGAAAACCTTTTTGCTGTGGGCAGTCACTGGTGCAGGGAAGACAGAGATTTTGTTTCCGTTAATCAAAGCGGTTTTGGAAAAGGGACAACGGGTGGTGCTGACTTCTCCACGAGTAGATGTCTGTAATGAACTCTATTTACGCTTCCGACAGGCTTTTCCTAAAGAAAAGATCAGTCTGTTCCACGGACAAGAACGAAAAGATGCCGGAGATACCTTTGTTATTTGCACCGTTCATCAGCTGTTACGCTATCAGGACTCTTTTGATTTGGTGATTGTAGATGAGGTGGACGCCTTTCCTTACAGTACAGATCCATTACTGCCTCAAGCGGTGGAACGGGCACAACGGGAAAAAGCAAAGCGAATTTATCTCAGCGCAACGCCGGATCAAAAATTAAGGCAAGCAGTCGATTGCCGTTATTACTTGCCGGCACGCTATCACCGGCGTCCCCTGGTTTTGCCGGAGGTCCTATGGACATTGAACTTAGAAAAATCATTAAATCGAGGCCATCTGAATAAAAAAATGTTACGGCGGATACTTTTACTATTAACAAAAAATCATGTTTTGCTTTTTTGTCCGAGTATCCAGCTATTAGCAAAAATCGAAAGCTATTTTAAAGCCAATTTGGCTGATAGTCGATTGACAACCGTGTTCTCCAAAGATAAGGAACGCTTGGTTAAAGTTGAAAATATGCGTGAAGGTCGGTATGACTTGCTACTTACAACGACGATTTTAGAGCGAGGTGTGACCTTTGAAAATATTTCGGTGGTGGTGTTACAAGCATCACATCGTGTCTTTAATCAAGCAGCGCTAGTCCAGATTGCTGGTCGAGCTGATCGCAAAGGAGCTTATTCCGAAGCGGAGGTCGTCTTTGTGACTAGTGAAATGACAAGGGACATAAAAACAGCAATCAAAGAGATTAGAAATCATAATCAACGAGCGTTACAGGAGGGCTTGATCGATGCACTGTAGTTGCTGTCAAAAAGAGCTGATTAAAAATCTGACATTACTGGAATTATTCTTTCAAGGCAGTCACCGCTGTTTTCATTGTCAGCAGCTTTTCACTGTGATTGAACAGAAGGCGGCTTGTCCCGGTTGTGGTCGTCCCAATTCAGCTGAATTATGCGGCGATTGTCTTCAATGGCAAAAGCAAGTCGGCTTTGTTTTAGAAAATCGTGGACTTTTTTACTATGATGCAGGTTTTCGCCAATGGATCGAAGGCTATAAATTTACTGGAGATTATCGTTTACGAGGAGCCTTTACCGCTGAACTGAATCAAGCACTGAAAAATTATCGTGACTATTTGATTTGCCCAATGCCTCTTTCAAAAGAACGTTTTGCTACGCGGGGCTTTAATCAAGTCAGCGGCTGCTTAGAGTTGACGAAACCAGCATATCACTTTTTATTGGAGCGTAAAGAGTTGGCGCCTCAGTCAGGAAAAACACGCGCCGAGCGGTTAAAAATGGAGCAGCCTTTTACGTTGAAGGTGTCAAAAGAAAAAATTAGAAATCAAAGAGTTTTATTAGTGGATGATGTTTATACAACAGGCCGTACATTGGTCCACGGGGCCGAGTTGCTCTATCAAAATGGCGTAGAAACGGTGAAAACTCTGACTTTTGCTCGATAAATGCTAAAATTTTGCTGCCAAAATTGGTAGCGATTTACTTTGCAAAAGGATTAGAGTTCGCTATAATAGGGTTAAGAAGAGAGGTAAGAGTGGTCCTTCCTCAATCTTCAGTTGGTAAGACGAAAGGGGCAATACGTATGTTTAGATATAATGTTCGAGGAGAAAACATCGAAGTTACCGAAGCTATCCGCAATTACGTTGAAAAGAAAGTAGGTAAGTTAGAACGCTACTTCACTGATGTTCCGGACGCAACTGCTTATGTAAATTTGAAGGTTTACACAGAAAAAACTGCGAAAGTTGAAGTAACGATTCCATTACCTTACTTAGTTCTTCGGGCCGAAGAAACTTCACCAGATTTATATGCAAGTATTGATTTGGTTGTGGATAAATTAGAGCGTCAGATCCGCAAATTTAAAACAAAAATTAATCGTAAAGCGCGTGAGACCGGTGTGCCTGAACGTGACGTGGAAGTGTTAGTGAACGCTGAAGATTCTGAAGAATCAGAATTAGAAATCGTACGTACAAAACGCTTATCACTAAAACCAATGGGCAGCGAAGAAGCAGTCTTACAAATGAATATGCTTGGACACAACTTCTTCATTTTTGAAGATGCTGAAACGAATGGTACAAGTATTGTTTATCGTCGTAAAGACGGCAAATATGGTTTGATCGAAACAGATTAATCAAAGAATAATGCCTTCCAGCTGAAGCTGGAAGGTTTTTTTATTTTCAGACAAAATAAAGCTTTTGAAATCAGTCGAAAAAAAGAAGTAACGGTCATTGATATGAAAGGAAGAATCAAAAATACTAAAAGAAAGTTTAATCATTCTATTAAGTACGCCATTATTCGCTAACAGAAGTTTCTTTTCTGTTGGACTAATGATAAAATATACTAGCGGGTTTCTATCAAAAAATAGAAAAAGAACTAAAGGAGATAAGACAAACGAATGGCAAACTTTCTTAGAAAAATGATCGAAAACGATAAAAAAGAATTAAAGCGTCTAAGCAGCATTGCTGATAAAGTTGAAGCGTATGCTGATGACATGGAAAAATTATCAGATGAGCAGTTACGCGGCAAGACTGATGAATTTAGAGGACGTTATAAGGCAGGAGAAACACTAGACGAGTTATTACCTGAAGCTTTCGCGGTCGTTCGTGAAGCAGCGAAACGGGTTTTAGGCTTGTATCCTTACCATGTCCAATTAATGGGTGGGATCGTCTTACACGACGGAAATATCCCTGAAATGAAAACAGGTGAAGGGAAAACCTTAACAGCAACGATGCCGGTTTATTTGAATGCGTTGACTGGTGAAGGTGTCCACGTTGTTACAGTAAACGAATACTTGTCTACGCGTGACTCGACTGAAATGGGTGAATTGTATAATTTCCTTGGCTTAAGTGTTGGCTTGAACATCAACTCAAAAACAGCCGATGAAAAACGCGAAGCTTACAATTGTGATATCACTTATAGCACGAATAACGAGCTTGGCTTTGACTATTTACGTGACAACATGGTGGTTTACCAAAGTCAAATGGTTCAACGTCCATTGAACTACGCAATCGTCGATGAAGTGGATTCAATTTTGATTGATGAAGCCCGGACACCATTGATCATTTCTGGTGCTGCTGAAAAATCAACGGCTCTTTACACGCGGACGGATAATTTCGTGAAGCGTCTAAAAGAAGATGAAGATTTCAAAATCGATATCCAATCAAAAACAATCGGTTTGACTGAACAAGGAATCGAAAAGGCAGAAGAAAACTTCGGCTTAGAAAACTTGTATGACTTAGAAAACACGGCCTTGACCCATCATTTGGATCAAGCCTTGCGGGCGAACTTCATCATGATTCGCGATATTGATTATGTGGTTCAAGAAGGTAAAGTCCTAATCGTTGACCAATTTACTGGACGGATTATGGACGGTCGTCGTTATTCTGATGGGTTGCATCAAGGGATCGAAGCCAAAGAAGGCGTTGAGATCGAAGATGAAACCAAAACGATGGCAACAATTACTTTCCAAAACTACTTCCGGATGTACAAAAAACTATCTGGGATGACTGGTACAGCTAAAACGGAAGAAGAAGAGTTCCGTGAAATCTATAATATTGAAGTTGTTCAAATTCCAACGAACCGTCCAATTATCCGGGCGGACCACGCAGATTTATTGTACCCAACCTTAGAAAGTAAATTTCATGCCGTGGTGCAAGATATTAAAGAACGCCATCGTAAAGGTCAACCAATTCTAGTTGGTACTGTGGCAGTTGAAACTTCTGAATTACTTTCAAATATGCTGAATGCGGAAAAAGTTCCTCACGAAGTCTTGAATGCCAAGAACCACTTTAAAGAAGCGGAAATCATTATGAACGCTGGGCAAAAAGGTTCCGTAACGATCGCCACCAACATGGCCGGTCGAGGAACCGATATTAAGCTTGGTTTAGGCGTTGTTGAATTAGGCGGCTTAGCCGTAATTGGTACCGAACGTCATGAATCACGCCGGATCGATAATCAGCTTCGGGGACGTTCAGGTCGTCAAGGAGATCCAGGTGTTTCACAATTTTATCTTTCATTGGAAGATGATTTAATGAAACGTTTCGGTTCTGAACGGATCAAAGCGTTCTTAGACCGGATGAAAGTCGAAGACGAAGATGCGGTGATCCAAAGCAAGATGCTGACTCGTCAAGTGGAATCTGCCCAAAAACGAGTGGAAGGAAATAACTACGATACACGTAAAAACGTCTTGCAATACGATGACGTGATGCGTGAACAGCGTGAAGTTATTTATAAACAACGTCAAGATGTCATCATGGGCGAAAAAGATTTATCGCCGCAATTATTGAACATGGTACGTCGGACGATCTCACGAGTAGTCGACAGCCATACTCAATTGGAAAAAGAAAATTGGAATCTTGAAGCGTTGGCTGATTTTGCCGGAACAACCTTGGTTCACGAAGACACGGTTTCAAAAGCCGACTTCGAAGGCAAAACACCGGAAGAAATGAAAGATTATTTGTATGGTCGTGCTAAAGAGGTCTTTGATGCGAAAGTAGCGCAATTACAAAGTCCAGAACAATTATTGGAATTTGAAAAAGTCGTTATTTTGCGAGTTGTCGATACAAAATGGACCGATCATATCGATGCGATGGATCAATTACGTCAATCAGTTGGCTTGCGAGCTTACGGGCAAAACAATCCATTAGTTGAATATCAAACCGAAGGCTACAAGATGTTTGAAGACATGGTAGGAGCAATCGAATTTGAAGTGACCCGTCTCTTCATGAAAGCGGAAATTCGCCAAAATGTACAACGAGAACAAGTTGCTCAAAACCAAGAGGAACACCCAGTAGAGGCCGATGGCGATCCTAAAAATTTGACTGAAACGAAACAACAACCGGTTCATGTCGAAAAAGTTGGACGCAATGATCCATGCCCTTGCGGCAGTGGTAAGAAATACAAAAATTGCCACGGTAAAGGATTATAAGAGCTTCACGCAACAGTTGATTTTCAGAGGAGCTGGGACATTTAGATGTCGCAGCTCTTGTTTTACGAATGGATCACTCAAATTTTTTGTTAAGCAGGTTTTTAGGATTGAATGAGGGGATATTTTCTTTATTCATGAGAAAGAGGGAATAAAATTGGAAAACGCAGAAATCCGGAATTTATTAGATACGATGCAAGAGCAAGTAACTAGTTTCAGGGGGTCTCTTTGACCTCGAACAGTTAGAAGAAGACATTGCAGAAGCAGAAAACCAAATGACGGCCCCCGATTTTTGGGATGATTCGGAAAAAGCCCAAGCACTGATCAATCACAACAATGGCGAAAAAGAAACCTACGATCAATTTCAAGCGATCGCTAATGAGAGCGAAGAACTTAATCTGATGTGGGAAATGCAGCAAGAAGAATTTGACAGTGAACTGCAAACAGAGTTGGAACAACGTTTGTTGCAGCTGCAGGAAAAAGTCGCAGGCTTTGAATTGTCCTTACTATTGGATGAGCCTTATGATAAAAACAATGCGATCTTGGAACTGCATCCTGGAGCGGGTGGAACAGAATCACAGGATTGGGGTTCGATGCTTTTGCGGATGTATACACGTTGGTCAGAACAGCATGGCTTTTCAGTAGAAACGATCGATTATCAAGCAGGAGATGAAGCGGGCATTAAGAGTGTGACCTTAATGATTAAAGGTACCAATGCCTATGGCTATCTAAAATCGGAAAAAGGCGTTCATCGTTTAGTTCGGATCTCGCCTTTTGACTCAGCTAGTCGGCGTCACACGTCATTTTGTTCGGTGGAAGTCATGCCTGAATTAGATGAAAATATTGAAGTTGAAATTAATCCAGATGATTTGAAAGTGGATGTTTACCGGGCAAGTGGAGCCGGTGGACAGCATATCAACAAAACATCTTCTGCTGTTCGGATCACTCACTTGCCAACCGGAACAGTCGTTGCCAGTCAGGCGCAGCGTTCACAATTTCATAACCGGGAAACCGCGATGCAGACATTGAAAGCCAAACTTTACCAATTGGAAATTGAGAAAAAAGAGCAAGAAGCGGCCGCACTACGAGGCGAGCAAAAGGAAATCGGTTGGGGCTCGCAAATTCGCTCCTATGTGTTCCATCCTTACTCAATGGTGAAAGATCACCGAACCGATTATGAGACAGGAAATGTCCAAGCGGTGATGGATGGTGATTTGGATCCTTTCATTGATGCTTACTTGAAATGGCGTCTAGCACAAGAAGCCTAAGCTAAAATGAAATCAAATTGTAAAGTAATGAAAGCCAGTTGCAATGTTGACGTGCTATAATAACAAAGAATTTAAGAGGTTTGGAGAGATAAAGCATGATTGAAATGCAGGATGTAACAAAAAAATATCCGAATAAGACAACTGCTGTACGTGGGATTTCGGTCCATATCGAGCAAGGTGAGTTCGTCTATGTTGTTGGTCCCTCTGGTAGCGGAAAATCTACCTTTATCAAATTGATGTACCGCGAAGAAAAAGCAACTTCTGGGAAAGTGTTGGATGTTGCTCGTCATGATTTATTGAAAATCAAAAATAAAGAAGTCCCTTATTTGCGTCGTGATGTCGGCGTCGTCTTTCAGGATTTCAAATTATTACCAAGAAAAACGGTTTATGAAAATGTTGCTTACGCAATGCAAGTAATTGGTCGTAAACCGCGTGAAATCAAAAAACGTGTCATGGAAGTGTTGGATCTTGTCGGCTTGAAACATAAAGTCCGCGTTTTCCCAAATGAATTATCTGGTGGGGAACAGCAACGGGTGTCGATTGCACGGGCAATTGTAAATACACCTAAAGTTTTGATCGCTGATGAACCAACAGGGAATTTGGACCCGGATACTTCTTGGGAGATCATGAATCTATTAGAGCGAATCAATAATCAAGGAACGACCATTGTTATGGCGACGCACAACAAGACAATTGTTGATACGATGCGCCATCGTTTGATCGCGATTGAAAATGGTTTGATCGTTCGAGATGAAGCGGAAGGGGAATATGAGTTTGATGATTAGAAATTTCTTCCGACATTTGTTGGAAAGTATCAAGAGTGTCAAACGTAACGGCTGGATGACATTGGCTTCAGTCAGTGCGGTGACGATCACGTTAACAATGGCAGGAATCTTCCTAGCTGTGATCATGAATGCGACAAAACTAGCTCATGATGTCGAAGGCAATGTCGAAGTGACGGTCTTTGTTGATATCGGTACAAAAGAAAAAGAATTAAAAGAATTAAAAACAGATTTACAAGATATCAACCATGTGGATAAAGTGACTTTCTCTAGTAAAGAGGATCAGTTGAAAAAAATCCAAGCCCAAATGGGTGACGCGTGGGATTTATTTGAAGGCGACAGCAATCCCCTTTATGATGTCTATGTAGTTAGTGCGACGGATGCTCAATATATTCGACCGGTCACACGTCAAGCGAGTCAATTGCCGAATGTCTTTAGAGCGAATTACGGCGGAAACTCAGCCGACCGTATCATTCAAATGGCGAAAGTCGTTCGGACGTGGGGACTAGCAGCCGCAGCATTATTAATTTTTGTGGCGATTTTCTTGATCTCAAACACGATTCGGATCACCATCATCTCACGGAAAACCGAGATTCAGATCATGCGTCTAGTGGGAGCGAAAAATGGCTACATACGCTGGCCTTTCTTCCTTGAAGGTGGCTGGATCGGCTTGATCGGTTCGATCGTTCCGATTTTAGTTTTGACTTATGGTTACCAACAAGTTTACGGTTTAGCAGCGCCTTATCTACTGCAATCAAACCTGGCGTTATTGCGTCCTAACCAGATTGTTTGGATCTTAGACATTGTCATGGCCGTCGGCGGTTATATGATTGGTTCCCTAGGTTCAGTGATTTCAATGCGTCGTTTCTTAAAAATCTAAGTTAGTAAGAAGCTACGACGGAAACGCCGTTTATTTGGAAGAAGGAGGTGCGACAAGACATTTGTCACACCTCCTTTTTAATAGCAAAAATTTGCTTTTTAAGTTAAAAGGTTCTAAAATAGCAATGAATTTAATTTAACCGCTGCCGAGCAAGGGAGCCAATTTCGTTAGGTCTTTGAAGAAATTGGACTCCCTTTTTTTGTTTGTCTTTTTTGGGGCTGAATTGACGGTGAGGAAATTAAAAAAATTGAGGAGGAATTTATTATGGCATGGGTAGCATTGATTGTGGCAGGAGCTTTCGAAGTTTTTTGGGCAACGATGATGAAATTAAGTGAAGGGTTTAGTCGGTTGAATTTTTCAATTTTAACCTTAATCGGTATGGCAGCTAGCTTTTTCTTTTTAGCGAAATCGTTACACGCCTTGTCAATGAGTTTGGCGTATCCGATCTGGACAGGAATCGGAGCGGTTGGTTCGATTATCGTAGGACTGCTGTTCTTTCACGATCACTTGTCTTTACTCACTAGTTTTTTTGTGTTGCTGTTGATTATCGGAATCATCGGGATCAAAGTAACTAGCGGACATTAGGAGAAAAATAGGTTACACTAATTCAAACAGAAAATTACAGGAGGCAATTATGATCAAAACCACCGATCAATTATCATCACAAGAATTATTGACTATTTTGCAAGCACGAACCGCCGTTTTTGTCGTTGAACAAAACTGTCCGTATCAAGAAGTCGATGAAATCGATCGTGAAGCGCTCCATGTTTATTTGATGGAGAATGATATGTTGCAGGCGTATGCACGGATTTATGAAACGGTTGACGGCATCCATTTTGGCCGTGTCTTGGTAGCAAAAGCATTTCGCGGACAACAGTTAGGACGAAAACTTGTTACGGAAACACTGGAAGCAATCAAAGAGCGTTTTCCCCAGCGGCCGGTGATTATTTCGGCACAAGCCCATTTAACCGATTTTTATCAGTCCTTTGGATTTGCGACTTGTTCGGAAATTTATTTGGAAGATGATATTCCCCACATTGATATGCGATTGGAAAAAGCGACAAATCATTAAAGTCGTCGGTTTACAATCCGCTTTTTCTCGGCTATTCTTTATAAGAAGGAGTTGGGGGCATGTCGTTTGTGACAGAGCATATGGGGTTATTTTTCTTAATTATCAATACAATTTTATCGTTTATTATCGTTTTTCGTGAACGTAAGGATACGGTCAATACGTGGGCATGGTTATTAGTCTTAACCTTTATTCCCGTATTGGGATTTATTTTATATATCTTTTTCGGGAAAGGGATCTCGAAGGAACGGATCTTTGATTTGAAGATTCAAACGAAAATCGGGATGAACGTTGAAGTGCAGCAGCAGCAGCGGGCCTTTCATCGCGGATTGTTTCCTAAGCCTAATACTGATCAAGTTGATCCGAGACAGTTGATCTATATGTTGACGATTTTTGAAAGTTCATTATATACCACCAATAATGAAGTGATACTTTATACGGATGGACGAGAAAAATTTGATGCACTGCTAGAAGATATCCAGCAGGCGAAGTTTCACATCCATATGGAATATTATATTTATCGGGCAGACGCTTTAGGGCTTGAGGTTCGCGCCGCACTAATGGCAGCCGCTAATCGTGGCGTAAAAGTCCGATTATTGCTGGATGCTTGGGGTTCCACGCAAGCCAACCGTCGTTTTTTTGCTCCTTTAATTGAAGCTGGAGGGGAAGTGGAATTTTTCTTTCCATTGTTTCTGCCTTATATAAATCCACGAATGAATTATCGTAATCATCGTAAGATCGTAGTGATCGACGGAGAGATCGGCTATACTGGTGGTTTTAACGTCGGCGATGAGTATTTAGGATTAGTAGAGAAATTCGGTTATTGGCGGGACAATCATTTACGGATTCGTGGCCATGCTGTTTATACTTTGCAGAACCGCTTTTTGATGGATTGGAATTCTCAACAAAAAAATGAAGTTGTCTATCAACCGGATTATTTTCCGGAGATTGAGTCTGAAGGCAAACTGGCCTTGCAAATTGTCAGCAGCGGTCCGGATAGTGAACATGAACAAATCAAAATGACTTATTTAAAAATGATCAATCTAGCTAAGAAAGAAATTTTGATTCAAACACCCTATTATATTCCCGATGCTTCGATTCACGAAGGGTTGAAGCTGGCGCTGCTATCAGGTGTCAAAGTACGAATCCAAATTCCTAATAAACCGGACCATTTGCTGGTTTACTGGGCGACTTATTCCTTTGTTGCCGAGCTGATCGAATATGGTGCGATTATCGAAACCTATGAGAATGGATTTATCCATGCGAAAACAATGGTGATCGATTCCGGAATTGCCTCGGTGGGTTCAGCGAACATTGATGTGCGCTCATTCAAATTGGATTTTGAAGTGAACACGATCGTTTATGATAGTGATTTTGCGGAACAGGTGAGAGCAGCGTTTTATCAGGATTCAACGTGTTCTGAGCTGTTGACCCAAGAAAAATACGATCAGCGTGGCACTTGGATTAAATTTAAAGAAGGCATTGCCCGACTAATTTCACCTCTCTTATAAAAATTATTTGCGCTTTCAGGGTTTGATAGGATAAAATGGACTAGCTTGTTTAATGTAACTTAATTCAAAGGAAACATGTTAAGGAGATTTTTCATGAAGAAATGGTTATTAATTCCTCTATTAGGAATGATTTTACTTTTGTCAGGCTGTTCAAAATGGATCGATCGCGGCGAGTCAATCACTGCTGTGGGTTCATCTGCACTGCAACCACTCGTTGAAACGGTCGCTGAAGAATATCAAGGTAAAAATCCCGGAAGATTCATCAATGTCCAAGGTGGCGGAAGCGGAACGGGTTTGAGCCAAGTCCAATCTGGAGCTGTAGATATTGGAAACTCGGATTTGTTTGCGGAAGAGAAAAATGGGATTGATGCAAATAAATTAGTCGATCATAAAGTTGCGGTTGTTGGAATTACTCCAATCGTCAATAAAGGGGTAGGCATAAAAAATATTAGCTTAGAAAATCTGCGGAAGATTTTCTTAGGCGAGATCAAAAATTGGCAAGAAGTCGGCGGCAAAAATCAGGAAATTGTAATTTTGAATCGTGCGTCAGGTAGTGGTACACGTGCTACCTTTGAACAGTGGGTCTTAGATGGGAAAACCGCGATTCGAGCACAGGAACAAGATTCCAGTGGGATGGTGCGGCAAATCGTAGCTGATACGCCGGGAGCAATCAGTTATACCGCTTTTTCTTATGTAACAAAAGAAGTTCAAACACTGAGTATCGATGATATCCAGCCAACAGATGAAAATGTCAGTACCAATCTTTGGAAGATCTGGGCCTATGAGCACATGTATACTAAGGGTCAGCCAAAAGAATTAGTCAAGGATTTCCTTGATTATATGCTTTCAGAGGATGTTCAAGGAAAGGTCGTTTCCAAACTCGGCTATATTCCAATCTCTGACATGAAGGTCGAACGTGATTGGGAAGGCAATGTAATCAAATAAGATATAAGGGCATGGAAGAATCCATGCCCTTTTTTAGAGGGGAGCGCTTAAGTTGTACTATCCGATTCAACTTCCTTTTTTATTAAATGAAGAGTTCACGCGCGTCATGAACTATCGCGAAAAAAATTGTTCAACCGAGAATCAATTTATTCTCTGTTTTTGGTCGATGTTTCCAAAAACAGACCAGAAAAGTCGTGTGCAGAATGTCATCATCGCTGACGGCTGTATTGATTTGATTGTAGAGTTTGATCGAAAAATAATCGGCTTTTCGGGAACTCGCCAAACCGATTTTAACTACCAAATTCAGAGCCCAGCCTATTTTTTCGGTGCTCGAATGGTGCCAGGAGCTTTTCATCAATTAACAGGCGTTTCGGCGGAGAAGGCGATGGATAAATTCGTATTGCTTGAGGAAATTTTCATGGATTTCGATCAAGAAAAATTTTTTTCACTTGGCTTTGAAGCGGCGCAGGAATTCTTCCAACAGTATTTAGCAGAAAAATTTGCGGGACTTGAACCGAATAAATTTACTGAGCTTTTTCCACGACTTGCCAATAACATTCCGAAACAGACACAAGAGTTGTATCGACAGTTGAATTTTAGTCCACGCCAATCTCAACGATTGTTTGCCCAAAATTATGGACTAACTCCTAAAATGGTGCTAAGTATCCTACGATTCCAAAAATGTTTACAAATATTAACGGCTCAGCAAGCTAAACCGGCGGATATTTTGGCAGTGACCGACTATTACGATCAGCCTCACTTCAATCGCGATTTCAAACGCTATCTTGGGATCACCCCGCTGGAGCTTTTAGCTCGCTACAAAAATTGACGCATTTTTACAATCGGTTCTCTGCCTTCCTTGCTAAAATGAATGTAACAACAAGGAGGCGTTAGAAATGTTTAAAAATATAACGACCAATTTAATGGTAGAAAATGTGACGACATCGGTTGAATTTTATCAAAAGATGCTTGAGCTGGAAGTGCTAGCCTCAGTTCCAGAAGAAGGACCAACATTGCAGTTTGCGATTTTATCAAATGAAACGCTCACCTTGATGGTGCAAGAAAAAAATAATTTAGCCGAGGAATATCCCATCTTAGCAGCGGAAAAGATTCAGCCCTCCATTTCGTTGTACATTACTGTTGAAGATTTTGACACCCTTTATCAGCAGATTGAAGAAATTTATCCAATCTATACCAAGGTCCACAGGACTTTCTATGGTGCGAAAGAATTTGCCATTGCAGATCCGGATGGGTATGTCTTGACCTTTGCGGAGTATCAGGAAGGATGAGCTTTGATGGAAAATGACCTGAAAGAAATCCCCGGCATCGGCCTCAATATGGAGCAGCATTTAATTAAAGCCGGCTATCCGACAGTTGCATCATTGAAAAATCAAGATCCTGAAACTATTTACCTAAAGGATTGTATAGCGCAAGGAACAAAAGTTGATCGTTGCGCTTTGTATGTCTATCGCTTGGCTGTTCATTATGCGGATCATGAAGGCAGCTTGCCAAAAGAAAAACAGAATTGGTGGGATTGGCAGGATTGATTTTAGTGTTCTGTTAGAAAAAAATTTAAAAGATTGCCAGTCAAAAGGATGAGTTTCCTCCTTTTGACTGGCCTTTTTTTGTAGAAAATTAAAAGAAGCAAGTTTATTCATCGAACAGTTAATGCTTCGGATTAAGAGAAAAGCTAATTAATTTAAAAAATAAGAGTAATAACATAGAGCAGTTCAAATTTCTATAATTTCCCCCTATTCTACCTGAAAAGGAGCCTTACGTTCAATAATTAATGTTATTTAAACGACTATGGCACTTTATCTGACTCATTATGTTAGTTTTGCTGCAAAAATATTATTTTTAATCACTCTTTGACTTTTTGCGAGCATAGTTATTGTTGTAAGTTGATTATATAACTAAATGTTGTTACAATTAAATTGTTAATTAATTAATTTTAGGGGTGAGAAAATGAAAAAAATTATGACAAAAGCAGTT
Source organism: Enterococcus devriesei (assembly GCF_001885905.1). GTDB lineage: Bacteria > Bacillota > Bacilli > Lactobacillales > Enterococcaceae > Enterococcus_A > Enterococcus_A devriesei. The sequence continues at coordinate 132,744 of NZ_JXKM01000005.1, read as the reverse complement.
AAAATGAGATTTATTAGTTATTTAACGGTATTAGCAATTGTTTTTCAATCGATGCCATTATCGGTCATTGCAACGGAGATTTCTTCGACTAATGAAGAGACGAATGAATCCGTTCAGACAAAGACATTCGAAACAGGTACCGAGGAAAGTTCAGCTGCTTTCAATGAAGGACTAACAAGCTCAAGCTCATCATTAGAGGAAAAAAATGATTTGAGTGACTCTTCTGGTGAACAGGAACAAACAAAAACAGAACCTTCAACCGAAGAATCTTCGAATGCGCCACCAGTTAAAGAGGAAGATGGTGTTGAAAAGACTGATGAAAAAGCAGCAATGCGAGATGTGGCTCCACCGGAGTATGACTTGAATGATCAGCATTCCTCTTCAATTTATAATTCGACCTTTGCAATTCAAAATGTTTATTATCATCCCGCTTTTGATGCTAAAGGGGAAAGCAGTAAAGATGGCAATCAGGTGGAGGCTCGCACGCTGATTAACGCTGGAAAATTTAGTTTTTCTCCTGAGTCTACCGCCTTTGGAGCATTGCATGAGATCAAAAGGGTTGCTTTTACACCAACTGTATCGGGATCAGTAAAAAATCCAGCAGAGCAAAATATTCGGATTTATATGCTTCCAACTATTAATTCCTTGGATCAATCTACTCAGAACCCTTTACGTGTAAATGATTTAACAGCAATCGGTGGACAACTACTGACGCTAGACGGAGAACCGGTTGATGGCGTTAAATTAACGAAATCAGGAAACCAATACATCATTGATACTAGTGAACGTGAGGAAGCTGATCTTGATTTGCACGTGTCATTTGTGATCGTTAAAGATAATGAATTAAATGGACCAATCACGGACGAAACCTATGCAAAATGTATGAATGATCTGACGATCGACGCGATCGCAAACACCGCTGGCGAAGAATGGGATGGACAATTAGGAAGATTCCTTTTAACCACAAAAGATGAATTAAAGTCAATGAAATCAGATAGCAATCATACGATGGCTGCTGGTTTAGAGGATGTTGTGGGAGAAACGATCTTCACTGGAATCAAAGTCAATGGCTCTGAGAATGGTCAAATCAAGCCAGGGGAGAGCAACCAATCAATCTCTTTTGATTGGAAGCTAGATGGACTGCAACCAAAAGATGGAGAAACTCTCGTACAGCTGGAGCCAGTTACGGATGGTTCTTTTTACACCTTTAAACTAAATAGTGAAGGTGTTTCTTATCATTATGTCGAGACTCCTAAGGCTATTATTGGCCAAGTCAATGGAGTTAGTACGACGATCGGTTACTATACTTTATCGCGAGACGGATATTTTACGATGGTCTTTACAGAAGCATTATTAGAGACCAATGAACAATCGGGAACCGCAACGATTTATTTAGATGGGCTAGAGAATTATGGGGAAGAAGATACGATTATCAAGATTCCAATCAATGATTCTGCTTCCGCCAACATCGATATTCCCGGCGTCAGAAGCTCGATGGAACTTAGTAAAGAAGGTTCTTTACCGACGACTGAAGTAGACAAGGATAATAAAATTATTTTCAAAGACATCACGTGGACCGTCACTGCTAAGACGGGGATGGGGAATAATTTAGATGAAATCCTCCTTTCAGATACGTTGCCAGATTCAAACAATTCAACGCATCAATTAACGCAGGCGCAAGTTGATGAACTGAAATTTTTTGATGGTGATGAAAAAGAGCTTGATAAAACGAAATACGAGGTGAGTATCGAAGCTGTACATTGGAACGATGCTAAGCCTGATGATACGAACTTAAAGGGCTGGACCGCTACCATCACTGGAAAAGGCGACAACAAGGTTTCAGGAACTTTTGTTGCCAAATTCCAAACGACGGCAACTCCCGACGCGGGCCAAGCGATCAATAAAGGAAACATCAAATATGTGAATAATAGTGCCCTTTCCGATCAAACTGAAAATTCTAATTTAGAAAAGAAGACAGCTAAGGCAACGGTAACAGTAGAGCAGAAGAAATGGTTCAACAAGACTGCCGATGATAAAAACGATAATGACTCGGAGATCAGTAAAGATTATACGATCATCATGAACCAGCAAGGCTTGACGATTCCAGCCAGTAGCAAGCCAGTCTATATCATTGATACGCCACAAGCGGGTTGGGTAGATTCAGATGGTAATTTTGTTGATGAGCTCCAATCAGAAAATATAAAGATAACTAATATCAAAGTTACGGGATTAGCTGCCGGCGATTATACGGCCGAATATAAAAATGGAAAATTGACTATAAAAATCAATAAAGATATTACAGCTCCGATTACGATCACTTATACCGCAACAGTCAATAAAAAGGATATTCCTGATCGACCAGTAAATGGTGTCGCCTTTCGAATTGCCAATTCAGCTGAATTAGCGGGGCAATACACTAGTGGGACGAGTAAAAATTATCCTAATATCGTCAAAGGTAAGGGGTCGATTGATTATAACGCCAAGACCGTTCCGTTTACGATCAAGGTAGATGGTAAGTTGCATACGATTCCGGCGAATAGTTATGTGATAGATGTATTGCCGCGAGGCTTTGCTCCCGCTTCCTTTGCTCCGTATCAAGGCGATCTTACAACGGAAAAATATGAAACAGCCTTACTAGACGCTTTGAAAAAAGATATCACCGTTTCCGGCTTGGAGGCAGGTCAATGGGAAATTAAATTGATTGATAGTGGAAACAAAAGCGATCAAAGCCGTGGACTAGCAGATCCGCAACGCTTCATGATCGAATTTAAGGTAGATATTAGTAAAGATATCGTTATCAATGTCAATACGCAATATTTCTTTTCTTCCGCTATTTTCGGCACGGTTGAAGACAAGCCGTTATTGGATGAAACGAATGTCGTGACCCAACAATCAGGAGATGACTTTACTAATACGGTTCATTTATATGGTCCGGGTGAGGGGGATGATTGGGGCGAGTCGAAATCGCATGGAAATATTCCTGATGAGATCTGGAATGCGGAAAAAAAATCTGCGACAAGTGATTTCCAAAATAAAGCTATCACCTGGATCGTTGATTTTAATACTAAAGGGGAAAAAATTTCTAATTTGACGATCAAAGACCCATTGTTAGCTGGCTACAAAGATAAAAACCACACGCAGCAGGTAGAAAGCAGCAAGCAAACCGTTGATCAGGAAAATCTTTGGAACAATGTCCAATTCATGGCTTTAAAATATAATGATAAAGGAATAATTGAGATTGATAAGTCAAAAGGAACTGCTGGCAATATAACGGAAGAATTCAAACGAAATGGGACGCTTTCTTGGGATAATGGAGCGGTGGTTTATCGGTTGAATGATGCCGAAGGCTTAAATTTGAATTATCCTGCGCGAATGCTTATTAAAACGGATTTGACTGGCGATGTACAACCATTCTATAAAAACGTTGCTCAGTTGGATTACAAATATGGAAACAACGGAAAAACGGAAAAAGATGTCAGTGCCAGTGTTTCTTTCACATGGGCAGAAACTCCTAACCGTAAAGCCGGAATCGGCTATGCGGCAAGCGCGACTGATCAAGCCCATGTCGATTATTCCGTCGTCTTAAATGGAAATCGCCTAGTCTATGAAGATACCATCATCAAAGACGGCTTAGATACGACCGGCGGGGTGCAAAATACTCAATTAGTCGATGATTCCTTGAAGATCTATTACGCGAAGGAACAGCAGGAAAATAAACTTTGGGTAGCCGATCCAGCGAGACAGCTGCAAAACAATGTCGATTATTTCTTGAATTACGATCCAGACCCAAGTAACTTGGACGGCTTTACGATCACCTTCAAAGCCGGCTTGAAAATTACGGAACCATTGATTTTAAATTATCGGGCCAACGTTATTGGCTACGGTGATACTACGAAAGTCAAAAACACGATCGCGATCGAAGGAAACAAAACGGAGACGATCCCAGGGAAAACCGATACCGGCGTGAAGGACGGCGGCTCGTGGATCAGCGGTTCCGCTAAAAATTATGATTTCACAATTAAAAAAGTGATTGGTGAAAATGAGCCGACTGAAGGTGCAACTTTTAAAATCATTCCGGATAGTAAAACTGGATTGGCGTTAAGACATGGGAAAACTTCTAAAAATGACGATGCCCTGATTAAGAACATTCCACGGGGAAACTACTGGCTATATGAGGCTAAAAGCCCGGCTGGCACAATCTCGAAGCTTAGTACACGTGATACAGCGGTAGCGATCAGAGTCAATGACGGTGGAAGGGTGACTTTGAGAGACCCAGCGGACGCGAGAAGCAAAGGTGTGACGTTAGAAAATGACGGCAATACTTATTATTTAAAAGTGGTCAATCAAGAAGGTGAGACTGTCAATCTTTCAGGAAAGAAAAAATGGGACGGTGGAGCAGAGAATGTTGCGTATCAAGGAATCACGATCCAATTGTATCGCAAGCTAGCCAGCGCATTTAGTGCAACCCTGTTCGATGAAACTTATGTGACCGCAGCTAATGATTGGGAATATTCTTTTGAAAATCTACCAAAAAAAGATGCTGACGGTAACGAATATACGTATGAAGTCAGAGAAAAGGTCGAGGATGTCCCAGAATGGCAAGGTATAACAGAGCCTATTACGACCAAAACAGATGCTGACGGTAATGAGGAAATCATCGCCAATATTACAAACTACCGTCGTACTGGAACGGTTCAAGTAGAAAAACGTGGGGAGACCTATAATTCAGAACTAGGATTCATGAATTCTGACAAATTATTGGCTAAGGTCCAGTTTTTGTTAGAAAAAATTGAAGGCAACAAGACCACAGAAATTGGTAAATACATGACCAATGTTAATGGCATGCTGACCATTAGCCAGTTAACTCCAGGGAATTATCGTATTACGGAGTTAGCTGGTGCCAGTACAGAACACTATATCGTTGATGGCATTCAACATTTTACAGTCTTTGAAAGCGGCTTGGTGGGAATTGGAGAGGACCCAGATGAGCCAGGCAACAATATGATTCCGACTATTTCTATCTTAAATCGAATGAAGACTCAGATTTCCCTTAAGAAAAAATGGACCGGAACAGAGGGCGTTAAATTACCAAAAGAGATCACCGTCACTATCAAAGGTGAAGCGGATGGCAATAATGATCCGAATGATGTGATCACTAAAACAATCAAATTAACCGAACCTTCTTGGAGCGGCGAAGTCAAGGACCTACCATTTAGAGATGCATGGGGAAATGAATACCAATACACGGTCAGCGAAACATTTACTGGTCAGGAAAGTTATCAAGAGCCAGTCATTTCTAAAGATCTTGTTGTGGATGATGCTGGCTACCCAAGCTATGAAATCGGATTAGAAAATATTTTACGGACAGTCGATTTGAAGGGTGTAAAGACGTGGGATGACCAAGAAAATAAATACGACACGCGTCACCCAATCAAGGTTCAACTGCTGCAAAACAATAAAGCCTACGGTGAGCCCATCAATGTAACAGAGGCGAATGCTGATCCAGCTGATCCAGCTAAATGGAACTATCAGTTCAATGATTTGCCAGAAAAAGATGAGTCTGGGAAAGATTATCTTTATACGGTAAAAGAAGTCGCTTTTTCTAAAAACTATCAATCGGAAGTTGTTAAAGAAGAAAACCAAGATAGTATGAATCTTACGAATCGCCTCGTTGTAAGAGATCTACAAGTGAGTAAAACGTGGCAAGATGGTGCTAATAAATACGGGCTGCGACCAAATACATTAGAAGTCACCCTAGTGTCTCGGACCAGTGAGGACAATCAGTATCAGCCTGTCGTAGTCAATGGTCAGCCGGTGAAAGCACAGTTGACGCAGGATCAAACGGATTCGAACAAATATGTCTATACTTTCACGGATTTGCCTAAATATACTGCTGAAGGTGAAACGATCCAGTACGCTATTCGAGAAGCGGAGATTACAGGGTATCAAGGTGAAAATAATCAAGTGAATTTGATTAATGAATTGAAAACTACTGATATTGGCGGGAGGAAACATTGGAATGATAACAACAATTTCTATGGATTGCGACCGGAGTTTCTCGATTTAGAATTGCTAGTAAAAGATTCAGAAGGCAACTTCCAGCCAGTAAAATCCGTCTTTACAGACGCTACAAATCAAGTCGTAACGAGTCAACGGATCACCGGTTCGGCTACCGCAAGTGAATGGTCGTATCAGTTTACCGACTTGCCAGCAGAATTACCAAGCGGAGAGCGAGCAATCTATGGTGTTAAGGAAATCTTGAATTACGCGAAAGGTCAAGAAGTTTATGTGACAGATCAGACACATATTGCCGAAAATGAAGGAACGTTAACCAACAGTCTTAATAAAGTAAGTATCGATGTGCAAAAGACATGGCAAGACCAATCCAATAAATTCCTAACACGACCAAGCTCGATCCGCTTTCAGCTGTATGCTTATGCGGAAGGAAATGATCCGGCTAACGCTCAAAAATTCAAAACTGACTTGCCAAATGACAATGGCGAAGGTCAATTCATCATTAACCAACCAGTGGGTAATCCGGATATTTGGACACTGACAATAAATGGACTACCGGAACGAAATAAAAATGGCCTGAAGCTAAATTATTATGTTCGTGAAATCGTAAATGCTGGTGATGTGGCTTATCCAGATTATACGGTGGAGGATGGTTCATTAGAAATCATCAATATATTGAAGGTCGTGGACATTACTGTAAACAAAAATTGGCAAGAATTTGGCTTTGGTAAGCAAACGAGAAAAGATATTAGACTGCAACTCCTGCAAAATGGAAAACCAATCGTCACAAGTGATGACGCAGAACACATTGCTGACTTGAACGAAGCCGATGATACGTGGAGCTACACTTTTGAAAATCTTCCTCAAATGGATAAAAGTGGAAAAGACTACATTTATACAGTGAAAGAGCTGAGTAGTCAGCCCGATTATACGATAGAGGCAGAGGGTCAAACAGTGACGAATAAATACAAACTCACTGAAGTGTCCGGAAAAAAAATCTGGAAAGACGATCAAAATAAAAATGGTCTGCGTCCTATCGAGATTACCGTTCAGCTGTATCAAAATAATGCACCATACAAAGATCAAACCGATTCTGAGGTCATGGCAACTACCAGTGAAGAACAGAACTGGACCTACCGCTTTAGCGAATTGCCAGAAGTAGACCCTTCAGGTAAACCATATGAATATACGGTGAAAGAAATCGTTGATGAGTCAGCTAAGAATTATACGGTGAAAGAAGAAGGCATGGATGTTATTAACACCTTGATTACGACAAAAGTTTCTGGGACAAAGACATGGAAAGATAATCAAAATGAAACAGGCGCAAGACCTAATACAATTACCGTTTATCTATTCCAAGATGGTGAAAAATTAGCAGAAAAGACTGTTAGTCAAGGTTCTAATTGGCAGTATACGTTTAAGGATTTGCCAAAATATGACGCAAAAGGCAAACTTTACGAATACACGATCACTGAAGGAGCTGTCGCAGGTTATGTTAGCAAGGTAGATGGATTTGATTTGACCAATACCTTGAAAGAAGGCGGTGGCTCATCAGGTGGTTCAGGTACGAGGTCTGGCAGACTACCATCAACTGCTGGCGGAACTACCAGTACAGGAACCAGTGCAAGTACCAGAAGATTGCCATCAACGGGATCACTGGTTGTGGACACACTGCTGTATCTAGGCGCATTGATCGTAAGTCTTGTGGCAGTCGTCTATATTTATCGCAGAAAAACAACGTAAATCGAAATGACATTTTAGTCGAAAACCGCAGAGGTATTATTTCTCTGCGGTTTTCTTGTTGTAAGAACTGAACTACCGTAAAAATAAAAAAATATTTTTTGATTAGCGACTAATCAAAGGTGGTCTAATTCTTTTGAATAATTTACAAGTGAGCAGAATACCAGCTTTTTACGGCAAAGCTCTTTATACTTAAAAAAAAGAATCCTTTTTCAAATTCAATGTCGGGGAGTCGTTTCAATGAATATGCTTCACGTCAGGTGAATTTATTTGGAATAATAGTTGAATGTAAAGCCCTTGCAACTGCCAGTTGACAAGAAACAACCAGTGATTTGTAGTAGGTAACTACCTTTTCTTGTATTTTAATGATAGCAACAAGGATCAATAAAAATGAGAGGTGGATGACATGATACTCGCTGAAAAAATTGTTCAGGAACGCAAGAAGAATGGTTGGACACAAGAAGAGTTAGCAGAATTAATGGATGTTTCTCGTCAATCGGTATCAAAATGGGAAAGCGCGCAATCAATCCCGGATATTGAAAAGGTGATTCATTTATCCGAGCTTTTTAACGTGACAACTGATTATCTTTTTAAGGATGAGTTGGAAAGCGTTGATTATATTGAAGCAGGGGAGCTACAAGCTGCCCGCAAGGTTACATTAGCCGAGGCGCAGGAATTCTTGACCCTCAAGGAAAAATCCGCGAAGTGGATCGCTTTAGGCGTGTTCTTATGTATCTTATCCCCAGTAGGTTTGATTTTTTTAGGAAGCCTTGACAGACAAGATCCAACGTTTTTAGCAGTAAACATGGTTAGCGTTGCAGGTTTTTTATGGATGCTTTTATTGGTATTACCAGCAGTCGCGTTGTTTATTTATAGCCGCTCAAAAACGAGTCCCTATCTTTATTTAAATGAGGAAGTTTTTGAAACAGAATATGGTGTGAATGGAATGGTCAAGTCACGGCAAAAAAATTATCGCGGGCGCTATACTTGGCACATAATTCTTTCAACTACATTAATTCTTTTGAGTATCGCTCCGTTGTTTCTCAGCTTTTTTACGGAAAATACCTTTTACAAAGGACTAGCGATTTGTTTGTTGTTAATAATGGTAGCGTTCTCTACCTCTTTGTTTGTTATTAATGGGATTCGCTGGGAAAGTATGTTGAAGCTTTTGCAAGAAGGCGATTATAGTAAAAAAGTCAAAGAACGTACCCCGATTTCCAGTGAGATCGCAGCTATCTTTTGGTTACTTTTGATTGCGATCTATTTAGGGTATAGTTTTTGGACGGGGAATTGGCAGTATAGCTGGATCATCTGGCCTGTTGGGAGCATCTTTTATGGGATAATCGTTGCAGTGATTAATCTTCTAAGGACACGAGCTAAAGAAAAATTGTAGGAAGTCTGAAGAAGACAGGCTGTAGTATTAAAAAAGGTACTGTGGCCTGTTTATTTTTTACTGATGCTGTTGAGAAGTTCCATTACGATGAGGCTCCTAAGTCGTTTACACGTTCTTTACAAATGTCACCCAATCGTTACAGAAGGTTAAAAAGAAATTGATTTTCAACAGGTAAAATGGTTTTGTTGGTTTAAAAGTAATGAACCTCAAAAGAAAATAATCGCAAGAATACTAATTGTTTCTTAACGAATCACTGTGTTTCGTGGAAATCAGGAGGAGTCAGCCTTGGAAAATGAAGATGTAAAAAAAGCCCTCACAACAAAATCAAAACGTGCAAGAATTGAGCAGCGGGGACGCTTTATTAGTTTTGTTTGTATCGCGTTGATTGTGTTTGTGGTTGGAGCCATTTTTTATTTTGTAGCAAGTAAGGGGTTATCAACCTTTTTCGTAGATAAAATCAATGTATTCGACTTTCTATTTGGAACGGTTTGGAATCCAAGTGCCACTGGTCCAGATGGCCAGCCGTTAGTCGGTGCACTGCCGATGATTTTAGGCTCATTTATGGTGACCTTTTTATCGGCGATCGTGGCAACGCCTTTCGCGATTGGCGCAGCGGTCTTTATGACAGAAATTTCACCCACGAAAGGTCAAAAATTCTTACAGCCGGTCATTGAGCTGCTAGTAGGAATCCCTTCCGTTGTTTATGGGTTCATTGGTTTAACTGTGATCGTTCCTTTTATCCGTTCGATTTTTGGTGGAACAGGTTTTGGGATCTTGTCTGGAACCTTCGTTTTATTCGTCATGATCTTACCGACAGTCACAACAATGACTGTCGATACATTAAAATCAGTTCCCCGTCATTATCGGGAAGCGTCATTAGCTCTCGGCGGAACGCGTTGGCAAACGATTTATAAAGTGGTTTTACGGGCAGCCGTGCCGGGAATTTTAACGGCGGTGGTCTTTGGAATGGCTCGGGCCTTTGGTGAAGCGTTGGCGATCCAAATGGTCATCGGGAATGCGGCGTTAATGCCGACTGGTTTAACGACACCGGCCTCCACGTTGACCTCGATCTTAACCATGGGGATCGGAAATACGATTATGGGCACAGTAGAAAATAATGTGCTGTGGTCATTGGCTTTAATCCTATTATTTATGTCATTAGTTTTCAACATTTTGATTCGCTACATTGGAAAGAAAGGGGAGATAAGCAATGGATAAAGCCAAACGCGCAGATAAAATCGCAACCGGCGTACTTTATGGCGTCTCCGCTTTGATCGTAGCCATCTTAGCCTTTCTATTACTGTATATCTTGATTCGCGGCTTGCCCCATGTTTCGTGGGAATTTTTGACTTCGCCTTCGAAAGCCTATCAAAAAGGCGGTGGAATTGGGATTCAATTATTCAACTCGATTTACTTGTTATTGATCACTATGATCATCAGCTTGCCAATTTCATTAGGAGCCGGGATTTATTTATCGGAATACGCCAAAGATAATTGGGTGACTAACGTGATTCGGACCTCAATCGAAATTTTAAGTTCATTGCCTTCAGTCGTTGTCGGTTTGTTCGGTTTCTTATTGTTCGTTATCCAGTTTGGCTACGGCTTCTCGATTTTATCAGGGGCATTAGCCTTGACCTTGTTCAACTTACCTTTGTTAACAAGAAATATTGAAGAGTCCTTGCGAGCGATTCATTACACACAACGTGAAGCTGGCTTGGCGCTAGGTCTCTCACGTTGGGAAACGGTAACGAAGATCGTAGTACCTGACGCACTGCCAGGAATTTTAACCGGAGTAATTTTGAGCTCAGGACGGATCTTTGGTGAAGCTGCGGCCTTGATTTATACCGCAGGGCAAAGTGCACCGGCTTTGGATTTCACCAACTGGAACCCACTAAGCGTTTCAAGTCCTTTAAGCATTTTCCGTCAGGCGGAAACATTGGCAGTCCATATTTGGAAGATCAATACAGAAGGAACAATGCCGGATGGAAACAGTGTTTCAGCTGGAGCATCTGCCGTTTTGATTCTAGCTGTTTTACTCTTCAACTTTGGTGCCCGTGCAATCGGTAAACGACTGCATAAAAGAATGACTTCAGCGTAAAGATAAATTTTTTATTGGTGAGTTTGAAACAAATGATTGCTGACTATGAATTAGGAGAAATTCGATGAAAGAATATAATTGGGACGAACGCAACCTCATTAGTATGCCTGGTGAGATCGCGCTTCATACAGAAGATTTGCATGTTTTTTATGGCGACAACGAAGCCATAAAAGGTGTGGATCTGGAATTTGAAAAAAATAAAATCACGGCCTTGATCGGACCGTCTGGCTGCGGGAAGTCAACCTATCTGCGTTCGTTGAATCGGATGAATGACGGCATCAGCAGTGCCAGAGTTACCGGGAAAATTATGTACAAAGACGTAGACGTCAACGCGGACAATATCGATGTTTACGAAATGCGTAAACGAATCGGGATGGTTTTCCAACGACCAAATCCTTTCAGCAAATCAATTCGCGAGAATATTACCTTTGCTTTAAAACAGCACGGCATGCGGGATAAACATCAATTAGAAGAAACCGTTGAGACAAGTTTGAAACAGGCGGCATTATGGGATCAGGTGAAAGATAACCTTGATAAAAGTGCGCTGGCTCTTTCAGGGGGACAGCAACAGCGTTTGTGTATTGCCCGAGCAATCGCAATGAAGCCGGATATTTTATTGCTAGATGAGCCAGCTAGTGCGTTGGATCCAATCTCAACTGGTAAAGTAGAAGAAACGCTGATTCAATTAAAAGAGAATTATACGATCATTATTGTGACTCATAATATGCAGCAAGCAGCCCGGATCAGCGACTATACTGCCTTTTTCTATTTAGGGCATGTCATTGAATACGATCAAACTCCAAAAATCTTTACTCGTCCGAAAATCCAAGCAACCGAAGATTATGTATCAGGCCATTTTGGGTAAGAAAAAAGTAATTCAAGTTTAGTATCTATATAAGATGCCAGTCCAACTTTTAGCAGTTTACTAAGAGCTGAAACGATATAGTAGTTTTTTTGGAAACGAAAAGAAGCAATCTAGTTGGATGATATACGGCTTGAACATCAAACTTATTTTTCCCGAACTTGGAAAAATAAATTCTTTAGTATGAAAAAGGAGATAATTGAATGTCGAAGATTATTACTTCTAAGGATCTTCATTTATATTATGGAGAAAAGGAAGCCCTTAAAGGGATTGACATGGCCATCGAAAAGGGCGAGATTACAGCGATGATCGGACCTTCAGGTTGTGGAAAATCAACCTATTTGCGTTCGCTGAATCGTATGAATGATCTGATTCCGGGTGTGACGATCACCGGTAGCGTCGTTTACAAAGATAAAGATATTTATAGTCCTAAGACTGACACGGTAAAACTTCGTAAAGAAATCGGGATGGTTTTTCAACAACCGAATCCTTTTCCATTTTCGATTTACGAGAATGTCATTTATGGGTTAAAATTAAAAGGGGAAAAAGACAAAAACAAACTGGATCAAGTGGTGGAAGAAAGTTTGAAAGCCGCTTCCGTTTGGAATGATGTGAAGGAGAAGTTACATGAAAGCGCCTTGTCTCTATCTGGTGGACAGCAACAGCGGGTCTGTATCGCTCGTGTCTTGGCGGTCAATCCTGAAGTGATTTTGATGGACGAGCCAACTAGTGCGCTTGATCCTGTTTCCACAGGGAAAATTGAGAACATGCTGTTGGAGTTAAAGGAAAATTACACGATCATCATTGTGACTCACAATATGTCTCAAGCGTCACGGATTTCTGATCGCACTGCCTTCTTTTTACAAGGAGAGCTGATTGAGTTTGACAAAACGAAAAAGATTTTCTTAGACCCGGCCAGACAGGAAACCGAAGATTATATCTCAGGAAAATTTGGCTAAGCCAGTCGTCGTATGGCGGGCTAGCATGAAAACGACAAGAACAGAAATAAGGAGGGCAACGATGTTACGTACACAATTTGAAGAAGATTTATTGAATCTCCACAATCAGTTTTACGAAATGGGTATGATGGTTTCCAGTGCAGTGCATAAATCAGTTCGTTCATACATTGACCATGATAAAAAATTGGCACAAGAGGTGATTGATCACGATGTTGAGATCAATGACATGGAGGTCCGTCTAGAGAAAAAAAGTTTTGAGATGATCGCTCTGCAACAACCGGTGACCACTGATCTACGGACGATTATTACGATCATGAAGGCCAGTTCTGATTTGGAACGGATGGGGGATCATGCGGTCTCCGTTGCGAAATCAACGATTCGTTTGAAGGGCTTGCCACGAATTTTAGAAGTTGAAAAAGAAATCAACGAAATGTCCAACTACGTGAAAAAAATGGTAGACAATGTTTTGATCGCCTATGTGAAGACGGATGAAAAAGACGCACGGATGATTGCCAAGATGGACGAACGGGTGAATGATTATTTCCAAAAAATCTATGATATGACTACTAACACGATGGAAAAAGAATCAGATACCATCATTAGTGGAACGGATTATCTGCATGTAGCGGGCTACTTGGAACGAGTAGGGGATTATGTCACTAATATTTGTGAGTGGATCGTTTACTTAGCGACTGGGAAGATCACCGAATTAAACAGTAATCGCAATGAAAACTTTTAAATTGAGAGGAAACAGGTGAGGGGGACTTCATCTGTTTTTTTTGTTTTTTTTAGAGCGTTCGCTAGACTTTCTTTCCTTCTCGAGATATAGTTAGTAAACTAACTATAATGCAGGAGGCTGAGTAATGGAAAATACCGGCTATTTAATTATGAACAGTTCAAAACATTTGACCTATGACTTGAATAGCGAATTACGAAAGCAAGATTTGACGGCGCCACAATGGGCGGTGCTTCAGCAAATCAATCATTATCAGCAGGAGCGACCGACTACGGCGAAGCAATTAGTCACACTATTGGATATGGACAAACCGACGCTTTCGGTAATCTTGAAACGTTTAGAGCAAAAGAATTTTATTATTAAAAAGCGTAGCAGCCATGACAGTCGTTCCTATGAGTTGTTTTTAACGGATAGCGGGAAACAAACGTATCTATCAGGCGAGAAAATTAGTGAGCACGTATTGGAAAAATTTATTGCTCCTCTTTCAATAGAAGAAAAGCGGCAATTGAATGAGCTATTACAGAAATTAAATGGAGTGTAAATCAGATGGAGAAACTATTAGTTTTAGGCGGCACCGGGAATATCGGCTTCCCATTAATTGAGATACTGGCTGAAAAAGCCGTGACGATCGTCGCAGGTACTCGTACGCCAGAAAAAGTGGCTGGGGATTTCAAAAAATTTCCAACTGTCGAAGTAAAGCCTTTTGATTTTTTAGACCCGGCGACGTTTGACGAGGCCTTAGAATCTGTCGATCGGGTCTTTTTTGTTCGTCCGCCACAGTTGGCGAATCCTCCGATTGATATGTATCCTTTTTTAGAAGCAGTTAAAGCCAAGCAAATCAAGCAAATCGTTTTTGTTTCATTGATCGGTGTAGACAAAAACCCGGTCACACCGCATCATAAGATTGAGAAAAAAATTACTGAGCTGGCAATTCCTTATACCTTTATCCGGCCAAGTTTTTTCATGCAGAATTTAAGTACCACCCATTTGGCGGATATTCAAAAGGAACAAGACCTATTTGTCCCTGCTGGCAAATCTAAAACGAGCTTCATCGATACTCGGGATATTGCCGCCGTAGCAGCAGAGTGCCTGTTGAAGGAAAAGTATTTGAATCAAAAATTGGAGATCACTGGCGCAGAAGCAATCAGTTATGAAGAAGCGGCGGAGATCATGACGCAGGTCTTAGGCGAAAAAATTAACTACAGTCAACCTAGTCTATTGAAATTTCGCAAGACGATGCTTCACCGAGGAATCAAAAAAGATTACGTCAATGTCATGGTGATGCTGTATTTGATTACGCAATTAGGCAATGCCAAAAAAGTTACACCAATAGTTCAGCAGGTTTTAAACCGCGAGCCGATCTCCTTTCAGCAATTCGTTGAAGACAATCGAAAACTTTTTTTAGCCTAAGCTGATTCTGTCTGACTATTTATAGAAGCAACAATCTATTCAGGAAGTCGGATAAAAAGATGGGTCTTTAGTCCTATGACAAATCTATAAAAACATTGCATAATATGAATGTAAACAAAAGTAAGGTATTTGCTTTTTGAAGGAGGCAATTTCTATGAATGAAAGACAACGTATTTTAGAATTAGTTAAAAAAGGAATTTTATCAACTGAAGAAGGTTTAGATTTATTAGAAAGTATGGCCAAGGCGAAAGATGAAGCGCAGATCAAACAAGCTGCTGACAAAGTGGATTCTTATCATCGAGACCAAGCAACCAATTTGGTAGATGATTGGGAAAATGAAAAAGAAGCCAATGGATCTGAAGAACAGGACTTGGAAGATCTGGAGGCGTACTTTGATGATTTAGCAACAGAAGCCAACCACATCTCTGCTCATATCGATGAAATCAATCAACAAAAGAATGAGTTGAAGGCGGAGCTCCATGAGAAACAAGAAGTTTTGATGGAATTGAACACGAAGGAAGAGTTGGATTCTTTAGCAGATGAAGATGAAGACATTCGCAAGACTGTGGAAGAAGAAATCAAAGACTTAGAAGCGCAGGTCGTTGATTTGGAAGGTCAAGCGAAAGCTGAAGAAGAACAATTGAAAAATGTTCAAGAAGATCAAAACGAAGGTCGTAAGAACCGCAGCCGCAATCGTTTCGATATTCCGGATGATTTGAAAGATCAAGCAACCGAAACTTTCTCGCAAGTTGGTGAAAAACTGGGTGAAGCCGGGATTCAATTAGGCCGTCTAATGAAGAAAACCTTCAAGACAGTCTCAGATACAGTAGAAGAAAATGTTGACTGGAAAGACTTTAATGTCAAAGTTCCTGGCCTGATTACTTCTAAATTTGAACACCAATTCTTATACACAGACGTTGAACCAACCTTGATCGATATCAAATTGGCTAACGGTAAAGTGACCTTAAAGGCTTGGGATGAAAAAGACATCAAAGTCGATGCGAAAATCAAGCTTTATGGTAAAATGAACGAAGCAACGCCATTACAGTCATTGATGGAACGCAGCCAAATCGAAGTGGATGAAGATCATATCTCATTCCAAATCCCGAACAAACGGGTACAAGCCGACTTGGTCTTCTATTTACCAACACGGACTTACGATCACGTAGCTGTAAAATTATTGAATGGTGATTTGAATGTTGAAGCGATGGACGCAAAAGATGTATATGCGAAATCAACCAACGGCAATATCAGCTTCAAACAAATCAACGCAACCATGTTAGAAATTCAAGGTGTCAACGGCAACATTGAGATTCGCGAAGGTGAAATCTTAGATTCCATTATTGAAACAGTCAATGGTAGTATCACCACCAAAGCAGCTATTCAAAATTATGGGATCTCACTAGTCAATGGCGATGTAAAATTAACAGCGGGCCATGACACGTTACAAAAAATCAAAGCAAGTTCAGTCAATGGGAATGTGAAAGTATCCTTGAACAAGACCATTGGTTTAGAAGGCTTAGCAAAAACAAGCTTAGGCAGTATCAACGACCGGCTATCTGATTATGAAGTAGTCAGAGAGAAGAAAGAAAAGACGAATCGCTTATTGCAATTCCGTCGCGTTGCCGATGAGATGGCACAAATCGATGTCTCTACAACGACCGGCAGCATTTTCTTGAAAGATTTTGACAACTAGGGAATAATAAGGAAGGAAGATTCATATGCGAAAGAGATTACAAAAGTCACGAAATAATGTGGTACTGACCGGTACCCTAGCAGGGATCGCCGAATACTTCGGGATTGATCCGACAATCGTGCGTGTGATTTATGTTTTCTTAAGTCTCGGCTTTATCGGCGCGCCAGTTATTCTGTATATTTTGCTGGCATTAGTGATTCCAGCTGGACCAAAAGGCCGTGATTCTTATGGACATAACAATCCGTATTATGGCAACAATAATTACAATGACTATGAGAAAAAATCGTCCCGCCAGCGTAAGCAAGCGGATAAGCTCGACGATGACGACTGGAGCGACTTTTAATGACCTACCTACAGCGCGTAATAGCTAATTCACTGATCTTCATTTCTTTATCAGTGCTCTTTCCTAACCAAGTTTTTGTGGAAAGTATTACAATGGCTATTCTCGCAAGCTTTGTCCTTTCAATTTTAAATGCCTTAGTGAAACCAATTTTAATCCTGCTTTCACTGCCGCTGAACATATTGACCTTTGGACTTTTCAGCTTTGTGATTAGCGCTGGTATGTTGCAATTGACTTCTAACGTACTAGGAAACTTCCGCTTCGGATTCTCTAGTTTTACCGTTTCCATTCTGGTCGCCGTCGCGATGGCACTCGTCAACGCGATCGTCTCAGACCATAATATAGATAAATACGCAGACAAAAGATAGGTGAGCAATCACCTATCTTTTTTTGCGAGTCGGACTTTTGGCAGTATCATCATGAATAAAAGCTAATAATGAGTTATCACCAAGTTAACTATTAGACAGTTTAGTCCGATCGTATGCGTGATGAAGATAATTTTCTCTAATTAGGTTAGGTTCCGAGTGGCTTTTTTTGTAATTTAATTCTCTGCTTCACCACGTTTTATGAGGTTTCGTTAACATTTTGTAAAGCCTTTTATGATTCTTATCTGATATGCCTAGCTGAACCTAGTCACTCTTTGGATAAAATGATAAAATAGAGCGGAAGTGTAGAAAAGAGGGATTAGATGGCTGAAACAGTAAAAGTAAAAGAACTTGTTGAAAAACTTTCGTTAGAAGTAGTGACAGGTGATGAAGAAAGTCTAGAGCGGGTTATTACTACCGGCGATATTTCTCGTCCGGGTTTAGAATTGACCGGCTATTTTAATTATTATTCCCATGATCGCCTGCAGCTTTTTGGAAATAAAGAAATTACCTTCGCGGAACGTATGATGCCGGAAGAGCGTTTAATGGTACTGCGTCGGATGTGTAGCGATGATACACCAGCCTTTATCGTTTCTCGGGGGCTAACACCGCCAAAGGAAATGATCGAAGCGGCGAGTGAACGGAATATTCCAGTGTTAAGCTCACCGATTTCCACCTCACGGTTATTAGGTGAAATTTCAAGCTTTCTAAATGGCGGCTTAGCTCCACGTACCAGCGTTCATGGTGTGCTAGTCGATGTTTATGGGTTAGGTGTATTGATTCAAGGAGACAGCGGCATCGGGAAAAGTGAAACCGCGTTAGAGTTGGTAAAACGAGGACATCGGTTGATCGCGGATGATCGTGTGGATGTTTATCAGCAAGATGAACTGACCCTTGTCGGCGAACCACCTAAAATTTTGCAGCACTTAATCGAGATTCGCGGGATCGGTATCATTGATGTCATGAATTTATTTGGCGCCAGTGCAGTGCGCGGCTCCATGCCAGTCCAATTAGTTGTTTATTTGGAAAGCTGGTCGAAAGATAAAAAATATGATCGCTTAGGCAGCGGTAATACTGAAGTAGAAATCGCGGAAGTAAAAATCCCACAAGTCAAGATTCCAGTGAAAACTGGGCGAAACGTTGCCATCATTATTGAAGTGGCGGCGATGAATTTCCGTGCACGTACGATGGGTTACGATGCAACGAAGACCTTTGAAGATCGGCTTACCCAATTAATCGAAGAAAACTCGGATCAGTAGTATGGTAGCACAAATAAATCGCGTGGCCTTTGAATTGTTTGGTCTTCAAATTTATTGGTATGCGATCATCATTGTTTCCGGGATAGCAATCGCCTTGTGGATGGCGAATCGTGAAGCAGTAAGAGTCGGTTTAAAAGAAGACGACATGACGAATTTTATTTTGTGGGCATTGCCGATCGCGATTATCGGGGCACGCTTATATTATGTCTTATTCGATCTTGGACCCTATCTGGCTGACCCAATTCAAATTTTTAACACCCGCAGCGGTGGCTTAGCGATTTATGGCGGGTTGATTGCTGCGGCGATTGTTTTAATCGTTTACACAAGGCATCATTTTATTGATCCCTGGCTGTTTTTAGACGTGGTGGCACCTGGCGTGTTGTTTGCCCAAGCGTTAGGTCGGTGGGGCAATTTTATGAATCACGAAGCATTTGGTGGCGAAACAACACGACGGTTTCTAGAAGGGCTGCATTTGCCACAATTTATCATTAACAATATGTATATCGACGGGGCTTTTCGTCAACCAACCTTTCTGTATGAATCGACATGGAGTTTAATCGGGTTTATCCTGCTGATTGTGCTGCGAAAGAAATGGACATTTAAACGAGGCGAGATCTTTTTAGGCTACGTGGCTTGGTACAGCTTTGGGCGTTTCTTTATCGAAGGTATGCGGACCGACAGCTTATATTTGTTTGGCGGTATTCGAGTATCGCAAATGTTGTCACTGATTCTTTTTGTCGGTGCTCTGACATTGTTTTATTATCGTCGTAAGAAAAATCCGACTGTTAAACTTTATGAAAGAAATCAAGGAGTCAATCAGGCATTGTTATAGTATGCTATGATAGATTCAATTGCTTGAGAAGATCTTCTTAGCTGAAAGCAAGTATTAAAATAAGAATTAGGTAGAGAAACTGTCTACATTATTAATTAGGAGGAAATCTCTGTGAAGCAAAAAGTTGCAGTTTTAGGACCGGGCTCTTGGGGAACGGCATTGGCGCAAACCTTGGCCGAAAACGGACATGAAGTAACCATCTGGGGAAATCATGAGGCACAGATTGATGAGATCAATACATATCACACCAATCGCCATTATTTACCCGATTTAAAAATTCCTGAAAGCATCAAAGGAGAAAAAAATCTGAAGGATGCAGTTAAAGATGCGGATGCGGTTTTATTTGTCGTCCCAACCAAGGCCATTCGTTCAGTCGCTCAAGAGTTTGCCAAAGTCGCTGAGAACCAGCCAGTGATTATTCATGCAAGTAAAGGTTTGGAGCAAGGCAGCCATAAACGAATCTCTGAAGTGTTATTAGAAGAAATTCCTGAGGAGCGTCGTCAAGGTGTGGTGGTCTTATCTGGTCCAAGTCACGCAGAAGAAGTAGCGGTCCATGATATCACTACAATTACAGCGGCTAATGAAGATGAAGCCTTAGCAGCCTATGTTCAAAAATTATTTATGAATGAATATTTACGTATTTATACCAATCCAGATGTCATCGGGGTTGAAATGGGCGCGGCTTTAAAAAATATTATTGCATTAGGCGCCGGCGCTTTAGCTGGACTTAATTATGGGGATGATGCCAAAGCGGCAATCATGACACGAGGTTTAGCGGAAATCAGCCGGTTAGGCGTCGCAATGGGGGCAAATCCATTGACCTTTATCGGTTTGAGCGGTGTCGGTGATTTGATCGTGACTTGTACGTCGGTTCATTCACGGAATTGGCGAGCTGGTAATCTATTAGGCAAAGGCCATAAATTAGATGAAGTGCTAGACAACATGGGGATGATCGTCGAGGGTGTTTCAACGACGAAGGCGGCGAAAGAGTTGGCTGACAGTATGGATGTCAGCATGCCAATCACGGAAATGATCTATGATGTTTTATATAATGATAAAGATGTACGTCAAGCGTGTCGCGATTTGATGATGCGTGAAGGTACGTTTGAAAATGAATTTACATTATAAAAGAAAGCGTGGGACAGGACTTATGCGAGTAAAAAAAGCAGTTATTCCAGCGGCGGGATTGGGCACTCGATTCTTGCCAGCAACAAAAGCAATGGCGAAAGAAATGTTACCAATTGTTGATAAGCCAACGATTCAATTTATTGTAGAAGAAGCATTAAAATCTGGAATCGAAGATATTTTAATCGTGACAGGCAAAGCAAAACGCCCAATCGAAGATCATTTTGACTCAAACATTGAATTAGAAATGAATCTGAAAGAAAAAGGCAAGACCGAATTATTGAAATTAGTGGAAGAAACCACAGATGTGAATTTACATTTTATTCGCCAATCCCATCCAATGGGCTTAGGGCACGCTGTTTTACAAGCCCGGGCTTTTGTCGGCAATGAACCTTTTGTCGTTATGTTGGGCGATGATTTGATGGAGGATCATGTGCCATTAACAAAACAATTAATGAATGACTATGAGCAAACCCATGCTTCAACGATTGCAGTGATGCGTGTACCTGAAGCTGAAACTTCAAAATACGGAATTATTAATCCTGGTGAAGAGGTTTCTAAAGGCTTGTTCAATGTGAAAAACTTTGTTGAAAAACCAAAACCAGAAGAAGCGCCAAGTAATTTGGCGATCATTGGCCGCTATTTATTAACACCTGAAATTTTTGATGTCTTGGCGACGCAAAAACCTGGTGCAGGCAATGAGATCCAATTGACCGATGCAATCGATACGCTAAACAAAACCCAACGCGTCTTTGCCCAAGAATTTACCGGCAAACGGTTTGACGTCGGCGATAAATTTGGTTTCATGACCACTAGCATCGAATACGGCTTGAAGCATCCAGAGATTAAAGATAAATTACACGATTACATCATTGCTTTAGGGAAAGAATTAAGTGGTGATAACAAACCAAAAAAGTAACACCAAAAACGCAGAAGTGATTCTGCGTTTTTTATTTTAGCTGTTATTTTAAATCGATTTATTATTATGTTTTCGAATGATAATTATCAAAAAATCAAATAAAAAATATTTTTTATTTTGTTATATAATAAAAATTGGAATGAATAACTAGAAAGGAGATGCAATGAGAACCACTCGATTAAATAGAGAAATCGTCATACAATGTGCGATGGAGTTAGTCTGCGAATCTGGTATCAATGGTCTGAGATTAAATAAAATTGCGGAACGTTTAGATGTAAAATCGCCTTCTTTATATACGCATACAGGTAGCGTAACAGAATTACGGCAGGCAGTCATTCACCAAGCTATGCAGCAGTTTCGTGAAGAGCTGATGGATTCTTTAATGGGGCGTGCCAAAATGGGGGCGTTTTTAGAGTTAGGGAAAACGTGGATGAATTATGCCAATGAGCAGTCTGTCTTTTTTACAGCCTTTTATAATAATGACTATTTAGAATTGTACGAAAAAAATATTTCTCATTTTTTGCAGTCTGCCTTCAAACGAATTTTTGTTGATTGGCCGCTGAATAATGAAGAGATCGAACAAATCGAACGGATTATGACTAATTATTTTTGCGGACAAGTCGATCGTCTTAATGGTCAGCCTTATGTTGAAGCGGAGCTGATCAGTGATTTAGAAATTTTTTATCAGGGTATTGTACAGAATTTAGAAAAAGTATCTCAAGTATGTTAATTGAGATACTTTTTCTTTTTCTTATTTGATTGTAATTCTTTCTCTTTCATTAAAATCCATGAGAATGGTATAATTTAAGTTAGCATAATAAGTGAAAAAGAGAGGGGCGATTAAATGAGTTTAGGCGGCATAGCGGCAATTATTGCGGCACTTGCATTTGTTGTACTGGTAATCTTTTTAGTTCGGGTCTTGAGCCAAGTTTCTAAAACCGTTGGAAAGGTTGAAACAACGGTGACTGAGGCGAATACAACGATCGATGTTCTCACTAAAGATGTCGATTTGCTGATGCAACAAGTAGAAGGCTTATTAGTAAAGGGTAACCACTTGTTGAATGATATTAATGGTAAAGTGGAAACAATCGATCCATTGTTTACAGCAGTGGCGGACTTGAGTCAGAGTGTTTCTGATCTGAATACAACGAGTCGAAACCTCGCTGGTAAAGTTGGCGGCGTTGGAAAGAGCGCAGCGAAGGCCGGTGTGGCTGGTAAAGTAGGAGAAACTACGTTGAAATTCTTTAGACATCGTAAATCTACCACTAAAACGGAGGGATAGGAATGGCAAAACGCGGAAAATTTTTAACCGGTGCTTTGATTGGCGGAACAGCAGCAGCGGTCGTAGCATTATTATTAGCACCAAAATCAGGAAAAGAAATGCGTGATGATTTAGCGAAGAAAGCAGATGATTGGTTAGACTTAGCTTCGGATTACACGGATGATTTTGTTACCAAGACGAATGAGATGGGCTCAATCGTGAAAGATCGTGCTTCTGATTTAGGCGGGCAAGCGAGTGATTTGGCAGCTAACGTCAAAGATAAAGTCAGTGATTCAGCCGATGAAATGGATGACATCACTTCTGATACGTTAGAAGATTTGAAACGTCAAAGCTCGGATTTATCCGATCGTTTCCGTAAAGCAGCTAATGACGCGAAGGACGTTGCTGAAGAAGCATCAGATGATATTATCATCGATGCAAAAGAAAGCAAAGAAGAAGCTGCTGAAACGGTCTCAGAGGGAGCCGAAGCGTTAGCAGATAAAGCCAAAGAAATGAATCAGACCGACTTTTCTGAAGTTAAAGAAGAATTAAAAGAAGAAGTTGAAAAAAATAATCCTGAATAAAAAAATGGCTCTCGATTGCGAGAGCCATTTTTTTTATAGAATAATTAAGTCTTTTGAAGTCTTCGTAAATGGTACACAGCCGTCTTTCGTTACAAAGATGCAGTCTTCCACACGAACACCAACATCATTTGGCAGATAGATTCCTGGTTCGATTGAGAAGCACATACCTTCCTTGATCTCCAAGTCATTGCCACCAACGATTTGCGGATATTCATGAATTGTAGTACCGATGCCATGGCCAAGCCGATGATTGAAATATTCACCGTAGCCGTGACTTTCGATCACATCACGAGCGATTTTGTCGAGTTGCCCAGCAGTTACTCCGGGTTTTACAGCTTCTTGCGCTTTTAATTGGGCTTCTAAAACAATGTTATAAATATCTTTTTGATGATCGGTTGGTTTGCCACAAGCGACAGTTCGTGTCGCATCACTGCAATACCCGTTAACGATCGTTCCTAGGTCAAATAATACTAATTCATTTTCTTTGCAGGTATTTTTTCCTGGAGTACCATGTGGACTAGCCGCATTTGGTCCAGCCAATACTTCGGTTGGGAAAGACATTTCTTTGATGCCTTTTTTCTTTAGTTCATATTCGATCTCTGCCACGATTTCTTCTTCAGTCACACCTGGTTTGACATGTCTGAAACCAATCTCAAAAGCTAAATCGGCAGTTGAACCAGCTTCAATCAAGCGTTGACATTCTTCCTCAGTCTTATACAATTGTAACTCTTGGACTAACGGAGTTAAGTCAGCTGAAAGATCAGTTGCCGGAAAGGCTTCGTTTAAACGCAAGTAACGATCTAAGACTAATTGATTTTTTTCTAGTGCCATTTTTTTAGGAGCACCATAACGTTTTTTGATTTCTTCTACGATTAACGCAAAAGGATCTTGGCTATCTAAGTAGCCTACGACATCATACTCGAAGCTGCTTGCCTTGGCATCTTCGACTTCTAAGCCGGGAGCAAAAAGAAATGGATCTTTTTCGATTGGAATGAACAAAGCTAAGACCCGTTCCATCGGATTACTATCGAAACCGGAGAAGTAGCAAATGTGGCTAGCATCAGAAATATAAGCCAAATCTACATTGTTTTTTTCCATCCATTTACGCAGTTCTAAAACTTTTTCGTGGTTCATTAAACATCCTTCTTTCATTTAGCAATATAATAATTGTAACACTACTAAAGTTTAATGGAAAATGATTCTAATAAAACGCTTACAGATATTTAAGAAAAAAAGTGTAAAACGGTTGCAATACGTGAAACAACGTGCTATTATCTTTTAGAAATGTAAATGATATTTTCTGAAAACAAATTCAAAGGAGTATATCCATGGAAAAACAAACAATTACGATTTATGATGTTGCCCGTGAAGCAAATGTTTCAATGGCAACCGTTTCTCGTGTGGTCAACGGCAACCCAAATGTAAAACCAACAACACGCAAAAAGGTGTTAGAAGTTATTGAACGCTTAGATTATCGTCCTAATGCAGTCGCTCGTGGTTTGGCAAGTAAAAAGACAACGACGGTTGGGGTTATTATCCCAGATGTCAGCAACATGTTCTTTGCATCATTGGCTCGTGGGATCGATGATATCGCTACAATGTACAAATACAACATTATCTTAGCCAACTCTGACGGCGAAGCGCAAAAAGAAGTGAATGTATTAAATAATTTGTTAGCGAAGCAAGTAGATGGCGTAATCTTCATGGGTCATCGTATTACTGATGAGATTCGTGCAGAATTTTCTCGTTCAAAAACACCGATCGTTTTAGCAGGTTCAATTGATCCCGATGAACAAGTTGGCAGTGTCAACATTGATTATGCAGCAGCAACGAAGGAATCAATTGATCTATTAGCAAAACACGGCAACAAAAAAATTGCTTTCATCAGTGGAGCCTTGATTGATCCAATCAATGGACAAGCACGTATGGGCGGTTATAAGGAAGCCTTGAAAGACAATGGTTTGGACTATAGCGAAGGTTTGATTTTTGAAGCACCTTACAATTTTAAAGAAGGCTTGGCTTTAACTGATCGTATCTTAAACAGCGGTGCAACAGCAGCGTATGTAACCGACGATGAATTAGCAATCGGCTTATTAGACGGCTTAATCGATAAAGGCATCAAAGTTCCTGAAGACTTCGAGATCATTACAAGCAATGATTCATTGCTAACAGAAGTAGCTCGTCCTCGTCTAAGCAGTGTGACACAACCGTTATATGATATCGGTGCGGTGGCAATGCGTCTGCTAACTAAGATGATGAACAAAGAAGAGATCGAACAAAAAACCATCGAACTACCACATGGTATTTTTGAAAAAGGTTCAACAAAATAAAAAAGCAGAACCTGTGACAAAGTTACTGTCACAGGTTCTTTTTAGGAATAAATGGTGTTTCAGAAGCAGCTTCTTCGGAAATAAGCCGAACATTTCTGTCACGGCCTCTTTTTACATAGTCGATGGGTGACGGCGGGCAAAATCAAAGAAGCGAAATTTATCGACTTGATGACGACTTTCAGTATATTGAAATTGACGGGCATCACTAGTAAAGACTCGGCTTTTGACGCTGACGATATTAATATCTTGTTGATTCAAATCTAATAAATCGCGATCTTCTTCAGTCAATGAGTCGATCGTGATTTCTTTTTCTGCAAAAGAAATATTCAAGTGTAATTGATCCTCGAAATAGCGATAGATAGAATCTTTGGCGATCTCGGTATCCAGCTCTGGGACAATCGCGGTTGAAAGTAGATCCTTATCAAGAATGACCTTCTTCTGGTCGATCGCTCGGGTGCGAATCAATTCCCAACAAACGACGCCGGCTTCGAAGCCAGTCACGCGTGTGGCGTTTTCATCAATCGTAATTTTTTTTAAGCTAACCACTTCAGTGCGGCTCTCGTAGCCATAGGAATTTTGCAGTTCTTTATAGCTGGTCAGACCAGAAACAGGGAATCGCAATTGCTCTCGCTTCAAAACAAGTGAGCCTTTACCTTGGATTTTTTGAATATAGCCGTTGGCCATTAAAAGAGATAAGGCTTTACGAATTGTGTCGCGGGAGACATGATAGGTTTGACGCAATTTATTTTCACTAGGTAAATAGGAATCCGCCTCATAGATCCCTTTTAAAATTCCTCGTTCAATCGTCTGATAGATGACTTCGTAATTTTTCATTCCAACCTCCTACTTAATTTTGCGAATAAGTGAAAGAAAAAAATCGACTTTTCCAACTTGTCCGTATCAGTATTCCAAGTATACAAAGGAAAAAATCAAAAGTAAAACGCTTTCCGACTGAGATTGAAAATAAAAATGAGAGAATTCTTATTTTATATAAAACCTGTTGGGTAGTTTGCCGACAGGTGGGTAATATCAATACAAATATTTCTTTTATAAAATCTGTTATCATTGTTTAAAATTAAATTATTCTAATAAAAAAACATTTAACAAAAATGTAAGCGATTTACAAAAAGCTTGATTACCTTTATAGTAAAGATAGCAACCGAACTTATCCATACAAGTTAAACAACGGAGGGAAAAAAGATGGGAAAATATGAAAAGGACACCCAGGAATTATTAACCGCGATTGGCGGCAAGAAAAATATTTCCGCAGTGACTCATTGTGCCACTAGGATGCGCTTTGTCTTGAATGACCCAAAGAAAGCGGATGAAGATCGAATCGACGATATTCCAAGCGTCAAAGGAATGTTCACCAACGCCGGACAGTTCCAAGTCATTATCGGCAATGATGTTGCCGTTTTTTACAATGAATTTATTGCAAAAGCCGGGATCGAAGGTGTTTCGAAGGAAGCAGCAAAATCCGCAGCGAAGCAAAATCAAAATCCAGTCCAACGCGCCATTACCGTATTAGCAGAAATTTTTACCCCATTATTACCAGCAATTATTGTCGGCGGTTTGATTTTAGGATTTCGTAATATTTTAGAAGCAGTGCCAATGGGTTGGTTAGACGGTCAAACGATTGTTGAGGCTTCCACTTTTTGGAACGGTGTGAATGGTTTCTTGTGGCTGCCTGGTGAAGCGATCTTCCATTTCTTACCAGTGGGCATCACATGGAGCATTGCGCGTAAGATGGGCGCCACCGAAATTTTAGGAATTGTTCTAGGGATCACGTTAGTTTCCCCACAACTGTTGAATGCTTATGCTGTAAATGGCACGACTGCCGCAGAAATCGCGAAAAATTGGACTTGGGATTTCGGCTTTTTCACCGTTGATAAAATCGGTTATCAAGCCCAAGTGATTCCAGCGATGTTAGCAGGTTTTCTATTAGTTTATTTAGAACGTTTCTTCCGGAAACATATTCCAGAAGCAATCTCTATGATTTTCGTCCCATTCTTCTCTTTGATCCCAACGATTTTAGCCGCTCACATTATTTTAGGGCCAATTGGTTGGAAAATTGGAACCGCAATCTCCGCTGTTGTAAATGCCGGTTTAACGTCCAGCTTTAGTTGGTTG
Organism: Enterococcus devriesei; assembly: GCF_001885905.1. Lineage (GTDB taxonomy): Bacteria > Bacillota > Bacilli > Lactobacillales > Enterococcaceae > Enterococcus_A > Enterococcus_A devriesei. Next base: position 104,690 of record NZ_JXKM01000005.1, on the reverse strand, counting down.
TTCGGTGGTATCTTTGGAGCGTTGTACTCACCGCTGGTTATTACAGGGTTGCATCACACCACTTTAGCTATTGACTCGCAACTAATTGCTGACTTCGGCTCAACAAATCTGTGGCCGATGATTTGTTTATCAAATATCGCACAAGGTGCGGCTGTTTTAGCCGTAGTTTTTGCTCACCGTGGTAATAAAAAAGAAGAACAAGTTTCGATTCCATCTGTAATCTCTGCTTGGTTAGGTGTCACTGAGCCGGCGATGTTTGGGATTAACTTAAAATATACGTATCCATTTATCGCGGCGATGATCGGTAGTGGAATTGCCGGCTTGTTCATTACGTTGTTCAAAGTTCGGGCATTATCGATTGGTGTCGGCGGATTGCCGGGTATCCTAGCGATTCGTCCGCAAGATTATTTAATCTTCGCCATTGGCATGATTATCGCTATCGCGGTACCATTCCTATTAACTTTGACCTTCCGTCGTATCGGATTGTTCAATAAATTGGATCGAGAGGAAGAAGCCAATGTTCCAACGCTAGGTAACGATACACCGAAAAAATCAGGTGCAATTGTCGAATTATTTGCGCCGATTGCTGGCATGCTGCACCCATTGAGTAGTGCTAAAGATCCCGTTTTCGCGGAAGGAATGATGGGTCAAGGCGTTGTGATTGATCCGAGTGAAGGAAAATTAGTCGCTCCATTTGACGGTCAAATTAGTTTATTGTTCCCAACAAAACATGCGATTGGATTGATCAGTACAGCTGGAACCGAAGTGTTGATCCATATTGGAATCGACACGGTCCAACTTGATGGGAAATATTTTACTAGTCATGTTCAGCAAGGGGACAGTGTCAAAAAAGGTCAGCTGTTAATGGAATTTGATGTAGAGGCAATCAAAGCAGCTGGTTATGAAGTTCAAACACCAATCATCGTAACGAACTCTACTGATTTCCAAGTCGATTCGCTGATTGAAGAAGCACCTGTTACAAGCGATGAAAAAATTCTAATCGCAACTGAATTATAAAGCTGGAGGCATTAACATGAGTTTTAAAGAGAAAGTAATCTATCAAATCTATCCCAAATCTTTTTTGGATACCAACCAAGACGGTGTGGGAGACTTAGCTGGGATCAAACAAAAACTTCCTTATCTGCAACAATTAGGTGTAGATATGATTTGGCTGAATCCAGTTTATGTCAGTCCGCAAAAAGATAACGGCTATGACATTTCCGATTATAAGTCAGTCAATCCTTTGTTTGGTTCGATGGAAGGATTGGAAGATTTGATATCCGCCGCTCAGGAACTAAAAATTGATATCATGTTCGACATGGTATTGAATCATGTATCCACAGAGCACGTCTGGTTTCAAAAAGCACTAGCAGGTGAAAAGAAGTATCAAGACTATTTTATTCTGCGAGATCAGCCAACGGATTGGGTTTCAAAATTTGGTGGTAATGCTTGGGCTCCCTTTGGCGATACAGGTAAATATTACTTGCACCTGTTTGACAAGACGCAAGCCGATTTAAATTGGCGCAATCCTGATCTGCGAGAAGAACTGTATGAAGTCGTACGTTTCTGGATGGACAAAGGAGTCAAAGGCTTCCGCTTTGATGTCATTAATTTGATCGGTAAGGATGAAGAATTAAAGGATTGTGCTGAAAATGATGGCAAGCCGGCTTATACCGATCGCCCCATTAATCATGAATATCTGCATGACTTGAATCAAGCGACTTATGGTGTTGATTCAGAAATTATTACCGTTGGGGAAATGAGTGCTACCTCGATTGCAGAGTGTATTTTGTATACGAAGCCTGAGCGACACGAGTTGAATATGACCTTTAATTTCCACCATTTAAAGGTTGACTATGTAGACGGGAAAAAATGGACTCGGATGCCTTTTGATTTCGCAAGATTGAAAGAATTGTTTCATACTTGGGGAACGCAAATGAGTGAAGAGAATGGCTGGAACGCGCTTTTCTGGAATAATCATGACCAACCTCGTGCTTTGAATCGTTTTGTTGATGTGGATAACTATCGCGTGGAGGGTGCCAAAATGCTAGCTAGCGCGATCCATTTGAATCGTGGCACGCCATACATTTATATGGGGGAAGAGATCGGCATGGTCGATCCCGACTTCACTTCGATGGATCAGTATGTTGATGTGGAAAGTTTAAATGCGTATCAGGAAATGTTAGACGCTGGGAAAAATGAAGTAGAAGCTTTTGAGATCGTCAAAGCCAAATCACGTGATAATTCTCGCACACCGATGCAGTGGGATAGTGAAAAATATAGCGGCTTTTCAACCGTAACTCCCTGGTTATCCGTAGGGAAAACGGCGAATGAAATCAATGTTGCGAAGGAATTGCAAGAAGGCTCCATCTTCAGCTACTATCAAAAACTGATTCGTTTGCGTAAAGACTATCCGTTGATCGCGGAAGGAAGCTATGAAGCCTTTCTGCCGGATCATCCACAAATTTATGGCTATCTTCGTCGCTTGGGTGAGCAGTCGTTGTTAGTGGTCAATAACTTTTTCCCACAAGAGACGACGATCGAAATTCCTGACGAATTTTTAACGGGGAAGGTTTTGATTAACAACTATGAGGATGAAGTAATAGACAAAGATATTAAACTAAAACCGTATCAATCAATCGCAATTTATTGTGACTAAACAAAAATAAAAAAGACGCGTGGGCCCCTCAGCTCACGCGTCTTGTTTTTATTTCGTTAAATTCACTCGTTGGCTGATTAAATAAATCAGGGCACCGCCTAATGACATCGAAAGTAATTCGCCTAAGCCGATGACTAGCCAATTAAAGAAAAAGGGCGCTTGATAAAAGAAGCTCAGTTGGCCGGCCACAGTAAACATGGAGAAGGCAAAGACCAAAGCGGTAACGATCATTTTAAGCTTGGGACTAGGAATATTTTGCGTTACTCGGCGACAAACCAACAGGACGATCCAAGTCGAAAAGCTGCCTAGCAAGACATCGACGATTCCTAATGGTGACGCGAGATTGGCGATTGCGACGCCTAGTGTGACAGAAATTGTGTACCGTCGATTGAATAGCGGCAGGTAGTTGAACATTTCCGCTAGTCGGAATTGGATCGCGCCAAAACTTACGACGGATAAAACGAGGGTAACAGCAACATAGAGTCCTGTTACAACGGCCATTTTTGCCGTGTCAGTAGTCGTCCAACGCTGGGCTGAACTTTTTTCAAGATTCATTTGTCATTTCTCCTTTACAAGACAGGGTCTTGTTAATAACTGCGACCAAAGGATTTGAAGTGTCGCAGTGCGCATATACGCTAACCATTATCTTAAACGATCTGAAAAAATTTGCAAGCTATTTTAACAACCAGCCGCCGTCGATAGGCAAAATATTTCCTTGCATGTAACGTGCTTCATCGCTGGCTAAAAATAAAGTCGCATAGGCTACTTCTGCGGGAGCGGCCCAGCGTTTGACCGGTGTTTCTTCAGCCACCCATTTTGCCATTTGTCCATCACCAGCAAAATCTGCTTGGTTCATCGGCGTGTCGATCGCCCCAGGTGCGATGGCGTTGACGTGGAGTTCTTTTGCGGCGTAATCAAGGGCCAGTTGCTTTGTGAAACCGATGATAGCGTGTTTACTAGTGGTATAGGCGATTCCACCACCACCGGCAACAAGTCCCGCAATGGAAGCCATATTGATGACAGTTCCTTTGTTTGCTAAAAGCTCTGGCAGCAAAAGCTTTGTTAGGCTGAACATTCCTTTAATATTGATGTCTAAAATGCGTTCCCAAAGCTCAGTAGTCGTCTCCGCCAGCGGCAAATAATCATCTAGCACACCGGCAGTATTCAATAAAATATCGACGGAAGCAAATACTTCGTGACAAGCTGTTATTCCTTGGCGTAATTGGTTTTCGTCTCGGATATCCCCAATAAAAAAAGCAAACGTGTCAGTAAATTCTTTCTGTAATTGCGGCATTTCTCCCACTTGCTTATCAAAGCCAAAAACGTGAGCACCAGCAGTTAGAAAAGCTCGTACTTGGGCTGCGCCGATGCCCGAGGCAGCACCTGTTACGAAAACGATCTGATTGGTGAAATCGAAGGTCATCATTCGACGATTTTCCAGTCTTCAGCTAAAATGTCGCAGACGGTGGGCGCAAAGCTTGAAAAGCCTTCATCAGCAGTTTTGATCAAAAAATAGGGTGTGACTGGCGCATTGTCAAAAACTTCCCCTTCAACAAGGGTCACATATAATTCAAAGCCACCCCATCCTTCACGAATAATTTTTTTGCCTCTTTTCAATTCAGGTAAAATCGCTTCAAATGTCATTTTTTCTTCCTCCTATTAATTCTTTATCTTTCGGTAGAATACCAAAAACTTTGAATAGGAACAACCTTAAAAAAAGAGGTTGGGACAGAAGTGTTCAGCTTCAAGAAATAAGAAGGAATTTCCGAAAATTGCTCCTCAAATTTTTGTGAAATTTCGGCTTATTTTCGAAGAAGCTACTTCTGTCACACCGTTTATACGGAAATAGGAGCTGAGACAAATTAATGTCCCAGCTCCTACAGCTGTTAATCATCGGTTTTATCTTCTTTAGCTTTGGCGGCTGTTTTGTTGCGGGTATTCCAATACGTTTTATATTCGTCGTCGTTGCCACCGATGCCGAAATCGTATTTATTCTCTGCTGGGCCGTCTTTTGCCCAAAGTGACGTTGTTTCGCCGCCAGGTACTTGATAAGTTGTTCCATTTTGACTAACTTTGCCTGGTTTTAGTCCAGTAAAGCTTGAAACTTTTACTTGATTTACATCATCAGACAATTCGAATTTTTCACTTTCCGCGAAAATCGTCGGGTTTACTTGATAAATCCGATCAGCTAGATAAGCCATGTAAGTGGCCGTTCGATTTCCCGCGCCATCTGCCATTGGTTTATTGTCGTCCCGACCAGTCCACGATCCTAAAGTAATCGAAGGTGTGGATACGATCAGCCAATTATCCGAGTAGTTATCGGTGGTACCAGTCTTACCAACCCAGTCAGCTGTACTTAATGGATAATTAATACCACTTAAGATTGGCTTGAAGGGCGTTGTTCGCTGTTCATCGATAACACTGCGCATCAAATCATTCATAATAGAAGCAGTTGCTTTAGAAAAGACTTGAACTGGTGCGTTAGCATGCTTGTAAACTTCTTTACCAGTACTATCAGTAATGGAGTCGATCAAGTAGCCTTGTTGATAGACTCCGTCATTGGCTAAGGTTTGGAAGCCGTTTACCTCGGTCAAAGTAGAAACGTTAGTGGTTCCTAACGGTGCCGCTTCGACGCCCCAGTCATGAGAGGCAGGATAGTTCATTTTCTTTAAATAATTATCGTAGGCAAATTGATCTGAGCCTTTTTTAGCCAACATGTCTTGGTAGACATGATAAGCTGGAATATTGGTTGATTGAGCGATTGCATCACGAGTTGTTTGGAAGGTTTTCGACCCTTTATTCTCCGCATTTTCTAGTGCTTTACCAGCATCTTCGCCGTGTTGATATTTCATTGGGAAATCGGCAATCCGGGATTCGCTGCCAAGCAAGCCTTGATCAATCGCAGGTCCATAAACTAAGACCGGTTTAATAGATGATCCGGCTTGTCGAGCCGTATCAAAGGCATGGTTATTTTGGTTAGATGAATAATCACGACTACCGACAAAACCATAGATGCGGCCAGTTTTATTATCCATTAAGACGGAACCCGTTTCGACTGTCGTACCTGAACCATCATCCAAATTTTGGCCATATTGGGCAACACCTAATTGCATCGCGTCATAGATATTTTTATCAATCGTTGAATGAACGATTAAACCTTGATTTTGCATTTTTACTTTCGCTTGCTCAATGTAGCGGGTGCTGACTTCTGTTTTAGCATAGTCCGCATCGCTAATACCATCTTCTTTGGCTTGTTGTTTCGCAACGATGCTGATAGCTTCGTTATAAATGGTGTAATACAAGAAGCCATGCTGCTGAACTTCAACATCTTGACGAGCTTGGAAATCTTTAGCTAAATCATAGTTTTTGGCGTCATCATATTCTTTTTTAGAAATCACTTGTTCACGATACATGTTAAACAAGACATCGTTCTTGCGATCCATCCCTAATGAATAATCTTGCTTCAGATCACCAGTGTTGGTATAGGGGCTATAAACAATCGGACTTTGTGGCAAACCGGCGATGAAAGCTGATTGTGGCAAGTTCAAATCTTTGGCGTGAACACCGAAGATACCAATCGCTGCTTCTTCGACACCGGCAATGTTTTGCCCTTTATTATTTCGACCAAAAGGTGAGACGTTTAAATAGGCAGTTAAGATTTCGTCTTTGCTTAAATATTTTTCAACATCAAGAGCTAGAACGATCTCATTGGCTTTTCGTTTAAAGGAGGTCTCATTCGTCAACACTTGCTGTTTGATTAACTGCTGCGTTAACGTTGATCCGCCTGAACCTGCACCAAAACCAATTACTTCACCTAATAAGGCCCGCACAACTGCTTTTGGAACGACCCCAGGATGTTCATAAAAATTTTCGTCTTCCGTTGCAACTAACGCTTTTTTGACCCATGGTGAGATTTCATCAGCGTTGATTTTTTCGCGGATAGGATCTGCCTGAATCGTCGCCAATTCTTGATTATCGGCATAAAGCAGTTTGGAAGATTCTGCGATATCACCAACTTTTTGCTTCATTTCTGATTTGGTTGGCGTTGGAGTCCCTTCTACAAGATGGGCAAAATAACCGGCGCCGACTCCTAAAGCGAGCATCCCGCCTAGAAAGAGCACTACGACAAAGCCAAGCAACAATGACTTGACCACTCGCAGTGAAACATTTAGAGCAAAAGGTCCCCCCATAGAAGTTCTTGATTTGCCTTTACTGCTCTTTTTCGACTGCCTATTCATTTTTTTCTTGTGAGCCAAAAAGTTCACCTCATTAAATTCTACATTTTAATTATCTGTTGAATTATAGCAAAGTTTTGCTTCTATTAACAAGCGGATGCAATGTTTGTAATGAAAACTTCAAGTAATTGTTAACTAATATAAAACAAAGCTTATTTATATCGAGGAAGAAAATTTCTTTCAAGGTCATTTTTAATGGAAGAGAACTTCAAAGAAATCTAGCGAATGGCTTTTATTTCCTTATTTTTTCGGTTAATATGGGAAAGTATAAATCGTTGCTGTTTGATGAGTCTCACCAACGATGAAAATCAAATTTTTGGTAATGATAATAAGGAGGAAAAAAATGCGTTCAGACTTTTTTCAAGAACTAAAAGACCGCGGCTTGATTTTTCAAGTAACAGACGAAGAAGCCCTAAAAAAACAATTAAATGAAGAGTCTGTTAAATTATATATCGGCTTCGACCCGACTGCAGACAGCTTGCATATCGGTCATTTATTGCCGATTTTAACCTTGCGTCGCTTCCAACAAAATGGTCATGTGCCGATTGCACTAGTCGGCGGGGGAACCGGAATGATCGGCGATCCTTCATTTAAAGATGCGGAGCGTCAATTAAACACCTTAGATACCGTAAAAAGCTGGTCACAAAGTATCAAAAATCAGCTTTCAGGAATCATTGACTTTGAAAATAAAGAAAACCCAGCGATCGTCGCGAATAACTACGAGTGGTTAGGCGAGTTAAAAATGATCGACTTCTTGCGAGATGTTGGTAAAAACTTTACCATCAACTACATGATGAGTAAGGAAAGTGTCAAACGCCGGATCGAATCAGGCATTTCTTACACTGAGTTCGCTTATCAATTACTGCAAGCTTATGATTTCTATGAATTGAACAAACGCTACGGCTGTTTGTTGCAATTAGGTGGTAGCGATCAGTGGGGGAACATCACGTCTGGAATCGAATTGATTCGCCGTGAAGCAGGCAAGCAGGCTTTTGGTTTGACGATGCCATTGATTACCAAAGCTGACGGAACGAAATTTGGGAAAACTGAAGGCAATGCCGTTTGGTTGGACCCTGAAAAAACAACGCCTTACGAATTCTATCAATTTTGGATCAATACGGATGATCGCGATGCAATCAAATTCTTGAAATACTTTACTTTCTTGAGCTTGGATGAGATCGCGGCAATCGAAAAAGAATTTATCGCAGCTCCAGAACAACGAGCAGCCCAAAAAGCATTGGCCAAAGCAGTGACCACCTTGGTTCATGGCGCGGAAGCCTATGAACAAGCGGTCAATATTTCAGCAGCTTTATTCAGTGGAGAAGTGAAACAATTAAATGCTGAAGAAATCAAACAAGGCTTCAGAAATGTACCAAGTTACCAAGTGCAAGCCGAAGATGATTTGAATCTAGTCGAAATCTTACTGACGGCGGAGATCGAAAAATCCAAACGACAAGCCCGTGAAGATATTACGAACGGCGCGATCTACATCAATGGCGATCGGGTCCAGGACGTGACTTACACGTTAAGCAACCAAGACAAATTGGCTGATGAATACATCGTAGTCCGTCGCGGCAAGAAAAAATATTTTGTTTTACAGTTTTAGTGTGAAGATTAAGTAGGATTGCACCACGGAGTTGGCGCAATCCTCTTTCTTTTGTTTAAGAAGAAAACGGTTTAGTGCTTAAAGTGAGGGATTTATTTGGGAGCAGTATTATTAAACTCATTGGGATTATTTGTTATTATCTTGATAGGCTATCTGACGAAACGTTTCAATGTATTGAGGAAGGCCGATGGTTCGATCATTTCCAAAATCGTAGTGAATGTAACCTTGCCGGCGGCGATCATCGTGAATCTACAAGCGCTAGAAGTAAAAAATCAACTGCTATTGTTGATTGTCGCAGGGGTGATCTTAAACGTAGTCGTGATTTTGATTGGTCATGTTCTGTCTAAAAAACAGGAACGCGAAGAACAAGAATTTTTAATGTATGGCGTTTCTGGGTATAATATCGGAAATTTTGCGATTCCCTTTGTGCAAAGCTTCATGCCCCAGGCGATTCCGATTTTATCTTTTTTTGATATCGGAAACAGCATCATGCTGGCTGGCGGATCGAATGTCGTGATTGAGGGGTTGACCGGTAGTAATGAAGAACGGCCCAGCACGAAAAAGGTTTTAAGCCGGCTAGGTCATTCGGTGCCATTTCTGTGCTATTTGATCATGCTGTTTTTGCGCATGCTGGATGTTGAGTTGCCGGCTGCTTTTTTTCAACTGGCACAGCCGATCGCAAACGCCAATACCTTTCTGTCGATGTTTATGATTGGGTTATTTTTGGAGTTACGCTTGCCGCGGAAGGATTTGGTATTAGTTGGACGTATTTTGGCAATTAAATATGGTGCTGGTTTATTATTAGGTCTATCGTTTTTATTATTGCCATTGCCGTCCATGATCAAAATCGTTTTATGTCTCGTTTCAGTTGGACCGATTACAACTTTTGGCGTGATCAATAGTGTGGCGGCGGGCATGCGAGCCGAAGTAGTTGGCTTCACGTCCTCACTCAGCTTTCTGATCAGCCTAGCATTAATGACGAGTTTATTATTATTTTTATAAAAAATAGGAGGTAATTATGTTAATTGGTTCTCATGTAAGTATGAAAGGCAAAGAAATGCTTCTAGGAGCGGCTCAGGAGGCAGCAAGCTACCAGGCTTCGACCTTTATGATCTATAGCGGCGCGCCGCAAAATACCCGCCGCAAAGCTGTCGATGAAATGAATATTCCAGCGGGAGAAACCTTTATGGCGGAGCACGGATTATCCAATATCGTGATGCACGCGCCGTATATTATTAATTTAGGCAATACTAAAAAACCAGAGATGTTTCCTTTTGCGGTCCAATTTTTACGAGATGAAATCATGCGGGCCGAAGCTTTAGGCGCGATGCAAATCACTTTGCATCCTGGCGCGCACGTTGGCGCTGGCGAAAAGGCTGGGCTGGATCAAATCATCAAAGGCTTGAATGAAGTCTTAACCAAAGAACACCGAGCTCAAATCGCCTTAGAAACGATGGCTGGAAAAGGGACGGAGCTAGGCAAAAGCTTTGAAGAACTAGCCTACATCATCGACGGGGTCAGCTTGAATGAAAAACTTTCCGTGACCTTTGATACGTGTCACACGAATGATGCTGGCTACAATGTCAAAGAAGACTTTGACGGCGTGCTGGAGGAGTTTGATAAAGTCATCGGCTTGGATCGTTTGAAGGTCATTCACTTGAATGATTCAAAAAATCCACAAGGCTCTCACAAAGACCGTCACGCCAATATTGGTTTTGGGACGATTGGTTTTGATGCGCTGAATTACATTGCTCATCATGAGCAATTAAAAGAGCTGCCAAAAATTTTAGAGACCCCTTATGTAGGGGAAGATAAGAAAAATCAAAAAGCGCCTTACGGCTTTGAAATTGCGATGCTGAAATCGCAAATCTTCGATCCAGATTTATTGGAAAAAATTCAAGGACAATAAAAAAACCGCCTTGCAATCAGACCCCAAAAGTATTTATTGGAGGTCTAACCGTAAGGCGGGTATTTTTTTATTCGCGAATTTGGCCATTTCCATAAACGATGTATTTCATAGAAGTCAAATGCTCTAGACCCATCGGACCGCGAGCGTGGAGTTTTTGCGTCGAGATTCCGATCTCAGCCCCAAAACCAAATTTGAAGCCGTCGGTAAAGCGAGTGGAGGCATTGATATAAACCGCCGCCGCATCGACTTCTTTCAAGAAACGCTGACCATTTTGATAATTATCTGTGATGATCGCTTCAGAGTGCTTTGAATTGTAGCGATTAATATGCTCGATTGCTTCATCAATGGAAGCAACGACTTTGACCGCCAGAATATAATCTAAAAATTCGGTAGACCAATCGGCTTCACTTGCTAAAGTAGCTGTTTCCAAATCATTCAAGGCCTGTTGATCTGCTCGCAGTTCAACTGATTTTTCAGTCAGCGCCTGTTCAATAAGCGGTAAAAATTGAGGAGCGATGTCTTCATGAACCAACAAAGTTTCAATCGCGTTGCAGACAGAAGGACGTTGGGCTTTGGCATTGACGACGATTTCTTTGGCCATTTCTAATTGGGCATAGCTATCAACGTAGACATGATTGTTGCCTGTGCCGGTTTCAATTACCGGAACGGTGGCACTGTTTTTGACTCGTTGGATCAAGCCAGCCCCACCTCGAGGGATCAATACGTCAAGATATTCCGTCAAGCGCATCATATCACTGGCGATTTCGTGGGCGGTATCGCTGACAAATTGAATCATGCCAGTATCTAATTTTCTATTTTTCAAGGTTTGCTGCATCAAATTCACCAACGCTTGGTTGGAGTAAAAGGCTTCTTTGCCTCCTCGTAAAATGACTGCGTTACCTGATTTGAAGCATAAGCTTGCGGCATCCGTCGTGACATTTGGGCGGGATTCAAAAATAATGCCAATCACACCTAAAGGTACGGCTTGGCGTCCAACCATTAATTGATCCTCGGTCTGCCACATTTTTTCCACGTTACCGATGGGATCTGGCAGTCCGGCGACTTGCCGCACACCCGCGGCCATTTCTTTGATCCGATTTTCCGTCAAGCGCATCCGATCGATCATTGGTTCAGGGATGCCGTTGGCAGTTGCCTGATCCAAATCTTGCTGATTGGCTTGCAAAATGCTCGCCGTTGCCGTTTCCAAATCAGCGGCTAATTGGAACAGATACTCGTTTTTTTCCGCGGTTGTTAATTGCGCTAATTGCCGGGCGGCTCTTTTGCCTTGCTGGCCTAATTGATTCATTAATTCACTCATGGAGGCCCTCCTTAAATAATGTTCCGACTTCAACGCCTGCCAAAATATCAAAAATGATTCTAGGTGGTTTTCCATTTGCTAAGACCATCGCGCTTTTAGCGTCTAAAATTCGTTGGGCCGCTTTTAATTTGCTAATCATTCCACCAGTCCCAAAACGACTACCATTGCCACCAGCTTGATCCATCAATGTTTGATTGATGGTTGAAACAGTTGAGTAAAGCACCGCTTGCTTATCCTCTGAGGGATTCGCTGAATAAAACCCGTCGATATCACTAAGCATGATCAAGACATCTGCGTTCATCAATTGAGCGACGATGGCGGACAATTCGTCATTGTCGCCAAATTTTCGCGTATGATCCATTTCATCAACGGCCACCGTATCGTTTTCATTAATGATCGGAAGAATATCCATCGCCATTAACTGTTCCAATGTATTGATTACATTTCTGCGACTCTCAGGAAAATCTACGACATCTCTTGTCAATAAGACTTGGGCCGTTTGCTGACTGTAGCCTAAAAAGCGTTGGTTGTAGATATGCATCAGTTCCGATTGTCCGACAGCTGCCACCGCTTGCTGCACAGGAATTTCCTTTGGCCGCTCCGCAATTCTAAGTTTGTCCATGCCAACGCCAATCGCGCCAGAAGAGACGAGGATCACTTCTTTGCCTTTGTTGCGAAGATCGGTTAACACAAACGCCAGTTGATCAATTCCATCCAAATTCACTTTGCCATTTGGATGAATCAACGAGCTAGTCCCGATCTTAACCACGATTCGATTTACAGATTTCAAAAAATCTCTCATGTTACACCTCTTCACTTAGCCACCAGCGAGAAAGATATTGTTTTGCATTTTAGCACATTCTCATTCTAATTTCATCATTTTTTTATAATTAATTTGAATTTATTGGTACTCAGTAAGAAATGGTCATTGAACGATTGCAGCTTTCACTGATTTTCGCTCAGTGATAAATGACTCAACACCAGTTGCTTGAAGGATGTTATTGAAGTTTATTAAAACAGCTTTTCTTTTAGCCCATCTTTTAGTAAAATGGATGAGAATGTCAGGAAAGGAGCGGTGAAAATGGTATCAACTGGAATTGTAGTATTAATCGCAGTGATTGCGGCCCTATTAGGTGCTGTCGGCGGTTTCTTCTTAGCCCGTAAATATATGCAAGACTATTTCAAAAAGAATCCTCCAATCAACGAGGATATGTTACGTCAAATGATGATGTCAATGGGGCAAAAGCCTTCAGAGAAAAAAGTTCGTCAAATGATGCAACAAATGAAAAATCAACAATAATTTTTGAAAGAGATTGTGTCAGAAGCTGCCTCTGATACAACGTTCATTCGTAAAGAAGGAAGTGTGAGGATGTTTGATCACGCTTCTTTCTTTATGTAAATGAGCTTTCGCCAATCAAACAAAATGCTGACAAATAGTAAGCAGATTTATCGACAGAAGCTTGTTTGAGTTGTAAAGTTAAGCCGAATGGAGGAATGTCTGAATGTATGATGTAATAATTATCGGCGCGGGTCCCGCTGGGATGACCGCAGCCTTATATGCTTCGCGTTCGAACTTAAAAGTTCTTTTGATCGAACGGGGTGCACCTGGCGGACAAATGAACAATACTGCTGAAGTAGAAAACTATCCAGGTTTTGAATCCATTATGGGACCAGAATTAGCCATGAAAATGTATGATGGTGTAACAAAATTTGGAACAGAAAATGCTTATGGGATCGTTCAAGATATTAAGGATCATGGCGATTACAAAGAAGTCATCACAGAAGAGGAAAGCTATCAAGCTAAGACTATCATTGTGGCTACAGGGTGTGTCCATCGTAAGTTAGGTGTTCCTGGGGAAGAATCTTTTGCAGGTCGGGGCGTTTCTTATTGTGCCGTTTGTGATGGCGCCTTTTTCCGCAACAAACGTCTGATCGTTGTTGGCGGAGGGGATTCTGCTGTAGAAGAAGCAATCTATCTAACTCGTTTTGCATCTGAAGTCGTGATCGTTCACCGTCGTGATGAATTACGAGCACAAAAGATTATCCAAGACCGGGCATTTGCTAATGAAAAAATTTCATTTATCTGGGATAGTGTCGTAGATGAGATCGTCGGTAATGAAATGGTAGTCACTGGTGCAAAAATTCGCAACGTCAAAACGGGTGAAGTACATACTGAGCCAGCGGGCGGCGCGTTTATCTATGTTGGTTTAGAACCTTTGACCGAGCCTTTCAAAAATAGCGGCATCACTAATGCTGCTGGCTGGATCGAAACCGATTTTGAAATGAAAACAAAAATTCCTGGCGTCTTTGCTATCGGAGATGCTCGTGAAAAAGATTTGCGTCAAATCACCACTGCTGTTGGTGAAGGCGGAATCGCCGGTCAACAAGTTTATAAATATATTGAAGCGCAAAACTAGCGTTTTAAAGAAAGAAGACTACGGGTCTTCTTTTTTTATAAATAAAGGCATCTCAATCGTATACTCACGAATAAATTCATCTTTTCTTTGCTGAATATAACAGGAATGGTATACTAAAATGGTAAAAATATTTTGAAAGAGGTGTGTTTCATGTCTTGGGAACAAGTTTATGAACAGTGGATCGATTCAGATAAATTAGATGAAAAAATGCGTAAAGAATTACAAGACTTAGGCAAAGATCCAGAGTTGAAAAAAGATGCTTTCTATAAACAATTAGAATTTGGAACGGCTGGTATGCGAGGGATTTTAGGCCCTGGTGTCAATCGGATGAACATTTTTACGATTCGTCAAGCAACGGAAGGCTTAGCACGTTTTATGGATACACAAGATCCTGAAACAAAACGTCGTGGAGTAGCGATCGCTTATGATTCTCGTCATATGTCACCAGAATTCGCGATGGAAGCGGCCAAAACTTTAGCACAACATGACATTCCTTCGTTTGTTTTTGAAAGTTTACGACCAACACCAGAATTGTCTTTTGCGGTTCGTTTTGAAAATGCCTTCACGGGTATTATGATCACCGCTTCTCACAATCCAGCAGAATATAACGGGTATAAAGTCTATGGTGAAGATGGTGGACAAATGCCGCCGGAAGATGCGGATGCGCTGACTAAGTTTGTTCGCGCCGTGGAAAATCCTTTAGAGGTAGAAGTTCTGTCTGATGAAGAAGCGAAAGACAGCGATTTGATCAATATTATTGGTGAAGAAGTTGACAAAGAATATTTAAAAGAAATAAAATCAGTTACGATCAATCAAGCATTGATTAATGAAATGGGCAAGGAACTGAAATTAGTTTACACACCATTACATGGGACAGGTAAAATGCTGGGGGAAAAAGCGTTGAAGCAAGCAGGCTTCGAAAAATTTGTTTTAGTTCCTGAGCAAGCCATTGCTGATCCAGATTTCTCAACGGTAAAATCACCAAACCCAGAAGAACATTCAGCCTTTGAATACGCGATTAAACTAGGTGAAAAAGAAGATGCGGATCTATTGATCGCCACTGATCCCGATGCCGATCGTCTAGGTGCCGCTGTTCGCTTGCCGGACGGCCGTTATGAAGTCTTAACTGGAAATCAAATCGGTGCTATTATGATTCGTTATATCTTGGAAGCCCACAAGCAAGCGGGGACATTGCCAGAAAACGCGGTAGTTCTTAAATCAATCGTTTCAAGTGAATTGGCGACGACGATCGCTGATGCGTACAACGTGAAGATGGTCAACGTCTTGACTGGGTTTAAATTTATTGCTGAAAAAATTCAACAATATGAAGATGATCATTCACAAACCTTTATGTTTGGTTTTGAAGAAAGCTATGGCTATTTGATCAAATCCTTTGTGCGTGACAAAGACGCGATCCAAGCACTTGTTTTGTTAGCTGAAGTTGCGGCTTATTACAAAAAGCAAGGTAAGACGTTGTACGATGGTTTGCAAGAAATTTTTGAAGAATACGGCTACTACGCTGAAAAAACTATCTCAGTCACTTTAAGCGGTGAAAAAGGCGCGGAAGAAATCAAAACGATCATGGGCAACCTGCGTAAAGAAGCACCGAAAGAATTCGCGGATGTCGCTGTGACATTAACTGAAGATTTCCAAACAGCTAAAGCGATCGACAGTGAAGGCAACGAAACGGAGATCAAAATGCCCGCCTCTGATGTGTTGAAATACACATTGGCAGACGACACATGGTTAGCTATCCGACCTTCTGGAACAGAACCAAAAATTAAATTTTATATTGGTGTCAAAGGAGATTCACACGAAGCCGCGGCTGAAAAAATCGCGACTTATGAAGCAGCGATTCGTAAAGTCGCAGAGTAAATGAGGGTTTTAAATGAAGGAACACGAAGAATTTCAAGCAGTCAGTCAATTTTTTAAAGTTTTGAGTGACCCGACCCGTCTAAAAATTTTAATGTTTCTAAAAGAAGGCGAACGTAATGTTTCTTCGATTAGCGATACTTTAGAAATGGAGCAATCAGCCGTTTCTCACCAGTTAAAATTGTTGCGTGATAAGCGTTTGGTAAAAGCGCGACGGGATGGTAAGGCGATGCTTTACAGCTTGGATGATCAACACGTTTTAGATGTTTTGGAACAAACCTTTCGACACGTCTTGCACCAGTAAAAGAGTGCTTTTCCAATTTTTTTGGAAAAGCACTTTTTTTTTGTAGAAATTTTGTTATACTGAAACCTAACTATTAGAATATGATGAAATTACTTTTAATACGAATGTAATCAAATGGAGGCGGATTATGGAAAAAACAGTCAAGGTGGGTCTATTAGGACTAGGCGTGGTTGGTACCGGCGTTTTAGAAATTTTAGCAGATCATCAAGAAAAAATTGAAAAAAGTATTGGCGGTCCCTTGGTTGTCACCAAAGCATTGGTCCGTCCAGAAGAAGATAAGCAGGCGTTAGCGGATAAATACCACTTAGAGTTAGTGACCGAATTGGAGGCGATCTTAAATGATCCAGAAATCTCCATCATTGTGGAAGTCATGGGCCGAATCGAACCGGCTAAAACGTTTATCAAGCAAGCTTTGATAGCTGGTAAAAATGTCGTGACGGCCAATAAAGATTTACTGGCACAGCATGGCAGTGAATTAGTTGATCTCGCTCGGGAGCAACAGCGCAATTTGTATTATGAAGCCAGTGTCGCCGGAGGCATTCCAATCCTACGGACGATCGCCAACAGTTTAGCGGCAGATGATATCACCGAAGTTTTAGGGATCGTCAATGGCACGACCAATTATATGCTGACAAAAATGGTCCAAGAACATCGCTCTTATGAAGAGACTTTGAAAGAAGCGCAAGCGTTGGGCTTTGCGGAAAGTGACCCAACCAATGATGTTGATGGGATCGACGCGGCTTATAAAATGGTAATCTTGAGTAAATTTGCTTTTGGGATGACCATCACGATGGATCAAGTCAAGATCAAGGGAATTCGCGGGTTAGCGGCGGAGGATGTTTCAATTGCGGATCAGCTGGGCTATACCGTCAAATTAATTGGTTCAACAATCAAACAAGACGATACCATTTCTGTTGAGGTAGGACCCATTCTAGTTCCCCATAAACATCCATTGGCTTCAATCCATAATGAAATGAACGCCGTTTTCGTCAAAAGCTCAGGCATTGGCGAATCGATGTATTATGGTCCCGGTGCAGGTGCACGACCAACGGCGACCAGCATCGTGGCGGATTTGATGACGATCGTTAATAAGATGAAGAAAAATACGGTGGGGCATCGTTTTACGGGCTATACGCAGCCAACCAAAATTACTCCGCCAAGCGAAAATATCAGCAAGTACTTCTTGTCACTAGAGATGCCGGATGAAGCTGGACAATTTTTGAAGCTAGCTGAGATCATGACGGAGACTCAAGTAGGCTTTGAACAAGTCGTTCAAGAAAAAGGCGATGGCGAAAATGCCCGAGTGGTCTTGATTACCCATGAGACTTCAGAAACCAAAATGTTGACCATTCAACAAGAAATCAAAGACAAAACCAGTTACAAAATCTTATCGTTGATGAAAGTTATGGGGGAATAAACTATGTACGAAGGTCTATTAAAGCAATATAAAGAATACTTGCCAATTACGGATAAGACACCACAGATCGCTTTAGCTGAAGGAAATACACCTTTGATTCCTTTGAAGAATTTATCAAAAGAGTTAGGCATCACGTTATACGGAAAGTATGAAGGCTTGAATCCAACGGGTTCCTTCAAAGACCGCGGCATGGTGATGGCGGTAGCAAAAGCAGTAGAGGACGGCGCGAAGGCAATTATTTGCGCTTCAACCGGAAATACTAGTGCTGCGGCTGCGGCTTATGCTACACGTGCTGGTATTAAAGCTTACGTCGTGATACCAGATGGGAAAATTGCGATGGGGAAATTGGCGCAAGCGATCGCTTATGGGGCGGATATTATTTCGATACCTGGAAATTTCGACGAAGCATTGAAAGCCGTGCGGGATATTGCCGAGACAGAAGCAGTGGCGTTAGTAAATTCAGTCAACCCTTATCGTTTAGAAGGACAAAAAACCGCGGCGTTCGAGATTTGCGAACAATTAGAAAAAGCGCCAGATGTTTTGGCGATTCCGGTTGGTAATGCCGGAAATATTTCGGCTTACTGGAAGGGCTTCAAAGAATGGCATGAAAAAAAGGGGACGGAGCTTCCGCGAATGCATGGCTTTGAAGCCGAGGGCGCAGCGGCGATTGTTACCGGAAAAGTAATCGAACAACCGGAAACAGTTGCAACGGCGATCCGGATCGGAAACCCAGCGAGTTGGCAGTTAGCCGAAGCGGCTCGTGATGAATCGCAAGGCTACATTGATTCTGTGACAGACGAAGAAATTTTGAATGCCTATCGCAAAGTAGCCGCTCAAGAAGGTGTTTTTGTGGAACCTGGCTCTGCAGCTTCGCTTGCCGGTGTGATCCAACACGTGAAAAACGGTCGGATCAAAGCGGGTGAAACGGTTGTGACCGTCTTTACCGGAAATGGCTTAAAAGACCCCGATACAGCGATTAACGAAACAGATATCAAGATCAATAAGATGAGTGACTTGGAGGATATGCGCCGACACTTACGTGAAGGAGTGGCCGCTCTATGAAAATCCGCGTCCCGGCAACCAGCGCCAACTTAGGTCCCGGCTTTGATTCGTGTGGGATCGCTTTGTCCCAGTATTTGACTATCGAGATTGGTGAGGAAACAAAAAATTGGCAGATCGTTCATCACTTAGGAAGCAACATTCCTTCTGATGAAAAAAATTTATTGATCCAAACGGCCTTAGACTTAGCGCCTAATTTAAAGCCGCATCGATTAACGATGACGTCAGACATCCCCATCGCTCGCGGCTTAGGCAGCAGCTCGTCAGTGGTCGTAGCGGGAATTGAATTAGCCAATCGTTTAGGAAAGCTTGGAATGACCACGGCACAAAAAGTGACCTATGCAACAAAAATCGAAGGACACCCTGATAATGTGGCTCCGGCGATTTGTGGCGATTTTGTCGTCGCCAGCTTTAATAACAATGAAGTAAATTTTGTGAAGCATCATTTTCCTGATTGCGATGTGATTGCTTTCATTCCAAATCATGAATTACTGACAGCGGAAAGCCGCGCGGTTTTACCAAAGGAAATGTCCTATCGCGATGCGGTCACAGCCAGTTCGATCGGCAACGTGATGATTGCCGCAGTGTTAAATGGGAATCTGCCATTAGCCGGTAAAATGATGGAGAAGGATATTTTACACGAAAGCCATCGCCAGCATTTGGTTCCTCATTTGAAAAAAATTCGTGAATTTTGCAAGGCCTACGGTGGATACGGCAGTTTTCTAAGTGGTGCGGGCCCGACTGTATTAGTCTTAACGCCACCAGAAAATACTGAAAAATTAGTCACAGCATTAAAGGCCTATGATCATGAGGCATCGATTGATGTCCTTTCCGTTGAAAAAGAAGGCGTCCAAATATTTTAATTGCGATGAAGAGAAGAGTAGGATTCACCAGACTCCACAGAGAGCTTCGGTAGCTGAAAAGAAGCAGCAGTGATGAATCAGAAGATGGTCTCAGAGCGATTGTCGATTAGACACGGGTGTGCCCGATACAGCAGTTCGTAGCAATACGACAAAAGATCAGTCTTGCAAGAGCCTGATAAACCAAGGTGGTACCACGGCACTCCCGTCCTTTCATAATATGAAAAGATGAGGGTGCCCTTTTTTGCGAGTTCCACTTTTCGCAATGATAAGGAGTATCAGCTGAAAATTATTTTTTAAACAAAGCTTGGAGCAAATACTTAGTGGAATCGTATGCGTACGAAGATAAGTATCTTTTTTCGGTTTTTGAAAAAAGAAAACTTTTCTAGTGAGTTAGCAGCTAAGTTGCTATCAAGAAAATTCAGCAGGATAGTGAATGGTTTGAGAAACGAAACCTGTTTATAAAGAGAATCACTTAACATAAAAAGTTTGAAAATGATAACTAACAAGGAGGAAATGATGATGGAATTTGAAACGAAATGTTTACACGCTGGTTATCAGCCGGAAAATGGTGGGGCGCGGGTCTTGCCAATCACCCAAAGTACGACCTATGCTTACGACTCAACAGAAGAGATCGGGAAATTATTTGATTTAGAAGCGAATGGTTATTTCTATACCCGCTTAGCCAATCCAACGACCAGTGCGGTGGAAGAAAAAATCGCGGCTTTGGAAAATGGGGTTGGTGCCTTATGTACATCCTCAGGACAAGCAGCGACCTTTTACGCGGTGTTGAATATTTTAGAGTCGGGTGATCATTTGATTTCTTCTAGCTACATTTATGGCGGGACCTATAATTTATTTGCTCATACGCTTAAAAAAATGGGGATCGAAGTAACTTTTGTTGATCAAGATGCGTCTGTGGAAGAATTGTTACAAGCAGCCAAGCCAAATACAAAAGCGATCTTCGGTGAAACGATCGCAAATCCAGCAGTAAAAGTATTGGACCTTGAAAAATTTTCAACGGTAGCAAAAGAACTAGCGATTCCTTTTATTATCGACAACACTTTTGCGACACCGTATTTTTGTAGACCGATTGAATTCGGGGCGGATATTGTGATCCATAGTACGACGAAGTATTTAGATGGTCATGCCGTACAAACAGGCGGAGTGATCGTGGACGCAGGCACCTTTGATTGGACTAACGGGAAATTTCCGCAATTATCCGAACCAGATGAAACCTATCACGGGATCGTCTACACTGAAAAATTTGGCGCGGCGGCCTATATCACGAAGGCGCGGGTTCAATTAATGCGTGATCTTGGAGCGACCCCATCGCCGCAAAATTCTTTTTTGTTGAATCTTGGAATAGAAACATTGTCTGTTCGGATGGATCGACATTATCAAAATGCGGTGACTGTGGCTGAATTTTTAGAAAAACAAGCAGCCATCGAAAAAGTTTATTATCCAGGATTGAAGTCGGATGCTGATTATTCTTTGGCACAAAAATATGTACCAAATGGCTTGTGCGGTGTCATTTCCGTCGAATTTGCTGACGGAAAGGAAACGGCAGCGAAGTGGTTGGATGCTTTGGGCTTAGTCTCTTTAGAAGTTCACGTGGCGGATATTCGAACGTGTGCGCTGCATCCGGCGACGTCGACTCATCGTCAGTTGACAGACGAAGAATTACGACAAGCGGGGATTTCTCCTGGACTCGTTCGTTTATCTTGCGGGATTGAGAATGTAGCGGACATTTTAGCAGATCTGCAACAAGCCTTTGATAAATTGGAGGGATAACGCATGCCGATTCGTTTAGACGTTGATTTTCCTGCAAAGTCGGTCTTAGAAATCGAAGACATCTTCGCCATCGATAATATGCGGGCGGAGCACCAAGATATTCGTCCATTGAAACTGTTGATCTTGAATTTGATGCCAAATAAAATCGATACGGAGATTCATTTGCTGCGGCTGATTAGTCAAAGTCCGTTGCAGATCGATGTGGATTTTTTAAAGGTTGCCAGTCATGAAGCGAAAAATACGAGTAAAAATCATTTAGACAAATTTTATTTGGAGTTTTCCCAAATCGTTGATACTTGTTACGATGGTTTGATCATTACGGGGGCGCCGGTGGAGCAGCTGACTTTTACCGAAGTGGACTATTGGGCTGAGTTAGTGGAAATCATGGAGTGGAGTCAGCGAGCGGTGACGTCGGTCGTGCATATTTGTTGGGGAGCACAAGCGGGCTTGTATCATCATTTCGGGATCGATAAGCTGCCTTTTCCAGAAAAAATGTTTGGCATTTATCAGCAGGAAATCGAATACCAGCATCGACTCTTTCGTGGCTTTGATGATCGTTTTTGGATGCCGCAGTCGCGCTATACTGGAATCAATGAAGAACAAGTGCGAAATCAACCAAAAATCAAAGTAATCGCCAAAGATGATCACGCACGCTCAGCGATATTACTCTCAGAGGACGAACACGATATTTTTTTGATGGGACATTTTGAATACGATACGGATACACTGGAAAAAGAATATTTGCGGGATCATGAACGTGGCTTAACGACCGCGCAGCCAGAAAATTATTACGAAGGCGAAAAAATTACTAATTACTGGCGGGCACATGCGCATTTGTTTTATCATAACTGGCTGAATGACGTGTATCAAATGACGCCTTATCCATTAACCGAGATTCGTCAAAGACAGCAAAAAAGAAAGCTGAAACCGTGATGATTTCAGCTTTCTTCTTCCATAAAGTAATAACTATGGTCTTCCAAGTCTAAGGCGCTCATGATCATTGCCGCTGTTTCTTCAATCGAAAGCGTCGCTACGTTGATGACTTCGCAGCCAAGTTTTTGATAAAGATCATTGGCAAATTTCAGTTCTGCTTGGATTTTATCGCGATCGGAATAGGCTGTTTCAGGATTCAAGCCGTAAGCCCGCATCCGTTCTTTACGAATCCCAATCAATACTTCAGGATCGTTCGTCAGGCCGACGATTTTTTTCGGATCGATTTCAAAAAGCTGTTTTGGAATATGGGCTTGCGGAATCAGCGGCAAATTCGCAACTTTAAGATTTTTATTGGCTAAGTATAAGCTTAGCGGGGTTTTTGATGTACGTGAGACACCGAGTAAGACCACGTCGGCTTCTAAAAAACCGCGAGGGTCTTTGCCGTCGTCATACTTCACCGCAAACTCCATTGCTTTGATCCGCTTGAAATAATTTTCGTTCAAATGATGAAGCGCGCCCCGTTCGCCGGTTGGCTCCACATGTGCTCGTTGACCGATTTCATCTACGACTGGATTCAATAGATCCATCGTAAACAAGTCTTCATGCTTACAAAATTCTTTCGCTATTTTTGATAAATTCGGATCAATCAAGGTATAAATGATCATGCCGTTCTCTGCTTTTGCGTCATTTAATGCTTTTAACAATAATTCTTCCGAATGAATGAAGGTTCGACGGAAAAGACAAAATTCGACTGTCGGATATTGTGCCATTGAAGCTTGAGCCAGTTTCGAGGCGGTTTCTCCAGCAGAATCGGAAATAATAAAAATCGTTACCAGTTCGCCTTGTTTTTCGCTGTTCATAAAGAGATTCTCCCTTGCAATCAAAGATAATTTATTATACCATATTGTTTATTCGGAATCATTACACTTTGAATCGAGGGATGACTATGCCGCAAGCAACATTGTTAGAGAAAGCATTGGGAAAAGTGAAAGAGCATGGCTTTAAGTACACGAAAAAGCGCGAGACCTTACTGGATTTTTTGATTAAAAAGAATCGTTACGTTTCTGCCCGTGAAGTTTATAATCATTTGAATGAACAATTCCCAGGATTAAGTTATGACACGGTGTATCGCAATTTACGTGAATTTTGTGAGATTGGCTTGATTGAAGACACCGAGCTACAAGGGGAAATGAAGTTCCGCTTTAGTTGCAGCGAAAGTTTTGAACATCATCATCATTTTATTTGTACGGTCTGTGGAATGACCAAAGAGATCCACATGTGCCCAATGGATTTCTTCAAAGAACAGTTAGATGACTGCTCAATCGAAGGGCATCGCTTTGAACTTTACGGTCGTTGTGAAAAATGCCAAAATGTTAATGAATAAATTAAGAATTAAAATTCTTCAGTACCTTGACTCAAAATAGACCATTGGATATAATGACTTATGGACGGTCTTGTTGGTTGAAAGTATATTTCAATAACAAAAACGGTTACATTTCAAGCCCGGAGGGAGGGAATTTATATGTCAAAAACAGTGGTTCGTAAAAATGAATCTCTTGACGATGCTCTTCGTCGCTTCAAACGTTCCGTTTCAAAAGCAGGGACTCTGCAAGAATCTCGCAAACGTGAATTTTATGAAAAACCAAGTGTGAAACGTAAGAAAAAATCAGAAGCAGCTAGAAAACGTAAGAAATTCTAGTCTGTCAATGGAGTGATTCTATTGTCACTACTTACTACCTTGAATGAAGACATGAAGCAAGCGATGCGAGCAAAAGATAAAGAGTCTTTGCAAGTGATCCGGATGCTTAAGGCTTCGATTCAAAATGAGCAGATCAAAAAAGGTCAGGATTTGAATGAAGAAGAAGAATTGACCGTTTTATCTCGTGAGATGAAACAACGTCGTGATTCTTTAACGGAATTTGAAAAAGCTGACCGCTCCGATTTGGCTGATAAAGTCAAAAAGGAAATCGTAATTGTTGAAAACTATTTGCCGGCTCAACTGAGTGAAGAAGAGATTCGTGCAATTGTTCAAGAAGCAATTACAAAAACGGGAGCGACGTCACCAAAGGAATTTGGTAAAGTGATGGGGGCAGTGATGCCGAAAGTCAAAGGCAAAGCCGATGGCAATCAAGTCAATGCAGTCGTCAAGGAACTCCTGAACAAGTAAGCAATAGTGAAGCCGAGAGAAATTTCTCTCGGCTTTTTTTGCGATTTCCACTTCACGTTGTAGCCTGATTAATAAAAACGTTGGCAAACGACGATCAGAACCTTTTTTGTATGATAAAAATCGCGGCATGCCAACAGATGAAGGCAGCTGTTTTAATAGTTCGCCAAAAGTTCGTTTGCCTGTATACTAATCGTTTTATTTCTTAAATAACTAAAGTTTAGGATTCTTTTAGTGAGAGTTAAGACAATTTTTCTTTTATTTAGAGTGTGGTATTATAGGAGGGAACGAAGAATGAAGGGATGAAGGCTTGTTGATTAACAGCGATTTTGAGTCGTTTGAAATAAAGCTTGATGGCAAAGATGACATCAGTATGCTTTTAGGGACCCATGACAAACATGTAAAATTTTTAGAAGACAATACCGAGACAACCATTAATACTCGTGGTGAAACGATCCAAATCATTGGACCGAAGGATGAAGCGAAATTAGTTGTTGAGATTATTCGAGCATTACAAGTCTTGATTGATCGCGGAATCAAAGTTGCGACGCCAGATGTGATGACGGCGTTACGCTTAGGTCGCGACAATCATTTAGACGAATTTATTATGATGTATGAGGAAGAATTATTAAAGGACCGCAACGGAAAGCCGATTCGTCCGAAAAATATTGGACAAAGTCGCTATATTGCAGCGATTCGCAAATCCGATGTGGTTTTTGGCGTTGGACCTGCCGGTACTGGTAAGACGTATTTAGCGATTGTTATGGCGATTGCTGCGTTAAAAAAAGGCGAAGTACAACGAATCATTTTGACTCGTCCAGCAGTTGAAGCAGGGGAAAGTCTGGGCTTTTTACCGGGAGACTTGAAAGAAAAAGTCGATCCTTATTTACGCCCGATGTATGATGCATTGCATCAAATCTTTGGTGTCGAGCATACGAATCGTTTACTGGAACGGGGCGTGATCGAAATCGCACCGCTAGCTTACATGCGCGGTCGGACGTTGGATGATGCTTTTGTCATTTTAGATGAGGCACAAAATACGACTATTTCACAAATGAAAATGTTCTTAACCCGCTTAGGTTTCAATTCAAAAATGATCGTCAATGGTGATACGAGTCAAGTCGATCTGCCAAAAGGTCAGGTCAGCGGTTTGATCCATGCGGAGCGGACGCTGCAAGGAATCAAGAAGATTCGATTTGTGAATTTTGAAGCGGGAGATGTCGTGCGGCATCCAGTTGTTGCGGAAATCATTGAAGCTTATGAACATGAGAATTTGCGTCACCAAGAAAAATAGTTAGCGGTCCATGATTATAAACAGATAATTGTGATAAAACCCGAACGTGGACTATTCCAAGTTTAGTTTGACTATTTTTAAA
The DNA here is from genome assembly GCF_001885905.1 of Enterococcus devriesei. GTDB lineage: Bacteria > Bacillota > Bacilli > Lactobacillales > Enterococcaceae > Enterococcus_A > Enterococcus_A devriesei. Next base: position 78,767 of record NZ_JXKM01000005.1, on the reverse strand, counting down.
TAAGCTGGGAGGAAATTGGATGTTAAATCGACCCATCAATAACTTGCTGAAAAAGTTAGGTTCAAAGATTATACCGTTAGTGCTAGCCGTCTTTTCAGTCATCTTGATGGTGACGATGCTGACTAGTGTTGTACAAAAAAGTGTCGACTACAAAGAAGGCCAAGTCGCCTCAGAAAGTATTCGCGCGAATAAAACGATTGAAAACAAGGCAGAGACGACGCAAAAACGGCAATTAGCTGCTGAAGCGGTGACGCCGGAATATACCTACCAAGCAGATCTGGCTCAGACCCAGCACGATCGGATCAGTCAATTGATTTCATTGATTCAAAAGTCGAATGGTGAGCTCGATAAAAGCTATCAATCGAAGGCTTCGCAAGCCAAGGATGGAGAAAAGATTCCACAGCCAACAGTTGATGAACGAGTGGCGGCGGTTAAAAAAGGCTTCGAAGGCTTAGATCAAGATACGGTTACCTTTTATCAGCAATTACCAGATGATTTTTATCAAGCAATCGTGCAATTAAGCGCCACTGATCTTGATAAGCTTGAAACTGGGAGCTTGAGGTTAGTGGATGAGCAAATGGCGAAGCGAATTCGTCAAAGCGATTTAGAAGAATATAAGCAACAAGCAATCGATAAGATTCAAGAACTAAATCTTTCCGAAACGGCTAGTCTTGCGGCTCGTTACTTACTTGAGGAAGGGATCATCGTGAATGATTCCCTGAATCAAAAGCGGACGGATGAATTGAAGGAACAAGCCAGCGAATCAGTTCAGCCGGTCATGATTTATCAAGGAGAAGTGATTGTTCGTGAAGGCAGCCAGATCGACGCCAACGCGATTAACAAATTGAAACTATTGGGCTTAACGAGTTCAAGTACATCGATTTTTCCAATGATTGCAATGGTCTTGGCAGCAATCCTGCAAGGGGTGCTGTTATGGTTTTACAGCCGTCAATTTGAAGTGGAATTTCAAAGATTACGCTTTATTCTGTTTTACAGTGCTAGCATGACTATCGGTGTCTTTATTATGAAGATCCTGCAAGCTTTTCAAGGCAGCAGTTCGACTAATTTGGCGTTGTTTTTCCCAGCGGCGTTTGTGCCATTGATTTTAACTGTATTTGTTAATCGTCGCGCAGGTGCATTAGCTGCTGTTTTCCAGACGGTCTTTGCGTTGTTTATTTATTACAATGCTATTGGTACGAATATTTTGCCAGTTATCTTAATGACCTATCTTTTTTCCGGGACACTAGCTGTGATGGTAAAACAAAGACGACTATCAGATCAAGTCAAGCAGGCGTCATTATGGATCATTGCCTTCCCAATCGCTTGGGGGATTATTTTGACGATTTATCAAGGGCTATCATTTGCGGACAGTCAAACGTGGGGAATGCTACTTGGAGCTTTTGCGGCAAGCATGCTGTCCTTTATTATGGGGATGGGTTTGCAGCCGTATATCGAGCTTTTGGTCACAGATAGCAGTGTCATCACGCTGAATGAGTTAAGTAATCCTAACCATCCGCTGCTGAAACAATTATTAGAAGAAGCACCTGGGACTTATCATCATTCGATGATGGTGGCGAATTTAAGCGCCAATGCGGTAGCGGAGATCGGCGGCCGGTCGTTATTGACGCGAGTGGCTTGTTATTATCATGATATCGGCAAGATTCGTCATGCAAATTTCTTTGTGGAAAATTTGCCAACTGGAGCAGAAAATCCCCATAACTTCTTGTTGCCAGAGGATAGTAAGCAGATCATTTTCGGTCACGTAATTGAAGGTGCGAAAATCTTAAAAGAATATAAGATGCCGCAAATGGTCATCGACATTTGTTACCAGCATCATGGCACAACATTGATGAAATATTTTTATATTAAGGCGAAGGAACGAAATGCAGAAACCACGGAAGCAGAGTTTCGCTATCCTGGGCCAAAACCTCAGACTCGTGAAGCTGGGGTAGTCAATATCGCCGATAGCTGTGAAGCAGCTGTTCGAGCGATGGATCATCCGTCACTGGATAAAATTACGGAATTTGTTCATAGTTTAATCGAAGAACGAATCAGCGACGGTCAATTGGACGACTCAGGTTTAACGCTTAAAGAAATTCGAATTGTTGAAAAATCACTAATCAGTGGATTAAGCTCGACCTTCCATTCCAGAATCAAGTATCCTCGTATGCAATCTGAAGCGGAGAAAATGAAAGAAGAGCAAGAGAAAAAAGGGGAAGCGTAATGGACATTACTTTTATTGATGAAACAGAAGAACTTTCTGAAGATAAAATCAAAGAGATCGATGGTGTGCTGCAATTTGCGGCGGATTATCTCAAACTACCAAAAGATACTGAGATGTCTGTTACATTTATGGACAATGCCGCGATTCGTGTGATTAATCGCGACTATCGTGGAAAAGACGCTGCAACAGATGTAATCAGCTTTGCTCTGGAAGAAGAGGGTGAAGATGAAGTGCCGATCATTATGGATGAGCTGGATGAAATGGAGCAGATGCCCCGCAATCTCGGCGATATTATGATCTCAACAGAGCGTGCAGCTGAACAGGCAGAGGAGTATGGACACAGTTTTGATCGCGAGTTAGGCTTCTTAGCCGTACATGGCTTTTTGCATATCAATGGGTATGACCATATGACTCCTGAAGATGAGAAAGAGATGTTTGGTCTACAGAAAGAGATTTTGGATGCCTATGGACTTAAAAGATAAGACAGAAAAAAATAAGCATTTTATCACTTCTTTTGAATTTGCCCTGCAAGGGATTCGCACCGTTTTTAAGGAAGAACGCAACATGCGCAAGCATGTGGCCTTTGGCTTGATGGCGATCTTTGTTAGTTTTCTATTAGGTCTGTCTTTGCTGGAATGGCTGTGGATTATTTTAGCAGTCTTTCTTGTTTGGATTGTGGAGATTATCAATACGGTTTTTGAAAATGTGGTGGATATGGTCACAGAGTGTCATTTCCATCCGATCGGGAAAAAAATTAAAGACATGGCTGCCGGTGCCGTCTTGGTTACTTCGGTTTTTGCCATTATCGTTGGTATGGTGATCTTTTTACCAAAGATCGTCGAGCTCTTCCTCAAATAAAAGTAGTATCGAGGAGAAAGGTTATTCAGAAAGGAACTATTACATGTCAGAACATAAATCAGGTTTTGTAGCGATCGTTGGACGACCAAATGTTGGAAAATCAACGTTGCTAAATCGTATCATCGGACAAAAAATCGCGATCATGAGCGACAAGGCACAAACGACTCGCAATAAAATCCAAGGGGTTTACACGACACCAGAAGCGCAAATTATTTTTATTGATACACCAGGCATCCATAAACCAAAACATCGTTTAGGGGACTATATGGTAGAGATGGCTTATAGTGCACTGCGAGAAGTCGATTCGATCATCTTTATGGTAAGCGCTGATCAAAAGCGTGGCCGTGGTGACGATTTTATTTTGGAACGTCTAAGCAAGCAAGATGTTCCCGTTTATTTAGTTATCAACAAAATCGATACGATTCATCCCGATGAGCTTTTGGCGATCATTGATGATTACCGCCAAGTGATGGATTTCAAAGAAATTATTCCGATCTCAGCGACGGAAGGTAACAATGTCGAGCATCTATTAGACGTCTTAGTGGACCAAATGGATGAAGGACCGCAATATTTCCCGGAAGATCAAATTACGGATCATCCGGAATACTTTATCGTGTCAGAACTGATTCGAGAAAAAGTTTTGACCTTAACGCGTGACGAGGTTCCTCACTCTGTGGCGGTGGTGACTGAATCGATGAAGCGGGATGAAAATGACAAGGTGCATATTCAAGCGACGATCATTGTCGAACGAACCAGTCAAAAAGGTATCATCATCGGTAAAGGCGGCAAGATGCTGAAAAATATTGGCACGCAAGCTCGTAAAGATATTGAGACGCTTTTAGCGGATAAAGTTTATTTAGAGCTATGGGTTAAAGTCCAAAAAGATTGGCGCGACAAGCAAACTTATTTACAAGATTACGGCTATCGAAAAGACGATTATTAAAAAATTTTGAGGCTGGGACATATTTATGTTCCAGCCTTTAGCTACGGATAGAAAGATCGAAACGAGGTGAAAAGTTATGGCGCAAATCGGTGAGACAAAAGGGATGATCTTGTTTAGTCGTGATTATAAGGAAAAAGACAAGTTGATTAAAATTTTTACTGAGTCGGCAGGGAAGGTCATGTTCTTCGCTAAGGGAATTCACCGTCCCAACAATCCGTTAAGCACGGCGATCCAACCTTTTACCGAAGCGGTCTACATCGGGAATTTAAAAACAGATGGGCTCTCTTTTTTGAATAGTGCCAAAGATGTTCAGCCGTTGCGGAAGCTGCAGGAGGATATTTTTTTAAATGCCTATGGGTCGTATATCTTAGGCCTAACTGATGCTGCGATCGAGGATCATGTCTACGATCCAGCTCTGTACGGCTTTACTCGGGAAGCCTTGCAGCGGATGAATGAAGGAGCTGATGGGGAAACAATCATGAATATTTTTGAAGTTCAGATCATGCAGCGTTTCGGCATCTCACTAAACTGGCAAGCTTGCGGTGTGTGTGGCAAGAAGATCGGGGCCTTTGATTTTTCTTCAAAGTACAATGGGATTCTTTGCGAGGAGCATTGGCATTTGGATCAACACCGTTATCACGCAGACCCGCGGGCCATTTATTTTCTGCGGATGTTCAATAGCGTAACCTATGAAAATATTAACACGATCAATTTGAAGCCAGAAACCAAAAAAGCCATCCGTCAAACATTGGATCAGCTTTATGAAGAATATATTGGCCTGCATTTGAAAAGCAAAAAGTTTATTGATCAAATGAGTGAGTGGCAAGATGTGTTAAAACCAAGAGACGAAAAATAATCTGCAGTTCCTTACAGGAGCCGCAGATTATTTTTTTATTTCGAATGAGCAAAATGCTGACAAATAAAAAGCCAAACGATTGTTCCTAAGAAAGCTAAAAATACATAGAGAAACAGCAGTTTGAAGCTGAAAGGATTGTGGTAAATGATAAGAGATATGAAGCTTCCAACGCTAAAAAAAAAACCGCCGTAAAAAATCCCTTTGGAATAATTAGTCAGCTCGGTTTTCACTTCTAACAAATAGGAAAAAAGTAAAAAGAAGATCACAATAGGAAAATTCAGAAACAGACGGAGTGACCAGCCGTCTTGAATCAGACTAACGAACCAGCTGATAAACAAGCCAATAATGAAATAGCTGACGAAATGAACGAAAGGACTGCTAGAATAAAATTTTTTCATAGGAACCTCCGAAAACAGTTTTGGGTAGTCATAGTCACTAAGTATAAAAAAAAGTATAGCAGAAAAATTTTTCTAATTTGCTATATATTTTTATTCTAGCTATGAAAATTGAATGATTTTCAAATTTTGATTGCTAATTCATGATAAAATGATTAATATATTTAGAAAACCTTCATTTAATTATCATTAAAGAGTAGCTGTAAAGTGACGAAATGAATACGGATAAAAGAAATAGGAGTGGTAAGAGTGGAAGAATTATGGCAGGTATTACGACCAGATGAACAAATCGAACTTCAGTTGAGAAAATTGTATACGCAGCATGATTTCCAGCCTTATCATTTAAATAATTTTGAAGAATACAGTATGTATCAGCAAAACTATAATTTTTTACGGAATTCATCGATCATCACCTTTACTGGCAATGACGGCCGGACAATGGCCTTAAAGCCAGATGTGACGCTTTCCATCGCGAAGAATACGCCCTCTGGTGAAGCACGCAAGGTGTATTACGTGGAGGATGTTTACCGCCACGATCGGCAAGCCGGGGAATATCAAAAAATTTATCAAATCGGCTTAGAGATTATTGATGAGATCACGTGGAAGGATCAGCTGGAAGTCTTGAAGCTGGCTTGGAAAAGTTTGGCGCAGGTAGGCGAAGGGACGCTAGATCTTTCTCATATGGGAATCTTGACCGGTATTTGTGATCGCTTCCCTGAAGAAGATCGCCCGAAAGTTTTGGACTGTTTGCGGGACAAAAGTTCTCACGGCATCGACGAATTAACAAACAAGGCGGGACTCTCAGAAGAAGAAAAATTAAATTTAGCCAAACTGGTGCGTCTATCTGGTGATTTTGAAACAAAATATCAACGAGCAAAAGTCTTGTTGGCGGCTTATCCTAAAGCTCAAGCTGGCTTAGAAGAATTGAAAGAATTATACGAAGCGCTGCAACAAGAAGAATTGTCAGACAAGATCCGTTTGCGCTTGGATTTTTCAATCATTAATGATGCCGACTATTATAGCGGCTTACTTTTTCAAGGCTTCATCAAGGAAGCGCGGGAAACGATTTTATACGGTGGCCGTTATGACCGCTTGATGCATCGTCAAGGCAAGAGTCAAGGAGCGATTGGCTTTGGCATGAAGCTGAATCATGTTGGCCAAAAACTGCCAGCTGATACCCAGACTTCGAAATACTTGAACATCGCTTTACCGAAGGGGCGGATGGGGGATGCCGTCTATCAATTATTCACGCAAGCGGGAGTGGCTTCTGAGGATGTCTTTGAAGACAATCGCAAGCTGATCTTTTGTGATGAAGAGAATAAATTGCGTTTCTTCTTAGTGAAGCCTAGCGATGTGGCGATCTATGTGGAACATGGCGCGGCAGATATTGGTGTCGTAGGAAAAGATATTTTATTAGAAACCAAAGCTGCGGTAATCGAATTTCTTGATCTGCACATGGGAGAGTGTCGATTAGCAGTGGCGGCCCATAATGAGTTCCAGGAGGATTTTTCTCGTCCTCTGAGAGTTTCAACGAAATACCCTCAGATCACCCGTGAATATTATGAAAGTATCGGCCGTTCCGTGGAGCTGATCCACTTACATGGTTCGATCGAGCTGGCGCCGTTGTTAGGCCTATCGGATGTGATTGTCGATATCGTCGAGACGGGAACGACTTTGAAAGAAAATGATCTGACGGTCATACAAGAAATTGCGCCGTCTTCCGCTCGCTTGATTATCAATCACGCGACTTGGCGCTTTAAGCAAGAACGAATCCAAAAAGTAATCGAGAAGGTGAGGCAGCAGCTATGAGAGTGTACACGACGGAAAAAGATTCGATGGAAAAAATTCTCGCCCGTAAAATGTCAGAAACCAAGGACGTATCAAGCGTCGTTGAGAAAATCATTCAGCGAGTTAGGACAGACGGTGATCAGGCCTTGTTCCAATTAGTCGAAGAAATCGACCAAGTCAAGCTAGATGCATTAGCGGTTAGTGCTGCCGAAAAAAAAGCCGCCCTCGAAGCGACTTCACCAGAATTGATGGCGGTTTTTAACCAAGCGAAGGGCAATATCCTTGCGTTTCATAAAAAACAAGTTCGGCAAGGCTTCGTCGCTACTGAGGACAGCGGTGTGGTGATGGGGCAACGAGTGATTCCCTTAGTTTGTGTTGGTGTCTATGTGCCGGGAGGAACGGCGGCTTATCCAAGCACGGTCTTAATGGATGTACTGCCTGCAAAAATTGCTGGTGTTAAAAAAATCGTCATGATTACACCAACAGACAACGAAGGAAAAGTTCCTGATGCGATTTTGGCGGCGGCGGAAGTCGCCGGTGTTGATGAGATTTATAAAGTTGGCGGCGCTCATGGGGTAGCGGCCTTGGCCTACGGAACGGAAACGATCCCGAAAGTCGATAAGATCGTCGGTCCTGGGAATATTTATGTAGCCACTGCTAAGCGAATGGTGTATGGCGAGGTGGATATCGATATGATCGCCGGACCGAGTGATGTTTTGATTGTGGCTGATCATACAGGAAATCCTCGTTGGATTGCGGCCGATTTGTTGGCCCAAGCGGAGCATGATAAATTAGCGCAAGCCATTTTAGTGACGACCGAAGAAAAGCTGATTGAAGCCGTGGAAACTGAATTGGAAAAACAATTAGTAAACTTGCCACGTAAAGAAATTGCCGCAGCCTCACTAGAAAATAATGGCAAAATCATTTTAGTCAAAGACTTGAATGAGGCAATCGAGGTTGCCAATCAGATTGCGCCTGAGCATTTGGAACTCTCTGTGGCGGAGCCCTTCGCCTTGTTAGGCAAGGTGGAGAATGCCGGCAGTGTCTTTTTAGGGCACCATACGCCGGAAGTGTTAGGTGATTATTTTGCTGGACCGAATCATACGCTGCCGACAGAAGGGACCGCGCGTTTCTATTCGCCGCTATCGGTAGATGATTTTATCAAAAAAAGCAGCTATTTGTACTATCCAGAAGAAGCGCTAAGAGCAGTTGGATCGGCGGTTGAACTATTTGCCAAGACGGAGGAATTAGACGGCCATGCCCGTTCAATGAGCTTCCGTATGGTTGACGACTCTGTAAAATAAGTGAGGAGGAACGTGGATGACCTTTTTGAATCAAAAATACCAAAGCTTAACTCCCTATACCCCTGGTGAGCAGGTGGATGAAACGGAATTTATCAAACTAAATACCAATGAGAGTCCGTATCCGCCAGCGCCGAAGGTTCAAAAGGCGGTCGCCGAGGCTGCCCAGAAATTAAATCGCTATCCAGACATTGCGTGGAGCAGTGTGGCGAAACCCTTTGCGGCGTATTTAGGGGTGAAGGAAGATCAGCTTTTTTTAGGCAATGGCAGTGATGAAGTTTTAGCTTATCTGTTTCAAGGGTTTACAGAACAGGGGATCGCTTTTCCCGATGTGACTTATGGCTTTTATCAAGTCTATAGCGAGCTGTATGACGTGAATACTACGATTGTTCCCCTTAAAGCGGATTTTTCGATCGAGCTGAAGGATTATGATGAATTGACTGGCACGGTGATTTTTGCGAATCCTAATGCGCCAACCGGTGTTTATTTATCGCAGCAGGCGATTTGCGATTTTTTAGAACGTCATCCCAATCGTTTAGTAGTGGTAGATGAAGCCTATATTGATTTTGGCTGCACGTCCATGATTTCGAAAATCACTCAGTACGAAAATCTTTTTGTCGTCGGCACCTTTTCTAAATCACGTCAATTGGCTGGCGCACGATTGGGCTTTGGGGTTGGCAATAAAAAAGTGATTGCTGATTTGAATCGGCTGCGCTTTAGTTTAAATCCCTATAATATCAACGCCTTAACTCAAGCGGTCGGCAGTGCGGTGTTGCAAGAGCAAGCCTATGTCAATCAGACGATTCAAAAAACGATTGATGTTCGTGAGTGGAGCAAGCAGCAATTAGCAGCGCTTGGTTTTGAACAAACCGATAGTCAGGGGAATTTTCTTTTTGTAAAACATTCTCAAATTTCCGCCGAAGCCTTGTTTCAGGCTTTGCGGGCAAAGAAAATCTTAGTTCGTTGGTTCAACCAACCGCGAGCGAAAGATTATTTGCGAATCACAGTAGGGACGCAAGAGCAGATGAGAGTGTTGATCAAAGCCGTTAAAAAAATTTTGACAGAGGTGACTTCATGAGAAAAGCAGAAATTATCCGCAATACATCGGAAACAAAGATCCAATTAGCTTTGACGATTGACGGAACAGGTCAGCAGAAAATCAAAACCGGTATCGGCTTTTTAGATCATATGCTAGAGCTCTTCGTTCGTCACGGACGTTTTGATCTTGAGTTGGTTTGTGATGGGGATATCGAAGTGGATGCCCACCATACGACTGAAGATATCGCGATCGCGATTGGTAGGGCTTTTTCTGACAGTTTAGGCGAACGCCGCGGCATCACTCGTTATGGTAGTTTTTTATTGCCGATGGATGAAGCGCTAGTCATGACGGCGATCGATATTAGCGGTCGTGGAATGGCAGTGGTCGAATTAGATATTCCTAGTGAAAAGATTGGGACGCAGTTTGACACGGAGCTGGTAGAAGAATTCTTTATCGCTTTTGCTCGTGAATTAGGGGCGACGATCCATTTGCATCAAATCGCTGGTAAAAATAGCCACCACATTGTTGAAGCCTGCTTTAAAGGCTTTGGCCGGGCACTCGGTGAAGCGGTGGCGATCAACCAAGCGGCACCGGACGAGATTCCTTCAACCAAAGGGACGATCAATTAAGCCGGCTTTTTCGTAAAGAGCAGCAAATCTGCAAAAAGCAGATAGAGGAGGGAAACGATGTTAGCGATTATTGATTACGGTGTGGGGAATCTTTTTAGTTTGGCGCGCTCGTTGGATTATTTACAGGTTGAGTGCAAAGTAACGCGCTCACTGGCTGAATTGCAAAGGGCGGAGCGGATCATTTTGCCTGGCGTGGGGGCCTTTGGCGATGCAAAGCAGAAATTAGAGGAACTAAGCTTGGTGGAACCAATCAAAGAATTGGCGACGTCTGGTAAACCGTTTTTAGGCATCTGCTTAGGGATGCAGCTGCTCTTCGATGAAAGTGATGAATTTGGTCAGCATCAAGGTTTAGGACTGATTCCGGGAAAAATCGTTTCAATGAAGGCGGCCTTTGAAGCAGAGCAAATTGATTTAAAAGTTCCGCAAATCGGTTGGAACCAATTACGAATCAAAAATACGGCGAGTCCGTTGGTCCAAGGTTTATCTGAAAGTGATTTTGTTTATTATGTGCATAGTCATTACGCCAGTGACTGTCAGGAAAGCTTAGTTGCTGATAGTGAATACGGTCTGTCGATTCCCGGGATCGTGGAAAATAAAAATGTGTACGGCACGCAATTTCACCCTGAAAAAAGCGGTGACGTCGGCTTGAAAATCTTAAAAGCATTTACGGAGGTGCCAGTATGAAAATTTTTCCCGCAATCGACCTGTTAGATCAAAAAGTGGTTCGTTTGTATCAAGGCGATTACCAGCAAAAAGAAGTTTTTGGCGATGATCCAGTAGCCTTTGCCCAAGCTTTTGAAGAAGCCGGCGCGAAATATTTGCATCTAGTGGATCTTGACGGTGCCAAGGCTGGCAAGCTTCACTATTTTGGCATCGCGAAAAAAATCGTGGAGCATACGAATTTATATGTAGAAGTAGGCGGTGGGATTCGAGATGAAGAAACCATCCAACACTGTTTGTCAGCGGGGGTTGATCGGGTGATTCTTGGAACGATCGCTCAGAAAGACCCGGAATTCACCCAAGCGATGTTGAAAAAATACGGCGCGAGAATCGCCATCGGGGTAGACGCTAAGGAGGAGAAAGTAGCTGTTGAAGGCTGGCTGGAAAAAACCGAGACAGATGCCTTTGAATTTTGTCAGCAATTAGTCAAATGGGGAGCCAAGACGATCATCTTCACGGAAATCTCTCGCGATGGAACTGGTGAGGGAATCAATTTGCCGCTGTATCAAAAGTTGAATCAGTTAGAGGTTGAGATTGTGGCTTCTGGCGGAGTTGCAACGCTTCAAGACATCGAAGGATTGAAGCAGTTAGGTATTTCCGGTGCGATCGTCGGTAAGTCTTTGTATAGTGGAAGTTTGAAATTGGAAGAGGTACTGGCTGCTGGAGGTGACGATCAATGATCGCAAAAAGAATCGTTCCTTGTTTGGATGTCCGGGATGGTCGCGTAGTCAAAGGCGTCAATTTTGCGGGCTTGAAAGATGTGGATGATCCGGTTACTCTGGCTCGTTTTTACAATGAGCAAGGAGCAGATGAGTTGGTTTTTTATGACATCACGGCTTCTGCGGAAGGTCGCGGTTTATTTACGGATATTTTAAAAGGCGTCGCCTCAGAGGTTTTTATTCCGTTGACGGTTGGTGGAGGCATCAATGAGGTCAGCGACTTTGAACGTGTGCTGAACTGTGGCGCGGATAAGGTCAGCGTCAATTCTGGTGCCATTCGTCGACCGCAATTAATTGAAGAAGGTGCGAAACGTTACGGCAGTCAATGTGTCGTTTTATCTGTGGATATTCGACGTGTCGGGGATCAGTGGCATGTCTTTGCCAAAGGCGGTCGCGAAGATACCGGCTTAGAAGCGTTAGAATGGATTCGTCAAGGCGAACAATTAGGCGCCGGTGAATTAGTCCTTAACAGCATGGATACGGATGGTGTGAAGCAAGGCTTTGATTTGGAGCTGTTGCAGGCAGTTAGTGAGATTACAGCGTTACCGATCGTTGCTTCTGGTGGAGCTGGCAATAGTCAGGACTTTATCGACTTGTTTCAATTGCCGAAGATCGAGGCGGGCTTAGCGGCGTCGATTTTTCATTATGGCGAAGTAAAGATTCCTGATTTAAAACAAGAATTATTAGCGGCCAACATTCCAGTGCGAATCGTCTAGCCAGGAGGGGGATAAAGATGACAGAACTAAAATTTGATGAGCAAGGATTGATTCCGGTGATTGTGCAAGACTTCGAGACTAATGAAGTGTTGACGCTGGCATATATGAATCAAGAAAGTTATGAATTAACGTTAAAGGATCAATTAATGACCTTCTATTCTCGCAGTCGGCAAGAATTATGGCGTAAAGGCGAGACTAGCGGCAACTACCAGCACTTAGTTTCATTAAAAGTTGATTGCGATCAAGACGCGCTAGTTGCGAAAGTGAAAAAAGATGGGCCGGCTTGTCATACGGGAACGGAAAGTTGTTTTAATGATCTGTTGTTTGGCGCAGAACAAGCAGCAACCATCGACGCGTTGTATGAATTAGTCAAGGGTCGCAAAGAAAAGCCGCAAGCAGGGAGTTACACCAGCTATTTATTTGAAAAAGGACTTGAAAAAATCTTGAAAAAAGTCGGGGAAGAATCAACGGAAGTAGTGATCGGCGCCATGAAAGAAGACCGCAGCGAAACCGTTTTTGAAATTTCCGATTTGGTGTATCATGTACTAGTATTGATGGTGGAAATGGGAATTGATTTGACGGAAGTCCGTCAAGAATTAGCGAACCGTCATGTAGTAGACAAAAAAGTCAAACAAGAACGGATGCAATAGGAGGAATCAGCGATGTTCTATTCAAACGCTCATACTCACAGCACTTGGTGTGATGGGAAAGATACGCTAGAAGATATGGCGCAAGCGGCGATCGATTTGGGCTTCACCGATTTGGGATTTACGTGCCATTCACCCGCACTCTTTGATCCTAGTTGTTTAGGCGTCCAAGATGAGCGAGCCTATCAAGCGGCGGTTAAAAAAGTACAACAGGAGCTGGCGAATAAATTAACTATCAGCTTAGGCTTGGAATGGGATTATTATAGTGCCGATCCAATCGATGGCTATGATTATACTGTCGGCTCAGTCCATTATTTTCCGCCTCGGCAAGGAGTTTTTCGTAGTGTTGATGAAAGTCCGGAAAGCCTGATGCAGACGCTGAATGAGTGGTATCAAGGCGACAAAATTCTGTTAGTGAAGGATTATTATGATACAGTCGTCAAGCACATCCATCAAAACCATTCGAAGATCGTCGGACATTTTGATCTGATCACTAAGTTCAATGAGCAACAGCCGTGGTTGGATGAAGAAAGTTCCGAATACCAAGCGATTGCTTTGCAGGCATTGAATGATGTGATCGACATTATTCAAACCTACGATGGGATGGTGGAAGTCAATACCGGGGCAATCTCCCGTAACTGGCGGACATCCCCCTATCCGAATCCATTTTTGTTGAAGCAATTAAAGGAGCGGGAGTGTCCAATCATTATTACAAGCGATAGCCACGAGACGACGACTTTAACTTGTCATTTCCACGAAACCAAAGAGTTGTTGAAACAATTAGGCTTCACTGAAACAATGCAACTAAAGGATGGTATTTTCCAATCAGTATCTTTTGACTAGGAGAAAGATTTGACAAAAGGGGCATTGAGTCGCTATTATAGAACCAAGTTGAATAGGTGCGAAGATCAAATTAAAAATTTGTGGAAGATCACAGCGAGTTTGGAAAGGTGAAAGCCAAGCAGGAAAGCAAATTTTGTTGGCGTTTGTGAGCACGTTATAGTGAAAGCTGCCAAGCAGATGCTTGGAAGTAGGGTGGAACCGCGTTGATACGTCCCTATGCCGATTTATTTCGGCATGGGGCTTTTTTGCGAGTTCCACTTTCCGCTTTAGCGGATTAGTGGAATTGTATGCGTACGAGAATAGAATCATTTTTCCGTTTTTTTGGAAAAATGAATTCCTTCTGAATGAGTTAGCTGTCAGTTTTTCTTCCTGCTTCAGCAGGTTAGAAAAATGATATGTCGACGATGGTGGGATAAATTTTGAAAAAAATTTATGTCTATTGGTTTTTGAGTCGACTGCGGGGTGGCTTTCCGCTTTAGCGGATTAGTGGAATCGTATGCGTACGAAAATAGAATTCCGTCTAAATGAGTTAGCTGTCAGTTGGAGTTAATTCAACTGCTAGTGATCTACCCTACAAGCTTCCAATTTTATTTAATAGCAGATAAAAGTTCCAAGAATAATAGAAAATACAGGAGGAAACAGAATGAGCAAATTAACGGTGCAAGAAATGATTTTGACGTTACAAAAATTTTGGTCAGATAATGGTTGTATGCTGATGCAAGCCTACGACACGGAAAAGGGAGCGGGAACCATGAGCCCCTATACATTTTTGCGGGCGATCGGGCCTGAACCTTGGCGCGCGGCTTACGTGGAGCCTTCACGTCGTCCAGCCGATGGTCGTTACGGAGAAAATCCCAACCGTTTGTATCAACATCACCAATTTCAAGTAGTTATGAAGCCTTCACCAAAAAATATCCAAGAATTGTATTTAGACAGCTTGCGTCTTTTAGGAATCGATCCCTTGGAGCATGATATTCGTTTTGTAGAAGACAACTGGGAGAATCCTTCAATGGGGTGTGCCGGTGTTGGCTGGGAAGTTTGGTTAGACGGAATGGAAATTACTCAATTCACCTATTTCCAACAAGTCGGCGGACTGCAATGTCATCCGGTCACTTCTGAAATTACTTATGGGTTAGAACGCCTAGCGTCGTATATTCAAGAAGTTGAGAGTGTCTATGACTTAGAATGGAGTCGTGGCGTCAAATACGGTGAAATCTTCAAACAGCCGGAATATGAGCATTCAAAATATTCTTTTGAAGAAAGCGATCAAGAAATGTTGTTAGATAACTTTGACAAATTTGAAAAAGAAGCGAAACGTTGCATTGATGAAAATCTAGTTCATCCAGCCTATGATTATATTTTGAAATGCAGCCACACCTTTAATTTATTGGATGCGCGGGGCGCGGTGTCGGTAACAGAACGGGCTGGTTACTTGGCTCGTATTCGGAATATGGCACGCTCGGTTGCTAAGATCTTTGTGGCTGAACGTGAAAAACTAGGCTTCCCATTATTAAATCAGGAGGGCAAATAAGATGGCGAAAAATCTATTATTAGAAATCGGTTTAGAAGAAATGCCAGCCCACGTGGTTTGGCCTAGCATCAAACAATTAGAAGAAAAGGTCTCAAAATTCTTAACCGAAAACAGTTTGACCTTTGAATCGATCGAAACGTTTTCAACCCCCCGCCGTTTGGCAATTCGGGTGACCAATATTCCCGATCGTCAAGAAGATGTCCAAGAAGAAGTTAAGGGTCCAGCGAAAAAAATCGCCCAGGACGCAGAAGGCAATTGGAGTAAAGCAGCGGAAGGATTTGTTCGTGGTCAAGGTCTGACTACCGACGCGATCACTTTCCGTGAATTGAATGGCGTAGAGTATGTTTACGTGACCAAATATATCCACGGGAAAGAAAGCAAAGAAGTATTAACGGGTCTTTTAGATGTGGTGAAAGGCTTGAACTTCCCGACGATGACGCATTGGGGCGATACGATGTTTGAATACATCCGTCCGATTCATTGGATCGTGGCTCTACTAGATGATGAAGTGATCCCCTTTGAATTGTTAGACGTGCAAACCGGTCGGACAACAGAAGGCCATCGCTTCTTAGGCGATCAAGTGGAACTTACTGAGCCGAGTGAATATGAAGGAAAATTGGAAGAACAATTTGTCATTGCGGATGCCCACAAGCGTCAGCAAATGATTGTATCCCAAATCGAAGAAATCGCTGAAAAGAATAATTGGGTGATTGATTTGGATACCGATTTATTAGAAGAGGTTACGAATTTAGTGGAATACCCAACTGCTTTTGTCGGTGAGTTTGAGGAACGTTTCTTGTCCGTGCCGGAAGAAGTTTTAGTCACTTCTATGAAGGAGCACCAACGCTATTTTGAAGTTCGCAATCAAGCAGGGATGCTGTTGCCGCATTTCATTTCTGTTCGGAATGGAAACAGCGTGAAATTAGATAATGTCATTAAAGGAAATCAAAAAGTATTAGCGGCGCGTTTAGAAGACGGCGAATTTTTCTTTGAAGAAGATAAAAAATTATCGATCGAAGAATGTGTCGAAAAATTGAAGAACGTGACCTTCCATGAAAAAATTGGCAGCATGTATGAAAAAATGCAGCGGGTTGGTGTTATTGCCAAAGTCATCGGCGAGCGGGTTGGCTTAGACCAAGCAGAATTAATCGATTTGCAGCGGGCGTCGGAAATTTATAAATTTGACTTAGTGACGAATATGGTTGGCGAATTTCCTGAGTTGCAAGGGATCATGGGTGAAAAATATGCCTTATTGAAAGGCGAGCGTCCCGCTGTAGCTACGGCGGTTCGGGAACACTATCTGCCGATCTCCGCTGAAGGTGATTTGCCACAAACTCCGATTGGCGCCGTTTTAGCGATTGCTGATAAGATCGACAGCGTGTTAGGTTTCTTTGCTGTAGGGATGATTCCTAGCGGTTCGAATGACCCTTACGCATTGCGTCGTCAAACTTACGGGATCGTACGGATCGTCGAAGCACAAGGCTGGACCTTCCCATTCACGGATATGCAAGGAGCGATCGTGGATGCCATCAATGAAGACGTCTTAGATTATGGTGTTCATTTCAATCGCGACCAAAAAGAATTTATCGAATTCTTCAAAGGCCGGATGCGTCAACGTCTGCAAATCAACAATGTTCGTCATGACATCATTGATGCCGTAGTGGATTCAAGTCAAGACGACTTAGTCCAAATTTTCCGGACGGCTCAAATTTTTGATCAGCATGTAACAGATGAGCATTTTAAAGAAGCAATGGAAGCTTTGACTCGGGTGATTAATTTGACTAAGAAGATGAATCCAGCTACGATCACTTACAAAGTTGATCCTAAGTTATTCGAAAACGACAGCGAGCAAGAATTGTACGAAGCCGTTAAAGAAGCTTCTGACGAATTCGCCAACCAAAGCATG
This sequence comes from Enterococcus devriesei, assembly GCF_001885905.1. Taxonomy (GTDB): domain Bacteria; phylum Bacillota; class Bacilli; order Lactobacillales; family Enterococcaceae; genus Enterococcus_A; species Enterococcus_A devriesei. The sequence continues at coordinate 61,652 of NZ_JXKM01000005.1, read as the reverse complement.
GCGGAAAATTATCAAACCTTGACGAATCTTCGCCCAGTGATCGAACGTTACTTCAATGCAACGATGATCATGGTAGAGGATGAAAAAGTCCGGGACAATCGTTTGAATCAGCTAGCGATCGTTGCTCGAATGGCCAATGCCTTAGCAAGTATCGATAAGATTATTACGAAATAAAGGATAAGACGAAAGCCTTCGAGGACAAACTCGAAGGCTTTTTTATAATAACAATTTCAATAATAGAGGGATATAAGCGAGGTACAACAGCACCGAATAGCCTAACGCGGAGGCGGCAAAGGGTTGATCCGCATCGTAAGAACGGGCTAGAATTGGTACGGAATTTTGTACCGGCATGGCGGCTTGGATAATAAAGACCGAAAGCATCAAGGGCGGTACGCTAATCCACAGTCCTAAAAGCCAGACAACTAAAGGAGAGATCACGTAACGACCGATCAGCACTCCTAAGATATCTTTATTCAGTGTCAGATTTCTGATCCCCACATTATAAACGATGATGCCGATCACAAACATCGACAAGGGCGTCGTCAAATTTCCCAAGTAGGCGAGGAAGGTCGCGATTGAGCTTGGCAGCTGAAAATTTAAAAGGACCGCACATAAACCAATTAGAAAGCCTAGTAAGGCGGGTGAAAAGATTTTTTTTAAAATCGGCAACAGATGGAAATTGACGGTCGCTTGTTCGATTTGGGGATTGTCTCGTGCAATCAAATAAATACCGATTGTCCAAAATAGCGTCGTGTTGACGATGTAGTAAAGCAATACATAAGGCACCGACTTCTCGCCAAAGATCGCCAGATTAATCGGCAGACCGATAAAAATAGTGTTGGAACAAGTAAACATCGTGGAGAAAATTCCTTTGCGAGCAGGCGTGATGCGAAAGAGCCGCCGATAGAGAAAGCTGATCACAAAGGTCAGCAGCATCGAAAGGATCGGGATCACCGTTCCGCCGACTAAGTGCAAAAATTCAGCGCGCGAAAAATTTTTGGTAATCGTCAGAAACATGTTGCAAGGCAGTGCAATCTGCAAAACAAGTTTTGAAAAAGCATCACCAATTTGATTCGAGAACCATTGCTTGTAAGTCAGCAAATAGCCGATAAACATCAAGACAAAAATAAAAAAGATATTGATATATGCAGAAATCATGTTTTCACCTCGAATTTACTATACATAAAAAAACCAGCAGCATCAATTAGTGCCGCTGGTTTTGTCATTTTTTTCTTGATAGTGAAGCAGACCAGTTAAATTTTCGATTTGTTCTTCTAAACTATCTCCGACGGTCGTATCTTTGATTAGAACTCGCGTCAGTTCTCGGTCAATGACCCGCTTCAATGATGTTTCATCGGCTTTTTTGGCTAAAAGATTAGTGATTGATTCAAAGGGATCGTGGGTGACTAATTGAAATCCATAAGAATTATTCAGTAGTGAGTAGCCGGCGATCCCGGTCGTCTTTTGATAGGCCTTCGATAAGCCACCGTCGATCACAAAAAGCATGCCGTCGCCTTTGATTGGTGATTCGCCACTTTTAACTTTCACCGGTGTGTGGCCGTTGATGATCCGAGAATTCTGTGAATACAAGGCGAACTCTTCTAAAATCATCTGACAAGTTTCTCGGGTATCGCGAAACTTGTAGTAAGGATTTTTGATTTCCTTATGAGTCTCTTTATCAGCGATAAAATAGCGTTCAAAGGTCGTCATGGCACTTTTACCGAATTGCGGTGAGATTTTTCCGGTCCAGCAATACCAGATCCAATCGGCTTCGGAGCTATCTCTTTGCTGATTTTGACAGCCTGTTCGAATCTGCTCATCAAAGAACAACAGCAGTTCTTTGCCGGCATATTCGTTGCCTTCGGTCTTTAACGGAAGAAAGGAGCCGTCTGCTTTTAAAGGTAAACAGCCATGAAATAATAAATGCTGATTGTAAACGCGATACATACCGCCTTTTTCCAACAGCAATTGCATGTGCTCTTGCATTTTTGCGGATTGTTGGAAGGAGGTCAGCAGCATATCCACTACATATTCTTCTTTCTCCGTTAACGCATGAGGGTCCTCTTGCAATGTTTGGAAGCAGCTTCCTTGTAAGGGATATTCTTTTCCTGACAGTTGGATCGTGTCCTTTTCAAAATCAATCTTTTCCAGCAGTAAGCGATCCTCCATCTCAAATTCAGGGTGACGCTTGATCAATTGACCTTCCAATTTAAACTGGATGATTGATAAAGCTTGATGAACTTTTTCCAAGCTATCGAGACTTTCGATCGAGTAATTTTCACTGCTGTTTTTTTCCTTCGGCGTAAAAATCGGATTTTTTTGATAATGTTCCTCGGCGTACATAAAGAGCGGTCGCAAATTCAATGCGTAGGCCTGTTCGATTTCGTATAGGTAATTGTAGCGAGCTGCGATACGCAACAGCGTCAGTAAACAAGCCCGTGAACCGGCGTAAGCGCCCATCCATAAAATATCGTGATTGCCCCATTGGATATCGACGGAAGGGTGTTGATTTAGTTTGTCCATTACTTTATCAGCGTCCGGACCACGGTCGTAAATATCACCTACCACATGCAAATGATCGACGACTAAACGTTGGATACTTTGACACAGGGCAGTAATGAAGGGTTTACCTTGCTCTAAATCCAATAAATGGGTCAAGATTTGATCAAAATAGGCGGCCTTATCCGAATAAATCGTATCTGTGTACATTAATTCTTCAATGATATATGCGTATTGCTTTGGCAAGGCTTTACGAACCTTTGAACGGGTGTATTTGGTTGAACAAAAGGCTAGTAATTCCAATAACTGGCGAATTTTTTTGCGATACCATGAACAATCACGGTAAGCGAAAAATGCATCGTCAGAAAGCGCCTCGCGGGGATAAGCGACTAGGATCGTCAGCTTATCTTTTTCATGTTCGGTCAGACGATCTTGAAACAGCAAACTGATTTTTTCTTTAATATTTCCAGCACCTGTTCGTAAAATATGATCAAAGGCCGTAAATTCGCCGTGGATATCGCTAATGTATAATTCAGTGCCTTTTGGCAGATGCATGATGGCTTCGAGGTTGATCAGTTCAGTCATGATCGCCTCTTTCGTACTAAATTCCTTTTCCAACATTTGATAATACTTATCTCGGGTAGATAGCATAACAGCCTCCTAAGTTTACAAAGAATTATCTAAGTGCTCACAAATCAATGTTGCTGCTTCTTCAATCGATTTGTTAGTGACATCAAGAGTGAAGGCACCTAGCTCATCATAAACACCTAGCGCATAATCGACTTCTTCTTTGATTCGATCAATATTTGCATAGCGAGAATTTTCATCCAGTCCTAAAGAAGCCAGCCGACTAGTTCGAATTTTCTGCTGCACATTAGGTTCGATCACTAGTCCGATGATTTTTTCTTTAGGGACGTTTTTGATTTGTTCCGGCAGTGGCACTTCAGGAATCAAAGGCAAGTTCGCTACTTTTAGCCGGCTGTTAGCAAGATACATACTCAATGGTGTTTTAGAAGTCCGAGAAATGCCTAACAAAACGAGATCGGCTTCCAAAAAGCCTTTGGCATCTTTTCCGTCATCGTATTTAACCGCAAACTCGATCGCCGCAACCCGATCAAAGTATTCTTTGTTCAGCTTGTGGACCACACCAGCTTGTTTTAGCGGCGCAACACCGGTTTTTTGATGAACGATGTCCATAAAAGGTGCCATTAAGTTGATGTATTGCAAGCCAGTTCGTTCACCAAAGTCAGAAACGATTTGAGATAAGTTGTCGCTAACTAAAGTCGTCACGACAACAGCGCTGTCCTTCAACGCATCACCTAAAATATTTTTTAACTCTGCTTCATCCTTCGTAAATGGAAAGCGGTAAGACAAATCAAATTCCACAGTAGGAAACTGTGCCGTAACAGCGTTGACTAGCTTCAGAGAGGTTTCACCGACTGAATCAGAGATCATATATAATGGTACACTTTTTTTCATTTTTTTCGCTCCTATCGATTGGTTTCCGTTTGTTTCGCTTGCTGCATAATATAATTAAAAATTCGTGATTTTGTGATCTTGCCAATGACTTTTTTCGGATTTTCTTCACTAACGACCGGCAGCGAATCGACTTGATAATCAAGTAGGAGAGCGCCCGCTTCTAAAATGGTAAAATCCTTGGTACAAGTCTGTAAATGAGGCGCTCGAGTCATTACGACAGCTACTGGCGTATTTTGCAGATTGCTGTTGAGGGATGCGCGTAATAGATCTTTGCGGGACAATAGACCAACCAGCTGTTGTTCTTTATCCGTCACATAGATGGAACCGACATCATACATAAACATATTCGTAATCGCGTCGTGGATCGACGTGTCTTGTGGGGTCAAAAGCGGCGATAACATAATTTCTTCCACTTTTACCGAAAAGATCTTGTCGAATAAAAATTGTTCGATTCCCACACCTGTATAGGTATAGCCGACTTTGGGGCTGGCTTCTAAAATACCAGCCATCGTCAAGAAGGATAAGTCTGTTCGTAAAGTAGCATGTGAAATCTCTAAGTGCTCGGCGATTTTTTCACCGCTTAAAGGCTGCTCACGTTTTACGATCTCGATGATTTTTTCTTGCCTTTGTGATAGATTCATAAGTCCTCCTAGTAAGCTCTGAGTAATTTATTTGAAGGGGTAAATCAGAAACTTGAATACACAATCTATTATACACTTAATAACTATATAAACAACATAAACGAATAAATAAACGCATATATGGAAAATCAAAGAAAAAAAAGGCAAAACACTTTCTAAAAAAATAATTTAGCAGTATACTTTTCAATGTGTTAAAACAACCCGTTAGTCAAGGGGTCAAGACGCCGCGTTCTCAGCGCGGAGGCACGGGTTCAAATCCCGTACGGGTTATAAGGGTATTAGAGTTGATGAATCAGCCTTCGGCGGTTCATCAACTCTATTTTTTTACGAGGGCAAAAGAGTAATTAACGATAGGGCATTGATTGGATGAATTTTTCTACAGACAATCCAGTCTTAAAAAGCTGTCAATTTTTTTTAGTGAAACTCTGCAAACAGCCTCGCTATTTTTTAATCATTATTTTGTGATAAAATGAACAATTTTTTGAAATCATCTTTAATGGGCTATCTGCAAGTAGTATAATATTAATTATTTTATGAAATTATCTTTTAGGGTTGTCGTATGACTTTCATAAAGTAATGAAAATAGTTGAAGTGGAGTGATTAGATGGAAAAGCATTTGAAAAAAGCAAAGACGTGGAATATGATTTTAATTATTTTAGGATTGTTGTCAGTTGTAACAGGAGTAATTGGGTTGCCTAAGTCACTAAATCCCAAATTGAGTGATTATAAAGTGATGGGAGATTATGGTCAACAAATGTTTGATTATTTGAATAATCCACTAGTGAAGACCATTTCAATTCTTTCGTTAGTGATTTCAATCGCTTTAGTTATTTTCTATTTTATTGCTAATAAAAAATTGGCGGATCAGATCGCACCGACTAAGCTACCTTATTATATCAATATTGGCTGGAGTATTCTTGGCGCAGCTATTGCTTTTATGATGCAACCGAAGATGGAAGTAGAGGGAATGGATATTTCTTTGATTACGACGATTGTTGGGATGGTCTTTCAATTAATTTTCTTGTTACCTGCTATTTTAGTGATTGTCCATTTATTCAAAGCAGAGCCAGAGGAATAGTCGATGAAAAAAAGAAAATTAACAAAGAAGCAAAGAATCCGTTGGAGTATTATCGCGGGGGTACTGGTTTTAGTATTATTTATCGGAGCTTTCGTTTACTCGCGTATGAAGTCAACTAAAAATGAAGCAAGCAGTGGGTATCAAACAGTCGTATTAAAAAAATCCGATCCGTTGACCTTTAACGGAATCGTACAAGCAACCCACACACAGGATTATTATTTTGATCAAACCTTAGGAAAGATTTCTGAAATAAATATTCAAGACGGGCAAGAGGTCGCATCAGGGACTGTCTTGCTAAGTTATACCAACAATGAGTATCAAGAGCAAGCGGACGAGCAAAGTACGAATTTAGACAAGCTTTATTTAGCAGTTAGCAACGCGCAAGAAATGTTAGCAATCGCCCAAGACAAGCAAGCCAAAGAACAGCAAAAATTAAATACTGCGACGACGAATTATAATAATACGGATGCTAATAGCGAAGACGGCGCAGCAAAAAAAGAGCAATACCAGCAAGAGAAAACACAGTATGAAAGTAGTGTGGATGCAGCAAATGATGCCGTTGTACAAGCCAGACAAGCGCTAGAAAGTGCGAATGTGGAGTTAAGTTCGGCTAATCAAAGCGTCAATACAATTCGTGGAAAGGTCAGTTCAACGGTAACAAGTGCAACCGCGGGAATTGCCTACATCAATGAAAAAGGAAAAAATGATCCGTCTGTTCCAGTTGTAAAAGTTGTCAGTAATGATGTGACGATCGAGGCCAAAGCCTCGGAATATGATTATCCACAGGTTCATCAAGATGCGGCAGTTACGATTAAGCCGATTACAACGAATCAAGAAATCGGCGGAACAATTACGCATATCAACAAGCTGCCGGACCAAGCAAGTGAGGCCGCTGGGCAAGCTGGAGCAGCTGGCAGCACGGCGAGCTCGGTATCCAACTATAGTTTTATCGTAAAGCCGGCAGAAAATTTACAATATGGCTACAATGTTCAGGTTGTCTTGCCGTTAAATGAGATTCGTTTGCCTAAAAAAGCCGTGAGAAAGACCGGGGAAACCCAATACGTCTTTGCCTATCGCAAAGGCAAGGTAGAAGAAGTGACGGTTCAAGCAGAGAATCAAGGCGACTACTTCCTATTAAAAAATGGCCTCAAAGATGGAGACAAAATTATTTCTAATCCAGACAAGTCATTAAGAGATGGTCAGGAAGTGGCGGTGGATTAAATGATCGAACTTAAGCATATTAATAAATATTACCGTAACGATGAAGAATCCCTCCATGTTTTAAAAGATATCAACTTAAAAGCGGATGCCGGAGAAATGATCGCGATCATGGGTCCTTCTGGTTCTGGAAAATCAACGCTGATCAATCTATTAGGTTTCATCGATACAAAATTTGAAGGACAGTATTTATTTGAAGAAGAAAATCTGGTGGCTACGACGGATGATCGCTTGTCAAAAACCCGGAATCAAATGGTTGGTTTTGTATTTCAAAATTTTAGCTTGATTGAAAATTATACCGTTTATGAAAACGTCGAGCTGCCGTTACTTTATAATGGCTACGGCTTTCATCAAACGAAAGAAAAAGTCATGGCCGTATTGGAAAAAGTTGGGATTGCCGATAAGGCGGAAAAACATCCCCGGCAGCTGTCTGGTGGACAGCAGCAGCGGGTGGCAATCGCCCGCGCGCTGATTAATCAACCGAAATTCATTATCGCGGATGAACCGACGGGAGCTTTGGATACCCATACGTCCAATGAAATTATGGAGCTGTTTAAGGAATTAAATCGCCGTGATCAGGCGACGATTTTCTTAGTAACTCATGATCCCGAAGTTGTTCCTTATTGTACCCGGCTCGTTCGTATCAGAGACGGAGCGATCACTGAAGACAGGGCGGTGATTGAAGCATGAAATTTTATGTGAATTGGCGCTCTTCCTTAGGCTCTATTTTTAAAAATAAAAAACGCAGTGCGTTAACGATGTTTGGGATAATTATTGGAATTGCTGCAGTAATCGCTATTTTGTCGGTAGGGCGTGGCTTTGAACGAGACACAATCGAAAGTTTGACGGCAAATGATTCGGAAAAATTAGAAGTGAATATTGATTTTGTTCCGGGAAATGACGCCCTTTATTCCTCCAACATCGATATGATCCAAGCTTCTGATTTTAGTTTGTTGAAAAATGTCGAAGGCGTCGAAGCGGTTGCCTATCCCAAAAATGATCTTTCTTATATTTATAAGGATGTTCAGGTCAAAGATAAGACGAAAAACTATCGTATCGCCGTCGTTGCTAAAAAGGGCAAAGCGGTTCGCTATGGCCGCTCGATCTCGATGTATGATAATCAAACACAAAGCAAAGTCGTGACCATTGATTCTTCCTTAGCCAAAGACTTATTTGGCTCAGCGAAAGCTGCGGTGGGTCGTGGCTTCAACTTAGACAATCAAGTCTTTACGATCGTTGGGGTTTTTCCATCTGGTGAGGGCGAGACCATGTTCTCGATGGGAGAAGCTAAAATTCAAATTCCTCGTCAAACCTACAGCCACTTTTTTGGCAATGAGCAATACACAAGTTCGGTGGTCTTAACTTTAGCCAGTGGTAGTCAGTTGAATAAAGTCGCGGATAAAGCTATCAAAAAATTGCAAGAAGCTGGAGCGATGCGACAGCAGGGAGAGTATCAAGTCTCCAATATGGCGATGATGACTGACGGAATCAGTCAAGTATTAAGCAGTATCACGCTTTTCATTAGTGCAGTTGCGGGTATTTCTTTATTTATCGCCGGGGTTGGTGTGATGAATATGATGTATATCTCGGTCTCTGAACGAACCAAAGAAATTGGAATTCGCCGTGCCCTGGGTGCGACGCGAGGCGCAATTCGCCTGCAATTTTTATTAGAAGGAATGACCTTGACGTTAGTCGGCGGAATTATTGGTTATCTGTTAGGAATGGCGGTGGCTTATGGAATCGGTAAAATGATGGATATTTCGGTGTCCGTGGATCTATTTACTGTCTCGTTGGCTGTCGGTGTTTCAAGCGCAATAGGTCTGCTATTTTCTGTCATGCCTGCCTCTGAAGCAGCTAAAAAAGACTTGATCGATATTTTGAGATAGTCAATCAGGACAAAGTAAAAACCATCGCCGAAGAGCGATGGTTTTTACTTTTATTTACGTTGTTTGCCAGCGTTTCGTCCGCTGTTGTTTTTATTATTATGGTTTTTATTTTGGTTCTTAGGTTGATTGACTTGTTTTGGATTGATCGGTTCAGCTTGTTTGATTGGCTTTGTCACCACTTGTTTTGGTGGATTCTTTTTAAGCTCTTCTTGGATCTGTGCTTTGATCCGTGGGCGCATCAAAACGTTTGTGATAAAGGTTTGGATACAACTGAAGATCCCGCCGACTACCCAGTACAACGCAACTCCGGCTGGAGAAGTGAAGGACATGAAGACGATCATAAGAGGCGAAGCGATCATCATGCTGCGCATCGTTTTCTTTTGTTCTTCAGGAATTCCGATGAGTGAAATATACCCTTGCAACAAGTATGCGACCCCGACAACAGCTACTAAAATATAACTTGGTTTTGCCAAATCGATGCCGATGAAGGTCGAGTGTTGAATGCCTTCAGAGAAACGTGCTGTGTAATACAAAGCAGAGAAAATCGGCATTTGGATCAGTAGCGGCAGACAGCCCATGCCACCCATCATGCTGACGTTGTTTTCTTTGTAGACAGCTTGCATTTCACGCTGTGCTTCCATTTGTTCTTCTTGGTTTGACGCCGCTTTAACTTTTGCTTGTGCAGCATCAATTTGTGGTTTGATCGATTGCATTTTTTCTGATTGGATCAAAGATTTCTTCGATTGATTGATCCCTAAAGGCATGATAACCAAACGAACGATGATTGTTAAGACAATAATCGCCAAACCGTAAGACCAATTGAAATTTTGGACCATCCAATTTAGAAAGTTTTCTAAGGGAACAACTAACATCCGATAAACGAGACCGGATGTATCCGGGTTTCCGTTTTTATCTGAGCGGACACAGCCTGAAAGTAGGATAACGGCACCTAAAAGCCCCGAACCTAAAAGCCAATTTTTAAATTTATTCATTTATTTCTTCCTCTGCTAATAAAAATTTATACAGGAATTACTATACTAGATAACCCAAGCCTTTTCAATCTAATTCGGAAAAAGCAGAGAACCTTGTCAATTTTTTAATAGACGACCTTAAACTGTTTAAAATCGGTGATGCTTGGATCTTCGTATTGCTGGATATGATCGACACGGGCAAATGAATTTTTCGGTTTATTTAATTTTTCTAGAAACTCGTCTAATTGTTCTTTCGTACCGACTGCTTCGATCGTTACGCTGCCATCATCTTCATTTTTAACCGTACCCGTTAAGCCGATTTCAATCGCGATTTGATAGGTTGTATAGCGAAAGCCGACGCCTTGAACGCGTCCAGTTACATTTAAGTGCATCTTCATTAGAAAAACCTCCTATTAAATATTTTCTTACCTTACATGATAACGAGTTTTACTAGTTCTTACAAGAATTCGCGTGCTATAATGACAGACGGAGAAAGACAGCGTAGACAAATTAAATGAGGTGACAGCTTGAAAGAAATCCAATCAAGTAAAAATGAATTAATCAAAGCAACCAAAAAGTTGCAGCAAAAAAAATATCGTCAACAAACGCAGACCTACCTATTGGAAGGTTTTCACTTAATTCAAGAAGCGGTGAAGGCTAAGGTAGTCTTACGAGAAATTTTTATCAGTCAGCGGGGATTAAAGGAATGGTCGGATTGGATTGAAGAGTATTTGACTGATTATTATTTAGTTTCCGATGAGGTGTTAAAGGCCTTAACGACGCAACCAACACCACAGGGAATGATCGCCGTAGCAGAAATGCCGAAGGAACAGTCTGAGGCTTTTGCTGGCGCTTGGCTACTTTTGGATCATGTACAGGACCCGGGAAATGTTGGAACGATGATTCGCACGGCGGATGCGGCTGGTTTTGCTGGTGTGGTTTTAGGTCAAGGGAGTGCGGATCTATACAATGAAAAAACACTGCGCAGCACCCAAGGAAGCTTGTACCATTTATCGGTTAAAAGCGGCGATCTATTGGAAATCGTTCCAATGATGCAGCAAGCTGGGAAAAAAGTTTTTGGAACAGCCCTAGATAAAGCAGCAAAAGAATATTTAGCTGTTGAAAGACTGTCAGATTTTGCTTTGATAATGGGCAACGAAGGGCAAGGAATGACATCGGAATTACTAACGCTGACCGATCAAAATCTGTATATTCCTATTAAAGGACAAGCAGAATCTTTGAACGTGGGAATCGCAGCGGGCATCCTGATGTTCCATTTACTTGAATAAGTCTTTACCATTTGGCAACTGTTATTAAGGAACTGTTAAACTTCAACAATCTCCTCTTGGAAGCCTATCCAACTTTTCTGAGACGTGCTATAATATGCGACAGAGACAAAGAAAAGGGGCTTTATATCCATGACCGAAAACTGGCGTGATGACGAGGAATACGTTTCTTATATTGAGGATTTACTAGCTACCGAAGAAGTCCAAAAATTAGCAAATTATACCCAACATATGAATTCAACTCGTTTGGAACACTCAATCAGTGTTTCATTTAATAGTTATAAATTAGCAAAACAATTTAATGGCGATGCAAGAGCAACTGCTCGTGCCGGTTTGCTTCATGATTTGTTCTACTACGATTGGCGGACAACGAAATTTGATGAAGGATCGCATGCTTACATGCATCCCCGTATCGCGGTTAAAAACGCAGAAAAAATCACGGACTTATCCGACCTTGAACGAGACATCATTATTAAGCATATGTGGGGCGCAACGATTACTCCTCCGAAATATAAAGAAGGCTACATCGTAACGATGGTTGATAAATATTGTGCCATCAAAGAAGCGGCAGTTCCATTAGTTGACCGTTTCAACGCCTACAAAGCACGTTTTAAGAAAGAATGGAACTAGGATAAAATTTCAGGCATCAAACATACCTTGTTTGATGCCTTTCTTTTGCCGTTTTTTGGTTTTAGAAAGGTTAGACATAAAAAATGGAAGTGAGGAGTCACCGATTAAAGCAAAAGTAGGGAAACAATTATTATTCGCACTGATAGGAACCTTTATCGCGGCAATTGGCGTGCGCTTGATCGTGGTCAGTGGGTTAGGTGCTGACGCTATTAGTACCTTAGTATTAGGAATTCTACAGCACGTATCCTTGAAATTTGGAACGATAAGTATGCTGTTTAATGGAATCGTTTTAGTGATTATTTTTTTCTATGATCGCAAGATGATCGGCTTTGGCAGTCTGATCAATAGTTTTGGTTTGGGCTTTTGTCTAAACTTGTTGGATTGGCTAGGACTGCTGCATCAGATTCCAAAGGGAACGGAATATCCTTCGATCATTTTAGGATCAATTGTTTTTGGGATTGGGACAGGAATCTATTTATTAGCCGATGCGGGTTCGGCTGCCTATGAATCATTAATGATTCTGATCAAGCGAGGATTGCACAGCACGGTTAAGACGGCGAGGATTCTATTGGACGCGACTTTTTTCTTAACGGGCTTTTTATTAGGCGGTCACATCGGTTTGGGAACGTTGATCGTTCTATTAGTAATGGGCCCCTCGTTAGAAGTGACCTTGAATCAACTGCCTAAACGAAAATTTTTCCGAGTACGAGCAGTAAAATGATTTACTAACAGTTTAGACAAGCAATTTTTTCCTAGTAACTGAAAGGGTTATTTGCTACAATGAATGAGGTTCATTTTATGTAGTAGAAGACGATTTTTTGACTGAAAATGAATTTTTTAATCAGTAGAAGAATCAAAGAAATTCTAAAAAAATAAAAATTAATTAAGAACAAGGAGTGTTTATTCATGATTGCAGCAAGCGATTTACGTGCCGGTATGACGTTTATTCAAGACGGAAAATTGATCAAAGTTCTAGATGCCAGCCACCACAAACCAGGTAAGGGAAATACAGTTATGCGAATGAAACTACGTGATGTTCGCTCAGGTTCAACGTATGACACAACTTTCCGTCCTGATGAAAAATTTGAAAAAGCGATGATGGAAACAAAAGCGGTTCAATATTTATACAGCCAAGATGATGTGGCAATCTTCATGGACCTTGAAACCTATGAACAATATGAATTACCAATTTCAACAATCGAAGCGGAAATGAAATATCTACTTGAAAACATGGAAGTAAAAATTCAATTCTACGGTGACGAGGTAATTGGTTTAACACCGCCAACAACAGTGGTCCTGAAAGTAGTTGAAACACAACCTTCAATCAAGGGCGCAACAGTTACAGGCTCAGGCAAACCAGCAACAATGGAAACCGGCCTAGTTGTGAACGTTCCTGATTTTATTGAAGAAGGCGAAATGCTGGAAATCAATACAACAGAAGGTACGTATCAAAAACGCGCGAATAAATAATTTGAAAAATAGCTCGAACCTTTCTATATGAAAAGTCCGAGCTATTTTTTTGTCTCCTTTACAACGCGCTCTCATGCTCCATCAATTCGGGATAGTATTCATATTCGGCAAAAACTTTCGGATCATAGTCTACGAAGCGGCGGGCCCAAGTTTCGGCCTCAAAAAAATCCAAGAGCGTTTTGTCGGCGGGTTGATAAGGAATATTTAAAAATGCCGTCAGTTTGCTTAAATCGGGAGTGATCAGAAACATATTGCGGGGATCATACAGATGATAAAAGGGCAGCATCTCATTGGCGGTGACTAACTTTTTTTGCAAGAAGAGCGACTCAAAGGTTCTTAGGGTTACACCGTATTGACCAGCCCGTAATATTTCTAAAATACTGGTGCTATTTTTAACGAGTTTCAGATAATCTTCGTAAGGCAAATAACCGGCCTGCTCATTTCCCCGCTTTGGCAAGATGTGATAGTACGTCGAAAGCCCCAACGCTTCAAAGCGTTTCTTTAATTCTAAGGCTTGTTCTTTGCGGCCATTGTCATTGGCGCCGAAGAAAATATCGTAATCACAATGTTGTAAAGGACTTCCCACTGAACAAGTGTAAAAGGAGCTATTGTGAATTAGCCCAAGATCCCGGGCTTCTAATGGATCAAAGTGATAGATTTCATCAATCGCCGGTTCCTTTTGCGCGGCGTTCAATAAGCGATAATGTTCCAGCTTAAAGTGGTTCCAGAAAAACAGAACGATTTTGGCATTGGTAAAGGGGCGAATGCGTGCGGCCATCGCTGGATCAAAAGCATAGTCTAAAAATATAATTAATTGAAAGTCTTTCAAGTACGTGCGGAGATAATCATTACTGGCTGTAAGTAGCTCTTTCCCTGAACAAACAGCAATATCTGATAAGGCAGGGAAAAAATAAAGGGAACGGTCTTTAGGGACGAGTAAAATCTCAGAGTTTTTCATGTTTCTCCCAGCTTTCTTGTTAAAATTTTTTCAATCATAGCGCTTTCCATAACCAATAGCGATTTTTATGCTTGTAAAAATAAATACAAAAAAAGACTTGTACTCAAATTGAGCCAAGTCTTTTAAGGGATTCTTTGTGTGAAAGAAATAACTACAAAATAATAACGTAACTATTTCTCAAAGATTAATGGGCGCGCTTGAAGTTTGCTACCCAGCGTTTATAAGGTAATACGCCACCTAAGAAATAGGTAATGATCGCTTGGATTGGAATCCAGATCACGGTCTTGATTAGGCGTGGTGCCCAAATCACCCAGCTATTTAGTGGGACATGATACATCATTGCCAGCCACAGGGGGGTTAAGATCAAGTTGATCACGATCGTAGTAACGAGAACCGATTGGATCGAGTTTTTCCAAGTAATCTCTTTCTTATAAAAGAAGTAGCCATAGATCGCTCCTTCAAGAAAGGCATTAATGGTAAAGCCGATAAAAAACGGTGCTTTAGCAAAAAGCGACATTCCAATAAAATCAGCAATCACCGAACCAATCCCTGTCCAAAATGGGCCGAATAGCATGCCCATAATAATCTCTGGGATAAAGGTAAAACTGACTTTGAGAAATTGCGTCTCGATTCCTAATAGGCGAGACAAAGTGACCATCATGGCGATCAAAAGCGCCATCGTTGTGATGCTTCTAGCATCGAGGTGTTTCTTCATTCCTAGCATCTCCTTATAGAGCTGCTACATCTTCATGCAGCGAATGCGAAAATAAAACCGCAGACTAAGTCTTTCGTCCAGAAGGCAACATCCCATCCTTCCAGCACTTAACGCTTTATTTCCTACTCTGATTTATTTTTGGAGGATGACCTCCGTGAAAAATAGTAGCACAGAAATGAAAAGGAAACAATCTTTTCATTTTGGGCTAGTTAAAAATGAGCTATTTTTTTAGGAAATCCTCTTTTTAACTTGTGAATAAAATAGTAAGATAAGGAAATGAATTGAGAAAATGATTGAAGAAAGTGGGAGTTACATGTATACGCCAAGCGAGACAGCGGAAATTTGTAGTAAAAAAGGTATTGAAAAAGTGGAAAAAAATCTAGTGGCAAAAGTGCTGCTAGGCTTCATTGGAGGAGCGATGATCTCATTAGGCTATGTGTCCTATATGAAAATCGTTGCAACGACGCCAGAAGAACTTAGTTTTTTGGGAACTTTATTAGGAGCCTCGGTTTTCCCGATTGGACTGATTGTTATCTTACTTGCCGGCGGAGAACTAGTTACAGGAAACATGGTGGCTGTCTCGATGGCCTGGTTGAATAAAAAAATTGGCTGGCAGGCAGTAATAAACAATTGGCTGATCATCACATTCGCGAATTTGCTTGGAGCAATCTTTGTGGCCTTTTTCTTTGGTCATGTGGTTGGCTTAACCGGAAATGGCGCTAATCTACATGAGATGTTGGTTGTGGCAGATGCCAAACTTGCGGCAACCCCGTTGCAAGCCTTTGTCTCTGGGATTGGTTGTAATTGGTTCGTTGGCTTAGGGGTTTGGTTAAGTTACGGGTGTAAAGATTCTGCTGGAAAAATGATTGGTATTTGGTTTCCAATCATGATTTTTGTTTTGTTAGGCTTCCAGCATAGCGTCGCTAATATGTTTGTATTATCTGATGCGATGATTGAAGGTCATATTGGACTTTCAGCCTTCTTGGCAAATATCATTCCCGTATATTTTGGCAACATCGTCGGCGGGGTAGCATTTGTATCCTTCCCATATTTTATGTCGTATCAAAAAGGCCATTAGAAACGAACAAAAAGAGAGGACTTCATTTTTTGAAGTCCTCTCTTTTATTGTAAAGAAATCAATTACCAAATGCTGACTCGTTTTTCTGGTGCTAAGTACATTGCATCTGTTGGTTGAATGTCGAAGGTCTGATAAAAGTCCTTTAGATTCTTTACTTGGACATTTGCCCGCAACTTATTTGGTGCATGGACGTCGATTGCTAATAATAATTGAGTATACTCTGGGCGAGCTTTCATCCGCCAAATCGTTGCCCAATTAATAAAGAAGGCGGCAAGATCTACCTGATCTTCTTTTTTTCCGGCCTCTAGCGCGCAGCTCAATCCGCCAGCATCGGCAATATTTTCAGAGACGGTTAGTTTGCCGTTGACCTTGCCGTCAGCGATCTCTAAACCGTCAAACTCGGCGATCATGTCGTCGGCTAATGCTTGAAAATGTTTTTTGTCAGACTCGGTCCACCAATTATTTAGATTACCGAACTCGTCAAATAGCGCACCGTTATTATCGAAGGCGTGGGAAATTTCGTGAGCGATCACCGCCCCGATCCCACCAAAGTTTTGGCTGCTGGATTGTTCTAAGCTGTAAAAAGGCGCTTGTAAAATTGCCGCTGGAAAAACGATGATATTTCTGAAGGGATGGTAATAAGCATTTACTGTGTCGGCGCTCATTTCCCATTCCTCACGATCCACCAATTGGTTCCATTTTGCAAATTGATCTTCGCGACTTAAACGGCTGAAGCGCAACGCATTGTGTAGTAAAGGTTGATCTTTTTCGACATGAAATTGACTGTAGATTGCTGGGATCGTATCAGGATAGCCAACATGGATGCCTAAGGTTCTCAGCTTGACGATGGCTTTTTCCCGAGTCTCAGGACTAAGCCAAGTATTTTGACTTAAGCGTTCCTGATAAATACCTACCATACTTTCCACCATCTGGCGAACATCTTTTTTCGCTTGCTCACCGAAATAGTGTTTGCCGTAATAATCGCCTACGACTTGATCGAAGCGGCCGGAAGCAAGGTAATAAGCTGCTTTTTCTTGTGGACGAGCTTCTGGTGCACCAGAAAGCGCACGGCCGTAAGTCCCACCAACTTGGCGAAATTCCTCGCTAAGATAACCGGTCAAAGCATTTAAAGTCATGACCAGCATCCAGCTTTTCATTAGTGGGAAGGTTTCGGGATTGACTAATTCATCCAGCTTTTGGAAATAGGCCGGTTCAGTCACAATAATTTTTTCCGGCAGCACACCGATTAAATGTTCGATCAGCTCTTTTAGTTGCAACTGGCTGCTGTGAGCGACAAAGTCTTCGCCGCTTTCGGGATTGTACATTTTACTGTAATCCGCATTTTCTTCTGCACTTTTTACATGAGGGGCTAGTAATTGATCGAAGTGCAAGGCCTCTTCGGTCATTTTTTCAGCGTAAGCAGCATCATAGCCAGCCAAGGCGAATAATTGCAGCGTCATTTCTTTAAAGATTGTCAGGAGTTGCTGAGCCTGGGGATGATCCGCTTCATAATAGGTTTTATCAGGTAAGATCAAGCTAGGGGCAGCGGCAAACAATGCGTTGACTTTGGCATTTTTCATATCAGCGTCGACATCCAAGCCAAATGGTAAAGGCAGTCCATCTAACACCCAAGAGCTTAATTGTTGATTCAAATCTGAAAAATCTTGTAGCGCTTCAACGCGTTTTAACAAAGGCAGCATCGGCGTTGCACCTTCAGCATCCCGTGTTTTGTAATCGTTGGCTAATTTGAAATAGTCAATGTATTCTTGCATCAGCTTCGAAGGGATCTTTGCTGAACCAGCTTGCATATTTTTCGTATCGGTCATTAGTAATTCATCGACCCCATCCACTAAATCTTGAAAGCCCCCCGTTGCTGGCTTATCAGCAGGAATCTCCGCTGTTTTGATCCATTCTCCATTGACGGCTTCGTACAAATCTTCTTTGATTTTTGTTTGCTCCATAAACAATCGACTCCTTTATTTTTATTATGCATGAATAAGTAAGAGCTTTACAGATTCTGTACCTTTTTCTGATAAACTGTAAAGCAGATAAGATATCTCCTATATTATGATATAGTTTTGGAAAATACTCAAAATAAAATGATTTGGCGGTGATGAAATGACCTATCCAATCAATCAATGGATCGAGTTAAACAGTTTTGAAAACTATCGCACGTGGAAAACACCCAGCGGCTTTCTTTGCGGAACGTATGCCAGTAGCGTCCTATTGGCCTATTGGCAAGATAACCTCGATGCCGCTTGCCTGTCCGCTGAAATCAGAAAACCGCAGCAGTTTGCGCCCGATGTTTTAGTAAACAGTTTGCGCCCGCTATTGCAGCCACTTGATCTGCCGACGGTCCCACTTCAAATCGCTGTAGGCCTGAATCATTATTTTCGCCGCTATCAAGTACCTTACCGTGCGCGGATAACGACTTTAGGTGCCTGGCAGCGAGTAACGAAACGGATTTTAGCTGGCGAGCCGGTTATGATTGGCCTGTTAAAAATATTCGGTAGTACCTACAACAATCATTGGGTAGTTGCTCATGGTTTTTTAGAAACGGCTGAGGGACAACGTTTTTTCAAAATTCATGACAATTGGGGCAACGTTGATAAAATCATTCCCGCCGCTTGGGCGAACGGAACGATTTCTTTGACTGTACAAAGAGACGGCTCTAGAGAAAATAGTTCTAATGCATAACCGCTTCAACAAAAAGTAAAATCTACAGCAAACCAACAAAAATATGTTAAACTGAGGTTACCAAAATACTTGGAGGGACACCATGTCAGAAGAAAGTAATGATAAATTTAAGATTTTCAGCCTAAACGGAAATCGACCTTTAGCTGAAAAAATTGCCGCTGTTTGTGGAGTGCCATTAGGAAAAAGCACGGTGAAGCAGTTTAGTGACGGAGAAATCGCCATTAACTTAGAAGAGACAGTTCGTGGATTTGATGTTTATTTAGTTCAATCGACTAATGAACCAGTGAATGATTATTATTTAGAATTATTAATCATGATCGATGCGTTAAAACGGGCGAGTGCGAAGACGATTAATGTCGTGTTACCTTATTATGGCTATGCACGTCAAGATCGTACGGCCAAACCTCATGAACCGATCACCGCAAAATTGGTTGCCAACTTACTTTCAAACGCAGGTGCAACGCGAGTATTGACTCTTGATTTACACACGGTGCAAGTGCAAGGATTCTTTGATATTCCAGTCGATAATTTATTTACGATGCCGTTGTTTGCTCATTATTATCGTCGCCGCGGAATGGTTGGCGATGATTATGTCGTTGTTTCGCCAAAAAATAGTGGTGTCCAACGGGCCCGCAGTCTGGCAGAGTATTTAGATACAACGATCGCGATTGTCGATACAGCGGAAGAAAACGATCCTGATTCGGGTTATGTGATCGGTGATGTCGAAGGACGTTCGTGTATCATGGTAGACGACATTTTAAATACCGGAGAAGTTTTCTCCAATGCGGCTAAAACATTGATGAAGGCCGGCGCAAAAGAGGTCGTTGCTTGTGCCTCTCATGGGCTATTATCACCGCCAGCCAAAGAAAATTTGGATGCCGCGGATATCAAGGATATTTGTATTACTGATTCGGTCTCAACCGACCCTGCGAGACATCCAGAAAAATTATCTATCATCAGTTGTTCAGATTTGTTAGGTGAAGCAGTCAAACGCATTCATCAAGATCAATCTGTCAGTCCATTGTTTACGATGGAAAAGAAAGATTTTGAGTAAAAGGGCAGTAGCGCCCTTTTTTTTGTAGAGTCTTTTGAACTGTGCTAGAATAATCCTAAAAATCGGAGAAAGGTTCGAATAATAGTGGAAAATATTTATTTAGATCATGCGGCAACCAGTCCGATGCATCCAGAGGTCATCAAGACGATGACTGAAGTCATGTCAGAAACCTTTGGCAACCCATCGAGTATCCATCATTACGGACGTCAAGCTGCTGGGAAATTGGAATTGGCTCGGGAAGTTGTTGCTAAGAGCTTAGGCGTTAAATATCATGAAATTATTTTTAATAGCGGCGGCACTGAAGGCGATAATACCGCTATTTTGTCAACAGCTTTAGGGCGTAAGAACGAAGGGCGGCATTTAATTACGACGCAAATTGAGCACCCGGCAGTTTTGAATACGATGAAATTCCTAGAAACGCAAGGCTTTGAGGTAACTTATTTGCCAGTCGATCGTCAAGGGAATCTTTCAATGGCTGATTTTGAAGCTAGCTTACGGCCAGATACAATTTTAGTTTCAATTATGTATGGCAATAATGAGATCGGAAATTTAATGCCTATCAAAGAGATCGGTGAACGCTTAAAGGATCATCCAGCCTATTTTCATACGGATGCTGTCCAAGCTTATGGCAATCAAGTGATTCGGCCTCATGAGCTAGGAATTGATTTTTTAAGTATTTCAGCTCATAAAATCAACGGACCAAAAGGTGTGGGTTTTCTTTTTAAAAGCGATCAAGCAAGATTAGCGCCACTGTTAAGAGGCGGTGAACAAGAAGAAAAGCGCCGGGCAGGAACGGAAAATCTTGCGGGTGTTTGTGGAATGGCAAAAGCTGTGGAAGTTTTGACGGAAGAGGAACGGGAAAAACGCCGTGTTCTGTACGAACAATTTACGCAGACGGTTCTAACAACGTTGGATCAAGCCGGCATTGTTTATCAAGTCAATGGCGATTTGGAAAATAAATTGCCACATGTTTTAAATCTCCGTTTTAATGGCGTTTCGAATGATTTACTGTTAATGAAGCTAGATTTACGAGGCATCGCTGTTTCAACCGGTTCGGCATGTACAGCGGGAACGATCGATCCTTCCCATGTATTAGAAGCCTTGTACGGCAAAAATGCGCCAGAAATCAAAGAGTCATTGCGAGTAAGCTTCGGTTATGGAAATACGCTGCAGCAAGTCGAGGAATTTGCGGAACAATTAGTTGCTAGTTTGCAAGAACTAACAAAGTAGATTGAAAAGCGGGCTACTTATCTCTATAATTAGATATGAGAAAAAGACGGACGCTCCATAAAAAAAGAGCGCCCAAATAAAATCAGAAACTATGATGAGGTGAGCAAATGGCATTTTCAAAAACTGCGACAGTCAAAGGAGCCAAGTTCCAATACGCGCTAGCGCCAACAGCAAAAAAATATACGTTGCGGGACAATGGATTTACTGAAACGAGTTCAGGGAATTTCCAATTGATTCGTCCGTTACAAGCGACACCCCAAAGCAAAGAAGGCTTCAAATTAAAAATTACGGTAGCCAAAGACATCAGCACGTTAAAAATGTCTGTAACGACGGGGAATGGCTTAAAAGCGGTGGATATTTTCAAAGACAACAAACAAGAAATGGTCCAAGAAAAGTTTTACTTCTTGCTGGATGGCATGATTGATCGTGGATTATTTGTAAAAGAAGAAATTTAGCAAGCCAAAATAGAACTGAGACATTTTAATGTCTTGGTTTTTTTGTTACTAGAAATAACGATAAAATAAGGTGCTGGCTGGTAGATGACTTTCTATCTTCTTATAAACATCGGATTAATTCGCTAATTTCAGTTTTTTTTTCAATAATTCTGAGGTTGAAGAGATTCAACTGATTAAGATTATGGTACACTAACAATATAAATTGTTGGAATGAAGGTGAGAAGTTGCTTCACAAGATGCATACAATCGAGCACCATAAAATTATTTCAGATTTCCGTCTCTTGTCGGGGTTGACTGTCACGATTGAGGACTGCGCCAATTTGACAAAAGAATTCCAAGTCTATGGTGTGGAAGATTATTATATTAGCGATTACAAAGGCAATAGTTATTTGACTCGTTATGTCGATTACTTTATCGACGCGATTCCTTGCCTAAAATATAAGAAAAATTATTTTATCCCATTGATTTTTCGCGATATGCCGGACACGCAAAAAATGTTTCGTGACCCGTATCGTTGGGAAGCATTTTTTATTTTGTTAGATTGGTACTTAACTTATAATCCTAAGAAAGTACTAGTGCCTTGTAGTCAAAAAAAAGCGGACGTGGAAATCGTGGATACTGCCTTTTTAATTTTTCGTCTATGGGAGATTTATGAGGGATCGGCCTTTCCTATCGCTAATTTAAATAATTTATCAGAATTCGAAAAATGGAACAAAGTTTTCCATTTAATCGATACCGAAAATTCCTTTACTCGCAACAAGGAGTTCGATACTACTAAGGTCGAGGACCTAACCCAACTGGAAACAGTCATTACGATCATTAAATTAAAATACCAAGCACTATTGCAAAAACAAGGCTACCGAGTCTAGGGGCCTTGTTTTTTTCATTAGCTGTAAAAGGGCATTTTTTTTAGAGTGGTGGTAAAATAAAGGAAAGAATTCGAAAACGTTTGTAGGTGATAAAAATGAAATACTTTATTTCAGATACCCATTTCTTTCATGAAAACCTATTAGGTGACAATGATTTCGCCCCCCGCCTGTTTGATTCGGTGGAGGAGATGAATCAGCAAATGGTTGATGCTTGGAATGCAGTCGTAAATGAAAAGGATACCGTCTATCATTTAGGTGATGTGGCGATGCATCCTCAGTATGAACGGGGCTTTGCCGAGATCTATACGGTATTAGTGCAATTAAGCGGAAAAATTGTGTTCATTAAGGGAAACCACGATTCCCGGACTTTTTTTAGGTATCTTGAGAAGCATGATCCGGGAATGGAAAATGGTGAGCCAAAGTTTGAATTTCAAGATGTGGGAGCGATCGTCAAATTTAATCATCATCAGTATTATTTGACGCATTACCCAATGCTCTTAGGAAAAACCTTGAACATTCGTAATCTTCACGGACACATTCATAACTATAGTATGCCCATCGCTGAAGATATCAATGTCGGAGTGGACGCACCGGAACGGGACTTTTTGAAAAATAAACTACCTTTTGGCACACCGATTTCAGAAAATTTAATTGATGAAATCGCCGCAGTCAAAGAAGTCGAAGTAAAAAAATTACAATAACGAAAAGCCGAAGAATCAACTGCTTTATCTGCAATTGATTTTTTGTTTGTACTCTTATCCTAGAAAATATGGTAAATTAAAAGAAAAATGAGGGAGATTCAATGAAGGCCAAAGAAATCAGAAAAACAATTTTTTATTACACGCTGGTAATCGCGGCTGTAATCGGCTTGCGTTATTATGTTTTTTCGCCTGTTGTCGCGCTGGGAGATTCAATGAATCCAACCTTGAAGGATGGCGAGCGAATCTTCGGGTTAAAAATACGGAAATCAAACGGTTCGATATCGTCACCTTTCCCGCGCCTGATGATCCCGACATCGATTACGTCAAACGAGTGATCGGCGTATCAGGGGACAGTCTCCGCTATGAAAATGACCAGCTATTTGTTAACGACGAAGCATATGACGAGCCGTATTTAAGCGAATTCAAAAATGATTTGACTGACGATCAGCTATTGACGGAAGATTTTGATTTGACTAGTTTATTTGGCTATGAAAGAGTTCCGGCAGGTAAGCTGTTTGTTTTAGGGGATAATCGGCGGAATTCAAAGGATGGTAGGACCATTGGAATGATCGATCAGAAAAAGGTTTTGACGAAGGTGAAATTTGTCTTTTGGCCACCAAATCAAATCGGAACAGTGGAATGACAAAAAGCATCAGGACTAGCTCTTTTAAAGGACTAGTCCTGATGCTTTTTCTTATTTTTCAGCTTGGATTTCTTGGTAAAGTTTCTTCGTTTCCATAGGCTGTTTATTTGTATAGAAGTAATCACGTTTTTTGGTCACGAGTTTTAAAATCGGTTTTGAACTGTGATCGATAAATAGAACGGACGATTTGCCATCCATCCGAAAATAGCCGGTGGCGTAGTTATTGGTGGCTAAGCCACTTGTCCGAACACTGCGTGTGGGCAAGTGATCAACTAAGGCAACGTCTTCGATCTGATTCAAGGGAATCTTTTTCTCCTTGATAAAGGGACCGTCTAACAGCAAGGTTTCATTTTTTAGTTCATAGGTCAACGGGTTTGGATGATAGTCCAAGACGTACAAGGGAACGACGGCAACTAGCATCGCCAAAACCAGAATGATTGGAAGGAGCCCCATAAAAATTTTGCCGCCAACTCTGCCGAGGTTGACAGAAATATTCATCCCGATTCGATCGGGAATCATCAATCGTCGATCATCCGGATTGTAATAGATCCCATAGCGCCAGTAATAATCATCACCAGAATAACGCACAGTGGTTGATTGAGTCAGTAATTGGTCTTGCTTTTGACGAAGCCGGAACAGCCACCAAATCGTTGATCCGCAAAAGAAAAAAATCAAAGCAAATTCAACGACCATCAAGAAAGTAAAATAGTTGGGACTGATCGTTGTTGTTAATAAGGGGATATAGATCAGCACGCTAAGAATAACACTTAAAAAGACGGAGAGACTTGACCAATAAAATTTTGTCAAATCATTGTATTGCTGATTGATTTTCCGATCATCGGTCAAGGAGCGAACCGGTAGCCGCCGAATCACCCACCAAGTCACTAGTAGTGTCAGCCAAACACCTAAATTCGTCACAAGAAGAATCCAGATCAATGAGCCTAGTTCTTGGCGATATAACAGAAAGCTGAATAAGAGATTCAAGCCTAACGTTAAAAGAAACCACCAAGGTGATACTAGCTTACGATTCTTATTCAAGACGAGTTTCGTGTCGATTTGAATGGGCTGGGTAGGTAGCTGCCATTTGTTATCGATGATTAATTGATGTCCTTTACGTATATAACGGAGCATAATAAAATAATTCGCTCCGATCGTTAAATACAAAAGCAAGAAGAAAAGCAGCATGAAGCTGGAGTCTTTCATAGGAAGCAATAAGATTAGATCAAGAAGTGATAAAATAAGCGCTAGTTGGAATTGACGCTTACGGTAGCTTTTTGAAAAATGAAGAACTTGTGGATCATTGATTTTATCTGCTGGAAAAGTATTTTCAATAATTACATAGTTATGAGGTTTTGCGGCTAGCGCGCTAACAAAAGCCATAATCACGTTACACAGAATCAATATGCCTAAAATTATAGGAGCCATCATTGTTTTTCGTCCCTTCTAAAGGAGTTCAAGATTGTTTCAATTTTGTCTTGTAACTTTTGGTCGTCGGGTTCAGCCAAGTAAAGCTCTGCTAAGACGAGGGTCAAATTTTCCTCGCTGTTTTTCTTTGGGTGTACAGGTAAAGGTGAGACAATGGTCCCTTTGCGACGGTCGGTTAATAAATAGCCTTCTTCTCGTAGTTGCTGGTAGCCTTTCGAGACAGTCATGGTGTTGACACCCAGTTCATCGGCGAATTGACGGACTGTTGGTAATTGTTCGTTCGGCGCTAATTCACCACGAGCAATGCCAAGAATGATTTGTTTGCGCAACTGTAAATAAATCGGTTCCTCCGAATGAGGATCAATTTCTAAAATCATCTCGTTAACCTCCTTTGTATTATCTATATTAATACAAACGATACAAAAAAACAATCAGGAAGCGCTTTAGAAGAAAAATCTATCGAAAATTTAAGATTTATGTTGTATAATTCGTTTTACTGAAAAGTTGCGACCTTCAAATCGTAGAGTTTTCGGAATCTAGATTGAAATGATGGTGATACTGTGTCTAACAGCAACACACGAGTCGTCGTAGGAATGAGCGGCGGCGTCGATTCATCTGTAACAGCTTTGTTGTTAAAGGAACAAGGCTATGATGTAGTCGGCATTTTTATGAAAAATTGGGACGACACTGATGAAAATGGTGTTTGTACCGCGACAGAAGATTATAAGGACGTGGCGAAAGTCGCTGCTCAAATTGGCATTCCTTATTACTCTGTCAACTTCGAAAAGGAATATTGGGATCGGGTCTTTGAATATTTCTTAGCGGAATATCGTGCAGGCCGCACACCAAATCCTGACGTGATGTGCAACAAAGAGATCAAGTTCAAAGCTTTCTTAGATTACGCGATGGAATTAGGAGCGGATTACGTAGCAACTGGCCATTACGCACAAGTCGAAAAAGATGAAAATGGTGTCGTTCACATGTTACGAGGCGTCGATAATAATAAAGACCAAACGTATTTTTTGAGCCAATTATCGCAAGAACAATTAGCTAAGACGATGTTTCCTTTAGGTGGCATGCAAAAGCCAGAAGTTCGTGCAATCGCTGAACGTGCAGGCTTAGCAACCGCAAAGAAAAAGGATTCAACTGGAGTCTGCTTCATCGGCGAAAAGAATTTCAAACAATTCTTAAGCAACTATCTGCCTGCTAAAAAAGGCAAGATGGTCACACTTGATGGTGAAGAAAAAGGTACCCATGATGGTTTGATGTATTATACGATCGGCCAACGTCAAGGCCTAGGCATCGGCGGCGGCGGAAAAACGCAAGAGCCTTGGTTTGTAGTCGGCAAAGACTTAGCAACCAATACTTTATATGTAGGACAAGGTTTCCATCATGAAGCATTGTACGCTACAAGCTTAGATGCTAGCGAGATCCACTTTACTACTAGCGAAGACCGTCCAAAAGAATTTAAATGTACAGCGAAGTTCCGTTATCGTCAACAAGACTTGCCAGTGATTGTTCGTTTATTAGACGGCGATCGAGCAGAGGTTATTTTTGATGAACCTGTTCGCGCTATTACTCCCGGACAAGCAGTCGTTTTCTACGATGGTATGGAATGTCTTGGTGGCGGATTAATCGATCACGCCTATCAAGCAGCTAAAGAGTTACAATATATTTAAGCATAAAAAACGCGGGAACCTTCATTGAAGGTTCCCGCGTTTTTTATGCTAGGCTTTGTGCAAAATGAGCCATCGCAACTTTTACTTCATTTAGTTTTTCTGGTTTGATTAAAGGAAATAATTTTTCTTGTAGCTTTTTAAATTCTTCTAAGCTTAAATTATTGGTCTCTTGATCAGCAAAGCTCTTAACTAAAATTGCTTTTGCTTCTTCTTGTTTTCCTTCAATCGTGTTGTTTAGGAAAAAGTCTAAAAACTTTAATTGTCCTTCAAGCATGATCTTCACTTCTTTCATTAGTATCACTATCATTAATAGTATAAAAAACTAACGAAAAAGTTGCCATTAATAAGTCTTAACGATTAATGAGTTTCTTGAGCTTGTTGATTTTTCTCCGCGATTTCTTTTGTGTTGCGATGGACCAGCAGATAATTAGTTAAAACTAAGGCGGACGTCGAGATAAAGACACCGCGATAACCAAAGATGGAAGAAACACTCGAACCAATCATTGGTCCCACAACATTTCCCGCGGCTTGGAAGGATTGGTTGTAACTGAAAATTCTTCCAGCGGCATCATGAGGAGAATATTTGGTGATCAGTGCTTGTACCGCTGGTAATAGACAAGCGTCAGAGATTCCGACTAAGAAACGGAGAAAGGCTAATTGCCAAACATTGGTTACGATCGACATCGGTAAAAAGACCAACATAGCAAAAATCAAACCGATCCCTAAAATTTTCTCACTGCCGATGCGATCGCCTAACCGTCCAAAGCGGGGTGCTGCGATCAAAGTGGCGATCCCAGGAATCGATGCGATAATACCACTGACGAGAGTGACGTTGCCATGCCCATGCATCAATTGCCGTATATACAGACTAATGATCGGGCTAATGGAATTATTCGAAGCTTGAATGATTAAGGTAGTCACAAACATTCCAATCACGACATGAGGATATTTTAAGTTTTGGAAGATTTGTTTGGCTGGCACCATGTCTTTTTTCTCAACAGGTGTAAATTCTTCGTGGACAAATAATAGACTAAGGATGAAGACTAAGAATAAAATCCCACCGGTGATAAAGAAGGTTAGCCGATAGCCAAAGATCGAAGCCGTGACGCCACCAACTAATGGCCCCAGTAAATTTCCGGTGACCGCACCGGTGGCTAAGGTGCCAAGTACTTGTCCGCTTTTTTCGCGCGGTGTTCCAGTCGCAATTAGAGCGGTGGCGTTGCTAATGTAGCCGGAAAAAACACCTTGCAACAAACGTAATCCAATTAATTGATACACATTACCGACCGTACCCATCAAGCTAATGACGATAGCCATACCCAGGGAAGCCCGTAACAACATTAATTTTCGCCCTTTTTGATCGGCTAGCCTACCCCAAAGTGGAGACACGATTGCGGTAATCAAAAAGGTCGAAGAAAAGGTGATGCCGCTCCAAAAGTTTAGCTGTTGATTCGTATAGCTGCCTAATGAATCTATGTATAAAGACATGAAGGGCATCACTAAACTGAAACCGATGCCGGCCATAAAGGTACCAAACCATAAAACAATTAGGTTTTTTTGCCAAGTAGCGCGAGGTTGAAACAATTTATTTTTGATCTTACTCAAACTGATAATAGCCTTCTTTCAAAAAATTTCCATAATCGTTTTTCATTATAACCCCACGAGATGGGATATTAAATTTTCCAGCGTTGTGTTAGGATAGAATTAAGAAAAAAGCAATATTTTTTCGAGAATAATTTTTTAGATATCGAGCTTTTTATTGATTTTGTTTCAGCTGAAAACATATTTCTTGAATTTTTATTTCAAGGTACTTATGATTGAGGTGGAAAGAAGGGTCGAGGATGTATCAAGTAATCACGATGTATGGCGATAATGAACCTTGGTGGTTCTTTGAAGAGTGGCAGGCAGATATCCAAGAAACGGCAAGCTTTGATTCCTTAGATGAGGCGGTCGATTATTACGAAAATCGCTGGAATGAGCTCCGAAATACCAATACATATAGTAACGCAAAACAAAATTTTTTAAGTGCATTTTGGAAAGAGCAGGATGAACGCTGGTGTGAAGAGTGTGATGACTATTTACAACAGTACTGGGGCCTAGCTCTATTAAAAGACGAACAGCCGTTGACGGTTGACAGCAGAAAGGAATTTTATGAAACAGCTAATTATAGCGGAAAAGCCAAGTGTTGCAAGAGACTTGAGCAAGGTGCTTAACGCTACACAAAAGAATAAAAACTATTTCGAAGGACCCAATGTTGTCGTGACTTGGGCCCTTGGTCATTTATTGAGTCTAAAAATGCCAGAGGATCTAAACAAGGAATGGCAAAGTTGGCAAATGGAAACATTACCGATGATTCCAAAGCAGATCGGGATTACCCCGTTACCAAAAACTCGTGGACAATTAAAAGCGATTCAACAACTAGCGAAGCGTAAAGATATCTCGGAGGCAGTGATCGCCACCGATGCTGGTCGTGAAGGAGAATTAGTTGCTCGCTGGATCTTAGAGTATGTTCGATTTGAAAAGCCCGTTAAGCGGTTATGGATTTCTTCTCAGACCACTAAAGCTATCAAAGACGGCTTCAAACAGCTGAAACCAGCCAAAGAATATGATAATTTATACTATTCTGCTTTAGCACGGGCAAAAGCGGATTGGTTAGTGGGCTTGAATGTAACGCGGGCCTTGACGGTAAAATATGAAGACAGCCTCTCTGCCGGCCGGGTACAGACACCGACCTTGGCGATGGTTCGTCAGCAAGAAAAGAAAATCGAAAAGTTCCGTCCTCAAAGCTATTACGTGATTTCTTTAGAAGTCGAGGGACAAAAAACTAAATTAAACCAAAAAAATCCTTATGCCATCGCTGAACGAGCAGATGCCGAGCAATTAGTCAAAGAGCTAGGAAAACAAAAAGGTACGGTTACAGAGATTAGTCAGAAGGAAAAAGTAGAGCCGGCGCCGCTGCCTTATGATTTAACTGAAATCCAAAGAGAAGCCAATGCCCGCTACCAGTTTTCTGCCAAAAAAACCTTGTCACTGGTTCAAAGCTTATATGAAACGCATAAAATCGTGACCTATCCTCGAACCGACAGTAAATATTTGACGAACGATATGAAGGCGACGATGAAAGAACGGCTACAAGCAGTCGCAGACTTTGCGCCAGAGGTCAAAAGTTATATCAAAAATGGGGCGCAAGTCAAACAACAACGAGTCTTTAATGACAGCAAAGTCACCGACCATCACGCATTATTGCCAACGGAACAACGGCCTCGGTATGAAAAATTATCTACCGACGAACAACGAATCTACAATCTGATCGTTACGCGTTTCTTAGGTTTGTTTGCGGAACCGCATAAAGAAAGCCAACAAAAAGTGACAGTGACTTTTGACAAAGAGAGTTTCACCTTCCGCCAAAATAAAGTGTTGGTAGCTGGCTGGAAACCAGTTGAAGCTGATAAAAAAGCGATTCAATTTTCAGAAGGCATGAAGGTCGTACCAAATTTTACGATTGAAAAAGCGTTGACTACGCCGCCGAAGCCTTTGAACGAAGGCACATTGCTAGCCCAGATGGAGAAGCATAGCTTAGGAACACCGGCAACTCGTGCGGAAATCATTGAAAAGCTGATCAAGTCCGAATTGATGGAGCGTACCAATAGCGGCTTGCAAGTCTCACCAAAGGGCAAACAGCTGCTAGAGCTAGTCAATCCTTCATTAGTAACGCCAGAATTAACGGAGAAATGGGAGAAACAATTAGAAGCGATTGCCACCGGAAAGTACAGCAGCAAACAATTCTTGCAAGAGATCGAAGCGGACACAAAAAGATTAGTCAGTGAAGTCAAGCATAGTGATAAAAAATATCAAGACTTCTCTATTACCGCCAAAAAATGTCCAGAGTGCGGCTCACCGTTACGCGAAAAAAATACTCGCGATGGAAAAATCTTTATCTGTACCAATCCAGAATGTACGTATCGCCGCCGCAAAGATCCGAAGGTTTCCAATCACCGTTGCCCACAATGTCATCGTAAGATGGAGATCATTGATGGGAAGAATGGTTCCTACTTCCGCTGCAAATACGACGGAACAACAGAAAAAATGTTAGATAAAAAAGAACGTTCGAAAAAAATGACCAAGCACGAAGAACGGCGCCTGTTGAAGAAGATCAATGATCAAGAGGAGCCACAAGAAAGCCCGTTAGCCGCAGCACTAAAAGCGGCAATGAAAGAGCAAGACTAATACTAGCTGTTAGACCGATTAAGCGGTTCTAACAGCTTTTTAGTTTTAACGAAGCAACAAGGTCTATTGATGAAGAAAAATATGTCGATTATAATAGAAAGTAACTAACTGGCTCCTTCGTTCAGTTTGTTTTAAACAATCTAAACAGGAGGGGGTAGCCGTGCAGTGGAATTTTTGTAAGAAAAGGGTTACAATGTGATTGGTTTATACCATTCTCGGGAGGGATTTTTTTGAAATCAAGAAAAGATGAAGTGTTGGAACTGTTACGGTCCAATCCAGCAGAGCAAACTGCACAAGAATTGGCCGATCAAATGGGGATCGACCGGACAAATATTAGTCGCTATTTAAATGAGCTGACAAAAGAAGGCTCGGTTAAAAAAATCGATGGTCGTCCAGTAAAATTTCAATCAGCCGCGGTCTCTGCGGAAAAACATATTAACTTCGATAATTTAATTGGTCGCGAGGAATCACTGAAAAGTCAGATTCAAAAATCAAAAGCGGCTATTTTATACCCACCACGGGGCTTACATACGATTATTTTTGGTGAAACGGGGACAGGGAAGACGATGTTTGCAGAATGCATGTATCGTTTCGCGGTCGCTGCGGACGTATTAGACGAAAGCGCGCCTTTTATTACCTTTAACTGTGCCGACTATGCTCAAAATCCGCAACTGCTTTACGGACATATTTTTGGGGTAAAACGTGGCGCTTTTACCGGTGCGGAAGAAACACGCGAAGGCTTAATGGAAAAAGCCGATGGCGGTATTTTATTTTTAGATGAAATTCATCGTTTACCACCAGAAGGCCAAGAGATGCTGTTTACCTTTATCGACAAAGGAACCTTTCGTTCATTAGGGGACGGCAAAGAAAAGCACGCCTCCGTACAAATTATTGGGGCAACGACGGAAACCAGCTCGATGTTTTTATCGACCTTCAACCGTCGGATTCCTATGCAGATCGAGTTGCCATCTTTGGCTGAACGATCTTTAGACGAACGGTTAGGGATTATTAAGGAGTTCTTACAACAAGAAGCCAATCGCTTAGTCCAAGAGATTGCTATCGATAAACGTAGCTTGTTGGCCTTTCTGTTATACAAAGCCGAAGGGAACATCGGACAATTAAAGCGGGACTTGAAACTGGTTTGTGCAAAAGCCTTCCTGCATTATCAAACCAGCAATGATTCAGAAAAATTAATGATCGTGGAAGAGGACTTACCTTTAGTGGTCCAAAAAGGCTTATTGCGGATCAATGAAGTCCAAGATATGCTGATGCCTTTCTTAGATAAAAAGAATCTTTATTTGACCTTGAAGCCTGGAGCGGAGGATGTTGTTTGGGGACAAGATCCGAATAAAGATATGGAAGTCTATAATTCAATCACCTATAAATTGGAAAAACTAGGTCGGGAAAATCTGTCTGAGATCGACTTAGAAGAATTGATTAGTGACGATGTGGATCAATATTTTGAGACGTATGTAGAAGAACTTTCCCACTCTAATGCCTATCGCGAAATTATTTCCGATGATCTTTGGAAATTGGTAAATGATCTCTACGACTTTGCTAGTGCTAAAATGAATCGCGAATACGATGAAAAAGTGCGTTTCGCCTTTGCGCTGCATATTAACTCAACGATCGAACGAATTCGCGGGAATCAATTCATTTCTCATCCCAACTTAAATGATATCCGTCGCAACTATTCAAAGGAATTCTTATTGGCGATCGAATTTTCTAATCGGATTGAAGAAGCTTATAATATTATGATTCCTCTGGATGAGATCGGATTTATCACCATGTTTTTGACGATGGACAGCCACGAGGAACATAAAATCGACGAGAAGCAAGTAGCGATCCTCGTAATCATGCACGGAAAATCGACGGCTTCTAGTATGCTGGAGACCGTTCAAGAGTTATTAGGAACGACCAAAGGGATTGCCTTTAATATGCCTTTGACGCTGGATACGGAAGAAATGTATGCTCAAATCAAAAATTATTTGCAAGGTCAACGAGAAAACTTCACGGAAGGGATCATCTTGTTGACAGATATGGGCTCACCGAATAATTTTGGAAATTTAATCTATCACGAGATGGGCATTCGCACGCGGGTCATTTCAATGGCTAGTACGATGCTGGTTTTAGAAAGTCTGCGTCTGGCAACGTTAGGTCGTTCCCTTGAAGAAATTTATACCAGCGTGATCTCGATGTTCCAAACAATGGTTCGCTTGGAAGAACCTACGCCGAAAGATGAAAAGAAAGTGATCATTGTTGCCTGCTTCACCGGCGAAGGCGTGTCAAAACGCTTGAACGAAGTCGTTTCTCAGATCGTCAACCTCGAAGAATTTGAAGTCATTCAAATGCAGTCGCTGGAGCGAGAAAGTTTCAAGCATCGCATCGATCAACTAATTACGCACAAAGATATCGTAGCGATCGTGGGGACGATGGAGATCCACTATCAAAAGATTCCTTTTATTCCAGCAATGAATTTATTCAAACGCGAAAAGATTTTAGAATTCCAAGATTTATTAGGAAGCAAGATCACGTTACCAGAGATGGTGGACTCCTTGACGAAAAACTTTTCACCAGAGCTAGATGTAAAAACGTTATTTCTAGTAATTGATGATGCGTTACAGACGATTCGCAAAGATCAGGAATTGATTATTGAGAATACGGCATTGCAAGCGTTGAGTGTTCATATTGCTTTCTTGATTGATAAAATCAAAAAAGCCGAAGAACGACCTCCTTTTGAGAACGTCAAGTATTTTCATCAGCAAAATCGTTTATGCTTCAATCAAACAGCTGCTAGTTTGTCGCTACTGGAAAAACAATTTTCAGTTCGTTTTACTGAGGATGACATCGCCTACATTGTTAAAACGCTAGAAGATAATCGCGTAGAACTAGGATTGCACAGTGTGTAATCCTAGTTTTTTTGTGTGTATCTTGAAAACCTTATCATATCGGCTTCTGTGCGCCCGAAAAGTTGGCACGCCAATTGCTTTATATAAAGTGAACAATAAAAAAATTGAGGAGTGTTCGATTATGAAAAGAATTATGCTAGTTTGTGCAGCAGGGATGAGCACCAGTTTATTAGTAACAAAAATGGAAAAAGCAGCGGAAGCTCAAGGATTAGAATCTGATATCTTCGCAGTCTCTGCATCGGAAGCGGATTCAAAATTAGAAGATGCAAGCAAACCTGTTGATGTTTTATTATTAGGCCCACAAGTTCGTTTTATGAAAAACCAATTTGAAACAAAATTAGCAAGCACAGGAATTCCTGTTGATGTAATTGATATGAAAGATTATGGCATGATGAACGGTGAAGCTGTTTTAACTACTGCCCTTAATCTAATGAAGTAAGGAGCTAAAAAAGATGAGTGAAACAATGAGTCAAGAACAATTAGAAGCCGTTATGGGATTGATTATCAATGCCGGCAATGCTAAGAGCGATGCAATGGAAGCGATTCAAGCTGCTAAAGCAGGAGATTTTGCTTTGGCACAAGAAAAATTAACTGCGGCAGATCAAGCATTAGTGGAAGCCCATCATTCTCAAACTGGTCTATTGACAGAGGAAGCCAGCGGCAATCCGATGACTGTAACTTTGTTAGCGGTTCACAGCCAAGACCATTTGATGACGAGCTTGACTTTCAATGATATGGCAAAAGAAGTCGTTGAATTGTATCAACGTTTAAGTAACGAATAAATTTTAAATAGATTGAGGAGTGATTCAATGAAATTAACACGTGATCAGAACAGTTTGAAAGCGATCACAGGTTTGATTGAATACGCTTTTAAGAAACAACAACCGATCATTGACGATTCGCTTTTTCTATCTCGTTATGAGCATGCTGATTGTTATGGCGTGTATCAAGACGATGAATTGACCAATTTGGTGATGGCGAATCACTTTGAAATTCAACTTTTTAACCAAAGAGTCAAAATGGCCGGCGTTGGTTATGTCGCCAGTTATCCTGAATATCGGGGAAAAGGCGGCATCAGTACGATTATGCTGGAGCTTTTGTCGGATCTTCATCAAAAAGGAGTGGCTGTCTCGCAGCTCGCACCTTTCTCAGAAGATTTTTATCGACAATTCGGCTATGAACCGACCAGTCGTCGTAAGACCTATCGGATACCGGCGCTAGCTTTTAATTATTTGACGAGTGAAAAAAGGGGGAGTGTGAAACGCGGATCTTGGCAACAGATGGAATCAGAGATCAAAAAGCTTTATCAACGTTTATTAATGCAGCAGCAAGTTGGAACGGTCGTCCGGGAAGACTGGTGGTGGGAACGTCTGAATCACTATTATGCCCATCGTTTTTATGCCGTTGCTTTCGACGAGGCGGGTGAAGCTAAAGGGTATCTGATTTATCGAATGCAAGGAGCCACATTATTAGTCGACGAGCTCGTCTACGAAGACGTATTCGCTTTGCGCAAATTATTAACGTACTTGAAGGCCCATGTCTCATCATTTGAAGAATTTCTTTATCACGCACCTGTTCACGAACGGATTGAAAAATGTTTCCGTGAACAAGAAGCACTTTCGATTACTTTAGAACCTTATATGATGAGTCGTATTATTGACATTGAGCAATTATTACCACATTTTCCAATTTGTCAAAAAGAAATTATTATTGAAGTAACGGAAGACCAAGAATGTCCTTGGAATGTGGGAAGCTGGCTAGTCAGTCAGGGAATGTGCCGAAAAGTTCAACAAGCAGGCGATATTAAAGCGTCCATTCATGGATGGAGCGAATTATTACTAGGGGAGCTGACTTTAACCGAGGGAATTTTTCTCGGAAAAGTCACAACGTCAAAGGACTTTGACACGGATGTCTTTCCAAAAGGGCAACAAAGCTTTTACGACTATTTTTAAACAGGGGGAAATACAATGGATAAATTTATCAATTTTATGGAAAAACACTTTATCCCATACGCTTCTAAAATTGGGAACCAGCGTCATTTAGTCGCGATTCGGGATGCCTTCACAGTAACCATGCCGTTAATGATTTTAGGGGCATTAGCGGTAATGATCAACAACTTGCCAATTCCAGCTTTCCAAAATGTCATGAACGGTATTTTTGGCGGTGAAGCATGGAAAGGCTTCGGCGGCGCTGTCTGGAACGGAACCTTTGGTGTTCTTTCAGTCTTTATCGCGTTTTTAGTTGCTTACAACTTAGCTAAAGGTGTTGGTAAAGATCCAATCGGAACAGGGGTTGTCTCTGTTGCGTCATTCTTCACTTTAGGAGCTGCTACAAGCGGAATGAACTCTTCTGGTTTATTCGTTGCCTTGATCGTAGGTATGTTAGTAGCTGAAATCTTCACTCGTTTAGTTGGTAATGACAAACTAGTTGTTAAAATGCCTGACGGCGTGCCACCAGCAGTTGCACGTTCATTTGCTTCTTTATTCCCAGCAATGATCACAATTTCGATCTTTGGTGTAATTGCAGCAATCATTGCCGGTTTTGGCGTTGAAGATATGTTCGCGGCTTTCTATGCAATGGTTCAAGAACCGTTCATGGGCTTAGCTAATTCATACGGTTCAGCACTATTGATCGCATTTATCACACCATTCTTATGGTTCTTCGGATTACATGGTGCCAATATGATCGACCCATTCATGCAGGCGATCAATGCGCCAGCGATTGAAGCGAACAATGCAGCAATCTCAGCTGGTAAAGCAGCACCTTATATCGTTAACAAACCATTTATTGACTCATTCGTAAACATGGGTGGTACTGGGGTAACAATTGGTTTAATTATCGCAATCTATTTAGTTGGACGTAAAAATAAACCATTCATGGTCGTAAACAACTTGGCCGCAGCTCCTGGTATTTTCAATATCAATGAGCCATTGATGTTTGGTTTGCCATTAGTATTGAATCCAGTCATGTTCATTCCATTTATCTTGACACCAATGGTTTGTGTAACCACTGCTTACTTTGCAACGAAATTTGGCTGGGTACCAGCCGCAACTGTTATGCCACCTTGGGTTACACCACCAATCATTGGCGGTTTCTTAGCAACACAAAGTATTTCAGGAGCAATTCTTGCTGCAGTTAACTTAGTGATCGCTATTGTAATGTATGTACCATTTGTATCTCTATCTACTAGATTAGAATTGAAAAAAGGAACTGAGATTTAAGGAATACGATGGGGATTAAGGATCACTCGATCCCTAATCCCTTTTCTTTTTATCTGCTAATACTGGTAGCTTAAGAGCCTGAAAACAAAGAATCTCAAAACAATAGACTTAGAAAAAGTTAGGAGCATTACAATGAAGAATTTTCCAAAGAATTTCTGGTGGGGTGCTGCCACATCAGGCCCGCAAAGCGAAGGACGTTTTAATAAAAAGCATGCGAATGTGTTTGATTATCATTATGAGATCGAACCAGAGAAATTCCATAACCAAGTAGGGCCAGACACGGCTTCAAACTTTTACAACAGCTATAAAGAAGACATCCATATGATGCGTTCTATTGGCATGAATAGCCTGCGGACGAGTATTCAATGGAGCCGCTTGATCGATGATTTAGAAACCAATACCGTGAATCAAGACGCGGTTGATTTTTACAACAATGTCATCGACACAATGATCGCTGAAGGTATGACACCCGTCATGAACTTGCATCATTTTGATTTGCCAGTTGAGCTTTACGACAAATACGGCGGCTGGGAATCGAAAAAAGTCGTGGACTTATATGTTGGCTTTGCCCAAAAATGTTTTGAATTATTTGGTGATCGCGTGAAATTCTGGGCGACTCATAACGAACCAATGGTCGTTGTTGAAGGGGAGTATTTATTCCAGTTCCACTATCCAAATATTGTTGACGGAAAGAAAGCAGTCCAAGTAGCTTACAACTTGAACTTAGCGTCAGCAAAAGCGATCCAAGCTTTTCGTAAATTAAACATCAAAGATGCACAAATCGGTACGATTTTAAATCTGACTCCGACGTACGCGGCTTCTGATGCACCTGAAGACCAAGAGGCAGCCCGAATCGCGGAGCTTTGGAACAACAAAATGTTCTTAGAACCAGCAGTTTACGGACATTTTCCAGCTGAGTTGGAAGAATTGTTGACGCAGGACAAAGTCTTGTGGAAAACAACCGATGCAGAAAAAGAAATCTTAAAAAACAATACCGTTGATTTCTTAGGAGTGAATTTCTATCATCCAAATCGGGTGAAGGCCCCCGATGTAGCACCCAATTCTGTTGGTGAATGGATGCCAGACCGTTACTATGATGCCTATGATATGCCAGGTCGTCGTGTAAACTTAGACCGCGGCTGGGAAATTTATCCAAAAGCTTTATACGATATCGCGGTGAACATCAAAGAAAATTATAAAAATATTCCGTGGTATGTCTCTGAAAATGGAATGGGTGTTTCTAACGAAGACCGTTTCAAAAACGCTGAAGGTATGATCGAAGACGACTACCGGATTGATTTTGTTCAAGAGCATTTAGAATGGCTGCATAAAGGAATCGAAGAAGGCTCCAATTGTTTTGGCTACCACATGTGGACACCAATTGATTGCTGGTCTTGGTTGAATTCTTATAAGAATC
This sequence comes from Enterococcus devriesei, assembly GCF_001885905.1. Lineage (GTDB taxonomy): Bacteria > Bacillota > Bacilli > Lactobacillales > Enterococcaceae > Enterococcus_A > Enterococcus_A devriesei. Next base: position 23,216 of record NZ_JXKM01000005.1, on the reverse strand, counting down.
GCTATGGCTTCATTTCAAATAATATCCACACGCAAATTAAAACGGTCAAAAAATCTGGCTACTGGTTCAAAGAAGTAGCGGAACAAAATGGGTTAGACGACTAAGAAGCAGGAGGAAAACGAATGAAACGTGAATTAGGTATTTCGGTTTATCCCGATCATAGCGATCCGCAAGCTGATCGCGATTATATCAAAAAGGCAGCGGAGCTTGGCTATACTCGCATCTTCATGAGTATGCTAGAGGTAACTGAAGGTAAAGAGAAAGTCAGCGAGAAATTCGGTAGCATTATCCATTATGCGAAAGAGTTAGGAATGGAAACGGTACTGGATATCGCTCCTTCGATTTTTAACGACTTAGGGATCTCTTATGATGACCTGAGCTTTTTTGCTGAGTTAGGAGCTGAAGGAATTCGTTTAGACGAAGGCTTCGATGGCAATAAAGAAGCGATGTTAAGCTATAATCCAGAAGGTCTGGCGATTGAGTTGAACATGAGTAATAATGTGGCTTATCTTGATAATATTTTATCCTATGAAGCGAACGAACCGTTTATCTACGGCTGTCATAATTTTTATCCGCAAGAAGGTTCGGCACTACCATATGATTTCTTTATTGATTGCAGCAAACGATTCAAAAATCATGGGATCAAGACGGCTGCATTTATTACGAGCCAATCAGCGGAATATGGTCCGTGGGATGTCAACGATGGCTTACCAACGTTAGAGATGCATCGTCATTTGCCGATTGATTTGCAAGCGCGCCATATGTTTGCTACAGGCTTAATCGATACGGTGATCATCGGGAATGCTTATGCTTCTGATGAAGAGTTGGAAAAAGTAGCGGCAGTCGATCGTTACAAAGTCAGTTTAGGTATCGAATTTGTACCAGATGTAACCGAAGTCGAGCAAAAAATCGTGGCTGATCCGAAACATTTCCGCAGAGGAGATATTACCTCTACTGCGGTTCGCTCAACATTGGTGAGAGTCAAATACGCGGACGTTGCCAATCCAGTTCATGACAATACCCAAGAATTCCAAGTCGGCGATGTCGTCGTGGGCAATGATGAATTTGGTAAATACAAAAATGAATTACAAATCGTTCTGGAACCTCATAGCGATGCCCGTAAAAATTTAGTCGGAAAAATTCCGCAAGCTGAATTAATTATGCTGGACTTTTTAAAACCGTGGACGAAATTTCAATTTGTTGCTAAAAACTAAATTTGAAGTTCATGATAAAAAGATGAAGGTTCTTTATTGACAAACCCTCTAAAGGCGTGTAAAGTATGACTCAACTTAATCAAACGACAATGAAAAGAAGAGTAGCAGTTCATTTGTTCCCAGAGAGTCTCTGATTGGTGAAAAGAGACAACGATGATTTGTGAACCACATCTTTGAGTCGATTAGTTGAATCAAGTAGGCTGATCCGGGAGTGCCCGTTATAGCAGAGGTCAATTGACCAGTTGAGATCGCTCGTTGTGAGACGGTGATAAAAAAAAGGTGGAACCACGTAATTCACGTCCTTTAGCCCTAGTGGCTAAAGGACTTTTTTATTTCTCAAACTAGTTATTGACCTATCGAGGTTCTTTTTGCGAGAAGAGAACAAAGATGAGGTGGAACCACGTAGCAAACGTCCTCTGGTAGAAATACCAGAGGACTTTTTTTTGCCAGTTTTTCTTTCCTGCTTTGACCAAGAGATGACTAGCAGGTTAGGAAAATGGCATGCGTACGACGATAAAATCTTTTTCTGGTTTTTGGAAAAAGATTGCCATTGTTAGAGCTAGCTGTCAGTTCTACCTTAGCTAAAGCGAACTTGCTGCAAGATTAAACACTTTTGAAAGTCAAACAGCTTTCGAAAAAATGGAGGGATATTGGGATGATAAATTATTTGATCGAAGTCATGCCGCAATTATTACAAGGGGCAGAAATTACACTGAAATTATTTGGCTATACGATATTAGGGTCGTTGCCTCTAGGGATCATTTTATCCTTTGGCTTAGCCAGCCGCTTCAAACCGCTGCAATGGATCATTCGTTTTTACGTCTGGATCATGCGGGGAACACCATTGCTGCTGCAATTGATCTTTGTCTTTTATGGATTGCCATTGGCCGGCATCGTATTTGATCGTTTCGAAGCAGCGCTGTTTGCTTTCGTATTGAACTACGCGGCTTATTACGCGGAGATTTTCCGCGGTGGTATTCAATCAATCCCGGTGGGACAATACGAAGCGTCGAAAGTAATTGGTTTGAATCCATTTCAAACAGTCACACGAATCATCATTCCTCAAGTAGTGAAGATCGTCTTACCTTCTGTTGGAAATGAGGTCATCAATTTAGTTAAGGACACTTCATTGGTTTATATCCTAGGCTTGTCTGATGTGATGCGTGCAGGAAAAATCGCGATGGAACGTGACACGACGTTGTTGCCATTGTTTGGCGTAGCGATTATTTATTTAGTAATGACGGCCGTTGTCTCGGTCATCTTGAAGCAATTAGAAAATCGTTTGAACTATTATCGTTAGGCGGGTGAAAAAAATGATTGAATTAAAAAAAGTAAACAAATCTTTCGGAACAAAAAAAGTCATCAATAATTTGGATCTAGTCATTCCGGATGGGCAGATTTTAGCGATCGTCGGGCCTTCCGGTGGCGGAAAAACCACCTTGTTAAGAACGTTAGCGGGCTTGGAAACAGCTGATAGCGGGACTTTCTTATTAGACGGTCAGCCTTTTGATCCTAGTGGGGCAAAAAATAAAGAGCAAGTGGTGGGGGTCGTTTTTCAAGATTTTCAACTGTTTCCACATTTAAGTGTCTTAGACAATATTACGATCGGTCCACGACTGGTTTTAAAGCAAGATACAGAAACCTATCTAGCCAAAGCGAAAGATTTAGCCGGCTTATTGGGAATCGAAGAGCTGCTAAATAATTATCCTTACCAATTATCTGGCGGGCAAAAGCAACGGCTAGCGATCGCACGGGCAATGGCGATGAATCCGAAGGTCTTAGCTTATGATGAACCAACTAGTGCACTGGATCCTGCGTTACGGCAGCAAGTGGAGAATTTGATCTTAGGCTTGAAGGCTGATGGCGTGACCCAGATCGTCGTAACCCATGACTTAGTATTTGCTGAAGCGATCGGCGATAAAGTTTTAAAGGTGGAACCAATTAAATAAAACATAAATGAAGTAGGAGGAGTTCGTATGAAATTGAAAAAAATTATTTTGGGAATGGTCGCTGTTTTGACTTTAGTGACCTTAGGTGCCTGTGGCAAGAAAGAAGCGAGCAGCAGTGACGACAGCTGGAAAACGATCGAGAAAGAAAAAAAAGTAACGATCGGTTTAGACGATACTTTCGTGCCAATGGGTTTTAAAGATGAAGCTGGAAAAATCGTCGGTTTTGACGTTGATTTGGCCAAAGCAGTCTTCCAGGAATATGGCATCAAAGCCGATTTCCAACCCATCGATTGGTCAATGAAAGAAAATGAATTAGACAATGGTACGATTGATTTGATTTGGAATGGCTATACTGTGACGAAATCACGGGAAAAGAAAGTATTGTTCAGTGACCCATATGCACAAAATGAACAAGTCTTAGTCACGAAAAAAGATAGCGGAATTACCAAAGCTTCCGAGATGAAAGATAAAATTTTAGGTGCGCAAGAAGGGTCTTCTGGTTATGAAGCCTTTGGCAATGAGCCTAAGCTGTTAAAAGACATTGTTAAGGACAACGACGCTACTTTATATGCCAGCTTCAATGAGGCGATGATCGATTTGGAAAATGGCCGGATCAACGGTCTATTGATTGATAAAGTGTATGCGGACTACTACTTGAAACAAGCCAATAAATTGGATAAATACAATATTTCAAGTGTCGGCTTCAAGAATGAAGATTTCGCGGTTGGTGCGCGGAAAGGCGACAAAGAATTAGTCGGAAAAATCAATGATGCCTTCAAGAAATTACAAGAAGACGGTAAGTACGCTGAAATCTCTAAGAAATGGTTTGGCGAAGAATTATCATTACCAAAAGAATAAACAGGAAATGGCGAACAAAACTTTTGTTCGCCTTCTTTTTTTTGTATAATAGAACAGAATGAAAAGAGGGATAGCATGGCGCAGAAAAAGCGTACCAAGAAAAAAAGAAAAACAAAAAAACAAAAACAACTGCAAGAACAGCGCCTGATTATCGGAATCGGTATCTTATTCATCCTGTTCGCAGTCTTTTCCTTATTTAGTCTCGGCTTTCTCGGAAATCTGATCGCCAACGTTCTACGTTTGATTGGCGGCAATACGTATCAGTTCCTAGCCTTGCTTTTAGGTTTATACGGCGCGCTCTTAGTCGCCAAAAATACGAAGCTGCGATTAACGAAGCCGCGGCGCTGGTTAGGCATTGGGATTTTTTATTTAGGCATTTTGTTGATTTTACATGCTCGATTATTTGCGAATGTTGAAAGTCAAAATCCGAATGTATTGAAAACGACCTGGGATCTTTTGATGGTCGATCTTTTAGGCAATCAAATCACCCAAAACGTTGGTGGCGGTATGGTGGGGGGCGCGCTTTATAGCCTCAGTCATTTTCTAGTTTCTCAGATTGGCAGTTATATCATCGCGGTCTTATTGTTAGTGCTAGGTGTTTTCTTATTCAGCTTATTAGACTTTAATCAAGTCACTGATTATTTAGCCAATTTTACGGAGACAATGAAAGAAAAATTATCTGAATCTGATGAAAAAAAAGCTTTGCGAGATGAAAAACGACAAGAACGCCAAGCGCAAAAAGCGCAAGCTAAGGCAGAAAAACAAGCTGCCGAAAAAGCAGCGTTGAAAGCAGAGCAAGTCGAACGGGAAAAAAATCGAGTGCGCTCGTTGACTCCCGGTGAGCAGTTGGCGAAAGAAAATCAAGAAAAAGTCGAGCGGGAGCCGGAACAAATGACGCTTGTTCCGATTGAAGGATTCCAGGAAAACTTGGAATCAGTGGCACCCGCACCCCAGAAAAAAAGGGAGCAACCAGAAGAAGAACTGGAAGATCCAGGCGATCTTGAATTTGAGATCAACGCGGAGCCGGAGGATCACGATTATCAATTACCGCCATCGACCTTATTAGATTCGATTCCAGCGACGGATCAAAGCGACGAATATAAAAAGATCGAGCAAAATATTAAGGTCTTAGAAAAAACCTTTAACAGCTTCGGCGTCGATGCCAAAGTAGTCAAAGCCAGCTTGGGACCTTCTGTTACTAAATTTGAAGTCCAGCCGGCGGTCGGTGTAAAGGTCAGCAAGATCGTTAATTTAACTGATGATATCGCCTTGGCTTTAGCCGCAAAGGATGTCCGGATGGAGGCACCAATTCCCGGCAAGTCATTAATCGGGATCGAAGTACCTAACGGGACGATCAGTACCGTTTCTTTCCGTGATATTATTGAAGCACAACCGAATCATCCAGATAAAATTTTGGAAGTGCCTTTGGGCCGGGATATTTCCGGCATGGTCCAAACCGCGGATCTAACTAAAATGCCTCACTTGCTAGTTGCCGGTTCAACAGGGAGCGGGAAGTCTGTGTCGATTAATGGGATCATCACCAGCATCTTGATGCGGGCCAAGCCCAATGAAGTGAAGCTTATGATGATTGACCCGAAAATGGTTGAGCTGAATGTGTACAATGGGATTCCCCATTTATTGACGCCAGTCGTGACGAATCCAAGAAAAGCGGCACAAGCCTTGCAAAAAGTCGTACAGGAAATGGAAGAGCGCTACGAAAAATTCGCGGCCACTGGTGTGCGAAACATTTCTGGCTTCAATGAGTTAGTGATCCAAAAGAATTTAGAAGACGGTCAGAACCGCCCGATTCTGCCTTTTATTGTCGTCATCGTGGATGAGTTAGCCGATCTGATGATGGTAGCCAGCAACGAAGTCGAAGATGCCATTACTCGCTTAGCGCAAATGGCGCGGGCAGCCGGAATTCATATGATACTGGCGACTCAAAGACCCAGTGTCGATGTCATTACCGGGATTATTAAAGCCAATGTTCCCTCCCGGATCGCCTTCGCTGTTTCCAGCGGGACGGATTCACGGACAATCATTGACAGTAATGGTGCAGAAAAACTTTTAGGTCGCGGAGATATGCTGTTCTTGCCAATGGGAGAGAACAAACCGATCCGGGTCCAAGGCGCCTTTATTTCCGATCATGAAGTCGAGCAGATCGTAGAATTTGTGTCCGATCAGCAAGAAGCGCATTACGAAGAAAAAATGATGCCGACAGAAGAAACCACTTCTTCTCCATCAGAAACGCCGCAGGACGATTTGTATGAAGAAGCCAAAGCATTAGTGATTGAGATGCAGACAGCTAGTATCTCATTACTGCAACGCCGCTTCCGCATCGGCTACAATCGTGCCGCACGAATCGTGGACGAGTTAGAAGATCATGGGGTCATTGGACCTTCTACCGGTAGTAAACCACGAGAAGTTTTAGTGGAAAAAGTCGAAGAAGAGTTAGAAAATCCACTGGATGAATAATGAAAGATAGTCTAGAGAAATCTAGACTATTTTTTTCTTTTTCTAAAGTTGATTGTTTTCTCTTTGTGAATCAGTTATAGTATGTAGCGAATGTTTCAAAATGATTTTTAGTACATAGAGAGTCATTGAACAGAAGTAGGAGGAATCACCTTGGAAAAACCCTCGATTTATGGTTTAAGCAGAGAAGAATTAGTTGAATGGTTTCTGGAGCACGGCGAGAAGAAATTTCGGGCGACACAAGTCTGGGAATGGTTATACCGCAGTCGTGTGACCGAGTTTGCCGACATGAGCAACCTTTCAAAACAAACCATCGCGTTGTTAGAAGAAAACTTTATCATCAATCCACTGAAACAATTAGTCGTGCAAGAAGCTAGCGATGGTACAGTTAAATATTTGTTTGAATTACCGGATCATCTAATGATCGAAACGGTCTTAATGCGTCAGGAATACGGCTTGTCTGTTTGTGTGACAACCCAAGTCGGCTGTAATATCGGCTGTACATTTTGTGCCTCAGGTTTATTAAAAAAACAACGGGACTTGACGGCAGGAGAAATCGTCGCTCAAATCATGTTAGTCCAACATTATTTTGATGAACGTGGCGAAGACGAACGGGTTTCTCACGTGGTTGTGATGGGGATTGGCGAACCATTTGACAACTATAAGAATGTCATGAACTTTTTACACGTAATCAATGACGACAAAGGGATGGCGATCGGTGCTCGGCATATTACTGTCTCAACTAGTGGTTTAGTGCCAAAAATCAAAAAATTCGCGGAAAATGGTCTGCAAGTGAACTTAGCAATTTCATTACATGCACCAAACAATGAAGTTCGTTCATCCATCATGCGAATCAATCGCAGTTTCCCGATCGAAAAATTGATGGAAGCAGTAGATTATTATATAGAAGAGACCAATCGACGGGTGACCTTTGAATACATTATGTTATCCGGTGTCAATGATCGTCCCGAGCATGCGCAAGAATTAGCAGACTTAATGAAAAACAAGAAAAAATTAGTCTACGTAAACTTGATTCCATACAATCCAGTGAGCGAACATGACCAATATTCTCGTAGCAGTAAAGCCGATGTCTTACGTTTTTACGATGTCTTGAAGAAAAACGGCATCAATTGTGTGATCCGTAAAGAACACGGAACCGATATCGACGCCGCCTGCGGTCAATTACGCAGCAAACAAATGAAAAAAGCAGCAGTGAACTAAGTTTAACTCCCTCATTTTTTAAAATGGGGGAGTTTTTCTTCTTGCATTAACAGATTAGAAAATTGTATGCATGTTAAAGTTCTAGTCATGAACTTCGACCTAGCTATGCTAAACTTAAAAGAAGAACGATTTAAAAAACTTAAAGCCTAAATAGGAGAAGGAAATGAAGGAAGCAGACATTCAAATTATTTTAGATCACCGCTATGATCAAGGATGGGATTATTGGACAACAGAGGATCGACGCTTGGGGAAGGGAGCACCTTTCTCGTGTTTAGAAGCGGCGGAATATTTATTGGAAGTGGGCATGGAACCGCAAACGGCTATTTTACAAAAAGTTGCGGAACTTTTGTGGGAAAGTTGGCGTGAGCCTGGTGAGTTTAAGCTTTATCCTAAAGGGGCGACTTTTCCTTGTCAAACGATTCCGGCGGCCACTTTGCTAGTTCGCTTGGGTCACGGGGAGGACCCGCGAATGAAACAAACGCTGGCACATTTGCTGGATACTCGACATGCGGATGGCGGATGGTGGTGTAAAAAATTTTATTTTGGCAAGGGACCGGAAACGGAATTTTCCAATCCGTTACCGACGTTGAATGGGCTGGAATTATTTCGGCGGACAAATTTTGTGGAGGAAGTAGAATTCGATGAGGCGGTAGAATTTTTGCTTAGTCATTGGGAAACAAAATTACCGCTAGGTCCATGTCATTACGGTATCGGTACTTTGTTCATGCAAGTGGAGTATCCGTTTCGTGGTTATGATTTATTTTATTATCTGTATGTTTTATCATTCTATGAAAAGGCCCGTAATGACGACCGTTTTAAAGAAGCCTTTGAAACACTGCAAGGAAAACTAGTAGATCATCAAATTATTGTGGAGCGAGTCGTTCCTAAATTAAGAAAGTTAAGCTTTTGTCAAAAAGGTCAGCCTAGTGAGCTGGCGACCAAACGTTATCAAGAGATTTTGCGAAATTTAGAGAAATAGAAGTTGATATTCTATTAAAAAACTCGCCGAGGACACAAGCTAAACGTGTTCTCGACGAGTTTATTTATTAAGCTAAGACGGTTCCTTCTGGGAATAGACGACGGAAAACTTTTCGTACCAAAGGGCCAGCAACGAGTAATTGGAAAGGGAGGGCCATAACAACATTTTTTAAAATATTCGTTCCCCAAAGAAGTAATAATTGGTTCCATGCTTGTGTGTGGCTCAACCCTTCAATAGCGCCATATAATGACATGAAAAAAACCATCGGCAGAACCATACAGGTAGAAACGGTCATGACTGTTTTTAACGGACTGGCGAAAGTTGGAAGCAGACGAAAAGCAACTTTTTTTGCGGGTCCGGAGACGACGAACCAGTCTAAGACTAGTGCACAGCAATAAGCTAATGGCATACCGAGCCAGCTGGCTTTCAAGACGCTCCAGCTAACTTCGCCGCTATGTAAACCGACGTTGTAAATGCTCATCCACAGCACCATTACGAAACACATCATCAACGTATAGATAAGACTTTCTCTTTTATTTTTTGGCATTATAAAAATCCTCCTTTTGATTAGGCATCCAGTTTTTTCTCGCTGCCTATCTGATTCTACTTCCTATCTCAGTAAGAAGTGGAACGCACAAAAAAGTGGCTGTCGAATAACTCGCTACGACGGCCACTTAGGGATCTTCACTGCGTTATGGAAAGACAAATTTTTGCTGTTTCCATTATATACACATTTTTTCTTTTGATGTAAGTAAAATTTTTATTTTTTTTCGCCGATCTCGTCTTTTAAGCGATATATCTTAGATGGACGACCGATTCCCACAGGACGCTCGCCGATTTCATCAAAATATTGCAGCATCGCTTTTTTGTAATTCGAGTGATCGACTGTTTTAAAGTCCACACCTAAAAATTTGGCAAAGACTTTTCTGGCTTCGGTGATCGTAAACTCTTCGCCTAACACTTGCAAGATCAAAGGTTCGTGATCCATTTTGTTAAGCACACGATTGAAGGCTTTACGGATGATCTCGTTATGGTCAAAGGCGAGCGTGTCTTTACCGATGGATTTTCCAGCTTCCAACTCGATCTCAATAGAAATATCATCACTAGTCAAGCTGATGGTTTCACCGTGACGTTCAAGATTGAACCAGCGGGCATCTTGCGTGTCGTCACCAGCAGTTGGGGGAACTTGCCCGATAAAGGCTAAATAGCTGACAGTGATCACCCAGCCGCGGGGATCGCGATTCGGGGTACTGAAGGTATGGAGCTGTTCCACACTTTTCCGACCAATCGTCAAGCCAGTTTCTTCTTCTGTTTCTCTTCGGACACTGTCGTTGGTTGATTCATTTCGTTCAACGAAACCACCTGGCAGCGCCCAAGAATTACGGTAAGGATTTCCCCGACGTTGAATCAATAAGATTTTTAATTGATCTTCTTCTTTGTTATAACCCATGATCACGATGTCAACAGTGACCGAAGGCTTGTCGTATTCAGGTTGGTCTTGTTCTTTATACCAAGCGATGAATTCCGCTTCATCAGCAACGTGTTCATAATAATCTTTTTCTGCTTCTTTAGAGGCAAATTGTTTCATGCGATCTTCACCCATTTTCTTATAAGTATTCGTGACTTTATTGTAGCATGAATAACAAAAAAAGGGGAACTCCTGTTGGAATTCCCCTTTTGTGTCTCTTATTTCGTTGATTCAGTAGTTGCTTTTTTGCTTGAGCTGTTGGTTGTTAAGAAGTCAGACAAGATATTTTCGAAAGTATCGTCTTTGATCTTCACATTGGCTTTCTTCAATTCGTCAGCGATGACTTTAGAAGAGAAGGTTTGGTCAGCCATTTTAGTATCTTCAGCAATTTGATTCAATTCTTTTTTGTATTTGTCCATGTCATTGCCTTTAGAAGAATTTTTCTCCATTTTAACAATGTAGTAGCTCGATTGGTAAGTAGAAGAGTCCATTGAAGTGATAACATCTGAAACTTCGCCATCTTTCAGCTTGAAGGCTGCTTCTTTTACTTCAGCTGGGACAGTTGATGATTGTGAATCAAATTTGATTTCGCCGCCATCTTCTTTAGTTGTTGAATCTTGTGATTTTTCTTTCGCGATTTTTGCGAAATCACCTTTGTCATCTAATTGTTTCTTGATCTCTTTGGCTTCATCTTCGCTGCTTGCAAGAATAATGCGGGCAGTTACTTCTGGGTGGAATGAATCCCAAGCCGCTTTTACATCTTTATCCGTGATCTTCACATGAGCTTTTAGACCTTCTTGGAAGGCTAATGATTGTTTCAAGTATTCCTTGTAGGTTTTCTTTGTGTAGCCAGCGGATTTTAACTGACTTTCGAAGCTGTCGCCCATTTGTTTTTCTGATTTTTCGTATTCTTTGTCGATTTGCTTATCTGTTACTTTATCGCCATAAGCATTTTCGAAAACTTTGTAGATAATCATGTTGCGAACCAAGCTTTGATTCGTTTGTTCTTTTTTGGCTTCATTGTAGAAGTCTTCTACGGTTATTTTTCCGCCCTTCATTGTGGCGATATCTTGATTTGAACTTCCTGAACAGGCACCCAGTACAATAACACTAAGTAAGCCGGCAGTGGCTAAAAGAATCTTTTTTTTCATTTCAGTATTACAACTCCTAAATTAAAATTTACTTACACTTGTTATTCCTTTTCCACTATAACACACCTAAAAATACAAAAGGAAGAGCTTAAAAATAGTTTCCGAGAAAATTCACAATAAATACACAATTCGCCGCAAAAATGAAGAATTATTTCTCTTCGGCAGCTGAATTAGGCCGCTCTAAAGCAAACCGTCCTTTTTTTATCACTTTTTGGCTTTCCCCTTGTTGCGGGAGCGCTTGATTGATTTTCTCAATTTGTGCTTGGATCTGCTGGATGCGCGGCTCCGCTTGAAAGCGAAACTCTTCCACATCTTTTTCAACACCTGATTTAAAGGCGGGAACCAATGTATCGAAGGTTCCTTTTAACGTAGCAAGGGAATCGCGGAAATCGGTGAGATTATCATTCAGCTCATCGGTCAATTCTACTAGCTCACGGGTATTGATAATAATTTTTTCGCGTGTCTCGATCCCTTTTCGCGGCGCTAAAAGTAAACCACCTAGGGTTCCAAGTCCAGCACCAAATAAAAGTCCTTTGAACAATCCCATGTTAGTTCACCTGTTCCTTGATCTTTTCTGCGATTGCTTGCATCTCTTCCGGTTTTTGCTGTTCCGCATGGTTGCCGAAGTGAATCGAGAAGTCATCTTTTTTACTGTAACGAGGTACTAAATGGATATGAGAATGGAAAACGGATTGATAGGCTAATTCTTTATTATTATTTAAAATATTTAATCCTTCCATTTCGGGAAAAGCTTTTTCTAATGCGCGGGCAATTTTAGGAATACGGGTAAAAACGTCCGCTGCCAATGTTTCATCATATTCAAAAATATCGGTCACATGTTGTTTTGGCACAACTAAGGTATGACCTTTGGTTGCTTGGGAGATGTCTAAGAAAGCATAAATTTTTTCATCCTCATAAATTTTGTAGCTAGGAATTTCTTGGTTGATGATTTTACAAAAGATACAGTTTTCCATTAGAAACATCCTTTCTGATCGTTTATTATTGCTCTATTTTTTGTCGTTTGACTACTTGTAAAAAGAATCAACGACCGTAAATGCTCCCTTAACTTTACCATAACTTGTTCTACTTGTGCGGGAAAAGCTCAACCGATCCTTAAATAATTATAGGATTCTGGTATAATATGAGCTAAGAAATTGGAGGGAACAAAATGAGCTTAGCAATTCAACATGTTACAGGCGGCTACGGCCATTTGCCTGTTTTAAAAGATATTAATTTTGAAGTCAAAAATGGTGAGATGATCGGTCTGATCGGTTTGAATGGGGCGGGAAAGTCCACTACAATTAAAAATATCATCGGACTCTTAACGCCGCAAAAAGGCAATATCACGGTTGATGATTTGACCTTGCAGCAAGAACCGGAAGAATATCGTAAAAAAATCGGTTATATTCCTGAAACGCCTTCTTTATATGAAGAGTTGACGTTAAAGGAGCACATCGAAGTGACCGCGATGGCTTATGGTATCCCAAAAGACGAGGCGATGCAACGGGCGGAAGTCTTATTGAAAACTTTTCGTTTAGAAAACCGTTTGGAATGGTTCCCAACGAATTTTTCTAAAGGAATGAAACAAAAAGTGATGGTCTTATGCGCTTTTCTGATTCAACCAAGCCTCTATATTATCGATGAGCCGTTTTTAGGACTTGACCCATTGGCAATCAATGCCTTGTTAGAATTAATGGTTGCGATGAAGGAACAAGGTGCGGCGATTTTAATGTCTACGCATATTTTAGCAACGGCGGAAAGGTATTGTGATCGTTTTGTCGTTCTACATGAAGGTGAGGTTCGAGCGCAAGGAACGTTGCAAGAGTTGCAAATGGAATTTAATTTGCCAGGTTCTTCATTAGATGAAATATACTTGGCCTTGACGAAGGAGAAAGAGCATGCGTGATTTTTTTCAGTTGCGAAGCCAGCGACATCAGAAAAAAATGATGAAGTACATGCGCTATGTTCTGAATGATCACTTTGTTCTGGTGTGTTTGTTTTTAGTCGGCGGCTTAGCCTTTTATTATTCGAATCTATTGAAGCAATTACCACCTGATTTTCCGTGGAGCTTGCCGATCGTCGGCCTCGTTTGGTGGTTGATCTTACCCTTTGGTAAATTGGCGACCTTGGCGGAACCGGCCGATATGACTTTTTTATTACCAAAAGAAAAAGAAATGGGGCCCTATTTATCTCGTAGCCTTGTCCATTCGATCAGTTTCCCTTTTGCAGTAGAATTACTAATCTGCGGCGCATTGATGCCTTTAGTGGTGTTGGCGAATCACAGCAGTTTCGTCACTTTTTTCTTTTATGTGGCGCTGCTTTGGCTGTTGAAGTTTGCCCATTTACGCTTGCAGCGGCTCGCTTGTTATCAAGAAACCCTTGCTTTGACTCACCGACTGATGTTTGTATGGTTCGCAGTTAGTTTGATGACAATTTTCGTTAGCTTATATCTTACAGCTTGGCTGGGTTTGATTTTAGCCTTGTGTGTCGCCTTGTTTTTTTATTGGCAGACCAATGAACAAAGCCGACTGCTTGATTGGAGTAAAATGATCGACCGTGAAAATGCGCGGCTGCATCGGATTTATCAGTTTATTAATTTATTTACCGATGTTCCTGAGGTGGAAGCGAAGGTGCGACGACGTAAATATCTAGACGGCTTTTTAGCCAATATCGCCTTCAAGCAGGAAAATACGTATTTGTATTTATTTGCCCGTGGTGCTTTGCGGGGAGCCGAATATGGTGGCTTGTTTTTCCGGTTATTAGTGGTTGGCGGGGTGTTGCTAGTCTCGTTAAATGATTTTCGTTTTATTGTCGGCGTCAGCTTGCTATTTATTTATCTGATCGGCTTCCAAATGATCCCCTTGTACAGTCAATTTGATTACATCAGCGCGGTCCAGCTTTATCCCGTGGCGCGTAAATTTAAAAAAGCTGCGTTGCAGAAGGTGCTGACTTTATTGTTAGTAGCGACGGCAATTATTTTTAGCTTATGCAGTTTGATTCATTTGGCAATCATTGAAAGTTTCGTGCTGCTTGTTGTGTTGTTAATAGAAATTGGTTTGTTTAGCTGGTTTTATCTTCCGGCGAGAATAAAAAAAATGGAGGACTGAGTGAATGAAAGTATTATGGAACGATCGGATCGTTGATGAATCAGAAGTAAAAATTGATTTAGAAGACCGGGGTTATCAGTTTGGCGATGGTATTTATGAAGTGATTCGAATTTATGACGGCTGTTTCTATATGGAAAAGGAACATTTGGATCGGCTTTGGACTAGTGCGGAAAAGGTTCGTTTGACCTTGCCTTTCACGCGAACAGAGCTAAGCCAGCGGCTACATCGTCTAGCGGCAGAAGTTGGATTAGCTAATGCTCGCATTTATTTCCAAGTGACGCGGGGAACAGAGAAGCCACGGTTACATGATTTTCCAGATCCGCAAGAAGTGACCCCAGTCTTGCTGGCGGATATCCAACCAGCAACGCGACCAGCTTCCAAGCAAAATATCGGTATTCGAGCAGGCTTTGTAGAAGACAAACGTTGGCTTCATTGTGATATTAAATCGATTAGCCTGCTGGGAAATTTATTGGCCTTAGATGAGGCACAACAAAAAGGCTATGATGAAGCCGTCTTAGTTCGTGATGGTAATGTGACGGAAGCTTCTGCTTCGAATTTATGGATGGTTAGTGGCGGTGTGCTTTATACCCATCCGGATGGAAATTTAATTTTGCCTGGGATCGCTAAATTAAAAATTCGTCAGCTGGCTAAGGTTTTAGGGATCGAACTACGAGAAGAAACTTTTACGGAAAAAGAATTATTAGCTGCGGAAGAATGCTTTAAAACGAGTTCCGTTGCGGAAATCATGCCAATTGTAGAAATTGATGATCAAGCAATCGGTGATGGCATGCCGGGACCAGTCACTAAAAAATTGCTGGCTGCTTATATTGAAGCCATTGAATTAGCTGCCCAAGCCCATCAAAATGAAAAATAAGCAAAGAAGAACATACATGCTCTTGACGAAGCGGACTTCCCAGACTACAATAGTAAATACGTTTAAAATGCTAGGGGAGGGCCTTTTTCATGGAGTTTCAGTTGGATAGTGACTGGCGTGTACAGCCGATCAAAGGCGATACAGGAAAAACGTATATCGGCTATCGCGATGAAGATCGTGTCTTTATTAAACGCAATACCACTCCAATGTTGGCGGCTCTATCTCGTGAAGGCATTGCACCGAAGCTTGTTTGGATCAAACGAACAGGTGATGGCGACACCTTGACCGCTCAGGAATGGCTAGATGGACGAATTCTTGAGCCGGAAGAAATCGTTCAGCGTAACGATGTCGTGGATGTTTTATATCATTTGCATCATTCGGCTTCTTTGAAAGTGATGCTAAAAAAAATGGGCGGCCGACAAGTCTCGCCGCAACAATTATTAGCGGATTATGAAGCGAATTTACCGACGATGATCAAACAAAATGGCTTCATTGAATTAGTCTATGATTATTTGAAAAAAAATATTCCTACTTACGCAAAAAAAAATTACACCGTTGTTCATGGCGATGTGAATCATCGAAATTGGTTGGTATGTTCGAACTACTTATATTTAGTTGATTGGGATTCGGTGATGTTTGCTGATCCGGCGTTAGATATTGGAACGATCTTAGGCAATTATGTTCCGCTATCTAGTTGGAGCAAGTGGCTCGTTCGCTATGGAATTCGGCCAACGGATGAGAATATGGAACGGGTTTATTGGTATGGCTTAATGAGTTTGTTATTAGAAATCGCTCGTCAGTATAAGCGCCAAGAATTTCACCACATGAACCAATCCATCTTACAATTAAAACGAATTTTTGCCGGAAGCTGATGCTCGGTGAAAAAGAAACATTTTTCCGCTTTTTGGAAAAATGTTTCTTTATTATGAACGATACATAAATAGATTCTTTGGAGGAAAAAAATGCGAGTTAGAAATCGTCCGGGCGCGGCAGAAATGTTAGCAGCTCGACCTGAATATGTAGTAGCAGACCCTGAAGCTTGGAAGGGCCGTTGGACAGAACGCTTTGGCAATAATCATCCGATCCAGATTGAAATCGGCATGGGTAAAGGTCAATTTATTACCGGAATGGCCGCCGCTCATCCGGAGATCAATTATATCGGAGTAGAAATGCAAGTCAGTGTGATCTCTTTGGCGTTAGATAAATTAGTCGAAGCGGAATTGCCGAATTTACAATTATTACATGTGGACGGCTCGGAGCTGACAAATTATTTTGCAGATAGTGAAATCGATCAAATTTATTTGAACTTTTCTGATCCGTGGCCTAAGAAGAAGCACGAAAAGCGTCGCTTGACCTCACCAAATTTCCTAGCAGTGGATGAAGAAATTTTACGACCTGCCGGAGAAATTCATTTCAAAACAGACAATCAAGGACTGTTTGAGTATTCACTAAGTAGCTTTTCAAAATATGGTATGACCTTGCAGCAAGTGTGGTTGAATCTGCATGAAAGTAATTATGAAGGCAATATCATGACCGAATATGAAGAAAAATTTTCAAAAAAAGGTCAGCCAATTTATCGGGTAGAGGCCCGTTTCCCAGACAAAACAAAATAAACGTGCAAGCGACGAGACAGAACATACTTCTAAATCATCGTTTATTCGTAAAAAGAGCCGAGATAAACGAATGTCTCGGCTCTTTTTTGCGTTCTACTTCACGCGTCAGTATGGTACCAGTCAGGATTTTATGGTGATTTTATTTGACCGGACCGCTGGAAGGAACAGTCCAATAAAAAATTCTAATCGTTAGAAACGGAGTAGAATTTTTACGTATCTTATTTGTGAGGTGAAAGAAAATGGAGATCGAAGAGCTTTCGGATGAATTAATCCAATACGGGTTTAATCAGCAGATGCAGGATTTTTATTTATTGCCCAAAAAAGAAATGTACCATTGCTTTTTCCGCCGAGGTTCTTTCTTTGAATATAAAAATACTAACCTATCCTATGAAAAAAATGAATTGACTACTGCGACTGCGTTACAGCTGATTAATCGGTTTAAATACTTGGGTCAAATGGACGTGAGTGAAAAACGTAAAGCTCAGTTGGGTGCGATCTCCTACCTCTTGCCTCAAGGAGAAAAACGTTTACGACTTTCGACGGTTGGGGATTATTTGCAGCAGGAAAGCTTAGTTATTCGTTTTTTGCATCAGTTTGGTCAAAGTCCAGAATTCTATCATTTGCCGGAACAAATCGAGGTCCTACAAAATAACAGCAAGAAAAGAGGGCTTTATTTATTTTGCGGTCCGGTAGGTTCAGGAAAAACAACTTTAATGTATAAGTTAGCTAGAGAGCTCAAAGGACAAGTCATTACGATTGAAGATCCTGTAGAAATCGAAGAGCCTGATTTTTTACAATTACAAGTCAATGAAAAAATTCAGCAAAACTACGATGAGCTAATTAAGCTGTCATTGCGACATCATCCAGATGTTTTGATCATTGGTGAGATCCGTGATCCAAAGACGATCCAAGGAGCGATTCGTGCGGCTTTAACTGGTCATTGTGTCTACGCTACCTTGCATGCCTCCAGTTTGGAGTCTGCTGAGGCACGAGTGATTGAGCTAGGTGGAGAAAAAGCCTTACTTAAGGAATGTTTGCGTGGAATCATTTATCAGGAACTTTTGCCAACAACGAATGGTGATCTGGGAGTGTTGATGGCTTATCGCTTTTATCAAGAAGAGCTACGTTTTACTTGGGAGGAAGGTTTAGAAAAAAGTGAGGAAAGAAACCAAGCTGTCTCGCAAACAACGAATTGATTTTGTCCATTTATTAGGAGATTTATTGGCCAACGGCTTTAGCTTGCAACAAGCATTGGGCTTTTTTCTCAGTGCCAATTTATTTTCCCAGACAGTCGTATCAATTGTTCAACAAAACCTTTATCAAGGAAACAGCTTGGCAATGAGTTTTGCTCAATTAAATTATTCTCCAGACCAAGTGTTGCAAATTGAATTAGCTGAGTCTCATGGCGATCTGGCTCAAACCTTTGTTGGGATCGCTCAGCAAATGAAATTGGTACAAAAGCAACGAGAAAATTTTCTCAAAGCAGTCTCCTATCCACTACTATTATTGCTATTTTTGATCATGATTTTATTAGGCATGCGCATTTTTCTGCTGCCGCAGCTGTTAGCCAGCGGAATGATCCAAGCGGAAGATTTTTCAGTGCAGCTGATTAATCATGTACCGATCATCGGACTGGGACTGCTAATTGTTCTGTTGCTGTCATTATTAGGCTGGCGGGAATGGGGCAAGCGAAACAGTTATTTGCATCGGTTTCGTTATTTGGCGCGGATTCCGTTAGTAGGAAAACTTTTCAGCAATTATTATTCGGCGTATTTCGCATTAGAGTGGGGCAAGCTTTTTCAACAAGGTTTGGAGCTGCATCAAATCATTGAATGTTTGCTAGTAGTTGATGGGCAGTCGCTGATGCAAGAGCTGGCCGCCGAGTTGAAGATTCGTTTAGCTCAAGGCAATCCCTTAGCTGAGGAACTAAAACGATATCCTTTTTTGACAAAAGAATTCAGCCGGATCGTGTTTCAAGGAGAAGCACGAGGAAATTTAGGCAAAGAACTCTTGACCTATAGTCAATTAGTTTGGCGTCGTTTTTTCAATCAATTAGAATTTCTATGTTCTTGGCTGCAACCCTTGGTTTTTTTGATCGTCGCCCTTTTGATCGTCAGTCTGTATGTGACCATGTTGCTGCCCTTAACTAATCTGGAGGGGATTCTATGAAAAAAATAGTATCTAAAAAGTTGCCGGGTTTCACTCTTTTAGAAATGCTCGTCGTCTTATTTATCATCAGTCTGCTTTTGTTGTTGTTCGTGCCAAAATTAATCAATCAAAAAGATGCCGCGCAAAAGAAAAGTGATGCAGCGGTCGTCAAAGTAGTCGAAACGCAGATTCAAGTTTTTGAATTGGATTATGGTCATACACCAACTAAAGACGAATTGATTGGAAAAGACTATGTTGATGAAAAGCAATATGCTGTTTATGAAAAAGCAAAAAAGGAATGACGTGGAAGGCTTTACCTTAATCGAACTATTGATCGTTTTAATCGTCGTTATCAGCTTTGTTTTACTGCCGACACTAGCTTTGAAAAGCTGGCAGGAAGAATTAGAAAAACGTTTCTTTTACTATCAATTTGAAAAATCTGTTTTGCATGTGCAACAGATGGCGATCACCGATCATAGAGGAACGCAGGTTGATTTATACCAAGACCAGCAGCTTATTATCTTTTTTACTAACGATACTAAGTTAGCTTGGAGGCAATTAGAAGTCCCCGAATCGATTACCTTAGTTAGTGAAAATTCCATTCTATTTAGTGCAGGAAAGGGGAACATTTCCACGACGCAAATCGGCGTAGGGAGTATTCCAAGGGTTATTTTTACTGAATCCAATGCGCAGCAGCGAGTCATCTATCAATTTCAACTAGGAAGTGGACGCTTTGAAAGAAAATGAAGCCTATATTTTATTAGAGAGTTTGATCAGCTTGGTAATTTTGATAATCCTCGTAACCAGTTACGTCGGTGTCACAGCAGAGTTGCGGCAGGAAAGTCAAGAAAGATTGGCATCGTTGGCCAACTATCGCGATTTATACAATGAGACGAGACGCTGTCGGTTGCACTCGGTAAAATCTTCCAAAGACCAGATCGAAATTTCATTTGAAAAGGGCCGAGCCTATAATCATCAAGGAGGAATCAGGATTGTCAAGAAATAGCGGATTCACTTTGCTGGAATGTTTAATCGCTCTGCTAATGCTGAGCGGCGTGCTATTGCTTTTTTCCGGATTGCTCCAACATGCTCATAAAATGGATCAGGCTCTTATCGGTTACCATCAATTAGAATGGGAAATTTTTTTACTTCAGTTAGATAATGAAATGGAAAATGTAAATTACAAACAAAGCTCACGCTATGAGATCGTGGGAGAGACAGAGAGTAAAGGACGCATTGTTCCGGTCGTCATAAACACAGTCAATAAAAAGATAGTAAAGCATCAAACTGGAGGGTATCAGCCCTTACTGACAGGAGTGAAGGAATTTGTTTGCCAAGAAAACAATCAAGGAGTCGATTTTCGCGTCACCTTTACCGATGGAAAACAAAAAAGTGGGACGTGGATCTATCAATAGCCAAGGCGGGATTTTGCTCTCCGTTTTATTGGCTATTTTTTTATTTAGTTTTTTATTGTTGAAATTAACGGTCAGCTATCATCAAACGGCGGATTTGGTTCAGCGGACGCAACAGCTTTATGAAGCCCGAATCGCCAAAGAATTATTTTTGGCGGATTATAAAACGCTGGACTCAGCAAAAGGGTCATGGGCCTTTAATAAGGGTGTGATCACTTATGAAAAACGTCAGGAGCAATTAGTAGTTCGGGTAAAAATGGAAAAGAAAAGTTATTATTTTTATGAAAAAAATGGAACATCAAATTCTTCGGAGTAGTATAGTTTTAGCAAACGCTTAAATTCTACAGAAAAGTTTACTAAAATTCCTTTTTTCTGAGTTAGAAAATCCCTAATAAAAATAAGAAAGCGATTGATTAATTTGAATATCTCGGCTAAAATAGAACAGGTATTGTGAGTGTTATATTAGTTTGTGAGGTGCAAGATGAACCCTGAAAAAATTGAAACGGCTTTTTCCGTGATGGAAAAGGCGATCATCACATTGCAGCAGTCACTAGGAACTTCTTTTTTTGACGCTTACATCGAAAATGCGGAGAACTTAGTCGATGATGCTAAAGTACGAGTGATCGATCAACAACCAGATGCAGTAACCGTTGCAAAAGTTGAAGCGCTTTATCAAGAGTTATTGGCGCTTGACTTAACAAAAGAAGATTGGCGCAAATTGACGCAATTAATTTTGCTGAAAGGCTCAAAAAAAGAGGCGTTACAGCCCAATCATCAATTAACCCCAGACAGTATCGGCTTTTTGTTTGTCTTTTTGATCGAACAACTAACGCTAAGTAAAGAACAGTCTCTAGAAATATTAGATATCAGCGTAGGAATGGGTAATTTATTATTGACCACCTTAATCAATCTGCAGGCCGCAAATTACTCCGTCAAAGGGATTGGTGTTGACAATGATGAGACGTTGTTAGCAATCGCCGCTTCGGACAGTTTATTGATGGGGGAAAATCTACAATTGTTCCACCAAGACAGTTTGCAAGATTTATTAGTCGATCCTGTTGACTATGTGATTGGTGACTTACCTGTCGGCTATTACCCAAATGATCAACAAGCCGAAAAATTTACGACTCACTCAGAAAAAGAGCACAGCTATGCACATCACTTATTGATGGAGCAGGCGATGAATTATGTGAAGCCTAATGGTTTTGGTCTATTTTTAGTGCCTAGCAATTTTTTAGAGACTGAGCAAGGACCATTGTTACAAAAATGGATGAAGGATAATGTTTTCTTACAAGGCATCATCCAATTACCAGACGAATTGTTCCAATCAGAACACTCTCGTAAAAGTATTTTATTGCTTCAACAAAAAGGCGAGACCGCTAAACAAGCAGAAAAAGTTTTGCTGGTTCACTTACCATCTTTAAAAGAACCAAGCCAAGTGACCGATTTTTTCAAAAAATTCGAAGATTGGAAGTCTTCAAATTTATAAATGCTCGTCTGTTTATGCGAGCCATCATTAACTATGAAGGAGAATTAAAATGTCAAAAACAATCGCAATCAATGCCGGTAGTTCAAGTTTAAAATGGCAGTTGTACCAAATGCCCGAAGAATCAGTTATTGCTAAAGGAATCGTTGAAAGAATCGGGATTAATGATTCAATTTTTACTATCAAGTATGGAGAAGGCCAAAAATTTGAACAAGTTCTAGATATCAAAGACCATGAAGTAGCAGTTCAAATGTTATTGGATCAATTGATTCAATTAAAAATTATTGCTTCCTTTGATGAGATTACTGGCGTAGGTCACCGGGTCGTTGCTGGTGGCGAATATTTCAAAGATTCTGTCTTGATCGATGATGATGTTCTAGCAAAAATCGAAGAGCTAAGTGAATTTGCACCATTGCATAACCCAGCTAATGCGATGGGAATCAAAGCTTTCCGTCATATTTTACCAAACGTGACAAGCGTTGCTGTTTTTGATACATCTTTCCATGCAACGATGCCAGCGACAAACTATTTATACAGTATTCCTAAAGAATATTATGATAAATATTCAGCTCGTAAATATGGCTTCCACGGAACTAGTCATCGTTACGTTTCAGAACGGGCAGCGGAATTATTAGGTAAACCAATCGAAGAAACTAAGATTATCACAGCTCATATTGGTAATGGTGGTTCTATCACAGCGGTCGAAGGCGGAAAATCAATCGATACGTCAATGGGCTTCACGCCTTTAGCTGGCTTGACAATGGGAACACGCTCAGGTGATATCGATGCATCATTATTACCATACTTAATGGAAAAAGCGGGCATCAAAGACATCAATGAAATGATCGATGTTTTAAATAAAAAATCTGGTGTTTATGGTTTGACGGGCATTTCAAGTGATATGCGTGATATCGAACAAGGTGCGGACGATGGCAACGAAGATGCAATCTTAGCGTTAGATATTTACTGTGATCGTATCCGTAAATATATTGCCCAATATATTTCAGTTATGAATGGGGTAGACGCTATCGTCTTTACCGCTGGAGTTGGTGAAAACGCAGATCCAGTACGTCATTTAGTGATGGAAAAAATGTCTTGGTTCGGTATCGAAATCGATGAAGAAATCAATAAGAGTACCCACGGAAAAGAAGCAGAACTTTCAACCGCAAACTCGCGTGTGAAAGTCTATGTTATCCCGACAGATGAAGAAGTAATGATCGCTCGTGACGTTGAGCGTTTAGGTAAATCAAAACCACCCGTGTGA
>NZ_JXKM01000049.1 GCF_001885905.1 Enterococcus devriesei | reverse complement strand
GAAGATTCCCTACTGCTGCCTCCCGTAGGAGTTTGGGCCGTGTCTCAGTCCCAATGTGGCCGATCACCCTCTCAGGTCGGCTATGCATCGTTGCCTTGGTGAGCCGTTACCTCACCAACTAGCTAATGCACCGCGGGTCCATCCATCAGTGACGCAAAAGCGCCTTTCAAAGTAAAACCATGCGGTTTTACTTGTTATACGGTATTAGCACCTGTTTCCAAGTGTTATCCCCTTCTGATGGGCAGGTTACCCACGTGTTACTCACCCGTTCGCCACTCTTTTTCTTTCGGTGGAGCAAGCTCCGGTGAAAGAAAAAGCGTTCGACTTGCATGTATTAGGCACGCCGCCAGCGTTCGTCCTGAGCCAGGATCAAACTCTCATAAAAAGTGTTTGAAACAATCTTGCGATTGTTAAGCTCAATTGTAATAATTGACTTGCTAGCATATTGCTTGCTATGTTGTTTGCTTCTATAAAAGAAGCGCCCTACACATTTGGTTTGTTTTATTCGTTCAGTTTTCAAAGGTCTACGTTGTTTGTCGCTTTGTTTCAGCAACTTTTATATCTTAACAGGTTACTG
>NZ_JXKM01000048.1 GCF_001885905.1 Enterococcus devriesei | reverse complement strand
GTAGTCTGTCTAAGACAGTAGAATTTTCATTGGTGTTCGTCTGACTAGCCGTATCAATATTTTGTTGATAATACTATGTTAACAGCGATTTTAGTGTTAAAACCGCCAAGAATCCCGCAAAAAACCGCCAAAATATTTATTTTAGCGATATTCAATTAATCTTCCTTTTTTATAAGCCTCTGCAAACTCAATTAGCGCTTCTGACATGAGTCGCTCGACACTTCGCTCTGAATAGCCGATTTCCCGTGAGATTTTGTAATTAGAATAGTTTTCAGTAGCACAATAACGATAATAAAGCACTTGACGACTGGTGATTCCTAAAGCCATTAGAGCGGCTAAGATAGCGTCTCTTTCGCCTTCCGCTTCCATAAACTGAATCATTCCGTCTTCTACTCTATTTCCCCAGCGATCCCCTTTTGGCATATCAGACATGATTGGAGATTTAATATCTATATTTGATTTACCAGCTATCCGATTCCATTTACGATATTTTTTAAGAATTTCTCTTGCATTACATTTTGTTTGATAAAAGTCCACTTCTCTCAATAGCGCTATCATGCCATCCGCCCCTTATGCTATAATGTCATTGACTAGATAACTTATAGCGCTGAGCGAGAGCTTGGTGCTTTTTTTATTG
>NZ_JXKM01000047.1 GCF_001885905.1 Enterococcus devriesei | reverse complement strand
CGAAAATGTACCGGGGCTAAATAGTTTACCGAAGCTGTGGAACATACCATTAGGTATGTTGGTAGGAGAGCGTTCTAAGGGCGTTGAAGGTAGATCGTGAGGACTGCTGGAGCGCTTAGAAGTGAGAATGCCGGTATGAGTAGCGAAAGACAGGTGAGAATCCTGTCCACCGAATGACTAAGGTTTCCTGGGGAAGGCTCGTCCGCCCAGGGTTAGTCGGGACCTAAGCCGAGGCCGAAAGGCGTAGGCGATGGATAACAGGTTGATATTCCTGTACCCGTTGTTTTTGTTTGAGCAATGGAGGGACGCAGAAGGCTAAGGAATCAGACGATTGGAAATGTCTGTCCAAGCAATGAGTCTTGAGGCGAGTCAAATGCTTGCTTCTCTAAGGACAAGTTGTGATGGGGAGGGAAATAATAGTACCGAAGTTCCTGATGTCACACTGCCGAGAAAAGCTTCTAGTGAGAAAACAATGGCCCGTACCGCAAACCGACACAGGTAGTCGAGGAGAGAATCCTAAGGTGAGCGAGAGAACTCTCGTTAAGGAACTCGGCAAAATGACCCCGTAACTTCGGGAGAAGGGGTGCTGATCTAACGATCAGCCGCAGTGAATAGGCCCAAGCGACTGTTTATCAAAAACACAGGTCTCTGC
>NZ_JXKM01000046.1 GCF_001885905.1 Enterococcus devriesei | reverse complement strand
GAGATTTCCGAATGGGGGAACCCAGCATCTTTTATAGGATGTTACTTTTCAGTGAATACATAGCTGATTAGAGGTAGACGCAGAGAACTGAAACATCTAAGTACCTGCAGGAAGAGAAAGAAAATTCGATTCCCTGAGTAGCGGCGAGCGAAACGGGAAAAGCCCAAACCAAGAGGCTTGCCTCTTGGGGTTGTAGGACTCCGATATGGTAGTCCAGTGAAATAGTCGAAGGACCTGGAAAGGTCTGCTAGAAAGGGTAAAAGCCCCGTAGACAAAATTTGACTGGCACCTAGGAGGATCCTGAGTACGGCGGAACACGAGGAATTCCGTCGGAATCCGGGAGGACCATCTCCCAAGGCTAAATACTCCCTAGTGACCGATAGTGAACCAGTANATAGCGTGCCTTTTGTAGAATGAACCGGCGAGTTACGATTACTTGCGAGGTTAAGTTGAAAAGACGGAGCCGTAGCGAAAGCGAGTCTGAATAGGGCGAATGAGTAAGTGGTCGTAGACCCGAAACCATGTGATCTACCCATGTCCAGGTTGAAGGTGCGGTAAAACGCACTGGAGGACCGAACCCACGTACGTTGAAAAGTGCGGGGATGAGGTGTGGGTAGCGGAGAAATTCCAAACGAACTTGGAGATAGCTGGTT
>NZ_JXKM01000045.1 GCF_001885905.1 Enterococcus devriesei | reverse complement strand
GGCATTGAGTATCAAGATTACAGTTTTGCTATGGAAGGCAAAGAGTATCTTCAAAAGAAGCTAGAGGGGGCGTTAGATCGTGAGTAATGAATTATTGGAAAAGCCGATTGAATACGAAGTGAACGGCGAAGAGGTGAAGCTTACCGGAAATATGGTTAAACAATTTCTTGTTAGCGGGAACGAAACAGTGACCGACCAAGAAATAGTGATGTTTTTACAGCTCGCTAAATACCAAAAGCTGAATCCGTTTTTAAAAGAGGTCTATCTAGTTAAATTCAAAGGAAAACCAGCTCAAAACATAGTAGCAAAAGAAGCATTTATGAAGAGAGCCGAAAATCATCCTCAATACAATGGATTAAAAGCCGGGATCATTGTTCAGCGCGGCGATGAATTAGTAAAACTTACGGGGGCCGTCAGCTTGCCCACAGATAAGCTGATCGGTGGATGGGCAAAAGTTTATCGTAAAGATAGACCAGAACCAGCAGAGATAGAAATTGAATTGCGAGAGTTCACAAAAGGACAAGCAACTTGGAACCAGATGCCCAAAAACATGATTCGTAAGACTGCAATCGTCAACGCCTTACGAGAAGCGTTCCCTGAAACGTTGGGAGCTATGTACACAGAAGACGATAAATTACCTATCCAAGATAGCGG
>NZ_JXKM01000044.1 GCF_001885905.1 Enterococcus devriesei | reverse complement strand
TATCCAGTTTTCAATGAACGAATGATGACCAATGTCATCAATGGAGCCTAGCGGGATCGAACCGCTGACCTCCTGCGTGCAAAGCAGGCGCTCTCCCAGCTGAGCTAAGGCCCCGGGTATTAAATTGAGAGTAGACCTCTCAAAACTGAACGAATAAAAGCAAGCCTGTGTAGTTTCCGTAACGTTCATCTTAGATGAACTATTTCCTTAGAAAGGAGGTGATCCAGCCGCACCTTCCGATACGGCTACCTTGTTACGACTTCACCCCAATCATCTATCCCACCTTAGGCGGCTGGCTCCAAAAGGTTACCTCACCGACTTCGGGTGTTACAAACTCTCGTGGTGTGACGGGCGGTGTGTACAAGGCCCGGGAACGTATTCACCGCGGCGTGCTGATCCGCGATTACTAGCGATTCCGGCTTCATGTAGGCGAGTTGCAGCCTACAATCCGAACTGAGAGAAGCTTTAAGAGATTAGCTTAGCCTCGCGACTTCGCGACTCGTTGTACTTCCCATTGTAGCACGTGTGTAGCCCAGGTCATAAGGGGCATGATGATTTGACGTCATCCCCACCTTCCTCCGGTTTGTCACCGGCAGTCTCGCTAGAGTGCCCAACTAAATGATGGCAACTAACAATAAGGGTTGCGCTCGTTGCGGGACTTAACCCAACATCTCACGACACGAGCTGACGACAACCATGCACCACCTGTCACT
>NZ_JXKM01000043.1 GCF_001885905.1 Enterococcus devriesei | reverse complement strand
CGTGTAGAAGCTTTCTAGTAAAGCAATCTTTTCAGCTCCAGCCATAAACTCAACCGGCCGCCAGACGTTCGATTTCACATCGAAGAACTGTAACATTAGATCTCGATTGGCATCAGGTTCTACTTCCGTGTATGGAAACTTTGTTTCAAAATCCTCTGCCACTTCTGTTGTTTTGCATCCAAACGGATACAAAATTTCGTAAATTGTTTTCATTTATCTTCCTCCACTTTTAATTTTTTAAATACGCAATAATGCGTTTGATTCTGTAGATTCTGTTCGGTGCTACACTGTTTTCGTTTGCACCAGAAATTGTAACGTTGCCTGATTCATTCGCAAAAGTCACAAATTTATAATTGTCAGTAGTCATTTGAATTCTATAACTATTCCCAACTACCAAATCATCTGGCGAAAGCACAGTTTGACTCCAGCTGTAATTTAATAAAGTTCCCGCTGTATCATCAACACGGGACCACAGAAGCACTATTTTGTCGATTTTCCCTGAAGCTCCAAGTGTAAATTTATCAGCAGCATTAAAGTATCCGCCAACGCCATCTGCCTCATAAATAACTTTTCTAGTGATCGTCGATAACGATACGTCATTTATCATCAATCCATCTTTAAAATTTTTGATGCCGCCGATTGTTTGATTACTTGCTAGTGTGACTGCACGGTTATCAATCGACTGAGCGGTTGTTGCTGGTGTCATCGTTTTAGTCGT
>NZ_JXKM01000042.1 GCF_001885905.1 Enterococcus devriesei | reverse complement strand
TTGTATGTTCTGAAAACCACTTGCTCTGCGAGTGGTTCCGGAGAGCTTCCAGCGTGGTATTAAAAAGACCTCCCAAAATTGATAAACTGATGTTGGTTTCCCGACCGCATCACAATCAAATTTAGGAGGAGCCCTTATGAAAAAGGATACTGAAAGTTTAGCACATACAAAATGGAGATGTAAGTATCACATTGTTTTTGCACCAAAATACAGAAGACAAATCATTTATGGAAAATATAAACAGAGTATTGGTGAGATTATTCGCGAGTTATGTGAAAGAGAAAAGGTTGAAATTTTAGAAGCAAATGCCTGTAAAGATCACATCCATCTTCTAGTAAGTATTCCACCAAAAATGAGCGTGTCACAATTCATAGGCTATCTGAAGGGAAAAAGTAGTTTAATGATTTTTGATCGTCATGCAGAGTTGAAATATCGTTACGGAAACCGAAGATTTTGGTGTAAAGGATATTTTGTGGATACAGTAGGAAGAAACAAGGATCAGATAGCTGAGTATATTCGTAATCAAATACAGGAAGATTATGTAGCAGATCAGCTAACGTTGTTCGAAGAACATGATCCGTTTACTGGAAAGAAAAACAAGAAGAAATAGAGAAAGATTCTTTTAGAATCAGCGAGTAGAAGTGGTGCGAGAGGGAAATCTTTCAGTAAGCCTTTTAGGCTATGGTCGGTAATAGAGGCTTCCAGCCGCAGAACAAACCACCCGTTCACACGGGTGGTTTTGATTT
>NZ_JXKM01000041.1 GCF_001885905.1 Enterococcus devriesei | reverse complement strand
AACCAATCATTAAACTAAAGGAACTTTTTCTATATTAAGTTTCTTTGTGTTATTATTGTCTATAACATAACAATCATAAGTATTTACAATTAAAGTTAATAGGAATCTTCACTGTGTAAAGGTTTCTTTTAGATTGGAGTGAAGTTAGTTGAGTGGAGAAACAGTAGTATATAAAAATGATATGAATTTAGTTCCATTGAGAAAATTTAATAATACCGAAGTTAATCTATTTTTTACTTTGTGTAATAAATTGAAAGATAAAGGCAATTTGACTGTTAACGTGTCATTTGAAGAATTAAAAGAATTAAGTAATTACTATAGTCATGATAAAAAACTTTTTATTCAAGATTTAGAAAAATTCTATGATAAAATTTTCTCTTTAACATATAGAGAAGAAACTGAGAATGTTATTAGAAAATTTATTCTTTTTACTAAAGTAGAAATTTATAAAGATAAAGAGTATGTGGCTATTGGTGTTAATCCAGATTTAGAACATATTATTAATTCATTAACTAGTAACTTCACTAAATTTGAACTTCGAGAAATGACACACCTTAAATCTACATATTCTAAGCATATGTTCAGAATACTTAAGCAGTATAAACATACTGGCTATGTAAAAATTAAAATTGATGATTTTAGAGAACGGCTAGATATTCCTAATAGTTACCGTATGACAAATATTAATCAAAAAGTATTAGCCCCTATTATAAAAGAACTTTCTATGATATTTAATAATCTTCATATTAGTAAAATCAAAGCTAAAAAAGG
>NZ_JXKM01000040.1 GCF_001885905.1 Enterococcus devriesei | reverse complement strand
ACCGCTTGGCTATACCCCAATAATAAAAAGGGCGAACGATGGGAATCGAACCCACGAGTGCCGGAGCCACAATCCGGTGCGTTAACCACTTCGCCACGATCGCCATATCAATAAAAAACAGGGGCAGCAGGAATTGAACCCACACTAACGGTTTTGGAGACCGCTGTTCTACCTTTAAACTATGCCCCTGAAACAAATGGAGGAGAGTGGATTCGAACCACTGAACCCTAAGGAACGGATTTACAGTCCGTCGCGTTTAGCCACTTCGCTACTCCTCCATGGTGGCGCGGGACAGAATCGAACTGCCGACACACGGAGCTTCAATCCGTTGCTCTACCAACTGAGCTACCGCGCCATATATAATAGTTTAAAGTTTTTAATCAAATGGCGGTCCCGACGGGATTTGAACCCGCGATCTCCTGCGTGACAGGCAGGCATGTTAACCCCTACACCACGGAACCGAATGGGGGTTAACGGGTTCGAACCGCTGACCCTCTGCTTGTAAGGCAGATGCTCTCCCAGCTGAGCTAAACCCCCATATATTTAATTAAATGACCCGTACGGGACTCGAACCCGTGTTACCGCCGTGAAAGGGCGGTGTCTTAACCGCTTGACCAACGGGCCAGTAAAAAATATTGTTACGGAGAGTAAGGGATTCGAACCCTTGAGACAGGAATACCCGCCTACATGATTTCCAATCATGCTCCTTCGGCCACTCGGACAACTCTCCAAGATAGGAGCACAAAGGCCCAATACTCTTTTTTTCTCTTTCGAGAAACTCCGGCAGTAGGACTCG
>NZ_JXKM01000004.1 GCF_001885905.1 Enterococcus devriesei | reverse complement strand
TCATATGAAAATTTTATACTTCCTTCATAGTCAAAAAAATTTACAGAATATTCTTGTAAAATTTTCAACTTCTGCTATGATAATAAAAAATCAAACATAGCAAAACGTTGAAGGAAACAGTAAAAGTAGCTTAGGGTTTTCAGAGAGCTGTTATTGGTGAGAGACAGCAATCCTATTTATTTTGAACATCATTCCTGAGTTGATGTCGATACGTAGAACATCATGGCTGCCACCATTATCTGGCTAGCGGATCGCTGTCATCGTCCGTGAAATAAGTTTAAAAAAGGTGGTACCGTTCGATTATTCGAGCCCTTTTCCCGTTGTCTCTCGGGAAAAGGGCTTTTTTTATTGAGAGGGGGGATAATTTTTGGAAGTTGATATTAGTGATATTCATCAGAAACAGCTTAGATCAGACACGTATATTTTAGGAGGAATTATTAATGGAAGTAACTACAAGAACACCCTCAACACGGGAATTAGTCGTATTAAGCTCTATGATCTTCGGAATGTTTTTTGGGTCTGGGAATCTCATCTTCCCCGTTCATTTAGGCCAATTAGCCGGAAGCCATTGGTTTTCCGCCAGTCTGGGGTTTGCGATCTCCGGTGCACTCTTCCCCTTATTGGCAATTTTGGCAGTAGTGGTAACCAATAGCGATGGTTTGTACGATCTTGCTCGACCCGTTGGCAAAAAATTCGCTGCCTTATTTCTCGTCCTCGTTCATTTAACGATCGGCCCTTTTTTTGGAACGCCGAGAACCGCAGCCACCGCCTTTGAAATCGGCCTAAAACCCTTCTTGCCTAGTCACTATTTTGGGATCGGCATGCTCTTATTTACAGCTCTATTTTTTGGCTTAGCTTACTTCTTAACCCTTCACCAAAACAAGCTCGTAGCGTATATTGGAAAATATTTGAATACTATTTTTCTCGCATTATTGGCCGTTGTATTCCTAATTGCCTTTTTAAAACCCATGGGGAATTTAAATCATCAGCCAACCGACGCTTATTGGACTCATGCTTTAACCAATGGCATCTTACAAGGATACAATACCGTTGATGCCGTTGCTTTACTTGCGTTGAGTGTGACTTTCGTGCGGGCAGTCAAAGCGATGGGCTTCAAGAAAAATACCGCCGCCGTCACTGCCAAAGCCGGAACTCTCAGTGTCTTATTAGAAGTTATCCTCTATTTTGGTTTGGTTCTAGTTGGCGCAATGAGTTTGAGTCGTTTTCCGCTTTCTGATAATGGTGGTGTCGCTTTGTCTCAATTGATTCGTTATTATTTATCCACTTTCGGCGGTGTGTTCTTAGGCGTCTTAGTGACACTAGGAGTTTTTACGACCGCGATGGGCTTACTCGTTTCTTTTGCTCAAGACTTCCATAAACTGTTTCCTAAGATCAGCTATAAAAGCTGGCTGCGGCTCACTGCAATTACATCATTTGTGATTGCCAACGCCGGTTTAGACAACATTATCCAATGGTCGTTGCCTGTCTTGATGCTACTATATCCGTTATCTTTGGCGTTGATCTTATTATCTTTGACTCATAACTATTTCAATAAACAATCGTTCGTTTATCAAGTAACCATGGTCTTTACTGTTGTCCCGGCCGTTTTAGACATGCTGGCCAACTCACCCAAAGTTGTCGCTTCTCAACCAGTCGTTGCCAGTCTGCTGCAGCTCTATCATGGCTATGTTCCCTTTGCCGCTTTAGGTCTAGGCTGGGTATTGCCAACTCTGATCGGCTTTACTTGCGCAGTAATATACGTAAAAGCTGTCCCAAGAGTAGTATTGGACTCAAAATAAGAACGGGTTTCACGAATCTGACATGGATATAGCTGCTGTAAAGCGATTTATTCATATGAAGATTTTATATTTGCTTTCAATAGTTAAAAATAAGGACTATGACAAGTTGTCATAGTCCTTATTTTTTTTAATGGCTATTCGCTTACAAATAAATCGAAAAGAACATTAACAAGGCTCCCAGCATCACAAACAAATGCCAAACTACATGCATAAAGCGTTTGTTTTTCATACTATAAAAGACCGAACCGACCGTATAGGCCACCCCGCCGCCAACCAATAGCAGCAAGCCCTTTAGGCCGACATTTTGATACAAACTGGGTAAGGCGATCACAACTGCCCAGCCCATTACATTATAAAGAATCGTTGAAAGCTTCGAAACCGATTTTACTTTGCTCAAGGTCAAACTCTTGTAGACGATCCCCACGATCGCTGCCAGCCAAATGATACTTAATAGCACGATCCCGATTGTCCCTTTAATATACAACAGACAATATGGCGTATAGGTTCCTGCGATCAGTAAGTAGATCGAACAATGATCGAAGACTTGAAATACTTTTTTCGCCTTCGTAAAAATCAAACTGTGGTACAAGGTCGATGCTAAAAACAACAGCAGCAGCGAGATCCCGTAAATCGTAAAGGAAACATAATCCAGCCCTGTCTCGGCCTTTCTTAACAGAAAAACAAACCCAACAATACTCAACACCACACCCACACCATGGGTCACCGCATTCAACACTTCATTTGTGATCTGATACTTTCGGCTAAATTTCATTTCCATTTACCTGTCACCTCGTACTCATTTATTAAAGATAATATATCACGGTTAACAAGATAATTCAATCTAGTTTTCAAAACTATTTGTTAAATTATCCTAAAACAATCCCCTCTTCGATCAAACGATAACCAAAGACCAATTCCTCGTTAAAGTAAATATCCGCCTCTTTTGACTCATTCAAGACTTTGACGAATTGATTCAAGGTCAAGCGAGTGTTGGCTTGCTGCTTTAAGACAATCTTGTTCGTCTCTACCTGTACCAGTAACTGGTTGGTTTCCTTTTCTCCCTCGCGGACGAAAACATAGGCATAAGTCGATAACTTTTTCATCTCACCCGCAGCATCTACTTGAATCGCCGTCAATAAATCCTTTGCTTTCACATTTTCCCCTCCTGCATCCAAAACTCTCTTTCTATTATACCCGCCTCGAAGAAAAAAAAGCCAAAAAGGAACCTTAGCTCAACGAATCAAGCTAAGGTTCCCTATTTTCATTATAACGATGATCCAGCAATCAGACAGTCTTGCGTCCGCGACGTTTGGGAACGACTTTCAACAGCACCAGATAAAAAGCGATGCCCACTAAAATAAAAATACCTACTTCGGGTAAACGAAGAGTCGCGATCCCGATCCCTAAGCCAGCTATCACTGCTCCATTCGCGTTTGAGCCGGCCGACTGACTCTGACCATAAAAAAAAGGCAAATTAAATCGTAATTCCATCAACACATAAAGGATGGCTAGGACGGCGATAAAAGCCCCCAAGCCGCGGGCGATTGACATTGGCAATTCAGGCTGCAGTTGCAGTTTAGCAAAATAGACAATCAGTGTGGTCACAACAAAGACAACGATTCGCAACCCATGCTTTTTCACAAGTTGTCTCCCCCTTTTTATTTTGGCTATTATTCTTTATTTTACCATCATTAACTCGCCAAATCATAATTGAGAGAACCGATTTTTTTGAGAAACGGTAAAAAGTCGGTTCGTCGTGACCTTCCTTTACTAGCTCCGATCCAAGCTTTTGGCAAGTTGATTGCCTAGTGACTGAACGATCTGGACTAAAACAATCAGTAAAAGAATCGTCGTATACATCACCGCAGGTTCATTTCGCAAAAAGCCATATTGATAGGCGATGCTGCCGAGGCCGCCAGCCCCCACCAGTCCTGCCATCGCCGTCGCACCGATCAGTCCGATCATCGCGATCGTCAAACCGCGAATGATTCCGCCCCGCGCCTCTCTTAACAAGACACTACGGATAATACGAAACTGACTGATTCCCATCGCTTGATATGCCTCGATCACGCCACCATCAACTTCCAGTAGCGACGTCTCCACCAGCCGGGCTAAATACGGCGCCGTATAAATGATCAGCGGCAACAACACCCCCTGCACCCCGATCGTGGTTCCTACAATCAACTTCGTCAAGGGTAAAATCAAAAACAATAAAATAATAAATGGCAATGACCGCAAAACATTAATGACGCTGTTCAGCACCGAATACAACGCTAAATTGCTGTTTAAGCCGCCAGGGCGTGCGATCACTAACAGCACCCCTAAAGGAATCCCGATCACAATCGACAAGCCCAGTGCAACACAGACCATTACTAGCGTCTGTCCCAGTCCTTCCACCACCACTGAACCCCACTGACTCCAAAATTCACTCATTGAACACCCTCACTTTCTCTCAATTTTATCAGCAAACCTCTTCAATCAAGACTCCCTGACTCTTGATATAGTCCTTTGCGGCTAGAAAATCCGCTTCCTCACCGCCAGAAAACTGGACTAATAATTGTCCGTGACGTTTCTCTTTCAAATAACCGATCGTGCCGCTTAAAATATTCGGTGACAACGCAAAATCCTTCGCGACCCGCGATAAAACGGGTTCCGTTGCTTCATCCCCGATAAATTGTAGTTGGACTAGCCGGCCAGTACCCTTATAGGCCGCTAAAACGTCTTCTGGGACGCCGTAGCTGTCATTTGAGCCAATGAATCGTTTCGTTGTTTCTTCTTTAGGACGGGTAAACAGATCGATCACAGGCCCAGCCTCCACAATCCTTCCTTCTTCCATCACCGCTACTCGGTCACAAATTTTCTGGACCACTTCGATTTCATGGGTAATTAGAAAAATTGTGATCCCCAGCTCTTGATTGATCTTCATCAGCAAACGCAAAATCGATTCCGTCGTTTCTGGATCAAGGGCACTCGTCGCCTCATCAGACAATAAAATCTCCGGCTCGTGAGCCAATGCCCGTGCGATCGCTACCCGCTGTCGTTGTCCGCCTGATAGTTGAGCGGGATAATTATCCTTGCGGTCCGTCAATCCCACAAGGGCCAAATACTTAGCCACTCGCTCAGCGATCACGTCCTTGGCCACACCTTCAAGCTTCAATGGCTTCGCGATATTTTCATAGACCGTCGCCGTCGATAGTAAATTATAGCCTTGAAAGATCATCCCAATCTTCCGTCTAGTTAACAATAATTCCTTTTTGTTAAGTTCTCGTAAATTCTGATCATTAATCAAAATATCCCCACTCGTCGGAGGCTCCAAAAAATTAATCATCCGGATCAAAGTGGATTTTCCCGCACCAGAATAACCCACTACGCCGAAAATCTCTCCCGCTTCGATGTTTAGATTGACCTCTTTAACCGCCTCAATCTGGCGCTTTTTTTGCTGATAAACTTTGGAGACATTTCTAAGCTCGATCATATGCATCCTCCTTCTTTTTCACTAAAATGCCGGAACAACCGAACCTTTGAATGTTTCCTCGATAAATTTCTTCGTTTCAGCCGAATGATAATATTTTTCGATTTCTTTAATGACTTTGTCGTCTTTGTTCTTCGTCCGTACCGCAAAAACATTGTAGTTTGGATTATTTTCTAACGGTTCATGATAGATCGCATCGTCATTGATCGTCAGCCCCGCCCCAAAGGCAAAGTTTGTATTGATTGCAGCAGCTGCTAATTCGCCAAGCTGTGAAGGGATCTGAGAAGCTTCCAATTCAACGATCTCGATGTTTTTAGGATTCTCAGCGATATCATTTTTGGTCGCTTTCACCTCTACCCCAGCTTTCAATTTCAACACACCGGCTTTTTCCAAAAGTTTCAACGCGCGAAACTCATTGGTTGGGTCATTCGGTACCCCTACCTTGTCTCCCGATTGAAGTTTACTTAAATTAGAAATCTTTTTAGAGTAAACCCCTAATGGGAAAGCCACTGTTTTAAAAGCAGAGCTGATCTGATAGTCTTTATCCTTCACTTGTTGCTCTAAGAAAGAGAGTGTTTGGTAGCTATTGCCGTCCAAATCACCATCATTTAACGCGGTGTTAGGCGTATTATAATCGTCAAAACTTTTTACGGTTAACTCTATTCCATCCTTCTTCGCTTGCTTGGCAACTTCTTCCATGATTTCCTGATGGGGACCTGAAGTCACCCCGATCGTCACTTTTTTCTGATCTAACGGTTTGGCCTCCCCTTTGCTGCCACACCCCGCCAATAATCCACTCACCGCAAACAACGCCACACTCAATACAATCCCTCTACCAAATCTTTTCATTCGTCATTCCTCCATTTTTTCATTTGAATCTCAATTTGCTAACAACTCGCTGCAATAGGTGGAAGGGCTCGCAATCGACTCTCATCGATTGTTCTATTCTGCTGAAGCAGGAAGAACAATTCGCAAAAAAGCTCGCCCTTTTCCGCACACTTTGTGCTGGAAAAGGACGAGCTTGCTCGTGTTACCACCTTTGTTTGCAACAGTCTCACAACTATCACCTCAACAAGTACAACTATACTTGAGCGTTGTTAACGAGCGCTGCCCCGTCACCGTCTACTTATCGACGCTGCCATTCAGAGACCATTTTCTAAATTCTTCCACATATCCGCTCTCACCTGCTCGGACTCTCTTTGATGCTTTATCATTTATACTTTTCTCTTCATCACGTTTTTGTTTTTCAAATTGATAAATCGTATCTTACACGTCTAAATGAATACTGTCAACTCTTTTTATCATCAAAAACACAATTGACTTTCATTTAAATTAGGAATAAACTAGTTGAAATTTAATTTTAGGAGCTGATCATTATGGATATCACTACCGAAGTCCGACCTGGCGCGAATCGCTATGTCAGTGGAGACAATATTTTGCAAAGCTTACCCAGCTATTTAGCTGATTTTAAGAAGGTCTCCATCGTTACTGGAGAAAAATCCTCGGAAGCCTTTAGAAAGTTTTACCATAAAGAGCTCCATTATCCGACGTTCCGCTATGATGGTAGTTCTAGTCATGAGAACGCCGTAGAAATCGCGAAAAAAATTCAGCAGTCGGACTTGATTCTGGCTATCGGTGCAGGACGCGTGATTGATACCGCCAAAATGGTTGCCGAAGAACTAAACGCTGAGCTGATAGTGATCCCAACCTTGATTTCCAACTGTGCACCTTTCACGCCGATTGTCGCTGTTTACCATCCAAATCGGACGTTTAAGGCCATAGGTTACATGAAGCGTGCGCCCTTTTTAACATTAGTTGATTGGAAATTTTTATTAGCCACGCCTAAAGAATATTTTGTCGCCGGTATTGGCGATACCTTAGCAAAATGGTACGAGATCGAGGGGATAACGAGAAATTTAGCAGAAGATGAGAAATCCGCCTACGTTCGGCTGGGAATCGCTAGTGCGAAGGCTATTCAAGAGCTTTTGCTCACCGATGCGATCCCTGCCATCCAGGATTTGGAAAATCGTCAAGCCTCCCCCGCCTTTAGTCGCGTGACCGATACGATCATTGGCTTAGCCGGTGAAACAGGCGGCTTTGCAGCAGGTTTTGGTCGCTCAGCCGGGGCACATGCCGTTCATGACGGCTTATCCTACCTTGAAAACACTCACGATCAACTCCATGGTAAAAAAGTTGCCTACGGTATCTTAGTCCAATTAGCTCATACGAATAATTTAGCAGAAATCGAAAATCTAAAGCCCTTCTACCAAGCGGCCGGTCTGCCCTTAAAGCTAGCTGAGTTAAATGTTTTTGATCTATCAGAAGAATCATTGACACCGGTTGTCAACCACGCAGCTTCTTTGAATGAAACCTTTAATATGGTCGACCCAACAATTACACCTCAAAAAATCTACCAAGCAATTCAAAAAGTCGAGTCTTTATAAAGTTTACTCTAACCCAATGAGGTCTACCTCATTGGGTTTTTGTTATATTCAAGTTTACCTTAATATTTATTCTAACAGTAAACTCTAATTAATATTGATATAAAAGTATTTAAAATAAAGTATACCTCATTTTGAAATAGGTTTACCTTAAATATAATTTAACGGTTTACTTTAAAAACTTAGCAAATTTCTTCATTTCAATCATAAAAAGTAAACTCTAATTCTATAATTAAAGTTTACATCAAACTAACTTTATAGAATATAAAAAGAAGTAAACCTTTATTAAATAGAGTTTACTTCTTTTTATATTTTTGTAGTTTACTTTATCTTAGTTTTCCAAAAAGTTTACTCCAACTAACTGATATAACGTTTACCTCATATTTATACAGTTTACTTATTAATGAATTATCCGGTTTACTTTATACAATTAATGTTTACTTTTTTAAATAATTTTTAAGTTTACTTTAACTATTAATATTTACTTTAAATTTAATTAATTCGGGTAAATCTAAATATCATAAGTTTACTTTTATCTTTTTAACAGTTGACCTTTTAATATTTAAAAGTTTACTATATTAAATAAAAGGTTTACTTTTTAAGTACATAAACACTTTAATAAAGGTATTTATGTATCTATATAGTTTACTTTAATAAATATGTAGTAAACTTCAATCTTTAATTAAGTATACTTCATACTATTTTATAGTAAACTTTTATTTTAAAAAGTTTACTATATTACTAATTATTAAGGTAAACTATTTTAACCCGTATTTCTAAGGTAATTTCATTTTTAAGTTTACTTATATTTTAAATTTGAAGTAAACTTTTATTATAAAAATTTTGAAGATTACTTCAATATAATTTGTCTTTATAGTTTACCTCATTAAAATAATTGTAGTAAACTTTATTGCTCTTTCAATCGTTTTATAGTAAACTTTAAAAGAGAACTAATGATTGGAGAATCTTTATGCCAAAAAAAGCTGAAACGTATGTAGTAGGAAATTTTAAGGGCGGCGTCGGTAAATCAACGACAGTTCAAATGCTGTCTTTTGAGAGTGCTTTTCGTAAGAATCGCAAAACCTTAGTAATCGATTTAGACCCGCAGGGAAATACGAGTGATGTTTTGTCTCTGACCGCGGAAAATTTTGGGAACGATACACTGCCGGAGGAATTTGATGCGACTATTTGGGAAGCGGTCCGCTCAGGGGACATCCAGTCTTCGATTTATCAAATCATTCCTAATTTGGATTTAATTCCTGCAAATATTTCATTTTCAGATTTTCCAGATTATATGATTGAAAAATATCCTGGTGATAAATTATTGCAATTTAAATATATAGAAGAGTTGATCGAACCGTTAAAAAGTATCTATGATGTCATCTATATCGACGTTCCACCGACGATCAGCACGTATTCAAATGCAGCCATGTATGTAGCAGAATATGTTATTGTGATCCTACAAACGCAGGTTAAATCACTAAAAGGCGCGCAGAACTACATTGATTACATGAATTTCTTCATTGAACAATACAACACCGACCTGGAAGTCGTGGGAATCGTTCCTTTTATGATGCAAAAACGTGATTCGGTAGACCAAGAGATCTATACCGCAGCAAAGGACATCTATGGGGCACACCTTTTAGATACCGTTGTTTTAAGTCAAAGCCGGTTAAAACGCTACGATGGCTCAGGAATTACTTATGAGATCAATAAAAATGGCAAAGTGGAGCAGTGGGATAAGCGTGCACATGAAGTTTTCGTCAATATTTTAGATGAAATTGACGAACATCGTCTGATATTAAGCGGAGAAGAGTAGGGGAGACGTTAAATGGCGAAAAAAATGAAGCTAGATTCGCTTTTAACGGCGAACAAGAAGAATAAGGGCATTGAAAAAATGTCCGAATATTCTAATCAGGATAAAGAGGAGAAGAAACCAAGTTCTCAGGATCTGTTAGCAAACCGAACCTTAAGTCAGGAAACTGATTTTCGACGTTCCGCCGCCCATGAAGAAACGCGGCACTTCAGCGAACGTCATCATCCCCAAGAAAATCCCACTCAAACTTCTGAAAATGAAGCAGGGAAGAGGGGGAGAAAGCGTCAATACTATGATCCTCGTTTAAAAGCGTTAGAAATGCAAAAAATTTCAGCACGAACTAAAATTCGTATGCAGAACTTGATCAACGCTAAGTTTGATGGCTATACTCCTGATAAGATGATTGATTATCTTTACGATTATTATTTAGAAAAAGGCTTGTCGCGAGACGACCGAAACTTCCTAAATCAGCTTGAAGAAGCCTCTATGGAGGAGTATAAAGGCAAGCCGAAATACCAAAAATTATTTAAAGAATTAGAAAACGATGAGAATTAGAACTAAAAAAAGTAAACCTCAATGCCGATTATATCCTGCGTTGAGGTTTACTTTTTTTAATGTTATCTTGTATTTCAGTTTACCTTTATTAACCTTAATTTTCTTTAAAAAGTTTACTTTTGTAGAAGATCAAGTCTTTTTTCTCTCCTGTGGATAACTAATAGAGTCCTTATCGAACATACTTTTTATCCACAGCTTTGATGGAAGAGGAGAGAATGTTTCGTTAAATTGAAGTTTACCGAAACAGATTTTGTATCCTTTAATAAAGTAAACCCTATTCATTTTTAATTCAATATTCAGGTAAACCACAATTGCTTTTATAAACAAATAAAAAGTTTACTCTAAAAAAAGATGCTCAGGAATCGCTTTACAATAGGGTTTCAATCTATTATTCTAGACATATAGAAAAAAGCGAAAAAAGAGTTTAAAGATTTGGCGATCTTTAAACTCAAAGGTTTGAGCTAATTTTGGCGAATTAGCATGTCACATACAAATAAATCTTTAAAGGGTTAGAAAAATTGGTGTTTGCCTAACCTTTATTAAGTGTACCATATTTGGGACATTTTCTCAATTAGTTAATGTGACAGTAAGCATTCCTTTAAAAACTTTCGTTAATAAATATGAAAGACTAAATAAGGAGGGTTTTTGTCATGTCCACAAACTTACAAAACATCATGACCGCAACGAACTTACCCAACGGAAATTATATCCCAATTGATTTGAATTTGATCAATAATCCCCGCTATGAACAGCTTTCCATTGAAGCAATGATGCTTCATGCTTTATATACCATGCGTATGACTTGCAGTATTTACAATTCTCAAAAAGAGGGGAGTTGGCTGGATGAAGCTGGACTGCCATACATTTATTTTTCTAATGAAGAGGCCGCTGAATTGCTGCGAGTATCACAAAGAAAAATAACCAATTTGAAAACTGCCTTGATTGACGCTGGGTTGATTCAAGTTCTTCGTCATGGATTGAAGAACTATCGAATTTATGTAGCTAATCCTTTAGCACCTGAAAAGGGCATTTTACCGAAACTAGCCTTTAAAAACTATACAACCACTAAATCTTTAGTCCCTGTGGAAAATAAACCAGAAGAACCGGTGAAGTTATCCACTGTGGATAGAGAAGCAGAATCTGCGGCTGCGAACAAGCAAGATTTGCTTACAAGTACACAAAAACATTTAGCAAAACCAATAACAAATGCAACAAATGTAACAGTTTCTACCTCGACTCAAACTATTTCTCAGGATCAAACGTTGATTCAGGCCCTAAGTGCTCGCTATGCCCATTTGATCCCGGAACAAGCATTTCAACGGTTCCTGCCTTTTTGTGAAGGAAACTATCAAAAAGCACGCTGGTATGTGGACACAATTTTTAAAGCAAAATATGCAAGTACCAAACAGTTTATTCAAGCTGGCTTACCGGCAGAGTCTGATGTTTTAACGTTTGAACATAATGAGTACTTCCGTGGGGATCTGGCGGATGCGATTGCCAAAGCAATCGAACAAATGTATCGTTACAAAACCGTCAAAAATCCAGAAGCCTTTTTCTTTGCCTTTATGAAGGGGTTCTTTACCGAAAAAACGAGACAGTATTTAGTGGACCATTATCAGCTGACACCGGAGCTAAAGCAAACCCTTTCAGGCGTACAAATGCTGATTCAACAGAAAAAAACGCAAAAAGTCGCTAAAAAGTCCTCCTAAGAAGCAAAACCTTTGTTATAATGTAGCGGAGTCTAACAGAGAAAGGTTAATTTTATGAATAAGTTTAAACTAACGTTTTTTGGCTACAGTGGTGCTTTAGGCTTTGCTGTCGGAGCGATTGTAGCCTTGTTTATGGGATTGTCGGAATTGGGCCATCAGCTTTTATGGCAGCTATTGCCGCAAGCTGTTGGCAATCCGCGGTTTTATCCTTTGATTGTCTGTACTATCGGAGGTGTGGCGATTGGATTCTTTGTAAAAATATTTGGTCGTTATCCCCGAACCTTGCAAGAATCGCTGAAAGAGTATCAAGAAACGCAGCGAATCGATTATCATGGCGGGAAGCTGGTCAAAAACTTGCTGGGGGCCTTGATCGTCTTGCTGTTTGGAGCCAGTTTAGGGCCAGAAGCAGCTTTAGTCGCAATCATTGGCGGCTTAGTCACGTATGTGGCGGATCGTCGCAAGATTGCGGAGGCGCAACGGGCAGATTTGGTAGAGTTTGGCGTCGGGACTTCTCTAGGAGTCATTTTTATGACACCACTGTTTGGAGTTGGTCGTTCACTTGAAGGGGATGACTGGCAGGTAGTGACGGAAAGCAAGATTAAGAAATATGTCTTGTATATCTTCGCGACCTTTACGGGCTTTATTGGCTATTTGTTAATTTACAACGTTTTTCCAAATCAAGAGCAGGTCTTTGCGATTCGCAGAATGGAGAGCAGTTTTACTTGGCAAGGATTATTATTAGTGATCCCAATCATTCTGCTAGGGGCACTTTTTGGAAAATTCTTTTTAGTTTTACAGGAACAAAGTGATAAATTGAATCAACGGATCCGCAACCCATTGCCGTTAGCGATTGCTGCGGGGATCATTTTAGGTGTATTAGGCATTATTTCGCCGTATTTCCTTTTTTCCGGAGAGCATAATTTATTGTCCTTTACTCGCCAAGCAGAAACGATGAATTTCTTTTTGCTATTAGTGATTGGTTTTGGAAAAGTCGCGATTACGATGTTTTGCTTAGCCTGTAATTGGCGGGGCGGAACAATCTTTCCAATGATTTTTTCCAGTATTGCCGTAGGCTTAGCCTTTGCGAACCTTTTACCTTATTCTCCAGGCCTTTTGGTGGCCGTATTTACAGCGAGTGCCTGTGCGGTTATCATGAAAAAACCGTTTGCTACAGCGTGTCTGTTTTTGCTGCTGTTTCCAGTGGAATTGTTTTTATGGATTTGGTTGGCAGGTTACTTAGGAAATCTATTTTTACAACGGGTACCGTTTTTCCAAGAGGAGCAAACGATCAAATCCTTCAAATTTCCTGAATTGCCGAAACGTCCAGTAAAAGCGAATGTTCAAACCGAGGAAAAACCGTCTGCCACTGAAGTTGCGGAGTTGAGAAAGGCTGCGGAGCGTAAAAAAGCCGCTAAGCTTGATGCCCAGCCAAGAGTGGAAGCACCGAAAAAGGAACTTTTAACGCGTGAAGCAAAACGTCCACGAGTGACAGAAAGAAAGACCGAGACGCCTTCAAAACCGTCAGCAGCTGAACAACCGCTGACTCGAATGAGCCG
This sequence comes from Enterococcus devriesei, assembly GCF_001885905.1. Taxonomy (GTDB): domain Bacteria; phylum Bacillota; class Bacilli; order Lactobacillales; family Enterococcaceae; genus Enterococcus_A; species Enterococcus_A devriesei. The sequence goes on along the minus strand of NZ_JXKM01000004.1, from coordinate 357,535 downwards.
TCATCGTCGAAAATAAAAAAAAAGAAGCAGCGATCAATTTTGATCACTGCTTCTTTTTTTTTTACGAGGGGTCAATTTTTTTGAAAGCGTTGACCAAAGTTCTGCCGACTGCTACTCTTGTTAGTAGAAGGCTAGAACTTCAAAATAGAAAGGAACGTGTGACAATGTTAAACGAAGAAAAGATTCGTGGGTATTTGGAAAAAGAAAAACTGGATGCTTTTTTTATTGCCAAAAGAGTGAATGTTCGTTTTACTAGCGGTTGGACTGGAGACGATTCATTTATTTTGCTCACACAAGAGGGCCAGTATTTTTTAACGGACCCACGTTATACGGAACAAGCTGATATTGAAGTTTCCGATTATGAAATCATCAACTGGCGGTTGCCGGGGAAAACAGTTGGAGACACGGTGGCCCGCTTAGCTGCTGAAAAAAATATAAAAACAATCGCTTTTGAAGCGGATTATTTAACTTATGATATGTATTCCGACTTTACGACGAAAACGAAGGCGGAATTTGTCCAAGCCGGCGGTGTGATTGATCGCATGCGGGCGATCAAATCGCCACAGGAAATCCAATACATGCGCAATGCTTGTGAAATTTCTTGCCGGGCTTTAGAACGGCTGTTGCCTGAAATTCGAGTTGGCGTGACTGAAAAAGATTTGGCTGCGAAGCTTTCAATGTACATGGTCCAAGAAGGAGCCGATACACAACCATACGGCAATATTTTGATTTCTGGAGCCAATACGTCGTTATTACATGGAATTCCTTCGAAAAAAGCCATCGAATATGGCGATTTTGTGTTGATGGATTTCGGTTGTCAGTATGAAGGATATATGTCTGATATGACCCGGACGGTTGTTGTCGGCAAGGCTTCAGAGCAGCAACGGGAAGTCTACGAACTTGAAAAACAAAGTTTAGAAGCTTCAATGGCTGTGATGAAAAATGGTGCCGCGGTAAAAGATATTTATCAAGCCTCTTTGAAACCGTTGGAAGGCACGGACTATCCGCAATACACCTACCGCAATATTGGCCACAGTATCGGCTTATTCGTGCACGAATTACCATATATCGATGAACAATACGATGATGTGTTAGAGACGGGCATGGTAATGACCATCGAACCGGGTATTTACATTCCTGATTGGGGTGGCGTACGAATCGAAGACCAAGTATTGATCACTGACGACGGCTACGAAAATATGATCAGTATTTCTCATGATTTGATTGAATTATAAGTATTAGATACGCTATACTATTGACGACGACAGCAAAAAAGCTGTCGTCGTTTTTGCGAGTCGGACTTTTCGCAAAATAAATTTATCTTAGCTGAGGCAGCTACAAATTGGATTTTTAACAGAATTAAAAACGCATAGATACGTTTAGTCTTTTTCTCCGAAATAGTTTACGTAAAGTTCAGTCAGAAAAGGGCATTTATTTTTCATTTAGAGAGGGGGAGGCCGATGAAAGAGCAGGAAGCTTTTGATTTTGTTTATGATATAGGCGAGACCTTATTAAAAAATGGGGCGGAGATCAAGCGAATCGAGACGACAATTCGCCATATTGCCGAAGCGTTGGAATTGAAGGAATTTGATAGTTTTGTCTTGATTAATGGAATCTTTATGACCGCACGTTTGAAAGACCAAACGGTGCAAGCACGAGTACGAGACATTCCTATTTCGCCGATTAATTTGGGGCGGATCGAACAAATCAATACGTTATCCAGACGATTAACAGAAAAACGGCTGAGTCCAGAAGATGCTCGTGATTGGCTACAAGATATTAAGCGTGAGTCCTTTGCTTCAAATCCATTGAAAATTTTCGCGTATGCCTTTGGCAGTGCTAGTTTTTGTTTTATTTTTGGGGGCAGTTTGTGGGATACCATCGGGGCATTGTTCTTAGGGGTTTTGCTAGCCTGTTTTTCGATGTATTTACTGCCAAAATTCAATATGTCAGACATCATTTCAACCATTACCAGCAGTGCGTTTGTCAGTATCTTGGCCTGTTTATTCGTCCAGTTTATTCCGGCTTTACAGTTGACTAGTTTGGTAACTGGCGGGATCATTTCCCTTTTGCCTGGGGTGGCGATCGTCAATGGGATTCGCTATTTATTTGACGGGGATTACAGCTCTGGTTGGGGTCAGATGATCAATGCACTGATCACAGCTTTGTGTGTGTCAGTCGGTGTGGGACTCGTCTTGCAAATTTTTAACACACTATAAAAAAAGAGGAGGTAAGGTCGATGATCAATTTATTATTTCAAATTTTGGCGGGTTTTTTAGGTACGATTTCTTTTGCGATCCTATTTGAAGTCCCGCGTCGCTACTATGTTCATTGCGGAGCGATCGGCGCTTGCGGCTGGTTCATCTATTTATTGATCATGCGCTTTTGGGTGGCACCGGTGGGAGCGACCTTTATCGCTTCGTTAGTCTTAATCTACCTTTCTCGCGAAGCTTCCTTTGCCTTGAAGGCACCAGTGACGATTTTTTTAATTTGCGGGATCTTTTGTTTAGTCCCAGGGATGGGTATCTATAACTTTACCTATAATTTTTTCATCGGAGACTCCCTCAAAGCGGCGCAAATTGGTGTGCAAGTGTTGAAAATCGCGATCGCAATCGCAGTGGGGATTACCGCAGGCTATGAATTATCCCCGAAATTTTTTTATTCCTATCATAAAATGAAACGTGGCTAATTTCAGCTACGTAAACAAAAAGAGGAGGCGAACTGTTACACAACAGTCCGTCTTTTCTTTTTGTTTTAATGCTTCGATAGAGAATTTTTTTTGTGAATAAAGTGTTATTGATAATCCCGACTTTTTAATAAAAAAGAAAGTTAATGAGAAATAGATAACAAAATGATTATAACGGCGATAGGGACGATTTGTTGATATGCTTGAGAAAATAATGGTTAGATAGCGATTTACCAGAAAAAAGTTTTAAGAAATGTTTAAACCTCGCGGAAATTATAGTAGAATACTGGAAGCGGATACGAATTTTGAAAAATGATTTTTTTGCAATTAATCCTTGAAATGTACATGGTTTTATGGTTATTTTAAAACTAGTGGTAGGTGAATAGTTGCACATTTTTCTATTATGAGTATTTATCTGTTACATAGCAGCTGAATTTCCGCGAATGATGATTATTGACAGCCGAGTGAAATGTCGAGCTGTTTTTAATAATGCCTACGGGCGAATACTATTTAAAGGAGTGAAAGATTTTGAAAGAAAGTCGCGTTGAAAGAGTAATTGAAAAAATGAATGAACAAGGTTATGGCCAACTGTTAGTTTCAGATCCAACAACTATTTTCTATCTAACTGGTCGCTGGATTCATCCTGGTGAACGGTTGTTAGTGTTAGTGATTACTCCTGAAAACAAAAACACATTGATCGTCAACAAATTATTCCCGATCGAAGAAGATTTGGGCGTGGAAAAAGTATTTATTGATGATACCGACGACGCTGTGAAAAAAGTTTTAGAGTATGTTGATACGGACAAAAAAATCGGTATCGATAAGAACTGGCCAGCACATTTCTTATTGCACTTGTTAGAACTTGTGCCAAATGCCAAATTAGGCAATGGTTCAGAAATTACCGACGCTGTACGCGCCATCAAAGATGAAGAAGAAAAACAATTGATGCGTGACGCCCAATCGGATAACGAAATTGCAATCGATCGCTTGAAAAAATTACTGCCGCAAGAATTAACTGAAGCAGAAATGGCGGACAAATTAGGTGAGATTTATAAAGAGCTAGGCAACACTGGCTTCTCATTTGATCCAATCGTCGGCTACGGTGCCAATGCGGCAGATCCTCACCACGAAACGGATGATTCAAAAGTTAAAGTTGGTGACTCAGTCATCTTGGACATTGGCGGAATCAAAAACTCTTATGCCTCTGATATGACACGGACGTTCTTCTATAAGGAAGTTTCGGACAAAGGTCGCGAAGTGTATGAAATCGTCAAAGAAGCGGCGCAGCGTGCGATCGACCTTGTAAAACCAGGCGTAAAATTCTCAGAACTTGACGCAGCGGCTCGTGATTACATCACAGAAAAAGGCTATGGCGAATACTTTACTCACCGTTTAGGCCATTTCATTGGTATCGATTGCCATGAAACAGGTGATGTTTCCGGCGCTAACGACAATGTTGCGGAAGTCGGCAATGTCTTTTCGATCGAACCAGGGATCTATATTCCAGGCGAAGTCGGTGTGCGGATTGAAGACTTGGTGATTGTGACTGAGGACGGTTGCGAGAACTTGAATCATTATCCGAAAGATTTAGAAATAATCGGTTAGGAGGCCGCGCAACGTATGAAAATCGAAGAAGGCTACATGCCCTATTTAGGGCATCAGACTTATTATCGGATTGTCGGCGAACAAGCTGACAATAAGAAACCATTGATTGTCATGCATGGCGGACCCGGATCAACCCATAATTATTTTGAAGTACTTGATGAAATGGCGGTCGATGGCCGTCAGATCATCATGTATGATCAATTAGGTTGCGGGAAGTCCGCGGTGCCATCTCAGCCAGAGCTTTGGACAAAAGAAACGTGGGTCAATGAATTGATCGCGTTGAGAGAACATTTAGGCTTGGATGAAGTTCATTTATTAGGTCAATCTTGGGGCGGAATGTTAGAGATTATCTATGTTTGTGATTATGCTCCTAAAGGCGTAAAAAGTATGGTACTTTCAAGTACTTTGCCATCTGCGAAACTTTGGGCCCAAGAACAGCATCGGATGATCAAATTCATGTCTGAAGAAGACCAAGCGGCGATCGCGAAAGCGGAAGAAACAGGTGTTTATGATGATCCAGCCTATTTGGCAGCCAATGATCGTTATATGGTTCGCCATGCGGCACCCATTTTTACCAAAAATGATCCTGAGCCGTTATGGCGGGAGAAAGTTCCGGGAACCGAAAGCTATGTCGTAGCTTGGGGGCCGAATGAGTATTCACCTGAAGGAACGTTACATGACTATGATTACACTGAAAAATTACGTGATGTGACGATCCCAACACTTGTAACTAGCGGCACCAATGATTTATGTACGCCGCTTGTCGCAAAAACGATGTATGACGCGATTCCAGAAGCAAAATGGGAGCTGTTTGCCTACAGCCGACATATGCCATTTGTTGAGGAACGGGAAAAATACATGAAGCTGTTGACGGAATGGTTAGCAGCAAACGATTAAACTAGTTGAAGAAAGAAGGAATGATAGTGGAAACAACTCCAGTAAAAAATAAAAAGCCTTTTGGGTTTTATGTCTGTGCGCTCGGCTTTACTTTTGAACGCTGTGCCTTTTATACGGCAAAGTACTTATTGACGATTTGGATTGCAACAACGGCTGCAGCTGGTGGCTTAGGGATGACTAGTGCCCAAGGGGTATCGATGTCAGCTTTCTTCGTTGCTGCGACTTATATCACACCGACCTTCGGTGGATACATCGCTGACTATTGGCTAAGTCCGAGACTCTGCGTGGCTGCCGGAATGATTATGATGGGGGCCGGCTATTTAGTCGCTTGGCAAGCCCATTCGCTACCAATGGTTTGGGTGATGATCATCTTAGTCGCTCTTGGAACCGGTTTGTTCAAAGGAAACTTATCTGGTGTAAATGCCTTGCTTTTCAGTGATGAAAAAGAATTGAATGAAGCCTTTTCAGTTCAGTATTCTTTTGTTAACATCGGTTCATTTATCGGAACGACCTTCTTAGTATTATTATTAAAAGGTTTTGGCTTTAACTTCTTATTTATGATTTGTGGTATTTTATTATTGATTGATGCACTTTGGTTCCTTGGAAACAGCCGTTCATTAGGCGAAGCTGGGAAAAAACCATTTAAAGTTGATCAACGACAATATGAAACAGCCGCTACAAAAGATGATGCGGCAAACACAAAATTGACATCTGGGGATAAAAAACGTATCCTTGCTATTATTTTGGTTACTTTATTCTCTGTCGTTTTCTGGACAGTGTGGTACTTAGCGTATATGCCTGCGTACTTCTACTTTGGTTATGGTGATGGTGCTGGCTTTATTGAACGTGCTAACTGGGTCGTTGGAAGCTTCAAGATCCCTACTTCTTACTTTGACTCAATGAACGCTTTGACTTGTATTGTGTTAGGTCCAGTCTTAGGTCGTTTATGGACGAAGTTAGCAGCTCGCCCTAAAGGGGATATGAGTATGTTTAAGAAAACAGCACTAGGTATGATGTTAGTAGGTATTTCTTACGTGGTCATGGTCATTGCGGATATGATTGGTAATGGTCATACTGGAATCCTTTGGTTGGCATTAGTCAGCCTATTGATGTCAGTCGGTGAAATGGTCTTCTCTCCACTTGGAAACTCATTTATCGCCAAATTAGCACCAGCAAAAATGATGGGACTATTATTAGGTGTTTGGACGATTGCGGTCTTCTTCTCCCAAATGATCTATCCGGTCATTTATGCGATTCTAGAAACTGCGGACCCAGCGAAATTCCAAATGGGTTATGGCATTCTAGCAGCTGTTGTTATCGTATTAGGTTTGATTTTATGGTTCTTTAGTAAATCATTGGACAAATTAGAAACAGCTGAATAATTTTAAACTAAGTCGGCTCTACCCTTCAATGGGTGGAGCTTTTTTTGTAGCTTGACCTCAAAGAGTGCACGTTTTAAAAAGGAATAAAAAGTTGGCTAGTAGCGAGTCATGCAAAACTATTAAAAGAAACGATATGTGTACAAATATACATATGAAAAAGAAGCATAATAAATTATTTATCGATAGATTCAGTTTATAGGATGGTTATTTAATTGATAATAGCTCTCAGTTAAATAACGAGAAACCCAAAATATTAAATCTGTGAAATAACAAATTATATTTTTAAGTGTAAGTTTATTTTTCTACTCATATCCATTTGTGATATGGGATAAATCACTTAATTTACAACAGATGTAATCGTTTTTTAAAAGCGCGAGATTCTTCATTAATTTTTAATTAGAGAATCCAAAAAAATGTGTGATTTGTAAAATTATTCGTCAGAAAATATCAAAAATATCGGCAAACAGCCTTTTATCGCCGATACGAGTGTGCTATCATTTACTTGAACTACGGGTGGCTGATTTGCTCAAGTTCGAACAAATGTAAAAGTGAGGAGGTGAACTAATTTGACACAAATTCTAATACCATTAAAACAACATGTCGGTGCTCCTTGTAAGGGAATCGTCAAAGCTGGTGACCACGTGGATCGCGGACAACTAATTGCTGAACCAAATGGTCTGGGAGCAAACATTCATGCGAGTTTTTCTGGAAATGTCGTTGATGTAAATGGTGAAAATATTGTTTTGGTGATTGATGAAGAACAAGATTTTTCAACGTATGTACCGATTCCTGAAGTGGAATCACACGCAAAAGCGATTGAATCTGCTGGAATTGTCGGTGCCGGTGGTGCAGGCTTTCCAACTTTTTTGAAGCTTGCCTGTGAGATTCCTGAAGGTCTTTTTATTGCCAACGGTGCAGAATGTGAAGCGTTGTTAGCTCATAATGTCAAACAAATGAGTGAACACATTGATCAACTGATTCGCGGAATGAAATATTGTATGGAGATGACTAAAGCGCCAAAAGGTGTGATCGCAGTCAAAGGCAAGCATCGTTTGCTAGTGACACGCCTATTGAAGGCTGTTTCTGAAGATGCAACCTTAGATGTTTATCAATTGCCGGATATCTATCCAGCAGGTGATGAACGAATGATCGTTCGTGAAGTCATGGACGTTGTCTTAGAACCTGGTCAGCTTCCAACAGAAGTCGGTGCGGTAATTGACAATGTTGAAACAATTAAGCGTATCGCGGAAGCAATCGAGGATCGTAAGCCTTTTATTGATAAAGATGTCACTGTTTCTGGACGTGTGAAGCAAAAAGAAACGGTCTTTGTAGATGTGCCAATCGGTACACCGGTCAAAACACTGATCAACAATGTTGGCGGCTATGTCGAACCTCATGGTGAGATCGTCATTGGCGGACCAATGACGGGAAGAAGCGGCGATGAGATGACACCAATCACCAAAACAAGTGGTGGTGTGCTAGTCGCAATGCCGTTCCCACAAGAAAGTCGGAAAGTCGGTCTTTTAATCTGTGAATGCGGAGGCTCCGCTGAACGGATGACTGAAATCGCGAACAATATGGGCGCTGAAGTTGTCGCTGCAGAACGCTGCAAGCGAATGGTAGAAGTAAATGGAAGATATAGGTGTGCCTTACCAGGTATATGCCCAGGTCAAGCCGCGACTGTCATGTCCTTGAAAAAACAAGGCGCAGAAGTAGTAATGACCGGGTCCTGTTCCGATTGAACAAACACCGTCATGGGTGTAGCTCCTAGGTTAGGAGTTCCGGTTTATCATCATACAGATCATGTACTGCGGGCTGATGGGCACAGACTATATCGTAAATTACCTACAAATTAAGAAAAACAATTTAGGAGGAATTAACGAATGTCTATTACAGCAGAAACTGCTAAAGAACATGCCAAAGATCCTGCAGTATTATGTTGCCGTGCAGAAGCGGGCAAAGTGATCGCAGCAGATGATTTAGAAGATCCAGCGATCTTTCCAGATTTAGAGGATTCAGGCTTACTAGAATTAGCTGAGGATACTCTAACAATCGAACAAGTACTTGGTACTACTTTAAAAGAAACAACAGATGCACTGATTCCATTAACAAGAGAATTATTAGATGGTGTTTCTGAGGACACTAAAGAAGAAGCGCCAGCAGCTCCTGCTGAAGACGCAGCTCCGGCTGCTCCAATGGCTCCAGTACCACCAGTTGCGCCAGTCGCACCAGTGGGCGGGCAAACAATTAGAATCCATATCGCTGAAGGACGCGGCATTGATTTAGAAGTACCAATGTCTGTTGCCGGTCAAATGGGTGTCGCTCCAGTAGCAGCACCGCCAGCGCAACCAGTTGAAGGGGCTCCTGCTCCAACACCTGAGGCAGCAGCTCCAGAAGCAAAAGTGGAAGAAAAGGTTGTTCGTTCTGTTCGTCGTGACCATATGAAGATTGAAAAAGTTATCTTCGGCGACGAAACAAAAATCGACGGTACAACGTTAGTCTTACGCAAAATGGAAGATTTGTGCGAAGAAGCAGCAGAGATGGAAGAGCTAGTTGAAAGTGTTACTTTTGAAATCATTACACCAGATAAATACAACGAATATAGTGAAACGATCATGGACGTACAGCCAATCGCTGCTAAAGTTGATGGTGCCGATATCGGCCATGGCGTTACTCGTGTCTTAGACGGCGTTGTCATGGTGCTTACAGGGACCGATGCCAATGGTGTACAAATCGGAGAATTCGGTTCATCAGAAGGCGAATTAGACCGTAACATCATGTGGGGACGTCCTGGTGCACCAGATAAAGGCGAAATCTTCATTAAGACACAAGTGACCATCAAAGAAGGCGCGAATATGGAACGTCCTGGACCATTAGCCGCTCATAAAGCATCAGACTACATTACTCAAGAAATTCGTGAAGCTGTTAAAAAAGCAGACGAATCATTGGTTGTGGAACATGATGAAATCGTACAAACACGCCGGATTGGTAATAAACGCGTGGTCATCGTTAAAGAGATCATGGGTCAAGGTGCGATGCACGATAACTTGATTATGCCAATCGAACCAGTTGGGACATTAGGAGCGAAACCTAACGTCGATCTTGGTAACTTACCAATCATTTTAGCACCAACAGAAGTATTAGATGGCGGGATCCACGCCTTAACATGTATTGGACCAGCGTCAAAAGAAACTTCTCGCCACTACTGGAGAGAACCTTTAGTGCGTGAAGCGATGGAAGATGAAGAAATTGACTTAGTCGGTGTTATGTTTGTTGGTTCTCCACAAGCGAATACAGAAAAGTACTATGTTTCTAAACGTTTAGGAATGACGATCGAAGCAATGGATGTTGACGGTGCAATCGTTACAACCGAAGGATTTGGGAATAACCATATCGACTTTGCTTCTCATATCGAAGAAATCGGCAAACGCGGTATTAAAGTTGTCGGCGACTCTTATTCAGCTGTCCAAGGTGCGTTAGTTGTTGGAAATCCAGAAATGATTGCGATGGTGGACAACAATAAATCAATGCAAGGGATCGAAAACGAAATCTTGTCAAATAACACACTATGTAAAGAAGACGCAATTCGTGATTTAGCAATGCTGAAGACATTAATGGGCGGTGGCACAATCAAGGCTGCTGAACGTAAATGGAACCCAAGCGTAAAAGCCAACAACATTGAAATCATCGAAAAAACCACAGGTAAGAAAATCGACTTAGTCGACAATGAACAAGTCTTACCTAAGAGTAAAAAACGTCAAGAAATTTACGAAGTAGAATAAGGTGAAGTAATGGATGGAATGAACAAACTCAAATATATTTCGACGGAACAAATGTTTGAAGGGATCATTGTTGAACTTCATGATGCCAGCGTGACGATCGATCTAAAGGGTCGTTTAGGCCAGCTTAAAATTCCTCGTCGAATGATCATTTCTGAGTATGATTTAGAAATCGGTCAAGAAGTTGGGTTTTTAATGACCTATCCAGAAGTCTTGGCAGAAGAGCCGGATGAGCATTATAAAACGGCTATTTATGAGCATGAACGTCGTCGGGCCGAGGCCAGAAAAAAACGTGAAGAAGCAAGAGAGGAGAATTAACACATGGGCTTAACAGTCTTTGAAGGGTTACAGTCAGAAATTTTTGTGCCGATTACGCCAAAATCTGTCTTTACCCCTGTAAAAAAAGAACTTAAAGAAATGCGTGTGGCATTAGCAACAGCTGCCGGCGTACATTTAAAAACAGATAAACGGTTTAACTTAGCGGGTGATACGACTTACCGCGAAGTACCAGATACTTCAACAGTAGATGAATTGATGGTTTCTCACGGCGGGTACGATAACGCCGATGCAAACCGCGACATTAACTCAATGTTCCCAATTGACCGTCTACACGAGTTAGCAGCAGAAGGTTTCATTAAAGAATCTGCGCCCGTTCACTATGCCTTCATGGGCGGTGGTGGCGACCAGGACGCATTCCACGATGTAACTGGACCTGAAATTGCACAAAAATTAGTAGAAGAAGAAGTCGACGCTGTCGTCTTAACCGCTGGCTGAGGAACCTGTCATAGAACTGCCGTGATCGTGCAGAGAGCTATCGAGGAAGCCGGGATTCCTACTATTTTAATCGCCGCATTACCACCAGTTGTACGCCAAAACGGGACTCCACGTGCCGTTGCTCCGCGTGTACCAATGGGTGCCAATGCTGGTGAACCACATAACATTGAAATGCAGACAGGTATCATGAAAGATACACTGAAAGCACTAGTATCAATCGAAACGCCAGGGAAAATTGTTCCATTACCTTATGAATACATTGCCCACGTCTAAGATCAAGAGAACGAGCTAATAAGTGCTTAGCGTCGAGAAACAAGAAGATTACTAAAATTGCCAAGAAACACGACAAGCTTGCGAATCGTTGTTGATTCGCACCTACTTGGTTTTTGCTATTTTTTGTAAATTTTCGACTTGTTTCTGAGGACGCTGCTTATTAAGCACCGTTTACGTTGAAAGCAGGTGTGAATCATGCGAGGCGAAACGTTAAAGATCAAAGTTTTCCATATGGAAGAAGTTACAGTCGGTAACGACTTCCGAATGGAACCCACTCGCTTGCAAATCAAGCAAGACTTTGATTGCGAGGACGCCGCTATTCAGAAGCTGACGATTCGATTGCTCCAACCACATCAGCATAATGTTGAGACCAACACCATCATGGATATCATTCCGATATCCACGAAGGTGCTGGGTGCGTTGGGTTCTGGGATCACGCATACACTTACCGGTGTTTCCGTTGTAATGACGGGAGCGATCGAAGAAGGAGAACAAATGCATGAATTTGGTTCTTCTGAAGGCGTATTGCGTGATCATTTAGTATTGAATCGAGCAGGGACGCCTAACGCAGAGGATTACATCATTTTGATTGATCTTTTAGCGAAAAAGGGGACCCCTTTTAATCGTGAGCTTTGTCTTAAAATGTTTGCAATCGTGGATGAGTTTATGCAAGAAATTCGCGAACGAATGAAAATGCTGGAAGGCAGATTTGCCTGTGAGACCCATGTTTATGAAGAAAAAACGAACCCAGGAAAGCCGAAGGTCGCTTTAGTCAAACAAGTGGCTGGGCAAGGAGCAATGTACGACATGCTGCTCTTTCCCAATGAGCCAAGCGGCTTCAAAGGCGGGAATTCAATTATCGACATGAATAATATGCCGGTCTTTTTATCAGCCAATGAGTATCGTGATGGCGCAATTCGTTCTATGGTCTAACGTAAATAAGGGATAGGTGGTGGCGTTATGGGTATTGGCCCATCGACAAAAGAAACATCCCTGCATCATTTCCAAGATCCGTTAGTGGACCTTTTAGGAAAGGACCCTGATATTGATTTTCAAGGAGTCGTAGTTGTCGGAACACCGCAGAGCAATGCGATGAAATACTTAGTCGGGCAGCGAACGGCTGCATGGCTGGAGGGTATGCGCACCAATGGTGTGATTGCTTCAACTGATGGCTGGGGCAATTCAGACGTGGACTTTGCGAACACCTTGGAAGAAATCGGTCGGCGAGATATTAGCGTGATTGGTCTTAAGTTCATTGGTACACAAGCAAAATTTGTGGTGGAAAATGACTTTACGAAGCACGTTTTAGATTTTAATAAATCTGAAGCCGGTATCGAAACCGAGGTTGTTGGTGAAAATACGATCAATCAGCGGGATGCAGTAAAAGCGCTTGCGTCAATCAAATTAAAAATGCGAAAAGATAATCAGCAAATCAGATAAGCTATCAGTGTCTTTGTTGATACGGATGTAAAAGAACCAAACTGAGTCGCTCTAAAGTTAGAGTTAGCTCCTACTTGGGGTTGCGACTTTTGCTTGATGATATGCGACTCGAAAATCAGATTTATTTTTCCCGAATATGGAAAAATAAATACTTTATGATGAATACGAGGAGGAACATCATGAAAGTATCAAAAATGATCTCAGCAATCGATACCCATACAGCGGGTGAAGCTGCACGTTTAATCATCGGTGGTATTCCCAAATTCCCTGGTGAAACAATGGCAGACAAACGCGCGTATTTAGAAACAGAAGCAGATGATATCCGCAGAATGTTGATGCTTGAACCTCGCGGACATCGTGATATGTTCGGTGCATTTATTACCGAACCTGTTCACGAAGAAGCGGATTACGGGATCATCTTCATGGATTCAGGTGGCTACTTGAATATGTGTGGCCACAATACGATTGCGGCAATGACTTCAGCAGTTGAACAAGGCTGGGTCGAAGTAAAAGAAGGCGAACGGGAAGTCAAAGTTGTCCAAGATACACCAGCAGGAATCGTTCGCGGAACAGTTCATTTAGATGAAGACTACTCAGCAGAGTCAGTGTCATTTGAAAACGTGGAATCATTCCTTTATAAAGAAAATGTCACCGTGAATGTTCCTGAAATCGGTGAGTTAACAATGGACATTTCCTTTGGCGGCAGCTTCTTCGCAATCTTGCCAGCTGCGTCAATCAATTTAGAGATCAAACCAGAAAACGCGTCTAAATTTAATGAAATCGGTATGATTATTCGTGACGCGGTTAATGAACAAATCGAAATCCAACATCCAACGTTGGAACACATCAAAGAAGTAGACTTGGTTGAATTCTATGGACCAGCGACAAGTCCAGATGCGACCTATCAAAACGTGGTTGTCTTTGGTGATGGCCAAGTCGATCGTTCACCATGTGGAACAGGTACCAGCGCCAAACTTGCAACATTGTATGGCAAGGGTGAAATGAAGGTTGGCGATACCTTTGTTTATGAAAGTATTTTATGTACTAAATTCAAAGGTGAAATTGTTGAAGAAGCTGAAGTAGGCGGCTATAAAGCAATTATTCCGCGAGTATCTGGCTCAGCTTATGTCACTGGATACAACTCATTCTTAGTTGATCCGAAAGATTCATTGAAAGAAGGATTCCTATTAGGGTAGAAATGAAGGAGGGGTAATATGGTAACAGTATTATTAGCGATTTATGTAGTATTAATCTTGCTGCAAACAGTCGTTATGGGGAAAGACTTACTGAAAAATAAAAATAATTTGGGCCATGGAAACTGGTTTGTTTCTGGGGCAATTGGTTTTGTAACCGACTTTTTAGATACCTTAGGAATCGGAAGTTTTGCACCAACAGCGATGTTGTTAGACTTTACCAAACAGTTGGGCCATGACCGTCTATTGCCAGGGACATTGAATGTTGCCCACGCAATTCCAGTATTGGTAGAAGCATTTATCTTTACAACAGTAGTAAAAGTTTCACCAGTTACACTATTTGCCCTAATCATTGCGGCAACCGTCGGATCATTTATCGGATCAAAATTTGTTACAAAACTGCCTGAGAAAAAAGTTCAATTCTGGATGGGCTGGGCTTTGATCATTACAGCTGTCTTAATGGGACTTCGACAAACTGGTATGTTGAATATGCTAGGTGAAGGAAATACCGCAACCGCTTTGACGGGAATAAAATTAGTTATTGGAGTGGTAGTTAACTTCATTTTAGGTGCTTTGATGACGATTGGTGTAGGTTTATACGCGCCGTGTATGGCAATGGTTTATATGCTAGGACTGAGTCCGTTAGTAGCCTTCCCGGTAATGATGGGTTCTTGTGCCGGCTTGATGCCAGTTGCCAGTTTAAACTTTGTCAAAGAAGGCGATTATGCTCGTAAAGTTAGCTTGGCGATTACCATCGGAGGGATTATCGGGGTAATCATTGCTGCGAAATTTGTAACAGGGTTGAATTTGGATATTCTAACATGGATCATTATTTGTGTAATTGTTTACACAGGTGTGACTTATATCCTAAAGAGCCGCAAACCAGCAGCTGCAGTGGATTAGAAAATAAGTTGGAAACTACTTGCTCGATTTGAGCAGGTAGTTTTTTTGTGTTTAAATCAATTCGTTGTTAAGAAAATCATGAAAATTTAAGTGATTTAAAATTATTTTAGATACTTTGTGCTAGGATGATCAAAGTGATGAAGAAAGTTAAGTTTCTCAATGAGTTAGAACGCTTCCAAGTCACTAGTAGATGACTAAATATACATAGAGAAATAACAATCAAACTGCTATAATAGAACACGTGAAGGATGGTGGAATGCATGGAGTCAGTTCAACAATTAATTGTCTGCGGCGGTTGCAACGCGAAGATCGGACCGGGCAATCTGGGTGAATTATTAGCGGATCTGCCTAAGGCGGCCCATGAGGATTTATTAGTGGGATTTGATTCAACCGATGACGCGGCTGTTATTAAACTGCGGGAAGACCTAGCAATTATCCAAACCTTGGATTTTTTCCCGACGATGGTGACAGACCCGTATCTGTTTGGCAAGATCGCAGCAGCGAATGCGCTGAGCGATGTTTACGCGATGGGGGGCGAAGTGTTATCAGCCTTGAATATCGTCGCTTTCCCGGAAGAAAAAGATTTAACGATCTTAAAAGAAATTTTACGTGGCGGTGCGGAAAAAGTACAAGAAGCCGGCGCGATTTTGGCGGGGGGACACTCGATCCATGACCAGTCGGTAAAATACGGCTTGTCGGTGACCGGGACGATCGATCCGAATAACATTTATCAAAACAACACCTGTCAGCTAGGGGATCATTTGATTTTGACCAAACCTCTAGGTGTCAGCATCATTACGGTGGGCTACAGCGCGGAGGAAATCAGTGAAGAAGCTTTTGTGAAAGCCACCACGAGTATGGAAACGTTAAACAAATATGCGATGGCAATTATTCGTAAATATCCTATTACTAGCTGTACTGACGTAACCGGCTTCGGTTTAGCCGGACATTTGCATGAGATGTTGAATGAACAGTTTAGCGCAGAGCTTGATTCTCAGAATCTACCGTATTTTGAAGAGGCCTATCAAGGAGCGAAGGAATTTATTTTAACTGCTGGCGGTCAGCGGAATCGTAATTATATGGAAGCTAAAATGGATTTTCAAATCGAAGACTTTGGGATTGAGGAATTATTGTTTGACCCGCAAACTTCGGGCGGTCTTTTGGTTAGCGTGCCGGCAGAAAAGGTTGCGGCCTTAGTAGCAGAGCTGCAAGCAGCGGACATTCCCGCGCAAGATTTTGGAACAGTTGTTGAAAAACAAGAGAAAGAAATAATTGTGCATTAGAGAGGCGGAGAGAGATGTTTAAAATTGATGCGTTAGGCAAGGCTTGTCCCTTACCAGTAATTGAAACGAAAAAGGCATTACGGGAACATGAAGTGGTTGAGACGATCGTGGATAACGAGATTGCGACGCAAAATTTAAAAAAAATGGCGGAGCAACTAGGCTATATTTATCAAATGGATCAAGATCGGCCGGGACATTATACGGTGGTGATTTCTAAAGGAAATGCGGATTTGACTGAGACGGCACCGCAAGTCGCTGAACCTGTTGCGACAGTCGATGATTATATCGTGGTGGTGGATACTAATGTGATGGGTCGCGGCTCGGATGAATTAGGGAAAAATCTTTTGAAGGGCTTCATTTATTCATTGACGGAACAAGATGTATTGCCACAAAAGGTGATTTTTTATAATGGCGGGGTGCAATCGGTAGCAGCAGATGCGGATTCTTTGGAGGACTTGCAGGGTCTAGCCGAACAAGGCGTGGAAATCTATGCTTGCGGCGCTTGCTTGAACTTTTATGAATTGACTGCCGCAGTCGGTGAAGTAACCAATATGTACCGGATCGTGGAAATGATGCGCCAAGCACCGAAGATCGTGAAGCCGTAAAAATATGTCCTAAAAGGATAAATGAATATTAGTACAAAAAAGGATGCCAGTTTGCCAGTTCCTCTTCACGCTTTAGCGTGATTAGAGGAATGGTATGCGCTATGACAATCGAACTCATTTTTCTTGAAAAATGAATCCATTAGTACGAAAAAGGAGCAGTTTTTATGCAGACATTTGGGATTGCCTTGTTTTATTCAACAAGGGAGGCCATGAAAGCGGAGGAACTTGCGAAGGAAGCCCAACTTGCGGTTCGAATCATTCCCACACCGGAAAAGATTCATGCTAGTTGCGGCTTTTCTTTAAAATATCCGTTGACCGAAGAAGCACAGCTGCAGACTTTGCTGCAGGAGCAGAAAATCGCGTCAGAAGGCTTTTACCATGGGACACAAGCGGGTTTGAAAACCGAGTACCAATTAAGAGAGGATAAATAAATGGCAAATATTGTGATTGGAACGGCGGGGCATATTGATCATGGGAAAACCACCTTGATCAAGGCACTGACGGGGATCGAGACAGATACGACGAAAGAAGAAAAAAAACGAGGCATGTCGATCAATCTTGGCTTTGCTTATTTGGATCTGCCGAATGACAAACGAGTCGGGATCGTAGATGTGCCAGGACATGAGAAGTTTATCAAAAATATGGTAGCCGGTTTGCCGGGAATCAATCTTGTTTTACTCGTCATTGATGCGGCAGAAGGCATCATGCCGCAAACGAAAGAACACATTGATATTTTGACCTTATTGGGGATTCGCGACTTTTTGATTGTCTTGACGAAGGTGGATACCGTCGATCCTGATTTGAAGGAACTGGTGGTAGAGGATATTCGCGAGCAACTAGCGGACACACCTCTAGCCGAAGCGGATCTGATCGAGACAGATGCAGTTAGCGGAACAGGGATCAAAGAATTGTTGGTAAAAATCCAAGAGCATTCGGAAGAAGCACAAGAACGCTCAGCGACTGGCTCCGCTCGTCTGAATGTCGATCGGGTCTTTAGCGTTAAAGGCTTCGGTACGGTAATTACCGGGACGTTATTGGATGGTGTGATCAATGTCGGTGATGAACTGTATGTCTATCCCAGCGGTAAAAAAACACGAGTACGAAATATCCAAGTTCATGAGACCGATGTGAAAAGTGCCCAGCCTGGTCAACGAACGGCTTTAAACTTAGCGAATCTTTCCACCGATGAGATTCAGCGGGGGGATGTTCTGTCTATCTCGGAAAAATTAGAGGCAACGTGGATGCTGGATGTCAAAGTGAGTTGCTTGCCAGAAGTTGAAGGCGGAATTGGTTTGTGGGATCGGGTTCGTCTGTTAGTCGGTACGCGAGAAGTCATGGCTCGTACGGTTCCTATCGGTGTAGATTGGATTGGACCAGGAGATGAAGGCTTTTTACAGTTGCGCTTGGAAGAACAAGTAGCGGTCAAAGAGCGGGATCATTTCATTTTACGGGCGTATTCGCCAATGCAGACGATCGCCGGCGGAGAAGTCTTGGATGCGGCACCGCATAAGCATCGCCGCTTCAAAACTGAGATCATTGAAAGCCTGAAAGCCAAAGAAGAAGGCAGCTTGGACGAATTGATCACTGATTTTCTGATTAACAAGAAACAGTCGTTTACTAAAGCGAAAGAATTGCAGGAATATTTAGGCACAGATCAGGAAGAGTTGCAGCAAGTGCTGACTGAAATGATCAGTGAAAATCGAGTGCTTGAAACGAAAGCTGGTTATTTAGCACAGGCCAGTTATCAAAAATTAGCGGCGCAGGCGACAGAAATTTTATCCGCTTATCACAAACAATACCGTTTGCGTTTTGGCATGCCGCTAGAAGAATTCCGCTCCCGGATGCGGGAAAATTTAGCGGAAAAAGAAATCTCCGCGTTGATCGGGTTGTTAAAGCAGGGAACCGTCAAAGAAGCCAACGATAAATTGGCTTTGCAGGAGTTTGAGGTTTCCTTTAATAAATACCAGCAAGCTGCCAAAGAAAAAATTGAACAGACGTTAGCCAAAAGTGGCTATACGCCAGTCAAAAAAGAAGAACTGGCGGAGTTAGATAAAAATGCGGAAGAAGTTTTGGAAGCTCTGAATGGCGAAAGCGTCGTTTTCTTAACCCATGAATACGTCTTGCTAGGGAAAGTTTTTGCTCAAGCGGTCAAAGCGATCCAAGACTATATCGGTGAACATGGACAGATGACTTTAGGCGATTTTCGCGATGTGACAGATTCCAGCCGTAAATCATCGATGCTGATTTTAGAATACATGGACAAGCAAGGCATCACGAAACGTGTAGAAAATTATCGAGTCTTAGGCTAAGCCGGTTTGCGAAAATCGTTCTTCAGAGGGGGAGAAGCAGTGAGTATTTATTTAGACAATGCGGCAACAACGGCTCAAAAGCCAAAAGTGGTGGCAAATACGGTAGCAGAAATTCTCAGCGGTCAATATGGCAATCCGGCACGGGGAGCCCACGGGTATTCCTTAGCGGGCTTTCGTGTAGTGGAGAATAGCCGTCAGCAGGTCAAAGAATTATTCAAAGCGGGCTCAGAGTATGAAGTGGCCTTCACCAACAACGCTACCGTCGCCTTAAATGAAGTCTTAAAAGGCTTGATCCAAGCCGGCGACCATGTGCTGACGACGGATTGGGAGCATAATTCAGTTTTACGGCCTTTGTATCAACTGGAAAAACTGGGAGCGACCTTTGATGTGATTACTAGTGAAGCCGTGACTGGACGCTTGCATTATGAAGCGTTCACTGAAAAATTGCGACCTGAAACAAAAGTTGTTGTCTGCAATCATGCCAGCAATGTTACCGGGAATCTTTTGAAGTTGGAATGGGTCAAAACTTTTTGTCAAAAGCACGATTTGTATTTAGTGATTGATGCCTCTCAGACTGCCGGTGTCGTCCCGATCGATCTTAGTGACGGCAAGATCGCCGCAGTCTGCTTTACCGGCCACAAATCGCTTTATGGGCCACAAGGGACTGGCGGCGTCTGTGTCCGGCAGGATCTGCCGTTAGAGCCGCTATTAACGGGCGGCGATGGGATGCAATCTTTTTCCAAAGTTCAGCCCAAGGAGCTGCCAACGTTATTAGAAGCCGGGACATTAAACGTTCCCGGAATCGCGGGTTTAACCGCCGGGATTGAATGGGTGCTGGAAAAAGAGAAAAAACCTAGCTTAGGCACGTATTTTTATCAAGCATTAAAAGAAATCGATGGTCTGACACTCTATGGCGACTTTACTGAACCACGGGTGGATGTGTTTTCCATCAATCTCCATGACGCCGAATCGGCGGTAGTCAGTGAGCTTTTGTGGGAAGAATACCAAATCGCCACGCGTCCCGGCTATCACTGCGCCCCTTTGATGCATCAGGCATTAGGGACGGTGGATCGCGGAACAGTCCGCTTGTCGTTATCCAGCTTTACAACAAAAGCGGAGCTTGAGCTGACTCTAAACGCATTACAAAATTTAGCGCAACGTTAATTAGGAGGAACTTTATGTCAAAAGAAATCCAGCATATTTTAGCGAGTTTGCCTTCCGTGGATGTGCTATTAAAGCAACTAGGTAGCGACTACCCCCAAGGTGCCGCAAAGGAAGGCATTCAAAAAGTCTTAGCCAGCATTCGCAAAGAAGTAATCGATGGCACGCAAAAAAACGTGATCGATCAAGCAGAAGTTCTGACAATGATCAAAAAAGAATTAACTGAAAAGCAATTTTCCTTACGCCGAGTCATTAACGGGACAGGAACGGTGATCCATACCAACTTAGGTCGCTCTTCGTTGAGTCAAAAAATTCAGGAACAATTAGTTGCTACTAGCTTCCATTATTCAAATTTGGAATTTGATTTAGCAAGTGGCAAGCGGGGGTCCCGTTACAGTCATTTAGTGGCGATCGTCAAAAAACTGACCGGGGCGGAAGATGTTTTAGTCGTCAATAATAACGCGGCGGCCGTCCTACTAGTCCTCAGCACGTTGACGCAAGAAAAGGAAGTCCTAGTCTCACGGGGCGAATTAGTCGAAATCGGCGGAGCCTTTCGGATTCCTGATGTCATCACTTCCAGTGGCGGAACGATCAAGGAAGTCGGTACTACGAATAAAACCCATTTAGCCGATTATGAAACGGCTTTGACTGAAGAAACTGGAGCAGTTTTAAAAGTCCATACGAGCAATTATCGGATCGTCGGCTTTGCCGAAACGCCAGAGTTAAGTGAATTGGCCGAGTTGGCCCATGCCAATGATCTGCCGTTAATCAATGACCTAGGCAGCGGACTTTTGTTGGATATGCGTCCGTTTGGCTTGCCCTATGAGCCAACGGTCAAAGAAGTTCTGGATCAAGGCTGCGATGTCGTCACCTTTAGCGGCGATAAATTATTAGGTGGACCACAGGCGGGAATCATCGTTGGTAAGCGGGAATACATCGAAAAAATGAAAAAAAATCAATTGCTGCGGGCCTTGCGGATCGATAAAATGACCCTCAGCGCATTAGAAGCAACCTTAGCCCTGTATCTCAATGAAAAGGAAGCTTTACAAGCAATCCCGGCGTTGCAGATGATCGGATTAAGTGAAGCGGATTGTCTGGCGAAAGCCACGGAGTTAGCTGCTATGTTAAAACCAATCAGCGGCCTCAGCGTCGCAGTAGAAAAAGACAGCAGCAAAATCGGCGGTGGTTCTTATCCGGAACATTTATTGCCGACCTATGCCGTCGTTTTGAATGGCCAACAATATTCAGCTGTTGAGTTGCAGGAAAAATTGCGCGAAGGGGCAACCCCGATCATTAGTCGGATCAAAAATGAAGCCAACCTCTTAGATGTGCGAACCATTGCGTCGGATGAATTTTCTTTGATTCAAAAGAGTTTACAAGCGATTTTTAAAGAAGGAAAGGAGGAAAAATAATTCAACCACAGAAACAATTAGTTGCGGTGTCTCATTGTATTTTGAATCAGAATGCGGTGATTCACGGCTGGGAGCGAGCACGAGGAGCTTTCCCCTTTGCCATCGAGCTGTTAAGCCGAGGGATCGCATTGATTCAGTTGCCCTGTCCAGAATTTTTAGTGTTAGGCGGCGATCGACCGCCAATGAGTTATCAAGAATATCTGACGCTTCCCAATTATCGTCAAACGTGTCAAAAGATGCTTCAGCCCATCATTCAGCAGATTCAAGCGTATCAGGCAGAAGACTATCAGTATTTAGGTGTGATTGGGATCAACGAAAGCCCTAATTGCTCCATCAGTGGTCAACGGGGTGTCTTAATGGAAGAATTTTTCGCCGCTTGTCAGGCGGCCGAGATTCAAGCACCTTATTTGGAAGTTCCAACTTGGTATAGTGAGACGGAGCAGCAGGATTTTTCGAAGGAGTTGCAACGGTTTTTAGCAAAAGGAGGAAGAAATGAATAATAAAGCAAAAATTATCGCAATGTGTGCCATCGCGGTCGCGTTGAATGTTGTCTTAGGTGAAGCGGTCGCACTACTGCATATCCCATTACTGTTTTTAGATACGATGGGAACGATTTTTATCGCCGCGAATTTTGGTATGGGCTATGGCATCTTAACCGGCGTTTCAACGAATTTATTGATGGGAATGATCAGCGGTCCGTTATCGATCCCGTTTGCGTTAGTCAATGTAGCGGTGGCAGTGGTTGTGGCGTTGTTGGCTAAGAAAGGCTTTAGTTATAAGAAAGCGTTGTTGGCGGGGATTTTATTGGCGTTTATTTGTCCGATGATTGGCGCGCCGATTCGTTTAGCATTGTTCGGTGGATTCACCGGTTCAGGTACCGATGTCGTGATTATGGCGTTAAGGGCATCCGGTAAAGAAATGATCAGCTCGGTTTATTGGGGCGCGGTCACAGGAAATTTTGTTGATAAGATCGTTTCTTGTCTCTTAGTCGCGTGGTTTATCAAACTGCCGCAAATGAGACGCTTTGCCGTAAAATGAGTATGAAACACTTCTAAAGCTAACGTGCTTAGCTTAGAGAAATTTAAGTGAGCTAGTGTCAACACAGAATGGTTGAGACTAGCTTATTTTTTTGTCTATTTTTCAAAATGACAAAACTGTTAGGTGATGGACAGTTGATTCAATGGTTGGATTTATAGGGATTTTGTATAGTTAACGTAGAAATTGAAAAAAGGAGCAAATTAATATGAAAAAATTCTTGATTGGTTTAGTGAGTCTTATCGTAATCGGTTTTGTCGGTTTGCAGATCGCAGACAAAGTGATGTCCAGCGGCGATGCGTATTATGTTCAGATCACCACGGATGGTGAAAAGGTCAATGGAAAAGACGACAGCGGGAATCCCTATGTCGATTATAAATATGCGTTGCCTGGCTATGATGAAGAAGGCCACGAAAAGAAATTAGACTTTAACGCGTCGAAGGATCGTCCGCTACGCCGTGAAGCGTTCCTCAAAGTGACGTGGAATAAAAACAAAGGCGTGACTTCCTATGAAGAGGTCCAACAAAAACAACTGCCGAAAAAAGCGGCGGAAAAATTAGGAGTGTAACGTAGGATGGAAAAAATCGTAACAGTTAATGAAGTGAGAAAAACCTATGGTAAAGGGAACCAGAAAAAAACGGAAGCTTTAAAAGGATTGTCCTTTGAAGTAGAAAAAGGTGAATTTGTCGGCATCATGGGTGCATCAGGCTCTGGTAAATCAACCTTGTTGAATTTACTAGCGACCCTCGACAAACCGACGGCTGGCAAGATTGCCATCAATCAAGCGGATGTTACGAAATTATCCGGCAATCAGCTGGCAGACTTTCGTAGTCGTGAGATTGGTTTTATTTTCCAAGATTTCAATCTATTAGAAAATTTAACAGCAGCAGAAAATATCGCCGTGCCTTTGTCCCTTCAAGGAGTCAAGCCGAAAGAAATAAAACAACGGGTCAAAGTGATTGCTGAACGTTTGTCGATCAGTGAGATTTTAAGCAGTTATCCCGCTCAAATCTCCGGTGGGCAAAAGCAGCGGGTCGCAGCGGCGCGGGCCTTGATTACCCAGCCAACGATTCTTTTAGGCGATGAGCCGACGGGAGCCTTGGACTCAAATAGTGCTCGCGACTTGTTAGATACAATGGAAGAATTGAATCAACAGGATCAAGTTTCGATTCTATTAGTCACGCATGATCCTTTTTCAGCAAGTTATTGCCAACGAATTTTATTTATTAAAGACGGCGTGATCTATCAAGAGGTCAAACGCGAAGATCAAACACGGGATGCTTTTTATCGCCAGATTTTAAGTATTCTCGGAAATCTGGAACAGTAGGAGGAGTTCGATGCTTTTAAAATTATCACTTGCTGGGATCAAGGGCCGTTTGCGTGACTACATTGTGCTTTTCTCTGGTCTAGTCATGGCTTCGGCGATCTTTTATATGTTTGAATCATTAGCAACGAATGAAGTCTTTCTACAACAAAATTCGATGGTCAGCTCCGTGGTCTTTATTTTTCACCTAGGGACGGTACTACTGTCGATTATTACCTTCGTCTATATCTTATATGCCAATTCCTTTTTAATGACGATGCGTCAGAAAGATTACGGCATGTTCATGATGCTGGGAGCAAAAGGCCGGAAGATTGCTCAACTGATCTTCGTGGAAACCTTTGTCGTCGGTGTCGCAGCAACAATTGTCGGTATTTTAATAGGTTTAGGTCTGACAACGATCGTGGAAAAACTGTTGACGAAGCAGTTAGAAATTGCCATCACGCATTTTTCAGCAGTCAATAGCAAGGCTATAGTGATCACCTTGATCTTTTTTGCCATCATCTTTTTATTGGCGGCGATCGTCAATGCGGTCATGATCGTGAAAAAACCAGTCCTTTCAATCTTGAAAGCCAGTGAAACACCGGCACCAGCAAAACGCAAAAAAATCACGTTATTCTTAGAAGCCATTTTTGGCATCGCCCTATTGGCAATGGGTTATGTTATGATGACCTTAGTGACGAAGCTAGCCATTGCCGCATTAGTAATCGCGTTGATTACGATCGTGGCAGGAACGTATTTTGTCTTCCACGCTGTGCTGATTTTCATTTTAAATTTATTGAAGCAAACCGATTCGTTAGCCTTGAAGGGTTTGAATAATTTTACCTTCTCACAATTAAGTTTCCGTATTCAAGACTACACGCGCATCTTGTCGTTAGTGGCAATGCTGTTTGCCTTGGCGTTAGGAGCGATCACAGTCGGCCTTGGCTTTAGAAACGAAATTCCTAAAATGACCAACCAAACAACCGCTTACGACTTGATCTTAAACGATAGCCAAAAAATCGTGGCGGATAAAATCGAAGCGTTGAAGCCAACCTTAAATGCGACTTATCAACAAAAAGAGACCGACACGACTGTCTATTATGACAAGACGGAGTTTGATCGGACGCCTTTACAAAATAAGGAATTTGTTGATAATCATAGTACTAAAACAGTGCGTTATTCAGGTGAAGAGTTAGCCAAGGATGTTACAAAGCAAGATGCGTTGCGGCAATTAGAATTGCCAGAACAAAAAACCAAAGAGCATCAATTGGTTTCACCGGAAGCTTTCGCTGCAGTCCAAGGCAAAGCAAGTACGTTGCAAGTGGTTCAGGTCAAAGATTTTATGACCGAGAAAGAAGCCTTACAAAAATTAGCAGCTCAAAATTATAAAAACAACCCAGCTCTAGAGCAAGAAGGCGGCTTTACACAAAAGGCAACAATATATGAAGTCTTTAACTCTTTATTCTCTGGCTTTGAATTTATGGGCTTCTTCTTAGGAATCGCCTTTCTGACAATGTTGGCCAGCTGTTTGATGTTCAAAATCCTATCAGGTGCTAAAAGCGACGTTCGACGTTATACTATGTTAGAGAAAATTGGGACACGGCGTCAGTTATTGACCGCTTCAATCCGCAAAGAAATTGGGGTCTTGTTCTTAGTTCCAGGATTATTAGGAGTTGCTCATGTTTTGTTCGGGCTACAAATGTTTACAACGCTGTTAAGTGAACCGTATAGTAATATCTGGGTACCATTCTTGATTTTCTTTGTTTTATACTTTGTTTATTACTTGCTGACGATTTGGATTTATACCGGAATCGTTATGAAGCGAGAAGCTTAAGCAGATGTGACAGAAGCAATTTGTTTATCCATAAAATCAGAACGACACCGGTATCCGGTGTCGTTCTTTTTGTTATTTTATAGCAAATTCTTAAGAATGTGAATTTTTTATGTCTAAGAAAAATTTTAGTTGACCTGAAAAAGCAACGCCGGGCGCGGATTTTCGATTAAATTTTGAAAGTAAATCCGGTATTTTTCTGAAATTTATAAAATTACGCCGGAATCACCTATTCTGACGGTATTTTTTTTAAAATCTGCTATAGTAGATACGGACAATTTAATAAAGAAAGAAGTGTTCCGGATGGACCGGGTAAAAAAAGCTTTTACGAATCGTTGGCTGATTCTGTTAACGGTCAGCGTATTATTTTGGACAAAAACTATCTTCGCGTATTACGTCGATTTTTCATTAGGCGTGCAAGGATCGGTGCAATATTTTATTTTGTGGATCAATCCGATCGCCACGACTTTGTTGATCTTTGGTCTGTTTCTTTATGTTAAAAAGATCAAGCCAGCCCTAATTTTCTTATTTTTACTAGACCTGCTGAATACGGTGATCTTGTATTTGAACGTGATTTTCTATCGTGAGTTCACTGATTTTGTGACGATCAAATCGGTCTTAGGTTTCTCAAAGGTCTCGCAGGGAATCTCCGGCAGCTCCTTTGCCTTGATGAAGGTGCATGATGTGTTATATTGGATCGATCTGCTGGTATTTTTAGGCATCTTGATCTACATTTTCGCGAAAAGAAAAGAAATCGTCAGCAAACCGGTCAAAAAGACCTTCGCGATTGCGATCAGCTGTTTGTCGGCCTTGATTTTTTCCGTGAATTTATCCATGAGTGAAGCCAATCGGCCGCAATTATTACAACGGACCTTTGACCGCTCGTATATCGTTAAATACCTCGGTTTAGACGCCTTTACGATTTATGACGGGATCAAGACAGAACAGACCAACAGTGTGCGGGCTCACGCCTCAAGCAACGGTCTAACGGATATTTTGAAATATACGAAGCAACATTATGCGGCGCCTGATCCAAGTAAATACGGCATCGCTAAAGGTAAAAATATCATCGTGATCCACTTGGAAAGCTTCCAACAATTTTTGATCAATATGAAGGTAGATGGTCAAGAGGTCACGCCATTCTTAAACAGTATTGGAAATGACAATAAGCAGACCTTAGCTTTTGATAACTTTTTCCACGAAGTTGGCCAAGGGAAGACGAGTGATGCTGAAAATATGTTAGAAACCGGAACATTCGGTTTGCCGCAAGGTTCACTGTTCACGCAACTAGGCAATGACAATACCTTCCAAGGGGCACCAGCCATCTTGAACCAGCAAGCCGGTTATTCAAGCGCCGTGTTCCACGGAAATGTCGGCAGCTTCTGGAATCGTGACCACGTTTATAAAAATCTAGGCTATCAAAATTTCTTTGACCGTTCGTATTTCAACGCTTCGGATGAAAGCCTAGGCTACGGTATCTTGGATAAAGATATGCTGAAGGAAACCGTGGGACACTTAGAACATTTGCAACAGCCTTTCTACTCAAAATTCTTGACGGTCACCAATCATACGCCTTATCTAACCGATGATAAGAACTTTAATTTCCCATCATTGAAGACCGGCGACAGTACCGTCGATGATTATGTGCGGACGGCTCATTATTTGGATGAATCTTTGCGTCAGTTCTTTGATTATTTGAAGGCTTCTGGCGTGTACCAAAATTCGATCTTTATGATTTACGGCGACCACTTCGGGATCTCCGACAGCAACAATAAAGATCTAGCAACAGCCTTAGGCAAAGATCCAACGACTTGGAGTAAATTTGATGACGCGCAAATGCAGCGGGTGCCATTGATGTTCCATATCCCTGGTTATACCGGCGGTGGAATCCAGCACCAATACGGCGGCGAGATCGATGTCTTGCCAACCTTATTACATTTAGTCGGCGTGGATAGTCAAAAATATATCCAGTTCGGGACTGATCTGTTTTCACCAAAACACGACCAAACCGTCGCCTTTAGAAATGGTGATTTCGTTTCGCCAAACTATACTGAGCTAGGCGGTCAAACATATGATAATAAGACCGGCCAAGTCGTTGATCCGAAAGCCCTTGGCATCGCACCAACGATTGACGCGGAACAAAAACAAGTCAAGCAAGCCTTGAGCCTGTCAGATAAGTTGAACCAAGAGAATCTCTTGCGCTTCTACACACCAGCAGGCTTCACGCCGGTTGATCCGAAGAAATACGATTATCATGATTTAGATCAGAAAAATGCCGCCATCGAAAAACAAAAGGGCGCGCAATCAACCAGCATTTACTCGAAGAATGGCAACAAGACCACAGCAGCCTTGTATCCGCCAATTCAGTAAGCCAAAAGCAATCTCGTTTTTACGGGATTGCTTTTTGTTTTACGTCGAACACAGCGAATTAATTGCCTTCAAGGAATTTTCTTCGTATGATTGATGTATCAAGGAAGCAGGTGAGAGGCGATGGCAATGATCGAAAATATGATCCAACATTTTTTTCAACCAATCGTATTATTGTTAGACGTTCTGTCGATCGGGATCATTATCGTAGGGGCGTTTCTTGCCTTTATCAAACTTATTCCTCGCAAAAACGGCAAAGTTTTTCCATCGATCTTGCAGAAGAATAAATATATCAAAGCTTACTTAGGCAGCTATATCTTATTGAGCTTGGAATTTCTGATCGTGGCCGATATCATTGAAACGATCGTCAATCCAACCTTCCAAGACATTCTCAAATTGGCTTTGATCGTGTTGATCTGTACGGTGATCTCGTATTTCTTGAATAAGGAAATCAACGAAGTAACGGATGAGCAATAGGAGTTTGCAACAGTAATTTTAAAAAGGAGAGAAGAACCCAATCAACGGGAATTTCTCTCCTTTTTTTGCAGGAAATTGTTATTGATTACTAAGTAAAGTAATGGTATGATTATCTTGTTTCGGGAGTGGATGGGTTCTGGTGTTCCCTCTGGTCTTCAAAACCAGTATGAGGAGTTAAGAGCTTCTTGGGTGAGTTCGATTCTCACACATTCCCGCCAATATGAAATGTATATCCGCTAAACGTTGATGTGATGCCAATCATGACAATGTTTAGCGGATTTTTGTTTACGCTTATAAAATGAAGAGTTGAAACTTGAGATTAAACTTTTATATTCACAATACAATTTCATAAGGGTCATCATGCCGTTCATATAAGGAGCTAAGCTATGATGGCGATTTAATCATTGAAAGTTCGGTAAATTGGAGCAATCAACTAATTTTCAATGGCAAAAAAGCTATCAAATAAATGATAGCTTTAGCGAATGAATTATTTATTTCTAGTGATAAAGTCTAGCAGCGTAAACATAACATCTCGATTTTCGACCGGAAAAGCTGAATCAATTATATCTTTTGCACTTTGTTTTAAAGAATTATTGTCTGCTGGATAAGACGAATCGTTAACGGCTATTTCACGGACATCATCGGCCTTTGGTTCGAAATGAAATTGTAATCCTAGAACGTTTTCGCCTAACAAATAACCTTGGTTCCTAACTAAGTCACTACTGAATAGATGAATAGCATCTTCAGGTATTTCAAACATTTCTTCATGCCAATGTAGAGCAGTTAATTTGTTGGGGATACCTTCAATAATACTATTTTCAAGATAAACAGGAGCCCATCCAACTTCTTTATGGGGTGCTTTCGTTACGCTATATCCTAACGTTTTGACAATTTGTTGGGCGCCATAACAAGCGCCAAAGATTGGAATATGTTTTTCAAGTAGTTCTTTGATAAGCGTTCGCTCATTCTTGATCCAATCTATATTATCGTTGGGGCTCATTGGGCCACCTAAAATGACAAGCATATCAGTTTCATCAGCTGTAGGAAGCACATCATTAAATTGATAGGGATGATAGATATACATTTCATGCCCATTTTTTTGGGACCATTCTTGAATAGAGCCAGGTCCTTCATTAGGAGTGTGCTGCAAAACGTTGATTCTCATAGAAATCCTTTCACTCGACGGCAATGTTGGGATTAGGTATCGCCTGCAATTACCTACTAATATGGTGCATTATAGAGTAAGGAGAATTGTAAGTCAATTTACGCAATTGGAGGCAATCAAAAAAGTAGAAGCTAAAAAAAGCGCTGAGTCATACCATGATTGTCACTAAATTGGATTAGATCCCATAGATTTCCATACAGATCTTTAAATACGGCAACTTTTCCATAATCGGCTTTTTTTGGAGGGCGAACAAATTCAATTCCTTTTGCAACGTAATTGCGATAATCACGATCAAAATCATCGGTTGCCAAAAATAGAAAAACTCTGCCGCCAGCTTGGTTCCCAATGAAGTTTTTTTGTATGGGCTTGGAAGCTGTTGCTAACAAGATAGTTGTTCCGGTTGAATTGGGCGGGGGGAGATTACCACCCAGCGTTTCTCTTGCTCTGGCTGATAGGTGTCTTCGATTAATATGAAGCCCAATTTATTTGTGTAAAAAGCAATCGCTTCATCGTAATCATTTACGACTAAGGAGATGTGAGCAATAGTTTGTTTCATAGTGAGGCTCCTTCATAAAATTTTATCAAACGAATAATAGCATAGCCGGCTAATCATATTTACAGTGAAAAATCCCGCTTATTTATATACAATCATTGCGCCTAGATAAAATAGAGAACCAGTAAACTGTATTTCAATAACTTCTATATCGGTTGAAGCCAAGAATGCAGCGATTTTGTTGTCTAACCCATTTTCTGTGAATGACGTAAATGTTTTTGTTTTCATATGAGGCCTCCGAATCGTTTACTTTAACTATACGCTCCTGAATAAAAATACGAAACCAATTTTAAAGTTTATTTACTCAACCTATCAAAAAATACAAGAGATTCCTCTCTTGTATCATCTGTCCTAGTTATGCGCAAAATAATCATCGAGGTACGTTTTTATGGCCGCGAAATCTTTCGTCATAAACAATCTTGCGGGTACTTTGATGATTGGTAACTCATTTTCGTTCTCGAAAGGCGTGAATGGGTCGGGAACAACTAAATAATCCACCGTGTCTTTGTCACGAATGTAATTGATGGAGACATCATAATCGTTTGAGAAGTATTCTTTTAAATCTTCGTTATTTTTAAGTAATGGAGCAGCAGAAATGGAACCATAGTTTATTCCAGTACTGACAGTCAATACAAAACATATTTTCTTCATAATAAATCCCCCCTAGAACTAATCATAAAGTTATGTAAGCGTTTTGTAAACAATAGATTTGATAGCTAAAAAAAACAGCTATGATTAGCTGTCGAAATTGGCTGAAATTTTAAAGAATGAGGGCAAGAGCAATAAGCAGATAGCTTTTTTTAAAGTCCTTTTTGACTAATACAAAGAGTGTTCCTGTTAGTAAAGAAAAGAAAATCGCGAATAAGCCGCCGGAAAAGCCTTGAAGCAGAAAATGAATCAGTCCCCACGTTAACGCTAGAAAAAATCCTCCACTGGGAAGATATGAGGGAAGTGAGAATTGGCCTTCAAAGAATGCTTGACCAAAACAAATCGTTAGTAGGATCAGCCCGCTCTCGGCAAGATAATAGATGATTCTCATGATCAAGGCCAACACACTCTTTTGAAGATCACCGTGAAACTCAACTAGCGGTTTGAACCCTTGGAAGAGGATCGAAGTAACAAGGATCAAAAGTATAAAAATTGCTCCAACCATGATTAAACGTCTTTTATCTAAGTGAACATGTACGTTTACTGGGTCAAATGAAAATTTTTTATTGGCATAATGCAATATCAAATAACTAGCGATGAACCACAAAGCAGCCGTCAATCCCGCATGTAAAGGAATCGAAGGGCTTACGTTGAAGATGTTCAAGAGGACCATCAGGATCAATTCTAAACTAAAGCCGGCAAAACTATACAATCCTAACCACAGAAATTCGATTGGAGCCGCTTTTTTATTATTCAACAGAGCACCCACCCTTTCAAAGAATCAGTATAGCATAAATTTAACGGATTAATGATAAAACAATTAAAAAAAGATGTGTAAGTCAACTGCGTAAGGATTATTCTTCAGCTGAGGAAGGGTCGTTTAAGATGTAAAACAAGAGATTCCTCTCTTGCTTCATTATAGGTAGTTATCAAATAA
Organism: Enterococcus devriesei; assembly: GCF_001885905.1. Taxonomy (GTDB): domain Bacteria; phylum Bacillota; class Bacilli; order Lactobacillales; family Enterococcaceae; genus Enterococcus_A; species Enterococcus_A devriesei. The sequence continues at coordinate 325,517 of NZ_JXKM01000004.1, read as the reverse complement.
TCAGAGATAGCAGCCTCGATCACCACAAAATCTTTCATCGGAAAAAACTTATGGGTATTTTGATTACGGGAGGCTTATTTTGATTGTAAAAAGGGGTAAGTAGTTCGGTCACGGATAAACCAGACCATTTGTCTTTGTCTCTGGTGTCATTAAGTGAACATCGTAGCACTTGAGAAAACTTTGTTCAAATCCTGATTCCTTCTGATACGGGGTCTAGAGAAGAGTGAGGCAACGTTTCTTTCTGATAGCTTAGTATTAAAAAAGTTTCAACAGAGCTTTTCAAACAAAAAAAGAGGCTAGGCCTCTTAAAAATCCTAAAATTGAAAGACAAAGAAACAACTGTAGGCGACATATAGACAACAAAGCGCAAATGCCAAACTGCCCCAGAGACCCAGCATGATAAAGCCCGAAGTGCTCTCATTTCCTTTTTGTCTGATCGTTGTGAAGGTCCGTTTCGTTATGAAGAACTGCCAACCACTTAGTAATAAAAAAAAGCCACCAATCGCGTAACTCATCTCAATCACTCCTTTAGATAATTATACTACTTAGTGATAGCGCTATCAACAGAATCTCTTACATCTGTCCGATAGCAAAAAGAACGTGATTCGTCGATTAGTTTGAAAGAAATCCTTCAATCATTCCCAAGAGCATCGGCATCAATCCACTGATAGAAACTAAGATCAGAGCAATCTTTTGAAGTAAGGTTAGTTTTTTAAAATCGCGATAAAAAGCGTAGACCATAATTAAAATCCCTACACTCGTTAGGAAACTGAACAAAATATACAATGTTTGCATGTTTTTGTACCTCCGTCACCATAAATTCTAGCAAAAAAAGGTGGGGAGGGGAAGACTATTAATGAAGACGAAGAGTTAAATGACTTTTTTATGGAAGGCGTCTTGATCATTTAGCTATGGACTTTGTAAGTTTTATTAAAGGAAAGCGTTTGCTTTTTAACTGTTGCTACTAATTAACCGATTTAGGTAGCAATTTGTTCGAAGGCATGTTAAAGTAACAAAGTAATCGATTTTGAAATGTGATTTGAGCCTAGATATTTAACCGTATTAATCTCCTTTTACTATCAACAATTAATTGCAAATAAGAACGTACTTTGATACGTATCAGGAGGAAATATTTATGAATAACGGTACTGTAAAATGGTTTAACTCAGACAAAGGTTTTGGCTTTATCACTGGTGAAGATGGAAATGACGTATTTGCACATTTCTCAGCTATCCAAGGCGACGGCTTCAAAACTTTAGAAGAAGGTCAAGCAGTAACTTATGATGTTGAAGAAGGCCAACGTGGACCTCAAGCAACTAACATCGTTAAAGCTTAATTAGATAAACTATAAACCGTCTCCTCCTAGGGACGGTTTTTTTTATAGTCCGGGGAAGGTACTTCTGGACCACTGTTTATTCGCAAAGGAGCTGGGACATTTTTATAGTCCCAGCTCCTTTTTGGCTTATTCGGTAGCTTTATTTTTAGCTAACGCATCATATTTCTCAGCTTTTTCTTTCAAGTCTTCCATATATTTTTCAAATTCTTCGATTGAATCGAAACCATATTTCTTTTTGATATAAGTGATGACAGGCATTCCTTTATCAAAATCCTTTTTTAAATTTTCTAACATTCAATCAGCTCCTTTTTTTGATTTAAATAGCGATTCATCGGCGGAGGAGTAATAATCAGGATTCAATCCATCTTCATCACTCACACCCAATAGTGAAACTAGCATCGGACTAAAACCTAAAATACCTAACAAGATGACGAGGGGAATAAAGAAGCGCTTTTTTTGAAATAATGCTTGTTTGTTCTTCATTGCTGGTTCCCTCCTACAAAGTCGAATTAAGTTTTTTGCGGAATATTTAGGAAAGCTAGGTGCAAGAGAATCAAGATAGGGACATCGTTTGTCATTGTTAGTATTCTTTTATTGCAAATTCAGCGACCAAAAAATAAACCATCATTCACAGAACTCATAGACGCCAATGGTTCCGTCGGCAGCAAAAATAATCCGATAGTTTTGATAATCGATCCCACTTGGATATAACTTTTTATAAGTCTTGATCGCTTGTTCAAAAGAATGTCTCGTAATTTCTAAGTAGTCGGCGCATTCCCAAACGTTAGTAAAGTGTTCTTTGTAGCAATCAATAATATCTTGGAGGGTAACTATTAAAGTTGATCCAAGATCCCGTGCTTTTTGTTCTTGTTTTCGTTTTTCGTTAGTGTCTTGGGCAGTGATGTCGCCTGAAGTTGTAAGATAGTGAGCAATTTCTTCTGCGACGGTACTGGTCAGCTCAGCGGATGTTTGTCGGGGATTTAAGTAGACATAATCATCTACAGATAAACCTTTTTGACCATCTGGCATTTCAGGATCGAATATATAGTGAATGCTCTGAAAATGAGCCATCAATTTCTCTACTTTATCCATGAGTTCTATCCTTCTTTGCATGTTTCTGTTTAATAAAGTCAATATAATTTAGAATATCCTCCATTTGTTCATCTGTTACTTCGTCATCAATATGAGCAGCTATGCTCATTTGTTTGGTAGAAAAAGTGGGGCTTCTTTTTTCCTCACGGCCATGCAGATAGTCCAAAGAGACTTGGAAAAAATCAGCAATCTTATTTTGTGTTTCAATATCTGGAGTCCGTTTTCCTTGTTCGTAAGCAGCGTAGGTTGTTTTTGCGATCCCTAATTGCGTAGCCATATCCATTTGTGTCAGGTGCGGGTTTCGTTTTCTTAATGCTTTGAGTTGTTTAGCGAACATCGCCACCATTCCTTTCATCTTTATAGTAACACGTAATGTATCTTTTTTGCACATAAAACAGATAAAATATCATTATATGAATTTACAAAGCATACGTAATGTATTACCATTAATCTACAAATAGATTTTACCTGATTTAAAAAAAGTATTACGAATGGTTATATCTTTTAGGGGGAGAGACGATGGAGAAATGGAAGAAGGATTATCTAAAAGAAATTTTGAAAGATTATCCTAAAATGGAAGATTACTACTTAGAAAGAAAAGCAAAGTTACTTCTTCATAATAATCAGCAATCTAATAAAGAACTTAAAGACAAAAAGCTTCTAATTTCAATTTCACTGGATCGGCAGCTGATTAATTTAGAACGCAATCAAAAAACAATTTCATTGTGTCTGAATCAGGCGACAGAAGAAACGAAAGAGATCATCAAACGACTTTATATGTCTGAAAAACAAAAAGTAAATCTTGATTTAGTCGCCGATCAAGTTTTTTTGAGCAAACGCCAGGTCATTCGTTTACGTGATGCATTTTTTGAAGAGTTAGCTGAACATCTAGGAATCTGATGTCTTTTTTTCGGCAACAAAACAAACATACGTTCGTATATAGTGTAAATAGATCAAACAGAAAGGAATGAAAATCATGAGTAAACATACACTTAATTTGAAATAGGGAGGGAAGCACATTGATGTGCTGATGGTGGGAAAAGCAGTGTGTTTTTTTAGAGAAGATAATTTTGTAAAAAGATTTTTTTGGCGGAGGAATGGCTTTAGCATTGATAGAGTGTGTGATCAACGATTGTTTCAACCAATTCTTTTGAATGAATAAGATCATCATGCAACTACATGAATAGTTTTTAGGAAAGCTGGTGAAAAATGGAAAACTTTATTTCAACCTTTCTTAATAATTCTGAAAGTATCGGATTTCCAGTGCTTTTTGTATTTCTCTTAGCTTGGGTGATGAAGCAAAATAATTCACGAGAAGAACGCTACTTGAAAATGATCGATGATTTGACGGAAGCACTTAAACAAGTTGAGAAAATTGAAACAGCAGTAAATCGGATACAGGGAAAATTTGGAGAATAGGATGCTCATTTGACGAAGCGAACAGTGTTACAAGAATCAATTAATATTTGTGAATGTAATTTACCAGAGTAAGGTCTCAATAACTATAATTTTTCAGTAAAAAGCAGAGAGGGGTGAAAAAATGGGCGATATAAATAAAATGATTCAATGGATGAAAGATCGTGAAGGGAAAGTGACTTACAGTCAAACGTCGCGTTTAGGTCCGCATAGTTACGATTGTAGTTCTGCTGTATATTTTTCGTTGATTGCAGGTGGCTTTATTCCAGCTGGAAGTATGGGATGGACTGGTTCACTGCATGACACGACGTTACCACCTATTACAACAAAGATAGCTCGTTCTGAGTGTCGAAAAGGGGATATCTTTGTATCAAAATACTGGGCAAATGACGGTCATACAGGTATTTTCATCGACAATAGTACAATTATTCATTGTTCATATGGCCGGAATGGTATTTATACCACTCCGGCAGCAGGCGGATACATGGGTTATGAACCTATTGAGTATTATCGGCTAAAAAACACAAGTGGAGAAGAATCATCTAAAAAGAAAGGGGGAGATGTCATGTTGTTATTCAAATCAAATAGCAAAGTTTATTGGTTAGTAGGAAATCAATATACTTATGTTCAAAATCCTACGGACTTAGAAAAGATCAAAGGTATGATGAAGCAAGCAGGCTATGATACATGGGAACATACAAATTCTACACAAGTTAATTACATCAAAAAAATTGCGACTGAAAAATAAGGTTGTATTGAAAATGAAAACTGTTGGAAGAAATCATGGGCCAATGAACATAACCGTTTAATAAGACCTATACAGGTTCGTTTAAGAAAGATCAATAATTTGATAATACTTGGACAGAAAATGGCGAAATGTGGAAAACTATTGCGCAATGATTGATCAAGCGCAATTTCCAACAAAATAATATAAAGCCCTCAACTTAGCCGAAACCATTTCGGTTAAGTTGAGGGCGATTTAGTTATTCCTTCTCCGCCTTTACAATCAGCATCATCGGGCGGCGCATTTCGTCTTTCATGCCAGGGATATCCCACATATTCTTCGGTGGTGCGGGTTCTACGATCCGTTTGAGCTGAAAGCCATTTGTTAATAGGCTATCCAGATAAGTAGTCAATGTCCGATGGTATTTGGTGACATTCGCGCCTAAAAAATGAGCGGTCCGTTTTCCTTCATAAAAATAATTATCCACTGGAAAGTGAGCAATCGCTCCTTTTTGATCGTAAATCCAATCTTGGGTTCCTTCTGCAGTAAAAATAGGATGTTCTACTGAGAAGATTAATTGCCCAGTTGGAGCCAACCATTTGGCGATGTTTTTCGCTAGTGTAGTGAAGTCCTCAATATAATGAATCGCTAATGAACTGAGAACAATATCAAAACTTCCAGCTTCAAAGTCCACTGTATCGATACTATCGTGGAGATAGACCACGTTTGTGAAGCTATTTTTCTGACGAGCGACCGCCAACATTTTTTCTGAAAGATCAACTCCGACGACAGATGCTGCACCATGCTCGGCAGCATATAGACAGTGCCAACCATAACCACAGCCAAGATCCAAAACTCGTTTGTCTTTAAAATCGGGTAGTAAGGCTTTCAAAGTCTGCCACTCACCGGCACCTGCCAGCCCTTGTTGGCTGCGCGCCATTTGACTATAGCTTTCAAAAAAAGCATTATTATCATAAATATTTTTCATTGTATTTTCCTCCATGTAATTGATAGTTGTTTTTAAATTACATGGAGACAGTCTCTTTTATGAGCAATCATAGAGTGACCCCGCTTTCATTATATTTCATTCATCCAATACGTTCGATCAATCGGTTCAACAAAAATTTCTAGATCGACACTTTCGTTTTCCGCCAAATAGGTGATGCCGTGGATCAATAGAAATTTATTTGGTTCTTTGATTTGTAATGTGTCGCCGACATGAGGAATTAAGGAAAGAGCAATCGTTTTTTCCTCTTTACTATTGATGATATTTTTTAAATTGGCTTTATACATACTGCTGCCTCCGATCACTTTGTAAACACTTTAAGTTTAACACAGGATACGGAAGTAGAACGGAAAAATAAAAAAAAGACCGTCATGGAATGAACGGTCAACAAGTGAAAAAAACAAATTATATAAAGGAAGGGCATAGCCCATACTTGTACTATAATGGGAAAGGGCTTTCCGTGCAATTATTTTGCTTAGCAGTCAAATATAAAAGCCGTCGCAGGGCAACGACGGCTGGAGTCCTGGGAAGGAACTCGGATAAACAAATGAACTATTCTTACCTTAACGGATTGAAAAAAAAGATTCAAGAATAATGCTCAAAAAATCTCAGTATAAAAGCGGATTATGGCAAATTTTGTATAGCATAGTTCGCTTCTGTCGCAGTAAATTTTTCACCGTATTCCGAGGTTAGCTGATCATAAATGCCTGCTTTTGACATGTGCATCCTGTCAGAATAACTTTTGGCGCTTCTTAAGGCGGAACAATAGTCCGAGGGAACATCTGAAGCAGATTCCTTCGCGGGTTGAGAGGACTCAATCGTCTCCAATTCTACTAGTGTATCTGCCGGTGTTTCCGCTTTAGTCGGAACGGCCTTGGGAGCGGCTTCAATTTCAGCTGTTTCTTGTTGTATATCTGGTAAAACCGAACTTTGAGTCGTGTCCTCACCAAGATTTTCCTGTTCTTCAGCGCCCAGACTAGCTGCCAACCCACTAACGATTAAGAGTAAGACAACTCAAAAACTGACTTGCTTGTAAAAAGGCTTCTTCATTTTTCGCTGATAATTTTGTCGATTGTTAGCCGAAAATTTCTTTTTTATCCTGACGCCTCTTTTATTTTATCATTCAATCTTAGCAAATAATAATTATTTTTAATTTTAAGAACGCTTGTTATTGGCGGATGATGTGATATTTATTTAGAAATAATTGTTATCGAATTTTTTTATGAAAAGGTGATTTCGTTTCACAGATTCTTGCTTTTCCTTTATAATTTAATTAAGGAGGCGGTTACAATGATTAGTAAATACAAAAATATTCTAGTGGCAATCGACGGGTCTGACCATTCTGAGCGGGCCTTTGATGAAGCAGTTGAAGCGGCCAAACGTGATGATGCAAAACTGAATGTTATTTCAATCATTAACGACAGTGAACTCTCCACCAGCGCTTTTTCTTTCAGTAAGCTTTATGCAGCGGAAAAAGAGCAAATAGAAAAAGATTTATTGAAAAAAATTCAAGACGCGTCTCGCAGGGAATTAGAGAATGTAGAACCTTTTGTAGAGCTAGGAAGTCCAAAAGAAAAGATCATTGATTTTGCAAAAAACAATGAGATTGATCTGATTTTTTTAGGTGCTACCGGAAAAGGTGAGATTCGTTTGTCACGGATCGGCTCTACAGCGGCGTATGTGGTGAACCACGCACCTTGTAGTGTAACAGTCATTCGATGAAAGAAGGGGAAAAGATGAACAGTCGGTACAAAAATATTATGGTGGCGGTAGATGGCTCAGATCAATCTGAAGGAGCTTTTTTTGAAGCAATCGGAGCTGCTAGAAGAAATGATGCGAAATTGTATGTGGTCCAAGTCATTGATGATTCGAGTATTTTAATGAGCTCTGCCCAACCGATGGACGATATTTTGTCCGAAGAAACCAAGCGGGCCAAACAATATTTAGCAAAGCTGGCAGAACGCGGCCGCTATCAAAATATGGAATTAGTTCAATACATCGGCAATCCCAAACGGGCCTTAACAGAAGAACTGCCACAGCAATATGACATTGATTTGATCTACGTCGGTGCCACCGGTAAAGGTCGCTTCCAACGTCTATTAGTCGGTTCAACCACTGGATATATTGTGAATCATGCCCCTTGCAATGTGATGGTTGTGAGATAGAGAGACATTGACGAAATTTTTTTCGTCAATGTCTTTTTGTGAGGTGAAAAAAACAATCTAGGAATGACCTAGCTACTTTTCTTGTAATTATCTAGGTCATGAGAAAGTATTTTAGACACAAAAAGGCACCTACCGTGGATTCACAGCAGGTGCTTTTAACGCACATTCGCGTCTATCATTGATCAGTCACTCCTAATTCGTATTAAAGGAATCATTTTTACAAAAATGAATTCTACTCTCATCACGTATACCATTCAACTAAACATTTGACTCCATGATTTATAGAAAATCATAAAATTGCATCACAGCTGAGTAAACTGCAAAGAGTTGAACTGGCATCCTAATTCGTATTAAGGAATTCATTTTTTCCCAAAATGGATTCTATTCTCATCACGCATACCATCCAGCTAAAGGTTATCAATAGGGCTAACTCCTAGATGAGTAAGTATTTTTCCAAAAGCATGAAATATACACCTATTGTCGTTTCTCATACGATTCAACTAATCGCATTGAAATACGAAATTGAATTCGCAAAGTTGGACTGGCATCCTAATTCGCATTAAGGGATTCATTTTTGGCAGACAAGGATGCTAGTCTTATCCTGTCTGTCTTTTCCGCTTAGCAAAAGATACGGAGTAAATGAAAGTCCAAATTAATTTTTTTGTAATTCTTGGACGGCTTGTTCAATTGTTACGCCAGTTGCCACATGATTTCTGTCTTTTTTATCAAAAACGATAAAAAGATTTAAATCCGTGTCTAGAGTGACGCGATATTGTACTTCTGTGTTATAGAATGTCATAATTCATTCTCCTTTCTTGTATTGACGAAAGGCAACTATCACGTTGATAACGAAATTCCACCTATTAATATAACACAAACTTCAAGTTTTCACTAACAAAAAGTTTGTAAAAAAAGGTTAAATTGGAAGCGGAATAGGTTAAGATAGGCTAAAATTTCTGGCAGCGAGGTCGTTTTCTTTGTCCATTTGCCGATTTCCACTTACACTTCTCTTTTGATAATAATTTTTAATTAGGTGGAAATGATGAAAAAGATTTTACGCACACTGGTGGTGCTACTGATTCTGGCGGGTGCCGGCTATTTTCTTGTTAAAGCAAGCACCAGCGGTTTTGAAGAATTAGAACAGACTCAGCAAAAAGAAAAAATCAAATTAGATGTTCCATTGGAAGATCAATTTGATGGAGATGCTTTAGATAATGGTTGTGAAGTTACAGCGCTTTCGATGTTGCTGCGTTACTATGGCTATCACACGACAAAAAATGAACTGGCGAATGAGTTAGATTATCAACCGCTATACACCGAATCAGGCAATCACGGTGATCCTCATTTGGGATTTGTTGGTGATATTACTGGCGGCGATGAAGCGATGGGTGTGGCGGTGGAGCCGATCGCGAAATTAGCCAAAAAATATGTTGGCGACGAGTATCAAGTGATCGCTAATGAAAAAACGTCCTTTAATAAAGTGATGGATATCGTTGCCAGCGGAAAGCCTGTTTGGATCATTGCAACGGTTGATTTCCAAGTACCGACGAACAATGATTTTCTGCTTTGGGAGACGGACCAAGGCAGCAGCTACGTAACGCCCTTGATCCATTCAGCAGTTATCACTGGCTTTGATCGCGAAAAAAAAGTGGTGTATGTCAACGATCCCTATGGTTACAAAAATCGCAAAGTCCCTTGGTCTGAGATGAAAAGGGTCTATCAAGAGACCGATCAGCAATCGCTATACTTGAAAAAAGCCTAATAAGACTGATCGTCAAAAAAAGGCTTACAAAAAGTCACTGGCTTGTTATACTAGAATTAAAGGGGGAAGGCAGAATGAAAGAACGCTATGATAATATTCTTGTTGCGATTGACGGTTCTCCGCAAGCCCACCAGGCTATGATGGAGGCGGTTGAAGCCGCAAGACGAAACAATGCTCGTCTGTATCTCGCGCAAATTGTAAATGACAGTGGTTTATTAGTAAATAGTGCGACGCCTGTGTCCCAAATTATCTCCGAAGAAAAAAAAGCTGCGTGTGAAGCGCTAGAACGAGAAGCTGCGGCAATTGATTATTACAACAAACAAATCATTACCGCTGTTGGCAACCCCAAAAGGTTAATCGCTTTTGACCTGCCAAAAACGTACAAAATTGATCTGATCTATATGGGTGCCACCGGAAAAGGCGCACTTGAACGAATTCTAGTTGGTTCTACGACGACCTATGTAGTCAACAACGCCCTTTGCAATGTCATGGTAGTTAAGTAAATACAGTCACAGGAGCTGGGACATTAATTTGTCTCAGCTCCTATTTCCGTATAAACGGTGTGACAGAAGTAGCTTCTTCGGAAATAAGCCGAAATTTCTTGAAGCTGAACACTTCTTTCCCAACCTCTTTTTATTTCTCTTGACCTTCTCGTTACGTAAAGGTGTAAGATCAATGTGTCAGGCGGATGAAGCCGTTGAAATAAGTGATCAGATAGGATGGATAAGATAGATGAATTACACAATCAAGCAAATGGCGGAAATGTCAGGTGTCAGTGCACGGACCCTGCGATTTTATGACGAACGGTCATTATTGAAGCCGGCCTTTTTAAGTGAAGCGGGCTATCGTATCTATACTGAAAAAGAAATTGATCGGCTGCAGCAGATTTTATTGTATCGTTCGCTGGGGCTGCCCCTGAGAACAATCAAAGAAATGGTGGACCGACCTGATGAAAAAATTCAAGCGACCTTAATCGAACAAAAAGTTCAATTAAAGCAGAAACGGCAAGAGCTGGATCAGCTATTAAATGTGCTTGAAGACACCCTACGTTATTATCAAGGAGAGATCAATATGACAAATGAAGAAAAATTTCAAACTTTTAAAGCAGAGAAATTAGCAGAAAATGAAGCGCAGTATGGTACTGAGATTCGCGAGCACTATGGTACAGAAGCAGTCGCAGCCTCCAACGAAAAATGGCAAGGTATGCGTGAAGCAGACTACCAAAAAATGCAAGGGATCGAAGCGGAATTACTGGAAAAACTGTCGGACTATTTAGCCACACCCAATCAACAGCTAGGCAAAGAAATCGCAGCGCTACACAAGGCATGGCTGCTGTTCAGTTGGAAGGAATACTCCAGCGCGGCCCACAAAGGATTAAGCGAAATGTATCTAGCAGATGAACGTTTTACGCGCTACTATGATGAAAAAAGTGGCATCGGCGCAACGGAAGCTTTGTATCAAATCATTCAACAATATGCATAATCAGCAAATAAACCGACCTCATTAATGATTAATGAAGTCGGTTTATTTTTTAGCAAGCGAACGCAATGACCGTCGTGCTTCAGGTGCAAATTCTTTTTCGCGTAATAATAATTCTTTGCTTTGCGGAAATGCCGAAAAACAAATCACTAATTTCCACTGAATCAATGGCTGATCAATCATCGTCTTTCTGACTTTTAGTAGTCGTTGATAAGTTTCTGTGGTGGCTAAGGACGGCTGATAAAAAGCCATATAGCCAATCGCATCCAGGATTTCACTTAACTGCAAAACAGAAAGGTTTTCTAGTGCAGCTAACAGGGTGCTAAAAATTGCCGGCTGCATCCGGCCTAGTGAACGAGCAATCAAATCGCGTGGTAAGGGAAACGATTGCTTTTTTGACGGCGGGATCGGCTGGCGATGTTGGTTGTTGCCGATCCGTGCTAGGTAGGTGATCATTTTTTTGGCGGTTTCTTGATCACCGCTTTCCAGCTTTTTTGTAATCGCTAAACGGGTGTATAAGGCTTTTTCAACTTGTAACTTTTTTAACAAGATATCTGTAGTTTCGGGTGTCAGTAGCAGCAGTTCAGCGGCAACAGAACGCTGCCAAGCTTCTTCTGAATAGAGGAGTTCTAGCAATTCATTTTCTGATTTTTTTTGGTAAACTGCTACATAGTCATCGTTTATCTGGCCTCGTATTTTTCGTTGTAAATCCTTTTTCATTTGATCACCTCAAAAAAAGTATAGCAGATTCTAAGTAGCGTTGATAAAATATTTTTGTGTTTTAGTTCACAAAATCGTTGCTTTATTAGATTGGCTATGCTATCATCAAAAAAAAGAAGAGGTGATGGGAATGAAAAAAGTAGTTGCGAATCCTGTTGAATTAAGAGATGCTATTCGTTGTGAGAAGAAGACTATTTCAATCACGAGCGGCTTTGCAAAAATGATTGAACCGTTGATTGCGTCTCAAACAAAAAGCACTCAGCAAGCAAAAGAGTTACCAACCTTTGTTAAGCTGGCTTTAGACCCACAAACAATGAATACCCTTTTTACTTCATATCAAGTAGAACAGCAAGATGAAGTCAAAGGCTTAGAATTAAAATACGTAGGAGTTTAATTTTTTTACTCGTATTTGTGAAAAAAATATCGAAGTGTTTAAGCAAGCTTGTAACGAAAAAGTTGTGAGCTTGTTTTGTTTAGCCTTTTTCTATTTAAAAATAACCATTTATATTATGTTTAAATGGGATAAAAAGAAAAATATCTGAGATGATATAGCTAAAAAATTTAGTAACATCGTGAATAAATTTAAAAATGTTAAAAAAACAATTTCTAAAATCACCAAAAATAGAAAGAAATCTGGTAAAATATGATTATGAGGAAGACCTCTCTCAATCTTTCTTAGCTAGTCGAATGACTAGCATCCCCTTTAAGTGCCTTGGTCCCCAAGGTACTTTTTTTATTTGCCTTTTGATCAAAGGGCAGACATCTGTTTGGAAAGCGCTTTATAATTTCTGTACAAATGAACCGTTTTATGGATACAATGGAGTAAAGGGAGGTCTTATTATGAAAGAAGCATACAAAAATATTTTAGTTGCAGTTGATTCATCTGATCAGGCCCGAAGAGCATTTCAAGAGGCAATCGAGGTAACCCGTCGGAACGAAGCGCATTTGCATATTTTAATTGTCGCAGATACCAATCGACTTGGTGCGGAGCCCTATGCGGTGGACCATATTATGAAAAACGTTAATAAAGCCGCAAACGCTGTAGTCGAATCACTAGAAGAATTGCTTCCGCCAGATATCACTCATACTTCAGTTATTGATGAAGGCAATCCCAAAGCGACTATCGTTGCTTATGCTGAACAAGAAAAAATTGATTTGATTATTATGGGGGCCACGGGGACGGGAACTTTTTCACGTTTATTGCTAGGATCCACTACCGCTTATGTTGTCAATAATGCCCCTTGTAATGTCATGGTTGTCCGTTAAAAAAAGAATAAAAGAAAGGACACGCCGGGTGTATTGGCGTGTCCTTTTAGCTGACTGATTGATAGCGTTCAAAATCAATCATTAATTTTGTTTTTCCTAAAACGGCGTACTTAGCAACAATTAATTGCCCTCGTTTGTTCCGCGTACCCGTTACTATAAGTTTCATTCCATCTTCTACATCGGCCAAAAAATTCAACGAATGACTAGCGATCAAGCAGTTGGTCTCTGCCAAACGAAAATAGACTAATGGATGTTGAGAATACTGGATGATTTTTAATTTTGAGACGGTTCCTTTAAGTGTGTCCATCGGCCTTCCTCCTCGTGTGAATCCCTTTAAAAACGAGTTCGTCGTCAATCCGTTCAAATTGAAAACAAATATCTTTTTTGCGACCGGACTTTTTGGCAGGCATGATGAAATAATCACGCTCTTCGGCATCCATTTTTTCAGTTATTTGATTTAGAAACAGTGCTAAAGGAAGAGAGTCTTTGGCTAAAGAATCATAAGTTCGATAAAATAATTCAACAGAATCTGGACTAATCATAGACATGCTTATCACCTCAAAATCATTATACGAACATTTGTTCGAAAAGTAAAGACGTACTGCTTAAAAGTTTGTCATCTTAAGATACGCAAAATTTACTCAAAACAAAAAAAGAAACCTTCGTCTTAACGAAGGTTTCTTAACGATAATAGTATCAGAATAAAATGAAGCCAAGTCCGATACAAAGCCAAAAAAGCAGACAAAAACCGATAGCTAACCGATAAACGATATATCTTGGCTGACGGTAGAGACAGCTGTAAAATTTTTTCATTAAAACAATCCTTTTTGAGTTGTTGACTGATCCTATCAATCTGATAGAAAGAAAAAAACGCCAGCGAGGCTCGCAAGCGTGTAAAAACGTGGACAGCTGGAATCGAACCAACACCTCTGTCTTAAATGCGGACTACATCATTGAACGAGTAAAACACCAAGTTTAAAAAATAGGGCTTATGGTGTTTCACTGCTTATCAATAGAGTAATTAAAAACACTGCTATTATGGGCTTTTTAGATGGAAAAAGCTTTTTTTAATTTTCACATATCCTCAAACATTTTCATATCAATCTAAACACTTTTCTATACACTTTTTTTCTAATTGATTATGCCAGCCAATAATTTAATTGTGCTGGTTTTTTCCTGTCTCATAGACACCAGTATAAATATCTAAGGTGAGCGCTACGGATGAGTGACCAAGTAATTCTGAGACAGCCTTAGGATTCACACCTTCACTGATCAAGAGCGTGGAAAAAGTATGGCGTAGGGAATGGGGTGTTAATATTGGTATATTGGTTCTTTTGCAAATTCGAGCCATCCAGCGGTTGGGAATATCCATATTGATAAACTCATTAAGTGGTGAGCTGAAAACAAGTTGCTTTGAACTCATCGTATTAACTCCGACTTGCAACATTGTTTCTCGTTGAATTTTTCGCCATGATTTCAAAATAGAGATAGTTTTATCATCAAGGGGAATTGTCCTAAAAGAATGAGAGGTTTTAGGTTCTTCAAGATATAACCGTCTGTTTTCTCCTCTGGCGAGTGTTTGCCGAATCTCCAGTATATTATTGTCAAAGTCGATACAATCCCACTGCAACCCTAAAACTTCCCCCTTGCGACAACCTGTATTAGCCATCAGGTAAAGGAAAGCATAGTTCTTGTAAGGCTCATTCTTTTTTGCGTCACCGAGTAAGATATTTAGTTCATTTTTTGTAAAATATTTAATTTTTTTCTTTTTGAGATTGGCTTTCTTTTTGGGGATCGTGATCATTCTTATAGGATTAGTCGCGATGATTCCTTGCTTGATTGCAAACTCGAAGATTCGAGAAATGTTGGATAACTGCAGCCGGTATTCTTGAATCTGTTCACTCTTTTCATTCGCATACTGCTGTAAGTCCACTGGCTTGATCGTTTTTATTTTTTGATCACCAAAAGCAGGAAGTATATGCTTTTGAACTGTAGCTTCAAACGGTTATAACTAGATTTCTTCACTGTGAGCTTGTATGTTTCAAGCCAAAGCCCATAAACTTCTTTGAACGTATCCGCACGCTGACTTGAAAAACCATTTTTTTCAATTTCTACAATTTTACGATTATAGAATAGTTGAGCTTCTTTCTTATTGGAGAAGCCTTTTTTCTGTAAGTTGACTTGTTTATTAGTTGTCGGATTAACACCTAAATAGGCTTTAACCATCCAACGTTTTTCACCTTTTTTAGTTATATAGCAAGATATTGTTGCCATTGTGCTTTTCCTCCCAGTACCTAACGTGGGGCGTTGGATATGTATGGAGGGTGTCCACTATTGGACAGGGTAGGGAATTACTTGTAAGTCTCTTTGAAATCGTTGTTCTTGTATTCTAATATTTCTGATCCGATTTGTATAAACATTTCTTTAAGAGGTTCGGATATATTGATTTCATCATTTTCTTCAACTTCTCCAACTCGTGACCAAACTTCGTATTTACCAGATCGGGAATTAGTTATGAGAGCAGTAATCTGTTTTATTTCATTTGGATTATCAGGATACTTTTCTTTAAGAATAGATATTTTTTCTCGTGCTTCATCTAAGATATTATTTATTTCTTTTTGAAGTTCCTCACTAACGGCGTTTTCGTAATTAGAAATAAGCAAAGTGGTATCATCTGATTTTAATTGATGTATTTCGTCAGTAAGCTTTTGAGGAATTTCGGAAGAAATCATTTTTAAGAAACTATCATCAATAGGTATCTGGACTTCATTATCTATATTTGAATAAGTATCAATCTCGTCGCAATCAGGAATACTGTAATAGGTATTTGTAATCAAATTTTGATTGGTTTTTACTTCTTTAAGGTAGCGATTTTCTAAATATCCATCTAACCACGTATTTAAAAAACCATTATTTTCTAAATCTTGCCAATCAATATTTTCTTTAACGGCAGGAATCGCAAAGTATTGTCGCATACCACTTTTTAAAACTTCATCTAGGTTTTCATTATTAAAATATCTAACTGCTTTTTTTTGTTTCTCATCCAGCCTTTCATCAGTCAGATAGCGCTTATAAATGTTTTTCGCAATTTCCAGTGCTTTTTGATCATCAATCTTTTGATTACTTACTCCCATTAAATAAGCAACTGGTACATCAAAGTAATTTGCTAATTCTTCCCAAGTTTTTTGTTTAGGTTCGCTGTCCCCATTTTCATACCTACTAAGAGTGGATCGTGGTATTTTTAATATTTTACTCATCTCAATTAAAGTAACTTTTTTTTCCTTCCTCAGCTCTTTCATTCTATTCATCCGTTTAAAAGTCCTTTCATATCAATTTATTCTTATGGCTAGACTACATCAAATCTTACGGAAAATCAATTTATTTCCCAAAAAATGAGAAAAAGGTTGACATCCCAATAAATGGGAATTAAACTAAAAATATCAAATCCCAATAAATGGGAAAAAGAGGTGATTAGATGTTTGAACTTGATTCAGAAATGGCTGCTAAGCCTCGTGAGCGACGTGCACGTAAGACTATTACGTTAGGAGCTGCAGCTTGTGAGATGGGTATTTCAGCCAAGACACTTGGACTAATAGAAAATGAACAACTTCTATTAGTCCGCAAAACTGTCTACAAGAAATTGGTTGATTGGCTAGTCAACGAAAAGATTTATAAGGAGGGGTAAGAGATGCAGGAATTAGTATTTATTAAATCCGAAGATTTAAATAGTGAACCATTTACTACAGATGAAGTCATAGCGGAGTTTTCTGGAAATAGTCGTGACAGTGTGACTCGCTTAATTCGTACCCATCAAGATCGGCTAGAAATCTTTGGAAGGGTCGGATTTGAAATCCGAGCTATGCCAAGTGGTCAAAAGGCAAAATTTTATCATCTTAACCAGCAACAAGCTACTTTACTTATTACATTTTTAGATAATACAGCTAAGGTAGTTGAATTTAAAACGGAATTGGTCAAACAATTCTATGAGATGGAAGCAGAGTTGATGACAAGGCGTTTAGAACGTGCGAAAGGTAAAGCGATACGTGTGTCACTAACTGATGCAATTAAAGAAGTGGGGTTCAGTGGTCATTTTTATAAACACTTCACTGATTTGGTATACAAGAAGGCGTTGGGTTTCAATACTAAGCAGCTACGCGATGCTAGAGGTGCCAAGCCGAAAGCTACACCGCTCGATTTTCTTACTACAAAGGAACAGGCTGCTGTTAATCAAATCGAGTCATTAGTAACAGGATTAATACAACTTGGATACTCATATGATGACATTAAGCTAATTTTGAATGTCGGTGTAGTTGTTTATCAGACGACTCTCAAAACACCTGAGAAAGTTGAACAGGGGGTATAAGAAGTGGCTTACGTACCAAGAGAAGAACAGGAAGTTATTATCAGCCTAGAACGTGAATTAAATGAATGGCATTACTATGGTGATGTTCCTGTTCTCAATCGCAAATGGCAAGACTTAGTAAACCCGACAAGGAAGATAGTTGAAGAGAACGGGATAATTGCATTGTTAGAAGGTGAAATTATCGGAACAGTCTCCATAAGTTCAAAACGAAAGAACACGATGACTGATGAACAACGAAAAGCAGCATCTGATCGAATGAAGAAACTTAGACGGGCACAAATCAATTCTAAGCCTAGTAATGAAGCTAGATAGTTTAATAATTATTGTTGAACTATTGTTCTAAGGTATTTATACCCAAAAGAAAATAAACTCATATTTTCCAATGAAGAAGGTGAAACAAATGGCAAAGTTGAGTATTGATGAATTAGACCTATCACCGGCATTGCGTGAGATGGTAAAAGAAGCGGCAGCAGCGGAAGGGAAACAGCAAGCTATCATTTTTATTGACGAATACAAAAAGCAGTTAGAACAACCTGTAGCGATGAATTACACACAAGCGGCAAAGTGTATCTGTCAACAAGTTACAACACACTTAAAAAGCTCATTAAGAGCAGCTTAATTAAGGTAGTGTTGATTGATGGTTACGAGCGCATCAGCAAACAAGAAGCTGATCGTTTTTTAAGAGACAATGCAAAATAAAATTCCTAGCGTGGGGCGAAGGAAATTCCGGAAACGGAGCACATAAGTTGAAACGTCACAGAAGTCAATTGTCAGTCGTTAAAGGTTACTAAACCGAATTTTCGGTCGAGTAGGAGGAATTAAATTGAATATTATTTACCCACCATTAGTAGAACAATCATATCGTTTTATGCTTCAACAAGGTTTCAATGTAACGAAAGACGAAGTTTACAACAAGCTGGTATTTGGTACGTATCCCAAAGGATCATTGATAGAGTCATTCAAAAGATGGATGGCAAAGATTACAGTCCAGATGAATTGAATCAAGTAGTTAGTTACTTTGAAATGAGAAATTATGCCGATCCTCACCATAGCATTCCTGAAATAAAAGGTGTCTATCATCCTTTGTACACACCCTATGATGATTCAATGTTTCAGATAATCGATGGTCTGGTAGCAGTTCCGCAAGGTGTTTTGAGTGATATTATTCAACGTTGTGAGAATGGTGAGCTAGAGGTGGATTTAGCCCAGCTTGAGGGATTTAAGCGATTATTAGGGAAAATGGACTAGGGGCACTAAAAATGAATGGAAAAAATAAAAAAAGCCTTTGCTGTCAAATTCTTTGGCGAGAATCAGCAAAAGGCAGAACGAAGGGCTTATAAAGCCTTCTATTACCTCCAATTCTACCATAAAACAGGATGGAGCGTAAACGATGAATAAACGAATTAATCTAATCTTAGCCGCTACTTTATTAGGCGGAGTAATGACAATGTTACCAACAAAGTGGAAGGCGGCAATATTCATCAGTACAATTGTTGCTCTATTTATGCGATACGATTTTTATGAATATGATTTAAGGAATAATGTACTAAAGAACGAATGGAAATTAAAAAAATAATTTGGAATATTTTTGCATAAAACTGACTACTTATTTTGTGAACAAGATAATTTTGTTCAAAAATAAGTTGTAGAAGGATGAGTAAACAAATGGAAAAACAAATTGATAGAAAAGACTATACAGATTTAATTATCCAATCGGTAAATATTTCATCAGCATTAAAGGGGCTACAAACGCTTCTATACTATTTTCCACTAGCAGCCGATGTAAAGCCTTCTGATTTAGATCAATTAAATGGGATAGTATCAGCGATTGCAGCATTGGCGGAAAAGAATGCAGAAGAAACAACAAAATCCATTCATTGGATGTAAAAAACTCGCTAATTAAAGCTACCGTAAAACTTGCGATTAATGAGAACCGTCAACCGTATCTAAAAGATGTGAAATATCAAAAATTAATGAAAGAAGAAAACGAACTGGCTTTGATTGACAAGCCATCTATTCAGAATAGTCTGTTGTACTTACCGGCGAACACACACCACAAGGCTATACGACCTTTGGATTGAATGGTGTATTTATCCTTATAGAAGAGATATCGGATCGCTTATTTGTTGGTCGTGACTTGATTTTTCAGGAATCTAAGAAGACTATTCAGCAGTTCTGTAATGAGCTAGAGTTAATAATCATGAGGTTAGAAACTGGTAAGGGGTGATGGAGATTCTGAAATAAATTCCACCTTCAAAATACTACGTTTTTTGGAGTCTTATGATGCTTTAAGTATCATCGCATATAGCTAATTGGTTGATGCTAATCTAATTCTATTATATTTTGGTGTTTACAGCTATACACGTGTTCTTCGGGGAATCCGGAGCTTTTTTATTGTATACAGGAGAGAAAAAAATTTACCAGTCCTTAACTTGCGTTATCTGATTAATGTGCTCCAATGATCTAAAGTCACGAAAAGCTACTTTAGAAAAATCAGCCGTTCAAAGCGACCACAATTAAGAAGGATTGCCACTTGTGGCAACGAATTTCGTCGGTAGTAGAACAGAAGTTGGAAGTTTCCTGCTATTTCTTCCGTCCTAAAAAAGGGAAAAGAAGTTATAAAATAAGTCTGCATATTTTTGTGCAAGCCTTTTATAGTGAACGAAAACAAACCAATAAGCCAATAATCCTGTATTCACTAGTGGGAGTAGTCACCTAAAAAGATGTATCCAATTTTGGACAGATGCTTATTATAAGAAGCCCATCGCTTGGTGGTTTTTTTGGTATACTGGTCTCATTAACTAAAAAGAGGGGAATCCGATGCGGGGAACACTTTCAAATGATGGACGCGTGTACTTTTATGAGTCTGCATTTTTTAATCAAGGGGAAAATGGCTTGTCAATCAGTCAATTACGCTCAATCTTTATAAAGAATTTTTTGAACGATCAGCGAGCTAGGTATGTAACAGAAAACTATACGCTTGAAAAAGAACAGCGGCGTATTAGTGTTTTTAGAAAAGATGGGAAGCTGCTTTCAGAAGATGAGTTATTAAAGTTGGATGTTGTTGTTCCTCAGATATTTGAAACGTATTGAATGCGGATGAAGTTCATCCTTGTGATGTGCTTTTTAGGTATACTAATAAATAAAAGGAGTTATTCAATGAAACAGAGAAAAATTGTCGGTTTATGGGTGGATCAGATGAACAAGCCAAGGGGAAGTCTAAAGGGACGTTTTCTTTTAAAAGTCAAAAATGTGTACGACACATTAAAGGAATCAATAGAAAGAAACTGGTTCATAATGACGTTTTCTTTTATACTAGCTATTCCGCTTTTGATAGCAATCATTTTTTTGCTAAATTATATTAGCTCTTTAAAATTAAATTATGAAGACTTGCAAAATATTCTCTCTATTACAGGGATGATGATGGGTCTGCCATTATTTTGTATGTATTTATATTTAGTTGGAGGCATAGGTAAAGGCAACAAGAATCTAATAAGAGTTATGTTGTATCTGGCAATGATTATATTTATTATAGTAAATGTTGGTGTTTTAAAAAGAGGGCTGAAATCCATAGAGGTAAAAAGGGCTGTATCTCCTAATCTCATTTTTTCGACAATGATTATTGATGTCTATATTTTTTCTTTTGTTTTTACGAAAGCTGTTTATTCCTTATTTAAAGTAACTATTGGAAAATTGAGGGCTCTTGCATTTTGGATAGTGAAGGATGAAGGCAAAGACTTTTCTACAGTAGAAGCAAAGTTGTCATTTATAAACAAAATAATAACGGGCTTCTTAGCTATTGTGGCATCAATCTTAGGCTTACTATTAACTCTTAATAAAATATTGTAGCAAATAAAAAATATCGGCGTTGATGGTCTGTGAAAAGGTCTGTGAGTGTAATAGAGTCATTTCTTATTACCTTGAGCTGTGAAATAATGACTAGATTAAGATAGAAAACATAAATGAGAAGCTCATCTTAGTGATGGGCTTTTTTGTATTTCAATATTGGTATTAAAACAAAATAATTTTTTAATATTTTAGTAATTCTAGGCAAAAAAATCTTGATTAATGGTTCTATGTGCTATATTATATGTAAAGTTGTTAACCAAAAAGGTTAAGGAGTTTTTTATGGATGTGTACGGCTCGACCCAAAAGATGAGTAAAATACTTTCTAAAGAAAAAAATATTCGAAAGGAATATGGTGATGTTATCGCAAAAAAAGTGAAGCAAAGAATCACTGAATTCCGTGCTGCGAATAATTTAAAAGATATAAGCCATGTACCTCCACAAAAGCTACATCAGCTTTCAGGAAAATATAAAAATTGTTTCTCAGTAATGATTACAGGAAATTGGCGATTGGTCTTCGAGGCGTATACTAGTGATGAAGAATTAACATTGGAGAAGGAATTGGCAGTTATTATCCTAGTAAAGGAGATTGTGGATTATCATGGGAATTAGGAAATATGAAGTTAAACCAGATTATGTGACAGCTCCAGGAGAAACATTAAAAGAAACTCTTGCGAATATGGATTATACGCAAGTACAATTGGCTGAGAGGTTAGATATTAGTTATAAACATTTATCAAATATTATTAATGGTAAAGCAGTAATCACTTCAGAATTAGCTCTTAAGTTAGATTACATCTTAGACATACCATCATCATTTTGGAATAGTTTAGAAAAAAACTATCAAGAATATATAGAAGAAAAAAAACAAGAAGAACTTCTCGATGGACAAGTAGAATGGGTTAGTCATTTTCCTTACAATGAATTAGTTAAATTAGGATATGTTCCCAAAATTCGTGATGCTAAGGAAAAAGTGAAGCAATTACTGAAATTTTTTGGCTATTCATCTTTTGAAATAATGAAAAAAAATATGGACAGTGATGAATTATTAGCTGGAGCATTTCGACTTTCCGTTAATCAAGGAGAAGTAAATAAATATGCCTTAAAGACGTGGGTACAAATAGGAGATAATGAAATTAGGAAAATTGATACAAAAGATTTTTCTAAAGAAACTGCGCTAAAGAGTATAGAAGAGTTACGAAGTTTGACTCTGGTAACTGATCCAAGCATATTTATCCCTAGATTGAAAGAAGTTGCATCAAGTTTTGGTGTGGCGGTTGTATTAGTTCCTGAGATAAAGGGAAGTAAAGTTTGTGGATTAACTCGATGGTTAAGCCCATATCCTAAAGCTGCAATTCAACTGAGCTTAAGATATAAGCAGAATGATCATTTGTGGTTTACTTTTTTTCACGAGCTATCTCATATATTATTTCATAATAAGAAGCCATTTTATACTTTCGTAAAAGCCTATAAAGAAAGTGAAGAGGAGATTTTTTCTGATAAATGGGCAGCAGATACCCTTATACCTCCACAAAAATTATCCGTATTTCTAAGAAAAGGGACATTCACATATGAATCTGTCAGGGTATTTGCTGATAACATAGGTATACATCCAGGAATTGTTGTAGGACGATTACAAAAAGAGAAGGTAATAGGATTTGATAAGCTAAATTCTTTAAAAGTAAGATACAAATGGAATGAATAAAACTATCCACAAAGTAAATACAATTAATTTTGTATTTACTTGGCTCATCCTAGTGATGGGCTTTTTTGGTATACTAAATATAAAAAGGATGTTAAAGATGCCTGTGATAAAAATTCTATTTGAAAATGTTTCAAAATCATCAGAGTGGAGTGGTCCGCAAATTTTAACCTCATTTTTAGCTGCAGTAGCTGCAATAATCTCGTTTATTGGGATACTTCAGACTGGAAAATGGAATAAGAGGAAAATTGATGCAGACATAACAGCTCGATCTAGAATTGATTGGATTCAAGTTACTAGAGGGAAACTATCTTCTTTCATATCTAGCTCGTATAATCTACTTTCTCATTTTGATGTAAATAATCAAACAGGAAACGAGAGTATGGAGAGCCTTAATATAAAAAGACAGAAGTTGAGAGAAGATGCAATACAATTAGGGATTATGTTTGGACCGGATGAGGACAATTTGAATCAAAGTATTCTTAAGTTTGCGGATTTGATTACTGAAGAAGCTGTTCAAAACCAAGGAATGGGCTTTGAATATATGACAGACCTTCAAGATCAATTTATTATTTATCGTGACTTTCTTAATTACTATTTAAAGATTGAATGGAAACGTGCTAATTTATCGCTAACGGATGAAGAAGCGAAGCAAAAGCAATTGGACAATCCTAAGAAAAAAGAATTGGAAGACTTAATAGCTGAAAAGGAAACTAGACTAAATGAAAATAAAATGAAGCAACTTGAAACATTAAAATAGAACCGCGCACAAGAGTGAACGGTTGCCCCACATTAGATGAAAAATTTAAAGTATGTAATCGGCGTTGGTGATCTGTGAAAAGGTCAGTGAGTGTAATAGAGTCATTTTTTATTACCTTGAGCTATGAAATAATGATTAGATTAATATAGAAAACATAAATGAGAAGCCCATCGCTTAATGGGCTTTTTTGGTATACTGAAAATAAAAGGAGTTTTTTTATGAAAGAAGTTAAAATACTATTTGAAAATGTAACAAATACGTCATTTTGGAACTCAAATTTCATAACCGCTGCTATAGCTTTTACTGGTGTGATTATCTCAGTAGTATTGACTTACCATGTAAACAAGAAGTTGGCGGACATAGCTAATACTGCACAAGAAGAATTATTTGAAAAGCAAATAAAAGCAGAAAATGAGTCAGAAAAAGAACGCCAGAAATTCCAAGATTGGTTGTCTCAAAATGAACAAATCTTTGAGAAAAAGATGACACAACTACAAATTGATGCTAATTTGAAAGCTAGTGCAAGAATTGATTGGATTCAGAAGGTGAGAGAAGAAACAGTAACATTTGTTTCGTCAATTACTCGATTGTTAGTTTTTTTACCAAGTTTTCAGGAACATGAAAAAATAAAACGCTACTTTAAAAAAATGGTAATCTTGGATTTTATTCCTTGGGGAAGCAACTCGAGTATGGAAAATCTAAGCAAAGTGCTTGATCCTGTTCCTATTTCAATGGGTGATGATATTTCAGTTATATTTTCATTGAAGGCACTGAATAAGTATAATAGATTTGATAAATTAGAAAAAACAGTTATTTATAACTGTTTGATAAGTCTGGCGAATAAAAATCTTGATAGTATTAGATGTGCCAAAGTTCTTAAAGAGTATTCAGGAGGGGATTATGATAAAATGCTTTCTCTTGAGTTAGATAGCGGAACGCAGATGGTTATCGCAGTCGATGAAAAAAATAGAACTGAAATTGAAAAAATTGAAAATGTTGAAGTAGCAAGTAGCTACATGTCTAAAAGTCAAATACAACAAGAACGTGACGCATTAATCGATAAAGTGAAAACTCAAGCCAATTTACTAAAATTATATTTTGGACCGAGTAAGTCAGACGATAGAAATGAGAAAATTTTGAATCTAGTAGAAAGCTGTACAAAAATTTTAGGCAAAGAGAAAATTAGTCCTAATGACCTAGTAAACGTTGAAGGTAGTACAGATGATTTAGTAAATACAATGAGAGAATATCTAAAAATAGAATGGGATAAAGCAAAAAATGGTAAATAAAATAAACCGCCCACAAGAGTGAACGGACGCCCTACGTTAGACGAGTAATTTTATTAAATCTAAACACAAATCTAAACACTTTTTAAATTGACTGATTTTTCAAAGATTTATTTTGGAGTAAAAAAGTGATTTAATCGTCAATTACAAATTGTTTTCTTGTAATAAAAAAACACTATTAGACCAAATAATCGTTGGTTTAACAGTGCTTTTTCTTTGTTATCGCATTTGTAATTGTTATACGTGGACGGCTGGAATCGAACCAGCACCTCTGTCTTAAATGCGGACTACATCATTGAACGAGTAAAACACCAAGTTCATCCACGTTTAACAGTATAACGAACGAGAAATATTTTTGAAAGAAAAGTCGCAGACAATTAAAAAAATATTATCATTTGAGCATTTTTTTCTCGTATTCTTGCGCGAATTCATTCGCAATCATCCAGCCGTAAGATTCAGTAATCACCGCGGCTGTTGAACTGTTGAGGATATTACCGGCAACGGGAATTTTCCCAATTAAAAAACGAGAGGTCATTTGTCCGGCCTTTTGGGCTAAGAATTGAGTGGCCAGTGCTTTGGCAGCACCTTCGTCTAACTTAACGTGAAAGACTTTTCCTAACGCGATTACCATCGCGGTTTGAATCGGTACTAAAACCGCAGCATCTGAAAGCGGCAATTGGGCCATACCCGCGCCAACACCGGCAGCTGCAGAGGCCGCACTGTGAATAATCAAGTGGCTTTTTTTTCGTTGTTTTTTGTTCATACTGGATGCTCCTTTAGGTTATTGATGAAAGTGTAGCATCAGAAGGACAAAAGAACAATTTTTCCGGCCGTTGTTTAAGCCGTTTTAATGAATCAAAAGTAAAAAAATAAATAGAAATGATTCTTTCTAATTTTCCTAACTTTGATGGAATGATACACTAAAGAAAAAAGGGGGCGGGCGTTATGCTTGATGAGTATAAAAATATTTTAGTTCCGGTGGATGGGTCGGCACAATCTAAGAAGACCTTCGATGAAGCGATCAACATCGCTAAAAGAAATAAAGGCAACTTAACGTTGGTGACGGTGATTGATACAGCCAGCTTTAGTGGCACGACAGGCGGAAACTCGATCCCATTGATGCACGAGGCGAAGAAGAACGCGCAGGCGATCATAGATGAATTGGAACATCACCGTATGAAAGAAGAACAAGAAGTTCATCTGACTTCGCAAATCGTCGCTGGCAATCCTAAACGAGAAATCGTGGAATTAGCGGAGAAATTAGATACGGATCTGATCGTTATGGGAGCAACTGGTTTAGGAGCATTATCGCTGCTGCTGGTTGGTTCAACGACGGCATATGTAGTGAATCAAGCTCCTTGTAATGTGATGGTCGTCAAATAAAATAAGCGTCTGATTTTTATCAGACGCTTATTTTATTAAGGGTCATCAATAATTCGTCGCCATCATCGTAAACGTACATAATGGTGGGGAATTTAATGGCTTCGTAGGCTTCGACGTAAGGAGCGCTAATACTGTCGGAAAAATAGGGTTCTTCTTGCGAATGAACGACGCTTAAGCTATGATCCATTCGGTTTTTGAAAAAATGAAAGCGCTGCGGTGAAGTCAAGGCTAGACCTTTCATAGGTCGCATGAAAATCATGTGCCAAATTTCCTGCTGCATTTCTTCAGGTACAACGTCAAAGGGCACGTCGCTGTGCCGCGTTTTTGCTGATTCAAACATTCTGCTCATCCCTCTCTTTAGTTAATCATATCAGGTTTCGAAAAGTAAAAAAGTAAAAATGCTCACATTGCCGTAAATTAGTTCGTCGGAGGAGTCTTTTTGCTAGAAAAATGATAAGGTTAAGTAGGATAGAAATAGTTTTTTTTGTAAGCTTTAAGCAAAAAATAAGATGGATGAACGAAGGTGAAAAAGATGCGTTATGGAATTTTTTTTAATCCGAATGCAGGCGATGGGGACGCCGAAGAATCAGCAAAAAAAATGCGAGAAAAATTTGAAAAAGCCAACCATACAGCAGATTTTTTGACCGCTCCCGATCCAGAAAAGGCGATCGAAAAAATCAAAGCAAGTCTTGATGAGTACGATGGGCTGGTAGCGATTGGAGGAGACGGGTCTTTGAATATTGTTGGGACAGCTTTTGTGCAAGCGGGAAAAACCTTGCCCCTTGGAATTATTCCAGGAGGGACAGTCAATAATTTTGCGAAGCGTTGGCACTTGCCGATGGATGAAGAAGAGGCAATGGACCTGATTATCGCAGGGCACCAGCGAAAAGTCGGGATCGCAGCTTGTCAAGATCGGCAAAAAGCGATCATCAGCTCCTTTACCTTTGGGTCGTTCTCGGATATTTCTAATGAAGTTCGGCAAAGTGAGAAACGAAAATTCGGCTTGATCGTATATCCGCTGAAAGCAATCAAACAAATTGGCAAAGATACGTCCTATCCAGTGGAAATCAAAGCGGAGAACTATCATGAAAAATTGAAGGTCTGGTTCGCTTTAGCCACCACAACCCATTCAATTGGCGGGCGGGAATATGTCGATTCAGATTATGACAAGCTCCATGTCAGCATTTTACACAATATGCGCTTACGAAAATTATTTCAATTATTGCGGTTTATTTTTACCGGTCGTCTGAAGGATTCAGACGCTATGACTTATTTAGAAACGGATAAATTAGAATTGAACCCACTGACCGACAAAACAATCTATTCTCGGATTGATGGCGATAAGGGTCCAGCTTTACCGTTAACTGTTGAATTTTTGGATGATTATGTACCGATTTTTGTACCAGAGAAACCAGAAAATAAAAACTAGGAGGCTTTAAAATGGATCGAAATATGGAGGAATTATTAGCCAGCGCGGATACTTTTACGTTGACTACGATTGATAGTCGCGGCTTTCCGCATCCAATTGCAGTATCCGCGCCGCTTGAGCGCAATGGGTTTTATTATTTCAAGTTTTATATCAATGGAGAGGGCCGGACGGCGGAAAATATTCGTCAAAATCGCTCAGGCAGCTTGTTTTGTTTCAATAAGGAAACTCACGAAAGCATTGCGTTAAAAGGCTATTTCTTAATTGAAGAGCTGGTGGAGTATAAGTTATTAGCGGCTCAATTGAATGAATTTCAAAAAGGCTTGAATTATGAACATCCAGTGATCGCTATTTTTGAAACTCTTAGTGCAAAACACTACGAAAATATGCACGGTGAATTTGTGGACGTGCCGGATAAATAGAAAAGATTCCATCCCGAGGATTATGGGATGGAATTCTTTTTGTTTTAGGCAATTTTTCTATTTTATTTCTGAGAATTTAAATAAAATTCCGTTTAGACACTGTCACTGAAATCGAATCCTGATATAATGGGAAAAATATTTAAAAAGGGGGCAAAATTAGTGAAGAAACAGGCATTAAAACAATTGATCGATGTAGCGGCAGGTCGAGAACCAGCGGACTTAGTCTTGAAAAACGCCCAAGTGATTGATGTCTACCAAGGTGAGATCATTAAAGGCGATGTCGCCCTTGTCGGTGGAAAGATCGCCGGTGTGGCAGATACGTATCAAGGAAAAGAAGTCGTGGACCTAAAAGGGAAATACGTGGCGCCAGGCTTCATTGATCCCCATATTCACGTGGAATCTTCCTATGTGACCCCAGAGGAATTCGGTCGTTTATTAGTACCCCATGGAACGACGACAGTCTTGGCCGATCCTCACGAGATCGTGAATGTCCTTGGCTTGAAAGGCTTGGATTATATGCTGGCAGCAGCAAAAGAAACGGTGCTGGATATTCGTTATATGATGCCTTCTTGCGTACCGGCGACTAATATGGAAAATGCAGGAGCGGTAGTGGAAGCCGCGGATATGCTGCCGGCTTTCGATCAAGGCGAAGTCGATGGCTTAGCGGAATTTATGAATTTTCCCGGTGTGATCCATGGGGATGAAGCGGTATTGGATAAATTATTAGCTGCGAAAGAGCGGGACATGCGGATCGATGGGCATTCTCCGATGGTCTTTGCTAAAGAGCTGAATGCTTATGCGGCGGCGGGGATCAGCAACGATCACGAGTGCTCGACAGTAGCAGAATTAAAGGACCGTATTTCTCGAGGAATGTATGTATTTCTACGTGAAGGTTCGGTTACTCAAAATTTACGGACCTTGTTGAAGGGCGTGACGCCGATGAATTATCAGCGCTGCGTGCTGTCGGCGGATGATCTACAGGCCAAAACGATTTTAGAGACGGGCCACCTTGATAACAGTATTCGCATTTCCATTGAAGAGGGTGTTTCACCGATACAAGCGATCCAAATGGCGACGATCAATGCCGCGCAATGCTGTCAATTGACTGATCGCGGGGCGGTTGCACCTGGTTTACGGGCTGATTTAGTTCTATTTTCTGATCTGTCTAAGCCTGAGATCGAAGCGACCTATATTGCAGGTCAACGAGTCGCTGAGACTGGCAGCTATATTCCTGAAGTGAAGCGGGTCGCAACGAAAAATGTTCAATCTAGTGTCCACATCGATGCCTTTAATCAAGAACAATTAGGCTTGACCTTGACGAGCACTAAAGCCCGCGCAATCCAAGTGATCCCACAAGAAGCCTTGACGAATGAAGCAATCGTTAATGTTCAACGAGACGCCAATGATCAATTCGTTTTTGATCCGCAACAGGACGTCACAAAGATCGCGGTGGTGGAACGTCATCACAATACTGGCAATGTCTTTGTTGGATTATTGAAAGATTACGGCTTAAAAAAAGGAGCGATCGGCTTATCGATCGCTCATGATTCCCATAATTTGATCGTGACCGGGGCCAATGATGACGACATGGCGGCCGCCATCGCCGCCTTGAAGGAACAAGAAGGCGGTGTCGTACTGATCGAAGCCGGAAACGTTATCGGCAGAATGGCCTTACCGATCGCCGGTTTAATGAGCGATCTATCTGGTGAAGAAGTCGCGAAACAAGAAGCTGAGATCAATCGCTTGGCTCGTGAAGTCTTAGGTGTCTCAGAAAAAGTCGATCCTATCATGACCTTAGGTTTCATGTCACTGGCGGTGATTCCTAATTTGAAGATCACCGATATCGGTCTGGTGGATGTCAGTAAATTTGAGCTCGTGCCAGTGTCGGTGGCAGAATAAAAATAGCGGTGAAAAACTTCGTCTTGCACTTAAAAAATGTGAGATGAAGTTTTTTTAGTGGTTAGAGCAAAGGAGGCTTATAATTGGTTTTATAAATATAAGAAATTTGTTACACTTTTAGTAAGCGGTTACGTTGTTGTTTAAAATTTAATTTTAAACACAAAAAAAGCGCCGAAACAGCGCCACTTTAAAAGTTGATTACGGACTAAGCCTTATTTTAACTCGCTATGTTGTTATGAATATTTCCAACAAATTCATTATAGCAAGAATTTTAAAAAAGGGAAAGTCTGAACTAAAAAAAAATTGGGGAGGAAATAAATGAATAAAAATTACACTATTGGGTTGGATATTGGAACGGCATCGGTCGGATATGCAGTACAGTATGAAAACTATGACCTGGTAAAGAAAAAAATGAAAATTAAGGGCAATGGCACCAAAAAAGCAGTCAAAAAAAATTTTTGGGGTGTTCGTCTGTTTGATGCGGGAGAAACTGCTGAGGGAACAAGAATGAAACGAACGACAAGACGCCGCTACACACGACGACGAAATCGAATTCGGTATTTACAGGAAATTTTTCAAGCAGAAATGGCAACGGTCGATCAAAATTTTTTCTACCGCTTAGATGATAGTTTTTTAGTTCCAGAGGAAAAACGAAATGAACGACATCCGATCTTTGCGACATTGGAAGAAGAAGTTGCTTATCACCAACAGTTTCCAACTATTTATCATTTGCGGAAACATTTAGCTGATTCAACGGAGAAGGCTGATCTACGCCTTATTTATCTCGCATTGGCACATATAATTAAATACCGAGGCAACTTTTTGATCGAAGGGAAATTGAATACAGAAAATTCTTCTGTGAAGGAGACCTTTAAAACATTTTTGCAGGCCTATAACCAAGCCTTTACAGTACAAGAAAATGGCAGTCTGATAAATCCTATCAACGAAACGATTGATATTGGTTCTCTTTTCCAAGAGCGGGCCTCCCGTCAGAGAAAAGCGGAAAACGTTCTAAAACTTTTTCCAAACGAAAAATCCTCTGGAACCTTTATGCAATTTCTAAAAATGATTGTGGGAAATCAAGGAAGTTTCAAAAAGACATTTGGCTTAGAAGAAGATCTTAAATTGCAATTTCCTAAAGAAGAATATGAGGAACAGCTGGAGGGTCTACTTGCCATCGTTGGTGATGAGTACGGCGATGTTTTCGCTGCGGCTAAAAATGTTTACGACGCAGTAGAGTTGTCAGGGATCTTAACAGTGAAGGATCTGACAACGAAAGCAAAATTATCAGCGAGTTTGGTCAAAAGATATGAGGAGCACAAAGTCGATTTAGAGCAGCTGAAAAGCTTCGTCCGGGAAAAATTACCAAATAAATATTATGAAGTTTTTCGTGATAGCGAGAAGAACGGCTACGCGGGTTATATTGAGGGTGGGGTCACCCAGGCTGATTTTTATAAATACTTGAAAAAAATCCTCGATAAAGTAGAGGGTGCTGATTCGTTCTTAGCTAAAATAGAGCAAGAGGATTTTTTACGAAAACAACGCACCTTCGATAATGGCGTCATTCCTCATCAGATCCATTTAGAAGAGCTGTGCTCGATCATTCGTAAACAAAGCCGTTATTATCCCTTTCTAGCGGAAAACCAAGAAAAAGTTGAAAAGATTCTTACTTTCCGGATTCCTTACTATGTGGGACCGTTAGCAGACGGAGCAAGTCGCTTTGCTTGGTTAAGTCGTAAAGAAGATGGATCGATTACGCCGTGGAATTTTTCAGAAATGATTGATGAAGGAAAGTCAGCGACCGCTTTTATTGAAAGAATGACCAATTACGACAGCTATCTGCCACAAGAGAAAGTGCTGCCAAAACATAGTATGCTATATGAAAAATATATGGTTTTTAATGAATTGACAAAAGTTTCCTATATTGATGATCGTGGAGAGAGTCAATATTTTTCCAGCATTGAAAAACGTGAAATCGTGGATGAGTTATTCAAAAAGAATCGTAAAGTGAAATATGCGCAACTGGAAAACTTTTTAAAGAATCAATACATGATTGAAACCGCGGAAATTAAAGGGATCGAAAAAAGCTTTAACGCGAGTTATGGGACCTACCATGATCTGTTGAAAATCGGTGTTAGTCAATCGATGCTAGAAGACCCAGAGAATGAAGAGATGTTTGAAGAAATCGTTAAAATATTGACCGTTTTTGAAGATCGAAAGATGATTCAAGAACAGCTAAGCCCATATGAAGATTATTTTGAAGCAGGTGTGTTGAAAAAGTTAATCCGACGTCACTATACGGGATGGGGGCGCCTGTCTAAAAAATTATTGACGGGCATTCGTGAAAAGCAGTCGAAGAAAACGATCTTGGATTATTTGATGCGCGATGATGATATGCCGAGAAATAAAAATCGGAATCTGATGCAATTAATCAACGACGATAGTTTGTCCTTTAAGCAAAGTATTGCGCAGCAGCAGGCAGAGGATCAGTCAGAAGACTTACATGAAATCGTGAAAGAGCTGGCAGGCAGTCCAGCGATTAAGAAGGGGATTTTGCAAAGCCTGAAAATCGTCGATGAAATCGTGGAGATCATGGGGTACCCGCCGACCAATATCGTCGTAGAAATGGCTCGAGAAAATCAAACAACGGATGCTGGTCGGAAAAAATCACGTAGACGTCAAAAAGTTCTTGAAGACGCGATGAAAGAGTTTGGCAGCACGCTTTTAAAAGAATACTCACCGGAAAATGTAAATTTACGCAATGACCGGCTCTTCTTGTATTATTTGCAAAATGGCAAGGATATGTATACAGGAAATGAGCTCGATATTCATCACTTGTCAAATTATGACATCGATCATATTATTCCGCAAAGTTTTATCAAAGATGACTCCATCGATAATATGGTTTTAGTCAGTTCGTCAGACAATCGTGGGAAGTCCGATACTGTCCCAAGCAAAGAGGTTGTAGAGCGAATGATTGGCTACTGGGAAAAATTAAAACGCTCTGGACTGATTACCCAACGAAAATTTGATAATTTGACGAAAGCGTTAAATGGAGGCTTGACAGAGGCGGACAAGGCTCACTTTATCAAGCGTCAGCTAGTAGAAACGCGTCAAATCACAAAACATGTTGCCCGAATCTTACATCAAAAATACAATTCTGGTGATGAAACGGTGACGCGAATCATTACATTGAAATCGGCATTAACTAGTCAATTCCGTCAAATCTATCAGCTCTATAAAATTCGTGAAGTCAATGAGTATCATCACGCCCACGACGCCTATCTGAATGGTGTCGTCGCGACGACGTTGTTAAAGGTTTATCCAAGATTGGAACCGGAATTTGTTTACGGAGATTATCAAAAATTCGATCTCTTTAAAGAAAACAAGGCAACTGCTAAAAAGAATTTTTATAGTAATCTGATGCGCTTCTTCACGAGTGATCAACCGAAAGTGGATGCAAATGGAGAGATTCTATGGGACCAGAAAAATATTTCAATGGTTAAGAAAGTGATGAATTATCATCAAATGAATATTGTAAAGAAAACCGAGATTCAAACAGGCGGGTTTTCAAAAGAATCAATTCAGCCTAAAGGGGAGTCAGCAAAACTGATTGAAAGAAAAACCGGTTGGGATCCGAAGAAATATGGCGGTTTTGATAGTCCGAATATTGCCTATTCTGTTGTTATTACCTATGAAAAGGGAAAAACAAGGAAATTAGTTCAAGAGATTGTCGGAATTACGATTATGGAACGAAAACAATTCGAGACAGATGAAGTGGAATTTCTTGAGAAAAAAGGATTTGTTCATCCTTCAATCGAAGTTATATTACCTAAATATGCGTTATATGAATTAGAAAACGGGCGTCGCCGCTTAATCGCCAGTGCGAGTGAAGCGCAAAAGGGCAATCAGATGGTTTTACCGAATCATTTAATCGAACTGCTGTATCACGGAAAACACTGCAACGACTTAGATGGTAAGAGCTTGGCATACCTAACAGCTCATCGTGTCGATTTTCAAGAATTGTTTGAATATGTTAAACACTTTGCGGAGGTGTATACGTTAGCAGATAAAAATCTAACAAAACTAAGTGAACTATTTGAGCAGAACCAGGAAGCCGATATCAAGGTCATGGCTGAATCGTTTTTAAATCTAATGCAATTCAATGCGATGGGGGCGCCGGCAGATTTTAAATTCTTTGACACGACTATTCCTCGCAAACGGTATACCAGTATCAAAGAAATTTTAAAGGCGACGATTATCAGTCAATCAATTACCGGTTTGTATGAAACGCATCTGAAATTAGGTGAGTAACGATGGGCTGGCGAACGATCGTAGTAAATACCCATTCAAAATTGGCGTATAAAAATAATCATTTGATTTATAAATCGGCTTCGCAAAATGAAATGATCCATCTTTCTGAAATCGATGTTTTATTATTAGAAACGACGGACATTTTAATTACGACGATGCTGATTAAACGCCTTGTAGACGAGAATATTTTGATTCTTTTTTGTGATGACAAGCGATTACCGATTGGAAAGCTGCTGCCATTTTATGGTCGTCATGATAGCAGCTTACAATTAGGCCGGCAAATGAGCTGGACACTGGAACGAAAAGGGATCGTTTGGACAGAAATCATCTCACAGAAGATTTTAAATCAGTATCAATTTTTGTCAGAGCTGGAATTTCAAGAAAAATCAGAGGCATTGTTAACACTGCATAATAGTTTGGAGATTTTTGATCCCTCTAACCGGGAAGGACACGCGGCTAGAATCTATTTCAATACGTTGTTCGGCAATGATTTTTCTCGTGATAAGGAAAATACCATCAATGCGGGGCTAAACTATGGCTATACGCTATTAATGAGTGTCTTCGCGCGAGAAATCGTCAAATGCGGGTGTATGACCCAGTTTGGGCTGAAGCATGCTAACCAATTCAATGATTTCAATTTGGCTAGTGATTTGATGGAACCGTTTC
Source organism: Enterococcus devriesei (assembly GCF_001885905.1). GTDB lineage: Bacteria > Bacillota > Bacilli > Lactobacillales > Enterococcaceae > Enterococcus_A > Enterococcus_A devriesei. The sequence goes on along the minus strand of NZ_JXKM01000004.1, from coordinate 290,484 downwards.
GCCCGCTGGTTGATCAAATTGTTTATGAGCATCGTAATGCCGAGTTTAAAGTGATTAAACGGTTTTTGTTTGAACTATTTACGAATCAATACACCTATAATTCCAAAGCGATGTTTTTGACGAATATCGCTAGTGATTATACAAAAAAAGTAATCAAGGTGTTGAACGAACAAACAGAAAGGATTCCGGAGTTTAGGATATGAGTTATCGTTATATGAGAATGATATTGATGTTTGACATGCCTACCGAGACAGCGGAAGAACGCAAAGCCTATCGTCATTTCCGAAAATTTCTATTGAGTGAAGGGTTCATTATGCACCAATTTTCAGTTTACAGTAAAATATTATTAAACGGTACGGCATCCAAAGCAATGGTGGCGAGATTGAAACAAAATAATCCTAAGAAAGGCTTGGTTACTTTGCTGACAGTGACCGAAAAACAGTTTTCACGGATGATTTATTTATGTGGGGAGTATGATGATTGTGTAGGGAATTCAGATGACAGAATTGTCTTTTTAGGTGATAATTATGATGAAGATTAATTTTGAGATGTTAGATCAGCCAATCGAATTAGCCGGTGCAATAATCTTAACGATTGAAGATACGAAAATTTTTGCCCATCTAGCAAAACTTTTCTATCAATATCATGAGGAGTCAGAACTCCGACTATTTAATGAGAAGCAAAAATCATTAAAAGCGACGGAGCTTATGCTGATCACAGATGTATTAGGCTATGATATCAATGCGGCGTCAACGTTAAAACTTATTTATGCCGATTTAGAATTTCAATTGAACGAAAAGCCAGAAGTAAAATCTATGATTGATAAACTGACCGCAACGATTGGAGAAATGATTGGCTACGAATTGTTAGAGCATGAACTGGATTTAGAGTGTGACGAGATCACGATTATTGAGTTGTTTAAAGCATTAGGTATAAAAATTGAAACGACCAGCGATACAATTTTTGAAAAACTGGTTGAGATCATCCAAGTGTTCAAAAATTTAACCAAGAAGAAAATCTTAGTGTTAATTAATGTCTGTTCCTATTTAACAGTTGAAGAATTAACAGAGTTAAATAATTATATTTCTCTTTATAACACCACGGTCCTTTTTTTAGAACCAAGAAAAGTTGAGGGATTCAAACAGTATGTTTTAGATGAAGATTATTTTCTCAGCGAAGTTTCGGAGGATTAAGTCTTGTCTCGTTCCTTGATAACAGAATAAGAAAAATAAATGAAGCATTCAAAGCTGAAATCTTGCTATGGATGAGTGGCGCGATTACGAAATCTTGAAAACCAAAACGGGTCTACGAGGTTTTAGAGCTATGTTGTTTTGAATGCTTCCAAAACGCTCGTTCATTTCTTTTGCCCATTTATCATGTTTTAGAGCTATGTTGTTTTGAATGCTTCCAAAACGCAGGCTTCAAGTTTAATGGTCAAGCAATTGTTTTAGAGCTATGTTGTTTTGAATGCTTCCAAAACTCTTATGATGAAATTTCAGCTGTTGATACGGTTTTAGAGCTATGTTGTTTTGAATGCTTCCAAAACGAATCAAATCAATATACACTGCGTAGTTTTGTTTTAGAGCTATGTTGTTTTGAATGCTTCCAAAACTAAAGAAAACACAGTATTCTTGTTTGCACCGTTTTAGAGCTATGTTGTTTTGAATGCTTCCAAAACGAAAAAAGAGTTGTTGGTTGATGGAAATGAGTTTTAGAGCTATGTTGTTTTGAATGCTTCCAAAACTTCTTCCCCAGATATTCGAAGTTCTATAGTGTTTTAGAGCTATGTTGTTTTGAATGCTTCCAAAACATTGTTGATAGAACTGAAGGCACAGCGAGTGTTTTAGAGCTATGTTGTTTTGAATGCTTCCAAAACGATGGGAACTTTTCAAAGGCATAGTTTGCAGTTTTAGAGCTATGTTGTTTTGAATGCTTCCAAAACTTGACTAATTCTTTATACTTAGATCCTGTTGTTTTAGAGCTATGTTGTTTTGAATGCTTCCAAAACGAAAAAATATAGCATCCCTTCTCAAATTAAGTTTTAGAGCTATGTTGTTTTGAATGCTTCCAAAACACTTTTGCAATATTTGCGGCATCCGAATTGGTTTTAGAGCTATGTTGTTTTGAATGCTTCCAAAACATATCAGAAATGTTTCTGACCTGAGTTTTAGTTTTAGAGCTATGTTGTTTTGAATGCTTCCAAAACACAAGGATTAAAAGGTGATCCGGGAGCTGCGTTTTAGAGCTATGTTGTTTTGAATGCTTCCAAAACAATGAATAGCTTGTACAACCCTGACACACTGTTTTAGAGCTATGTTGTTTTGAATGCTTCCAAAACATAGCTGATCTTCGAAAGGGAGAGAGATCAGTTTTAGAGCTATGTTGTTTTGAATGCTTCCAAAACAGTTAATCCATATTCGTTAAATTGTTTTCTGTTTTAGAGCTATGTTGTTTTGAATGCTTCCAAAACATAGCTGATCTTCGAAAGGGAGAGAGATCAGTTTTAGAGCTATGTTGTTTTGAATGCTTCCAAAACAGTTAATCCATATTCGTTAAATTGTTTTGTGTTTTAGAGCTATGTTGTTTTGAATGCTTCCAAAACATTTAACCACGTGTCTAACTCGTCCGCTTCGTTTTAGAGCTATGTTGTTTTGAATGCTTCCAAAACGATTGTATTGCTCATCCAACCGGTGTCCCAGTTTTAGAGCTATGTTGTTTTGAATGCTTATTAGTTTTAAAACCAGATATGAGAAATTGTTGACTAGTCAAACTCTATTATTCCCCCAATATTGACCTTCTCCCTCCATTAAGCGAGAATAAACTTAAATAGAGTTATTGGAATTATTTTTTTGAAAAGGAGTGTCGGTATGGCAAGAATTGCAGTGGACATGGATGAAGTGATCGCGGATTTTATCGCGAAGCAATTAGAACTTTTCAACCAGGAGAATAAAACGAGGTATACGAAAGCGGATTTAGCTGGTAAAAAATTACGGGAGATGCATCCGGAGCAAGCGGAATGGATTCGTGAATTGGTAAGTGATCGCTCGTATTTTGCGGATCTGCCCGTGATTGAGGGAGCACGAGAGACCTTAAAAAAATTGGCTGAAAAGCATGAGATTTTTATTACGACAGCCGCGATGGAATTTCCTACATCATTTGACGCGAAGTATGCTTGGCTGAAAGAACATTTTGATTTTATTCCGGAGAGTCATTATGTTTTTTGCGGGGATAAATCGATTCTTTCGGCGGATTATTTGATTGACGATCATATGCGTCATTTGGAAAATTTCCAAGGTCAGGGGATTTTATTTGCATCGCAGCACAATCTTGACGAAACTTATCAACCTAAAATGGCTAATTGGGCAGAGGTGTATTCGTATTTTCAGGAGAAGGAATAGTAGTTCCAGCAAAAAAATAAGCTCCGTCTTGTTTCGTAAAAGGAAACAAGGCGGAGTTTTTTTAATCGATTTCTGCGCCATCAAGGGTACTGGATGGGCTAGGATTGGCTTTTTGGTATTGGAAATTGGAAGTATCATACTTGAAGTTGTATTTATTTCCTAAGAAATATTTCGCGATATGCAACGTACGATCGCTGGAGCGTTCAAGGTTCGAGCTGATATCGATCAGTAGAACACCATCAGCGGCTCTTCCTTCGCCTTTGGTCATCAAGCGAATGTATTTTTTCCGTAGAAGTTCTACTAGCTGATTGATTTCTTCTTCGCGATCTAACATTTTTTGCGCCAACTCGATGTCGTCATTTTCTAAGACTTGCATCGCGTCGCGAATATTTTTTAATACTTTGTCGAACAACAGCTCTAGGTGTTCATCATGAAGTAAGAAGGTCTGACGGTTATTGCTAGTTTTGGTTTTATTTCGTTTATCTTTGGCCCGCTGCTTTTCTTCAAGGGCAATGGATTCTTCGACATAGCGAATGATATTCATAGAGTGATCGCCGATTCGTTCAAAGTCCTTCGTAAATTCCAACAGCATTGCTTGCTCCTGACTTTCCAAGGGAGTCAGTTCGGTGGCGGAAATTTTTACGAGATATTCAGTTAATTCGATATCGCATTGGTTAATGGCATTTTCATATTGCAGCACATCTTCCCGCCATTCATCCTTTGTATCATTATAATACTTTCGGGCAGAACGGATGGAGGACAGGACATAGCTGCCCATTTGAATGACTTCGTTTTTGGCTTGTTCGATTGCCATGACCGATGAAGTATGGATGATCGGTTCGCTTAAAGTCACTGAGCGGATATTCAAATTTTTCTCGCTGCCTGGAATGATTTTTTTCACGATCATTTCGATCTGAGGAATAAACCAGAATTGGATCGCCAGATTGGAAATATTAAAGAGACCATGAGCAAAGGCGATCTGCATTGCTGGATTTAATCCTAATGAATCGGCGAACATCGTGACGACGCTAGTGAACGGTACGAGCAGTAGGGTAAAAATAACCGCTCCGACTAAGTTGAAGATAACGTGAGAAGCGGCGGTTCTCTTAGCCGCGATACTAGCGCCTAAGCAGGCGATAATGGCGGTAATCGTGGTTCCGATATTGTCCCCGAATAAAATCGGCAAAGCCGCGGTTAAGGTGACGCTTCCTTGCATATATAATTGCTGCAAAATTCCGATCGTTGCACTGGAGCTTTGCAGGACCATCGTTAATAAGGTCCCGATCCCAACACCTAGTACTGGGTGGTGAGAGACGTTAATCATTACTTGGTTGAATTGCGGCAGATCTTTTAACGGGTCCATGGCGGTACCCATTAATTTTAATCCGTAAAAAAGCGCGCCAAATCCAAACAAAATCTGACCGATGGATTGCAACGAAGTTCGTTTTGAAAAGAATAATAAAATCGCCCCCGTCCCGATGATCGGCAGAGCGTACTCGCTTAAGTTGAAACCAATGATGAAGGCGGTTACGGTGGTCCCAACGTTGGCCCCCATAATGACACCGATGGCTTGACGCAAGGTCATGAAGCCGGCGCTGACTAAGCCTACCGCTAAAACAGTTGTGCCTGAGCTACTTTGAATCAGACCGGTAACGATGATCCCGGCTAAAACGGCGCGAAAAGGCGTAGAGGTAAAACGGTTTAGAATTTCTCGTAAGTGGTTCCCGGCTGCTTTTTGTAAGCCGTCACCTAAATATTTGATCCCAAAAAGGAAAATTCCCAAACCACCTAAGAAGGTGAAAAGCATTTCTTGATAAGACATGAGGCGTCCTCCGCTATATTTTTTTGCATACTACTATCAAAATAATAGATTCACAAGTAAAATAAAAGCTTTTTTTTAAAAAAAGTCGAATTTTTTTAGATTTTCTATTTCTTTTAAGTTCTGGCGACAAAAAAATGAGGATTGTAAGGAGAAGAGAAGGAATTCTTTTGTATTTTTTAACGCTTTCAGCTACTCTTATAGTAGAAGCTTTCTCTACAGCTGAATCGCTTAACTGGTAGAGTGGTCGATATCATGAAGGGTTGATTTTCCCATGGCAAATAGAGCAAAGGCCGGTGAAAAGCAACTTCTTCAATCTAAATTAGGAGTGGTCGTATGCTTTATGGAAAGAAAAATCGTCGCGAGGCGGCTTATTTGGAACCGATCTTCGGCTCTAAAAATGAAGATGAAGTCCTACCTTCCTATCATTTAGGCGAGAATTCCATTGAACCGCGGATCGCCTATCAAATGATCAAGGATGATTTGATCGATGAGGGCAATTCACGGGAAAATTTGGCGACCTTTTGTCAGACCTTCATGGAACCGGAAGCCGTCCAATTAATGAGTGAAACGCTAGATAAAAATGTGATCGATAAATCGGAATACCCCCGAACTGCAGAGATGGAGAATCGCTGTGTCAATATTATCGCGGATCTGTGGCACGCATCGGAAAGTGAAAAATTTATCGGGACTTCGACGATCGGCTCATCTGAAGCCTGCATGCTAGGTGGAATGGCGATGAAATTCGCTTGGCGCAAGCAAGCGGAGAAGTTAGGCGTAGATATTCATAAAAAGAAACCGAATTTGATTATTTCTTCTGGTTATCAAGTCTGCTGGGAAAAATTTTGTGTTTATTGGGATATCGAGTTGCGGGAGATCCCAATGGACGCGGAAAATATGTCCTTGGATGTGGATCAGGCGATGGCGGCGGTGGATGAATATACCATCGGGATCGTGGGGATTCTTGGGATTACTTATACCGGACAGTACGACGACATCAAAAAACTGAATGACTTAGTTGAAAAACACAATCAAGAGACGGAACATAAAGTTTATATTCATGTAGACGCCGCGTCAGGAGGCTTATATACGCCTTTTGTCGAACCGGAACTGGAATGGGACTTCCAATTAAAAAATGTGGTTTCTATCAATACTTCAGGTCATAAATATGGCTTGGTCTACCCAGGAGTCGGCTGGGTCGTTTGGCGGGATGAGCAATTTTTGCCGAAGGAATTGGTCTTCAAGGTCAGCTATTTAGGTGGCGAGTTGCCAACGATGGCAATCAATTTTTCCCATAGTGCCGCGCAATTGATTGGTCAATATTATAATTTCGTACGTTTCGGGTTTGAGGGCTACCAAAGTATCCACCAACGGACCCACGATGTGGCGCTGTATTTAGCCAAAGAATTGAAGGAATCGCGCTGTTTTGAGTTGATTAATGGCGGCGATCAGTTGCCTTTAGTTTGTTATAAATTGACTGCAGATGAAAAGCGGGCATGGACCTTGTATGATTTGTCGGATCGTCTATTAATGAAGGGCTGGCAAGTGCCGTCGTATCCATTACCTAAAAATTTAGATAAGCAAGTGATTCAACGAATCGTTGTCCGCAGCGACTTTGGTATGAATATGGCCCATGATTTTATTGAAGATTTAAGGGCGGCCATCACGGAGCTGGACAACAGTCACTTAGTCTTCCATGAAGAGACAGAAATCAAAAATTACGGCTTTACGCACTAGAATAAAAGGAGGGATTTTTATGAAAATAGTGATCCATGTGGATGAGTTGGGGAAAATTCGCGAGGCACGCCACAACATTGAAAACCTACTATTGTCCGAGCCGGAGGCAAAGATCGTTTTATTGATGAACGGTGAAGCGATCCAAGGATATCTATTGCCGCGAGTGATCAAATTTATGAAAGAGTACAGCAATATTTCTTATCAAGCCTGTCATCATTCGATGCGAAATTTTCATGTTCGTTCGAAGCAGCTTGCAGAAAGTGTCGAGGTGATCGATTCCGGGGTGATCCGGCTAGTCGAATTGCAAGAGCAAGGATATTCCTATATCAAATGCTAAAAAAAGAGGTTGGGAAAGAAGTGTTCAGCTTCAAGAAATTTCGGCTTATTTCCGAAGAAGCTACTTCTGTCACACCGTTTATACGGAAATAGGAGCTGAGACAAATTAATGTCCCAGCTCCTTTTTTTTGTTTGCAAGTGTCAGGTGCTTTTTTTGTCTGAATAATTGCGAAAGGCGTAAAAGAAACAAATGACGCTAGAAAAATAAAGATAAAATTTGTGATCCCAAAGAACGGCCCACACTAAAAAGAGAATGCCAAAGAGGACAAAGACAACGACACTATTTGAGATTTTTTGCATCATACGATCGTCTCCTTTCAACTGAAATAGTTTTCATTTTTTAATAAAAAAATTAACTGATTTGATTATTTATAAGATAAGCATAGCATAAATTTAAGGGGAGGGGGGAAGAATAGTGAGTGTTTATTAATAAAAAACAGAGAAGCAGCCAGTGTTTCGTGGCCTACTTCTCTGCTTTTTCGTTCCATTTTTTGGGACTCCAAATAGTGCCTTCTAGTGCGACTTGCAAACTTTCGTTGTCATCTTCTAATTGTTCGATGTACTTGATCGCTTCTGCGATAACAAATTGGTTCTTCTCATCACTTATCGCAGCTAATTGTTCTTGCAGCCATGTGTTTCGCATTTACTTCACCTCACAGGCAGTGTAGCATAGAAGTAATGACAGATGGTGTGTGATGCTTGGGAGGTAAAATACAATGGAAATTAATGAAAGCGTTCTACTATTGATAAAAACGGAGCTGGCTGCGGCTAAATGTGAGCTGGAACGGTTGGAAAACTTGACCTTTGCTAGTGACTTAAAAGAAGCGCGGATCGAGATATTGAGGCAGGAAATCCAACAAGCCGAGGAGCGGTTAAAATTGTAAGCAGATTCTTAGCCATCCTTTTTGCCCAATGGTAAACTAAATACAGAAACAATTTTCGATTATTTTATCAAACAGGAGGGTTTATTATGACAAACAACGATGAACTAAAAGGTAAAGTGAACGAAGCAAAAGGCAAAGTCACAGATGATGAAACGACTGAATTAAAAGGCAAGATTCAACAAGGTTTTGGCAAGGCAAAAGACAAAGCGAAGGAAACCGCAGATGACGTTGCTGGTAAAATCAACAAAAAAGCTGACGAAAACAAAAAAGATTAATCAAAAGACCTGCTTCGGCGGGTCTTTTTTGTTTTATAATAGAATAAAATGGTTATAGAGGGGCGAATGTGTGTGAGAATTTTAGTTGTAGGTGGGACAGGAACGATTGGTCAAGCGGTGGTCAGTAAATTACGCAAAGAGCATGAAGTCATTACGGCAGGCAGAACTAGCGGCGATGTACAAGTGGATCTAACTGCGACAGAAAGTATTGAAAGTCTTTTTAAAAAAGTGGGGCATGTGGATGCGATCGTTAATGCTTCCGGTGCCGCGACATTTAAATTAGTTGAAGATATGACACCAGAAGATAATTTAGTAGCGGTCCAGAGTAAATTATTGGGACAGATCAATCTGGCGCTGATTGGACAAAAGTATTTGCGTAATCATGGCAGCATCACTTTGACTACTGGCGTGATGAAGGATGATCCAATTCCCGGCGGAGCATCAGCGGCGCTGGCTAATGGTGGTGTAGCAGCTTTTGTTAAATCAGCCGCGATTGATTTTACACATGGGATTCGGATTAATTGCGTCAGTCCGAATGTCTTAGTGGAATCCTTTGAACAATATAAAGAGAGTTTCAGAGGCTTCACACCGGTCCCCGTTGAGCGAGTGGCGACAGCTTACGTTAAAAGTGTTGAAGGCAAGCAAACCGGTCAAGAATATCAAATCTATTAAAAAATTTTTTTCACTTTTTCAGTTAAGCTGCAAAAGTGAATTTTTTTTCGAAAAAAGTACGCATTCGATGAAAAACTTTCGTTAATAGTAATAGAAGGAAAATTTTTTAATTTTTTTACAAGGAGGCGAAAAAAATGCTGCAACAGCCATTTACTCCGCGACAAATGTTTCGTTTAAAACCAAAAACGTTGGAAAAGAGGATCACCGCTTATTACGCACTCAGCGGCGATCAAGACAATGTCATCAAGCTGGTGCGGGTGTTGCAGATCCGCCAAGTATTAGGAAAGGAAGAAGTCTCAAAACCGTGTGACGAATTGATTCGGAGACTTTATCTAAATGGCGCGACAGAGACAATGAAGCGCTACTGCTATTATTTCTATGATTATTTTACGGAAGCGGAATGGAAGGAGATTCTTTCGCGTTTATTTGTGGTGCTGCCAAAATTGCAGAGGATCTATCAATTATTGGTGATCCTGGACTGTTATCAGGTCGAACAATTTGTAATTCCATAAATAAAATATAAAAATAGTTTCATTTTTCAAATGAATGCGCTATACTTTCGTTAAATACTATTAAAATAGTTTCGAAAAGGAATAAAAATGTTTGCGAAACAATCAGCGCTAGATACCAATCTAAAAGAACTGATGGCCTTTTCCGACAGCTCCTTTCCCTTTGAATTCTGCTACGACGATTTTAATGACAAGGTGGGGCAAAGCTTGAATTATCATTGGCATGAGACCATCGAGCTGAATGTCATGCTGGATGGAGAAATCGACTATCGCTTGAACGACCAGCGCTTTGCCTTGACGGCGGGGGATTGCATGGTGGTTTATTCCAACACGCTTCATGGCGCTGTCCTAAGTGAAAAAAATCCCGAAGCCCGCATGCTGACAATGGTTTTCTCAGCGGATTTATTAACCGGCGGCGTGGCAGGTGCTGTGCAGCAGAAGTATTTTCAAAGTTTAAGTGATACGGGATTTTTAGGGACCAAGCTAGTGAAAGATACGACGATCGCAGAAAAATTGCGTCCGCTGCTGTTGGCTTTAGCGAAAGAGGAGCGTGAAAAAATCGGCTATGAACTACGAATCGTCGCCCAATTGAGTCTGATTTGGGACCAATTATTCCATTATTTACTGGAACAGGATCAAACCTTGACCAAGCGAGCAATCAAGTATGAAGAAGAGATCAAGGCGATCATGATATACATTCAAAAAAATTATATGAACCGTTTGACGATCCAGCGGTTGTGCGAAGCGACTGGCATCAGCCGCTCGGAATGTTTTCGCATTTTTGCCCGTTTCACGCAAAAAAAGCCAATGGAATATATCAACGATTACCGTATGTCACTAGCGGTGGCCATGATGCTGAACACCCAGCAGACGGTGGATCGGATCGCCTTAGATTGCGGCTTCCAAAGCCCTAGCTATTTTGGCAAGCTCTTTAAAGAACGCTACAATCAAACACCCAAGCAATTTCGGACCCAACAAAAGAGATTTGAAAATGAGTAAGTGAATAAAATTCCTAACTAGGAACAAGGAGGAAACAAATGATTAAGGCAGTCGCGGTAGATATGGATGGCACATTTTTAAACCGTCAAAATGATTATGATCGTCCCCGTTTCGAAAAAGTTTTCGCTAAAATGCAGGAACAAGGCGTGCGTTTCATTGTCGCCAGCGGGAATCAGTATTATCAATTACGTTCTTTTTTTAAGGGCTATCCTGATATCACCTATGTCTCGGAAAATGGCGCGCTAGTCTTTGACGACCAAGGCTTGCAGCAGGAGCAGCATTTTTCAAAGGAATTAGCCGAAAAAATTACGACTTTCTTAATTGAAGGCGATCATGATCTGGAGTTTGTGGCATGCGGTATCAAGTCTTCCTATATGCTGACGAGCGCCAGCGAAATTTTTAAAAAATTCGCTCGTATTTATAGCTATGAGTTGGAAGAAGTAGAAAGTTTTGATGAATTGCCGAATGATCCAATCGTGAAATTCGCGCTAGATGTCGAAGTGGCAAAGACGTATGAGATTGCTGAGCATTTAAACGACGCTTTTGCCGGTGAGATCACGGCGGTTACTAGCGGACACGGCAGTATCGACATTATTATTCCCGGAGTGACGAAAGGGCGCGCAATCAAACGCTTGTTAGATGAATGGGGGCTTGAGTCCAATCAGTTGGCTTCCTTTGGCGATGCCAATAATGATTTGGAAATGCTGGCGCTGACGGAAAATAGCTATGCTATGAAAGAATGTAGTCCAGAGGTATTGGCCACGGCGAAGCACCGTGCCCCTTCCCATGATGAATCGGGGGTGCTGCAGGTGCTAGAGGAACTATTGGGTTAGCTAGTTTGATTAATAGAAAAACGGAGACAGCTTATTTTGCTGTCTCCGTTTTTTGGTGTTCTTTCACAAATGCTTTGGCTTCTTTATTAATTGTTTTTAAGTCACAGCCCTGTTGTTTAGCGGCAAACACACAACCGCAGTAGCATTGGCGATAGACATCGTATTCTTTGCACATTTCAATCGAACGCTGATAACCAGAATTTTTCTTGAAATCGCTTGGTAGGTAGTTTGTGTTGTAGATTTTTTGGATATCCATGCCGATTTGATTGATTAATTGGCTATTTTTTTTCGGCGAGATCGTCAAGGCACTGCCAAAGTAATCATAGCCGCGTTCTACAGCTTCCTTTGCAGCTAAATCCAACCGCATATTGAAGCAAGCCGTACAGCGTTTGCCGCCTTCCGGTTCTTCCGTCAAGTTTTGCGACTGCATCAATTGGATGAATTCGTTGGGTTTGTAATCATCAACGATTAAATCCACGTGATTGCCGGTTGCGGCGTTAAAATCGTTGATAAATTTTTCTTGGACGAGTACGCGTCGTTGGTATTCACTTTCTGGATGGATATTGGAATTAGAGAAAAAGATCGTGACATCCGCGTGCTGGGTCAAAAATTCTAATGTATAGGTACTGCAGGGCGCACAGCAAGAATGGATCAGGATACGGGGCCGGACTGCGTCTTTTTCCCACGCCTGAATCATTTTGTGCAGCACGCGATCATAATTTATTTTTTGATTGCTCATTTTGTCAACGATTTCCGTTGCATCTATTGTATTCATAAAATCACCTGAAGGTATTATAAGCGAAATGGGGATAGAAAGAAAGGTTTGGAAGGATTTGTTTCTCATTAGAGCTGTCTGTTTTGTCAGTAAAAAAAATCTGAGAATGATTGAAATTCTTAAAATCATGCTTATAGTATATACTATAAGGTATATACCTGACGTAAATATGTTAGAATAAAAATGTTGAAGAAATGATTCAGTTATCAATCGAAAATTAAAAAAGGAGATCCCATGGAAGAGAAAAAAACGACCAAGGCAAAATTTGATCAGGTTTCTGCCGAGATCGAACAGCGGATTCATGACGGAGTCTATGTCAGCTCACAAAAATTGCCGTCAGAATACGATTTAGCCAAAGAATTTGGCTGCAGCCGGCTGACGATCCGCAAAGCCATCGACGATTTAATCAGTAAAAATATTATCGTCAAACGCCGCGGCAAAGGCAGCTATGTCATGACTCAGCCGAAGATCCAAAGTGGCCGCTCGGGCCTGCAAGGCTTTACCGAAGCTGCCAAGGCTTATGGAAAAACGAGTCGAACGGAAGTCATTTCCTTTGAAAAAGTCGCGGAACCGGCGGAAGCAATTTTAAGCGCTTTACAATTGGAAGAAGATCAACCGATTTATGAATTAGTCCGCCGCCGGATTCTTGATGAGGAACCGATGACAGTGGAAAAAATTTACCTCGCTGAAGAATATGTTGAAGGTTTGACAAAAGAAGATTTCAACGGCTCACTCTTTAAGCTACTGGAACAAAAAACAGAGATTGCCTATTCTCATCAAGAGGTCGAGGCGATTTTAGTCAAACCGGAGCTGTCAAAATTATTAGACGTGCCGATGGGGGACCCTTTGCTACAAGTATATTCAGTGACCTATGCCTTAGACGCGACGCCGATTTTTTATGATATTTCTTATTATCGTTCCGATCGTTATGTTTTTAAAACAACACTGACCCGCTACGGTCACTAGGAGGCTTTTTCATGGCAATTGATTTTAAACAAGTTATCGCAGAAAACAAGGAGCAATTTTATCACGATCTTGATCAAGTAATGCGCGTCCCAAGTGTCAAGGGGACACCAGCTGAACACGCCCCTTTTGGCGAAGGACCGAAAGAAGCGCTAGAGGTTGTGATGGGATTGGCGGAGAGCTATGGCTTCAAGACAGAGATCGTCAATGATGCGGTGGGTTTTGCGCAGTGGGGAGAAGCTGAAGAGTACATCGGGGTCGTCGGTCATTTAGATGTCGTGCCGGCTGGCGAGGGCTGGTCATTCCCTCCGTTTCAATTAAGCAAACAGGCGGAGCGTTTTTATGGTCGTGGCGTATTAGACAATAAAGGACCGATCATGGCTTGTTTATTTGGCTTGAAACTATTGAAAGACCTAGATATTCCGTTAAAGAAAACGATTCGGATTGTATTCGGCACCGATGAAGAAAGCGGCAGTTCAGATATCCCGCTGTATTTAAGTGAAGAAAAGCCGCCGATTTTCGGCTTTACACCAGACTGTAAATACCCGGTCGTCTATGGAGAACGAGGCATCGTCAATTATGAGATTTTGACTTCCTTTGCGGCCACTGAGCTGGAAATGTTAGGTGAGTTCATCGGTGATCAAGCCCGTGATCATGTGCCTGACGAGCTAGCGGTTACGATCAAGGGGGAAAAACTGCAGGTCACAGGAAAACGCGCACCTTCCAATGCGCCGGAGCTTGGGAAAAATGCGATTACCTTGTTAGCAGAAAAAATCACGGAAGAAAAATTAGTCAGCGGAAAGCTGAAGGAGTATTTTGCGTGGCTGGTTACCAGCTTAGCTGAAAAACATACTGGTGAGGGATTAGGCATCGATTTTTCTGACGCGGACAGTGGAAAATTGCAGGTCACGCCTTACGAACTTCGTAAAAAAAACAATCAGCTAGCATTGTCACTGGCAATTCGTTATCCCGTTTCTTATACCGAGGAGGAAGTAACGGAAGCTTTAAAAAAACATTTGCCAGCTGAAAGTGAGTTAAACATCGTGCGACGGATCAAGAGCAATCATTTTCCTAAAGAGAATGAGAATGTTCAGTTACTATCGAAGGTCTACGAAGATGCGACTGGCTTAGACGGTACACCCGTCACCACGACCGGGGCTACCTACGCGCGCTTTGTACCTAACATCGTTGCTTTTGGTCCATCTTTTCCTGGGCAAAAGGGCATCGCCCACAATCAAGATGAATACATGGATGAAAAAGATTTATTATTGAATATGGAAATCTACATGCGGGGGATCTTGGCGTTAACTGAAAGATAACAAATGTAAGACTTAGCAGTGTTTGCTAGGTCTTTTTTATTTGATCAAAATCGCGTTCCTTTAGAAAACGCTTAAAAAAAATAAAAAAATTTCCCATATAGTATATACAAAACAGTATATACTATTTATAATGGTGACAGATTTTAGAAATGTAAACGGTAACGAGAGGGGTAAAGCAATGGCGTGGGGAGCAATTGCCACATGGCGTATGGCACACGACGGCGTGATCGAAGCACTGCGATTATTAGAAAAGCAGCAATCAGCCGGTGATGCAGTAGAAACATTGATCAAAACAGTGGAGGATTATCCATATTATAAATCCGTAGGCTTTGGCGGTTTGCCAAATGCTGAAGGGATTCTTGAGATGGATGCTGCCTTTATGCATGGCGATACGTTCGAGATTGGCGCAGTCGCAGGTATCACGGATGTCAAAAATCCAATCTCTGTTGCGCGTAAGCTCAGTAAAGACAAGTTCAACAGCTTCCGCGTAGGCGAAGGTGCGACGAAATATTCGATGTTGGAAGGCTTTGAACGCAAAAGCATGTTAACAGAGCGGGCACATAAGATTTGGGAAAAACGCTTGAAGGAAATTCATGAGAACAATTTGAATCCTTACGATGGCCACGATACAGTTGGAGCTATCACGTTGGATCAAACAGGTACCATGACTGCTGGAACTTCCAGCTCTGGGTTGTTTATGAAAAAACCTGGTCGTGTAGGGGACTCACCATTATCTGGTTCAGGTTTTTATGTCGATAGCGAGATCGGCGGCGCAACAGCGACCGGTCTTGGGGAAGATTTGATGAAAGGCTGTTTATCTTACGAGATCGTTCGCTTGATGGGTGAAGGCTTCACACCACAAGCCGCTTGTGATAAAGCGGTCTACGAATTTCACGATAAACTGACCGACCGCTATGGGAAAGCTGGGGCCTTCTCGTTGATCGCTATGAATACTCAAGGCGAATGGGGCGTGGCCACGAATGTTGAATTCACCTTCAGCGTCGGCAACAATCAAGCAGAGGCACAAATCTTTATCGCAAACATGGGCGCTAACCATACGACCGAGATTCAGCCAATCACGCAAGAGTGGTTAGCAGCATATGAAAAACGGATCAAAGCACCAATAGAATAAAAAGAGTAAAAAAAATAGGAGCGTGAAAACGATGAACAAAAAACAAATTTATCTATTCTGCGATGCAGGGATGTCAACCAGTATTATGGTCAATAAAATGATGGAAGTCGTGGATAAACATAATATGCCGCTACAAATTACTGCGTTTCCAGTAGCCCGTTCGCAGGAAGTGGTAGAGAAGGAAAAGCCGGTGGCTATCCTTTTAGGACCACAAGTGAAATTTTTATTGGAAAAAACAAAGGAGCGCTTCGCACCGCAAGGAATTCCAGTGGCTGTGATCGCACCAGAGATCTACGGAATGATGGACGGCGAAAAAGCGATGAAAGAAGTTTTAAAATTAATCAAACAAAATAAAAAATAGTTCATGAACGATTGGAGGAAAAAAAGATGCAAAAGTTTTTAAACTGGTTGGAAAAAATTCTGACTCCTTTAGCGAAAGTCATTGGCGAGAATAAATATTTGATTGCTATTCGAGATGGCTTTTTGATTTCTACGCCCTTATTGATCGTGGGTTCCTTCTTCTTACTGCTGGCGAATTTCCCGATACCTAATTGGAATGAAATGATTTCTCCGATCTTAGGGAAAAACTGGGAATCTTTAATGTCAGTACCGGCTTCCGCAAGTTTTGATGTTATGACGATCTTAGCGGTCTTAGGGATCGCCTACAGCTTGGGACGCCAATTAGAAATCGATGCGATCCAATCAGCTGCCTTAGCACTTGTTTCTTTCTTCATTTTAACCCCATACACGACCCTATTTACACCAGAAAATAGTACACAAGTGTATGAAGTAACTAGCCTACCGTTAAAATGGATGGGTTCAAGCGGTTTGTTCTTAGGAATGATTATCGCGTTAGTCTCAACACGTATTTTCGCAGCAGTGATTCGTCGCGGTTGGACGATCAAAATGCCAGAAGGTGTGCCGCCGACCGTAGTAAAATCTTTTGAAGCTTTGATTCCAAGTTTTGTAGTTATCACTATCATGTTTGTTCTTAACTGGCTGGTTTCCTTAACATCAATGGGGAACTTGCAAGATGTCATCTTCAAATTCTTACAAACGCCATTATTAAGCTTAGGCAATACGTTAGGTGCCATGATCATCGCCTACTTGTTCTTACATTTCTTCTGGTTCTTCGGGATCAACGGAAGCAGTGTTGTAGGTGCGGTCTTCAATCCAGTTTTACGGGCATTATCAGTGGAAAATATGCAAGCCTTCAAAGACGGGCATGAAATCCCGAATATCATCACTGGACAATTCCAAGATATGTTCGCGACTTTTGGCGGTGGTGGTTCAACCTTGTCATTAATCCTAGTGATGGTGATCTTCTGTAAGAGTCAACGGGTGAAAAAATTGTCCCAGCTGTCATTAGTTCCAAGTATTTTTGGGATCAATGAACCGATTATTTTTGGATTGCCGATCGTATTGAATCCAATCCTTTTAATTCCTTTCGCGCTAGTTCCTACTATCAATATCATTATTTCTTACTTTGCGATGGATTGGGGAATCGTCAATTATACAAATGGGATTCAATTGCCATGGACGACGCCACCGATCATCTCTGGCTTCTTAGTCAGCGGCTGGCAGGCATCGGTTTTACAGGCCTTATTGATTGTCTTAGGAATGGCTGTGTACTATCCGTTTATTAAAGTGTTAGACGATCAGTATATTCGTGAAGAAAAGGAAATGGAAGCATTGGAGACGGAAGAAATCGACTTTGACAGCTTCAACTTCGATGAAATCTAAGAACGAGAGGAACCAAAAAATGAACGACGAACAATTACAAGTAGTAATGGGCTTGATTATGAATGCAGGAAATGCAAAAGGTGAAGCAGTGGCAGCCTTAGCAGCAGCTAAAGAGAATAATTTTGCTGAAGCGGAGGAGCGGATGAAGGCCGCAAACGAAGCATTAGTTGAGGCTCATAATACTCAGACTAGTCTGCTTACAGCGGAGGCTAGTGGAAATAATGCAGAAATCACGTTATTGATGGTCCATAGTCAAGATCATTTAATGAACGCCATTTCTTACTTAGGTTTGACGCAAGAGTTAATTGAGATGTATAAACGTTTGACCGCGTTAGAAAAATAATGATTTAAAAAACAGGCAAGGGGAAATCCTTACCTGTTTTTTTATAGCCAGTTTGAATCGTATGTTGGTAGCAAATCTGAGAAAGCCTTCGGTTACTTTTGCTAACCATAACATCTTTTTGTTACTATAGTGGCTAAGAAGTGTAGAAGGTGGGTTAAAATGAAGCCGTTCCTGATCCATAACAAAGAAAGAAATACTTATCCAATGGTTGTCAGTCTCCCCCATAGTGGAACTTGGCTCCCTGAGACAATGAAAAAAAGTTTATATTCAGAGGCAGTCTTGGCGAATACAGATTGGTTTTTACCAAAATTGTACGAATTTCTAGTAGCTAAAGGGTGCACAGTTATTGAAAATCAGGTGAATCGTTATGTTGCGGACCCAAATCGCGGGAGTCAGATGTTCGGGCAGGATTACCAAACTAGTGTAGTTTATCAGTACAATACTTTTGGGCATAAATTATACGATCAGCAATTAGAGCCGCAAACCATCGAGGAGCGCTTAACAAACTATTATTGGCCCTATCATCAAGCGTTACAAGAGTTGATAAATACAAAAAGGCAATTTTATCAGAAGGTTTATCTTTTAGATCTTCATAGTTTTGCTGAATACCCCAACCAAGTGGGCATTAGACCGGCAGATCTAGTGGTGGGGAATCAGACAGACCAAAGCTCAAGCGCGGAATTTCGTCAATTAGTAACCTCGTTATTAGAAGCGGAAGACTATGCCGTTTCTAATAATCAGCCCTTTCGTGGCGGTTTTATTACTAAATTTTATGGGAATCAGCCGCACATTGAAGCGTTACAATTAGAGATTCGCTACCAAGAATATATTGAAGCACGCTCCTTCGGTGAAGAGGTGCTGACTAAGTATAATCCAGCCTTATTTCATTGTTCGCAGCGGCGTTTAGAAAAAGTATTTGAAAAACTATTAGAGAGCATTTCTAAAGAGAGGAGATCCGGTGGTGAGTGAGAGAAATAAGTTTACGCGAAAATTGTTATTAGAATCAGGAATAAAGGAAGGTTGGCGAATTTTAGACGTTGGTTGTGGTTCTGGTGAAGTCAGTTTGTTGGCTTCTGAGTTGATAAACGGTAAAGGTGAGATTATTGGGATAGACGTCAATGCTGCATCGATTCAAATAGCTCAAACAAGAGCGGCTGAAGAGAACGTAACGAATGTCCAATTTGTCGCTATGCCTATTGAAAATGCTGCCAAGGAGCTTGGAACTTTTGATCTGATTATCGGGCGACGAATTTTGATGTACTTACCTAACCTATTTCAGGCTATTGAAGCGTTAACAAAGATCTTAAAATCAAATGGCCGGATGGTTTTTCAAGAAAGCGATGCAATGGTTGCTGAAACTTCAGCAACCACTTTTCCTTTGCATACAAAAGCTCAACAATATGTTTGGCAAACAGTTGCTAGCGAGCAGGGAAATATTCATATTGGCTCAGAAATGTATTCGTTATTTACGAAAGCCGGTCTCAAGGTAAAAAATCTAGAAGCGGAAGCCGTTTTACAAACAGCGGAAACAGGAAGTGACCTTGCTTGGCTGCTACAAATGATGGAAGAACGAATAATCCAAGCCGGAATTGCGACTAAAAGAGAGTTAGAAAGCCTCGAAAAGGCACTTACTGAAGAGATGGATAAGTCGAACGCGGTCTTTATCAGGGATATGAATTTTGGAATCTGTGTTTCAAACTAAAAAGTCGCTTGATCAATGATCAAGCGACTTTTTAGTAATCATTCGGATAATGGACCACGATAAATTTGACGATACTATTGGTTTCGTTGTCCCAATTATGGTTGATAGTGGAAAAATAATGCGCTGAATCCCCATGATAAAGCTGATAGGTCTTTTCTTCGATCACTAAAGTCAGGATTCCTTCTATTATATAGACAAATTCTTCGCCTTGATGGGGATAAGTCGTAGGCAGCTCACGTTTTTCGTGAGGCATGATCTCAATCATTTTTGGCGCGATTTTTTTGTCTTGCGGGGACCGGCTTAGTTGTTTGTAGATCATATTATTTAGCTGGTGGATCACCGGCTGATTATAGCCGCGAACGATGGGCTCGCTTTCACGTTCTTCTTCAAAGAAGTAATTGATCTTTACCTTGAATAAGTCAGCGATAGTGGCTAGATGCTCCACCGCGATGGTGGTGATACCGCGTTCAAATTGTGACAAGAAACCCGTAGACAGACCGGTTGCTTCTGAAAGCTGTTTAAGGGTCATTCCCCGCTCATTCCGCAGAGCTTTCACCTTTTCACCAATATTCATCTGGATCCTCCTCAACATAAGTAATTATTTCTTAGTATAACTGAAAAAAGGAAAATTACCAACAATCATTGAAATGAAATAGTTTACCGAAAATAAACTAATAGATTCATCATAATGAATAAAGCGGTTGCAACTTTTCGACGACGTCTCTATAATAGGAGGTGGGAGGGAAGCACGTGAAAAAGCCGACGATTTTTAATATTCAGAAATTTTCGACCCATGACGGTCCAGGGATTCGGACAACGATTTTTTTCAAAGGGTGTCCCATTAGATGTGAATGGTGTCACAATCCTGAAAGTCAAGCCTACGCTCCAGAGATCATGCTGAACAAATACGGAAAAGAAGAAACGATCGGGAAAGATTATTCCCTGCGTGAGCTGGTCAAGAAGATCCAAGCGGATCAAATTTTTTACGACCAATCGGGTGGTGGTGTGACCTTTTCTGGTGGAGAAGTAATGGCACAAGATATGGATTACGTAGTGGAGCTGGCGAAAGAGTGTCAGCGTCTAGGAATTTCCGTGGCGATCGATACTTGCGGCGTAGCGCCAACGGAGAATTATCGGCAGATCTTACCCTATGCGGATTTATTTTTATATGATCTAAAGTTCATGGATTCACATAATCATAAGCTTTATACTGGCGTTGGCAATCAATTGGTGTTAGAAAATCTCCGGTTCTTATCCCAGCAGCAAGCGGAGATCAATTTGCGTTTGATCTTATTAGATGATGTTAATGCGGCGAAAGTCGATGCAGAGGCGATCATTGAGTGGCTGGCGAAAGAAAAAATTCATGTCAGTGAAATATCGCTGCTGCCTTATCATGATTTTGGCCGCGATAAATATGAACGACTTAAAAGAGTCTGTACACAAAATTTTAAAAAGCCTTCAGAAGAACAGGTGGAAGCCTTGCAAAAAGTCTATCAAGACGCGGGTTATCAAGTCACGATCGGCGGATAAAACATAAGAAAACTCAATTCAATAAGGAGGAACAGATTGATGGTGGAATTAACACTGGAACCAACGAGAAGAGGAAGCACAGAACGGATCAAGCGTTTACGAGAGATCAGCGACAAGGAATGTACACCAAGTATTTCCATGGAGCGGGCGGTTTTACTGACGGAAGCCTACAAAAAGTGGGAAGGCAAGGTTTCGGCGCCGGTTTTACGAGGAAAAGCTTTCAAGTACATCATGGAAAATCGGACGAATTATATTGAAAAAGGTTCGTTGGTTTTAGGGGAAAAAGGTGATAAGCCGTGGGCGGCGCCGACCTTCCCGGAATTGTGCTGTCATACATTGGAAGACTTTGATAATATGAACAACCGGGAAAAAGTGTTCTTCAAAGTCAGCGAGGAAGATCGCCGGATCCAAGAGGAAGTGATTATTCCTTATTGGCATGATCGGGCTATGATGACGCGGATGAACCGCTTATTGCCAAAGGAATGGCACCTGTTGTTTGAAGGCGGGCTGTATACAGAATTTTTGATGCAGCGAGGGCCGGGCCACACGGTAGCGGATGGGAAAATGTATCAAAAGGGCTTCGCCGATTTTAAAGCCGACATCCAGCAAGAGATCGACAATTTAGATTACAACAACGACATGGAAGCCTTGAATAAACGGGAAGAGCTGGAAGGCATGAAGCTAGTCTGTGAGGGCATGATCGTCTACGGCAAGCGCTACGCACAGGAATGTCGTGAGTTGGCGGAACAAGAAACGGATCTCCAGTGGAAGCAGGAATTATTGGAATTAGCCGAGGTCTGTGATGTGGTTCCAGAACATGCGCCGCAAACCTTCCGTCAAGCGATCCAAATGTATTGGTTCACTCACATTGGGATCACCGTTGAGATGAACAACTGGGATGCTTATTCCCCAGGGAAGCTAGATCAGCATTTAGAGCCTTTCTATGAAAAGGACATTGAAGCGGGCCGCTTGACGCGGGAAGAAGCACGGGAGTTATTAGAAAATCTTTGGATTCAATTCAACAATCAGCCGGCGCCGCCAAAAGTCGGGATCACCTTGAAGGAAAGCGGCACTTATACGGATTTTTGTAATTTGAATACGGGAGCGTTGCGGCCCGACGGCACAAGCGGTGTCAGCGATGTCAGTTATTTGATTTTGGAAGTCATGGATGAAATGAAGCTATTACAGCCAAGCTCCAATGTTCAAATCTCCCGCAAGTCACCGGAAAAATTCTTGCGTGAAGCCTTGAAAGTCTCTCGTAAAGGCTGGGGCCAACCAGCGATGTATAATTCCGAAGCCATCTTGGCGGAATTGAGCTACCTTGGCAAGTCCGTCGATGACGCCCGGGAAAGCGGCATTTGCTCCGGCTGTGTCGAGGTCGGTGTGGCAGGCAAGGAAGCTTATGTGCTGACTGGTTATTTGAATATTCCTAAGGTGTTTGAGCTGGCGATGAATCGTGGGTATGATCATTACACTGGCAAGCAGATCGGGATCGATGTCGGGGATTTCACCCTAATGAATTCTTATGAAGAAGTCTTTGAAGCCTTCCACAAGGAATTGCAATACGTGGTGGATGTCAAAGTCGCCGGCAACAATATGATCGAGCGGATGTACATGGAATTTATGCCTGTGCCACTACTTTCGGTGATGTCTGATGACTGTATCAAAGTCGGCAAAGACTACAACGCCGGTGGGGCCCGTTACAACACCAGCTACATCCAATGTGTCGGTATCGCGACAATCACTGATTCATTGGCGGCCATCAAACACAATGTCTTCGAAGAAAAGACCATGACGATGGCGGAATTATTAGCTGCCTGTGAAGCTGATTTTGAAGATTATGAAGAAATTTATGATCGAGTCTACAATGAAACACCGAAATACGGCAATGACGATGAATACGCTGATTCACTGTTAAGAAACGTAGCGGAATCCTTGCAAGCGGTGATCGCCGGCCGGACAACGCCAAAAGGTTCGAAAACGGTCGTTGAGTTTTTACCAACCACCTGTCATGTCTATTTTGGTCAAGTGATGGAAGCTTCACCTAACGGCCGCCACAAAGGAATTCCGTTGCCAGATGGAATCTCGCCAGAAAAAGGTGCTGATCGCAATGGACCGACCGCTGTCATTAAATCGGCATCTAAGATCGACCAAACCAAAACCGGCGGCGCTCTGCTGAATCAGAAATTTACGCCAAGTGTCGTGGCTGGCGAAGCTGGAATCACCAATATGGCATCATTAGTGCGAAGCTACTTTGCCCTAGATGGTCACCATATCCAATTCAATGTGATCGATCGAGAAACATTGGTGAAAGCTCAGCAACACCCGAAAGAATACGAGAACTTGATCGTACGGGTGGCGGGCTACAGTGATTACTTTAATAATTTGGAAAAAGCCCTACAAGACGAGATCATCTCAAGAACCGAGCAAGCTTTCGGATAAAAAAGATAAAACAAGCCTGCTTCAGAAAGTATTTTCTGAAGCAGGCTTGTTTATGTTCCCCTTATAATAAAAAGATAAAATTTTCATATGAATAAATCGTTTTACAGCAGGTATAGCTATGTCCGACTTCACAAAGTCGTTCTATCTAGCAAAATCTGTTCCGCTTGGATATTCTCTAAAAAGGTCTGATCGTGTTCGACTAATAGCATCGTCGGTTTGACACTTAATAAAAGTTCTTCCAATTGTTTTTGATTGAAGACATCCAGATAATTTAACGGCTCGTCCCAAATATAAAGCTCGGCAGTCTGAGCTAAAGATTTTGCCAGTTCGACTTTTTTCCGTTGCCCCATACTCATTTCTTCGATCCGATTTTGAAAGACATTGCGTTCCATGCCAAGCTTTCGCAAATTATTCAAAAAAGCAGAATAATCAAGCTGATTTTCTTCGGCAAAGTCTTGCAAGGTCCCGTGATTGTTCTCATAATTTTGCCGCACATAACTGATCTTAACACTTGGCCGCAAGAGCTCTCCGGAAGCTTCGCCGGTAAAGGTCCCTAGTAAATAATGCAGCACGCTTGATTTACCAATCCCGTTTGGACCGGTCAAAGCCGCAATTTTCCCACGAGCTAATTCAAAGGACAGTGGAACAAAGAGCGGCGATTGCTCCGGATAACTCAGTGAGAGTTTTTCAACTTTCAACAACTGTCCATGACGACTCTCGTGATAGTTCATCGTCAAGCGATCAACGTCCTCTAAATCCTTTAACAGGCCTTCCTTCGCTTCGATTTGATCGTACATTCGATTTTCAATATTTTTCGAACGCTTCATGGTTCGGGCCGCTCGGGCGCCGATCGCTCCAGTGTCAAATACGCCGCCGCTGCCTTTTTCAGAGGGTTTGCCGTATTTGTCGGTTTCTCGTGAGCGGGACCATTCGGCCTTTTCAGCGGCGGTCTTTTTCAAACGCCCGACTTCCTTTTTGATTTTTTGATTTTGGGCGAGTTCAAATTCATCCCGCAAGTTTTTTTGTTCTTCGTAAGTTGCAAAATTTCCTTGATAAAGCACTAGCTGGCTTTTTTCAATCGCCAGCGTATGATCGGTAACTTGATTCAAAAATTGCCGGTCATGACTGACGACGATGAAGCCGTCCTTGCGCTGCAAATAATCTGCGACATGCTTACGTCCTTTTATATCTAAATGATTGGTCGGTTCGTCGATCAAAGGGAAAAAGTCGGCTTGGGTGAATAATAATGCCAGCAAAACCTTCGTTTGCTCTCCGCCGGAAAGTGTTTGATACGGTTGCCAAAGGACTTGCGGGTCTAGCTGGATCAGGTTCATTTCCCGCTCCAATTCCCATAATTCAAACTCCGCCACTTCTAAGAGGGCATAATAAGTCAGCTGTTCATGATCCGCGACTGTCGCGGGAAAATAGACTGGTCGCAGCGGAAATTGAATTTCTCCTTGATAGGGGTAGTTGCCTAATAATAGCTGGAGTAAGGTGGTTTTGCCACGACCGTTGCGACCGACTAAGCCTAATTTCCAGCTGCTGTCGATCGTCAGATTGGCGTCATCGAAAAGCAAGGTCAACTGCTTATCAAAGCCAAAAGTAAGATGGGTTAGTTTAATAGTTCCCATAAAAAAATTCCTCCTTTACTTGTCGATCATTCAAGTAAGAATGCGGCAAATTTTCAGGAGGAAAGGAGAGTCAGGTCCTTTAGGCTCATTCCACATAGCGGGAAAGCGGACAAAAAAGAGACTACACCCTTGAAAGGCTAAGCCAATCCTGAAAATCTGCCCACTGATCCCTTGAAAAAAGATCGGTTTGCAGTTTCCAACATTCGCTTAGATTTTCAATGGCATAATCCCTCGTTTCATTTATGATTAATTTTATTAAACCAGATTTTTTTAGTCATGTCAAAAAAATACGGACGCAGCCGCTTCCCCAAACATGCTACGCCCTGGAGTGATCCTCGATAAACGAGGTGAAGAAAATATCTCTTCTCCTATTATAGTAGCATATTTAAAAAGAAAATTGGGGTTGAAACACTTGCGAGGCTACAATTGGAGTAGGCGGAGTGCTTTTGATACAATAGTAGAAATAAGTTGGAGGTGAGGATTTGAATCATGCAGCGATTTACCATCGCCCAGAAAGCGAATTCGCCTATTTATACAAAAAGGATCTCATGCGGATTCGTCTGCAGACGGCACGCAACGAGATAAAATCCGTGGGCTTGATCAGCGGTGATTTTTATACGTTTGGTGCAGAAAAATGGTACAAAAAGCAGCAAGCGATGAGAAAGGCGTATACGACTGACACTCATGATTATTGGGAGATCGAGGTAACGGCAACCCATCGTCGATTGGCGTATGCTTTTTGCATTACCGATTTTCAAGGGAATTCGGTTTTTTATACGGATCAAGGGATTTTTGAGCACGAGGAATACCGTTTGAGCCATGACAATTTATACTTTCGTATGCCCTATTTTCAAGAGATTGATCGATTTAAAATCCCTGATTGGGTGCCCCAAACGGTTTGGTATCAGATTTTTCCTGAACGTTTCTATAATGGCGATCTTTCCAACGATCCGGAAGCTGTCTTAGCTTGGGGCAGTGAAGCACCGACACGGGGAAATTTTTTTGGCGGTGATCTTCAAGGAGTGATCGATAAGCTGGATTATTTGGAGGATTTAGGGATTACCGGTATCTATTTGTGTCCGATTTTTACCGCCCCCTCCAATCACAAGTACGATACAGTGGATTATTATGAAGTCGATCCGCATTTTGGCAACAAGCAGGTCTTCCGGGAATTAGTTGAAAAGGCCCACGAACGAGGCATGCGGGTGATGCTAGATGCCGTCTTCAATCATTTAGGGGCCAGTTCTCACCAATGGCAGGATGTTATCTTGCATGGAGCCGACTCTTCTTACGCAGATTGGTTCCACATTGATTCCTTTCCGCCGCGGTACACTCCGATCCCCGGCTCGGAGCAAGCAGAAAATTTGAATTACGATACCTTTAGTTTTGTGCCCAATATGCCGAAGCTAAATACAGAAAATCCGGAGGTCCAAGAGTTTCTTTTAGCGATCGCGACTTATTGGATTCGTGAATTTGATATTGACGGCTGGCGTTTAGATGTTGCTAATGAAGTCGATCATCACTTTTGGAAAGAATTTCGTCAGGCGGTCTTGCAGCAAAAAGAAGATTTGTATATTTTAGGGGAAATCTGGCACAGTTCCCAACGCTGGCTGGAAGGCGACGAATTCCACGCCGTGATGAATTATGCCTTTACTGACAGTATCAAAGCTTTCTTTGTGGAAGAATCCATCACGATCTCGCAAATGATTTTTGGCATGAATCGCCAGCAGCTTTTGTATCGTGATCAGACCAATGAAGTCAGCTTTAATCTGCTGGATTCCCACGATACCCCTCGGCTGTTGACCCTTTGTCGAGGGAACAAGGAGCTGTTGCGGAGCGCGTTGACTTTTATGTTTATCCAAAAAGGCACTCCTTGTATTTTTTACGGCACAGAAGCCGGACTTGAAGGAGAAATGGACCCAGGCTGTCGTGTCTGTATGGATTGGGAAGACCCGGATCAAGAGCTGTATACGTTCACCAAACAATTGATCGCTTTGCGAAAACAATTTTCGGAAGTTTTTAGTCTGGGAACAATGGAATGGCATTACGATGACGACAAAAAAACCTTCTCCTTGACCCGTCAATATAAAGAAAAAACGATTGTTGCTACCTTTAATGAAGGAGAAAAATTGATTTTCGCAAAACAAGGCCGCCGTTTATTTGGACAAAATTATCACGAGAACGGGAATTACCAGCTAAACAAACATGGCTTTGTGATCGAAGAATTGTAGTAAGCATTTTTAATTAGAAATAGCGGGGAAGATGATATAGTAGATAAATCAACTATAAAGGGGTCATTTGAATGCTAGCTATCATTCTATTGCTTTCAGGAATCATCGGCCTGTTGCATCTAATCATCATGGGCTTAGAAATGTTTTCACCAGCGGAGAAACAAGCAGATATTTTCAAGATGCCGCTGTCCTTTGTCAAATTGCCGAATGCGCAAATCGCTTTGAAAAATATGGGAATCTATAATGGCTGCCTGGGCTTGTCCTTATTAGCCAGCCTGATTTTATTCAGTGGACAACAACAATTTAAGGTGCTGATGGTGCTGCAATTTTTTGTTTTGATCGTCGGTTTATACGGTGGGAAAACAGTCACCAAGTCGATCTATCTGATCCAAGCATTGCCTGCCGCGATCACACTTCTTTTGATTTTGACACAATTCGTTTAATCAAGCGCCATAGACAGAGAGCTGTAACAAAATATTGTTACAGCTCTTTTTTTTGCGTTCCACTTGATTCTTCAGCTAGGTAGCAAAAGTTTTTGTTTAAAACTTTCGCCTGCTCTATATGTGTTCTAATAACTCCTTATAGCAATCATTAATTCGTCCGGAAATCTATATAAACATCTTATTGACTTTATATAAACGTCGTATTAAACTGTAATAGACTTAAATAAAACTTTTTTAAAAGGAGAGGCATATGAATCGTTGGGTTTACTTATTTTCAGAAGGATCAAAAGAGCAAAAGGATCTGCTTGGCGGCAAAGGGGCGAACCTAGCCGAGATGACGAAATTAGGACTGCCAGTTCCAACAGGCTTCACGGTTACAACGGAAGCCTGTTTGTATTATTTGAATCATGGGGATCAGTTGACCGATGAGCTGAAGACGCAAGTAATGACCGCAATCGAGCAACTATCTGCTAAAACGGGGAAAAAATTTGGAGATCTGAAAAATCCTTTATTAGTTTCTGTTCGGAGCGGATCGAAATTTTCGATGCCAGGGATGATGGATACCGTTTTGAATCTAGGCTTAAACGACCAAACGGTGGCGGCTTTAGCTAGTAACAGTCAAAATGAGCGTTTCGCTTATGATTGTTATCGCCGCTTATTGCAAATGTTTGGCAATGTCGTGATGGGACTGGATAATAGTACCTTTGAAGGCCGAATCACCGCCTTGAAAAAGGTTAACGGCTTGTCCTTTGATAATGAGTTGACCGCCGACCATTGGAAACAAATTGTAAGCGAGTACAAAGAGCTTTATCGAAAAAACTTGCAGCGAGAGTTTCCCCAAGACCCAATCGAGCAATTGTATTTAGCCATTGAAGCGGTCTTTGGCAGCTGGAACAATGCGCGGGCGAAAACGTATCGTCGCTTGCATGGAATCAGCGATGATCTCGGCACTGCAGTCAATATCCAAGAAATGGTCTTTGGAAATTTTGGTGAGACGTCTGGGACAGGGGTAGTCTTTTCTCGCAATCCTTCTTTAGGCGACCCTGGTTTGTTCGGCGAATATCTAATCAATGCTCAAGGGGAAGATGTAGTAGCCGGTGTGCGGACACCAAAACCGATCCAAGTATTAGCCGAAGACATGCCAGAACAATTCAATCAGTTAAAAGCGATCTGTGAAAACTTAGAAACGCATTATCAAGACATGCAGGATGTGGAATTTACCATTGAAAGAGAAAAATTATTTATTTTGCAGACGCGTAGCGGCAAACGTACGTCAAAAGCTGCATTGACGATTTTATTAGACTTCTTTAAAGAAGGGATCATCAGTGAGGATACCTTGGTCAGCCGGATTGAAGGGAAAGATCTGGAAGCGGCCCTGCATCCGAATTTTGCTGAAACAGCGTTAAAAAACCGTGTCTCTTTCTTGTCAGGTTTAGCAGCAAGCCCAGGAGCGGCAACAGGAGCGGCTTATTTTTCAGCCGATGCGGCGACTGAAGCAAAAGCGCGAGGAGAAAGAGTGGTGTTGGTTCGTGAGGAAACGTCGCCGGAGGATATCGAAGGGATCGCGGTCAGTGAAGCCGTGATTACCAGCCGCGGCGGAATGACTTCCCATGCGGCAGTAGTGGCTCGCGGAATGGGCATCTGCTCCGTAGTGGGCTGTGAACGCTTAATCGTCATGGAAGAGGAAAACCAAGCAACGGTTGCCGACGAAACGATCGAAGAAGGGACGATTCTCTCCGTCGATGGATCAAGCGGCAAGGTGTATTTCGGTGAAATCCCAATGGAAGAGGTCGGACACACGGTGGCACTAGATGAGCTTCATACGATTTGGGATCGTCACGCCGATATCAAGGTCCGTGCCAATGCTGAAACACCAAACGATATCGAAACAGGGATGGCTTTGGGAGCGGTTGGGATCGGATTAGCCCGCACAGAGCACATGTTCTTTGAAAAGACCCGCTTATTGCAATTTCGTCGCCTGATCCTAGCTGACAGCTTGGCTGAACGATTAGCGGTTTTAAAGGAATTGAAGACGGTGCAGAAACAGGACTTCAAATACATGTATGAAGCCGCGGGCGGGAAACCGACAACGATTCGTCTATTAGATCCGCCGCTGCATGAATTTTTACCTAGAAACGCTGAAGAATGTCGTGAGGTCGCTAAAGAATTAGGCAAAACCTTCAATGAAGTCAAACGTAAGACTGACAATCTGGCCGAAGTCAATCCTATGCTGGGCTTCCGAGGACTTCGTTTAGGGGTGGCCTATCCAGAAATTTATCAAATGCAGGCAGAAGCGATCATTGAAGCGGCTTGCGAAGTGACGGAAGAACAGGAGTTTAGCATTCAGCCGGAAATCATGATTCCTTTCACCATTGACGCGGGAGAATTTGCCCACGTACGGCAAGCAATAGAAGAGGCAATCCAAAATAATTTAAGAGACAATCAGCGGACCTTGGATTATCAGATTGGGACGATGATTGAAATTCCAAGAGCTTGTTTTGTGGCGGATCAAATCGCTCAGCATGCTGATTTCTTTAGTTTCGGTACTAATGATTTGACCCAGATGGCACTGGGGTTATCCCGAGATGATTCACCTAGAATTGTCACGCAATACCTTGAGGCGGGGATTTTTGAAGATGATCCATTCCAAGTGTTGGACAAAGCAGGAGTAGGCGCCTTGATGAAACTGGCGATCGAAGGGGGGAGAAAAGTTAACCCGCAATTAAAGATTGGGATTTGCGGAGAAGCTGCGGCCCATCCGAAATCCATCGATTTTTTAAATGAGCTAGGGATCGATTACATTTCTTGCTCGCCGTTTAGAATCCCGCAGGCGAAGATGACACTGGCCAAGGCTACAGTTGAAATCGTGGGAGGGTAGCGATAAAAAAACACTTAAATGAATATTTGATTAAAATAAGATATGATTTTGGAAAAAGATAGTCTTTTGGTAGGCTATCTTTTTTTTGTTATTGTAGTGAAGCACCAAAAATTTAATATTAATGATAGATAACAAACAAATGAGAAATAAGTCCGTTAAATGAATAGAATATAATTTGTAAACGAATACAACCTCAGATATACTTTTTGTAGGATTTAAATATGTCATGTCATAAAAAGAAGAACTATTTTGGCTCAGCTTGAATAACAATTTTTTTTTAGTGAATACCCAAATTTTTATGAAAAATCACTCATTAATTTTAAATGACAGTTTTTTCACAATGACTTATGAATAAAAATACGGTATAATGCTACCTTGGGAGGTGAAACAAACTGCGGAATTAGGAATCATAGAATAACACTTTCATCATGCAAAAGCGTTTTTTTAGTGAAGTGGTGGAGGGAGTCAAATTTTCATATAAATGCGAAAAAGATTCACTGGCTTAAAAAGTTATTCGAAGCTGTCAAACATGGAAACTAAAGTTAGACATGACCTTTCTAATGAAACTAACAGGTTTAACAACTTGTTTAAAAAAAAGAAAGCAGGGATGAAACAATGACAATTGATTGGCAAAAAGAAGTAGAAGCACGCAAAGACGATTTACTAAAAGACTTAGGCGACTTGATCCGCATCAATAGTATCCGCGATATCGAGCATGGTACAAAAGAAGAGCCGCTTGGACCTGGTCCAGCAGCCGCTTTACGCAAAGTCTTGGAATTTGGTGACCGCGATGGTTTCGTAACTAAAAATATCGAAAACGTAGCAGGCCATATCGAATATGGTGACGGCGAAGAAATGTTCGGATTATTAGGACACGTTGACGTTGTTCCAGTTGATGACAACTGGGATACTGATCCATTTGAACCAGTTATCAAAGATGGCAAATTATTTGCACGTGGTTCAGCCGACGATAAAGGACCTTCAATCGCCGCTTACTACGCAATGCGGATCATTAAAGATCTAGAATTACCAATTTCTAAAAAAATCCGTTTCATCTTCGGTACTGACGAAGAGAGCGAATGGGTCGGCATCCACCGTTACATGGAAGTGGAAGAAATGCCTAAAGTTGGTTTTTCTCCAGATGCTCAATTCCCAATCATCAATGGTGAAAAAGGTATCTTATCTTACGAAGTGACTTTCGCAAACAAAGCCGACGCTGAAGCTGGCGATTTTGAACTAGTAAGCTTCAAATCAGGTCAACGTACGAACATGGTTCCTGGGGATGCGACAGCTGTGATTAAAGTCAACGCTGAAGCAAAAGCAGCTGATTTAAAAGCGGCCTTTGATGCCTTCGTCGAAAAAGCTGGCGTGAAGGGCGAATTTGCTGAAAACAACGGCGAAATCACTCTAACAGTCATCGGTAAAGCAGCGCACGCGCAAGAACCAAAATTCGGCGTGAACTCTGCAACTTTCTTAGCGGCAT
Source organism: Enterococcus devriesei (assembly GCF_001885905.1). GTDB lineage: Bacteria > Bacillota > Bacilli > Lactobacillales > Enterococcaceae > Enterococcus_A > Enterococcus_A devriesei. The sequence goes on along the minus strand of NZ_JXKM01000004.1, from coordinate 258,407 downwards.
TCTTAGTAGATTATAAATTAGATGGCAATGGCGCCAACTATATTCAAACAATCGCTGAATATATGCACTTAGATTATAACGGTAAAAAATTAAATGCTTACACGAAGCATGACGTGATGGGTGAAACAACGTCATCAGCGAACTTGTTCGACTACACTTCAACGGGCGATAAAAAAATCACCATCAATGTTCGCCATCCAGAAGGCATCACGAAAGATGATATCTTAGCGAACATGGAAGAAGTTCTGAAGGCTGCGGATGTTTCAATCGCGATCATCGGTGACGTGAAAACACCGCATTATGTTCCAGCAACTGATCCATTAGTGAAAACATTATTGGACGTTTACGAAGAACATACTGGTCTAGAAGGCCATGAAGAATCAATCGGTGGCGGTACTTACGGCCGAATCCTAGAAAACGGTGTCGCTTATGGCGCAATGTTCCCAGGTGAAGAAAACGTAATGCACCAACCAAATGAATTTATGCCAATTGATAGCTTGTTCAGAGCAACAGCTATTTATGCTGACGCTATTTATCGTTTAGTTAAGTAGCCAGCGTTTTAGGAGTAGGAGAGTTTGGTTGTCAGACTCTCCACTCACTTTTGGGTAATCGAAAGTAAGAAAGGAATTTCAAAACATGAAAAAACTGTCGAAAGACGCTTTTGGTGGAGTTAACGGCCGCGATTACGTACCTTACGTAGCAGAAAAGCCTAAAAAAGCAGGCTCACCAATTATTATGATCTTAGGTATTTTATTAGCTGCTTTATTCGCCGCATCAACTGCTTATTCAGGAATGAAGGCTGGTCTAACGGTAGCTGCCGGTATTCCAGGAGCAATTATTGGTTCAGGGCTAGTCGCTCTGTTTGTAAAACCTAAAACAATTTTAGGTAAGAACTTATTGCAATTAATGTCGAGTGGTGGGGAATCAGTTGCCTCAGGGATGATCTTCGTGTTACCAGCCGTGATCTTAGTCGGCGGTAAAGTGAATTTCATCGAAGGTGTAGGGATTGGTGTTGGTGCCGTTCTTTTAGGTGTCGGTGTCTTCTCATTGGTTCAAGATTACATGTTAATCGACGAACACGGTAAACTGGTTTATCCAGAAGCGATGGCGATTTCAGAAACATTAGTTGCTTCTGATACTGGTGGCGATTCATTGAAATACATGGGGATCGGTTTTGGTATCGGTGGTATTTTAACAGCCTTAACGGGTTCTGTTTTCGGAATCATGAACAACGTTATCAGCTATGTCAATGAAAGCTTCTACAAATGGAAATTTGAAACAGAAGTAAACCCATTATTAGCGGGTATTGGTTTCATCGTTGGGATGGATGTTTCTGTTTTGATGTTCGCAGGTTCAATCTTAGCGAACTTCGCAATTGCTCCATTATTAGGTTACTTCATGGGAATGGCTGGCAACGGCGCTCATGTTTGGGACAACGCAAGTCAATTATTAAATACAGCTGATTTTGCTGTGATCTCTGGATCATACGTGAAATATATCGGTGCTGGGATGATGATTTCTGGTGGATTGATTGGCGCAATCAAATTGATCCCAACAATCATCACATCTATCTCTGCAACGATGAAAGGTCGTAAAGAAGGTAATGAAGGCGAAGGCGGCGGTATGCTTCCATTGATCCTCGGTGCTGTTATGGCGATTGTTATGGGCTTCATCATTACTGGAAATGTGATGATGGCTCTTGTCGGCGGTATCTTATCAATCATCTTAAGCTTGCTATTCGTTATCGTTGCGGGTCGTTTGACTGGTACGATCGGTACATCGAACTTGCCAGTATCTGGTATGACGATCGCTTCAATGGTTATCTTGACGTTAGTCTTCGTTATGATGGGCTGGACAACAGCTGAAAATACACAACAATTATTATTGTTTGGTACTTTTATCGTATTAGCAATCTCAGTAGCTGGTGGGTATGCACAATCACAAAAAGTTACTTTCGTAATGGGCGGAAACTTCAACGAAGGCCGTCGTTACTTCTTAATTTCTAACATTGTAGGTGTGGTAATCGTTACTGGTATGATGGTAATCTTGTCACCACAACTTGCGATCACTGGTTCAAATCCTCCATTTGGTTTGCCACAAGCGAACTTGATGGCAACATTGACTTCAGGGATCACGTCTGGTTCACTTCCATGGCACATGGTCATTGCCGGTATCGCAATGGGCGTCGTTTTACACTTTATGAAAGTGCCAATCATGACTTTCGCGATCGGTTTCTATTTGCCAATCTCAACGACTTCAATCATCTTAGTTGGTGCCTTGATCCGTCGCTTGATTGACGAATTGAACAAAAAAGAAACAGAAGAAGTAGCAGAAGAACGTATCACTTTAGGTGTCAGCTTGTCTTCTGGTTTAATCGCTGGTGGTTCAATCATCGGTTTAATCGGAATTATCTTACAAGTATCTGGCGTCGTAACACCTGGTACGCCAACTGGCTTCTTAGGTTCAAACGGTTCAGCAATTTTACTATTAGTCATCTTAGTCGTAGCGATTGTCGTTCCACTTTTAAGCGTAAAGAAAGTGAAACATAATGACTAATCAGCAACCTGCTGTCAATCCGGAAACACAAGAGCTGTTAGCGCGTGTTTATCGCATCAAAGAAGGTTTGCATTATGAAGTACGTGATGGTGTGGTTTTTGTCATTACGGAACAAAATGCCTGGATTCAACGAGTCTTACGTAAGATTCATTATAAGATCCCGGAAACTTCTGAGATGGAGTTAGACAAATACGGCAGCTTCATCCTTCAACAAATCGATGGCAAGAAAACCGTCGCAGAAATTGGTGAAAATCTTGGCGCAGCCATTGAAGAAGCCAATGATCAACTTTATGATCGCCTGCTGATTTATTTGCATCATTTAGAGAAGAATGAAAAATATATTGAATTAGTATAATAAGAAACCGCACTGGACGATAAGTCTGGTGCGGTTTTTTAATTTAGAAAAAAGTGCTTTAAACTAACTAAACCAAGCACCTAAGAAATCGTCTGTAGCTAACGATACTCTTAGGTGTTTGGTTTAAGTTTTCATTGAATAGATTTTGTAAGGCCGGCCGACTTTGGTATAAATGACTTCACTAGTTAAAAGCTGGCGATCTTCGAGATGCTGAATATATTTTCGCACTGAGACGTGGGAAAGGTTACTGGCGTCTGCTAGTTCTTGGATAGTGAAATCGCGTTTCAAAGTTGCTGCCGCGTTTTTGATTCGTTCCAAGGTTTCTGGTGAGAGCCCTTTTTCTAATTTTGCTGAGGGGTCTGATGACGTATCGGCCGGTTTTTTTAGGAGCTGATCGATCTGTTCTTGGGGCAGATTGGCCTGTTGTAAGGTTTGTTTACGTTTGAAAAAAAGTCCCAAGCTTTCTTGGAAGCGCTGATTCGTAAAAGGCTTGACGAGGTAATCCACCACGCCAAGATGCAAGCCCTCTTTGACGGCCGGGGCTTCATTGGCGGCGGTGATCAAGATCACTTCGATCATTTGCTGCTGCCGTCGTAGTTGGGCTAGTAGTTCTAAGCCGTTGCCATCTTTTAAATGAATATCCAAAAGAATCAGAGCAATCGGCTTTTCTTTTAATAATTCCTTTGCGTCGGTAATGGAGCTGGCAGAATAGATTTGTTGGAACTGGCCCGCCTGTTCTAAATAATTGCGGTGGATGAATTCCACCATCGGATCGTCTTCTACGATTAATACGTTCATGTTTTCACCTCGTGATAGCTGGTTTTTAATTGTAAGGTTAGCAGCTCTGCTTGGACTTCAATGGTTAAGTCCGCTTGTCGGTCCTGAAGCATTTGCTGGAAGAAATTGGTCGTCAAATGTTCTTGTAGCTGTAGTTGTTCTGTCTCCGCTAAATAAATCAGATAACTCGTAGTTAACTGGTCGGCTTCATAATGGATCGTCATAGGCAACTCTTTGCCAAGGGAAAACTGCAGCAGACTGTGATGCAGGTAGCGATAAAGATCAATGATCCCTTTTGTTTCCTCCGTATTTTGATTGGAGGGAATCTCTGGGGTGATCTCAATCATCAGTTGCGTTTTACGTTCCGCAAATTTTAGCCGCTCACCAATTAAGAAACCGGCGATCTGCGGGTTTTGAACCAGAAAAGATAAGCGATGAGAAAATTCTTTCTCGGGACTTAAAATATCGTCTAAATAAATCTTCAGCTCATCGTAAGCTTGCAGATCCGCCAAGCCATAAATCACATGAAGCTTGTTCATGAATTCATGGGATTGTGATTGTAAAGCGCTGGCATAAGCTGTTGTATTAGCCAACTGATCCATAACGAACAAGGACTCTGTCGCGTTCCGAAGAAAGATGATCCAACCGATTTGTTTTTGATTGACGATGATCGGCGCGGCGGAGAAGAGATAGTCTTGACCATTTTGTCGATACAGTTGTTCAGCAGTGCGGAAAAAATCCAACTGTTTTTCGTCAAGGATCAACTGGTTCAGCGATTGGCCAACTAAGGCTGCTTGACTGCCAGTGAGACGCTGAAACAATTCACTGGCGGCGATGTTAGCTAAATTGATTCGTTTTTTTAAATCTACTACGACTACGACATCCTTAGTCTCGTCCAGCATGGCATTGCGCTCTTCAAACAAGCGAGAGATTTCTTGCGGTTCAAGGCTGTGAAGCTGCCGTTTTAAATAATAGGCCAAAGCCGAAGCCGCCGCGATCCCGCTGGCGATACTTAATAATAAGGCAATCGTATAGCCTTCTCGAGAATTTTTAATCAAGCTGCTAAGCGACTGGACTCTGATTCCTAGCGCGACCACCCCGATTTGTTTTTCTGGCTGATCTATCGAAAAAACAGGGACAAAGCCGCGTAGCGATTCCCCTAAAGTGCCGTGACTGACGGAGAGATGATTTTTACCTTCGAGAGCGGGGGCTTCATCACCGCCTTTGAAATGTTTGCCGATCATAGCTTCATCAGGATGGGTCAGGCGGATCGCCTGCATATTCATAACTACCGCGAAATCCAGCCGGTGAATCTTGGCGACTTCTACGGTATATTTTTCCAGCTCTTCACTAGGTTTGTTTTCTGCTAAAGCAGACTGGACTTGCGGCTCGATCGCCAGCTGCTGGCCAAGATCTAATAAAAGTTGGGATTCCGTCTTTCGCATATAGCGGGAATTTTGATAAAGAATCAGGCCATACAACAGGGAGGTTACGACTAGCAGTACCACGACAAAGGCGACCGATAATAAACTCCATAAACGCCAGCTTTTCTTCACCCCGATCCCTCCTTTTTTTAAAGTATAGCATAGCTTTCGCTAATAATTGTCAGCGCTTTTTTACTTTAATTAATTGAACTACTTAAATTAATTAAATAATCTTCAATGTTGAAAGCGCAGCCATTATGATGAGGGTGTTCAAGAAAGACAAACGTTAACCAAGCTAAATCTTAGGAGGAAAAAACAATGGAGAAACACTTGGAAACAAACACGGCTCGATCGGCCGAAAAAGAAAAGGGTAGTCCGCTGTTAGCCAAATGGATGGAGATCAAAGTTGGTTCAGTACCGTTGCCCGTGTATCTTAGTTTATCGGCTGTGATCGTGGCTACTGGATTGTTACAGCAACTGCCGGTAAATATGCTAGGCGGCTTCGCGGTGATCTTGACTTTAGGCTGGCTGTTAGGAACCATCGGCGCAAACATTCCCTTTTTAAAAAATTTTGGTGGACCTGCTATTTTATCTCTATTAGTGCCTTCTATCATGGTCTTTTTCAATTTAGTTAATCAAAATATTATAGATTCAGCGGATATGTTGATGAAGCAAGCTAATTTTCTATATTTCTACATTGCTTGTCTTGTCTGCGGCAGTATTTTAGGAATGAACCGCAAGATTTTAGTTCAAGGCTTGATGCGGATGATCATTCCCATGATGATCGGCATGATCTGTGCGATGGGTGTTGGAACGTTGGTAGGGGTGCTATTGGGACTCGATTGGCAGCATACCTTGTTCTTCATCGTAACGCCCGTCTTAGCCGGTGGGATCGGCGAAGGGATCTTGCCATTATCACTAGGTTATAGTGCGATCACCGGCTTAGGCAGCGATCAGCTGGTCGCGCAATTGATTCCAGCGACGATTATTGGGAATTTCTTTGCGATCATGTGTACGGCTTTATTGTCTCGCTGGGGTGAGAAACGTCCGGATTTATCTGGCGGCGGTCAATTAGTCAAAATGAAACAAGGAGACGATATGGCAGATGCCTTGAAAGATGATTCTGGTGCTTTTGATGTCAAGAAAATGGGAGCGGGGGTCTTAACGGCCTGTACCTTGTTCATCGCCGGCGGACTTTTACAGCATTTAACCGGATTTCCCGGACCTGTTCTAATGATCGTCGTTGCGGCGCTGTTAAAATACATCAACATCGTACCGAAAGAAACGCAGCAAGGCTCGAAACAATTGTATAAATTTATTTCTGGCAACTTCACCTTTCCATTGATGGCAGGCTTGGGCTTGCTTTATATCCCATTGAAAGATGTCGTAGGGGCATTGTCGATTCAATATTTCTTAGTCGTTATTAGTGTTGTATTCACCGTCATTGCTACTGGTTTCGTGGTTTCTCGGTTCATGAATATGTATCCCATCGAAGCGGCGATCATTTCCGCTTGTCAAAGTGGTATGGGCGGAACTGGCGATGTGGCGATCTTAAGTACCGCCAACCGTATGAACTTGATGCCCTTTGCTCAAGTTGCGACACGTTTAGGTGGCGCCATTACCGTTATTACTATGACCGCAATTTTACGGATGATTTTTTAAACATAAGGAGGAAAATAAACATGTCAGAAGATGTAAAAGAAATTGCCTTACAACAAGCGAAGCAATACGGAGGAAAGCTAGAGGTCGTACCGAAAGTCACGATCGATGACCGCCGCGAATTAAGTATCGCCTATACACCTGGAGTGGCGGCGGTCTCGTCAGCCATCGCCCAAGATAAAAAATTAGCCTATGAAATGACTACGAAAAAAAATACCGTGGCAGTCGTCAGTGATGGCTCGGCGGTATTAGGGCTAGGAAATATTGGCCCGGAAGCGGCGATGCCGGTAATGGAAGGGAAGGCGGCCTTGTTTAAACGCTTTGCCGATGTGGATTCGATCCCGATCGTTTTGGATACGCAAGATACCGAAGCAATCATCGCCACCGTCAAAGCCATCGCGCCGACCTTTGGCGGGATCAATTTAGAAGATATTAGTGCGCCACGCTGTTTTGAGATCGAACAGCGCTTGATCGAAGAGTGTGACATTCCGATTTTTCATGACGACCAGCACGGCACCGCCATTGTAGTTTTGGCGGCGGCCTTCAATAGTTTGAAATTGATTGGAAAGACGTTAGCCGAGGTGAAGATCGTGGTGAATGGCGGCGGTTCTGCTGGTCTTTCTGTAACGAAAAAATTCTTGGCGGCAGGTGCGAAGGATATCGTTGTGGTAGATAAGGCAGGGATCATCAATGAAGCCGAGGCGAAAAATTTGGCACCGCATCACGCGGCGATTGCCAAAGTCACAAACCGCCAACATTTATCTGGCGATCTCCAAACAGCTTTAAAAGATGCGGATATTTTTATCGGTGTTTCGGCCCCTGGCGCATTGAAACAGGAGTGGATCAAAGAAATGGCAGAAAAACCTGTAATCTTCGCGATGGCGAATCCGACACCGGAAATTTTCCCAGACGAAGCATTAGCAGGCGGGGCGTATATCGTCGGCACCGGCCGGAGTGATTTTCCCAATCAGATCAATAATGTCTTAGCCTTTCCGGGAATTTTCCGTGGGGCACTGGATGCACGGGCACGAAAAATCACCGTCGATATGCAAATTGCGGCAGCCAAAGGCATTGCTAGTCTAATTTCGGAGGCAGAGCTGAGTACCACCAATATCATCCCTGACGCTTTTCAACCAGGAGTTGCTAAAGTCGTGGCAGCGGCCGTGAGTGAAGCCGTATTGACCACCGTTTAAAATCAATTAAAGCCGGTCCTGTCAATTGAGGATCGGCTTTTGCTGGTTCTATTTAAGCGAAGCCAAGATAGCTTGCTTGATTTTATCTATATTTCCCGTCACGATGTCTTGGCTGGCGATTATTAGGCCAGTTTCTTTGAGTGCTTCTGGAAGATAGCGAGCATCCAGCTCATTAAAGATAACGATATCGGCAGTGACAGGCGGGTGTTGGGCACTGTCATAGCTGATAAATTGAAGTGCTATTTCTGGTTGCAAGGCGGAAATTAGTTCCGTTTGAAATTTTTTGGCGCCAAATCCATTTAACGAAGCAAACGAGCCAAAAGGGCTACCGCCATCGTTTAGATTGATTGAATAGATCCAGACTGCTTTTTTCATGATGTTAACTCCTTTAGTAAGTATGATTAAAAGATATAAATAAAAATGACAATTAGAAGCTAATCCTTTTTAATGAGGATTGGCTTTTATTTATATAGAAGAAATTAAATCATTCGCGGATCAAGCTTGGTCCCGCTGACTAAAAAGTCTTTTCCTGTCAGCTGCAATTCTTCGCTGATTAGAACCGCCAGTTTTTCGGCCGAAATTAAGGTATTGACGCGATAAAGCTTAGAGCCATAGTTGGTCCATTCACCAATGTACAGCAGTCCGCCGACTCCGCGAATATCCGGCTTGCTATGATAAAATAAAACCATATAATCTTGAATTCGCTGGCCGTTCACCGTACGAAGCAAATCTTTTCCGTTTCGTTCAATCGGGCGACCGACCTTTTCGTATAAGGCTAAAGGCTCTCTGCCCCAAATATCCCGTGGTGCTTCTTCAGGTTCTGCTTTATGCTTGAAAAACATCTACATCCACTCCAATGGTAAAGGCTTTCATTGGAAGGATTATCTCACTAGCTCTGACTTTTGTCTATCAACTATTCTCGTTATACTTTTTCCAGCGTTTCAATTCAGGAAAGAAGCCGTACATCATTTTAGCCGCTTCTTCTTTTGTTTGCCCATGTTCTGTTAACAGACCGGATTGATCCATATGCTTCAGGCTGATAGCAATCATTTCTTCCATCGTGTGATCGTCGGTGAAGGCACCGTGTTTATAGCAATATAAGCAATAGTCCGTATTTTTTGCGCCGTCGTGTTCCGTGCCGTAAAGCCCCTCCGTAAGCGGCATCCCGCAACTTTGGCAAAATACTGTCTCTTCCATAAAAAAATCCCCCTTTAAGGCAAGCGTTTTCATTGAACTTTAACCGAACTTGCCGAATGTTTTTGTTATAATTATTTTATCAGAAAAAAAGGATGTTCGTCTAACTTTTCCCAACTGTTAGTAGGGCCTATTTTTCGGTTCAAAAAGAAGGAGAGATATCTATGAAAATAAATCAATTTGGTCTTAAACGCGTCTCTTTAGACGAAGCTAAAAAAGAATTGCGGCAAGTGGGCTTTTTAACGATGGATTCAGACCGAGACGGTACAAAACTGTATTTTGAATTTTTACGTAAAAGCTTTTTGACTGTGACAGATGACAGCGGCTTTATCAGCAAGCTTGGGAATTTTTTAGCAGATTCAACAACCGATTTAGCGGCTTTCTATCAAGGGAGTGGTCCGCTGACAAAGGAAGTTTTTTATACGGTCGGTCTGCAGTTATTGGACTTTGAACCGACGATCGACTTTGATGAGAAAAAAGTTTTAGCCGAAGTCGACCGAATCGGCGTCCCTATGATTGACGGCGATTTTTCCATTCGCGAGACAGTGATCGAAGCGTGGTATTTATTATTGACCAGCCACACGAAAAACGGCTTGAATTATTTAGACAAGCTAGCTGCTGAAGGTTTCTATTTAGACAAAGAAGTCAGTAAACCTTTCTTCTTTAACGGCAAAGCGCAGGCGGTCTTTGATACGTCTCGTTTGATTCGCGAAGTTGTTTATGTGGAAGCACCGTTAGATACCGATCAAGATGGTCAGCGTGATTTATTGAAATTAGAAATTTTGCGTCCGGTGGAAACGGAAGACGGCTTACAAGTAGCGACTTTATTTACGGCGAGTCCTTACAGCCAAGGCGTCAACGGGCCTGCCGGCGAAGAATTGACTTATGATGTCAATGTGCCGTTAGAACGCAAAGAGCCAACCGAAACCACCTATGAAGAGATTCAATACAAAGCTCAGTCCGTCGAATTGCCGGCTGAACGAGCAGTCAAGGGCAAGGCGACCCATGCGACGGAAACCTTTACGAAAGAAAACAATCACAGCTTGAATGATTTCTTCTTAGCCCGCGGCTTTGCGGTAGTTTATGGCGCTGGGATCGGTACGCGCGACTCTGATGGAATCCAAACTTGCGGTTCGGTGGAGCAGACGACGGCGATGGTTGCCTATATCGAATGGTTGGCGGGCAATCGCCGGGCCTTCACGAACCGAACTGACAATATTCGCATCAAAGCTTGGTGGAGCAACGGTAAAGTAGCCATGACGGGAAAATCTTATTTGGGTACTTTGGCGACTGCCTGTGCTACGCGGCAAGTTGAAGGCTTAGAAACGATTATTTCGGAAGCGGCGATCTCTGATTGGTATCAATATTATCGTGACAACGGACTAGTCATTGCGCCAGGTGGATTCCCTGGAGAAGACGCGGACGTACTCGCAATCGAAACCTTCAGTAAAATGCGTAACGCCGGTGACTACCTCCATAGCAAAAAATTCTTTTTAGATTACTTGAAGCAAATGGCAGACTTGCAAGACCGCAAGACCGGCAATTATAATACCTTTTGGGATGAGCGAAATTATTTGCCATTCATCAAAGACATCAAGTGTGATGTGGTGATGGTCCATGGTTTGAATGACTGGAATGTGAAACCCCGGCAAGTTGCTGATTTGTGGGATGCTTTGAAGGAGGTACCGGTGGCGAAGAAATTGATTTTGCATCAAGGACAACACATTTATATCAATAATATGCCATCATTGGATTTCCAAGACATGATGAATTTATGGTTGAGTCATAAGCTTTACGGCGTGGAAAACAATGCCAAAGAGCTTCTGCCAGACATCGTGTACCAAAAAAATACCGAAGTCGAAACCTGGGAGACTTTGAGGGATTGGGCGCCTGCTAGTGAGCAAGTCTTCTATTTAAATCAGACTGCGTTGGCTGAAACAGCTGGGTCAGGGCAAGTGACTTTCAATGATCAATTACCAAAAGAACAATACGAAGGCTACACTAAAAATATCGCGTTATGGGAAAAAGAATTGAAGGAAACGGGGCCGATGGACGGTCATCGTTATTTAGCTAAAACGGAGGCTCTAACCAAAGACCTGTTCTTAAACGGCCGCCCAAAAGTCAAAATCAAAGTCGCATCGAGTGTTGATCTAGGAATGTTGAGCTTTGAATTGATCGACTTCGGCCAAGCAAAACGGTTGAAGCCCGTACCAGATACCTTGGCGTTACATGGCTTACCATTAGGCCGAAATTGGCGTGAAGACAATCTGGTCGAATTCAAATTAGGGGCAGAAGATGAGTATAAATTGATTACTCGAGGTCATATCAATTTACAAAATCGAGAAAATCCGTGGAAAGTGAATGATTTGAAAGCCGGTGAATTTGTTGAGATCGAGCTTGCTTTGCATCCGACATTGTATCATTTACCAGCTGGCCGCCAAATCGGTCTGGCCGTTTACGGTACGGACTTTGGCATGACAGTGCGCGGCAATCAAGCAATTGACTATACCTTGGATTTAAGTGAATCACAGGTGATTTTGCCATTAGGTGAGTAGGTTTTAAATGAAAGAGACAAGCACAATTTTTTTGAGCTTGTCTCTTTTTTTGTTTTCTTAATGCTATAATGAGAAAAAAATGATAAGGAGCACAGAATGAAAGGTAAGGGAGTGGCGCTGGCTTGTTCAGCGGGGAGTTTATGGGCGTTGTCAGGCATTATGTGCCAATTATTATTTGAACAATATGGGGTCTCCCCAGAGTGGCTCGCTAGTGTGCGGCTGCTTGTGTCGGGGATTTTATTGACTAGTTTTCATTTGACCCAGAAGCAGCGAGTACGAAAAAAATTTACGCCGAAGGATCTGATCGGGCTGCTGCTTTTTTCCTTGGTTGGGATGTTGGGGGTCCAGTACACGTATTTCAAAGCGATCCAATACAGCGGTGCGGCGATCGCCACGATCTTGCAGTTTACCGGACCGATTTTTATTTTTCTGTTCTTAGTCTTTAATCGGGAAAAGAAAATCAATTTGTTAGAAGTCTTTTTGTTGTTAGTGACCTTTGGTGGGGTCTTCTTGATCGTGACAGAAGGCCAGCTACAAAGCTTGAATATCTCTCAAATGGGCTTTGTGATGGGGATTTTATCGGCGTTGACCTTGGCTTTTTATACAGTGCAGCCACGAAGCTTATTAGTGCGCTACGGTGAGATGCGGATCGCCGGGCTAGGGATGCTGATTGCGGGAATCGTGTTTCAGCCAATCCAGCCTCTTTGGCGGCCGGGCTTTCAGCTAGATGCCTTTTCGCTGTTTTTGGTAATCAGCATTATCATTTTTGGAACAGCGCTGCCCTTTTTATTCCAATTATCCAGTTTACGATTTATTGAGGCGTCGCTTGCTGGTGTCTTGACGGTGGTTGAGCCGATTCTTGCGACGATCTTAAGCGTCCTGTTATTTCATAGTCACTTTGCACCGGTTCAATTGATGGGCTTTTTGCTAGTGATTGGTTCGGTAATCCTATTAACTCGTTTATCGAATAAGCCGGTGACCTGATTCTTTTTAGTCTATTCTTCTGAATACTCTTTTTTGCCAGATTGAGCTATGATAGGGGTGAGGAGTTGAGAAAATGAAGGAACGAGTCGTTGTGTTCGGCGATGCCATCATCGCGATTATTTTGACTATTATTGTTTTAGAGCTGCCGATTCAATATGGAAGTACTGGTACGGTAGATATCCATTCACTGTTTAGTGCAGTCGGGATTTATTTTATCAGCTTTTGTTTTGTGGCGAATCTTTGGTTCCAAACGGCCTATGCCTTTAATCGGATCGAGCAAGTAAAAAATAAAAATTTAGTGATTTACTTATTGCTGCTATTTTTCCTTTCATTGGTGCCCTCGGCGACGCGATTATTGATTGAGGATACGATTCAACAAACGATCTTGATTTATGGTGTGCTGACTTTGATCGTGATACTGATCATGCGCCGCTTAATCGTCACCTTGACGGAACAGGCGATTAGTGACGAGAAATCGCGGAAGCGGCGAGTCACTGAATTGAATCGTCAAGATATGGTAGCGATTGGTTTTCGAATCGCGTTATTAGTTTTTGGACATTTTTATGTTCGGGCTGCTTTGATTATTTATTTAATTTTGCCAATCTTGGCCTTTTTACAAAATATTGTCGATCGCGAGGAAGACGATCTAGTCGCTTCTCTGGATACAGAACAACAGGCGGATTATTTCCAATACCGCAATAAATTATGGGGCAATACGATGAATCGTTATTCACGTTTATTGCGGGATTCCATGAAGGCTAATTCAAGTGAAAATCCGGATCGCTGGAAGCAGATCATGGATGAATGGGGCCAACAGATTCAACAAGAGGTTGAAGAACGGCAGAAAAACTTGTCTAAGCTAAGTGGACCGGAGCAGCATCGGGTCGAGATGGAGATTTCTCGTCTGCAACAGCAGCAGCAAAAGTTAGCCAAACAAAAAGAAATGACGGAAAAAAGAATGCAGCTGCGTAATGAGAAACGCTAAAAGTCAGGACAGATCATGGACTCGTGATTTGTCTTGGCTTTTTTTTAATCCCTTTATATAATGAAGTATAAATATCGCAAAGGAGTTGTTTAGAAAATGGACTTGACGATGATCGAACACCCCATCAAAATGTATATCCGTCGTGATCTAGGCATTACGGTTGAACAATTTGGCAAATTAGCGGGGATTCCTCAATCAACCCTGGCGACGTGGATCAAACGGGAACGGCGAGTGGAGAAATTACCGATCGATTTTTATCAAGCATTAGCGACGGTACGTAAACAAAAAATTGAAACCGTTTATCGTGAATTATTAGTGTGGCAGCAACGGTATGACCGCTACAGGCAGGAAAGTATCCAATCGCTAACAGAAGAAAAGCCGTTGTTTTCGTTAGCAGCAGCAGAAGGGCGGAAGATTTATCAACTGTATCGCGGGCGTCAGGCGGAAAGTCAGTTGCTAGAACCAATGAAACGATTGCGTCAGGCGATCGACCAATTAGACGCTGCTGCTTTCGTTCAAGCGTTGATCGAGATTTATGGTATGGTGGCAGCACCGATGCCGACGTGGGTCGCTAAGTCTTTCAACAAAACTGAATTGAAGGAGATCGGTCAGGCTTTTTACAATGAATTATTGATTAAAGGGTAAGAAAAAAGAAGCGAGGGTTCGCTTCTTTTTGTTTCTTAGTTTATAAAGAAAGCATAAATTTTTCACATGAATCAATCGCTTTACGGCAGGTCTAGCCATGTCCGACTTCACGAATTCGATTTATCGGCAATAAGCCAAACGAGTTCGCGAAAGCCTTTCTTATAGTTCTTCCTGTACAGTCTCAGTGATTTTTTTCAGCTCATCAGTCATTAGACCTGAATGCTTGATAATGTCTGACACGCGCAAGAAACTGTTTTTATACATAGCAACTTCGCGAAATTTCTTGTATTTTTCCTCGATCTCATTAAAAGTCGCGGCTTTTCGCTCATCTTTTTCGACGGTCTCTGAGCTGTTGACATAGTGCATCCCTAAAAAAGATAGCGCGTCATTGATTCCATCTAAAAAAGCTTCATATTCTTCTTGCCGAATCTTGCCATCGGCCAAGCGTTGTCTCTGTTTTTCAATAAATAATTCGATTACTGGCTCCATTCACAATCCTCCTGTCTATTTACGATTTTCTAGTTAATCATCCCATATATTGTACTATGAAACGAGCTTTTTGTGTTATAAAAAAGTAAAATATTTTTTGAACTTCGGTGGAAACGATGCTAAAAACGAATTTTTAAAATTTATTTGACAGTTTTTCTTTTTTTAGGAATAATTAAGGAACAGATTAGAAAAAGCTGATAGTTTGTTAAACCAAAGGAGAGTTTCCCATGGATCAAAAGAAACGAAAACAATTATTGAAATTGATTGAAGCGGATTGCCGCTTGAGTATGGAAGAATATGCAGTGATGCTAGGCGAAGAGAAAGTGATTGTTCAGGCGGAAATTAAACGACTAGAACAAGAAAAAGTCATTTGCGGCTATCGAGCCCTGATTGATTGGGATAAAGTCGAGGATGATTGGATCGAAGCCTTAGTAGAGGTTCAAACGATCCCTAAAGGTGAAGAAGGTTATCGCGAGATCGCTGAGCGGGTGCGAAAATTTCCAGAAGTCAAATCCTTCTTTTTTGTTAGCGGCGGTTTTGATTTTGTTTTGTTATTACAAGGCCGCAACATCAAGGAGATCTCTAAGTTTATTTCCAATAATTTAGCCTCGATCCCAGATGTTTCTGGGACTCAGACGCATTTCTTATTAGATAAATACAAAGAGTGGGGCGTTGATCTATATCAAGATGATTCCGACCCTAGAATTCAGGTGAGTCCATGAGAAATTTTTTAGCGAAAAAGATCACAGAACTGCAGCCCTCTGGGATTCGTAAATTTTTTGATATTGTCTCAGAACAACCGGATGCGATCTCACTTGGAGTGGGGGAGCCTGATTTTGATACTCCGTCACACATGATGCAAGAAGGTGTCCGCTCGATTCAAGAGGGGCGAACCTTTTATACCGCTAATGCGGGGTTGTTGGAGCTGCGGCAAAAAATCAGTGACTACTTACAGTTTCGCAACCATGTCCACTACGATCCGAAAAGCGAGATCATCGTGACTGTCGGCGGCAGTGAAGCCATCGACATGGCGTTGCGGATCTTTGTAGAGGCGGGTGATGAGGTGATCATCCCGCAGCCAAGCTTTGTTTGCTACGAACCGATCGCGCAAATGGTCGGCGGCGTACCTGTAACGATCAATTTACAGTCACAAAATCAATTTAAGCTGACACCGGAGGAGCTGGAAACGGCGATCACGGAAAAAAGTAAAATTTTGATCCTGTCTTATCCTAATAATCCCACAGGGGCGACGATGGATCGGGAAGCTTTGATAAAAATCGCGGATGTCGTGAAGAAACATGACCTCCTAGTCATTTCCGATGAAATCTACGCGGAATTGGTTTATGATGAGCCCTTTGTCAGTATCTCTGAATTGCCTGGGATGCGGGAGCGGACGATCGTGATCAATGGCTTTTCCAAAGGCTTCGCCATGACCGGCTGGCGGCTAGGTTTTGTGGCGGGACCGGAAGTATTCATGGAACAGTTGTTGAAGCTGCATCAATACACGATTATGGCGGCACCAACCGCAAGTCAGTACGCGGCGTTGGCAGGCTTGAAAGATGATTGGCAAGAGACGGTCGAGCCGATGCGGCTGTCTTATGAAGAGCGACGCAATTACTTGCACCACGCGCTAGAAAAAATGGGCTTGCCTTGTTATCAAGCCAAAGGGGCCTTTTATCTGTTTCCGCAAATCAGTCAATTTGGCTTAAGCAGTGAGGAATTTGCTATGAAGCTATTGGAGGAAGAAAAACTAGCGGTGATTCCTGGTTCTGCCTTTGGTCAAAGCGGTGAAGGCTTCTTACGTTTATCTTATGCCTATTCGATTTATGAACTGAAAGAAGCTATCCAACGCTTGGAACGCTTTGTATTGCGCTTAAATCAAGATAAATAAAAGTTGCAGACGAGCCTCTTGTTCGTCTGCAACTTTTTTAATTATTCGGATACTCTTCTTGCGAAAATTCGGTGTCTTCATACTCGCCGTCATCATTGCCATAATAACGATTGTAACGTTGCTTAAATTTGCGGAAGAGGAAGACGCCAAAGGCTTTAAAGACGGTGTAGGTCGGAATCCCAAAGACTAAACCGAATAGACCGAACAAGTTTCCCATGACTAATAAAACTAATACGATTGTTACTGGATGTACCTTCAACTGGTCGCCTAAAACTTTAGGTTCGATCACGTTACCGTTTAGGATTTGTTCAACAATCCAGACCACAAGTAAGCCTAATAGCATTTGGAAAGAGTGTAGCAAAGCAATCACGGCGCAAGGGACAAAGGCAATGAAGGGTCCAATGTAGGGAATGAAAGAAGTCACAGTCACTAAAATAGCTAAAGGCAAGCCATACGGCATACCAATAATTAAGAAGCCAATAAAAACGATCAAGCCATTCGCCAAAGCAACAATGAATTGTCCTTTCAAATAATCCCCAACTTGGCTATTCAAGATCGCTCCCAGCTCCTTTGAGTCTTCACGAAACCTAGGCGGCAGCAGTTTCAAAAAGTAGCGGTAAAACTGGCTGGCATCCTTCAATAAGAAGAAGGTGATAATGGGTGCAGTAAATAAAATGACGAAAAAGCCACTGACGGTTGAGAATAAGTCCCCAACAAAACTTTGGATGTCACCCAAAGAATTAGACAATGTATTGAACACTTGATAGACCACATCTTCCACCGAGTCGAAAAGTTCTTCCAGCGGATTTTGCAGTACCGTTCCAGACAATAGCTCCTCCAAAGCTTGATTAAAATTTTCGACGTGCTGAGGAAAGTCATTGACTAAACTAGCCGTCTGACTATAAATCCGCGGGACCGCCCAAATAATGATGGCTGCAATAAGCAACAGTAGCATGACGACAATGCCGATAATCGAGTAGAGGCGTTTAACGCCCTTTTTTTCAAAAAAATTCACGATCGGGTCTAACAAGTAATACAAGATCAGTGCTAATAAAAGCGGTGCAAAAACTGTTTTAAAAATAACCAGCACTGGGTTGAAGATGAAGCGCACATGATAAAATACAAAAATCAGGGCTCCCAGCAAAACTCCAGCAATTAGTGTAAAGATGAGGTTTCGGCCGCCGATAAACTTGATCCAACGGGTCGCCTTTGTCGAAGGTCGTTCCATTTTTATCAAATCCTTTTTTCTTTTATTGTAGCGAAGAAAAAACTTATAAACAAAAAATAGGCTTAAGAAAGGATTAGAAAAACTGGATCACAATGAATTAGATTTACTTTTCAGGATAAAATTTTGTAAATTATCACAAAAATCTTTTTTAATTTTAGCAAAAGCGTTCTTACTTTTTATGATTAATGATAAGATGAAGCCATATCCTATTGGGTAAGAATTTTTGACTTAAAAAGGAGGCTTTTATGCTGACACGTTTCAAGCAATCCAAGCTGTTTTTCTGGACAGTTGAGATTGTCTTAACTATCATCGGTATTTATTTTTTATTACAAATGCCAAATATTTTTAAACCAGTGATGGGGATGCTTTCCGCAATTTTATTACCCTTATTAACTGCGGGTTTTCTTTATTACATGTTTGATCCTATCGTCGTCTTTTTAGAGGAGCGAGGGGGCGTACCGCGAGTCGTCGGTTTTTTGATCTCCTTTGTTGTGCTGGCAGTTGTGATCGTCTTGATCATGATGAATGTGGTACCGAAGATGATCGAACAGACGGTCCAACTGACTCAAAATCTACCGGTGTACGCGGAAGAATCCGGCCGTTGGTTAAATGAATTGGCCAATAAAGAAGAATTCAAAAATTTTAATTTAGAAGAGCAGTTAGCCTCGGCGAACTTAACGATCAATAATTTAGTGAAGCTGGGAATCGTTAGCGTGACTTCGAGTTTGTCACGGATCATGAGCTTTGCGATGAAATTTTTAGTCTTGTTGTTTACCGTGCCCTTTATTTTGATTTTTATGTTTAAAGATGGTCACAAATTCTTAGACGCTGTCTCACAGTTCTTCCCGCTGTCCATTCGCAAGGAGTTACGGCAAACGGTTCGGGAATTGAATGAGACATTATCAGCGTATATTAGCAGCACAGTCTTAGATGCGTTCATCATCGGGATCTTGAGCTTCATCGCAATGACGATCTTTGGTCAGCCCTATAGCTTGTTGTTAGCGATTTTCTGTGGGGTCACCAATATCATTCCTTATGTGGGCCCGTTTATCGGAGCTGTGCCAGCAGTGATTGTCGGACTGTTTGTTTCACCGTTGCAGGCGCTCTACATGGCGATCTCCGTGTTGGTCATTCAGCAATTAGACGGCAATTTGATCAAACCGTTGCTATTTGGCAAGTCACTGAATATCCACCCGTTAACGATCATTCTCGTTTTGATCGGGGCCGGGAGTGTGGCGGGAATCGTCGGCATGCTGATCTGTATTCCGGTCTATGCGGTAATTAAAACATTAATCATCAACATCCATAAAATCTATCAGCTGCGGCGTGAAAGTCAGTTGTTTAAGGACAACAGCGAAGGATAGAAAAAACCACTCGTCAGTTGTTCGCCTAATCGGTGAGCAGCTTGTGAGTGGTTTATTTTGAAAGCTAATTAGTATCTACTTGTGAAAATTTTAAATAAAAACCAGTTGGAAAAAATAACTGGTTTTAATGATGCTTGCCAAAATGATGAAAAATTCTGCCGAAAATCGGTTTGTTCCGTTCGTATTTGAAATGATAGATCAGCAAAAGAGCAATGAACCAGATTGGTGAAAAGATCAACGCCTCGCGCGTATCAGACGCTAGTGCTAAGACGAACAAAACAAAAAGCAGAAAGGCGAAAACCAAATAGCTGGTATAAGGAAAGAGCGGGAGCTTAAATGTATTTCCTTTGGTTTGCGGATTGGTTTTCCGATAGCGCATATGGGTGTAGACGATCATCCCCCAAATAAAGATGAAGCAGATTGTCGCGATCGAGCTAATGATCGTAAAGATTCGACTTGGGACGAAAAAGTTCAAAATCACTGCGATGAAAATTACCAAAGTTGAAAAAACTAACGCATTTCCTGGCACACGATGACGAGTCAATTTTTTAAATGAAGCAGGAGCGCTGCCTTCTTGGGCTAACGAACGAATCATCCGGCTCGTGCTGTAGATCGCGCTGTTACAAGCGGACATCGCCGAACTCAAGACGACTAAATTGACGATTGATGCTGCCGCAGCGATCCCAATCTCAGAAAAGACTTGGACGAAAGGACTTTGCTCTGCCGACAAGCTAGTCCAAGGATAGATCGACATGATCATTAGTAACGAACCAAGGTAAAACAAAATGATCCGCAAAGGAATATTATTGATCGCTTTTGGTAAAACTTTACCAGGATCAGAGGTCTCGCCACCGATCAAACCAACTAGTTCGACTCCGCAAAAGGCAAAGGTCGCCATTTGAAAGGAGAGCGCGAAGCCCATACCGCCTTTGGGAAAGAAACCGCCATGGCGCCACAAATTACTAAGTGATACCGGGCCGGCAGTTGTCTTGAAGCCGGTGATCAACATCAGCGCACCGGTGACAATCAAGGCGATAATCGCAACGACCTTGATTAAGGCAAACCAAAATTCCATTTCACCAAAAAGACCAACGGCCACCATATTCAGACTTAATAATAGAACTAAAGCGATAATTTCCGGCAACCATTGAGGAATATTCGGCAGCCAGTAGCTGACATAGAGACCAGAAGCTGTAAGATCGGCCATCGCAATCGCGATCCAGCAGAACCAATAAGTCCAGCCAGTCACAAAGGCGGCTTTTTTCCCTAAGTAATCAGCAATGAAATCTAAGAATGAATGATAATTTAAATTTGATAACATTAATTCACCTAAAGCCCGCATTATCAAGAAAATAATACAGCCAGTGATGGTATACGATAAAAGAATGGAGGGGCCGGTCAGCTGGATTGTTTTACCAGAGCCTAGAAACAATCCTGTCCCAATCGCGCCTCCAATCGAAATTAACTGAACGTGACGATTTTTTAATCCTCTATCCAATTCCTCATGACTTTCCAATTGAATCAGTCCTTTTTTTAAGAATAGAGAAATTTTAGCAGAAATTTTCTTAGACAGCCTATGATAACTTGTAAAATAATAAAACGGTGAGAAGGTTCTAATAAATTTAAAATAACAGATTATCAAAGAGTTACTAAAGATTTTGCTATAAATTGTACCTAGCGATAGCTAAAATGCTATAATATTGGAAATTACAGAAGGGGGAACCGATTTGGATAAAAAGAAAATCGGTTGGCTAGTTTTAGGACTAATCGTTATTGTGGCTCTGTCCTTTGCCGGCTACCGAATTTATCAAGATAAGGTGACTCAGACGGAAAACGCCCACCGAAAAGTGTTAAATGAGCGGCTGACGAATTTATATGAAGATCAAAAAACGGGCTATTTCAAAGCCAATCTATCGGAGACGGCTTTTGATGATTTGACCAATGAAGTCAAAAATCAGCAAGGGAATAGTCAGACCTTGACCGATATCGAGCATGCAAAAAAGGATTTTGCGATCCAAACCGAGTTAAATGGACTTTTTGAAAGTGATGTCCTGAATGGCTTAGACTTGTCTGCCCATCCCATTTTAACTGAACCAGAGGCAGAAAAAATCAAAGAGCTGAAAAACCAACTGGCTCAAAGCACGGCGAAGGAGAAAGATTGGGGCCAAGATATGGCGATGATTTTGGGGATCGCTGAAAAGCAATCGGCTGATTACAGCAAAGCTGATAACGATTTGACCAATCTACTAAATAAAGGCAATGCCATTAGCTTATCAGACTATCTTGCTGAAGTGAGAACTTTGGCAGTTTTACCTGATGGGGTGTATAAGGAAAACTTGCTAAAAAAATTGGACCCGGTCAAGAATCAACTTGCCAATGAAAACTCTAGTTTTGCAAATGAGATCCAACAAAGCGAAGCGTCTTTAGCGGCAGCCGAAAAGACCTATCAAGAAAAACAAGCAAAAGCGTTACTGGCGCGAAACAAAGAACTAGCAGAACTTAAAAAAGAGTTGGCGGAAAAACAAGCCACCTATGATTCCTACAAAGACTTGCAAGACTCGATCAATGACAGCAAACGAGCGGAATCTTCCAGAAAACAAAAAGAATCCGAAGAATCAGACGCCAGCGACTCCTCTTCAGAATCGTCCAGCTCGACTAGTTCATCCAGTTCAAGCAGCTCTTCCAGCTCCTCAAGCCACGAGGAAAATAATCAAGCAGAGAACGAATAAAAGAAGGACGATTTTCCAGAGAAAATCGTCCTTCTTTTTACGTTGAAGCTTCATACGTTTCAAATAATGGGAAAATTTGCGTTCGTTTCTTGATCTCCAATTTAATAAAAATATTGTGAACATGGGTCTTGACGGTTCCCAAGGACAAAAAGAGCTGATCGGCGATTTCTTGATTGGAATAATGAAGCAGCAGCAACTGAAAGACTTCGCATTCTCTTTGCGTGAACTGGTGAGCATGACAAAAGCTCTGAATCAATACTGTTTGTTCCAGCTCTTCGGAAGATTCCGCTGCTTTTTCGTTGCGTTCTCTGAAGAAAAATTGAAATAGGATCAGACAGACCACAATCGAAAAGATATCCTCAGAAATACTGCGATTGTAGATTTTCGTCGTCAATGAGCTGTACTGATCGACATTGAAGATAACGAAACTGTCTTCAATAATAATCAAGAGGCTAAAGAGCAGACTAACGATACTTAATTTTTTTAAATAGCGTTGATTGACGCTGGGGATTGATAATTTGGTCCCACGCCAACAATAAAAAGCCAGATACAAGAGAAAAATTTGATTGCCTAAATAATAGAGCCAGACCTTAAAGGCGGAGTTCGCCAGGAGGGGAATAGAAAGCATCCAAATTGCTAAAACAATCAACAAACCATAATGGAACGGCTTCAGCTTTTCTTTTCGTAATGCAGCAATGATTGAGATGGAGAAGAAGGCATTTCCCATAAAAATGATCGTTTTAACGGCAGGGGCACTCATAAACGCTTGGTCATAGCTGCGGGCGAATGAATTGATAAATTCAGTCATATAAATAATGACGTTATCAAAGATGAAGAACGCAAGATAGAGACTGATCAATAAAAAGAGTTTGTTTTTTTCTTTCATATAAGAATTTATTGCGAAAGCCATCGTAATGGAATAAAGAATGATCAAAAGAATGTTGTAAACAAAGATCGCTATCATATTGAATCCCCTTTCATTTTTTAGATTAAATACCAAACGGTTTATGCAAGTATAACATTTTTTATTCTATCTTTTAGCTAAAATACGCTAAACTTTCCTCTAAACTTTTCTAAACCCGCGCGAAATAAAAGGTTTACATCTAAAAATAAACTAGTCTAGGATAGGCTCAAAAACAAAATGTTAGCGTTTACACCCTTTGGCTTATCGTAAACTAGTTCTTTTTCACCTAAAGTAAAGATGCAAAAGCAAACAAATTACTTTAGGAGGCGTCAACATGGCAAAAAGAGATTTTATTACAACTGAAAACTACACGAAGGAGGAGATTCAATACATTGTTGATTTATCATTGAAAATCAAAGCTTCTATCAAAAACGGGTTTTATCCGCCATTATTGAAAAACAAAGTGTTAGGTATGATCTTCCAACAATCTTCTACTAGAACACGGGTTTCATTTGAAACGGCGATGACGCAATTAGGTGGACACGCTGAATATTTGGCACCAGGCCAAATCCAATTAGGTGGACACGAAACAATTGAAGATACGAGCCGTGTTCTTTCCCGTTTAGTAGATATCTTGATGGCTCGAGTGGAACGTCATCATAGCGTGTATGATCTGGCTAACAATGCAACCATTCCCGTAATTAATGGCATGTCAGATTTCAACCACCCAACACAAGAATTAGGCGACTTATGTACGATGATCGAACATTTACCAGATGGCAAAAAAATTGAAGACTGTAAAGTTTCCTTCATTGGTGATGCCACACAAGTATGTTTCTCATTAGGTTTAGTTGCGACAAAAATGGGCATGGATTTTGTTCAGTTTGGTCCTAAAGGTTTCCAATTGAATGACGATCATCGGGAGAGATTAGATAAGATCTGCGCGGAATCTGGTGCAACGTACACTATCTCTGACGAAATCGAATCAATTGAAGGCTCTGACTTCGTCTACACCGACGTTTGGTATGGGTTGTATGAAGCAGAATTATCAGAAGAAGAACGCATGAGCACTTTTTATCCGAAATACCAAGTCAATGATGAATTAATGGCTCGGGCTGGCAAAGACGCGAAATTCATGCACTGCTTACCAGCAACTCGCGGAGAAGAAGTAACGGATGAAGTAATGGATGGACCAAATTCGATCTGTTTCGATGAAGCAGAAAATCGTTTGACCTCGATTCGTGGCTTATTAGTTTACTTGATGCACGACTATGCAGATAAGAACCCAATTGATGAAAAGAAAAAAGCAGCAGCAAAAGCAGATTTGGAAGTCTTTTTAGGCAAAGCACTATAGACCCCAGAGGTTGAGACGGAAATGATCTGCATATTTGAACCTTCATCAAGATTATTTCCATTCGGGGATTGAGGCAATCCTCAATCCCTGTTTCTACCGGAAAGGAAGAAAACAATGGCAGAAAACAAAAAAAAGTTTAGTTTAATGAGTGCCATATTATCCGTTATCTGTGTCGTCTTTGTAGCAGAAGCAGCGGCGCCGGTGGCGGCGATCGGAAATTCGCAATTTTTTTGGTGGATCTTCTTATTAGTAGCATTCTTATTACCTTATGGATTAATGTCATCGGAATTAGGAACGACCTATATTGGCGATGGCGGGATTTATGATTGGGTCACAAAAGCTTTCGGACATCGTTGGGGTTCCCGGGTCTCTTGGTACTACTGGATCAATTATCCGTTATGGTTGGCTTCCTTAGCAGTCGTCTGTCCAGGATTGTTGACTACGATTACAGGAATCGAATTCCCAACGATCGCAGCGATTGTGATCGAGCTGGTCTTCATTTGGGTGATCGTCTGGATCAGTTTTTATCCGGTGGCGGACAGTGTCTGGATTTTGAATGGGGCGGCAGTGATCAAGATGTTGTTGGCGATTTTGATCGGTGCGTTAGGTCTTTATACCTTTGCGACTAAAGGCGCGGCCAATGAATTTACCTTGAGCTCGATGTTGCCAAGTTTCAATTTAGACAGCTTATCCTTTATTTCGGTTATTATTTTCAACTTACTAGGTTTTGAAGTGATTTGTACCTTCGCAGATGATATGGAAAATCCGAAAAAACAAATTCCACAAGCAATTATTGTCGGCGGGCTAGTGATCGCGGCAATCTATATCTTCTCGGCCTTTGGGATCGGTGTGGCGATTCCGACTGATCAAATCAGTACCGGCAGCGGTCTGATGGACAGCTTCAAACTATTGACGGGTTCAACTGGCGGCTGGTTCATTATCTCAATGGCCTTTCTATTCTTACTGACGTTGTTCGGTAATATGATTTCTTGGTCATTAGGAGTAAATAATACGGCTTGTTACGCGGCGGAAAATGGCGATATGCCAAAAATCTTTGCGAAGCGGGGCGGAAAAGACGAAATGCCGATCGGAGCGGCAATCATGAATGGTGTGGTTGCATCGATCGTCGTTGTCATCGCACCTATCTTGCCGAATCAAGATTTATTCTGGGCCTTCTTCTCATTGAACTTAGTGATGTTCTTGATGTCTTATGTTCCAGTGTTCCCAGCCTTCTACAAATTACGCCAAATCGATCCAGATACACCGCGACCATTTAGAGTTGGCGGCAGCGATGGATTCTTGAAAGTTTTGGTGGCGTTACCAATGATTATGATTATTATTTCATTGATCTTTACCGCACTACCACTGCAATTTGATCCAGCAAGTTTAAGTGAGCAACTGCCGATCACGATCGGAGCTGTCGTCTTCACACTCTTTGGTGAAGCGATCATACATGTGAAAAAAATCAAAAAAGAAGGAGTAATTTATCATGGCGAAGAGAATCGAAAAAACAACACCGAAACAAGACGGGTTTAGAATGCCCGGAGAATATGAACCGCAGGAAAAAGTTTGGATGATTTGGCCAGAACGTCCAGATAATTGGCGTGACGGAGGCAAACCAGCACAAGCGGCCTTTACTGAAGTAGCCAAAGCTATCAGTAAATTCACACCGATGAATGTCGTGGTTTCACAACAACAATTCCAAAACTGTCGTCGTCAATTACCAGAAGATATCACGGTTTATGAAATGTCTAACAACGACGCGTGGATCCGTGACTGCGGCCCAAGTTTCGTGATTAATGACAAAGGCGAATTACGCGGCAATGACTGGGGCTTCAATGCTTGGGGTGGTCTTGTTGACGGTTTGTATTTCCCATGGGATCAAGATGATTTAGTGGCGCAAAAAATTTGTGAGATCGAGCATGTTGATTCTTATCGGACAGCTGATTTTATTTTAGAAGGTGGCTCTTTCCACGTTGATGGCGAGGGTACGGTTTTAACGACTGAAATGTGTCTATTAAGTGAAGGCCGTAACCCCCATATGACGAAAGAAGAGATCGAACAAAAATTATGTGACTATTTGAATTGTGAAAAAGTATTATGGTTAGGTGACGGGATCGATCCGGAAGAAACGAATGGACACGTAGATGACGTAGCTTGCTTCGTCCGTCCAGGTGAAGTGGCTTGTATCTACACTGAAGATGAAAAGAGTCCATTCTACGAAGCGGCGCAGGATGCCTACAAACGTCTGAGTGATATGACTGACGCGAAGGGCCGGAAATTAAAAGTTCATAAGATCTGCTGCCCAATTGAAACGGTCACCATCGATGGCAATTTCAAAATCGATTACGTAGAAGGCACCATGCCGCGTGAGGATGGAGATATCTGTATCGCGTCATACATGAACTATTTAGTAACAAATGGGGGCGTAATTGTTCCGCAATACGGCGACAAGAACGATGCCTTAGCTTTGGAACAATTGGAAATGATTTTCCCGGATAAAGAAATTGTGGGCGTAAATACGGTAGAAATCGTGTATGGCGGCGGAAATATCCACTGTATTACACAACAGCAACCACAAAGATAGGAGTCTCTCATGTCAAAAATCGTAATCGCACTAGGCGGAAATGCGTTAGGCAACTCTGCCAATGAACAATTAACGAAAGCAGAATTAGCGGCCAAATCGATTGCCAATCTAATCTCTGATGGACATCAAGTCGTGATCGCTCACGGCAATGGCCCGCAAGTCGGTAAGATTCGTTTAGCCTTTGAAGAAACCAGCAAGACGGCGGAAGATACCATGCCGTTTCCTGAATGTACGGCCATGAGCCAAGGCTATATCGGCTATCATTTACAGCAAGCAATCGACGAGGAATTAGTTGCTCGCGGTTTGGCTGATATTCCGGTCGTTTCCATGCTGACGCAAGTCGTGGTTGATCCCAAAGACCCGGCTTTCGCTAATCCAACCAAACCCATCGGCGGCTATTATAGTGAGGATGAAGCAAAAAAATTGATGGCTGAAAGTGACGATGTTTATGTCGAAGATGCTGGCCGGGGCTGGCGCCGGGTCGTACCGTCACCTAAACCGGTGGATATTTACGAAAAGATCAGCTTGAAAACCTTAGTCGATGCGGGGCAAGTCGTGATCGCCTGTGGTGGAGGAGGCATCCCGGTGATTTATCAAGGGACTCGTTACAAAGGAGTCGATGCCGTGATCGATAAAGATTTCGCTGCAGCTAAAATGGCGGCACTAATCGACGCAGACGTATTCATTATTTTAACGGCTGTGGATCACGTCTTTGTCAACTTTGGCAAAGAGAATCAAAAAGCTTTGGAAAATACCTCAGTCGCTGAGATGAAGAAATATATCGCCGAAGATCAATTTGCCCCTGGCAGTATGCTGCCGAAAGTTGAGGCAGCCATTAATTTCGCGGAATCAAAAGCCGGACGCCGAGCAATCATCGCCTCATTAGAAAAAGCGTCCGAAACCTTAGGCGGTAACAGTGGAACAACCGTCCAAATGTAAACAAAAAAATTCCCAGTTATTTAGGTCAATCAACTAAATAACTGGGAATTTTCTATCCAAACTGTAAACGGACTTTCGCAATATCTTTTTTAATAAGTTCCTGCATACTTTCTTTATAGTCGTCCAAGATTAGGCTGTCTAATTTAGCTTGGATCGTTGGGATCAGCGCCGGCTTTGCAGCGACTAAGTAAGGCAAATAGAGAAGGCATTGCCTTACAACGGGAGCGTTAGGGTCATTTAAAATGGCAAGTAGTTCTAACAAATGCTTTTCAATGATCTCTTCGTTGTCCCACTTAGCGTTAAGCATGAAAAATTTAAAGGCACGTCCTCGACCACAAGCTTTTTCACATGTTAATGCGGGTAAAAAGAATGATAAATTATTCGCGTAAAGAGGGGACTCTTTACTAGCTGCTTCAATGACATGAAAAGTTGCCAACGCCTCTTTTGTATCTTTAGCGATCAATTGATCAAAAATTTCTTGTTGATCCATCTTCAGACTCCTTTCAAGCGATAGGAAAGGAGCTGGGATATTAATTTGTCTCAGCTCCTATTTCCGTATAAACGGTGTGACAGAAGTAGCTTCTTCGGAAATAAGCCGAAATTTCTTGAAGCTGAACACTTCTGTCCCAACCGCTTTCTCTTAATCTGCTTCCTCTAATTGTTTCTTCAACGCTTCAATTTGTTTGTCTAAATCCTTACTTTGATCTTTCGCATCTTGAATTTGATTGCTAACGTGATCCAAGGCGGAATTTTGCTCGGCCTTGGCGTGAGTGTATTCGGCTTCTTTGTTGCGATAAACATTATTGTACTGATCAGACAAGCTGCCACCAGAAGGTTCGACTTGCTGAATCAAGGCAAGTACTTGCTGGGCGTACTGATCGAAGGTCTGCCAATTATCTTGGGTATCCGTAACGATAATCTCGAAACGGCTCAAGGTATCGATTCGGTCAGAGATTAATTGATTGCTAAACGTAGAGGCCTCAGAAACCATTGGCGTATCTAATTTTGCCGTGGTCAGTTCATTCGCTTTTTGTTTAGCTAGCGTGTCTATATCTGTCGTAGCTGCTTGCAACGCGTTTTTCCGTGCCGCTAAGACTTCTTTTGTTTGACTGGAGCGAGTGATTAGCTGACCGTTGACATTTTGAACGGAAGAAGGCATTTGGAAATCCTTATCCTCTTTGCCATTATTTAACAAGTCCATCGTTTGTTTAAAAATGTCCTTCGTCGCTTGGCCGACGATCGCGTTGTCTTGCGGTTGCGGTGTATCATCGCCGATCCAAACTGCAACCGTATAGTAAGGCGTCGCGCCGACCGTCCATAGATCTTTGGCCTCATCGGTGGTTCCGGTTTTGACCGCCCAATATTTATTGTGGTCAAGAGTTAGTCCAGCAGCGGTACCACCGGGATCTTGATGGACCGCCTTCATGGTATCAATGGTTAAGTAGGCGGCATCATCGCTATACACTTTTTGCTGTGCCAAATCATTTTGATTGAAAATCTCTTGCCCATTGTCTTTGCGTTTAATTGTTTGGACATTCAAAGGCGTACGGTAATTTCCTTGATTGACTAAAGTCGCGATACCGCTGGCCATTTCTTGCGTCGTTGCGCCATAGGTCATCCCACCGACAGCAATGATGGGATTGTCATCGGTGACGTCCAGTCCAGTAAATTGCATTTGCGCTAAAGGTTGGTAGATCGGTTCCTTCAGCTCGTCCCGATTTTCCGAAGCTAGTTTATAGGCGACGACATTGGAGGAAATCGCCAAAGCGTTGCGCAAGGACAGCGTTCCTTTTGAAGCGTTGTAGACATTATTTGGATACGTATTGTTGGGACGATCATCAGAGATCGTAGAAGTCTCCAATAACCCGCGCTCATAAGCCGGCGCATAGGAAACGAGGGGCTTGATCGCTGATCCCGGTTGACGGAAGGATAAAAAGGCCCGATTGTAATGATTGCCTTCTTCGCCCCGACCACCGATACTAGCGACCACATCGCCGGTTTGATTGTCGATCACCGTCATCGCAGCTTGCTTCGTATAGAAATTATTGTCGCCCCGATCTTGCCAGGTGTTCATGACGTTGCTGACGATTCCTTGCAGCTGATCGTGAAGACTGGGATTAATATTTGTGGTGATTTGATAGCCACCAGAAAGGATCCGCTGATAAACTTTGTTATAAGCCGTTTTGTATTCTTCGTTGTACCGATCTTCTTCTTCTTTAGAATCAAACTGATATTGGAAACGGAAGTCCTGTTGGCCCATCAGCACTTTGGCCGCAGAATCGACGGCTAGAGCCACTTCATTGTTGTCTAATTGATTGTTCAAGGCAT
Source organism: Enterococcus devriesei (assembly GCF_001885905.1). Lineage (GTDB taxonomy): Bacteria > Bacillota > Bacilli > Lactobacillales > Enterococcaceae > Enterococcus_A > Enterococcus_A devriesei. Next base: position 228,267 of record NZ_JXKM01000004.1, on the reverse strand, counting down.
TTTGATGGACCTTAGCCGTGAAATCGTCCTTTACCGCTTGATCATATTGTTCCTTTGTAATATAACCTTGCGTCGACATTTGTTTTAAAATCAATTTGGCCCGCTTCAACGCATTTTTTTTATTATCTGTGGGGTCAAAGATGCCGGGGTTGTTGGTGATCCCAACGAGCGTGGCTTTTTCTAATAAAGTCGTATCGTTGATGGACTTGCCAAAGTAAACTTTGGCCGCTGCGTTGATCCCGTATGCACCGTGACCGAAGTAGACATTGTTTAAATAATATTCCAAGATCTGATGCTTTGAAAAACGTTTTTCTAAGGCCTGTGCCATGACCATTTCTTCGATTTTCCGAGAAATGGAGACTTCCGGCGTCAAATAAATATTTTTGACTAGCTGCTGGGTAATCGTTGAGGCACCACGAATGCCTCGACCAGTCGCCGCATTCACCGCTACTGTCAATAAACCTTGGGTATCCACACCATGATGTTCATAAAAACGCCGATCCTCAATCGCAACTAAGGCCTCAGATACTAAAGGGTCCATTTTTTTATAGGTCATATAATCACGTTCTTGAGTTTTTAATTCCTTAATAACTTGACCATTCACATCTAAAATTGTGGTGGGATAATGCTGCTTAAAGTCACTTTCTTGAATTTTTGCCGCATGCTCCTCACCGGCGTCAATCGCCGCCGTGACTTCTTTTCCATAACGCTGAAAGAAGAAGACCGTACCAGCGATGATGACTAAAAGCATTACCGCCAAAACGCTGAGAGAAATTTTGGTTGCTTTTGTCAACTTGCCTCGTTTTTTACCCCGCGATTTTTTATTGTCAATTGCTTCATGTTGTTTTTTCTGTTGGATGTCTTTTCTTTTTGCCATAATCCTGCCTATCCTATAAAAATCATTTCTTTTAGTGTAATAGAAAATGACTGCAATGACTATTAAATTCATATCTTTCAAGAAAAATTTAGATTAATTACTAAAATTTATTGGATTTTCGATAGAAAAGCTTGACGCTCGCAGCATTTGTCGCCACAATAAAGTGGAGATGAGGTGACCTATGAACACAGCAAAAAAATGGCTGATCTTCTGGGGCGTTCTGGCAGCACTATTCGTTGGAACTTTTGCAATCGTATTAAGTGGAAATTTCCCGCAATTTACGATTCCATTCAGTGTTTTCGCGAGTGATGACAAAGGGGAAAAAAAGGAAGAATTACCCAAGCTGCCGACTTTAGCTTTAAAAGACGTGAATGATCAAACCTTGCTGGCGACACAAACACAAAAAATCACTGATTTGAATCAAGCTTTCAGTGATAGCCAAAATTTTTCCAGCTCTCAAGGGATGGCAGATATATTAGAAAAAATTTATGGTCCATCGCAGGACAAGAAAAATCTTTTTGATTTTTATCGCAAGATTTATCCGATGGTTAGTTCGGATGAGAGCGGCTTTGTCAGTATCAGCTTGATTGGTTTTGGCCAGCGTTTAATAGAAGAAAAGCCCCAGATGACTCAACGTCAGCTCTGGAGCTTCACGGATACTAGCGGAACGCGACATGATTATACGGTTAGTCTGACTTTTAATGAGAAAGAATTGACCAGCCTAACAGCGGAGGATGGCAGTGATGCGAAATCTGTGATTACGCAAGCCGATACGTACTTAGATAAATCGGCTGATTTCGAGACAGCTTGGTCGGAGCTGGTTCGACGCGGGACCGATACACAGCTTTATCGACAAATGAAAAAGGCTGGCTTAGACAGCAATCAGACAGAATTCAAAGCACTAGAAAAGAGCATCAATGTGACCGAACCAGCAGGCTTCTTTGACTTATTTAAAGCAACCCAAGGGGATTTGGCCCATGCGTATCTGTCAGGTTTTTATCACACCAACACACCGACCGACGGACAATCGGATTATTATTTCCGCGTGCGGACCTCGGCAAAAGCCGTGACCAATTTCACGGTAGTTTATGACCGTTTACAGCAAAAAATTATTTCAATCCATAAACAATAATCGAAACAATCAAAAAGACAGCCCATTAATGGGCTGTCTTTTTATGTTTATCCGATCAATTTATTAAATAAAAATTTAAATATACGGAGCTTAGCGTTTATTGAAACAATTTTTTATCATAATCTGAATAATATATATTTGTTTTGATGGATTATGGATATTTATTACAAAAATTGTTATATTCTAGGCAACAGGAAGGATTAGAAAGGTCAATTTCCTTTTGAAAGGAACTGAGAGAGGTTTTTCTAATCAAGTTTAATAAACTATTTTCTTGTTGAGGGGGTGGTAGATGCAACTCTGATTCTGTTTTTGGCCAAAAACAATTTCCTAAAAAGCTACATTAAGAAGGCAATGGATTGGTAACCCATCTTGCCAGCAGTAGCGTTAATATTCAAGCAAAGGGTTATTTGTGGTGGTTATTAATAGGCATTAACAGAAAAGGAGAAAGAAATGAAGGGTAAAACATTCACTAAAAAACTATGGAGTGTGTTTTCGTTGGTAATGATGCTGTGTATGACGGTCACTTCTTTAGGGATACCGGCCGAAGTATTTGCGGCAGATAGTGACACGCCAGCAAATGTAGCAGCTAAATATAATAAGGACCAAAATTGGACGACGATCGAATTTGATAAGGTTGAAGGGGCCGAAAGCTACAATGTTTACCGGGCAGAGACGCAAACGGGTCAGTTTGAACGAATTCAAACACTAGCCGGCAATAAGACCTTCACTGTTGATGATTTTATGAAGTTGGAAGTTGAAGGGACATTGAAGGCCGATTATCTTTACTACTACAAAGTCTCAGCTGTAGTGGAGGGGAAAGAGCAAACAGCGACTGCGCCAGTAGCCAATCAAGATGTAACTACGCAATCGACGGAAACCAAAATTGACGAAGCAGTAGATGCACCGCAAACGGATGTCGAGGCCGACACTTATGGTTCATCAAAGCATAAAACAGGATGCGATGGCAAACACAGTGGTCGGACATGTAACAATAATGCTGGAAAGCATGACAAGGATTGCGATAAAAACCACAGCAACGGTCGGAAATGTAACACTAACAACTGGAAACACGACGACGATTGTGATAAAAAACATAGTGGCAAGAATTGCAACAAAAATAATTGCAAACATGAGCCTGACTGCGATAAAAATCATAGTGGCAACAATTGCAATAACAACAATTGTAAACACGATCCCGACTGTGACAAAAATCATAATGGCAACAACTGTAACAGCAACAACTGGCATCACAAACCAAATTGTGACGAAAAACATAACGATAAAAACTGTAACAACAATTGGAAACATCATGACGATTGCGATAAAAACCATAGCGGCAAAGAGTGTAACCATAACAATTATAAAGAAAAATGGGATGCTGTTAAAAATGTTTGTGTGACAGAAACACAACATCATTGGTTAAAACTTAGCTGGGAATCAAAAGGCAGCAATGCTGAGTACAAGATCTTCCGGGCAACCAACAAATGTAATGATTACAATTCCGGCAATTTTAGAGAAATCGCGACAGTTACTGGAAAGACAACCTACAATGACATCAAATTAAATCATAATACTACTTACTGCTACAAGGTTATGGTGAAACGTCCGAAAGTTTGTCCATATACGATTGAGACCGTTAGCAGTTCAAATGTCGGTAAATTCACGGTTTGCGGAACTACCTTGAATCCAAATATCAAAGCAAAGGCGGTTTCTGACAAAGCGATCAAAGTTACTTGGACAAATACGAAGAGCGACAACGGCTCAACACGTTTTGCGACTAGCTATACACTGTATCGTAGTAAGACAAATAATATCAATCAGGCAACTGCCATTAGAGTTAATGGTAAGCAAGATGGTTCTGAAATGACTTACTTAGACGATTGCTTAGACCAATGTACGACCTACTTCTATTGGGTGAAAGCGAATTATGGTCAATGGAGCAACTGGGTCAGCCCACAGTGGGGCTCAAGTTGTGCTACGACGTTGAAGAAAAAAGAAATTGGTAATGGATTGAGAGGCTGCATCAAAAATAAATTAATGTGTGGCTGCATTCCAACACGTTACTACGGAGCACAGATTTTCTTAGGTACCCAAAACCCAAATTCATTGGATTATACAAAAGTACGTGTTTATCGCAGAACTAGCGGTTGCGGCTACGGTTCCGCTTACAAGACCATTGACGTTCGTTATGCGAAATATATGAACGGTTCTTTTGGAAGAGGGTATTATCTTGACTCAGGGTTGAGTGAGGTGTGCTTATCAAGAGGAACTCATTACTTTGCGATTCAAGCTGTTGGATTTGATTGCGGCAAAGAAATTACGGGACCAATCAAAGAAATCGGCTGTGTTTCAGTCAGATAATTAAAAAGTGTTAGGTTAAGGGGTTAAAAGTGTTTAAAAAATAGAAACAACCGTTTTTGATCTGTTTTAATAGCAAGATCGTCCATTTAAAAAAGTGTTGGGAGAGGGGTCTCCTAACACTTTTTTTTAATCGATAAAAATAGCTTCATGACCGGTATAAGGTAAGAATTTTTCAAATAAATCTTTCGTTTTCAGCTTCATGTAATTGGTTACGGACCCTGAGCTGCAGCCATACCATTCCCGCTCAGCAACCGATTGGTCAAAAACTAACTGAATCTCGTGATCTGAGTCTAGCAATAAACCAAAAATCGTTGCTGCTCCAGGGATAACGCCTAAACGTTCCTTCAATAAATCAGCAGAGGCAAAAGAGACACGAGGGATTTCCAATTTTTTACCAAATTCTTTTGTAACAAACTTAAAATCCGCCGGAGTGATGTAAAGATAAAACTTGGTCTTTTTCTGATTGCATAAAAAGATAGTTTTGACGACTTCAATGCCTAAACGATTGTCGATATCAATGCAATCTTCCATTGTCAGCGCTTCCCCAGTGGCTACCTGATGGAAAGGAATCTTCAATTGAACCAATGTTTCGTAAGTTTTCTTTTCCAGGTCGGAACCAAATTCGCTGGGTGCGCTAGTGTGCATTTCGCTAACGTATACCATAGCAGCCTCCTTGTTGTTTGTGATAAATACAACAATACCTTTTTTTAATCAAATTCTCAACTCAAATTTGATTTTTCTGGTGGTAATTCCAAGTCTTTTTTGACTATTCGCTCCAAAACGGCTTCGATCTCTAAATAATCAGTCTCTGATATTTTTGAACGAATGATCGCAGATTCTTGATTCTCAGATAAAAAAGCTTTGAACGAAGGAGAGGTGCCAATAATTAATTGAGCCTGCGAAGGTTCTTCCACAAAAGTCAAAAGATAGCGATTTTTAAAATGCAAATCGATCTTTTCTTGAATAAAGGTGCTAAATAGTTCACTTAGCTCAGAAAAAGCATAGACCGAAATGCGTGGAAGGCAATTTTCTAATGGGAAAAGAGCCACACAAGTCAACAAAGAGTAGAGACGCAACTGCCGGCGATCGTATTCTGGTACTGCTTTGACAAATGCCTCCCAGAAAGCATGAAAACGGCGGTAATAATAAGGATACTGGTTTCTAGTTGCTTTCAGATCGACTTTTTCACTCACCCCATCTAAGAAGTGATCGTCTAACTTAAAAAACTGATAGGAAACGTAAAGTTGTTTCAGTTTTCTGGTGACAAATCTCTGTTCCTCTGAATTGAGGGGGCGGAAATACTGTTGAAAAAGTGTCATCCATTGCTTCGCAGGATAATCCACATAGAATTTTTGTTCCGGATCTTTTGGTTCCAATTCAAAATGATTTAAGTGCGAGCAGTACAAAGCATAGAGAAAGAATTTCCACTCATTGAGACTGAAAAATTTTAAATAGGCTGGTTTTTTCGGGAACCGATAGGGTTTAAACCAGCTCTTTTCAGCATCATTGAATGACAGTTCGGCTTTTTTACTTAAGGATTGTTGCGTAATGTAAAGCCAAAAACTGATCATCTCAATATTGGTTGGATTGTTTAGAATTTTCAGACTATTGGCGATCTCTTTGGCTAATCGCAGATATTTCTCACTATCTTTGACCGGTTCGATCTGTTGAAACTGGTGATGCAGACCGCGAGAAAAAATATAGTAAAAGCGGCGAATATCGATTTCTCGTCCTTTTAAACTAATTTGGGCAGAGCAAGAAATATATAAGTGATAGTGAGCAAGCTCTTGGTTAATTTCTTTTATTTTACGCCGTAATGTCGACTCACTAATAGTTTGATCCATACAAAATTGGATCGCAGAAAGCTTTCGCTCTGCTAAGACCTTTTGTAAAATCACAAAGGCCAAATCACTTTTATATAAATACGTGATCAAGGATTGAAGGTTAGTAGAAGAACGCTCTAACTGAATGCCGCGCCCGTTGTTCATCCGGAGATTCAAGGAATAGCCGTCTTCAAAATAAAGATTATAAATAATCCCTTGCAGCTCTTTGCAATTCATTCGAATTGTTCCGAGACTGGAGTGTCCAATCTTCATTTGCAACTCCTTTAAAGTAATGGGTGTTTGCAAGCAGTCTAGGATCTCAATTATTTGTAATTTTAACAGCGTATTCTTATCCATTCCCAACATTCAGAAAACCTCCTATCAACGTTATTAAATCATCGCTCTTAATATAATAAAACTTATTGTCAGTAAATACAAATAATTTCCTAATAAGTAATAAAAAGTTAGTTGTAAAAAGACGAAAAAATAAATAAGATTCCTTTTTTTAAATATCAAAACGCTATTTTTATAAAAGCTTGAAATTTAAATAGACAAATAAAAGATTTTCTTTAAAAAAAGGGTATTTTTTTATGTCGGGAGTCATTCGTAATAGAACGCGATCTTTGGTAAGTGTTCGACGCTTAGAATGGCTAAACATTCTTTTTGACCAGCTTAACTGCGTTTTTTAATAGCTAAGTTTAAAAGTATTTGCTCACAAAATGAACGTGAGATAGAGCGAATATGTTTAATAAATAGAAACAGGAGGAACAGTACATGAAAAAAATGAATTTGTTGTTGTCTGTAGTGGTTTTTGTTGGAACTTTAGGAGCCCCGCTTAGCGCTATGGCCTTGTCTGATGCGGAGTACACCACAAACGGAATGATTACTTTCGAGCCTTCCGAAGAGGAAACAAAACCGGTCGATCCTACCGATCCTACGAAACCGATCACTCCAATTGATCCCACTGATCCTAATGGTCCTGAGGAAGGAACCGCAGGCCCCTTGTCGCTTGACTATGCTTCTAGTTTGGATTTTGGAAAACAGAAAATCACTTCATCAAAGCAGGTTTACTATGCGAAAGCACAGACGTATCTCGATGGAAGCGGACAATCAAAGACTGGTCCCAACTATGTCCAAGTAACTGATAATCGCGGAACCGAAGCAGGCTGGCAGTTACAAGTTAAACAAAATAGTCAGTTTAAAACCATGGACAACGAGGAATTAACAGGTGCCCAAATCACTTTCAAAAACGGGACAATAATCTCTGCTTCTGAATCTGCAAAACCAACTGGTGTAGCGATGATCACAGTCATGCCAACGGATGAGTTGACGGATGTGATGATGGCGTCAGAGGGACAAGGAGCCGGGACCCATCTGTTGACTTGGGGAAATGACCAAGCAACGGCCGAAAAGAGTATTGAATTATCTGTTCCGGGTACGACCACAAAATACGCGAAGAAATACGAAACTACTTTTACTTGGGTGTTAGCAGATACACCTAAAAATTAATCAATAAAATAAGAGGTGCGATCAAACGCCTCTTATTTTTTCGAAGGGAATCGTGTGTATGAAAAGGTTTTGTCAATGTGGAATATTAAGTTGCTTATTTTTATTCATGTGCCTGGTAGGGGATAAAAGCGCTGCGGCAGAATTTCATTTTTCGGTGCTACCACAAATACCTGAAAATCAAATTGATGCGACGAACAGTTATTTTGATTTATTGCTGCAACCTGATCAGCGGCAAGACTTAGGGGTAGTGTTGCGGAATGATACAGATAAGCCAGTAGTCGTGGAGGTTGGGGTAGCTAGCGCCACTACCAATAGCAACGGAGTGGTGGAATACAGTCAGAATGCGATCAAAAAAGATGACAGCTTGATTTATGATTTAAAAAAGCTAGTCGAAGCTCCTAGCGAAGTGACTATCCCGCCTCATACTGACATCAAATACGCTTTAACTGTACATATGCCAAACACGAGCTTTTCCGGCATCCTCGCTGGAGGACTTACCTTCAAGGAAAAAAGAAGCGAGACGACGAATAGACAAAGATCAAATCAAAAAGGATTAGCAATTGAAAATGAATATTCCTACGTTGTGGCTTTGTTGATGCGGCAGCATGAAGAAGAGTTAGCACCAGATTTGAAATTAATCAAGGCCAGCGCTGGACAAGTGAATGCTCGTAATGTAATTCAAGCCAATTTACAAAATCCCAAGGCTAGCTATCTGAATCAATTGGTTTGTCAGACGACGATTACAAAGTTGAATTCAAAGAAAAAAAGCTACAGGAATACTCAAGCCGATCTGCAAATGGCTCCGAATTCCAATTTCAACTTGACGATACCGATAGAAGAAGCCTTGGATTCGGGTAAATATGTGATTCGAGTTGAAGCCTATAGTAATCAAGCTGAGAGCGGCGATTTTTCTTTAAAAAATAATGATAAAACTGAAAACTATCACTATCATTGGTCACTGCAAAAAGAATTTGATGTAAAGGCCGAAGAAGCCAGTAAATTGAATGCTTCAGACGTAACGATCAAGGAATCGGATGATGCGTTCTTTGATTATTTACTGGCTGGGTTGCTTTTTTTAGTGGGGGTTTTATTAGGGCTGATTCTTCTTTTAGGCAGGCAGCGAAGATCAATAACATCCGAACGTCATAGCCGGAAATAGCGGAAAAACCATCTGAGTGGCTGTATTTTGTTCACATTTTCTTCTAATGGTATTTTTTCTAATTTGTTTCTGGAGTATAATGGAATAATAAGACGAAAAGGAGCAAACGATGAAAATCTCAGAAATGAAAAATATTGGTGTAGTGAATGAAGAAAAATTGGCGCAAGTGGGCATCAATACTCCGGATGAGCTGAGGAAATTAGGGACGGAGCAGGCCTTTTTGAAAATCCGCCACTTAGTCGATGATGGCGCGTGTCTGCATTTGTTATATGGCTTAGAAGGAGCAATCTTAGATATTCCTAAGCGAGAACTGTCAGAGCGACGCAAATCAGAGCTGAGGGATTTCTTTAGGCACTTAAATTAGAAGTTTCTGGGTTTACTTGCTAGTAAAAGCCATTCACGATACACTACAGGCAAAAAGGGAAGTGGCTTTTTGTATTTAATAGCATTAGTAATTTTTATCATTCTCGTTGGGATCTATAATATTTATATCAATCTTGCTCGCCGGAGAAAGAAGCAGGTATCATCCTTAATGGTAAATATCCAAGTTTCGCTAAATCTTCTTTTAGTGATTGTAGGATTGATTTATTTAATCTTTGGCTAACACGATAAATAATCGATTTCAAACTAAAAAATCAGGCTTCCCTCCGAATTGTTGGAAAGAAGCCTGATTTTTAACTTATTCATGCTTAGCGACTGTAGACGATTTCTGCACCAAAAGGCATCAACGCTAAGCGTGCCAGCTTCAATGATTGAGCTGCAAAGGGAATCCCAACGATGGTGATGCATAGTAAGGCAGCGCTAATTAAATGCCCAATCGCCAATGGTACACCTGAAACAATCAGCCAAATAATATTGACAATAAAGTTCACGCCAGTAACACGATAAACCACGTCTTTACCAAACGGCGCAAAGCTCAAGGCAGCAAATTTAAAACATTGTAAGCCAATAGGAATCCCTATGATGCTAATACACCACAAAATCCCTGCCAAACACCAAGTTAAACCGCCAATTAAGCCCCCAAAGATCATCCAAATTAAATTTCCAATACATGACATGAGCTCTTCACCCCTTTATAATAAGTGTAGCATGAAAAAATTTATTTTCCTCCGCCTTGGGAAGGATTTTGCGAGGATAGGTCAGTTTGAAAATCGACTTTATTTTCCGGAAGAAAATAGATACCTTAATAGGAAAAAGGATGCTAGTTCCACTTTTCGCAGTTTACGAAGGAGAATCTACCGATAAATTTGTAGCTGAAAAAAGGTAGCTAGGGCATAGTGGAATGATATACGGCTTGAAAATCGACTTTATTTTCTGGAAAAAAATAAATACCTCAATAGGAAAAAGGATGCCAGTTCCACTTTTCGCAGTTTACGAAAGAGAACCTCCGGATAAATTTGTAACCGAAAAAAGGTAGTAAGAACATAGTGGAATGATATACGGCTTGAAAATCGACCTTATTTTCTGGAAGAAAATAAATACATTAATAGGAAAAAGGAGATCACATGAGAGAAGCTTTCGAATTATTATCAGTGGATCAAAAAACAACTCTTCACGGGTATCATTGGAGCTGTCCGGCTCCTTGGGCTGTTTTGCAAATCACCCATGGGATGGCCGAACATATTTTGCGATATGACGAATTAGCAACATACTTAAATGCTCTGGGAATTGCAGTGATTGGACACGATCATTTAGGTCATGGCAAGTCTATCCATCAGCAGCCGCAAGGTTATTTCTATGATGAAAAGACAACATTTGGTTTAATCAAAGATTTGTATCAGGTGACTGAATGGGGAAAAATCCGCTATCCTGATCTGCCATTGTTTGTTTTAGGACACAGCATGGGTTCTTTTGTTGTGCGAAACTATTTATTTGATCACGGCGAGGAAATTGACGGTGCAATCTTGATGGGAACTGGACAGCAACCCCTTTGGCTAACGCAAATGGGACGGCAAACAGCTAAAATCTTAAGTCGCATTCAGGGAGAAATGCACCCCAGCAAGCTGATTGATCGCCTGGCCTTTGGGAATATGAACCGCAAAATTTCGAACCGGCGAACAGATAAAGATTGGCTGTCGAGTGTGGCGGCGGAGGTCGATGCCTATTTGTTGGATCATAACTGTGGGTTCCTTTTTACGTTAAATGGCTATCATGAACTTTTTTCTATGATTATTCGAAGTCAAGATGCCACGGAAATGAAGAAGGTTCCTAAAGATTTGCCATTGCTTTTTTTAGCTGGAAACGACGATCCTGTGGGGGATTTTGGCAAAGGCGTAATGAAGGCAGCTCAAGCCTATCAAAGTGCTGGATCGACAAAAGTTACTGTTAAACTCTATGAAAATGCCCGTCACGAAATTTTGAATGAACGCCAGAAGCAAATTGTTTTTCAAGATATTTGCAAATGGATGGAAAAGTTTTCGGATAAATGATATTATTGTAAAAATTTTATTTGATCGAGGGATTTTATGAAAGCAGAATTTTTGATTGATTACTGCCAGCAAAAAGAATGGCACGTAGAAGAAGGGCATCGCCAATCACCAATTGATATTCAAACGAGCCAGATAGAAATGAATCAAGATCTGGGAGAAGTGCAGGTAGCCTTTACAAACAACACAGCCACCTTTTTGAACAACGGTCAAAATCTGCAACTATTAAACGCGGGAGAAGCCTGTTTAAATAAGCGCTTGTTTCATTTTGTTCAAGTTCATTTTCACGCAGATTCAGAGCATCAAATCAATGGTGAAAAATTTCCCTTGGAAGGACATTTTCTTTTTCAAGCAGTCAATGGACAGCAGGCGGTTATCGGCGTCTTGTATCAGCTAGGGGCACATAATGCTGATTTCGAACAAGTCCTTAACCAATACGATCACCAGCAAGGTGAGGGAGAATTCTCAACTGCTGGTTTGATTCCGGAAAATAAAAGCTACTATCATTATATCGGTTCATTGACTACGCCGCCTTTGACCGAAGGCGTGGAATGGTATGTCATGGAGCATCGCTTAGAGATATCAGCGGAACAACTGAAGCGTTTCGTTGCAATCCATGGGAAAAATAATCGTGACTGTCAAACCTTGTATCAACGAAAAGTACTGCATTATCAAGCATAAAAGCCGTTTTCCAATATTGGAAAACGGCTTTTTTACTGTAACTTAAGAGTGCTCATGCGACCTCTTCTAATGATCTCGACCGCGACGTGATCTTGGCTTGTGTCTAACTTGCGGTTCCAATTCAGCGATCAATTTATTCATAATGTGATCAAATTGTTCCTTTTCCTCGTGGGTTAAGGCTTCTAAAACAATCGGACGAAAGTCGTCACTTTGTTGGGCGGCGATTTTACCGCGACTAGTTAAATGGATGTTCATCACTCGTTTATCCGCTTCGGATTTTTCTCGTGTGATGTATTCTTTTTTTTCTAACTTGCGAATCATCTCTGAGGCGGATTGTGGTCGCATATCTAACTGGTTGACTAAGTCTTTTTGTGTAATCGTTCCATGATTGCGAATAATATTTAAAATCTGGCCTTGTCCACGGTTGCGATTCTCAAATTTGATCGGTCCACGCGAATTTTCGCGAAAGAATTGTGTGAATAAACTGTTTAGCTCCATATATTTATTGGTTAAGGCAATATTTAACTCCTGTTCGTTCATTCGCTTGCTCCTTCAAGTTCATCTTCAAACCCTATTTTATCAGGTTACCGAAATAATTCAATTTGTAAATGAATTGAAAGAGCGGGCTGTATTTATTATTTTCAGGCGTTCGCTGGTTGGATGCACGTCCGTGTGCGCTTGGATCAAAATAGCATCCGTGTTTATTCATTTTCTTTATTTCAAAACGCCTTTTTGAATATTCATTTTATTCTTTTGAAGAGTATCAAAATGAATAAAAAACAGAAATGGATTTATTGTATTTTTTATTTAACGATTCAATAAAAGAATAATTTCAATTTTTGACAATGTAAAAGAACATTCAATAACAATTTTTTTGAAAAAATGTAAATTCTTTTTTGTGTAAAATAGAATAATAAGAATCTTTTCAGCAAAACTTTATTTAGCTATTGATTATGAAGTCTTTTGTAAGAAATAATTTGAAAGTAGGGGGGGAAGCGAGATGGATTTTCGTGATTTATTGAGTCCAAGTACCAAACGTCATTTACAATTAGTCGAAGCCATTTATTACAGCCCTGATGGTGCAGCCTCTAGTGATCAGTTGCTAGGTGTATTGGCCTGTTCAATGACTTCCTTACTGAAGGATGTCAAATCGATCAATGAACGACAGTCGAATTTGCAGGTTATAAAGTACAAAGGTTTGTATCGGTTGAAAGCAGCCGATCACGCCAATATTCGTTCGCTTTACGGCGATATTTTGTCTAACTCCTTTGAATACAAATTAATCGAAGAACTGCTTTACGAGGAGTCTCATGGGATTGTCACGATGGCAGAACGAGTGTTTACCAGCTCCTCTAACGTACAGCGTTATCTAAAACGAATTGAGAAGGTATTCAAAAAGACCGGGATTCGTTTGTGCTACCGCCCCTTAAGATTAGAAGGCGATGAAATGTTGATTCGTGAATTTTATCATAGTTATTTCATTGAAAAAGAATCGGGTTTTGAGATACGTTTTCCTAAACTGACTCAAGAGCAGCTGCTGACTGTCTCAAAGATGATTATGAATTTTTTAGAGGTCAATGAGTATCGAGATCGTTATTTATTTCAAAAGGACGCGGTCTTTCGGACGATCATCAGTTTGTGGCGGATAAAAAATGGTCATAGTTTCCCGCAGTCAGAACTCAGGACCAATTGTCTGAAATCCCCTACGCTCGAAGGTTTGACCGCTTTTAAGGAAACGGTGACGAAAGTGTTTTCGCTGGAAGTGACAGATGACGTATTTCGAGACATTAATTGGCGTTCGTTTTCCGATGCGTGTGTCCTGAATTACGCTCACCAGACGCAGGCCATTGCGGAAAATCGAAAATATGGTGAAATGTTTGAAGGGCATCGCTTTCTAGTGGGGCAATTTAATGAGCTGATGGCTCATGCCCTCAACCCGTCTATGATTGATGAAATTGCTCGGATCTTGACTGTTTACTTCTATCCTTTTTATAAGAAAAAAGAACTGATCATTGATTTGCGAAACCCGCGAAAACGATTCATTGAAGGATTGTCAAAGGATTATACTAGTACGACGGTGAAGGTGTTCAGTCTAGTTCAGCAATTTATTGAGGCGTATTCATTTGTTCCAAAGGAGGCGGTGGATTATTATGTCTATTTGCTAGTGACCTTGGTGAAGGATAGCGCGGATATCATCGAGTTACAGAACCGAAAGTTGCATTTCCTGTTTATTGGGGATGTGATGCGTTTGGAGGAGCAACACTTAGTGGAATATATCCGCCAAAGCTGTCACGGCAACTTTGAGTTGCATCAATTTGAGTATCGAAATCATGATGATTTTGATTTTTGGCAGGAGATTAAGAAATACGACGGGCTGATCACGACTTGTTTGGTGAAAAATGTGCCGGATAGTTTTCCGGTAGCGGTGATCGATGCGTTGCTACCTGTTCAAATTATTCATAAAGTGCAAGACTTGATCGAGACTTGTTTGAGTGATCAAAAATAGACGAAGGCAAATTCAATTTTTTCTTACGTGAGGAGAAAATTGATTCAACAAGTTTAAGCGAATATTGACGGGGAAAAGGATGACAGCTAATAGGGCGGTCATCCTTTTTTGAATCCTTAACTGAATAGGGCCAAGCGGGATTATTTCTCAAGTAGGATGGTTATGATAGGTTTAACTTATCAATTGATAAATAAAAATGAAACTGGGGGAATGATCATGATTTCTTGGTTAAAAATAGTTGGTGTCGCAGCAGTCTCTTTTTTAGCGTTAGATCTTTTTTGGCTATTAGTGGTCGCGCGGAAAATGTACCAACAATATTTGGGAAATTTAATGGGGCAAACGAGGTTTGGTCCAGCAGCAATTTTTTATCTGATTTATTTACTAGGAATATTGTTTTTTATCATTAATCCAGCCTTAGAAAAAAATAGTTTGTTATACGCGATTGCCGCAGGAGGCTTTTTAGGGCTACTGTGTTACGGCACTTACGATCTGACCAATTTAGCTACGATCGCCAACTGGCCGATCCGTGTAACCGTGGCGGATCTGATTTGGGGAACCTTTGTAACAGCGACAGTCTCAGGGATCACCGTCTTTGTTGCTCAGCATTTTAATTGGAGGTAATTGGGATGGAAATGACACAAGTGAATCAATCAATCGATCCAAAAAGATTACGTTTGGCTTTTCAACAAGGGGCGCTTCAACTGATCCAGCATAAGCAGCGGTTAAATCAGATTAACGTATTCCCTGTTTCAGACGGGGATACCGGCAGCAACTTGGCTTCTTTGATGCAAGCGATCTTGGAAGAAACAACAGGGGAAAGTCAGACGGTACTTGAAGTTTTTGAAAAAGTCGCCGACGCCTCGCTAATTGGCGCTCGCGGAAATTCTGGGATTATTTTCGCACAATATTTTAATGGCATCTACAATCATTTACTAAAGTTAGAAGAAACCAACTCAGTCAAAAGCTTCTTGGAAAGCGTAAAAGTCGCGATCACCGAAGCCTATCAAGCAATCGAACGGCCAGTAGAAGGCACGATTATCACGGTGATCCGTTCGTGGGCGGAAGCTTTGAGTAACGGCGAGCCAAATTTAGAAAATTTATTGTCAAATGCCTTATCAACAGCTAAAATCGCATTGGAAAATACACCAAATCAGTTAAAGGTTTTAAAGAAGAACCACGTAGTAGATGCTGGCGCGCAAGGCTTCTATTTATTCATCGAAGGCTTCACTCATGCATTTTTGGCGAAAAGTGGTTTGCAGCTGGTAGAAGCAAAGCAACAGAAAATCACACTCGACTATAACGAAGAAAATCATGCCCAGGTAACGGAACCTCTTCAACGTTATTGTACAGAGATTTTGTTGGATCAGGTCCAATTAACGAAGCACGACTTACAGGAACACTTAAAAGGTTTCGGTGATTCCTTAGTAGTAGCGGTGAACCGTGGAAAAGCTCGAATTCATATCCACACAAACAAACCGGCTGAGGTCTTGGCGTATTTGAGCACAGTCGGTCAACCGATTCAACAAAAGGCCGACGATATGCTGCTGCAATATCAAGTAAATAAGCAAAGAAGAGCGCCGATTGCTTTAGTAACTGATTCTATTGCAGATTTGCCCGCAGAGTATTTATTAAATAACCAAATCCATGTTTTGCCGATGAATATTTTGATCGACGAGACGAGTTATATTGACAAAATCACGATCCAAAGCGATCAATTTTTAGCAATGGCTCAGCGAACAGCAGCCACTAGCTCACAGCCAACATTGAAAACAGTGGACAATCTTTTTTCATTTTTGGAAACACGTTATGAAGCAATTTTAGTAATCACCGTCGCTAGCAAGCTCAGTGGCACCTTCCATACCGTCAAAGAAGCGGCGAAACGCAGAAGCGGAACCCGCATTGAAGTCATCGATTCTCATCAAAATTCTGCGGCGCAGGGCTTACTAGTAATGGCTGCGAATGAATGGATTCAAGCAGGACGATCCTTTGATGAAATCGCTGCTGCCGCTTTAACGAAAAGAGATCAAATGAATATCTTAGTTAGTGTCAATGACCTGAATCCTATGATTCAGTCAGGAAGGATTCCCCAAGCTGTTGGACGGCTGGCTAAGATGGTCAATTTGAAACCTATCGTTAGCTTAAATTCTTTAGGGGATGGCAAGCTGAGTAATTTTGCTTTTAGTCAAGCGGGAAACGAAAAGAAAATTTTGGCGGAGGTGATTAAAGCGAACGAAGAGAAGATTATTAAACGTTATGCTCTGATCCATGCTGACGAGCTGGCGAAAGCGCAGCGCTGGGGGCAAGAATTGCAAAATAAGCTAGGCTTTGGACCAAGCTTTATTACCGATGTTTCAACGGTGGTAGCAATGAGTGCTGGCGTTGGGAGCGTGGCGGTAGCTTATGAGTTGGAAGAGGAGGACGTCAACTAATGGTAGCGATCATTCTGATTATTTTATTTCTTTATTTCACCGTTTTGTTTTTTATCGCTCAGGCGCTGCATAATAACTCCATTGTTGATATCGCTTGGGGAATCGGTTTTGTGCTTGTCGCTGTGACTGGATTTTTATTGAAGCCGGAAAAAACGACGGCGGCTTTGTGGGTGCTAGGCTTAGTGACGATCTGGGGCTTGCGGCTCTTTTTCCACTTAGCCAAACGTAATATCGGCAAGCCTGAGGATTACCGCTATATCAATATGCGGAAGCGCTGGGGCAACCATTTTGCGAAGTTAAAGGCTTTCTTGAACGTTTTTGTTTTACAGGGTGTTTTGTTAAGTATCGTTGCTTTGCCAATTTTTTTGACGATGACGAGTAACAATGACGCGTTTCATTGGTGGAACAGCTTAGGTGTATTTATTTGGCTAATGGGCTTTGGTTTTGAGACGATCGGAGATTATCAGTTGACACTGTTTAAAAAAGTTCCCAATAACCGAGGCAAGTTGTTGACTACGGGACTCTGGTCGTTGACGCGGCATCCTAATTATTTTGGTGAGGCACTTAGCTGGTGGGGAATTTTTCTGATCAGTTTGACTCAATGGCGCAATCTTTGGGGGATCATTGGCCCAGTCACAATCACGTTATTATTGCTGTTTGTTTCAGGGGTGCCCCTACTAGAAAAGAAAAATCGGCAAAAAGCCGGGTATCGCGAGTATGCGAACCAAACACCAAAATTCTTGCCTTTCTTTGGAAAAAAAGGATTATAGAAAATCTGTAGAAGGTATAAATCATATTTTTCAACACGATAAAGAAGTGGGATTGTGAAAGTCTTTTATTGACTTATCGCAATCCTATTTTTATTATCGATTGATTTATTCGCTTATTTGAGAGTAATGTTATTCTGACAAACAAGCTACTTTCTTTCCTTGTTTGTCATCAGACTGATTTAGCATCAAACCTTCGTTGATTATTGGTTTTTCAAGTGTTTGGTGTGAAACGATTTCTAGTTAATGAAATAATTATCTGTTTTATGCCCTCATTGTTCTGTGCAGATGCACAACTGAAGTTGTAAATCTACCAATTTTATTTAGAAAGTAAATTGGTAGAATGGAAACGTAAACAAAAAAAGGGAGATGTTTCACATGGCAGATATTGTTATACCGTGGTATGCGGCAATTATTGGTTTGCTTTTCGCAATTTTTTTGATTTTAAGAAAAATGAATCCGGTTTATTCGTTGTTTTTAGGAGCAATCGTAGGTTGTTTAATCGGGGGTGCTTCTTTAAGTGATACAGTAAATATATTGATTAGTGGTACACAAAGTATCATGGGGACAGCCATCCGAGTATTGGCAGCCGGAATGTTGGCGGGTGTGATGATGGAGTCTGGGGCAGCCGAATCGATTGCTCATGCAATCGTTAGCAAGCTGGGAGCCAATAAAGCAATATTGTCTTTAGCGTTGTCTACGATGATCATTACGGCAGTAGGTGTCTTTATTCCCGTAGCAGTTCTGATTGTAGCACCTATCGCTCTTTCGGTAGGAAAACAGACTGGAATAAGTAAGTTGGCTTTATTAACTGCTTTGTCTGGCGGCGGAAAAGCAGGAAACATTATTTCTCCGAATCCCAACACGATTGCAGCAGCCAATGGTTTCAAGCTGGATCTGAGTAGTGTGATGATTGCCGGTTTTATTCCAGCTGTTTTTGGGTTGATTACAGCAGTTGTGATTGCTAGTTTGATCAAAAAGAAGGGTGCAATGGTTCAAGATAGTGATATTGGCGAAGAAGAAGAAAAGGAACTACTGCCGTTAAGCAAGGCATTGATTGCTCCGGTATTATCGATCGTTCTATTATTGATTAATCCAATCGGAACGATGCTGCATATTCAATTGTTAGCAAACTTAAAGGTTGATGCGATGTATATTTTACCTTTTGCATCAATCGTGGGAACGATCGCAATGGGCCGTGCGCATCAAATCCGTGAATACTCGAAAGCCGGAATTTATCGTGTGACGGATACAGTATTGATTTTAATTGGTGCGGGAGCGATTGCGGGATTAATTTCAGTCTCTGATCTTTCAAAACAAGTCGTTCATTTGATTTCTATTACAGGAATCTCTGGGACATTCTTAGCACCTATTTCTGGGATTTTGATGGGATTAGCAGTAGGTTCGACTTCGACCGCAGTTATTTTAGCGACAGGATCATTTGGCCATGCAATTTTAGCAACCGGAACATCTTCATTAGCCGCAGCAGTCATGGTTCATACTGGTGCAACCGTAATTGATAGTGTCCCTCAAGGAAACTATTTTCATATTACTGCCAACAGCATGCATATGTCGATCAAAGAACGGATGAAAGTTATCCCTTATGAAATGTGTATTGGTGGTGTAATGACAATTGTTGCTACGATTTTATACGGGTTTATATTAAAATAATGAAATCAAATTGGTTTCTAAGCAGAGGCAAGGGGAATAATGATGAAAAAAACTTTTGTATTAGCTCCAGATTCATTTAAAGAAAGTATGAGTGCCAAAACAGCTTGCGAAGCGATGGCGCGTGGCATCCGAAAAGTCTTGCCTGAAGCGGAGATTATCCAAGTTCCAATGGCTGATGGCGGCGAAGGAACGGTCGATGCCCTAGTTGATGGGAGTCAAGGAACGAAGATTGATGTAGAAGTTTCCGGACCGATCCCGACAGAAAAGGTAAAAACCTATTTTGGATTAATGGCTGATAAAAAAACCGCAGTGATGGAAATGGCAAAAGCCAATGGAATTGAATTACTGAGTAAAGAAAAACGTAATCCGTTAATCACCTCTACTTACGGAACTGGTGAAATGATCTTAGCAGCTTTAGATCAGGGCGTGGAAAAGATTATCATTGGGATTGGTGGTAGCGTGACCAATGATGGGGGTGCTGGGATGGCACAAGCACTCGGCGCACATTTTTTAGATAAAGCTGGTCAGGAATTGGCAGTCGGGGGTGGCTCACTGGGGAAATTAGCGAAAATCGATTTGAGTGATATGGACCCACGAGTAAAAGATACGGAGATAATTATTGCCAGCGATGTGACCAATCCATTAGTTGGGCCTAAAGGCGCTTCCCAAGTGTTTGGACCACAAAAAGGAGCCACTAAGGAGATGGTGGACGAATTGGATAAAAACCTTGCTCATTATGCAACGATTATCGAGCAAGGTTTAGGAATTGATATCGTGGATCGCCCCGGTGCGGGAGCAGCAGGTGGATTGGGTGCAGGGTTATTGGTATTTACGGAAGCGATTATGCAGTCAGGCGTGAATATTGTAACTGAGCTGACTCATTTAGCCGAAAAAATTAGTCAAGCCGACTATGTTTTTACTGGAGAGGGCGGCATGGACTTTCAAACAAAGTTTGGTAAAGCGCCTTATGGTGTAGCAAAAATTGCAAAAAAATATGACAAGCCCGTCTTCGCTTGCGCCGGTTATATTGGGGAACAGGTAGAAGTTCTTTACGACGAAGGAATGACTGCGATTTTTGGTATTTTAGCAAAAGCCAGTACGCTAGAAGAAGCATTACTGTCAGGCGAAGAAAATTTAATGCGAACGGTTGAAAATATCACACGTGTGTTAATTACTAAGTAAAGTTGAATTCATTGTCATTTGCACAAAGTTCGTTACACTATTAGTACAATAAGTATTTTTAGGATGGATAGATAATGAGCACGTTGTTGACAAAGGAACAAGCGAATATGATCGTTCAAAAATTGATGTCAGATATTCCCTATAACATCAATATCATGAATGAACAGGGATACATCATTGCGAGTGGGAAGGAACAACGAATCGGAGAACGACATCGAGGGGCGGAACGAGCAATTGCCCAACGAAAAATGGTAGAAGTGTTCAAAGATACTTCGCTGGAAAAAAGAGGGACCAACGAACCGATTTTATTGAATGGTGAATTATTAGGGGTAGTGGGAATTTCCGGAGAACCGGATGAAGTTCGCCCCTTCACCAAACTAGTGAAATCGATCGTACTTCTGCTTGTTGAAGAACTAAATGAATTTAGTAAAAAAGAGAAAAAACTGCGTCAACGCACCAATTTCTTAAATGAGCTTTTAAATGCAAATGGCTATTACAGCGAGGAATTGACGACAAGTGCGATAGAAGATTACGGAATGAATTTACTACGAGCAAACCGCTGTATATTGTCAACGAAACAAGAAGTATTGAGAACGTATTTCCCATTGCATGAAATTTTCGAATGGCATGGAAGGTATATCACCTTTATTGATGCCGAGCTGGAGATAGCACCCGAAGAATCAGAGATGATGATTATCAGTGAAGAAAAAATGAACGTGGGACAATTAATAAGAGATGTAGAGAATACGTTTAAGTATCTTTATTTCTTTCAGCAATCGGCTAATCAACCGATCTTCACAACCAATCACTACTTTGCTCGACTTTTTGACTTTCCAATTGAAATTGATCGGCAATTAATCAGAAAAGTAACGGATATTTATGACGAGTATTACGATACCTTGATTTGCTTTGCTAACAATAGTACCAATGTGAAGGCAGGTGCAGAACAACTACATATTCATCGGAATACGTTGAATTATAGGATTGAACGCATTCATGAACTTACGCAGAAAGATCCGCGGATTTGGTCGGATCTTTGGACACTGTTGTATCATTTTGCCTATTGTTTTGTTCAGAATTTTGAGTGAAAAGAAATAGACTTTAGCTATCAGAAGAAGTGTGGTAGCTTTAAAATAAGAATTTCGACTCTGTGTAACCAAAGGTTGACGGGTAAATACTTTTAAAGCGTTGACAGAATGAATGAAGTTCTGTCAGCGCTTTTTTGCTACTCTAATTAGCTTAGTCAAAGTAGTGCGGACGTTTCATTTCATGGAGGTTAAAGTCATTATTTTGTCTAAACAGAGAGTAAAAATAACTGTTTCTTTGTATAATGCTCTGCTAATTTGAAAAAGTAGTTGACATTAATTATAACGACATGGTAATATTCCAATTAAATTATGATAAGAAAAATCATAGAAGAGAAAAGTATGAATTGATGACTTTTAACAGAGAGGCTTTGTTTGGTGGAAAAAGCTAAAGAAGTTAATTCAGAAAATGGCCTCTGAGATGATTCGTTGAGCTTAATTGTAAAACGAATTCGGGTACACCCGTTATAGTGTCAGAGTATGCAGTATTTACTAAGTACTTGGTAAGACAGGTTTTTGTGAGATTCCTGTGAATATAGAGGTGGTAACACGTTTGGTCGTCCTTTAATGCGTAAGCATTAAGGGGCTTTTTTTGTGTTTAATACTAGTTAAGTGAAAGCCTACTATAAACTTTAATATAAAAATTGGAGGAAGTACCTTTTGATAGAAAAACATTTTAGAATAACCCAACTACAGGAAGCGAGATTAAGTGAGTCTGGAATTTTTAAACTTCATAGGTCTAACTCGCCCTAGCTAGGGATGATTCCCGAATTCATTATCTAAAGTTCGACTAATCGATATATGCTGTTTATTAAAATTAAAAAATGGAGGGTTTTATTATGACAAAACGTACAACATCACCATTTCGCTACGATATAGTAGGAAGTTTTCTGCGTCCAGAAAAATTAAAGGCAGCACGGAAGGATTTTGAAGCAGGAAAGCTTTCGCAAGCAGAATTGACGGCGGTTGAAGATGAAGCCATCATAGCTTTAATAGAAAAACAAGAAGCAGCTGGTCTTAAAGCTGTGACTGATGGAGAGTTTCGCCGTAGTTGGTGGCATTTAGATTTCTTTTGGGGATTAAATGGTGCGGCCTATAAAGATGCCACTCACGGTTATCACTTCGATGCAGAAGAAACTCGAGCTGAAACAGCAACTTTAACAGGAAAACTAGATGGTAAAAACCATCCCTTTGTGGAACACTTTAAATTCGTCAAAACCCATGCAAAAGATGGTAGCGAAGTTCGACAGACAATCCCTGCGCCTGCACAGTTCTATAAAGAACTATTGCGTCCTGAGAATCAACCTGAAGTTCTAGCTGTTTATCCTGAAAAAACTGATTTGATCAGCGATATCGTCAAAGCTTATCAAGAAACGATCAACGAGCTATATGACGCCGGGTTACGTGTTCTACAACTGGATGATTGTACTTGGGGAATGTTGGTAGCTACTTTGCCGGAAGGAGTTGTCACTGATGGTCAATCGGAAGAAGAAGTTCGAGAGGTGTTAAAAAAAGAATTACTCGACATCAACAATCGTGTCTTAGCTGGTTTGCCAGAAGACTTGATCGTCAACACTCATGTTTGTCGCGGCAATTATCATTCTACTTGGTCTGCAGCTGGCGGGTATGATCTGGTTGCTTCTCCATTATTCGATCAAGAGAACGTTCATGCTTACTATTTGGAATATGATTCAGATCGAGCCGGCGGGTTTGCGCCATTAGCTAAAGTCAGTCCTGATAAATTAGTGGTTCTAGGGTTGGTTACTTCTAAAACAGGTGAATTAGAAGAGCGAGATGCAATCATCACCCGCATCAATGAAGCAGCAGAATACATTGATCTTGACCGTTTAGCGTTAAGTCCTCAGTGCGGCTTTGCTTCTACGGAGGAAGGAAATATTTTAACCGAAGAACAGCAATGGAATAAGATCGCATTGATCAAAAGTATCGCAGAAGAGGTCTGGCAAGAAAAGTAGGGATAGAGATGGAAGAGAAAAAACAGCCAATCATCGAAATACAGGATGCAGTAGTCACCTTCAAGCGAAATCACTCATCAATTACCGCGGTAGATCATGTTTCTTTGACGATCGGTCAAGGAGAAACATACGGCATAATCGGGTATTCAGGAGCGGGCAAAAGTACTTTAATTCGATTGATCAATCATTTACAGGTACCGACTTCGGGAAAAGTTTTCGTGAATGGACAAGCATTGGAAGATTTGGATCAACGCCAGTTTCAACGAGCACGGAAAAAAATAGGTATGATTTTTCAGCATTTCAATCTGATGAACTCTCGCACCGTTTTAAACAATGTAGAATTTCCGTTGTTAGGTGAAAAAATTACTAAAAGTGAACGAAAAGAGAAAGCTTTGGCTCTGTTGAGACTAGTTGAACTAGAGGAATTGGCAGATGCGTTTCCAAGTCAACTTTCTGGGGGTCAAAAGCAAAGAGTAGCGATTGCTCGGTCATTAGCGAACAATCCCGATATTTTAGTTAGCGATGAGGCGACTAGCGCACTAGATCCTAAGACAACTTTATCAATTTTGAAACTACTGCAACGTTTGAACCAGCAATTAGGGTTAACAATCGTCTTGATCACCCACGAAATTCAAGTGATCCAAACGATTTGTCATCGAGTAGCTATCATGGAAGCAGGAAAAATAATTGAGGCAGGAAAAGTGGCTGAAGTATTCAGAAATCCTCAAGAGCAGTTGACCCGCGAATTCATTGATACTTCGATTAATGTTCAAGAAGCGTTGAACCGGATTCAACGAAATAGCAATCAGCAACAGCTTTATTTATTGAAATTTGTAGGTGAGACGACGAATCAAGCGGTAGTAACGGAAATGGCTCAAAAATTCGCAGTGGCGGCAACGATTCTTTTTGCTAATATCGATCAGTTCGATAATTTGACGGTAGGTGTCATGATTTTGGCGTTGGATGGCTCCAGAGTGGAAGCGGGAGTTGAGTACTTAAGACAACAAAGTGTTGAAGTAGAAATAATTAAGAAAAAGGTGGGGGCATGAATAATTTATTTCCACATGTGGCGACCATGCAGGAAGCTATTTGGCAAGCTACTTTGGAGACAGTATATATGACGATTGTCTCAGGTTTAATTGCTGGAGTAATCGGCCTATTGGTGGGAATCGTGTTAGCCATGACAAAGCCAGGAGGAATCACTGAAGATCGCAGTTTTTATAGTGTACTTGATAAAGTGGTAAATCTTTTGCGAAGTATTCCTTTTATTATTTTATTGGCGGTAATTTCACCTTTGACTAGCTTTCTCGTGGGGACAACGGTAGGAACGACAGCCGCCCTGGTACCTTTGATTGTTGGAATATTCCCTTTTTACGCGCGCCAAATTCAGATCGCTTTGCAGGAAGTTGGGCCTGGAGTAGTAGAAGCAGCCCAATCGATGGGATTGAGTAATCAGGAGATTATTTTTCGTGTTTTTCTACGTGAAGGGTTGGCGGATATTATTCGTGTCTCAACTCTAACCGTGATTAGTCTAATTGGCTTGACCACAATGGCTGGTGCAGTAGGTGCCGGTGGCTTAGGGAATGTGGCCATTAGTATTGGATATGCTCGTTTTCAAAACGATGTGACGTTTGTTTGTATGATTATTTTGTTAGTAATGGTCTTTGCTGTTCAATTTATTGGAGATCGATTATCCGACCATTTTACAAAATTTTAAGAATAGCGAAGGAGCGATAGTATGAAAAAAATAGTGATTCTCCTAGGTGTGCTAGTGGTTTTAGTTGCTGCTGGTTTTGGGGTTCATGAAGTGAGCAGTTCGCAAAAAAAAGAATCAAAAACGATTGTTGTTGGGTCACAAGGCTCGGATTATCAAATTTGGCAACATATTGCTAAAAGTCAGGAGGCTAAAGAGGCAGGACTAACGATTCAGGTCAAAGAGATCACGGATGGAGTTCAATTAAATAAGGCGACGGCAGACGGTAGTGTGGATGTCAATGCCTTTCAATCCTACTCCTATTTTAAAGCGTACAATTCGCAAGATAAAAAGCAACCGTTAGCGGCGTTAGGGACGACGTATTTAGAACCTTTAGGAATTTATTCTGAAAAATATACCTCGTTGTCTGAGTTACCAGATGGAGCAACTGTAGCGATTGCTAATAATCCGGCCAATACTGCCCGGGGGTTACTATTATTGCAGGACGCAGGATTAATTAAATTAAGCGATGATTTTGATGCGTTAAGTGGTGTTGAAAAAGTTAAAGAAAACCCCAAACATTTGGTTTTTAAACAAATTGATGATACGACTGGTCCACGAGTTTTAAAATCGGTGGATGCTGTATTGATCTCGAATACCGTAGCTTTAGACGGCGGTTTGAATGTGTTAAAGGATTCTTTGTTTCACGAAAAAGTCAATCAACGTACGAAAAACAACATCAATATCTTGGCAACAGCTGAAAAAAATAAAAATAATGAAAACTTCAAAAAGTTAGTCAAGTTGTATCATAATCAAGCGATTCAAAACTATATTAAAAAAGATTTTGGTGGCACAAAAATCGCAGTCGATAAGCCGATAAGCTATCTAGAAAAATAAAAAGGAGAATTCAATTATGGCAGAAGTAGAAAGTTTTACACTAGATCACACGAAAGTAAAGGCACCATACGTACGATTAATTACTAAGGAGAATGGAAGAGAAGGAGATACGATCACTAACTTCGATTTGCGTTTTGTTCAACCAAATGAAAATGCTATACCAACAGGTGGACTGCATACGATCGAACATTTATTAGCAGATTTATTACGCGATCGATTAACTGGTGTGATCGATTGCTCTCCGTTTGGCTGCCGAACGGGCTTTCATCTGATTGTCTGGGGAGAACCTACCGCCCATGAAGTGGCGGTAGCATTGAAGGAATCCTTAGAGGAAATTGCCGAAAAGACTCAATGGGAAGATGTTCAAGGAACGGATATCATCAGCTGTGGAAATTACCGCGATCATTCCCTATTCTCCGCCAAAGAATGGGCTAAAAAAATCGTGGCTGAAGGCATTAGCGATGATGCTTTCGAACGTCATTTGGTTTAGGAGAAGGCAATGTTTCCGGAATTAAAAAATAAGATTGTTTTAGTGATCGGCAGCAGTCAAGGAATCGGTAAAGCAGTTGTTGAGACTTTTTTAAATAGCCTATCGGTAGTAATAGCCGCAGATATAACCTATGATTGTGACAAGTTGCAGACAATTGATAAAAGATACTTTCAAATTCATTTAGATATCAGCCGAGAAACCGAAGTCTCCGAATTAAGTCAACAATTGATCGAAAATAAGATGGTACCTGATATCTTAGTGGACGTAGCAGGAATCTCAACGATGGATTTTCTCGTAAATAGCCAAACCAGTGATTTTGAAAAAACGTTTCAAGTCAATACTCGCGGAACTTATTTCGCTATGAAGTATTTTACCAAGGCAATGATCGACCATAATAAGAAAGGTCGTATAATCGTGATTGCTTCTCAAGCAGGAAAAAATGGCTATCGCGGAATGTCGGCTTATGTAGCGTCTAAACACGCTGTTTTAGGCTTAATCAAAACAGCAGCAATCGAAACAGCACCAAATCAAATTTTAATCAATGCCGTCTGTCCAGGAATTATCGAAACAGAGATGAAACAACGAGAAAGGGTCGAAGGCGGTGCGTTACGGGGTATGAGTGCAGAAGCTGTTCGGCAAGAAGACATCAGCCAAGTGCCGTTGAAACGAACAGGAACACCGCAAGACGTAGCGAATGTCGTATTATTTTTAGCAAGTCCTCTGTCGAGTTATATGACCGGACAAGCGATTAATGTGACTGGCGGGATGACGATGCATTAAACTAAATTCAAGTCATAAATGAAACTTATTTTGCGAGCTATTTCGAGAGCAAATAATTATAGCTAGTTTTCAGTAAAAACTGACGAGTTGTGTGAAATTAAAGCTGAGACAGAAAAATAAATTTCTGTCTCAGCTTTTTTGTTAACTTGAATCAATTTCATAATTCCAATCTCTTGTACCACAAGGGGTAAAAAGCACACAAAAAAGGAACCTACCCAATCTGTTACACTTAGGTTGTCCTAGACAGACTTGTACTCAAAAAGGAGGGATTCCCTGTGTCTATTATAAAACAACCCACTCTGTTCGATCTAAATATTTTAATGCAATTGGATATTGAAGACAAATACATCGAACTCTTCTCCCCAATAACGAGTGCAGGTAGAACATCAGCTCGTCCAATTAATATATGATGTGAAACGGTCGCCACACAACGTCTCTGACGTCAGAAAAAGGAAAAAGAAATAGTCGCATAATTTCAAAAAGAAGGTTAGTTGAAATTGGTCGAGTGTTTGCTTTTTTTGAAAGTTAGTTATGAAATTGATTCACATATTAAAGTGTTCTTAGAAATCTTATCATTTAAAGAAGCTGAATTTGATCCTTCGACTATTATTCTGAAAAAAATATATTTTATAGGACTTTTGAGATTGATATAAAACCATGTAGGTGGATATATATTTTCTACGTCTATTTGAAAGCGAATGGGTTATAATAGATAAGAAGTTTTTTGTATGAGCTAAAAAAAATTTTAACAGGGAGTTAAAAGTATGAGTCATTTACCTGAGCATCAAGTCAAAAATCTTGTGACACGAATCAATCGGATCGAAGGACAGGTTGGCGGTATTAAAAAAATGATCTTAGCGGAAAAGCCTTATGACGAAATCATTATTCAGTTAAACTCCACGCGAGCGGCGATTCAACGGATTAGTAAGATTCTACTTGAAGCGCAAGCGGATCATTCTTTAATGAATGTTGCTGAAGGCGGCGAGCTTGAAAAAGAAATGGAACAGCTGCAAAATGTTATTAAGCAATACAATAAAATGAATTAAAAAGAAAGGATGTGCTTGACACGTCCTTTCTTTTTGGTTAATCGAATTCGGTTTTCAGCTCAGTTTTCGGACTATTTTTTTCTGACGGGCTTCTTAATAGAATAGCAGAGTGAATAATAACTGCCACCGATCCAATATTATGGACCAAGGCACCAGTGATAGGTCCAATCAATCCTAATGTCGCAAGAACTACCGCAATCAGATTCAAGCCCATCGCCAAAATAATATTGATCTTGATCGTTTTTAAAGTCCTTTTCGCGAGTCCTAAAAGGTAAGGCAGCTCCGTCAATTCATCCTGCATCAGGACGATATCCGCTGCATCGATGGCAATATCACTACCGACTCCACCCATCGCGATCCCTACATCAGCCAGCTTCAACGCTGGAGCATCATTGATCCCGTCACCGATCATGGCCACATTGTAGCAGTTGTTTTGCAAGTTGCGAATCGCATTTAGCTTGTCTTCCGGTAAATACTCGGCGTAGACTTCCTGGATGCCTATTTGTTCCGCGATTGATTCGGCAATCAATTGGCTATCGCCTGTCAGCAAGATCGGTTGTGTTTTTTGTTGTTGGAGTTTAGCGATGATTGTTTGAGTTTCCGGTCTCAATGTATCGGTTAAAGCAATCGCGCCAGCCAATTTTTCTTCGATCTCTATATAAATCACGGTATAGTGCTTTGCCAGCCAAGTATTCACAGTTTCCTCTTGCGGGAAGGTGGTTTCCATCAAGAGCTTTCTGTTACCTAAACGGATTTTTTTTCCTTGATACAGGGCAGTCAAACCTCGCCCTGGCAAGATTTGCAAATTCGTTACCTTGTGGAGCGACAGCTCGGCTTGATTAAATTCAGCTGTAATCGCCTTGCCTAAAGGATGTTCTGAATGATATTCGACTGTTGCCGCTAGCTTTAATAATTCTTGTTTGGAACATTCCGCGGTAAAGCTGACAAACTCCACTACTTTTGGTTCGCCATAAGTGAGTGTGCCCGTTTTATCAAAAGTAATACGATCGACTGATGCCAATTTTTCTAAGCTTTCGCCTGATTTGATTAAAATGCCATGTTTCGTGGCATTTCCGACGGCTGCAATGACGGCTGTGGGTGTTGCTAATACTAAAGCACAAGGACAGAAGACGACTAAAATCGTGACCGCACGCTGAATATCTTTCGTGATGAACCAAGTGAGTAACGCCGTTATTAGAGAAGCAAAAACAATCCAAGTCGCCCATTTGTCCGCCGTCAAAACGATCGGAGCGCTCTCGGCGTCCGCCGCTTGAACGAGATGAATCATTTTTTGCAAGGAAGAATCTGCTTCGTTTTTTGTGGCTATCATTTCAAAGGTGCCGTATTGATTAATAGTGCCACTGTATACGTCGTCGCCAATCGCTTTATCAATAGGTAACGCTTCTCCTGTCAACAACGCTTGATTCACTGAAGATTGTCCTACTAGAATCTCACCATCCACAGGGATCGTTTCACCAGCGATTACACGCAAATGATCGCCTTTTTTTACTTGCTCCAATGGGACAACTGTTTCTCCCTCAGTAGTGATTTTGCGAGCAGTTGAGGGTGACAAATTGATCAATTTTTCGATACCGGTTTGCGCTTTTCTAACAGTCAGCTCCTCCAAATAAGCACCAATCGTCATAATCACCGCGATTTCCGCCGCCGCAAAAATTTCCCCAATGAAAATCGAAGCAATCAGGGCGATCGATACCAGCACGTCCGCTTTAACATCGAATTCCGTGATCAAACCGATCGCAGCGTCTTTAATGATCGGCAAGCCGCAAAGAATCACCGCGATCCAAGCAGCATCAAAAGGCAACGCTGTAGGAAAGAGAACAATTATGAGTAAG
Source organism: Enterococcus devriesei (assembly GCF_001885905.1). GTDB lineage: Bacteria > Bacillota > Bacilli > Lactobacillales > Enterococcaceae > Enterococcus_A > Enterococcus_A devriesei. The sequence continues at coordinate 197,927 of NZ_JXKM01000004.1, read as the reverse complement.
GTAGAAAGGGAGAGTAAAATCAAGGTGGGTGTCTGGTACTTTTCAAAATTTAAGATCATTTTTACTCCTTCCAATATACCCCCATGGGGCATGTTTGTTTTTTATTAGCTTACGCTTAATCGAAAAAAAATTCAAGAATTAATTGAAAAAGATTATCAATTAGTTCCTGAATTTTTAGGGATTTAGTTTTCGTTTATTCAATCGTAAAATCTATTGCAACGTTTTTACGACTCAATCGGTGTGAGAAATCATTTTTCAATTTGTTTCGGTTTTAAATCGAACGAGGTCACCTTTTGCTGGAAGTTCTTTAGTAACTGGAATCCACGAATGGTTCTCAAATCTTTCGTAAGCTTCAAAAACAAAGGGGAGTCCCTGTGCCGATTCAATGATGTCAGAATCCATCAGTTGGAAGTGCAAATGAGGTTCGGTTGAGTTGCCAGAATGTCCCACTTTTCCGAGAAAAGCTCCCGCAGTCACCAATTGGCCTACTTTTACGGCAATCGAATCTTTTTGTAGATGGCAAACTGCCGCAAGGAGCCGATCAGAATGCTGAAGGATCACATAATTTCCAGCGATTTTTTCAAAGCCGTCACGTTGGGGATCGAAGAAAAGTGAATTACGAATCAGTGTTTTTTGACCTTGAAACCATGAAGCGCTTGTTCCATCAGCGGTATTATTTTTGACCTGCACTACTTTGCCGGAAAAAGGAGCATAGACCGGCTGTCCAAAACAGTAAAAATGATTCAAAGCAACCCCGCCTAAATAATAATCTAGCCGTTTCTTGTCATGGGTAACTTGCTTTTGATTCGCGGGAGCGATCTGGATAAAATCAAAGGCGTAACGCAGACCGAAGCGATTGGTTCCGTGGCTAGGAACACGATCTTTGGGGCTGGTTTCAACGAACCATTCCCCTTGAAGCGGGGCAACGATCGTCAAATTTTTTTCATTCATAATCTTTAGCTCCTTTTCGGGTGTGCTTTTGGAAAATAGACGGATGAGTAAATAGGAAAATCGCGTTTTCATACATCTCTTTTCTATCTAACAAAGCAGCTATTCATTTTGTGGGAAAGCCTTTTCAAACCGCTTGAAAATTAATCTAATAAAACAAAAATAGCGAGGCATGAAACAAAATGCTTCGCTGTTTTTGTGGAATAAAGTTAATGTCCTTTATGTTTTTCGCGTTTTTTCTCTTGCCGCTTTTGGAAACGCTCGTTAATCAACGCCGCCTTTTTCTGCCGCTTGTTGGCTTTGTTTTCGATCTTTGCTTGATCACGTAATTCGCTCATTGTACGCTGAGCTTTTGTTGAAACAACCGGTTTGCGCTTCTCACGATTGATCAAACGCTGCAGGCGTTTTGGATTTTGTTTCTTATTACTCTTTTTTTCAGCCGCTACTGAACCGGATCTTTCAAGTAACTGAGGTAATTGTTCGAAAATGAAAGCCAAAACATCTGCGTCCTTTGGCTCAGGACCAAAAACATATCGGATTGCTTGGTAATGGCCATCGATCTCGTTTTCTACCAAACCACACCAAAAACTGCCATCGAAGTAAATCGTCAACTTCATTATGACACCTCCCTTTGATTTATTTCTAGCAAAGGACAACCCAGGGAGGGCAGGTTACTGACATTTTCATGCGACGGACTACCAACCGTCATGTGTTTTTATGCTCACTAGTAGTTTACCTGACTCATTCAAAAAAGCAACGCTATAAAACGAAAACAACATACTAATATAACTTTTTATAATACTTGATATGTTGTAATCATATTTTTACTTTCGCTAGAAATATTTGAGACAAGCATAAATCAATCTGCTTATCCGTTATCGATCTTCCTTTTAAGGTGTACAAAGCCACGATAGATCACGTGTTTAACGTATAAAAAGATTTTTTTACGTTATAAAATATTGTGCTTTTAAATGCTATTTTTGAATACATTTTAAAGATTAGATTAACAAGAAATGATAAGTGCTGTATCGTATTAAGTGTAGAATAACAGCGCATATTAAAAGAAAAAAGGAAAGGTGTTTTAAGATTGATTAAATTGTATAGTTCAGCTAGTTGTACATCCTGCAGAAAAGCGAAGGCTTGGCTATTAGAGCAAGGGTTGACCTTCGAGGAGCGAAATATTATTTCGGACCCACTAACTAAAACAGAAATCAAAGAAATCCTTGCATTGACTGAAACGGGTACGGATGAAATTATTTCTCCACGCTCGAAAGTTTATCAAAAGCTAGACATCGATTTTGACGAATTAAGCCTGAGTGAATTAGTGGCTGTGATCGAAGAGAATCCAAGTATCTTAAGACGTCCGATTTTGATGGACGAGCGAAGATTGCAGATTGGCTACAATGAGGATGAGATCCATCAATTTATTCCACGAGAAGTACGCAAAGTGACCTCAAAGAAGTTAACCGAGATTTTAATTTATCTGGATATGGAAAAAGAAAGTTTGGTTTAAGGGATATTTCTGTTACAACAGGAGAGAAACAGCGTATTTTATAAAAGAGACCTTTTTTCATTTAAGGAAGAGAAAGGGGTTTTAGCAAATGATGACGGAGTTTGAAAACAACGCGATTGAAGTCATGTTAACGGCGGGTATCAGTGAGGAACATATTCAACGGCAGAAAAAAGCATTTATCAAAGCTGCTGAATTAGAGGATTACTATGACCCAGTTGCAGACAACGAAGGTCCAAGTAAAGAGATCCCTGTTCAGAAGATCAGTGGGATAAAAGGGAAAGAGAAACTCGCAGGGGAATCCGTTTACGATCTTTTCATGGGTGTTACTGGAGAATGTGACACCGAAAAAATCAAAGAGCACCTCCATTCATTACAGAAAAATGGGTTGGCATTTCAACAAGCATTTTATTCTGGCGATTTCAATCTTGAGCCTGTTCATCAGCTTCAATTCAACTATTATCAAGAGGATGACTGCTACATCCTGCAAGAGCAGGGGCTTCATCGGCTAGTTGCGGCCAAAATGTTCGATGCGCCTTATCTTTCCGGGGTAGTCACTGTTTATGAATTGAATGAAGCAAACAAAAAATTGTATGCGGAATATATTTCGTTAAAAGAACTTTTGCGTTTGACCGATATGAAGGGGATGACCTTGGATCTTTTTAGAGAAAAGAATAATTTTTAATCCGAAAAAACTCCGGCTTTCATGATTGAACATGAGTGCAGGAGTTTTTTTGACTATAAAGAAAGTATAAAATTTTCAAATGAATAAATTACTTTACAACAGGTACATCCATGTCCGGCTTCACGAACTAGCTTTATCGGCAATAAGTTGAGCGAGTTCGCGAAAGCCTCTCTTACTACATATATCCGCAGGCTTCCTTCCAAGTCATCCAAAAATGGATACCGCCAGTGGAATCGACCCAACGATTGGGGTTGTAATTTTCAGCAACGACCCATTCGCCTGTCCGATAAATAAAGTTATCATCGACATAGGAGATTGCCTCATTGTAAGAAACCTTCGTAAATTTGTCCTTGATCGATAACACCTTAGCTTTGTCGCAGCGACAGGTGGTGTTAGTGGCTGATGAGCGGCGGGCATCAGCGGGAACTAAAAGTTGAACGATACGATAATCCAAGCATTCCTTGTAGGCAAGGAATGCTCCCTCTTCAGGACAATGCATCGCAAAATACTGCGTCTGTTCATCATAGATGATGTCCGTTAGATCAGCAGTTTCCAGCATGGCGAAAAAAAGATTCGCGCCGGAAATATCCGCACCTCCCAGATTGCAGTGTTGAAAATCGGTTCCTTGTAGATTGGCGTTTTTTAAAATTGCTTCCGAAAAATCACATTCAATACACAAACAATTGCTTAAGTCGGCACCAGTCAAATCCCCATTGGAAAAATCTACTCGCTCAAACGTCAGGTGATGGAAATTGGCATTTTGCAGCTTGCGAAAAGCATAATCATGATCTTTAAGTCCATCCGTCATCGTCCCCGCATCCTTTCTGATGGCACCTCTCTTTATTTTAGCATCATAGCAAGTGGGACGCTATGCTATGAGCATTATTCTCCAAGCTCGATCCAGTAGACTTGAACCCATTCACCATCTGTATGAAGAAATTCCCGTTCTAACACGCCGCCTGCGTTGAGGATTGTTTTTCGGGAAGCAACATTGTCTTTAGCACAAGCAATCATGACTTCTTCTAAGCCAAGGGATTTGCAAAAAAGCAGCCCTAAGCGAAGCATTTCGCCGGCGTAGCCCTTTTGCCGTTCACTTGGCCGAACCCCATAGCCGATATGGCCGCCATAATTTCGCAGAAAATCGTTTAGAAAATGGCGAATATTAATAATGCCGACGATTTTCTGATCCTCTGTTCGAATCACTAGGAAGGTCGTTCCGGTCACCCAGTCAGGGTTGATGATCGTCGGATCGGACGCAGTTGCAATGCGCTCTAGCCAATCGTCATAATTTGGGCTTTCCTCAAGTAACGAAGCGCCGTGCAGATGCTCTTCACCAATTTCATGATGCTCCTTTACATAATCCAAAAGCTGCCTTTCGTGTTCTTTAGTAGGTAAAACCAGGGTAAGTTTGCTCATTGATCGTCACGCTCCTTACGCTAAAAGTTGTTTTTTATTGTAGCACAAAAAAATAGTAGAGAGAACGCTGTGGTATAAAAGGTTGATTGAAGATTTCCGTTAAAGTTTTTGAAAAATTCTAGAAAAAATACGGGTTCTTTAAATATGAATAATAAAAACACATCCGAATCCCAATCAGGACTCGGATGTGTTTATTCGCTATAAATATTGACGACGTTATACCAGTGACGATTATCATATTCCATATAGCGGTCAGGAGAAAAGCCCGATAGTGCATAGCCTAACAGGATCAATAAAATCCCGCCGCCAATCAAATAGGTAGCGACTTTGGGCAATAATAATTTGCTTTTCATACTTCCACGACCTTTCTTTGGAAAATATTTCGACGGATCAAACGCATCAAGGCCCGATGCATATTGATGAAGACTGCACTAAATTTATAAGTCAGCCACATACACAAAAGTCCACCACCAAACAGCAGCATACCGACACCAAGCTGAGTGACTCCCATAAAAACAGAATCAAAAAGGACAAAAGGACTGGTCAACGCGGCCGCAACGCCGCCAATGATTGTACCGGCAGCTAAACAGGCACCTGTAAAAGGAATACACCAGATCAAAAGGTCGATGCTGAATAAAATCAGAAACGCGGCTAGCGCTAAGCTGCCCCAAAGTGGAAAGCCGATGATCAATAAAATGATCCACAACCAATTCAATCTGCGAGGAACGCGAACCTCGGTTGGGATGCCTGCCGCTTCATAAGCAAGCTGCTTGGGATCGCCTAATTTCGCGACCGCTTGTTTTTCGGAATAGCCGTCTTCCATCAAGTCTAAAATCATTTCATCGTAGTATTCGATTAGGCGATGGACTTCGCTGGGTCGAACCTCATAGGCTAAATAATTGCTTAATTCTTTGATAAATTCTACTCGATTCATTCTTCAACACTCCTTCTGATAAATTGATGTATTGCTTCAACGTCCTGCCATTCTCGTAAAAAATTTTGAATACTGGCGATCCCCAGGTCAGTTAGGTGGTAATACTTTCGTAAACGCCCATTATGAATCTTTGAATAGGTAGCGACCTGTTTATTTGTCTCTAACCGCTTTAAAATCGGGTAGAGAGTCGATTCAGTAATCTCGATATGGGAATGAATTTCCTTGACGATTTGATAGCCATAGGAATCATACTCGACTAATGACGCCAAGACACAATACTCAATCAAGCCCTTTTTCAATTGACTATCCATTAACAACACCTCTTTATACGTTATACTATACATTACATAGTATAGAGTGACTATCAGACTTGCGACCTATTTATAAAAATTTGGACAACAAAAAAAGAGAATCTGAGGGATTCTCTTTTTGGTAATAGATGGATTTTTCTTCACCCCGTCAATAAACGATAAAAAAGTTTTGGTTTTGAGGGTGAGAAGTATTACTTTTGGCATGTGGATGAGTATCAAAAGTTATAGTGTTAATAAACACTAAACAATTTTAAGTAGCTAAACAAAAATAGAAGGTTAGAAATCGACAATTGAATCTTTAATAAGCATTAAAAAGCATAATGGATCAAACCATCTTTTTATTAAAGAAAACGCTCTACGATCTTTACGATTTCGTCGGAATAATTATAGATGGCAATCGAATTTTCCAATTCGTAAACAGTGTGATCCTCGTCATTCAATTCAATTTTCATGCCAGTTGAGTTAAAGCGTACACGTAGAATCCATTTACGGATATTGTCGTCTAATAGAATATTAAAGTAGCTTCGATTGTCTCGATAAAATAGCCGATCTAAAGGAATCGTATCTTTCAACACAACTTTACAGATAGTATAAGCTTCCAATTCCTCCGGAGTTGTGATGATTTGCGCATCCGCTTTTTCAGTCGTATCAGATTCAGATTGAACTTCTGGTTCTTCAGTAGATACGGATGATTTTAGAGCTGCACTTAATTTATCATTGACTCTTTCGGAAACGAACTGATTTAGTCCTTTTTTTATAATCGGTTTAAATTTATCAATAATTTGCTTGGTTTTCATGCCATCATAAATTTCATTGAGTAGAAACTTAATAAAGTCATCGGTTGGTTCGTCTAACTATGAAGATAGATAGTCCTTTAATGAGTATAAATATTTTAATTCAGCAGCCGAATTAGTGATTTTATCGACATCAAAATTATCCTTATGGAATTTGGCAAGTTCCGGCAACTGGTTATCCTTGATCTTAGTAATATCAACTGTTAAGAAAGGGGAGAGATCCATTTTATTGGGCTCGTCTAAGTCGGTAAAGAATTTATACTCTTGTCCATTCGTCAAGATGCCGAATTTTGATTCTGTCGTTCCAAAATATCTAAAGAGCTGGGAATCGTGTTTCGTTAATGGTTCATTAATTGATTTTGCTTCAATCAAAATCGTTGGCTTACCATCGAGAACGATAGCGTAGTCGACTTTCTCTCCTTTTTTAATTCCAACATCAGCAGTAAACTCTGGAATGAACTCTGTTGGATTAAAAAGATCATATCCCAGTGTGACAAAAAAAGGCATGATGAGAGAAGTTTTTGTTGCTTCTTCCGTTCCTATGCTGTCTTTCAATTCAATTACACGTTTTCCTAACTGTTTTAAGTCTTCTTTGAACTTGTCCATTTCCATAAAATACAACTCCTAACGTTTGATTGACATTTCCTCGCCATTGTTTATAAAGAATGGTTCTAGTTAAGTTTAACACAATCGTGCATTGTTTTGAAAACGGATACAAAAATTAATCTTGGAAATGCTTTAGGCGAGGTTAGACAACTTAAATAATTGATCTCTGAGTTTTAAATCAACAAGTAATTAAGAAAGGAAAAAAATGTTTGGATTGAGAATAATCAGCACACATTGATTAAATGATGGTTTTATCACTAACTTAGTAAAATCTTTGGGAATACAAAAACGTTCGACTGGTTTACTTAACCAGCCGAACGTTTCTTTATCTCTGTGTATCGATCTCTTTCAACGCACTTTCAGGTACTTGATCGCGATTGACTTCTTCATAGGTTTCGATATGAGCGCCTTTGCTGGATAATTTTAAGTAGCGATCCGTTTTCAATTCTGAGAGTCCGTTGAATTGGATCGTGCGCGTTTTGCCATTTTCATCAGCAGCTAATTGTTGATAGCTAGCGGTACCGTAGCCATTAACAGATTGAGGTGCCGTTGTTTTCACGTAAAGCTCACTTTTTGGAACGAGGGGATTAAGTTGATCTAAGATTGCTGCGACTTCGCTGGAAGAATTCTTTGAATAAATGGATGCTCCAAATAATAAAAGCAATACTCCTGCACATAGTCCGATTAGTTTTTTTATCATAGTTAAATTACCTTTCCTTTCAAACTTTCTATATACAGATTATCAATTTTAACAACGGATAAAATCAGCCGCAAGACCTATCTAGACCTAACAAAACTGTCACTTGAAAGTTATTTTAACTAAGTGAGTGAGGTTAAGAAAAATATCAAAAAAACTACCCTAATAAGTAGGGCAGTTTCTTCTTTATTTTGCTGGCCGATAGCCAGCTTTTTTTGCTTCCTCGATGGTTTTGAACCAAGCTTTCGGGTTCGTGGTATTGTCATAGTATTTACTTCCAGGCAGGTGATAGACCCCGCTGTTTGAACCTTTGATCAAGCCTTTACCATTTTCATCCACGTATTGTTTGGCTGGATTCTCCGAACTTGAACTGTTTGCCGTGTTGGATGTAGTAGTTACTGTACTCGTTCCGTCCGCATAATTTAAAGTTACACCCTTTTGTACGTTGAAAATATAGACATTAAATTGGACCGCATCACTGTCGATCGACTGAGCCATCATATGGACGCCTCGCGCTAGTAGTTCGTCGTCACGGAAAATCGGTACGACGGAATAGCGAACGTAATTTTTTGAACTTTTTTCTAAATAAAAACGAATATCCATCTCAAAGCGCAGCATTTCTGGGCTGTTGAGCTGTCGTGTGCCAGTGATCAAATTTTTCCAATTCGCATTTTGGCCCGTCAACTGATAACCGATTAAATGGGAACGATTGTAGAGATATTGGCCATTGATTTTTTTGTTGTGCCAACCAGTGGGAGTAACGCTGGCGATTTCCCCGCGTTTTTCTGTCGGCATCAGCTTTTTATTCAGAAGAGCTTCCGCGGAGGTGGCTCGATTCAAATGATCTAAATCACCGTATCTTTCCCACGGCCCATTTTTTATTGTGAGGTCACCTTTAGTAAAGGTAGGTTTGTTTTGATTGAGCTCAATCGTTTGTGTGCCGGAATAGTCCAAGGCTGCCAGCTCTTTCTGATCCTTTACGGCTACTTGAGCAACAGGAGCCGGCTTTGTCGGCGTGTCTGGCGTTTGTTTCATGCTGTAGACAGCGAAACTAGCTGCGGCAAGTAAGATCACCGCAACTAGTTTAGTTTTTTTGGTCAAAATTTTTCCTCTATTCTAACTCTTTTTGAGGTGTTATTCAGGAGCCCCGATGATCTTGATGTATTCATCAGGATTCATAATTTCAAAATGCTTCGCCACTAGCTGATTGCGCTTATTGCGGCGGCCAGCGATATGGATCATATATTTATTATCCGGCAACCGGAAAACATAACTCGAGAGGTAACGGTCTTTAATCAAGACTTCGGTTTTACTTTCGCCGTCACTCATGATGAGTAAAGACATCATAATGGGTTTTTCTTGTAATAGAATGGTTTTTTCTAATAGTCCACGGTATTCTTCCAAAAAAATCACTCCTTTCAATAAAAAAGACTTCATCTAATTTTAGCATTTTTATGGAAATTATGCTCTTCTGAAGAAAAATTCGCGATCGAATGGGAAAGTTTGTTAAGATGAAAAGAAAAGGCAGGTGAGGAAATGGCATTTTGGAATCCGTGGCGAGGTTGTCGGCGAGTCAGTGAAGGCTGTAAATTTTGTTTTATTCATGAAGGAGATAAGAAACGAGCCGTGGACACCAGTCTGATTGAGAAGACGGCACAATTTGATGCGCCAATCAAGCAAACGAAAAATGGCTATAAAATGAAGAGTGGACAAAAGGTCTATGTTTGTTTTTCCAGTGATTTTTTGATCGAAGAGGCTGACCCGTGGCGAGGGGAATGCTGGCAAATGATGCGAGAACGATCAGATTTGCAGTTTATTTTCCTGACAAAGCGCATCCAGCGATTATCAGAAGTGGCGCCAAAGGATTGGGGCGAAGGGTATGACAATGTAACGATTGGGGTCTCGGTAGAAACTCAAGCACGAGCCGACCAGCGTTTGAGTTCGTTACAACAGCTACCCGTCAAACACAAAAATATCATTTGTCAGCCATTGCTTGAAGAAGTGACGCTTGCTGACTATCTTGAAGGTGTTGAACTGGTGATGGCCGGTGGTGAGTACCACCAAAAAGCCCGACCGTTAAACTATGATTGGATCTTAAAACTGAGGGAAGAAGCTGTTGCAGCCAGAATTCCTTTTGAGTTTCGTCAATGTGGGACCCATTTTATTAAGGACGAAGAAATGTATCAGCTGAATTATCGCCAATTATTTTCCCAAGCGAAAAAAGCGAATATCAACTGGTATCCAAATTAAAAACCGATACAAGGAGCTGAGACTCTATTAATGTCTCAGCTCCTTGTATCGGTTTTGTTGATATTCCTGCGATTTAGTCTTCGGAAAATTCTTCCTCTACTAGTTCTGCGTTCGCCGCAGCGACCCGTTTATTGCCACGATAGAGTTCAATGATCGTCCAAGCTAAGAGTGCTAAGACAGCCGCAATCAAAAGATAAGCAATTGTGTCAGCAGTAGTAATTTCCATGGCGCTAGGATTATCACCGAAGAAACCTTCGATTTGACTTGGCAAACCAATGAGATTCAAATAGGTCAAACCGATTACGGCGATCCAGCCCAGTAATTGTACGATTTTTTTATTTTTGAAACGAGCACCCATTTCTGCGGTGCTATTGGTCATCATTAACAAAGGCAACATCGAAAATGGCAAAGCAAAGGCTAAAAAGACTTGCGAATTATTCATCAAATTATTCAACGCCTCGTGTTCCTCAATGACGCCTTTTCCGCTAAAGAGCATGACACAGATCATAACGGGGACAACAGAAATCAAACGAGTGACTAGACGACGCAGCCAAATCGGCATTTTCATGTGGATGAAGCCTTCCATAATGACTTGTCCAGTTAATGTTCCGGTGATCGTGGAATTTTGACCTGAGGCCAACAACGCTACTGCGAAAAGGGTGGATAACAAGCCGGTCTTGGCAACGCCCATTAAAAGGCTGTTGCTCATGGTCGCTGGATTTGATAAAGCTTCGTATAACCCAAAGAAAGACGGGTCTTTGACGGTGCCGGTTTTGAAAACCGCCACACCCATAATCAAAAGCAACGCGTTGACTAGAAACGCCATTGACAGTTGGATATTAGAATCCCATGTCGTAAAACGAACGGCGCTTGCAACTTCTTCTTCATCGGCATGATTGATTTTACGTGTTTGTGAGACTGCCGAGTGGAGATATAAATTGTGGGGCATCACTGTTGCACCAATGATTCCAAGCGCACCGGTTAAAGGCGTTTGCCCACCAATGGCAGGGGATTTCGCAAACGTTTCGTGTGTTGGTACGAAGCCTTTGATCACTTCACCCCAGTTTGGATCAGATAAAGCCACTTGATAAATAAAAACAAACAAAATGACAAAAATCAAACAGACAACGATGGCCTCGATTTTGCGAAAACCGATCTTTGTCAGCAATAATAAAACTAAAACATCAAAGACCGTAATAAAAACCGCGATCACTAAGGGGATATTAAAGAGTAAGTACAAGGCGATCGCCGCCCCGATAACTTCGGCGATATCGGTGGCCATGATAGCCAACTCGGTTAAGATCCAGAGGACGATCCCAAGCGCTTTACTCGTCCGAGCCCGAATCGCTTGGGCCAAGTCCATCTGAGTGACGATCCCTAATTTTGCGGCCATGTATTGCAAAAGCATCGCCACTAAACTGGAAAGCAAGATAACCGACATCAATAAGTATTGAAAATTTTGTCCGCCGGTGATGGAAGTGGACCAATTGCCTGGGTCCATGTAACCAACGGCAACTAAAGCGCCTGGACCTGAGTAGGCCAGCAGTGTGCGCCAAAAACTTTTTCCTTTTGGTACTTCGACGGTACCATTGACTTCCTCTAAGGAAAGTCCGTTTGTATGTTTCAAAATGGGATTTTTTTCTTTACTCAAGAGGTTCCCACCTTTCTATTAAACTTTTCTACGAAGCAATCATACACCCAAAGCTAGGAAAATAAAAGAAAAATATTCGGCGTGCCTAAACTTTTCGAAAGATGCGACTTTTTATTCAAAATGCAAGAGCATATTTCTTTTATTTGAACTTCAATTTCTTTAAAGTAAAAGAAAAAGGGTGGAGAAGCTATGGAACAACTAGGAAAGCAGTTATCGGGTACTTGGTTAATTAAAGGTACCACGTTTCCTTTGTGGCTGTCTAATAAGAGGAATACGCCTCGCATTACTTATCGCGTATTAGAAAAAGAACCATTGAAACTATTGGACTTAGTCGAGTATGAAAAAAAAGGCAAGACGAAGCAAATCAAAGGGGTGGATTATCAAAGGGAGAAAGGTTTTCTTTGGCGCGGAAACGGACCATTGAAAATCTTGAAAAGTCGCTGGGAGGTCGTGACGATCAAAGGCGATGTCTTAGTGATTCGCTTTGCCCCGTCACTGGTCACGCCGGCAGGAGTCGATATTTTGGTTAGAGAAGGAGCGGTGCTTCCTGATTTAGCCAAGCGAGTAGTTCAACATTTCGCCGTTTTTGGATTGACAGCAGAAGAGATTCGGACGATTCAATGGAAATGAAAAAAAGTTTGCCCCGTGTCTGAAAAGACGCGGGACAAACTTTTTTGACTCTATAAAGAAAGAATAAAATTTTAAAATGACTAAATCACTTTACAGCAGGTCTAGCCATGTCAGGCTTCATGAACTAGCTTTATTGGCAACAAGCAAAATAATTTCGAAATCGTTTGTCTTATTGCTCAGCTGACTTCTAATTAGGGAATCATTTTCCCAAAAATACGAAAAATGATTCTGATTGTTGTTACGCATACCATTTTTCTAAAATCAATAAAGTGAGAAGAAAAACTGAGCGAATTCGCGAAAGCCTTTCTTATTGACTGATCTCAATGACGCGATCGGTCCAATCTTGATAAAAGCCTTCTTCGTGGGAAACCACGATAACGGTACCTTCAAAATTGGCTAAGCTTTTCCGTAAGCTATCCTTCGTACTTTGGTCGATATGATTGGTAGGTTCATCCAAAATCAACAAATTACCTTTTTGCATCGTCATCTGGCACAGCTTAACTTTGGTTTGTTCGCCACCGCTTAAGGTGCTTAAGGGTTCTTGAGCTAGCTGATTTGGCAGGCCAGCACGAGCTAAGTGCTTTCTCAATTCTTTGACGCCTTCTTTAGGGAAGTGATCGCTTAAATATTGTAAAGGAGTCTGGAAAGGATTTTCCCATTGGAGATCTTGTTCGAAATAATTCACTTTTGTATTCGCAGGAAAATGAAATTCTCCCTCCAACTGTGGAATGGCACCAATCAAGGTCTTCAATAATGTTGATTTTCCAATTCCGTTAAACCCGCGAATCGCAACTTTCTCCCCATAACGCAAAGTGATATTGATCGGTGGCAAGAGTGGTCGCTGGTAGCCAATCTCTAAATCGGTCGTTTCTAAAGCCAAGGTCGTTACGATTGGTGAATAAGGAAAATCAAATTGCGCGGTCGCGTTAGTGGATGGCGGTGTTAAACGTTCCACTTTGTCCAGCTGTTTTTGACGGCTTTTCGCCATCGTAGAACGGGAACCGGCTTTGTATTTGCGAATGTAGGCTTCCGTTTTTTCGATTTGCTTTTTCTGGGAAACATATTGCTTCATATAGGTTTCTTGGAATTGTTCCTTTTGTTTCAAGGCTTTCGTCAAGTTCCCCGTATATTTAGTCAGCTTACCGAACTCGATGTCAGCGATATGGGTGGTGATCTGATTTAAAAAGTCTCGGTCATGAGAAATCACGACAAAGGTTCCAGCAAAGTCTTGTAAAAATTGACTTAGCCACGCCACATGCTCATCATCCAAGTGGTTCGTTGGTTCATCTAAAATCAACACGTCTGGCTTTTCCAGCAATAGTTTCGCCAAGATCAATTTCGAACGTTGTCCACCGCTTAAATCTTCTAAAGGCGTATCCATTCCTAAAATATCCAGTCCTAAACCGCTGCTCATTTCAGCAATCAACGTATCAATTTGATAAAAATCCCCTTGGTCTAATTCCGTTTGCAGCCGACCCGCTTTTTCCAGCAGCTTATCGTCCATCGATTCGCCATATTCCATATACAACTCACCGATCCGAGCTTCTTTTTCAAAATCTACCGCATAAGCGGTCTTCAAAAAGTCGCGAATTGACAGGGTAGGATCAACCTCAACGTATTGGTCCAAATAGCCGACATGGATATTTTTTTGCCAAGCGATCGTACCTTCATCCGGTAATTGTTCACCAGTGATAATCTTGATCAAGGTACTTTTTCCAGCGCCATTTTGTCCAATCAGTCCTAGATGTTCCCCTTTATTTAAGTGCAATTCTAAATCTTCATACAAAATCTTATCGCCGAATTGCTGAGCGATTCCGGTTAAATCTAAGATACTCATGTTTCTCCTACTTTCTTACTCAATTTCCCATCATCTAATAAAAGCAGGGGATAGTCAAGAAAAAAAGAGCCCTCACAATGAGAACTCGTCGATTTTTAAAGCTGAGCGGAGAATAAATAGACCAATAACTCCCAGATGAGATCGATAAATTGTCCGAAAAAATCTATTACCCAGCTGATTAGATTACTAAAAAGTTCAATCATCGTTCGATCCTCACTTAGTAAATAATCGCGCCAACCAGTCGACTGGATAAAGGGATAAGTGCAAAGTAATATGAGCTAAGAAATAACTTGCTGCGAAGAATGGAAATAACAGTTGTTTCATAATGTTTTCAACCTCCGTATGTTTGATGGGTTTAGTATAGCGTGAAAGCAAATGTTCCAGACATGGATTTAACGGATGATTAACGAACAATTATGTAAGTTGAGTACACAAAAAAGCCTCTGCTTTCAATTTTCAAGCAGAGGCTTTTAGTTATAGGCTTCATTCATTGAGACGCGCACTCCTTAGGCTGATTTTTTTAAATCGTAGATCGCTTGTTCAATGGTGATTCCAATTCCTTGCTGTCCGGTAACAGTTGAGTAGACGATAAACATATTTTCTTCTAAATCAAAAGTCACGCGATAAGGCAATTCTTTTTCAAAAAAAGTCATAGCAGTTCCTCCTTTCATATAATAACGAATCAACAAATAAAATTATAACACATTAAAATAAAATAATAAAACACCAAAAGCCCCATTAACTTATTTAATTATTTAGTATTTGAAGAATATTTATTATTAGCATGAGAGACGAAAAAAATAGCGTTTATTGAAATAGAAAACAGAAGTGAAAACCAAGGTTTTGAAAGGAGCAGCTCATCCAATGGTATTTTTCAAAATTCCCAAGATTCATTGATCAATTGATTTTAAATAACGTTGGTTTATTTCAGAAAATTGTGAAATTATGACAAAAGTTGAATAAGTCTATGCTAAAATAGAATAAAATTACAAAATGAGCGGAGTGTATTTGTGATAAAAAAAATTTTAGCGACAGCGATTTTGCTTTGTTTAGGAAGTTCAGCGGTGCCAGTTTCTGCTGAGGAAGATATTTTTACGATCACCCAAGAAGCTGGTTATACCGAAGCGTTGGAGATCAACAAACCAAAGTCTTCAATTATTATTGATGGCACCAATGGCCAAATTCTTTGGGGCGATCAGCCAGATATGCTGCGAGAGCCCGCCAGCATTTCAAAAATGATGACGGTTTTCTTAGTCTTTGATGCGATTCAATCAGGTAAGCTGAACTTGGATACGAAGATCACAGCCACCGAAACAGATCAAGCCATCAGTCAGCTTTATGCCATCAGCAATAGTAAAATTGTTGCCGGTGTGGACTATCCAGTAAGAGAACTCTTAACGATGGTCACTGTTCCGTCCTCTAATGTCGCAACGGTCATGTTGGCCAATGCGGTCTCTGATAATGATGCCGGAGCTTTTATTCAGCGGATGAATGAAAAAGCACAGAAGCTAGGCATGAAGCAAACGACTTTTTACAATTGTAGTGGGGCCTCAGCGACTAGTTTTGAAGGAATGTATACACCAGCGGGATTCGATCCAAATGGAAGCAACCGTTCGACCGCCCGAGATTTGGCGACGATGGTCTTTCATTTAGTCAAAGAGCATCCTGAGGTCTTAGGGTTCACCAACCAACCAAAAGTTACCACGATGGCGGGAACGCCCTATGAAGAAAGTTTTGAGACTTACAATTACTCGCTTCCGGGAACGAAGTATGGCATTGAAGGTGTGGATGGATTGAAAACTGGCTCGGGACCGACTGCAGCCTTCAATTATATTGCTACTGCTAAACGAGGAGACACGCGTTTGATTGAAGTGGTATTGGGCGTCGGGGACTGGTCTGATCAGGACGGCGAATATTATCGACATACTTTTGGAAACGCGATCTTGGAAAAGGCTTTTAACGAATATGAATATCAACGTATTTTACCTAAAGGTCGCCATTCAATCAATGGCAAAGAAATTCAATTGTCAGCTGATTTTAACGGTGTGGTGAAAAAAGATCAGAAGAAAGAGTTTGTCCTGCAAGACGATCAATTAGTGTTGAAATCTTCGTTAGAACAAGTGGAGCAAACGTTACCAAAGGTAGCTATCAGCTATCAAGACGTAAAAAAGCAGTCTGGGACAAAAGAAAGCCAGAAAAATTTACCAATAACCGGAAAAAAAGCGGGTTCGATCATTCAATCGCCTTTATTTTTGATTATTAGTTTGGCTGCCGGTGTGTTGTTCTTACTAGTTTCATTCATCATCCCAACGAAAAAGAAGGCAGCTCGATCAAGAAGACATCGTGCTACTCTTAATAGAATTTTCCGCAGTATTGGACTTTTGTGTCTGTTGAGTGCGGCGGTACAATTTTTAATGACTATTTGGAATCGATAAGAAGAACTATTAAGAAGAACTATACAATAGAAGAAAGTCGTATGAAAAATTCCTTCTATAATAATAGAAAGAACCCACGATTGAAATTGACAGCATCAATTTCAATCGTGGGTTTTAAGCTTGCGCCCCTGCCAAGGACACTCATTATAGCACAATTTAAGCTGGTTGATTGTGGAAAATCAGCTGCATTGCCCGTCTTAGCGGGAAGAAGATCAGGCTGACAATCAAAATCGTTGAGAAAATATTGATGACTGTTGCTGGCATAGTTGCTAAGGCGGCGAAGAAAGCCGGTTTTAATTGGGCGCCAGCGATCATTCCCATGACAGTCGTTTTGATGACGGACATAACAAATTTGGCGATACCAGCACAGATTCCAATCACGATGATTTGGGGAATGCGAGTTGGCTTCCGTTTGAAAATCAAAAATGCCCCATAAGCTGCCGCTCCGACAACAAAGCTTTCAACTAAAAAATACGGCGCCTCGGCGGCAAAGCCATTCAAAATGTCAAAAGTGAAGAAGCCGATACCACCGGCTAAAGCACCTTGCCAATAGCCGACTAAGAGTACAGCTAAAAGAACCACGGCATTACCGAAGTGGATGAACGCGCCTGTCGGCAAAGGGATTTTGATCATGGTTCCAATCAAAGTTAGCGCCGAAAAAAGCGCAATCAGTACCAAGTTTTGGATTTTTTTATCGTTTGTCATTCGGATACTCCAATCTTTTTTCCGCGTGGGTATAAGCACCGTGCCAGACGTGCCCCACGTAGGGATTTATTTGCTCGCCCATTGTGATGGCGGCTTGAACGAAATCAATTGCTGTTTTGATAGCAGCTTCAACTGAATAGCCCTTCGCAACCGCTGCAGTAATTGCCGCGGCAAAAGTACAGCCCGCCCCATGGTTGTAAGGTGTATCGATGACAGGGTGGGGGTAGCTCTGAAAAGCTCTTCCATCATAATGCAGATCCAAGGTTTGTTTTGAATCTAAGCGGGCACCGCCTTTGATAACGACATGTTTTGCGCCTAGTAGCGCGATTTTTTTCGCGGCTTGCTGCATTTGTTTTTCTGAAGTAAGGTCACCCAGCTCAGATAGAATGCCAGCTTCCCGCAAATTTGGTGTGGTAATCAAAGCTTGCGGCAACAACTTTTCTCGTAAAGCCTGGACTTGATCATTTTTAATAAAATCCTGTGTTCCTTTGCCGCCGATAACAGGATCAACGATCAAGGGAATTTGATTTGGCAATTTTTCCGACACCAGCTCGATAATCTCACGGGAGGGAAGTAAGCCTGTTTTGATTGCGTCGATCGGCCCGGCGAAAACAGAAGCAATCTGGGATTGAATCACCGGCAAATCAAGGTTCGTTAACTGATGATTACCGTTTTCTGGATCCAGGGTCACGATGGAGGTGATTGCTGCAAAACCAAAGGTGCCAAATTCTTGAAAGGTTTTCAAATCGGCTTCTAAACCGCCGCCGCCAGTAGCATCTGAACCGGCGATGGTTGCTACTTTTTTCATCATTCATTCCTCCAATTCAAGTTTCCTCATTTTTCAACTATAAACATTTAGTGCTTCTTTTAAAACAGCCAATTGGATTTGTTTTTACTCAGCCAATTTATAAAATAGTTAGTATAAAAATAAAACAGAACCTGTGACAAAAATCTTGTCGCAAGTTCTGTTTACGAGTAAACGGCGTTTCAGTAGTAACTTCTGTCGCAGTCTCTTTATGAAATTATTTATTTTTCACCCATTGCTCGTGGATATCGTCAGACAGATGAATGATTCGTTTGCCGACTTCTGGGTATTGATTGGTGGCTAAGTTCGCAAGTGAGACCCGAACAGCCCATTCGCTACTGCCAAAAGCATTGGCTTTTAACAACATCAATTGTTCTTTTTCTGCTAGATTCGTCAGAACCTTGGTAACAGTCCATGATTTTTTCAAATAATCCGCGAAATCATTGCCATACCGTTTGCGAGTCCAGTCTTCGTAATTGATCTCGCAGTAATAAGCGGTGTCCAAATCTTCTAACGGCTCTTGTAAACCAAGTGTGTGGAACAATAATTTCTCCCGTTCACGACAAATGTCCATGACTTCGGCTTTATAGGCTTGGCCTTCGTCTAATAAACTGTACAAGCTAAACATTACCATCATGACTTGCTGCGGAGCGGAAAGTCCGGCAGCGTGATTCAAGGCGACATCACGACTATCGGCTACGATCCGGTCAATGAAAGTAATCGTTGTTGGATCAGCTGTCAGTGATGCATAGCGCTCGTTGAGTTTGTCAATTTGTTCTGTCGTCAGATTGGCGATCAATTCATCAAATAAATTGTGTTTGGCAACTGCGATGGTGCCAACACGCCAGCCGGTTGCACCAAAGTATTTTGAATACGAATAGATACAAGCGGTGTTATAAGGAATTTCTGAGAACAATGATGTAAAAACGGGAACAAAGGTGCCGTAGACATCATCGGTCAAGATCATCAATTCTGGATTATCGGTCGCTACAATATCTTTTAATAGATCGATCGTAGGCTGTGCCAAAGCATTAGCCGTCGGATTACTTGGGTTGACGACGAAGACGGCTTTGATTTCGTCGTCTCGTAGTTTATTGATCTCAGCGTCAGGATATTGGTAGGTCATTTTGCCGTCAAGCATGGTTTGTTTCGCTTGAACTTTGACGATTTCAAAAGCATATTGCGGTAATTCTGGAATTTCTAAATAAGGAGCAAAGGTCGGTAACATCAAAGCAATCTTGTCGCCGCGGTTCAATAAATAATTATTAACTAACGTATCAAAGATATAGCAGATGCCCGCAGTTCCGCCTTCTACGGCAAAAATATCGAAGGGGACTTCGCTGCTAGAGAATAGCTCTTGATTCAAATAGGCTTTAATTGGACCTTCGCAGGCGGATAAACAACGGACTGGATTAGGGTAGTTGTCACCAATGATATGATCCAACATATCTGTCAACCATTGTTCTTTCGGTATTCCTAGATAATTATTATCGGAAAACCAGATTTTTTTCAAAAAGTCTGCGCCTTTACTAGGATGAGCGGCTAAAAATTCGACGAAACGCTGGCTGCGATTCGTATCGGACTTGATCATACCAGCCGTTAACTCACCGCCACTATCAAAGAGGGTTTCTTGTGTAGCGAATTGTCCTAATAAAAAGAAGGCTTCCCGAGGAGTAGGGGCTGTCCAGTTTGGATTCCCTCGTCCGGCATTCAATAAATTGGTAACTTGTTTATTTTTGTGAATCTTTTGTTCCAAAAAGAGACTTAATTCAAAGGGGCTTAATTCTTCTAAGGCTTGTTCAGTAATTGTGGACACAAATACGACTCCTTTTACACAGTATTTTAATTCTATAGTAACGCGATATTTTTTTAATATAGCGTAAATACGCTTAGAGTTTATGACAAAATTTCTGTTAAAACCCAAAGAAATAAAGGTTGTTCTTTTTGTAGGTGAAAACGAAGCCTAGTGCAGCAAGAATCCAGTCATTTGCAAATTCTTAGAATCGCTTTCTTAAGTTTTCTTTTAGCAGTGGATATCAGACTTGCGACCCATGCTAAATTAAAAGAAAACAGGCATAATAAGCCTATAAGTTAAATGAGGAAGATTCAGAGGAGGAATTTTAAATGGATCAGTTGATTGCAATCGCGTTTATCGCGTTGCTGATATATTTTGTCGTAAAGGTCGGATCAGTTTTGTGGCGGCTCGCCGGCGTGCTGTTTTTGCTATTTATTATTTATGTGTATAAAGATCAGTTCATCTCACAAGCGCAGAATTTCATTGCCAACCCCGATTTTGGTAGTTTATGGCAGTCTGTCTCTGGTTTTTTCGGCAATTTGTTTGATAAGGTGTCGGGCTTTGTCAGTACAGTGATTGAATAAAAAAAAGACTCTCGATAGTCAACTTTTACAAGTGAGTTTGTAAAAAATGTCGAGAGTCTTTTTTGCTATTCAATTTATCCCCGGACATCATCGACCAATTGCTTATGGCAGCGATGATAACTAGCTAAAACGGTCTCCGGAACTTCCACGTGAGGAATAAAATTGGCGCCTTTAGGTCCGTAACCAAAGGAGTCATCATTCAGTCGGCGAATTTCGCCGATCACTAGTGATAAAAAATAATCCGGCTGCCACCAGCTGTCCATCTTCGCATTTTTGAAGTGGGGCTGGGTTTGAAAATCGATCAAAATCGGTCGTTCAAAAAACAACGGCTGAATCGCGGCAAGTGGTAAATGCCATTCTTTACTGAAGGTATAATGGCTCCGCATTTGTAATAGAGGGTCTTGCACGAGCCAAAAACTTTTTGGCGCATCCGATCGAAACAATTCAAAAGAAAAACGGGCGTTTTCTCCAGTATTTGTCGATTTTTTTTCTAACAGCAGCTCTAACTTCCGTGAGCAAATCGTTAAAAAAAGCTCCCGCATAATCTCCGCCTCAGAAAAATTTATCCATTCTTGCTTAAACAGCTCAGGAAAGCGCTGCTGGCAATTCGCTAATAAGCGTTGGGTGCCGTGACCAATCCCGCCAACAAAAACTACTCGCTTGATGGAGGATTCTTTTTGGCAAAACCTACCAGTAGCAAGAATCAGCTCAGGAATACTATTTCCCGCTAGAATCAAAGTCTCTGATGAAAAAGTATTATTCTCTGGAACTATAGTCAAAAAATCAACCAACCTCGCAAAATCAGACATCCTATTCCTCCTCATGGATAATTAATTATCCCTATACTAACAAAAAAGCCGGTATCCGCATACCGACGATCGTTAAAACAAATATTGGATAAAAAAGAAAATACAGCTGATGAACAGGGGAATCGATAGAACCAGCCAAGTTTTTTGCTTGACCCAGAGGAATTTTCCATAACAAAAAGCTGCAGCGGCACCCGTTACTAAACAAAAGAGATCCATAATTTCCCGATGCTCCACCACGCGTGCCAGCAGGAGGATACTGAAAAGAATCAAACTAAAAATACCAGCAGTTGCCAAGGCTAAACCTGTACTGGTTTGCTGCTTTTTTTCGTCTTCCATATGATTCCCTCCTTATCGTGTTTTTCTATCTGAATTAATTTCTAATTAAATATTAGCGGATGATGGGTCTGTAAGTATTTCAAAATAATTAATAAACGACCAAAATTATTTTGTTTGTTGTTTTTATTATAAATGAATGCGGTTACGATGTCACGTGCTTACTAACTGACTATTTTATAAAATGAATCGTTTTTGGGATTTTCATTTCTGGGCTATGATTGCGATAAATACCCGGTAGAAGTAGTGTATAATGGCTCATGAAAGAGGTGAGGGTTGTGACAGTATTTTATTTTGTCCGACACGGGAAAACAGAGATCAACGCGGCGGGACGATTCAATGGCGGAAGTGTTGATTCGCCGCTTATTCCTGAAGGAGTTCAAGCCACGAAAAAAATAGGGGAATATTTGCGAGAAGTGTCGTTTGATGTGGCTCTTTCATCGCCGCAGATGCGGGCACAAACTACGACTAAGCTTATTTTACAGGAGAATCTGCAGCCGCCGGAATTAAGGATCGTCGAAGACTTGCGAGAATTGCGGATCGGTGATTGGGATGGAAAGCGGATCACGGAGATCAAAGAGCGCTTCCCAGAACAATTTCGCTTATACCGTGAAGCGCCAGATCAATTTGATGCGAAGCTGTTTCACGGAGAATCTTATGCAGAACTGATTACGCGTAGCAGACGCGTTCTTGAAGAAACCGCTAAGGCTTATCCAAATGAAAAAGTATTGGTGGTTAGTCATGGAATCTTATTGATGGCCTTACTGAATACGTTGAAGGGAATTCCGTTAGCCAAGATTCGTGAAGGCGGAATTGTTGATAATTCCAGTTTGACCGTCCTGCATTATTCTAAAAATGAGTGTTTATTTGAAATGTGGGGAAAAACTTTTTAGCCTGATAAATGCCATATATAACAAAACTCTCTCTTTTTTTGAGAGAGTTTTTATTGCAACAAGGCTTAATAACTAACGGCAAGTGTTATTATATGCTATATAAGTTACGATAAATGATATTTATAATAACGTCTTTTAAAAGATTTACTCGAAAATAACTTTACATATTTTAAGGTAAATAAGTTTTGATAAAAAATGCGTCTTATAAAAAATAATAAAAAAGAATAAATGTAATGTTAAATAAATGAAATTGACTTTTGATAAAGTTATAAAAGGCTACAAGAAGATTTTTAAAAGTTTATAGATAAGTTTTCGCATTTTTGTTTTTTTATTGTTGGCTTTTAAGCTAGGAAAATTTTGAAAAAGACAACTGACTTTTTACTTTTTAATAAGTTAGTAAAAAAGAACGAGCCTCCCGGAATAGGAGGCTCGTTCTTTAGGCTTAACTAGTTAAAAGATCTTTGCGCTTAGGGCGATAAGTCAATTCGATCATTGTTTCCTGATCCTCTAAGGGTGCAGAGGCATCGGTTAAGAAGTATTCGTAGCTACGGAAGGTGAATACACCATTCTCATGTTTGATGGCGTCAATCAGTTCCTGATACGAATCTGCTAGATCATCGTAATCCCCAATATATAGCGTTCGTACAGCTTGGTAGCTAGGCAAGGTATAGCTTTGGAATTTCTCCGTAGAAGGGATTTCCTGATTAATCGGGAACCCAATTTCTAGCGCTAATAGTTCATCCTTTGCTTGGCCTTGCTCATTTAGATTTAAATAAGAAATAAAAGGAGTACCTGCTAGCTCGGCGCCGTTTTTTTGAATGTAGCCCATCAGATCTACAAAGGCAGTTCCTATATAGTTGGGAATGTGTTCGTGTGAAATCTGTGTAGACATTGAAACAATGATTTGCGCCGGTTTGGTAATCTTTTCAATTTGCATAGTCATCCCTCGTTTCATAAACTCATACGCCGATTGTATCAAGGAATGAAATCGAATACAAATAGTAACCTCAATTTGAGCGGGGCATAGCTTTAACTTCCCCATGGCGATTCAAGTAATTAAAAAAGATTGGGAACAGATCGACGTCTTGTTTGTCTAAGGCAGGCTTAGCTTCTAAACGCTGCCAAGTCTCAACTGATACAGCTTTTTCCAGACGCTTTTGGGCCTGAGAAAAGCTAGGCTTACGCTGATAAACAACTCGATTTAATAACTCGCCTTTCGCATACAAGTAGCAATAGTAGTTTCCTTCCTCAAGCAAAATACCGACAAAAGTTTGATTCTGCATGCTTTGAATTAGTTGTTTGTTACGGCGTAAGAATCGTTGAACGGTCAGGTAGTTTTCCCACCATTGAGCGGCGGCTTCATAATCATGGCGCTCGTTGGCACTTTGAACACGCTGATCAATCCGAGTGAGTAACGCAGTAGAGTTTCCTAGTAACGTTTCTTTGATCTCCTGAATTCGCAATAAAAATTCTTTTTCAGGGTCAATATCACGGTAATCCGCCACAATCCCTCCGACAAATTTTAGTGGTCCTTCTAGGCGATAAACACTGTTAATAATTGCTTTTAATTCTTCTAGCTTACCTTGCTTGAAGAAGGGGCCGATGACGAGTCCAGTGCCAGACCATTCTTTTAGAACTTTCAAGTAGGGAGCTTTTTCTAAAAATTGAAAGTAGCCGTAACCTTCATAATAATTCATCATGCGATTGTATCGAGGACGCATTTGATGGATTAGCTGACATTCTAATAGGAGGGCATCAAACTCGGTATCAACTAATTGATAATCAAAATCTGCGATCCACTTGACTAGCTCCTGCACTTTTCGAGAATGCTGCTTATTATTGATAAAATAGCTGCTAACGCGCTGTTTTAAATTTTTTGCTTTTCCAATGTAAATAATTTCTCCATTCATGTTTTTCATACGATAGATTCCAGGCGTTTTAGGCAGATTTCTTACTTTTTCTTTTAACATATAAAAACACCTCGATCATTTTTTTTATTATGAATTTTTTAAAAGACTCCTGAGAGTCTCTAATCAAACCCGATTTTTTTATAAATTAAAAAGTAAGTGAAAATTAGCACATTTTAGTCGTTTCTCTTAAAAAATAATATATAATATTAAGATTTGTAGTTCGCAGTCCATGACCAATTGTTTCTCATGTGTTATAATTAATTCTGTTAAAAGTTTTAAAGAATACTGAGAGAGAATGGAGAGAGGTCGAATGGCAACTAAAGTTTTAACCCGGCGCGAGTTGCGTCAGCAAAAACGACAGAAAAGCAATAACTATCACTATTTGAAAAAGAGCTCTGCTGTGTTGGGGACAGCGTTAGTCACTTGTTCAGTAGTCGCACCTTTACTTAGTCCAAATGAAGTTGAAGCTAAAGCCACGAACACGTCGGAGTCAACAAAATCTGTTGACGAAAAAGCGTTTATCAACAAAATTTCAAAAGAAATTCGTCCGTTAGCGGAAAAACATGATCTGTATGCATCGGTAATGATCGCTCAAGCAATTGTTGAAAGTAATTGGGGACAAAAAGATTTTGCCCAAGCGCCATATTATAATCTTTTCGGCTTAGAAGGTCAGTATCAAGGAAATTCAGCAATTTTAGAGAAAACCGATTCAAATACTGGCAAAGCAGAAAAGAAAGAAATGAAAAAGTATGCTTCATATAAAGAAGCGATTGAAGATTACATCGAGATCATGAAAACAACTTCTCGCGATGGCAATGAAAACTATTTCAGTGGTTCATGGCGTAGTAAATCAGACAGCTATCAAGCTGCAGCTGAAGCCCTAAAAGGACGCTTTAATGACGATGAAGGCTATGTTCAAAAATTAGTTTCAGTGATTCAAGATCATGATTTGGCTACTTACGATGCTACAAAAGACGTAACACCGCCAGTTGCACAACCTGCGGCGAACACGCCTGCTGACGCACAAGAATACACTGTTCAATCAGGCGATTCGGTTTATTCTATCACGAATCAATTTGGAATTGGACTAGAAGAGTTCTTATCATGGAACAGTATTGAAGGTAACACGATTTATCCAGGTCAAAAGGTAGTCGTAGGCAATGGCAAGGTAGTTGCGAAGCCAGTTGTTGAAGACCAAGTTGTCAGCAAAACAGAAACGGCAGCTACACCAGTGGCAAACACACCAACGCCGGAAATTCCTGCAGTATCAACTGATTTAGCAGCAGATCAAATTGCGACACCAGATGTGATTCAGCCAACGGTCAATCAAGAACCAATAGTAACACCAACACCAACACCGGCGCCAGAACAACCAGCAACAACTCCGGAAGCAACACCAGCACCAGAAGAACCAGCAACAACTCCGGAAGCAACACCAGCACCAGAAGAACCAGCAACAACTCCGGAAGCAACACCAGCACCAGAAGAACCAGCAACAACTCCGGAAGCAACACCAGCACCAGAAGAACCAGCAACAACTCCGGAAGCAACACCAGCACCAGAAGAACCAGCAACAACTCCGGAAGCAACACCAGCACCAGAAGAACCAGCAACAACTCCGGAAGCAACACCAGCACCAGAAGAACCAGCAACAACTCCGGAAGCAACACCAGCACCAGAAGAACCAGCAACAACGCCGGACGTAACACCAGCACCAGAACAACCTGCGACGACGCCGGAAGCAACACCGACACCAGAACAACCAGCAACAACGCCGGAAGCAACAACGCCAGAAACAACACCGGCACCAGAACAACCAGCGACAACGCCGGAAGCAACACCAGCACCGGAACAATCACAACAGACCTCTCAAGGGCAACAGATTGTAGATGAAGCTGAGAAATACATCGGGACTCAATATGTATGGGGCGGAAAAGATCCAAGCGGCTTTGACTGTTCAGGTTTGACACAATATGTTTACAAGCAAGTAACAGGAAAAGATATTGGTGTTTGGACAGTCGCGCAAGAATCTTCAGGTCAACAAATTTCTGTAAGCCAAGCACAACAAGGTGATTTGTTATTCTGGGGTCAACAAGGCGATACCTATCACGTAGCGATTTCAGCCGGTGGCGATAGCTATATTCATGCGCCGCAACCAGGTGAAAGTGTGAAATACGGTTCAACTCAATACTACGCACCAGATTTTGGAGTGCGTGTATACTAAAAAAGTGATACATCCAAGAAAACTGGTCAGCAGAATCAGTTTTCTTGGATGTTTTTTTGCGTAGACTTTTCTCACGACAACAGACAAATAATAAAACACATTAAGCAAAAATATTTGCAGGTTTACTATAGAAGAAAAAATTGCGTCCGTGAGTGGCATAATAGTTTTGAAGTGAGTGTATTGAAGAATCTATTCAATACACTCACTTTTTTGTGATAGAAAAATTTTTAATTTTATTTGCTGAAAAGTTGAACTAGCTCCTTTTGTCATAAAAAGAAGATGATTTATTTCATAATGTCAAAATTTTAAAAAGAAAATGGAGGGAAATCAATCGATTATTTACTTTTAGGCGAATATCAGGGACTGTTCTACTTTCAAAATACCAATTTACGTTTGAAATAAATAGAAAATAAATAATAAACGCCTTAAAAACCCTATTAAATCTTTTTTTGTCAATAAAAGTCTATGTTGAATCCTATCATTCTTTATCAAATTGTGTTCAATCAAGAAAAAAAAAAGTTGTTGAAAATGCGTGGAATAACAAGGATTTAATGAGAAAACAGACAATTCGTTCATGAGTTAATCTTCCTTTGATTACTCGAAAGGGCGCTTTTTTTATTAAACATATGAATGTCAATAAACGCTAAGAGAAATTCTTTTATCGGATAAAATAACCTATTAATTCGTTTGTATCACCTTATTAATAGCGTATAACTAAAATATAATAACGAATAAAAAACGAAAAGGTGAAATGCAGAAGAAATTAATATCAGTTACTATAATCTTGGAAATATAAATAAGCGAAGGGGGGGAGGTAAAAAATGCCTAAAATAAAACTATTCGTCGTAGTAACACTAATGTTTTCTTTCTTAGCGGGGGTGTTTCTTTCAACTACACAAGTTCAATCAGAAACGATCAAAAAGACCATTATTGATGAAGATTATTTGAATATGTCTTATGAATTTGAAGAGAAGGCTGAAGATAGTCAATTGTTATTTAAGTTCAAACGGCGAGCAGAAGATAAAAAAGTACAACAGCGACTCAAAATGAAACTAACCGATGGAAAGAATGAACCAATCGAATATCCAGAATCGGCCAGTCTAAAAGCAGACGGCGGATGGTTGATAGAAAAAGAATTTTCAGCAGAGCAAGAAAAGCAAATAACAGTAAAGCTTTCTAAGTCAATCAAGGAACTTAACTTATATGTGCAAATGGATCAGAAAAGTATTTCCGACGAATCAGATGGAAAGATCGAAGAAAATGTCTTGAAGCAAGAAAAGCCTTATGTTTTGAAACTAAAAGATGAAAAGCAAGCGACGAACAGTTCAAGCAAAAAAGCAGAGGGGAAAAAAGAAAAAACGACCGAGAGTTCTCAAGGATTGATCGGTCCTAAAAAAGAAAAAGCGACACAAAACAACGGACCGGCAAATGCACCGATGAATTCAGGCAGCGGAGTGGCTATGCCGATCTATGAAAACTTCGCCCCAACATACACACCAGATGGAGCAGATGGGAAATACCCAACTAATGCTTGGCAGCCGACTAACCAACCGAATGTCAAAAACTATCAAGGGGGATATGCAAGTACAAAGCAATGGGATGGCAATACTGGTTGGGATGTCACAAATGATAATTATACGAACTCCTACATTAAATATGGGGATGATACGAGCGATCCGAACGTATCCCTAAGAAAATACGCACAGGCAACTGAAAATGAAAACGAGTTCAAGATCAAATTAAATGTTAAAGGGAATATCACCCATAAACCTGGGGTAGATATGGTCTTCCTATTGGATAACTCAGGATCGATGGTTAATGGGCCTACGGGATCTAGATCAAGGAAGAAAAATACTGAAGACGCGTTAGCTAGAATTGTTCGAGAGTTGAAAACAAATTATCCCAGTAATTCAGACACTGGGCTGCGAATTGGTGCTCATATCTTTTCAGACTATAGTTGGAATCAAGGCCAAGAGACATTTCCATTGTCTTCCAATAAGAGTAACTGGGATGGGATTGTCAGTGGGTATAAAGGGTTCGTGGTTGCAGGACAAACCTTTACACAACGGGGACTGCGTGAAGCAGCAGATGTATTCATAGGTGCACCAAATATTGGTGAACGACAGAAATTCCTCTTTGTATTAACTGACGGAGCTCCTAATAGAAGTTGGAATCCTGAAGATGGTCATGCGGATGGAACAATGTTTCTTGACCCTTATTATGTCACTAGATTTTCAATGGGAACTAAAGGAAACTACGCTGGTGGAAATCCACTAGGCGCTAATAAAGACCGAACGAAGCTTCCAACGATGACAAGGGGGGTAACTAGTCATATAACTACGACTAACTCTACTGCCAAAGCAATCAAAGAAAATGAAGGAGTACAGATCCATACGATCGCGGTAAATGTCGAACGATTTTATTCAGATGACCACCCAACTGAGACCTTGAAAGAAGGGCTCTATCGGATGGGAAGTAAAAAGGCAAATAGAACGTCAGACACTGCTTCAGATTACTTCTTTTATGATGTCTCAAATCCTGATGAGTTGGAAGAAACGTTCAAAAACTGGTATGACGCGATCATTCGGACAGTCGATAAAGGGAAGATCACTGATCCTTTAGGCGATATGGTCGATTTAGTTGACGGGCCGAGAGCTACACAAGTTAACAATGGTGCTGATCCTATCGCGACACTTGATCAACCAGAAGCCACACGCACGAATGATAATCGACAAATTAATGTGAACAATATCAATTTAACGGCAGATCAGGAGATTGAAGTCGAGTATACAGTTCGCCTAAAACCATCAGCTGTAGCTAATCGCTGGTATCCGACTAACGGAAGGACAACTTTGGAACCGACTTCAGAACGAAACACAGACAAATTAGACTTCGGGGTGCCATCCGTTCGCAAACAACAGACGATTGATGAACTCAGTATTCCAGTAAGAAAAATTTGGGATGATAATAATGATACTAGCAAACGACCATCAAGTATCACAGTCAAATTGCAACGGTCAACGAACGGCGGCAGCTGGACAGATGTAGGGACTAAACAGTTAAGCAACTCGAATTCTTGGACACAAACCTTTACCGGCCTTGAAAAAGGTGCTGGAATCCAATATCGCGTCACTGAACCGACCCAAACAACAGGCTATTTACCGGCTACGGTCAGTCCAGCGACGATCAACTCAGCGACTCCATTTACAGGAGAAGTGCAGGTCACTAATAAAATTAAAGGTGCTGCTTTTGAGATTCCAGTAGAAAAAATCTGGAATGACAATAATCAAACCAACAAACGACCACCAAAGATTACAGTCAAGTTGCAACGCTCAAATGGGGTCGACTGGGATGATATTGCCACTAAAGATTTAGTAGCAAGTAAACAATGGAAAGATAGTTTCACAGTGGAAAATTATGAAGCGATCAGTTATAGAATAGTTGAAGTAGGGCAAGTGACTGGTTATGAGGCGCCTCAGTATAATCAGGAGTGGTTTAACTCAGATTGGAATCCAATGCCCGCTGGCGGAATCAAAATTACCAATACAATTTCAGCAGCTGATTTCGTCATCCCAGTCGAAAAGGTCTGGGAGGATGAAAATAACCAATTCGGGACTCGACCGACGAGTGTAACGGCGCAACTTCAACGGTTGGGCGGCACTGGGTGGGAGAGTGTTGAGGAGAAGGTATTGGATGCGGGAAATAATTGGAAAGACAACTTTTCAGCAGTCGATGGCGATGACTCGATCGTCTATCGTGTTCAAGAGTTAGACCGTACACCAGGATACAAAGCGCCAACAATGAATATCGCCGCTTTTACTAAGCCAGAGCTGGCTTTTGTAGAGGGAACAGTAAAGATCACGAATACCTTAATAAAAACCAATTATCAATTTGTGAAGGTCTTTGATGATGGAGCGACACCGTTTAGCGGCAGTGATTTACCGAAGTTTAGTGTCAAACGCAAATCAAATGGAACTGTTTTAGCAGAAAATCTTACGCCAAATGCTTCTGGTGAGGTCAAAATCGAGAACTTGACTTTCGGAACCTTTGAAGTAGAAGAAACACATGTGCCACAAGGGTTCCAAAAAATGAGTAATTTTGACATCGTTGTGACAGAAAACGGAGCAGGTACAGCTTTAGTAGTCAAGGTCAATAACAGTACCGATTCTTATAAAGCAAAAAATAAATTAAAGGATTTCTCAATGACGGTTCTAAAGGTCGATGAAGATGGGTCAACACCACTTGGGGGAGCAACTTTTAAATTGAGTGGACCGGATGGATACGAGCATACGGAAAGTTCTGATTTCATGTTTTTCAGTAATTTGAAGCCTGGACAGTATACCTTAGAAGAAACTCAAGCTCCTCAAGATTATAGTAAAATCACGACGCCGATTCGCATCACGATTGGTGTTGACGGGACGATAACGATCCCTGACCATTCGAATGTTAGCTGGTTCGGCGGGATAATGGACTACGGAAATGAAATAAC
The DNA here is from genome assembly GCF_001885905.1 of Enterococcus devriesei. GTDB lineage: Bacteria > Bacillota > Bacilli > Lactobacillales > Enterococcaceae > Enterococcus_A > Enterococcus_A devriesei. Next base: position 166,676 of record NZ_JXKM01000004.1, on the reverse strand, counting down.
CTTGACGGTAACCAATAAGAAAGAACGAGATGGTGCACTACCAGCAACTGGGGAAAAAGGTATTAAAGCCTTTATGTTAGTGGCAGCGAGCTTGGCTGTCGCTGGGATGATTACTGGCGGAGTCTTCTTGATTCGCAGCAGAAGGGAGGGCTAATAAATGAGAAAAGGACTTTCATTTATTCTAAGCCTGCTTCTGGGAATATGCTTTTTGGGTGGAACAGCAGTTGGAGCAGAGGAGCAAGTTGATCTGTGGATTCACACATGGTCAGAAAAGGGAGAAAAAGTAGAGGGGACGGAGAAGTTAGCATTTGATGTTTATAATCTGACGCAATGGCGAGAGGAACGTAAAGGGGATGAGAAGCAGGACAAAGAATATCTAATGAACACTTACCCAAGTAAAGAGGAACTAAAGTCATTTGTAGAGCAGGAACAATTGACGAAACTGAACGAAGCCTCCTACTTAGTTGATGGTAGCGGGAACGTCTCATTCGATGTTCCCCGTTACCAAGATGGAAAAGATGCGGCGTATTTGATCTTAGCCAGTGGTGAAGAGGGAGAATACCACATGCTGCCAATCATTCTATATTTCCCGCAGCAACATCCGGAAACAGGGGAGGAAGCACAACGATTACTGATTTATGGAAAATATCAAGATATCAAAGTACCGGCACCACCGGAAGATCCGGCACCACCATTGGAGCCAGAGGAGCCTAGCGCAGCAAAAGATTTTCCGACTTTAGGGAAACGATATCCATCCACCAACGACTTGGTGAGAGATTTTTCTAGGATTGGCTTAGTTTTAGTAATGATTGGTTTTATTGGTTTAAAACAAATAAAAAAAAGAAAATAGGGGGAAAAGAAAAATGAAGAGTAGAGGGAAGGTAATAAGTTTTATCATGGCGCTGTTATGCATGGTACCACTGATCGCTGGATTAGCGGGTTTTGGTAATGAAGCTTCAGCAGCGGGTGACACAGTCAATGTTACATTGCACAAGAAGAAGATGGACCAATTTCCGACGGCGATGAAAAATCCTGGTGAAGTTACAGATGCTTTCGATCATTTTCAACCATTAGAAGGCGTTACATTCACACCGTATGATGTCACTACAGCTTTCTATGCAGCATTAGATGAAGAATTAGCAAAAGGTACCGACTATGATGACGCGGTTAAACTAGTCGTTAAAGATTTTGCATTGGATCCAAGTGCGACACCAGCGGCAACAGGCAAAGCAACTGACTCAGATGGTAAAGTGGAATTTAAAGACTTAGCAAAACGCACGGCAGGCGGAATCTACAAAGTATACTTCTTTAAAGAAGATGTTCCTGCAGATTATGAAGAGTATGAAGGCTATCCAACATTGTTAGTTTTACCAGCGATGAAAGCAGACGGAACAACTCCAATTGAAGATATTCATTTGTATCCGAAGAACAAACTTAAAAATGAAGAAAATCCTAAAAAAGAATTGTTAGATGATGAAGGAAATCCTTTAACAGTACCAACAGATGGCTACTATGTTTATGATATCGGTAAAGTCGTCAGCTACAAAGCATCATTCACATTCCCAAGTCAAATCGGTGAAATCCTTCATGATGTTGGCACAGCAGGGGTAGACCAAACACGTTATTCAAAATTTGAATTAAAAGATGAAGTGTCAGTTGAAGGAATGAAATTTGAAGGTATTTCTGAAATTTGGATCGGCGGAGTGAAATTAGACACTGCGGCTAGAGCAGCACTTGAAGATAAAATGCCAATCACACCAGTCAATGCAGGTCCAACAGGTCCTTATACTGGCAAAAAAGCGGGATTCACTATGGCGGCAAAATTGAACAATGAAAAGAGTGATGGCGATGCAGCTAAATTCGGTGAATCAGTAGCAACCGCAGAATTCTTAAAAAAATATGCAGGTCAAAAGATCGAATTGGTTTACGGGGTATCATTTACTAATGAAACAGCCGTTGATGTGAAAGTAGAGAATGATTTCTTAGTAAACATGGAACATGATGGAGGTCAAGCAGACAACCGCGAAAACGATCAAACAGTACCAGGGATTTCAACTGGTGGTATGAAATTCTTGAAATACGAAGAAGGAGACAAAGCTCAAGGACTGCAAGGTGCAGAATTTGCTATCCTTAAGAAAGATGGCTCAGACGAATACTACTTGACTCAAGATGCTGATAAAAAACCAGCTTGGACAAAAATTGATGCATCAAATCCAATCAGTCAAGCGGACAAATTTGTGTCTGCCGAAGACGGTAGTTTCAAAGTAGAAGGACTTGCTAAAGGCACATACTATTTAAGAGAAACTAAAGCACCTCATGGCTTCCAATTGTTGACAGAAGACAAAGAATTTGAGGTCAAGGCGGGTTCTTACACAACAACTGCATTGAGATATGATGTAGCCAACGTAACTGAAGGCGGCTTCCTACCATCTACTGGTGGTATGGGTATCGTAGCATTCTTACTAGTAGGTCTAAGCCTAATGTCAGTAGCATACTTCCGCTACCGCAAAGTGCAACATGCAGCAGAATAGTAGAAGTTAATTTTTTAAACAGGATGGGGAGACTCATCCTGTTTTTTTGTGTTGAATTTTAACGAGGATTTACTAAATGGCTAACAGTTGAATAAATTTTGGCTGCTATTTACAATAGAAAAGATCTAATGAAAAGAGGCATTTTGATGGAGTTAACGAATGAAGATTTTCAATTATTTGAACGAGATTATTTTGCTTTTAAGCAATTAAAGGCAAGTTATACTATAGCAGAAATTGAGCAGATCAAGAAAAACTATCAGGAACATTGGCAAAAATGGAAGGCGCTGCAGCAAGTAGTGGCAAAATCATTACCAGCAGAATATCATCTGGACAAGCCGAAGATCGAAAGCTGGACCAACGGGTGGAATTTGCGGAATCATTTTTGGTGCGCGTATCGTGATCCGCAGCATCGTAATCAAAATGCGTGTTTGGCGACCTTATTGAATAAAAAGCAATTTCAAGTTTATTTGATGTTTCAGCATTATAAAAGTGGTGAACGTTCGGGAAGTTTGGCGGATTATAATGCGCTGCTGCCGACGCTGAAAAAGTGGAGCGAGACGGTAGACATTACGGATTACTATATTTGGCCGCAAGTGGAACATGAATTAGCTGACCATCTCCTGCTTTCGGAATTCTTAGCAGATCCACTTCAATCAGAGAAGCTGGAAGCTAAATTAGAGGGACGAAGTTTTCAAGTGGGAAAACTATTATTTAAAACAAAAAGTATCACAACGGTTGATGAAATGGTTGTTCAAACGATCAAAGAATTAGCTCCATTGTATTTTGCTTTAAGCTAGTTCGATTAGATCCTCTTCAAAAATTTTTAAGAAGCGCTGAAAAATAGTTGTTTTGGGCGTATAATGAGTGAGCAAATAAATTAAGGGAGAACTGTGTATGAAGGAATTAGACTTATCTAAATCTTTGTTGGAATTAGTCACTCTTTATCCTGAAGTAAAGGATTTAATGTATAGATTAGGTTTTGAAGCGATCGCAAAACCGGGCATGCTGCAAACGGCAGGCCGTTATGTAACGATCCCCAAAGGCGCGAAAATGAAACACATTCCGCTAAATCAAGTCATTGAGTTGTTTGAAGCGAATGGCTTTACTGTGAAAGGAGCAGTCTAATGGAACGTACGAGAGAACAACGACAAGCGAGAATTGTCGAGATCCTATCATTACTCCACAAAGGCGGTTCTTTTGAGGAAGCGAAAGATTTATTTAATCAAGAGTTTGACGGCGTAGATGTGACCGAGATTACGGCGGCGGAAAAAGCCCTGATCCAAGGTGGTTTAAATCCCCAAGAGATTCAAAAGTTGTGTAATATTCATGCGGCGGTATTTAAAGGTTCAATCAACGAGATTCATCGATCTAATTTGGAGCATGAACAGCCGGGTCATCCGATCCATACGCTGAAGCTAGAAAATCAGGTGTTGCAATCGTTGTTGACGGATGAAATCGATGGTCTTCTAGTTAAAATAAAAGCAGGTGATTGGTCACAAAAGGAACGGTTGCTGCATGCACTGACTGATTTAATGCAGATCGATAAGCATTATGCTCGTAAAGAAACGTTGATTTTTTCTTATATGGAAAAATACGGTATCACGGCCCCTCCAAAAGTAATGTGGGGCGTTGATGACGATATTCGGGATCAAATCAAAGCTTTGATCCAATTAGTAAGTTCTGACAAAGCGGCTTACAACCCAATTGCTGAGCAGTGGGAATCGGCAAAAAATGAAATTGAAGAGATGATTTTTAAAGAAGAAGAGATCATGGCACCGATGACTTTAGATGTTTTCAGTTTGAAGGATTGGGAAAAAATCGCCGAAGATAGTTTTGATATCGGCTTTGCTTTCATACCTGATCTTTTACCGTGGAAGGCCAGCCAAGCTTCACTAGAAAAGGAACAAGAACGAGAACCAGCTCGTCAATTAGCGATCCAGCAAGCCAAGGAAACAACAGAGGGGATCGCAGCTAGTCTGACTGATCAAACAGAGATGAACCCGGTAGAACATGATGATTGGGAGAACAAAGCATCGGCTGAGACGGTCGTTTTACCTACCGGAACATTAAAGATGGCAGAAATGATCGCTATGTTCCAAGTTTTACCAGTGGACTTGACGTTTGTTGATAAAGAAGATCGTGTACGCTTTTTCTCAGAAGGGAAAAGCCGAGTTTTTCCCCGTACGAAGTCAGTAATCGGACGTGAGGTTGTGAATTGCCATCCACCGAAGAGTATGCACATCGTTCAGCAAATCCTTGATGATTTTCGTTCAGGCGCCCGTTCAGAAGCAGATTTTTGGATCGATATTCGAGGCAAAAAAATCTATATTCGTTATTTTGCTCTAAAAGATGAATCCGACGAATATTTAGGCTGCTTAGAGGTTACTCAAGATATTACAGAAATCCAATCAATTGAAGGTCAAAATCGTTTATTGGATGGAAAAAATTAAAATGCCATTTTAAAGAGTATTCGTATTTTTACGAATACTCTTTTTTTCTTGATAGTAATCAATTCATTTTCTGAAGAGCACTTGTAAACTGTTAGAAAACAGACAAGGAGTGATAATAGTGAAGGTGCAAAAGAAAATACTCGCTCAAAAAAAGGAGCTCACGTTGCTCAATGCGATTTTTATCATAGGTTCGATTGGGGCTAAGTTTTTTTTCCAACAGGAGTGGATCTATGACGTAGGAATGATCGTCGCCTCTGTATTAGGGGGTCTGCCGATCATGATCCAAGCTTATCAAGCATTAAAGGTTAAGGTGATCAGTATTGATTTACTCGTTACGATCGCGGTAATAGGGGCATTTATGATTGGGGAATACAATGAATCGGCGATCGTCACTTTTCTTTTTCTATTGGGTCATTTGCTTGAGCAAAAAACATTGGAACATACCCGTTCTGCTATTCAAAAATTAGTCCAAATGGCTCCTGCAAAAGCTTGGAAATTCACGGGTGAGGCTTTTAGTGAAGTGGAGATAGACGAGGTGGGAGTGGGCGATCAATTATTGGTCAAAACAGGTGCCCAGATTCCCGTTGATGGCATAGTATTAGAAGGATCAGGCTATCTAAATGAAGCAAATGTGACCGGGGAATCAAAGCAAGTCCATAAGCAAACAGCCGATCAGGTGTTTGCCGGAACGATCTTGGAGAATGGCACCCTAAAAATGCGGGCTGAAAGAATCGGTGAAGATACGACTTTTGGAAAAATCATTGAACTTGTAGAGGAAGCACAAGACAGCAAGTCAACCGCAGAACGGTTTATAGATCATTTTGCTAAATATTATACGCCGCTCATTTTAATTATAGCTATACTGACTGGCTTGATTAGTCGAGACGTTCGTTTAGCGATTACCATTCTCGTACTTGGCTGTCCGGGGGCGTTGATCATTGGTGTGCCGGTATCCAATGTTGCGGGGATCGGAAACGGAGCGAAAAATGGGATATTGATCAAAGGTAGTGATGTAATGAATACTTTTAGTCGGGTGAATACGCTAGTCTTTGACAAAACTGGAACGTTGACAAATGGCAAACCAACCGTCGCAACAGTGCAGCTGTACGGCAAATCAGCTACTGACTATCTTGCGTTGACTGCGGCGGTGGAAGCCGAATCGGATCATCCTTTAGGACAAGCCATCGTTGACTATGTAAAAGAAAATAGCCAAGAAGATTTTAGCAAAATCAGTGTCACTGATACTGCAATCAAAGCAGGCCGAGGGATTGTTGCATCTGTAGCAGGTCAGCGCCTAATCATCGGCAATAAGCAGCTCATGAAAGAACAAAAAATTCCACTGACGACTGCGCTTCAAGTAGACGAACAATTTTTACACGAGCAAGGTCACTCGGTAGTATTGATTGCAACGGATCAAGAAGTCGTGGCATTGATTGGTGTAAAGGATCAGCTTCGTCAAGGTACATCAGAGACTATGAGTGCGCTGAGAAAAAGCGGCATTAAACGTCTGATTATGTTGACAGGGGACAATCAACGGACTGCAGAAATTATTGGAAAAGAGCTTGGATTCACTGAAATTCAGGGTGATTTACTACCTGAAGAGAAAGCGGATGTCATTCAACAGCTGCAACAAGCAGGCGAAGTTGTGGCCTTTGTGGGGGATGGAATCAATGATAGTCCGTCGATCGCGCTAGCGGATATTGGGATAGCGATGGGGAGTGGAACTGACGTAGCCGTTGAGACATCGGATATTGTTTTAATTCAGTCAACATTTCAAAGCTTACTTCATGCTTATCAACTTACTAAAAAGACGGTGACCAATATGAAAGAAAATATTACGATTGCGATTGGGACTGTCCTCTTTTTGTTAGTGGGGTTAGTTTTTGGCTATGTTTATATGGCCAGTGGCATGTTCTTTCATGAATTAAGTATCTTGATTGTTGTAATCAATGGTATGCGGCTGCTTTCTTTTAAAACAAAAAAGGCAAAACTTGATAGAAATCAATTCGCGAAAATCAAAGAATCTATAGAATGAAGGTATCAATTTAAAGGAGGCTTCAATGATGAAAAAAATGATTATCCAATTAGGGACACTGACTTGTCCGTCGTGTATGCAAAAAATAGAAAATGCGGTCAGCCAACAAAAAGGTGTCGAAAATGTAAAAGTTCTTTTCAATGCCAGCAAAGTCAAAGCCGATTTCCAAGCAGAGCAGACTAGTCCGGAAGTATTACAAAAAGTGATCGAAGACTTAGGTTATGAAGTGGAAACGGTCAAAGTAAAGGAGCTATCCTAAAGTGAATCCAGATGAAAAATTCCAAGCAGAACAAATCAAAAGTGATCGGGACCATCATACGCCGACTGCCGCAGCGATGATCAGCCATATTTTGGCTAATCTATTTATCCATCGAACGAAGCTAAGACAAGCAAATTATTATTTAAAAGGTCACGTGCGAAGCTTTTCTGAGGATAAGTTGGTAGGGATGATTGCTGATGAAGATCATTTCTTTGATACATTAAGTCAAAAGGTCCTTGCAGAAGGAGAACTGGTCCCAACAACTTTGAAAGAGTTCAGCGACTATGCGATGATCAAAGAAAGTGGTAAATTAAAGTATGAAAGCGACACAGTGATTCTTAGGGAGTTTATCACGGATCTAGCAACGCAAAATTTATTTGTCACCCGCGGGATCGCCTTAGCAGAAAAAGAGGCTAAATTTGGTTTAGCTGATTTTTTGAAAGAACTATACGGCTGGATCAAGGAGCAGGAATTGGTTTGGCAGCGGTATTTGGGAGAAGAGGGACTCTCCCAACTTGAAGAAGAGTAAAGGAGAATTTTCATGAACCATGAACATTTATGCGTATCTTTAGTTCCACTATTCAATCATTTGGATATCACGGATCAGCAAAGAATACATGCGCTGGTTAAACACCGGGTCATTGAAAAAGGTGAACAAATTTTTACACCCGCGGGAACCGCGCAATTAGTGATTGTTGCTCATGGAAATATGAAAGTCTATCAACTATCTTCAAATGGCAAGGAACAAGTCCTACGCGTAGTGGAACCTGGTGGGTACGAAGGTGAAAACCAATTATTTGGTGTTCGAAATGAAGTTTTATTTGGTGAAGCACTAGAAACAACTGAAGTTTGTATTCTTAGACAGCAAGATTTTTCAGAATTGCTCTTAAGTTATCCGCAACTAAGCTTGAAATTACTAGAGATCAATGCTCAAAAAATGCTGAAAGTAGAAAAGCAGACACAATTTTTAATGATGGAGAAAGTGGAGGAGCGTTTAGCCACCTATTTGCTTGATTTGGCTAAAGTAGCCCATACAAAGACATTCGTTTTACCTATGAAAATGAAAGAGCTAGCCTATTTTTTAGGGACGACACCGGAAACTTTATCAAGAAAATTCAAATTACTAGAACAGCAACAGCTGATTAAGCGTGAAAGACGCAATGTAACGCTATTAGATACAACAGGATTAGAAGAGTTGTGAGCATTTAGGTTAAGCAGACTGAGGGATACTCAGCCTGTTTTTTTGCATTTCGATGAAAAAAGCAACAATAGTTAGTCAGCGGTTTGGTTACTCGATAGATTGCTTTTGATTGGATTATATCTCAATTATTTGTTAACTGATCCAAAGACATTGTAGGGTGAGCCCATGTCAGAAAAAAATTTTAAGAACCGTTTAATAGAAATACTGAAGAGAAACTCTCCCAAACTGCATTAGCAAAATCAGTTGGGTTCTCGAGAACGACGGTCAATTCAATTGAAACCGGACGATTCAGTCCAACTGCGAATTTGACGTAGATTTTACGCATCGTGTTAGATAAAACGTTTGAAGAACTCTTTTATTTCTAGTAGTATTTCACTTGAATATGAATCTATCAGCGAAAATTTGCTAGTGTGACAAATAAATAATGGCTCAAGGAGGAAGAAATCAGTGAACGTATTCATCAAAGCAGTCGAGGAATCCAATTGGCGGGAAATCGCCGCACTTTCTGTATCCGCCGACCAACGCGGTTTTATCGAAAGTAATGCGCAATCGCTATTAGAAGCGGCTTATGATTCCTCGCTCCAATGGCATCCTTTAGCGCTTTATCACGAAACAACGATCGTTGGATTTGCGATGATTGGCGCTAAAGAAGGCAATGAAATGTGGCTGGATCGCTTCATGATCGGAGCTGAATTTCAAGGGAAGGGATATGGCAGTTTGTTTATGCCGTTACTAATCGACCATATGAAACGGCATTATCAAATCGCACGCATTTATTTAAGTGTTCATGATGAAAACGAAAAAATTATTCCTTATTATCAACGTTTCGGCTTTATTGATAGTCAACAATACGATTTAGAAAATGGCGAGCGCATCATGTATTTGGATGCTTGATCAATCGGTGTTTGCCTTTTTAGTAATTTGTTGCTAGAATAAAAGAAAATTATGAAGAACTTTTAACAAAATCGCCGGGTTTTGTTTTGAGCAGCAGTCTACCCCATAGGCCATTGGAGGGTAGGATGCTCTTTTTTTTGGAGGAATTTAGATGAACGAGATCAAAGGGTATGTTACGAGAAGTGTGCTAAGTACGTTGGGTTTGTCACTGTATATTTTAGCGGATACGTTCTTCATTGCAAATGGTGTCGGAGTGCTAGGCTTAGCGGCACTGAATATCGCTCTGCCATTGTTTAATTTATTGACGGGGCTTGGTCTGCTCCTGAGAATGGGCGGGGCGACGTTGTTTGCTTTGAAAGGGCGAAGCGGTAACTATTTTTCGCAGTTAATGATTGTTGGTGGCGTTATCGGGCTGTTTTTTACAGCACTTGGCCTCTTTTTCAGTCGTCCATTGGCGCTGGTATTAGGAGCTAGTGGCGCAACGGTGGACCTGACGACGCTTTATATGCGTTTTATTTTGATAATGGCGCCCTTTTTCATCTTGAATAATTTGTGTCTGGCCTTTGTTCGAAATGATCAAAATCCCCAACTGGCAATGAAAGCGATGATTTTGTCTAGTGTCTTTAATATGATCTTTGATTATATTTTCGTTTTCCCATTGGATATGGGCATGGCCGGTGCTGCACTTGCCACTGTGTTGTCGCCGGTCCTTAGTCTGGCTATTTTAAGTACCCATCGTAATTTTTCAAAGCGGCAGTTGTCGTTAAGCTGGGTGAAACCACAATTAAGAATAGTGACCAAGAGTATCCAACTAGGGCTCTCTTCGTTTCTGGCGGAAATGAGTACTGGTGTCAGTATCTTAGTTTTCAATCAAGTGCTGCTGGGATTAGGCGGAGATATCGTAATCGCCGCTTATGGGGTGCTGGCGAATATTCTAGTGGTTGCCTTGTCGTTGTTTACCGGAGTGGCCCAAGGGATTCAGCCATTGATTAGTCGTGCCGCAAATAAAAAAGAAACTCTGACGATTCAAAAAATCTTGAACTTTGGCTTAAAAACCAGCTTTATTATGGCAGTGGGATTGTATTTGATTCTGTTTTTCCTAAAATACCCGATCATTTCCGCCTTCAATCGTGAAAATGATCCGCTGCTGATTCAATTAGCAGCTTACGGGATTCCGATCTTTTTTGTATCGTTGTTCGGGTCATCATTAAACGTGGTGTTCAGCATCTTCTTTTCGGCGATCGGTCACGCCAAACAAGCCTTTGCACTGTCTTTATTTCGCGGCTATTTTTTGTTAGTTCCGTTGGTGATCATTTTAGCCGCGATTTGGGGCCTGACAGGAGCCTGGGTCAGCTTGCCAATAACGGAAGGACTCACGTTAATCGTTTCATTTTTCTTTTTACGAAAGTATAAAAAGGCTGCCGTTAAAGCTTCAAGGCTGAATGCGGAAGTATAAAATAAGTACTCTGAAAGGACGAAATCGTCAGTTTCAGAGTGCTTTTTTGAGTAGTTGTGAGAAAAGCTGCTGTCATCCCCAAAACAAGCTGTTATGATTAAAGTAACGAAAAAAGGAGGCACAAAAGATGAAGGATCAGAAGACATTACGATTATTGTTGCCGCAATGGCAAGGGGGCAATAATCCAAACTATTATTTTGGTGGGGAGCTATTGGCTCAGATTGTTCCTGCTAGTGCTAAGGATAAGCTGAGACGTGTGCCAGTAGCGAAAGATTTTGACAAAGCATTAGCTGTTGAAGATGGTGTCAAAGGTAGCAAGGTGCTTTTGCAGCAATTAGCAGACACAACGAAGATTTTAGCAGAAGAAAATCCGGATAGGGTAATCGTTCTCGGTGGGGATTGTTCGATCTCGCAGGCTCCTTTTGATTATTTAAACGGTAAATATGGAGGCAATTTAGGAATTCTTTGGCTAGATGCCCATCCAGATGTGGCATTGGCGGCGGATACTACGCATGATCATGAAATGGTCTTAGGCAATCTATTAGGTGGTGGAGCTCCCAGCTTCGCTGAAAAGGTTCAGCATCCAGTAAAGCCGAGCCACGTAATGTTTGCGGGCCTGATTTATGAAGAGCTAAGGCCGCGAGATCAAGCAGTCAATCGCTTGCAGCTGCGCTATGCGACCCCTCAGCAGTTGAAAGAGAACAGCCAGCCGATCATTGACTGGCTAAAAGAAAATAACATTCAACATGTGGCGGTCCATTTTGATCTTGATGTACTAACGCCGGAGGATTTTCGTTCAATTTACCCAGCGGAACCTTATTTGAAGACGTTTGGTGCCGCAATCGGAGAAATGACTCTAAAAGAGGTGACACGTGTATTAACGGATCTTTCTAAGGAAACCGAATTGGTGGGCTTGAGTATCGCGGAGCACATGCCATGGGATGCGTTGAATCTTCGTCAGGCTTTATCACAGGTTTCGATATTTAAATAGAAAAATGAAGTTGTGGATTTTTGGCATAATCGAGAAAGCAAACTTTGCGCTCAATCATCAAAAGTGATTGAGCGTTTTTTGTGTTCAGTTTTAACTCATCAAATAGTTATGGATATTTCTTTAAGTGCTAGCTTTGCTTTTAAAAGTACATTTTTTAGCGATCTTTCAGAGTGATTTTTGCGAAAAAAACTTAAAAATAGTAAAAAAAATCATTCAATCAGTTTTTACATTATTGAAGAACTTATTGATTAAAAAGCAACCTATCAGATGCAGATTGTTATCTAATTGGTATAGACCAAAGCATAAAAACTGCTTCAATCAGTGTATTTACTTCAAATTTCATTCGGCTCCTTGTTTAGAATGATTCTATTAAAAGTTATATAAAAAAGCACACTTGTCACATAAAAGGATTATTTTTCGTCATTTTGATCAGAGCACATTTAACAAAAAGGGAAGAATATTGTATGGTTGATATATAAGATAACTGAGAATAATAAAAAAGATTAAGAAAGGTGTTTAGCAGATGATTAAATTGTATACTTCTCCGAGTTGTACTTCTTGCCGTAAAGCAAAAGCATGGTTAACCGAACAAGAACTTCCATTTGAGGAAAGAAATATTTTTTCTAGTCCTTTGAATAAAGAAGAAATCAAGGAAATTCTTTGCTTGACGGAGACAGGAACGGAAGAGATTATCTCGACTCGTTCTAAGGTCTATGAAAAACTTAATGTTGATTTTGATGAATTATCTTTCAATGAGCTGATTGAATTGATTGAAAAGCACCCAACCTTATTACGCAGACCAATTATTTTAGACGAGCGTCATTTACAAGTGGGTTACAATCAAGATGAAATTCATCAATTTATTCCCCGTGAAGTCAGACGCCTGACTTCAAAAGAGATGTCTAAGATTCTGATTTATTTGGATTTAGAAAAACAAAGCCTTGCTTAGTAGGTGAGCTAAACACATAAAAACAAACAAGTGCTACCTTCAAGAATCGAAGATAGTACCTGTTTGTTTTTTTATTATAATAAAGTTAGCGATTTTTTTCGATATACGTCTTACGTAAAGCTACATATAATGAAGAAAGATTTTGATATCCGACGTTAAAGTCCCAATAATAGACAGGAATTTCCATGGCTGTTTGGGAAAAGGTCGTAATCAGAAAATCGTAGGTAGTCTCACTGTGATAAAGCTCTGTTTCCACAAAACTAATATCCGCTAAAAAGTCCCACAACCGTTTGACGAGTAATTGATTAGACTCCACCATAACGCCGACTTTCAAAGGGTGTTCCTTGGTCATTTGATAATAGAAAGGTGAGATACCAGAACGCAGGATCTGGACTAAATATTTTTCAGAAGGGCGAAGGGCTGAAAATTCTTCTCGTTTTAAAAGTGAATTTAAGAATTGTTTGATCTTCTGTTCAAGCTGTAAGGTCTCGGCTGATTTTACTTCAGGATACTTGACTAAAGCGGGTAGATTTGGAAAGGGGCCGCGAAAAACATAGAAGGCAAGAATGATGTTGGCTAGATTGGCCATCATCATTTTTTTTGTCCCCGTTTCCATATGCACGTGCAATTCGTCGATGACAAAACAGCGGAAACTTTCTACTAAATCCCAGACTGGATTTGTTTTTCTAGTAAAGGTCTGAATACTTTTTTCTAGTGCGGGATCGGCAGGGTCTTCGTAAATCGGAATAAAATTCATCAGAAAATAGATCGAAGCCAATTCTCCCTTAGAATGTTCCGGTGAAAGGTCAAAGGTGTTTTCAAACGCACACAGATCACATTCGGGATTATCTTCCAACATAAAATCCAAGGCCGGTTCGTACTCAGCGAATCGCTGCTGGAGCATGCGAGTGAGAGCCACGCCAGAATAAATCGATGTTTCCAAGCGGCTGACAAAGTCGCGACTTAAAGGTGAATCCTGTAAAAAGAGCTCACCATAAGTCGACGCTTTTTCTTTGGCGACATCGAAAGGCCAAAATAAATTGCGGTAGCCTAACCAAAAAAAATAGAAGAAAGCCAGACGGATGGCGATCTCATTCCCTTCTATTCGGAATTTTTGAAAGTTGATTTTGAGCTGGTACTTGGCTAAATATTTGATCATCGGCTGCATTCTGCGGCTGATGGTGGCGCGGCTGATATAATTTTGCTGCAAGAAATTTTCCAAACCAAGTGTTGGTTTCAAAAGTAATGCTTGCATAAATTGGAAAGAAAGACTTGATTTTAATAGGTGAAGGCGGTACTCATCAATCGAAAGCGCCAGTTTTTCAGTGGAGATTCCGGTATTTGGTACGATCAAGGAAGTTTTGATCAGCCCTGACTCTAATAAATCGTGATCCAGTTCTTGCAATAGCTTGTAATACTGTTGATAAGAAAGCTGAGTCTGGGCGGCAAGGTCACGATAAGGATAGATTCCAGTCGTTTGTCCCGCGAGATTCTTAAAGATCCGGAATTTCATTTGAGTGACCGAATCAAAGACTATTTCTTCAAACATAACGTTTCTCCTTTCTTTTTTTCCAAATAAAAAGAATTAATGATCCGAGGATAAAAGCCAAGGCCAGGATAAATGGCCAAAGAGCAAGCTCGTAGATTTGTAGCTGATTATTCTGCTGATGCAGAAAGACCCAGCGGTCAAAAGAAAACGCCTTTTCGCCTTTGATTGTTAGCTTGATGGTATAAAGTCCACTCGTTGGCGGTTTTTCGGTTGGCAACTGCAATGTAAATGAATCATGAGGCGCGACGCTGATGGTCTGATCTGTTAGGCTGATTTCTTTTCCTGTAATAGAGCGAAGTTCGCCTGTTAATTGGTAGTGACTAATTAATCGACCTGAGGTGTTGGCTAGTTTCGCAGCTACATCTTCTTTGGCTGTCGTGAAATTTTCTAAAGTTAGTTGGGGAGCGGGTAAGGCTTTATCCTCTCGCAGCATCACTCCGATTACGTAAGCCAATTCTTGTTGGATGCCACCGTTAGTGGGGGCATTCTGATCAAGAATTTGAAAGCCTCCTAATAAACTGCCGGAAAAACCTTTTTCAGGAATCGTCAATTGGAAAGCAACTTGCTTTTGCTCCTTGGCTTCTAAGTGAACCGTCTGAGGTCCAGAGACTAGTTCTTTAAAGTTTGGACCACTAGTAGGCTTATGATCGTTCAAGCTGTATTCGATTTGCCCGATCGTATTCGTGAAGGCAGTGGTAGGAGTGATCTCTAAAGTTTTTGGCTGATCGTCAAAGTTTTCTACTATTATATAGAGGGTTTGCTGTTGGTCTTTTTTTACTTGCAAATCAAAGTAAGAAGCGCCGTCGATTTGGTTCTCAGGAAAAATCGGCGATGCACCAAATCCAAAGGTCGCGGCTTGAGTGGTCGGCATGTAAATAAATAAAAGAATGAAACTAAGTACTAAAGAAAATATTTTTTTCACTAGTGACTCCTCCGTGACGGATATATCTGCTGTTTTGAGTATAACAAAGGATTTTATCAAAGTGAAAAGATAATTTTATTTTCACATTTAGATAAATCCATTTTGTAAATGTGAAACAAGCTTGATACCGCAAGGCGATAGGCTTTTTGAAGGGTAAAAGCAGCGAGCTATTACATTGATATTGGCGTTAGAAAACTTATAATCAGATGTGTATTAAAGATTATTTACATAAACGTTTCATGAAAATAATAATTTGTTGCATGAGATGTTAAGGAGGAATTTTTATGAAAAAAATGTTAGCCACACTTATGACTTCAACGATCGTCCTAGCTTCACTAGGCTTAGCAAGTACGAATGTTTTTGCGGCTGAAACTATCAACGCAGGGACACTAGGGGCCGGATATGATGCGACCAACGATTCAGTAGCTGCAAATTCTAAAGCTGAATTCGCCATCGAACCCGGTCAACTACGGTTAGATCAAGTACCTGACTTGCATTTTGCTAACGATAACGGTACAAATCCAAAGGTTGCTGACTTTTCAAAGGAAGTTCATTTGAATTTGTTTGATGGAAAACTTTCGAACGCGTCTAAAGATGGAAATAGCAATCAAAAAATCACTGTTTCTGACTACCGCGGAACGAACGCTGGTTGGAAACTCTCCGTATCAAGAAGTGATTTTACGAATCTTGCCGACAGTAGCAAAAAAATCGATGGTGTAACTATGACATTATCTCCTTCAGCTGATGCGACTGACGGAATCGCAACCAAAGCACCAGTTAAAACAATTGTGAATGATCAAGCAGCGACTTTGATCAATGCGGCTGTTAACGAAGGAACTTTTGCCAACAACTTCGATGTAGCTTCTGGCGATTTGACCGTTGCTGCCAACGCAAATAAAAATATCGTTGCTGGGACTTACCAAGCTGATGTGAACTGGACATTAGCCAATATACCAACTGCAGCTCCAGCAAAATAAGTGGATCAAGCTCGCTAAATTTTCGTTAATCGAACGCTTTGTGCGTTCGATTTTTTGTAAAACAGATTATTTTTGACTAAGATGAAAAGAGAGAGAATCAATAAAGGGGAGAACAATATGAAAAAAATAGGATTAGTGTTAGCCGCTGTTTTTTTGATGATGATCAGTTTTATGACCACAGTTTCTGCTGAAGCAGCTGGTGCAGGCTTTACTATCGATGCGGTCCAGCCCGAAAATCAAATTGGTGATGCTAGCTATTTTAATCTGAAAGTGATCCCTGATCAAAGCCAAGAACTGACTTTAAAGGTAAAGAATTTAGAGAATCAAGCGATCAAAATCAAAATTTCGCCCAATCCTGCGTTTACTAATAATAATGGTCAGATCGATTATAGTGATCAAACGGTAAAGCGTGATGATACTGCTAAATATGATGTGACACAGCTTGTTTCTAGTCCGCAAGAAGTGGAGCTGGCAGCCAATGAAACGAAGGATGTCAAATTTACTCTAACAGCACCAAAGGAAGCCTTCAGTGGGACGATCATGGGTGGTTTTTACGCGGAAAAACTTTCTGATGATACCGCCGATTCGTCATCTAGTGAAGGGCAAATGCTGACGGTGAAAAATAAATATTCTTTAGTGCTCGGTCTAGCATTGACAGAAAATCCTGATCAAAACATCACACCAAAATTAAAATTAAATGATGTCAAAGCTGGATTGTCTGATGAACACACCGCGGTCTTAGCTAATTTACAAAATATCGAACCACAAGCCTTTGGCTCCATGACAGTGGATGCCAAGATCTATAAAAAAGGCGACGATAACGTTTTTAAAGAAACGAAGAAGTACAATCAAGAAATGGCGCCAAACTCTAATTATGATTTCGCCATTGATTGGCAGAAGGAACCGCTTGAAGCGGGGGATTATCATTTGGCTTTAGTCGCAACTTCTGGTACACAAGAATGGAAATTTGAACGAGACTTCACGATCGCTCAATTGGAAGCTCAGACCATCAATGAAAAATCAGTTGATACACCAGAGCAATCCAATAATTTATGGTTGTATGTCATTATCGGTGTCTTAGTCTTAATCATTTTATTGCTATTGGTTTTCTTATTAGGCCGTAAAAAAGGCAGACAAGCAAAGGATGAGGCGTAATGAACAGAAAAAATCGGCTGGCCTTTCTGCTTTTCCTATTAGTTGGAGGCACTCTTTTTACTTCCACCGTTCAAGCGTTTTCCAGTACTGAAACTGCGACTCAAACAACCATGACTGCTGATTCCGCGACACAGGAGACTTTGATGAATTCTTCAACGGAAGATTCGCCAGCAACTACTCGATCTAAGAGTGATGAAACAGCGGAGTCCTCCAGCCAAACAAGTACCAGTTCCTCGGTAAAATCACCAGAGAAGACCATTAAACCTGAAAAACGCGGATTGGTTGACGCATCAGGCTTGGTCAATCCGCGAGAGCTGTCTAGCTATCCTTTAGGAGTCGGTACAGAATTCACCGCTTTTGCTGGCGGAACCTTAACAATTGGTCAGCAAAACGTGACAGGCTATATGGGCGCTAATACGATTACTGGGAAAAATGGCTGGCCAAATTATTTCGGCAGCAATCTAACCACTGGCGGTTTGAAATTAACGGGTGATCCTAAAGAAAATGTCACAGTGGTAGCCAATACCATCAATGATACATTAGCCAATAATTTAGCCCAGTCTAGTGCGTTTCCAAATCAAAAGCTGATCGTAAAGAATGGCGGAGCTAAAATTCCCGCAGCTAAAAAATCAGTTCATTCTGCCGATCAACTCCAAGCTTTTCAAGATAATGGGATTACCGCTGATAATTGGCAGTCAACCACGCAAAATAATTTAATCAGTGTCAGTGAAAAGTATCAAAGTCTGACCCAAGATAAAGGGGTTGCTGTTTCAGATACGGCAATCAAGGCCACTCAAACAGTAGTCCAAGATACGACTAAAGCCAAGACAGTCCATCAGATCAGCCTTGATCTTCGCAACTATACCAGCTCAGCTGTTCCCATTATCATTTTAGATATGAATCTTTTTCGAGCCGATGATGAGTTCGAGATTAATTATCAAGGTGCTTCATCCAAGCAATTGCCGTATTTGATTTTTAATTGGCAAACGAGTGGCACCTTTACGTGGGATTGGAACAACCACTTGACGGTCACGGGGGACACGACGATTGAAGCATTAGGAAACCGCATCATCCATTCATTTCCGAACGCGAGTCAAGTCTCAATCATTGCCGCAAAATTTTATGGTTCATTGCTTGTTCCAAAGGGAAATATTCTTGTAGGCAGTGCTGGGGCCAATGTAATGCATTCTAGTTACGTAGCTGGCGGTGACATTGAGATTCAATCGGAATTAAATTTAGACATGGCAAAAAGGAATCAATTTGATACGAGCAACTGGCCGGGTACTAGCGCGCCTAATCATCCCACGCCTAAATTGCCGACGATTCATTTAACCACAGAAGATGGCCATGCAGTGGGAAATGAACTGACGATCTTCAAAGATCAGCCAATTAAATTAAAGATCGTTACAACTGATTACGAGGGAACCGATGTCGAGGGAGCCGATGGACAAGGTGACTTTAGCAAAATGGTGATCACTGATGGAGTGAACCTGCAAGGCTTATCTGTAGGGAAGCACGTCATTACGATCAGAATTCCTGGGCAGGAAGATGTTTTTACTAAAATTATAGTCAATGTCAGCGGGTATTTGACATTAGATCAAGTCCCAGATCTTCAATTCGGGAAAAAAGATCTATCGCAATTTAGTCAAGATCCTAGTTTTCAACTAGTCAGCGAAAACAATGAGGGCATCAAGATTACCGATGAACGCTTTCCGACGGATGGAAAAACACCATGGAGTTTATCGGTTGCTTTAAGTGATTTTTCAAATGGTAAAAAGCCGATCGCCGGCAAGATCGATTTTGCTTCTGCTCAAGGAGCACAAGGGCTTTTGAATGGCACCGTAACTTCTGATGGTAAGTTGACGTTCGATAAAACTGGCAAGCCCAATTTGGATCATTCAGTCAGTGAAAATCTAGCAGCTGAGACAAAGTTAAGTATCACCGATGCTAAGCAAGTAGAGACGGGCACTTATCAAGCGACTCTGCGTTGGACCTTATCCAATGCGCCACAATAATAACAAAGACTAGCTCCGACGTTCGAAAGAATGAGGTGCTAGTCTTTTTTGTGTTATAGTAGAACAATCAGAAAAGTGGAGGAACTCATGAATAATAACGATCTATTACTACGTTTGCGTTACGCCTTAGATATCAAAGATACCGATATCGTTAAAGCTTTCGAATTAGGCGGCTTGACCGTTACCAAAGAAGAAGAGAAAGACATGTTGAAGAAAATCGCGAACCAAGCCGAAGAACAAGACGAATTCGAAAAAAATACGTACGTAAAACCAATCAATAATCAAGTCTTCGATAGCTTTTTGAACGGTTTTATCATTTTGAAACGCGGCCCACAAAAAAATAAATCCGCCGAAGCGCCCCAATTAAAAAGCAATCAAATCCGCCATATCAACAATATTTTATTGAAAAAGGTCAAGATCGCCTTGCAATTAACTAGTGATGATATGCTGGATATTATGGCAGAAGCCGGGGTCTATCCTTCAAAAGGTGAGCTGGGCGCCATTCTTAGAAAAGAAGGTCATCGTAACTTTAAACCTTGTGGCGACAAATACGCTCGCAATTTTTTAAAAGGCCTGGCGTTGTGCTATCGTGAGGACTAGTTGCAGAGCTAAGTAACCTATTATTAACATAATGGACACCTTTACCACAGTCATTTTTAAAATGAGTGTAGTAAAGTTTTTTTTATTTTGCATATTCAAAAAAAATCGAATATAAAGAAAATTCCTCTTTGGATATAATAACTTTAACGAGCCACAAGCGCTTCAATCGAAAGGTTATTTTAAAAGAAAACAAGGATTGTTCTAGGAGGATTATGATGACACTTAATGAAAGAATCGAATTACAAAAACGCTTAAAGAAGCTAACTAGAACCAGTGATTGGATGGTCAATCCTAACAAACGTAGTGAAGTGGAATGGTTAAGAAGCTATTTATTTCCAAGTGTTTTTGATAAGCAGAGAAAACGGATGGTCACTGATAGATTTGAATGGGCAAGTCGAGGAGTACAGTTTTAGTTCATATTTTTAGCGAAGTTATGGACTGGTTTGTTTGTTGGAAAAGTTATTTAATCGCTGTAAATAAAAAAAGATATCGTGAAGAATTACAGTCTAAGCATGTTTAATTTGATGAAGATAATCTGTGTTTGACAAGCTTGGGCTTCTCTGCTATGATTTTGCAAATGAATGAAACACATTGAAAAAGAAAGTAAAATAATCATACTTAGCCTAAGAGAGTCCTCGTTGTGGTGAGAGAGGATGCAAGTAGATCATTTGAAAATGGCTTTTGAGTGGATTTCCCGAATCTTTAAGGAAATACGGATGCCCCCGTTAACAAGGCACAGTCTCCGATGTTTGGGTACTGATAAAGGTAGAGTCTGTGAAGGCTGTACGATTAAAGGTGGTAACGCATGTTAAATGCCCTTAGCAATTTTTTGCTGAGGGTATTTTTTTGTTCTCTTTGTCTCTTTTTCAAAGAAGATTCATTCATAAAGATTATGGCTCGTTTATTAAATGAGGGGATGTTAATCCGATTCAATATTCGATTCCATGAAGGAAAAATAATGAAGGGTGGAAGAGTTATGGCAAATTTTTTAGTACTGCAAACGGATTTTGGCTTACAAGATGGGGCGGTCAATGCCATGTATGGGGTGGCTTATCAAGTCGAGCCCAACTTGACGATCAATAATCTAACTCATGAAATTGAGCCTTATAATATCCATGATGCGAGTTATCGGCTGTTGCAGACGGTTAGTTATTGGCCAGCAGGTACGGTTTTTGTGTCAGTAGTAGATCCTGGCGTGGGCTCGACTCGCCGTAGTGTGGCAGCGGAGCTTAAAGGCGGTCAATATGTGATCACACCGGATAACGGGACATTAACTTACCTAGCTCAGTATGTAGGCATCAAAGAGCTGCGTCAGATTGATGAAGAAAGTCAACGATTACCGGGATCTTCTGAGAGTCACACCTTTCATGGCCGGGATGTTTATGTATATAATGGAGCACGTTTGGCCAGTGGAAAGGTCGCTTTTACCGAGTTAGGTGAGATTATTTCTCTAACGGATCTTGTAACTTTCCCATTGACTGCTCCACAACAAGATGAGCAAAAGATTACCGGTACCATCGATATTACCGATATTCGTTTTGGTTCGCTTTGGACGAACATTCCATTGGAGTTTTTCAAAACGTGGCAAGTGGACTATGGGCAGAACTTATTAGTAAAAATATATTTCAAAGATGTATTGCGCTATCAAGACGAAGTGGTGTTTGGTCGTTCCTTTGCCCAAGTAGTACCGAAAGAAGCAGTGCTTTATATTAACTCTGTGCTGAATGTCGGACTGGGTATCAATCTTGATTCTTTTTCAGGGGTATATAAAATTGGGACCGGTAATGAGTGGACGATTGAATTGACAAAAGTTGAAAATAATTAATAATTCTAAGGAGGAAAACAAATGAATAGTAAATTTACAGTAAAACATATTGTAGCAATTGGAATCGGGGCGGCTGTTTTTTTCATCTTGAAGCGCTTTGTGACGATACCGACGGGCATTCCTAATACGGATATCGCGACGGCTTATCCTTTCTTAGCATTACTTGGTGTTGTTTATGGACCTATTGTGGCGGGGTTAGCGGGCTTTATCGGACACGCGTTAGGAGATTTGACGACTTATGGGGCTTGGTGGTCGTGGATCGTTGCTTCTGGTTTTCTAGGTGTCTTCTTCGGTTTATTGACGAAACGAATTCCAATCAATGAAGGAATTTTTGGTAAAAAAGAAATGATTACTTTTATTGTAGGAGAAACGATCGCGAACTTAGTTACGTGGGTCGTGATTGCTCCAGTTGGTGATATTTTGATCTATGCCGAGGCACCAAGCAAAGTCTTTACGCAAGGAGTCGTAGCCGGTGTGACAAATGCGATTGTTACAGGAATCATCGGTGTCATTTTACTCAAGGCTTACGCCCAAACTAAAACGAAAAAAGGCAGTCTGAATAAAGAAAGATAGTGTGAGGACAGTGGAAAAATGATCGAGTTTCGTGATTTTACATTTCAATATGATAGTCAGGCCGAACCGACCTTAAAGCAGATCAATTTGACGATCAAACAAGGAGAAAAGATTTTGCTGATGGGTAGCAGCGGTTCTGGCAAGTCAACTCTAGGAAAATGTCTAAATGGAATCATCCCACAAAATGAAAAAGGCACCTTTAGCGGTTCACTGACAATCAATGGTAAGAACTTCAGTGAGTCATCCATTTATGATCTTTCGTTAGATGTTGGAACGGTACTGCAAGATACCGACAGTCAATTTGTTGGCTTGACGGTAGCAGAGGATATCGCCTTTTCATTGGAAAATGAAATGATTGAGCAGCCGGCGATGCAAAAGGCGGTGGACTATTGGGCCCAAAAAACGGATTTGATGACACATTTAAGAAAGCGGCCGCAAGATTTATCTGGTGGACAAAAGCAAAGGGTAACGATGGCGGGCGTCTTGATTGATGAGACACCGATTCTACTTTTTGATGAACCGCTGGCTAATCTCGATCCGCAAACTGGTTACGAAGCGATCCAAATGATCCATCAGCTTTATCAAACCCAGCAATTTACCACGGTTATTATTGAGCATCGTTTAGAAGAGGTTTTGGCGGCGCCCATCGACCGCATCATTTTACTTGATGAGGGTCAGATTATTGCGGACTTAACACCAACCGAATTATTGCGGAGTGATCTATTAGCCAAGCATGGCATTCGCGAACCGCTCTATATCACGGCGTTGAAACGAGCAGGCATTTCCTTAACTGATTTCGCCGATTTAACCGATGTGGACCAGTTGGTTTCTCCAGAAATCGCCGCAGCATTGGCTCACACGCACAGTCAATTTCGCCAAACACCTTCGCAGCAAGTTCCGTTACTGGTCTTACGGAATATTACTTTTGGTTTTGGCACTGAACCGGTCATTAAAGGTGTCGACCTAACGCTATATCAAGGTGAAATGGTCAGTTTAGTTGGACATAACGGAGCAGGTAAATCTACTTTGTCTAATTTGATTACGGGCTTTTATCCTCTACAAGAGGGTCAATTGTTGTGGCAAGGTCAAGTACTAACGGACGAAAGTATCAAAGAGCGAGCTGATAAAATAGGGTATGTATTGCAAAACAGCAATCAAATGCTCTCTAAAAATATGATCTACGAAGAAGTAGCTTTAGGCTTAGTCAATCGTGGGGCAGTTCCTGAAGTGATTGAGGAAAAAGTTATAGAAACTTTGAAAGTTTGTGGACTGTATGAATTCCGCAATTGGCCAATCTCGGCATTGAGCCACGGTCAAAAACGGCGAGTAGCGATTGCGGCAATTTTAGTTTTAGAACCACAATTATTAATACTAGATGAACCAACCGCTGGACAAGATTATTATCATTATAATGAGATGATGACCTTCTTACGGCAATTAAATCAGCAGGGCATCACGATTTTAATGATTACTCATGATATGCATCTGATGTTAGAGCATACTCAGCGAACCATCGTTTTAAAAGACGGTCAAATCATTGCCGACGAAGCACCAACAAGTGTGCTTTCATCGTCGGAACTGGTGACTTCCGCTAGTTTAAGAGAAACAAGTTTATATCGGTTAGCGAAAAAGAATCAGATCGCGGATGCTACCGGCTATGTGTCCGCCTTTATCCAGCATGAGGAGGATTCTCATGGAAGCAAATAATGTAATTGGCTATCTGCCTAAAAAAACACCGATTCATCAGCTTAGCGGCTTCACTAAAATGCTTAGCTTCTTAATGATTTCAATCGTCGGAATGATTTCATATGACACACGTTTTCTGATTGCTCTGGCGGTTTTTTCCGCGATTCTTTTTCGAATCGCCAAAATTTCCTATCGTGAGATTTCTTTTGTCTTAAAATTTATTGCGTTCTTCTCTGTATTGAATTTGCTGACGGTTTATCTTTTTGCACCGGAATACGGCGTGACGATCTATGGGTCTCGCCATGTAATTTTTGAGGGGATCGGTCGTTATACGTTAACGCAAGAACAATTGTTTTATGAACTGAATCTCTTAATCAAGTATTTTGTGACCATTCCACCAGGTTTGATTTTTATTTTGACCACCAATCCCAGTGAATTGGCGTCAAGCATTCATCGAGTGGGCGGGTCATACAAGATAGCCTATGCTTTTTCGTTGGCGTTGCGTTACATTCCTGATATCCAAGAAGATTTTCGAACGATTTCTAAAGCACAACAAGCACGTGGAAACGAACTGTCAAAAAAAGCGGCTCTATCCAAACGGATACGAGGAAATCTGACGATTGCGATTCCCTTGATTTTTTCAAGTTTGGAACGAATCGAGACTATTTCTTCGGCGATGGAATTGCGACGCTTCGGCAAGAAAAAGGGTCGGACGTGGCTGTTGGCTAAGCCGCTGAAAAGAAATGATTATCTTGCTCTGTTGTTGGTGATTGTCTTATGTTTGATTGGAATTTATTTATTGCGGATCAACGGTGGACGCTTTTATAATCCCTTTCGTTAAAGGCTACAACGAAGAATAAAATAAATTATGGCTGCTGAACTAGTTGGTTGTTTGGCGGTTTTTTGGATTGAGAAAAGCGGCTTTAGGAGAATAAATAGGCAATGACAAAAACTCGGTTTCGTAAACTATGACTCTACTGATCGTATTCAAGCTAAAAATACTACCAAAGTGTGAATTGAATGAAACCAAGGAAATCAGGAATAATGGTCATGGCTTGTTCATAATTGTGTACATAAAATGAAATTATCGTTATGATAAAGTAAAGAAACTGTTTCACAGAAGGTCTATTCGTACCTTTTTAGGTAATTTTTTAGTATTCTGAAATGTGAAGGTAGGAGCGTGAGTGAAATGAAAAAAATGATTCAACGTAAGGATGTCTCCAAGTTATTAGTCTCGGATGACTATTTTTCAGAGAAGCATTATCTTCTCAAAATTCGACAGACTTTAGTGGCTATCATTGGCTGGGTGGGTGTAATTCTCCCCTTCGTATGGCTTTCGATCCCCTTTGTCTTTCCTAAATTTGCTAAAGAATATTCCTTCCGTACTTATGTAGATGGATTCCAAACATTTCGATTTTTACTAATCTTTTTAACGATTAGTTTCGTTTTTATCCTGATTTTCTATATCTGTATGACCATTTGGAACAATTATCGCTTCAGCCATTTTTTGCAAAAGGAACCCTTGTTTAATGAAAAGAGAATGGAAAAGCGGAAAAAGCTCATTAACGAAGCTTATGATGAACGATTTTGCCCAGAAGAAATTCGACACAACGTCAAATTTTACTCCGTTTCCGAAGAACAGAACTTAGACAAAGAATTTTTCCGTAAAATGTATAAAGATAATGAGGTGCCGTTATGATTCATTTTATCAACAGCGGCAATCCCATATTCGATACAATCTTTACAATTATGTTCCTAATCTTGATCGCCTATCCGATCTTAGGGGGCTTTGGCTGGTTTATCGGAGAGTTATGTTATGCGCTGATTTTTAAGTATCGCCAGAAAAACTGGATCGAAATCCCCGAAGAGATCGAACCTTTTATCACGATTATGGTTCCCGCACACAATGAAGAAATCGTGATTGAAAAGACGATCGACTACTTAATGAATCAGCTGAATTACTCAAATTATGAAGTATTAGTGACCGACGATGGTTCCACGGATGAGACACCAGCAATTTTGCGCCGTTTATCCGACCAATATGAAAACTTGCGAGTCGTCCGTATTGAAAAAAATAAGGGCAAAGCCCATGCCTTTGATATCGGCGTAGCCTTCGCGAAGGGGGAATTGATCCTCAGTAACGATGCGGACACCGTTCCCGAACCTGATGCTTTGAACTATTACGTGAATTTCTTTATTCGAAAGGATGCACGAAATATTTCGGCGGTCACTGCCAATATGGACGTACAAAATCGAACCAAGCTGATCGCAAAGTCTCAGACGGTGGAGTTTTCCAGTATCGTAGGCATCATCAAACGGACCCAAATGGGCGTACTTGGTGGAATTTATGCCTACAGCGGCGCCAATACGATGTATCGAAAAGACGCTTTGATCGATGTGGGAATGTTTCGTCAAGACCGAGCAACAGAAGATATTAGTATTGCTTGGGACCACCAGTTGGATGGGTGGGCCTCGCTATTCGCGCCCCGAATCATGTTCTTTATGGAAGTCCCGGAAAATTTGAAAATGTTGTACCGTCAAAGAAAACGCTGGGCAAAAGGTGGAACAGAAGTCTGGCTGACCAATTTCAAAAAGGTTTTTTTACATCCGTTTCAAAATATTGGGCGGACTGTCATGTTTATCGATCAGACCTTCAGTATCATTTGGTCCTTCTTTTTCTGGATTTCTTCCATTTTGTTCGCCGGAGCGCTTATTCGATTTCTAGTTGAGGGAAATTATGAACGGATCTACCACATGATCACTCTATCATTCTTGTTTGTTTGTTTTGAAATGATTTCCGGTACATTTCAGCTAGTGGCCTCATTAATCGCTGACGACCGAGCCAGAAAACTCAAATACATCTTGTTCGCACCATTATACATGCTGTTTTATTGGATGCTGAATGCTTTGACGATTGTCACAACCTTTATTCCTGCGGTGAAGACGATCTTAGGATTCGGCAGTGGAACATGGAAAAGTCCGGAGCGACAAAAACGAGATTAGAAGAAGGAGCCTGTAAAAAAATGCTTATGGAGAAGATAATCCGTAAATAGAACATGTCTTTCCGTTCGCCAAAAGGGAATTTTCTCTTTTTTTATCATTTATTTTCTGTATTTTAAGCATATTTTTTGCTTTAAAAAAAGATGCGTCCTATCCTTAATATATAGTAGGTTTGAAAAAGCTACTTTTTCTAAGAAACAAGTCGCTTAAAAGTCAAATTTATTTAAGACGAACTTAACAGCTTTTTGGACCAATGAAGTGATTCTGTAAAAAAATAGGAGGCTCTATCATGGAAAATAACAATGACAAAAACAAAATGACTAAAAACGCACCAGTATCTGCACATCCCGATCCGGTTATGCCAAATGCGGAGGAAAAAATGCAAGCTGATCACCAGCATGATGCTAGTAAATCCGTACACGATGGTAAACAAGAAATGAAGACCAATCCGCATTCAAATGAAGAAAATACGGATGGCGAAGTGACTTATGATGACAAAGTAATTCAAAAAATCATTGGGATCGCTTTGGAAGATGTTGATGGCTTATTGACGATCGATGGCGGCTTCTTCTCAAATACTGCTGAAAAACTAGTGAATACAGACAACGAAACAGCTGGTATCGAAACAGAAGTTGGAAAGAAACAAGTAGCCGTCGACATGAAAGTCGTTGTGGAATACGGCAAAGATATTGAAAAAATCTTTAGTCAAATCAAACAGATTGCCAGCAAAGAAGTCGCAACTATGACTCACCTAGATGTGATTGAGGTAAATGTTAAAGTCACCGACATCACAACTAAAGAACAATTTGAGAAAGATAGCGAGACGGTTCAGGACAAAGTAACGGACGCCGCTAAAACAACAGGGGAATTTGCTTCTGAGCAGACCGACAAAGCAAAAGCTGCGATAAATAACCAAGCAGATAAAATGAAAGATGATTCAAAACCAGAAGTACAATAAAAAGTTTTTTAGAACTTTTTATTGCTTAATCTAAATAGTTAAAAATGGACGATGGTTTCGACTATTGTCTTTTTTTAACTAATAGCGGAGTTGGAAATCCTTATCAAGGTTTTTTATAGAGTTAACCTTTACGAAGACTAACACTGATGGGTAACACGATACACCAATGTCTGGTCACCATGTAAACAGCGAAAGTGTTGAAGTGAATTATGGCGGCTATGAGAAGATGAGTTCTCACCCGATGCGGACATACACAGTTTTCAATTACTGAGTATACAAATATTCCGATCGGATTGATTGAGACGAATCTGCAAAAACAAACCGGTGGGATTTCTTCTAATGCTGCAGTTTTTGAATCTCACGTCTTGATGGATTATAGAACTGGTCCGGTTTAGAGAAAAGATGGAGATAGCAGTTCAAATCTTTGCGTAAACAGTCAAATTTTTATATACTCTTTTTGTACCAAACGGTAGGTTTTATTTTAAATTTAAAAAGAAGAAGGAATAGATGATGGAATTAGTTATTTCAGAAGAAGCGAAGGATTATATTGAAAAGAAAGTACCTAGTTATCAAAAAGTAGTGTTAGATTTTGAAGATGGCGACAGTCCATTTAAGATCAATGCCTCGAGTTGTGGTCTGGATGTTGGTTTTCGCTTGGTCTTACTGCAGGATGCGGATGAATCGAAATTGGATTTCTCAAACTATCAATCAACGGTCAATACGTCTATGGGTGAAGTCTATTTGAAAGAAAGTTCAAAGCTTTATTTAGATGATAATACTCGTTTGGTTTTTGATCCTAAATATATGCGTCTGCAATTGAAAGGCGATAATTCTGGTACGATTGCCAATTCTGTAGAAATCTATGAAGCGTAATATTAGCAGAGAGAGAGGCTCTTAGCCGATAGTAGCCTTTTTTTGAGGAATTCAGTTAGGAGGGTTTGGCATCAAAGCAAAAGAAAAAATCATTTTAGGTGCGCGTGAGTTAATCTATCAGCACGGCTACATGAATACATCAATCTCAGACATTTTGGAGTTTACAAATACTGGCAAGGGACAGCTATATTATTATTTTGATTCAAAAAAGGCGATTGGATTAGCAGTTATCCAGTCCCTGCTTGAAGAATGGCGGATAGATTTATTTGAACAGATTTTGTCGACAGACTTGCCAGCGGAACAATCGATTGAACAAATGATTGATTGGTTTTTTGCTTTCCATCAGAAAGCAGTGATTCATTATGGTTGTCCGGTAGGAAATCTGATAGCGGAATTGGCTTTAGCAGACGAACAGTTTCGTGAGCCGTTGAATAGCTTTATGAAGGAGTGGCAAGAGCTTGTGAAGAAGCAAGTGCTAGCTCTTGATGGGAATCAACTCACTGAGGAAGAAGCTGCGCAGGAAGCGAGTCATATCATTGGCAGTCTGCAAGGAATCGCTTTGCTTTTGAAGCTCTCGCAAAATATTAATGAAGCGAGTCAATCGATTGTTTTTTTGAAAAAGGAATTGAAATTAAAACAAAAGCCCAAATAATTTTACCGGTGTTTTTTGAATTATTTGGGATAAAGGACGATCATGGTCATAAAAGATTAGAATAAATACTAAAGGAAGCTGGAGTAAATGATGCTATTAGGCTCACACGTCTCGCTTGGAGGAAAAGAAATGCTGCTACAGGCAGCAAAGGAAGCCGCTGTCTATCAGGCAAATGCGCTACTTTGTTATACTGGAGCCCCGCAAAATTCTCACCGCAAGCCGATCGAGGATTATCACATCCCAGAAGCTTGGGACTACATGAAACTAAAAGGGATTCAGAATGTGACTATTCATGGACCATTCTTGATCAATTTAGCTAATTCCATTGATCCGCACGTTTTTTCATTTAGTATCGACTTTTTAAAAGAGGAATTGCAGCGAACTGAAGCAATTGGCGCAAAAACATTGGTCTTACATCCAGGTGCTCATCGGGGAGCGGGCTCTGAAAAAGGGATCGCACAATTGATCGAAGGATTGAACGAGGTGCTTGATCATTCAACAGGACCTTCGATTGCATTAGAGACGATGGCAGGTAAAGGGACTGAAATAGGGAAAAATTTTGCAGAGCTGGCCGAGATAATTAGCGGAGTCACCTATAACGAGCGGTTATCAGTATGTGTCGATACTTGTCATATTTATGACGGCGGCTATGACATTGTTAATGATTTGGATAGAGTGTTGAAAGAATTTGATCAACTTATTGGTTTAGAACGAATTAGTACTTTCCATCTCAATGATTCTTTGTATGGCTTGGCCTCACATAAGGACCGGCATCAAAATATTGGCCTGGGGAAGATTGGTCTTCCCACGTTAAAACGAATTGTTGACTTGCCGGAATTTGCGGAAGTTCCCAAGTTTTTAGAAACCCCCTCGAACGGGAAAGTAAAATATAAGAATCCGCCTTACAAAGAGGAAATCGCTCTGCTTCGTGGCGAGCTTTCCTTTGAAGAATACTTAAAGTCTCCGAAGCTATACAGAGAGAGGTAAGAATTTGCAGAGTTAAAAGGAATAAAACTTGAGCTTTATTAAAAGCTCAAGTTTTATTCCTTTTATGATTATAGAGAACATAAAAATTTTTGACTATGACAATCGTTTTAATAGACTGTGACAAAATTAGGTTTAAAAGACAAACCAGATTGTTAACAACAGCCGTTATAATGAATATGTCAGGAGGGAAAGAAAATGAATGAACGGATCCGAAATATTCTGACCATACTTACAAAGAGACCAGAAATAAAAATGGCCGAAGTGACAAAGGAGCTTGGACTGACTAGACGGCAAATTAATTACGCTATCAATCAGTTTAATTCTGAATTGATCACTCAGAAAATTCCGAACATTGAGCGGAATCACGCTGGAGACTTTATCGTCCCTTTGGAGGTGTTACAACTACTTTCGACACAAAGAGAACTAATAGAACAGGTAACAACGATTCCTACAGATGAGGAACGATTAGCATTAATTGTCATGTTTTTAATCACCCACATTGAATATGTGAGTGCTGAACACCTTAGTGAATTTCTGGATGTTGGAAAATCTACGGTAACTGATGATTTGAAAAAGGTTGATCCGTTTATTCAAAGGTACTATTTAACCTTCAAGTACGATCGCTTACAAGGCTATCAACTTGAAGGTTCCGAACATCGAATCATGCAGCTTCTGTCTGATTTGGTGAAACGTTATCCAATTTTTAAGCGGATCGAGGTAACCGGAAAACTAAGTCCACAGATATCCAAGGAAGAAGTAATCCACCTTATTCATAATATGGAACAAATGTTGCACTTAAGTTATTCAGATGAATCTTTGGAATATTTACGAACCGCTATACCCTTACTTTTAGCTCGAGCTGTAGTGAGAACGAAACTAGGAACGCAAGATTTTTTTGAAGGTGAAGTACAGTACACACCGGAGCACCGATTTCTTAGTGTTTTGATTAAAGAGACGAATTGGGAAATAGCTGATAGTTATTTAGACTGGCTGACCTTACTATTTTTGATTTCTAACATTTTTGAAAAGAAAACGACCCAAGAATTTGATTCTGATTTCCGGTTGAAAGAATTGATTCGGGAGATGGTGTCTAATTTCGAACATCAGACGTTTATTATGATTGAGGATCGAGAAAATTTTGAACGGCGGATTCTAAACCATTTACGTCCGGCTTGCTTCCGTATTAAGTATAACTTGAGTCTAGGGATGTACTCTTTAGACAGTCTGATTCAAGACAGCAATCACGCAATTTTAAATGACCTGATGAAAGAATTAATTGTTCCAACAGAAAATTGGTTAAGGCGGGCGTTCCCCAATGATGAATTAGATCTGCTTTCCTACTATTTTGGTTTTCAGTTGAGTAATCAACCTGTAGTCAAACAACAAAAACCTAAAGCAGTAGTGGTCTGCACTAATGGGGTTATGGTTTCAAAAGTGATTAGAGAAAGTTTGGAAAAATTATTCACAGAGATCCATTTTTTGGCCTCGTTTTCGGTTAGAGATTTCTATCAATTTGAAGTGGATTATGATCTTGTATTTACGACTATTCCTTTGGAAACAAATTTACCACAGTTTATTATTGAGCCGATTATGACATATAAAGAACAAATCAGTCTTCGTTATCGTGTCTTGAATGAGCTTGGAATCAATGAAGTCGATCAATCCGTTGATCGTTTGTTGAGCATCATACAGAAGTACGCTACTGTCTCCAGTTCCAAGGAATTAAAGGAAGAACTACAATATTTTTTGTTACAGGAAAAGCAGGATTCGCCTCTAGAGAATACGAAAGTTTTGCCATCTTTAACTTATTATTTAAAGCCCAACTACATTACGATTGTTGATCAAGCAATTACTTGGGAAGAAGCAGTGGCTTTAGCCTGCAAGCCATTACTAGAGAACCAAATCATCAATCAAGACTTTTTAACCGACTGTCTTCAACAAATTGAACAACCCAATTATGCAGGATATTTTGGTGAGAAGACATGTATTCCGCATACTACAATTGAACATGGTGTTTTAAGAGAAGGCGTTAGTTTATTAATCAGCAAAGAAAAGATCGCATTTCCAAATAGGGAAGATATTCAGATTATCCTTCCATTATCTTTCCTGGATTTAACTAAGCATTTGAAAGCGGTTAATCAAATTGCTGATCTTAGCACGAATCCAGCATTTTTAGCAGAGTTATTTACGAAACAAGAAACCACGTCGATATATCAATTAATTCGACAATTTACTTGAGAAAAGAGCGATTGAACATGAGGTTAAAAGATTATCCACGCTTTACCATTATTATGCGAGGCTATACTTTTCAGCAAGCAGATGCAATTTTGAAAGCTATGAAAGGATTAGAAAACGAGTTTGCGGTTGAAATGACGCTAAATACCCCGAACGCCTTGGAACAAATTAAAGAATTGACGATGACTTATGGCGATTCTATCTATATTGGAGCTGGAACAGTTCGAACAATTGACGACGTGAAGGCTGCCACCGCGGCTGGAGCCCAGTTTTTATTAGGGCCGCATATTTTCACGACAGAAATGTTAAATTACGCAAAGCAGCACAATGTACTTGCTGTACCAGCAGCCATGACACCATCAGAAATTAGCGATATGTTTGAGCAAGGAGCGGATATTGTTAAAGTTTTTCCAGCTTCGGTAGTATCGCCAAGATTTTTCAAAGACGTTCAAGCACCACTTGGAAAGCTACCTTTGATGGGTGTCGGAGGTATCTCAGTCGAAAATGCTCAGAAATTTCTATCAAATGGTGCCAGCTATTTAGGACTTGGTTCGGGAATGTTTAACCCAGAGGACTTGGAAAAACTGAACATTGAAAATTTGGCAGCAGCATTAAATAAATTAATTTCTAGTGTACAAGGGGTGATGGTTTGATGGAATTATTTTTACATGAAGAATTAGTGTTTAGAGAAGTATTCGCGAAAACGAAAGAAGAAGTATTAACCTTTTTGGCAGAAAAATTATTCGAAAAAGGGTACGTAAAACATGAATACATTCAAGCCATTCAAGATCGAGAACAAGAGTATCCGACCGGATTGCCTTCTTCAGAACCAGGCATAGCAATCCCCCATGCAAATTTTGAAATGGTGAATAAGACAACTTTGGCTATTGCCACTTTGAAACAGCCTGTGGAGTTTCACAATATGGAAAAGAAGCAAGCGGAATTGCCGATTCAAATCGTTATTATGATGGCTATCGGTGAACCACACGGACAAGTTGAGATGTTACAAAAAATTGTCACAATTATTCAAGATGAACCATTAAGAAAAGCAATGATTAATACAAAATCAAATCAAGAATTGCTGCAGCTTTTGAAACAAGCAGTAGCTTAAATTGGAGGAATTTATAATGAAAAGAATTTTAGTCGCATGTGGGAACGGAATCGCAACATCAACAGTAGTTGCAACAAAAGTGAGAGAGTATTTAATGGATAAAGGTATTCAAGTAGAGACAACTCAGACAAAGCTTATGGAAGTACCAGGGAAGGTACAAGACTATGATTTATTAATTACGACTGGCGAATTTGAGGGACAAACAGGTGATGTTCCAGTTGTAAAAGGCATGCCGATATTAATTGGTATGGGAATGGAACAAACAATGGAAGACATTTTGAACTATGTTAAATAATTTATCTACTAAGGAGAGACAAAGATGAAAGTAATTATGAGTGTATTTAACTTTCTAATGGCCGCAGGACCGACAGTGATGCTCCCAGTAATAATCACGATTATTGGTTTAATTTTTGGATTAAAAATCACACGCGCATTTAAGTCTGGCCTGACCTTAGGAATTGGTTTTGCAGGTATCAAACTGATTCTTGATTTTATGACAACCAATGTTGGTCCGGCAGCCAAAGCAATGGTTGAAAGAACCGGTGTCCAGCTTGATGCATTGGATGTTGGCTGGGGGTCTATAGCAGCTGTAACTTGGGCCTCACCAATTATTGCATTGTTAGTGTTTGCGATTTTGATTGTAAATATTATTCTACTCATTTTAAAGCGCACCAATACATTAGACGTAGATATTTGGAATTATCATCATATGGCAATTGTGGGCGTCATGGTTTATTTCGTAACTAAGAATGTTTTATTGGGTGTGGGTGCATCAATCCTCATGGCAGTTATCACATTTAAGATGTCTGATTGGTCACAACCAATGGTAGAGGGCTTCTTCGGGATTCCTGGTGTGTCATTGCCTACAGTTTCTGCTTTGTCATCTTTAGTTATTGCCTGGCCGTTAAATTGGTTATTGGATCGTATTCCAATTTTCCGCAAATCAACGTTTACAATTAAAGATGCACAAAAATATCTAGGATTTTTTGGTGATTCGATGATTATGGGATTAGTGATTGGGTTAGTCATTGGTCTCCTTGCCGGCTTCGATATTACGCAAGTCTTCCAATTAGGTGTGAGCATGTCTGCGGTACTAGTCTTAATACCTAAAATGACTTCTTTATTCATGGAAGGATTAATGCCGATATCTGACGCTGCCCAAAAATGGTCGCAGAAGAAATTTAAAGGCCGTAAATTATTTATTGGTTTGGATGCAGCAGTGGTAGTAGGAAACCCAGATGTTATTACAACCGCATTAATCATTATTCCATTAACTATTGCGATGGCGTTAGTATTGCCAGGAAACCGTGTATTACCATTGCTGATTTGGCGGTTGTTCCTTTCCAGGTTGCTATGGTCGTAGCTTTGACAAGAGGAAATCTGCTTAAAAATATCGTCATTGGGTTAGTTGTTACAGCATCATTATTATGGTGCGGAACGGCAACTGCACCAGTCTTAACCGCCATTGCAAAATCGGTAGGAATTAAATTAGGAGCAAATGCCATGCTGATTTCATCATTCGCTGCTACAGCAATGATCCAAAGCTATCTAGTCTTTCTCGCATTTACGTATAATCCAATCATCGGTATTCCGCTGTTATTAGCCGTATTTGCTGGAACTTGGTACTACTTTGAAGGAATCAAAAAAGTCAATGCAAAAAATGTTGAAGAAATTCAACCAAACTAGGAGAGCATAATTGTGAAAATATCAAAGATTAAAGTATATAAAGTAAAACCACGATGGATATTTATCAAAATCAGTACGGATGATGGCATTGATGGCTGGGGTGAAATGATCTCCGGAACAAAAACAGAAACCGTTGTAGCTGGAGCATATGAAATTGGTAATCGTCTAATTGGAAGGAATCCATTTGAAATTGAACGACTGTTTCAAGAGATGCATCGCTCATTTTTCCGTGGTGGTCCAATTAATGGAACAATTGTCTCAGGAATTGAAATGGCTTTATGGGATATAAAAGGAAAAGCCTTTGGAGTGCCTGTCTATGAATTATTAGGGGGAGCTGCTCGGGAAAAAATTAAAGTCTACTCTTGGATCGGCGGTGATCGGCCAAGTGAAGTACTGGAACCAGCGCAAGACCGTTTTGATCGAGGGTTTACTGCCATAAAAATGAATGCGACATCAGAATTACATTATATTGACTCCTATGAAAAAGTGGAGGAAGTTGTTGAACGAGTAGCTTCTATACATGAACGTTTTGGCAGCAAGTTAGCGATTGGTGTTGATTTTCATGGACGAGTTCATAAACCGATGGCAAAAGTTTTGGCGAAAGCTCTCGAACCCTATCATCCAATGTTTTTAGAGGAAGTAGTTCTTCCGGAAAATGAAGAACATTTCAAGGAAGTTGCTGACTCAGTCGCAGTACCTTTGGCAACTGGTGAACGACTTTATACACGTTGGCAATTCAAGAATATCTTTAATCAAGGGGCCATTGACGTGATCCAACCAGATGTAGCTTTGTGTGGAGGAATCTTAGAAACCAAAAAAATCGCAGCTATGGCAGAGGGCTATGACATCGCAGTTGCTCCTCATGCTCCTTATGGTCCTATTGCTTTGGCGGCCACTTTACAAGTAGATTCGTGTACACCTAATGTTTTCATTCAAGAACAAAGTTTGGGGATTCATTACAATAAGGGGTTTGACTTATTGGATTTCGTTAAGAACAAAGATATTTTCCAATATAAAGATGGCTTTGTTGATTTACCAAGTAAACCAGGCTTAGGTTTAGAAATGGATGAAGCAAAAATCGAAGAAATCGCTCAAGAAGGATTGGTTTGGACAAACCCTCAATGGCGGAATTACGACGGTACAATCGCTGAATGGTAAAAGAAAGGTGAGAGAAATGGCAGAATCAATCATGATCAGTGGCTTCCTATTTTTATTAATCCTCATACAATATAGAGAACAAAGGAAAATCAAAATTGTGGCCAAAAGTAGTTGGGTTAAAAAATTTTTATCTGTTCTTTTATCCAGTATACTTCTTCTAGTTTTTTGGTCAAATAATTTTCCTGATCAAATAAAACTGATTGCCTTTTCTGTCCTCATCATCATTTTTGGTTTTATGAAAGAAGGATTGACTGAGCATAATTTAGTCAAGTTAGGCGTCTTAGAAGGCGATTTTCATGACTTCAAAAAAATCCAAATTGAAGAATTACCGAATCACAATCAATTTATTTCATTCTATAAGAATAAAAACAGCTGCCTATCAATGATTTTTGACATTTCCAAAGAAGAGTTATTAGATTATTTTAAAGAAAATAATCTGCAAGATCGTGTGATTATTGGTGATGAAGAATGAGTAAAAATGCTATAACAGAATTCCAAAGTCTCAACATGGGGCTTTGGAATTCTGTTTTTATAATTTTAAAATTGTTCTGTTGTTTTGATGTATGTTGGAGTTATTAGGGAGAGAGAAGAACGAGATATAACCAGTTAAGAAGACGAAAATAATTCTTTTTTTAGTCACCTATGTGTATAAATAGATAAACGAACAACATTGCGCTATTTCTGTTTTTCTCAATCATTTCTATTTAAACTATCAAAAATGATATGATAAAAATAATAGAAAGGAACGATGGCACTGAAAAAGTGGAAAAGGCTTTTGCTAGCGATAATGATTGCGGTGGTATTGGTCATTTCTGGTGGAATAATCTATCTGAAAACCCAGACCCACGCGCCAACTGATAACGCCCAACAAGTTATAAAAAAAGCAGAAAGCACCAGTGATTGGCTTTATTTTCCGTCGAATGACAAAAATAAACCAATGATTATTTTTTATCCCGGCGCTTTAGTTGATTCCGGCAGTTACAGCCTTTGGGCGGAGAAAATTTCTGAAGCTGGTTATCCGGTCTATATCGTGAAAATGCCTTTGGATTTGGCGCTCTTGGCACCGAACCGCGGCAGTCAAATTTTGGCGGATCATCCCGATCGGTCGTATGTGATTGGCGGGCATTCTTTAGGCGGTGTTATGGCTAGTCGTTTTGCCGAGGATCATCCGAAAAAATTAGCTGGGGTTTTCTTTTTAGCTAGTTATCCTGATGAGAAGGGCAGTTTGAAAGATACAAAAGTACCGGTCCTGTCAATGACTGCTGGAAACGATCAAGTGTTGAACCACGAAGCCTATCAAAAGGCGAAGCAGTATTTGCCAACAGATACTGAATATCAAGAAATTCGTGGAGGAAACCATGCTGGTTTTGGTTCTTACAATGCTCAAAAAGGCGATGGAAAATCGACGATCAATAATCAAAATGAGCAAGTGGCGGAACGTTTGGTGAAGTGGTTGAAGCGTGAAATAAAGCGCTGAGCCTCGCGATTAAGTTCAGAGATAGGTAATGATCGTTTGTAATTAAAATTGCTAGAAGAAAAAATGATGCTGTCCCCGTTCCAATTGGAAAAGAGGAGGCATCATTTTTTGTTGCTCAGCACTAGATGTAATTTATTAGCCAAAGAGTTCTTTTTTGAAAATCTGATAAGCAAGGTGGATATCTGCTAGGTTTAGTTCAGCGGTGGTTCCAAAATTATGGCTAGTAGATTTTAGCGCTTTGTTTGTACCGACGGATATAGCTAAAGCACCGCTGGCGTTGATTGCATTGACTCCGGCGACAGAGTCTTCAATTCCGATACAATCAGTAGGAAAAAGGCTTAATGATTTCGCCGCAGCAATAAAAATATCCGGTGCGGGTTTTCCTAATGGAATCGTACTAGGATCGATGATAGTGTCGAAAGCCTCGCTTAGCGCTAGTTTTTCCAATATAACAGGGCCGTTCAAACTGGCAGAGGCTAATGCCAGTTTGACTTTTCGTCCTTTTAGCTCACTTATAAATTCAGCTACTCCCGGTAAAATATTTTTAGGCGTCAAATCTTTTAAAGAGGCTTTGTATAGCTCGTTTTTCTCATTTAATAAATGTTGGAACTCATTGCTAGAGATCGAAAGATTTAAGTGGTTCAAGATAACTTTCAACGAATCTCTACGGCTAACGCCTTTTGTTCGTTCTTCTAATTGCATTGGCAAATCAGCCGAAAAATGGTTATGTGCGAGACTCTGCCAAGCGTCAAAATGCAAAGTAGAGGTATCGGCGATCACGCCATCTAGATCAAATAATGCACCTTTAAACAAGAGCAGCGGCCTCCCGTTCACTTAGGATAGGAGTAGTCGTTAAAATCTGATGGATTTCTTCTAAGTGTTCCGCTGAAATCTGAATGAAGGGCAGCAGGGTATTTAATTTTGCTAACGACATCGTACCTAAACCACCTTTTACAACCTCTGGGTCATTTCTGAAGAAATCTAGGACTGGATCAACAGCATCAATTTTTTCGATCAATAAAGGATCGCTCATGATCTCGGCCGCGGGCGTTTCGCTGGAATAATATTCGACATAGTCCAGCGTGGGAATATAATTGATCTCGTATGTTCCGCAAGTAAGGCTCAGGTTGTCGCTGGCTGTGGTCTTCCCATTGACGTTAATAGAAACATTTTCTGATCTAGGCAGAACAGCTTTCAGGGTCACGCCAAATGGCACAGTCACCTTGAGCTGAATGGTGTGCTGAACATCGGTTTCGATTTGGTAGCTCACAGCGAAATTTCCATAAGGAGTCTGGAACCGGCCACTAACATTTTTTAATCGATAATCAAATTCGGGTGCGAAAGTTATTGCTTGATATCCTGGTGAGGTGAGTTTAATACCAAGTAAATAATTATAAGCCCATTCCATAATAGCACCGAAGCTGTAATGATTTAAAGAGTTCATGCCTTCGGGATTCAGGGAGCCGTCTGGTTCAACGGAATTCCAACGCTCCCAAATCGTTGTAGCGCCTAGATCAACGGCATACAACCAGCTTGGATAATCTTCTAACAGGAAGATTTTAGTTGCTAGTTTGTGGTATCCGTAGCGGGACAAGACTTGACAGATAAAAGGCGTACCGACGAATCCCGTTTTTAAGTGATCGTCATCTTTTTTCAGACGAGCAATTAAATCTTTGACCACACGCAAGCGCTGGTTTTCAGGTACGAGTTCAAAATGAAGCGCTAAGGCATAAGCTGTTTGAGTATCGATCGCCAATCGTCCATTTTTTGTGATGT
This sequence comes from Enterococcus devriesei, assembly GCF_001885905.1. GTDB lineage: Bacteria > Bacillota > Bacilli > Lactobacillales > Enterococcaceae > Enterococcus_A > Enterococcus_A devriesei. The sequence continues at coordinate 126,695 of NZ_JXKM01000004.1, read as the reverse complement.
ATTCTGCGGAGATCGCTTTTTTGATTTGTTGGGCCTGTTTCTCATAATGGATCGCCTCTTCGCTAAAGTTTAGAATTTCCGCGGTTTTTGCGACGATGGTGCTGGAATAATAGTAATAAACAGACGCGATAAAATCCTCCTCCGTTTTTCCGGTAGGTAAGGCGGGATTCTCACCATCCAGAGCTAACCAATCGCCGAACTGGAAGGTTCCTGTCCACAAGTCTTCGCTCTTACTTTTTTTGCGAATCCAATCTACCCAAGCCTTCATAGCTGGATAATTTTGTTTCAAGATCGCCGGGTCGCCATAGGTCTGATACATATTCCATGGAATGATGGTTGCGGCATCGCCCCAAACAGCTGCACCTCCGTCAAAATTACCCAATGCGGGTGCGTACATCGGTACTTTCCCATCATGTAATGCTTGTTCCACAGCAACATCTTTTGCATATTTTTTAAAGAAAGGGAAGACGTTCATATTCAAAGCCGCGGTATTTGAGAAGACGGCAGCATCGCCGGTCCATCCCAATCGCTCATCTCGCTGTGGACAATCGGTGGGGATATCTAGGAAATTACTTTTTTGCCCCCATAGAACATTTTCAAAGAGACGGTTGACTTTTGGATTAGTCGTTTCGATTGTACCAGTTGTCGCCATTTCTGAATAAAGCACTGCAGCTTGAAAGTCTTTGGCTTTTAAAGGCCGTGTATTGCCTTCGACTTTCACATAACGGTAGCCATAGAAAGTGAAGTGGGGCCGTACCCATTTTTCCTCGCCATCTGAAATATAGACAAAAGCAGCTCGCGCTTCCCGCAGATTTTCACGATAAAAATTCTCTTCCTGTAAAATCTCACCCATTTGAAAGACTAATTTGGTTCCTTTTGGTTCGCGATTATAAAATTCTAGCCAGCCGGTTTGATTTTGTCCAAAGTCTAGAACGTATTCATTTGCGGGAGTATGAAGAATTTCTTGTACCGGCAAGCGTTCCATAATTTTGACTGGCAGACTTAGTCGGTCTTGTAGGCATTCTTTGTCTTGATCTAGCAATACGACTGGCTGCCATTCTTTCGGAGTAATGGTGTCATCAAGATCTTCTCCATAATAGATCGCTGATTTCGTTATTTTTCCGTTGGTAGTCAGCCATGAATCATCAGTAGCAATAATTTCATGGGTTCCGTCAGGATAGTCAAGATGGTATTCCGCGATAACCCGATGCTGATCTCCATAAATTTGATCCTTCCCGCCATCAAAGCCGATCGTTCCTTTATACCAGCCATCACCAGTTGAAATCAGTAATTCTTGTTCTTGGTTTTGATTGAAGGCATCAGTCACATCATAAGTTTGTATTTGGAGCCACTGATCGTAAGCGGTAATGCCAGGAGTTAGGTATTCATCGCCAACTTTTTCTCCGTTGATATACGTTTCGTAAATGCCTAAGCCGGTAATGTAAAGCCGGCCGCGCTTCACTGGTGACTGAATAGAAACACTCTTTTTAAACAGCGTATTTTGAAGCGTCTTGTCGGTGTTCGCGATCCAATCCGCTTGAAAGACTTCATTCATTTTTCCAGTCTCAAAGTGAGTTTCTTTAGAAATTGGGTGATCAGCTTCATCATAAAGCGTGACGGTTACTTGGTACTGGGTACGAGGAATAAGCGCTAGTGACACGTCAAAAAAATTATTGTCGAATGGACATCTCTCGCTTTGATAAACGATTTTTTGAGATTCAGACTCTTGAATGGTTAATTGTTTCGTTAATTCGATAAAGTGGTCAGCCTCAACGGTAAACTCAATACGTAAATTATCTAGTTGAAAGCCTAGAGGTTCGCTCATATGGTTGATTAGAATAGTAGAAATAATCATTTTTTTCCTCCTTATTTTATAAATGGGTAAGAGTATCACCACAGAATGGGTCAACCGGATGAATGCCTTCAAAAGCTTCTTCACCAGTCATTTTACGAATGGTCGCTTCGATGCTCTCTTTATTTCCGGTATAGGCATTGATATACGTTGATACCGCCGGAATGTCAAAGAGATGATACGGATTGGCTGTTGAGACAAAAATCGTCGGGATCGACTTCATAAACCACGGCGCATCCGCGGCCATTAAGTGAATCCAATCTAAACGAGTGGTCGTCTGATTACTTGCGGTCTCCACATTAGCAATGTACAATGCCAAATCAAATTTTTCTTCCATCTCAGCGACGCCTTCTTCGAAAATCTCATGGAAGTTTAACTGGTTTCGATCAAATAAAGTAACGTCAAAGCCTAAAGATTGCAGGTTTTGCTGGAAGATATCGGTGACTTTTCCGCCTTCCTTAAAGCCGCCGTTATCTGAATCGCCAAGCACCACAAGGCGAATGCGCGGGTATCGTTCAACGGACAAAGGTAGCAGCTGAGCACGATCTTTGACTAAAGTTACCGATTTTTTCGCGGCGATAGCGGCTTTTTCGGCATGTTCTTCTGTTTTTAATTGCACAGTTTCTTTTGGTTTAGCCTCAGGCCCAAACAATCCATGAGCCATTTTTGTTCCAAGAATGCGTGTGACAGCTTCGTCGATTCGTTCTAGGGTCAAGGTGCCATTTTCTACGGCTTGTCTGATAAACGTGTAATCTTCGTCAATATTTTTATTGAATAGAATCATGTCGATCCCTGCGTTGATAGTAACTGGAAGCAAATCTTTTCTTGGTAAAATCGCATTGTAGCCAATCATTGGTGTCGCGTCTGTGATAGTTAAGCCGTTGAAGCCTAGTGTTTGTCGTAATAGACCGTCGATTAATAATTTTGAAGCTGAAGCAGGTCTCAAATCAGCATCTGGTATTTCTGGATAAAGCTTCCGTTCCCAAGCTGGCTGTAAAATATGCCCAATCATGATACTGCTAATTCCTTGATCGATAAAGGTTTGATAAATTTTCCCGTAAGAAGTCATCCACTCATCAGCCGAAAGCGAATTAACTGTACTTAGTAAGTGTTGATCGCGTTCATCTACACCGTCACCGGGAAAATGCTTGATCACTGGTAAAATGTCATTGTCTTGCAAGCCTTTGAGTTGAGCCTCAGCCATTTTTATGACGCGTTCTTGGTCACTGCCAAACGTGCGCGTATTGGTAATCGGGTTGCGGAAATTTTTGTCGATATCAACGATAGGGGAAAAGGACATATTACAGCCGACTTGACTAGCCTCATAGCCGGCAACGTTTCCCAACTCATAAGCTTGTGAGGGATCATCGGTTGCAGCGATTTGTAAAGGATTTCCAAACCAAGTACCTTCAGAAATAATTCCATTCCCGCCGGATTCTAAATTCGCGGAAAAGAATAGAGGGATATCACTAGTTGCTTGTGCTGACGCTAGTTCTCGCTGGATTTTTTTTGCTTCCGCTGGGCGATACATCATCCCACCAGGTTGATATTTTTGAATGAACTGGTTGATATCCACCTGATCTTCATCTTGTCCAATCACAAAAAAAAGTTGACCGATTTTCTCATCAAGGGACATGCTTGCCTGTTTTTCTTGTATCCATTGTACTTGCTCATTTGTTAAATAATAAGGTTTTTTCGTAAGGTCTACCATAAAACATTCGCCTCCATAGAGTTTGAGTATGCTTGTTCACGCTTTCATTCTAGCGTTTAAAATTGGTGGAAACTATTGCGAAAAAACATCTATGGTGTGTTCATTTCATTGCTCCTTTAACATAATGTAAATCTTGACTTGATTGGTTTATTCATTCATGAGATAGTTTAATCGAAGTTGTGAATAAAAAGGATGCTAAAATCCGACAGAAAGATAGATTGCCAGTGATTATTCGACTTTATCCGTGATCTTAGAAGTCTTAGATGAAGGAGTGAAGGAACATGACGTTGGATATGCTTAAAATTTTAAGAGAAAAAAATGCCCCTAGAAACTGGGACGAGCTCGGGATAGAGATGCGACCAAGAAAAGCGGGAACGTTGAAAAATGAGCCTGTTTATGAATTTTTTCATACGTTAGATGATTCATTGGAAGTCACCTTGCAATCAATCGCAGTCTCTGTTCAGCCAGTGGAATCGTATATTCCCTATCATGTCCATAATCATGTTGAAATAATTGTTCCATTGATCGGAGAATGTACAGTAATTACGAAAAATGATCGATTAACCCTACAGCAAAATGATATGATCGTGATTGGAAATCATACAATTCATCGGGTGGAGCCGATCAGCGCTGATAGCATCGTAGTGAATCTAGCGCTCAAAGATACGGCTTTCACGTTGAACGACTATCATTTTATGTATGATGATCGAACGACCAAAAAAGTATCTTCATTACTTTTCTCTTTGCTGTCTAATGAGATACAAGGAGAAAATATTTATCGCCTTTTTCGTACACAAGAGGATCGTAAGATTCAATCGCTCATCATGGATATCATCGAAGAGTACTACTATCCCGACACACAATCAAATCAGATCATTCGATTAGAGCTGTTAAGCTTATTTGCCCGCTTTATTCGGTCGGCCGCCAATGAACAAGAAATTATCGCGAATGAGGATGACAGTTCAGTTAATTTATTGTCGCTGCTTTTATATATTGAAAAGAATTACGCCCGGATCACTTTGGATGACATGGCGCAGCATTTCGGATTCAATCCAAATTATCTTTCTTATTATTTAAAAAAACACACGGGGCTGACCTTTATTAAATTGGTCCATCTACAGCGTGTGAATGTGGCGGCGGAATATTTGACTTATACTAATGCGCCTATCGAACAGATCGCGCTAAAAGTCGGTTATGAGAATCCGTCGTATTTTTATAAAATGTTTCGAAAAAACTTAAAACTATTACCAACGGAATATCGTGAGAAATATTCAATTGATGCCAAAAAGTAATGAGTTTTTTGGTGAAAAACCCAAGTTTTTATTTCCAATTGGTCCGTATAAATAAAAAGAGATCTGTGCCAGATTTTTGGTCACAGATCTTTTTATTGTTTTCAAAGTCTACTGTATGAAAGTTCAAAAAGTAAATTTTTGCCGATACTGATTCGGCGAAAGGCCTGTTTGCTTTTTGAAATAGTGATAAAAATACGCTTCATTGGAAAAATTTAACTGTTCAGCAATTCGCTGAACGGATAAATCAGTCGAAGTCAATAATTGCTGTGCTTTTTTGGTTCGAACGGTTTGAGCATAATGAGCAATCGTCATTTTAGTTTGACGTTTCAATAGACGATTCAAGTATTCGGCGTTGTAGTGAAGAACAGCTTCGATCTCTTTGCGTGAAATATTTCCAAAACGACTGTCAATTAAGTGAAGGATGCGATTTACCAAATAATCTTCTTTTGATAAATCTAAATCAATTTGCTGAAGCGAAAACTGATTTAAATTTTCTAGTGCATCTAATAAACGTAAAATCAATCCCTTTTGGAAATAGGTCTTCCCAATTTTTGAAGTAGCAATTTCTAATTGTAAAGAGTCTAAGATGATGTGAAAGTTTTCGCTTTGATATGGAAGAGTAGGCGAAAACTCGATATAACTACGTTTCCATTGTCCGTCTGACTGAAGGTTCTGCTCTAAGAATTGGAAAATAGGTCCGTTGCCGGAGTCATTGTCCAGCAGCTCTGCTATTACAGCGGGGGATAAATTTAGAAAGACTACATTACAACCTTCAGATAAAATCTCTCTATGTAAAATCTGAGTATTTAATAAACAGCCTTCTCCAGCATGGAAAAGGTATTCTTTATCTTCGATTAGGTTTGTTAATTCGCCATTTAATACATACATTAATTCAAAATTTTGATTTTTATGCAGGGCTTTATATTCTTCATCTTCGAACGAAAGAATTTCTCCATCTTGTACTTTAGTGTAAAGTACGGTGCCACCAATTTTTTGTTTAAAAAAAAGCACGATTGGAGAATGGGTCGCAATTTGAGGGATTTCTTCATTGGCTGAATGGAGTGAAGAAAAAGGATCTTTAGTCATGGGACACCTCCAAAAAGGTCGGGAAATTGTAGTAAACGTTTTCTAAAAGTCGGTATTTTTTATTATATCACAGTGTCAAACTGTCTAAAATATGGAATAACAGAGGAGGATTATAGATGCAAAAGAGAAGAAACTTAAATCAAGATTGGAAATTTCATTACGGAGAAATCGGTATTCCTAGAAAAATGGCTAAGAAAGCCCATGCTTTAGGTGGGTTAACAGCACCGGTCACTGAGGAAGCGGGTTATCCTGTAAATTATGGACTTGGAGGGGAGCATTTTCTAAAATTAATTGCTGGAGGGGATACCGTCCAAGGACTAAAAAACTTAGCGGGAACTGAATTTGATGCTTCTTTAGATAAAAATTGGCAAACAGTTACGATTCCTCATGATTGGAAAATCAGTCAGCCGTATGTAGATGATCCAATGCTTTTAATGTCAGGATCAAAAGCAGAAGGAATAGGGTATTACAGGAAGACATTTTCTTTAGAAAACACGTTGATAGACCATAAGAGAATAATTATTCACTTCGAAGGAGTTATGAGGTCAGCTGACATCTGGCTTAATGGGGCTTATGTAGGCAGTAATAATAGTGGTTACGTGAGCTTTTCTTTTGATGTCACTGAAATGGTTCGCTACGGAAATGAGGGCACGAATGTGTTGTTAGTGAGGAGCGACACAACGACGGGTCCTGAAGGCTGGTGGTATGAAGGCGGTGGGATCTACAAAGATGTATGGTTGGAAATACGTCCATTAACAGCTATAAACCAAGACAAAGCATATATCTATACAAAAGAGATTCACTCCGAGAAAGCGTCTATGGGGGCGGAAATCTGTATAGAAAATTCTTCTGAACAAGTGAGAACAGTTCTTCCAGAAATCAGTATTGGAAGCCAAGCTGTAGTGTTTGATTCACAGATAATGCAGCCGTTTGAAGAACGAACGGTAACGAAAGAATTTGAAATTGTGGCACCCAAACTTTGGTCACCAGAAAGTCCATATCTTTATGATGCAATTTTTAGAATTGACACAGATGAGTGTCATAAGAAGTTTGGAGTGAGAACGTTCGCCTATGATACTTCTGGGTTCTATTTAAATGGAGAATCTTATATATTGCAAGGTGTTTGTGAGCACCAAGATTTTGCAGGGGTGGGAATCGCCCTGAATCAAGATATCGTCGATTACAAAGTAAAAATCATGAAGGACATGGGTGTGAATGCTTGGCGGAGTGCGCATCATTTTGCTTCTGAGGAGCTATTAACTGCTTGTGATAAATTTGGGATTCTTTTAATGAATGAAAATAGGTTGTTGGAAAGTACGCCATGGCGCTTGAGAGATCTAGAAGAAATGGTGATTAAGAGTCGTATGCATGCATCATTGGTTTTTTGGTCGGTGGCTAATGAAGAAGTAATCGGCAATACGGCACAAGCGGGTCGAATTGCCAAAAGACTAGTAAGGAGTATCAAGCGAAACAATTATGAAAGCCTAGTGGTATCAGCCGAGCTGCTTAATCCTAAAGGAATCGTTGATCCAGAGTATTTGGCTATCTTTGATGTATTAGGTGTCAATTATCCTGAAGCAGACGTTATGGGACCAGGAGCTGTAAAAATAAAAGAAAATTATCCAGGAGTACCGCTAATGAGTACGGAGAGTGCCTCTTATTTTTCTACAAGAGGAATTTATCAAGATGATGAAAAAAAATGCCAATGTTCTAATTTTGGTTCGATGTTTTCAATGGTCTTGCCGGGAAAACGTCAGCCCGGTGATCCTGGTGTAGGTGGAACAGCAAAACCGGAAAAAGTTATGTCCTATTTAAATGAGCATCCATATATGGGTGGTGTATTCTTATGGACGGCTTTTGATTATTATGGTGAACCTTCTCCATTTGGTTGGCCGGCGATCTCCTCTGCGTTTGGAATTGCGGATTTATGTGGTTTTCCAAAAGACTACTATTATTATTATGCGGCTTCATGGCGAAAAGAACCTATGATCCATGTTTTGCCGCACTGGAATTTAGAGGGGCTTCCAATTGACTCAAACGGCCACGTGCCTGTTCGTGTGTTTAGTAATACGAGTGAAGCTGAACTTTTTATTAATCAAAAAAGTTATGGAAAAAAACCGGTAAATGAACATGTTGTGGACTGGATTGTTCCTTATCAAGCAGGTAAGTTAGAGGTTATTGGCTATGATCATGGACAACCTGTGACACAGGCTTACAAAGAAACAAGTTCGATAATCAAATCAGTAGTCTCTGAAAAAATTTTTGATGGTGAAGAATACAGCTTGTATCGGTTGAAGGGAATTGATGCTCAGCAACGATTGGTTCATACAGCTGACAACAGGGTGACTGTCGCCGTTGAAAACGGAATGGTAATCGGATTAGCCAATGGTGATCCGGCAAATTATGAAGAATATAGTCTGAAACAGGTTCGACTGTTTCAAGGTCAAGCTTTGCTGATCATTCGTTCGAACGGAGAATGCAATGTTCAGACGGAGATTCAAGAGTAAATGTTCAGACAGGAAAAACATTCTATGAAAAGACCACAGTTTGGATGATTTTTGGATATGGTGAGCTTGTTTTTTCTGCTCTATACTTTATTTATAATTTGAAAGCGGAAACAAAAAAAGGAGAGTAATTATGATGAATAAGAAAAAATTATCGTTGGCAGTCGGCATTTTAAGTATGAATCTTCTATTGATGTCAGGTTCAGTTGTGGGGGCTGCCATTGCGGCAATCGCCAAATCTTTCCCCCAAGAACCAATCTCGAAAGTTCAAATGCTTAGTTCGATTCCCCAATTAGGCCAATTAGTTGCAACTATTGCATTTACTTGGCTGACTTATAAAATGACGCGTAAGAATATTGGTGTCTTTTCCGTCGCTGTGGTCGCAATTAGCGGATTATTGCCGATTTTTTATAATAATAGTTTGAATATCATTTTAGCATGTATGGTGGCATTAGGTTTTGGCTTAGGCTTAATCAGCAATGTCGGTCCGGTTTTATTACAAGAGCATTTTGCTGGGGAGGAACGGGCGACTGTGATGGGCTGGGCCGTGGGCTTTAATAATTTAGGGATGATGGGCTTCACCGCAATCGGTGGTATGTTAGGGGGAACAAATTGGAAAAATCTGTTTTGGGTCTATGGGGCGGCAATTGTTATTCTTTTGGTCGTTTTATTCTTAGTACCTAAAGACAGAAAACTTTCAGAAGAAGAAGTTTCAGCCCAAAAGGGACATAGCTTTGGCAAAACGGTGAAAAGTTTGAATGGATATGTTTATGTAATGCTCCTGGTAACTTTTGTTACGTCCTTATGTATTATGATTTTTATGGCGAACCAATCAATCTTATTGGCTTCAAAAGGAAATGGTACCGCATATACCGCAATGGTCACTGCACTTGGAAACATCGGTGGAATCTGTACGGCATTTGGGTTGAAATATATTCGTAAAGCGACAAAAACAGATACGATGGCTTGGGGCTTTGTTGCTTTCGCCTTATCATTTGTTTGTATCGTTTCCTTCAATAATCCAATCATGCATATCATTGGTAATATGTTTTCAGGTATGGGGATCGTGATGGTCAATGCAACGATTCCGTATGAACTGTCAGTTTTGGCAAATCATCAACAATTTCCGGTTGCTATCGCAATGAATACGTTGATTTCTTCAATCGCAGGCTTCACAGCACCGATGCTCCTAGCCGCTACTAAAATTTCAGCGGGAGCAAACTCGTACTTCGCTGGAATTGCTGTCAGTCTAGTAATGGCAGTATTTCTACTAATCACACGTTTAGGTACACGTATTGAAAAAAAGTCTGAACAAACGATCCAAGATCAATTAGAGAAATTTCAAGAAGCCTAAACTGACTTCTTAAAAAAGCTTGTCTACAGCAAAAATAGCGCTGTGAGACAGGCTTTTTTTCTTTCCAAGGAACTAACGCTTGTTTGAAAAAGAGATCGGTTGTAAACTTAAGAAAGGGTTCTCATTTCACCTTTTAAAGTAAAAACTGATAAGAGAGAAGGTTTATGATGTACGTAGCAGATGAAAAAAGATACGAAACAATGAAATACAATCGTGTAGGCAATTCTGGCTTGAAGCTGCCAGCGATCTCACTCGGATTGTGGAATAATTTTGGCGGTTACGATAATTTTGAAAAACAACGGGAAATTGTTTTAGGGGCCTTTGATCGGGGGATCACTCATATTGATTTGGCGAATAATTATGGTCCGCCCGCCGGAGCCGCGGAAGAAAATTTTGGTCGGATCATGGCACAAGATTTGAAACCGTATCGCGATGAATTGATTATTTCCTCCAAAGCGGGGTATTATATGTGGCCAGGGCCTTATGGCGAATGGGGTTCAAAGAAAAATATCATCGCCAGCTGTGACCAAAGTCTGAAACGGATGGGCTTGGAATATGTGGATATTTTTTATCATCATCGTCCAGATTATGATACACCGTTAGAAGAAACGGCTGGAGCATTGGATTTGCTGGTGCGTCAAGGCAAAGCATTATACATTGGGATTTCAAATTACGATGCACAGCGGACAGCGGAGATCACAAAAATTTTCAAGGAATTAAAAACACCATTCATTATCCATCAGCCGCGTTATAATATGTTTGATCGTTGGATCGAAGACGGCTTGACTGATGTATTGGAAGAGGAAGGACTTGGTGCGATCGTTTTCAGTCCGTTGGCTCAAGGCTTGTTGACAGACCGCTATTTAGACGGCATCCCAGAAGATTCCCGGGCACATCGTTCAGAGATTCAATTCTTGAATGAAGAAAATGTGGAAGGGACGTTGTCGATCGTCCGTGAATTAAATGAGATCGCGCAAAAACGGGGCCAGTCTTTAGCTCAAATGGCGATTGCTTGGAATCAACAACAAAAAGCTGTCATTAGTGTTTTAGTTGGCGCGTCTAAGTTAAGTCAGTTGGAAAATAATATCAAAGCACTGGACAACTTGGAATTTACTGCCGATGAATTAGCAGCCATCGATCGAATTTTAGCAAAGAAGAAATAATCAATAAAGAGAAAGCAGCTTGTCAGACGTCAATGGACGATTTCTGACAAGCTGCTTTATTTTTGTCGTCTTTTTCGTTTTTGATGCAAGATTCCTTTTAGTTTGTCTTCCTTCTGTTCAAGACAATAGGTGAAGGTCATGCTGGAAACACCAGAAATCGCCCAGATATACCAGCTATCTTGACTATTGAAGCGACTGAAAAGAGAGATATCTTTTAATAGTTCATGACCAAATTCAGAAAAAATATCACTGACCGTAATAGCCGAGTGATGAAGCCCATGCATCACGATACCTAAAATGAAAGTCGCTAGCCAGCCTAAAAGGTAAGGCAGCCCCTTTTTAATCAGGACAATCGGGCGTTGATAGCGATCAAGTTCTTCTGTGACTTTGATCTCTGATTTTGACGCTTGGAACCAACCAATCAAGCCAGCGACTAAGATCAAAATAATCGTGGTAATAAGATTTTCTTGCGTCCAAGTCATGGTCACTAAGAACATGATCAGTGAGTAGACGGGGATACTTAATAATTCTAGGCGTGAGCTTTTTTTAAATTCAAAGGCATGCATCGATAAACGAAATGCTAGAAACAGCAATAATCCGTATACGATCAGTTACATTTTTAAATCCTTCTTTCAAACAATGATCAATTCCCAGATTATAACGAAACACGAGTGATCTGTAAAGAAGTGATAACCTCATTGAGAGAATTATTCTATCAAATTTTCCTTTAAAAACGACGAAAACTTCCGCAAGTACGTCTGATCGTTTTGATCTTGAATGGCGGCGACGAGATCTTGATCGTTATCAGCAGTTTCCAGATCAATGATCTTGATAGGATATTTTTGCTCCAAACTGCCGTCATTCATCCCGGAATATAAGAAAGCCAAGCCTTCTCCCAGTGAGACGCGAGCCAAACCTTCGTCGAGATCCTTTACATAAGAAGTCGCCTTTACGTTGAAGCCATATTGCAAGAATTGGTTCACGACATAATCCACGATGATCGGTGATTGTTTGCGTTCTAACAAAATAACGTTCTCTTGATTCAGATCCGCGAAAGTCAGGATTTTTTTTGTGCTTAATAAATGCTTGAGAGGTAAAGCGACTTGCAGGTGGTTTTTCATAAAGGTCAACTGTTGGATCGCGTTGTCTTGTTGAAAATAGGTCGCTAGATTAAAGACAAGATCATAGCGTCCACTTGTCAGACCGTCGACCAACTGCATCGGTGTGTCTTGTTTAACGAAAAAACGGACATTGGGATACTGAGCTTTGAATTGATCGATTAGTTGGTACATTTTGCCTAGATTAAAATTCGGCAGGTAGCCGATTTTTATTAATTGTGAAAGTTGTTTTTGATCATTCTGCTGATCAAAAAGATGAGCCAAATGATCGACTCGTTTCAAAACCTCCATCGTCTCGGTCAGAAATTGTTCTCCTTCATTGGACAATGAAAGGCTGTGGCTGTTACGCACAAACAGCTCCACGCCTAATTCATTTTCTAATTCTTGGATACGTCGGCTCAAGGTCGGTTGAGAGATATATAATTTTTGCGAAGCTTTGGTGAAACTGCCTTCCGTGGCAACTTCGACAAAATATTCTAAAGTAGTTAACTTCATAAAGACTCCATTCCATATTAAAGTAGCCTTAGTATAAATTGAAGTCCGCTATTTCACAATTTTTTCGATTAATTCATTAAAGGTAATTGAAGATAGGAAGCGTATTCGCCGCCTGTGTGAAGGATATGAGTACCATGATTATCTGGCGTACAGCCTGGTGTGCCTGGCATCACGGAACCTAATTCATCCTTCGTACTGATCATAACCCGCAACGTTTCACCGGCTTCGTAAGCTAATCCCATTGGACTTAAAACGATCTCCAATTCAACGATTTCACCTTTTGCAACTTTCTCAACTCGATCAAAGGTATAAGCAGGAATTTCATCCGTCGCGACTTGACGGTCTAGGTGACGCAGCGATGCCCGCAACCGGCCCCAACCCCCTTTATAACGTAAAGCCGAAGCGCCTTCTTGGGTAAAATCTTGCAGTGCCGCGCCGTGATTGGGTACCACAAATTCGCTTAAAACATTTCCAAAGCGATCCAATTTTTGAACCCAAACGAAGACATCTAAATCAGCATAACCCTCTGCTTCCATGAATAATTTGGCTTTGGGATAACCGACAAATGTCGTTTGCTCGCCAAAAGTCATTTGGAAGGAGGTCCGTCCCGGCAAGGCTTCGGCACTGTATTGAACCGGAAAATCCGTTGCTTCAGGTGCTGTTTGCAAGGTTCGGGACATACCATTCAGATAGTAGCGAGTCGTCTCACTCGCGGCTGGCGGGAAACTTTCAGCTGGAATATTCGTTTGATTGCCCCCTTGGAAATCTAAGATCGAATAACGAACCGTTGGTGTAGCAGGCCAATCATTCTCTTTGTCAAGTAAATAGTAATCAAAGAAACGACGCAATTCTTCAATATTTTTTTCGTCATAATAATAAGGCCATTCTTGCCGATCATGGATTCGCAGCCATTTTTCCTGTGAGCCTAAGGTGCGCCAAGAACGGAAAGTCCCCATCGTGTGCAAGGTGTTTGAATAGCTGGCGATCACAAACGCCGGAACGGTGATCTTGCTGGCGTCGGCTTTTTTATCTTGCCAAATTGGTGCATCAGCCAAAGGATAAGCGTCCATTTCTTTCGTCAGGTCTTCTCGTTTTGCGCCAGTTGCACTGACATGATTGACCGCCAAACGTTCGATAAAATTCTTATCAGGAATCCCGCCGATAAAAGCTAGATCACGATAGCCGTCCGCTAGGCCTTCCGTTGGATTGATACAAGTCAAATGAGGCGGCTGCTCAGCGGCGATGTACCATTGGGAGAAGGCTAAGTAAGAAGTGCCAGTCAGAGCGGTTTTTTCATTACTCCAACTTTGTGTGGCGATCCATTCGATCAAATCATAACCGTCCTGTGCTTCTTGCGAGCCGATCATCGTTGTATCGCCTTCGCTGTGAGCGATGCCACGCATATCGGGATTACAAACAGCATAGCCGTGGCCGACCCAGTAATCAGGATCAGGCGCTTCAAATTTAGTCAAACCGGAATTCCAGTGATTGCCCATGCCAAGCATATTGAATAAATTCTTGTAACGAGGAGCAGTACCGGCACTTTTGCCATAGGGGCTCCAAGCAATCAGCGTAGGAACTTTCTCATCTGTAATAGGTAAGTAGATGTCTGTGTAAATCGTTACGCCGTCACGTAATTTCACCGGAACATCTTTTAATAGACGAATATCATTTTTTAACGATTTGAATCCTTCGGCGATGATCTCACCTTTTTTTAAAATCATTTCTTTCGTTTCAAAGGGGCTAAGGACACCATGTTCGATGCCGTTATCAATATAGTCAAAAGCCGGACTGAATTTCATATCCTTCGTAATTTTTGCGGTCATTCTCATTTCCTCCTACTGTTTTGTTTTTACAAGTTGAATTATAGGAGGGGGGGAGACTAAAGTAAAATTGCAATTTTGTATATTCAGATGATGAATAGATGTGTTATGCAGAAAATGAATAACACGAATAAATGCGCTAGTATGCGTAAGAAAAACCTGATACCCTTAAGCTACAAAGATAAAAGAAGTGATTCGTAACTAAGGAGGAATAGAAATGAGTTTACTCGATTCATCGATCAAAGTCGGCAGCTTGGAGCTGAGAAATCGGTTAGTGATGCCGCCAATGGCTACGGCGAAGTCGCAAGCTGACGGGAAGGCCACCGAAGAACTGTGTGACTATTACGAGGAAAAATCTCACGGTGGCCATATCGGTTTGATTATCACTGAACACAGCTTCATTAGCCCAGCAGGAAAGGCTAGCAAGGGACAGTTGTCGATCGCCCAAGACTCAGATGTTGCTGGCTTGAAAAAAATAGTAGCCGCGATCCAGCAAAATCAGACACCTGTTTTTGCGCAAATCAGTCACGCCGGCGCATTAGCAAAAAAAGAAATCACAGGCTGCGAACCGCTAAGTGCTAGCGCGGTAGCATTACCGAAGACCGCTAGAAACAAGCGAATCCCACAGGAAATGACCGATAAAGATATTCAAAAAGTCATCGTTGATTTTGCGGCTGCTGCTTTACGAGCAAAGCAGGCCGGCTTCGATGGCGTCGAACTGCATTCAGCCCACGGCTATTTATTGAATCAATTCTATTCGCCGCTAACGAATAAGCAAGAGGATCACTATACGGGTCATTCATTAGCAGGCAGAATCCGCCTGCATTTAGAAATTATCGAAGCGATCCGCGAGGTAGTTGGCAAAGATTATCCGCTGGCGCTTCGTTTAGGCGCCAGTGACCATTTAGCTGGTGGTACGACGATCGAAGACAGTATCATCGCCGCCCAAGAATTTGAAAAAGCGGGGATCCATCTACTAGATATTTCGGGAGGCTATAGTTTTTACACCCATCCTATGAACCAAGAGCAAGGCTATTTCAGCGAGCTGACAGAGGCCATCAAAAGAAAGGTGAGCATTCCAGTTCTATTGACCGGTGGCATCACAGAAGCAGCAGCCGCAGAAAGACTATTACGAGAAGAAAAAGCCGATTTGATTGGTGTTGGACGAGCGATTTTGAAAGATTCCAATTGGGCGGCGGAGGCGTTGGCAATGCCTTGAAAACGGTTATTTTCATATAGAGAGGCCAAAAAACCACCCAGTTTTGTGGATGGCTGGGTGGTTTTTAAGATGTTTTTCCTTGAATTAATTTGACCGGCAAAGCGTAATTCTTCTCTAATACTTTTTCTGGTGATTCTAGGCGCTGAAGTAACAGATCGACTAATAAATCAGCAAAATCCGCCAAGGGTTGTGCAATTGTCGATAATTGCGGAAAGTAATTTTGAACAAACTTGGTTCCATCATACCCGATGATTTTGATATCTTCGGGTATTTTTATACCCATTTCTTGACAAAGGTTGTACACGAGGATGGCTGTTAGATCATCAGTACAAAAGATGCTGTCAAGCGCTGCAGTTTCTAAGATCCGTTTGATTTCCAAATTTTTTAGAGCCGTTGAACGGGCTTTTGTTTGAATGTTGAAAATCAAAGGCTCTAAACTATTTTCTTTAAGAAACTGCAGATAGCCGTTTAAACGTTCATTCGTCGGAGAATCGGATTCTTGCGTACCAGTCAAAATGGCAATTTTTCGTGCGCCGTGAAGGTACAGATTTTCCGTGGCCAGGTACCCACCGCGAAAATTATCACTGCCAATGATCGGGATTCCGTCGGCTAAGTAGCGATCAAAGGATACAATCGGCAACTCGATATTTTCGTATTCTTTGATCCCTAGATTGTGGGCACCGGCTATGATCCCGTCAACTTTGTTGGCAGCTAACATATTGATATAGTTTCGTTCTTTTTCCATGTTATTCGCACTGTCGCAAAGGATCGTTTTATAGCCAAGTTCAAATAGTTTTGACTCTACGCGCTCCACTAATTCACCATAAAAGGGGTTAGCTACAGTAGGAAAGATCAAACCGATCAGTTTGGTATTTTTTCCTTGTAGTGAACGTGCCAATGAGTTCGGCTGATAATTTAATTCTTTCATCGCTTGATTGACTTTATCGATCGTTTTTTGGCTTAGCGAGCCGTAGTTATTGATGACGCGGGAAACGGTGGTAGGAGAGACTCCTGCCTTTTTCGCGACATCCGTTAGTTTAATTGTCATGCTGTTCTCCTCTATTTCATTGGGCGTAAAGTCCAATACTCTCCAGAGAAAATACCAGTGGTTCCTTCCAATAAGATCGCTGTTTGACCTTTCTTAGGAAATACGCGTGCAGAAGCTACTTTTTCCCCTTGATTGATGAAAACCTCAACTACTGAATGATCCACAAAAATTTGTAAGGAAAGGCCCCTTTGCGGGATTTTGAACGTTCGGCTAGTTCCAAATTCTTTGGCAAAAGGAGTCCCGGCATTTTCACGATTCATTGTCATTGTACCATTTTGGGTATCAAATGAAAGCGTTAATCCTAGGTTTGTGTCGTCATCAGCAAACAAAGTAAGCGTACCTTGTGCAGCCGCGTCTAAGTCCAGCTGTAACTCGTATCGATTTTCTTGAGGAGAATATATTTTCTGGACTGAGCTTAATGTACCATTAAACGAATGATGATCAAGGCGCAGCTTTTCTAGTTCTTTCACAGGGCGTTGAAGTAAGTTTCCATCTTTTAACGTAAGCTCTTTGACGAGACTGAGACAATGTGCCCAGCCTTCTTCATCGGTTGGATAGCCAACTTCTGGCAAGCCGATCCAACTAATTGTTAGCGCGCGGCCATCTGGGGCATTGAAGGCTTGAGTGGCATAAACATCGAAACCTTCATCCAAATTTTTCAACGAGGAAGGGTTATTCAACGTATTGGTCTCACCATCAAAACCGTCTGCGACCACATACGTATTGGGATAAATATTCTGATAGGAAAGTTGTTTTTGATCCAAGCCTTGAGGACAAAAAAGTAAGACTGCTTGATTGTCGATAAAGATCAGGTTTGGACACTCCACCATGAACCCTAATAGGTCATCTGAAAAAGTCATTTCTCCTATACATTGCCAATTCACTAAATCTGAGCTTTTATAAGTAAGGATTTTTCCTTCTTCTTGTTCGTTTTGCGCACCAATGATCAGGTAATACTGCTGGTTAAAGATAAAAATTTGCGGATCACGAATTTCTTGCGTGTAGCCTTTGGGTGAGTTGACAATCAGTGGCTCTGACAGTTTTTGGATCTGATTCTTATTATCTAGCCAAGCACCTAGTTGAAAAGAGTGGCGTTGCCAATCTTGATCACGGACATTGCCAGTGTAGGCTAAAAACAACCGATCGCCGACAGCCAGCGCGGAGCCTGAGTAAACACCATGGCTGTCATAAGGACCATCAGGTAGTATTGCTAGACCTTCATCTTGCCAATCAACTAAGTTTTCTGAAGTAAGATGATACCAAGACTTAATACCGTGAACAGGGCCTAAAGGGTAGGATTGATAAAAGACATGCCACTTTCCATTAAAGTAAGAAAAGCCATTTGGATCATTTAGTAATCCTGTCACCGGCTGAATATGAAAGGCTAAGCGCCAAGTCGAATCATTCGTTGTTTGTTTTAGTTTTTCTAGATAGTCTGTCGGCCATTCATGGTAAGGCTGGTAGCGTAATTCGGTTGACCATTTTTGAACAAGACTCATAAAAGCAGCTCCTTCGAAAGCGTATTCTTTAAGAAGATAGTATAATGAATTGAAATAAATGTCAAACGTATAACAATAATAGAGTTTCTTGTTAAATAAGTGTTTATCAGATGTACAAACTTAAAATAAAAAATATTTGATAAACGTTTGACATTTTATCGGAATGTTGTATGATAAAGATGAAAAAAGCGATTTCACAGAAAAGGGGTTATGACATGAACCATAAAAAAGTAGCAGAAGAAGTGAATCAGGCGTTAGGTGAAGGCAATATTCAAGCAGCAGCTCACTGTGCCACGAGGCTCCGCTTAGTGTTAAAAGATCCATCTTTGATTGATCATGCCGCTCTGGATAACAACGATGATGTGAAGGGAACCTTTGAAGCAAACGGTCAATTTCAGATCATTATCGGACCTGGTGATGTCAATAAGGTATATGCGGAGCTGATTCAAATAGCGAATGTAAAAGAGGCTTCCACCGAAGATTTAAAAGCGGTTGCAAATGCCAATGGTAAAAGTAATCCTGTCATGGCTCTAGTCAAAGTGCTTTCTGATATTTTTGTTCCGATTATTCCTGCGCTAGTAGCCGGCGGTTTACTGATGGCGATTAATAATGTACTGACCTCTCCAAATTTATTTGGCCCACAATCAGTGGTAGAGATGTTTCCAAGCGTAAAGGATTTTGCTAGTATCATTAATCTATTAGCTTCTGCACCGTTCGCATTTTTGCCGATTTTAGTTGGGTTTTCAGCAACGAAACGTTTTGGCGGCAATCAGTATCTAGGTGCTGCGATGGGGATGGCAATGGTAATGCCAGATCTGATCAATGGGTATGGTGTAGCAAATGCGATCGCGGATGGCTCGATGCCTTATTGGAACATATTTGGTTTGCAAGTTGCGCAAGCGGGTTATCAAGGTTCTGTTCTACCAATCGTCGCAGTGGCTTGGATCTTGGCAAACTTGGAAAAATTCTTCCATAAACGTATTTCAAAGGCTCTTGATTTTACTTTTACACCGATGTTGGCCATTATCATTACGGGCTTTTTGACATTCATAATTGTGGGACCGGCGATGCGGGTCGTTTCAGATGGATTGACGAATGGCTTGGTTTGGCTTTATAACACCACTGGTGCGGTTGGCTTAGGGATCTTTGGACTCTTTTATTCCCCAATCGTTATTACCGGGTTGCACCAAACCTTTCCTGCGATTGAGACCACTTTACTAGCAGACATTGCGAAAACAGGCGGATCATTCATCTTTCCAGTCGCTTCCATGGCAAATATCGCTCAAGGAGCAGCTTGTTTAGCCGTTTTTGCTTTATCAAAAAATAAAAAACAAAAAGGTTTGGCTTCATCAGCCAGCTTATCAGCGATGCTGGGTATCACGGAACCTGCGATTTTCGGGATCAATTTGAAATTGAAGTTTCCCTTTATTTGCGGCATGATCGCTTCTGGTGTAGCTTGTGTATTGATCGGTTTGTTCCGCGTCTTATCCGTTGCGATGGGGCCTGCGAGTGTCATCGGCTTTATCTCTATCGCGCCTAAGTCAATTCCAATGTTTATGCTGTCTGGTGTGGTCAGCCTGGTCTTAGGTTTCACCTTTACGTTTGTTTATGGTAAGCGAAAAATGGCTTTTGAAATCACAGATGAAAGTAGCTCGCAAGAAGCAGTCGCTATCAATCAGTCGCCGACACAAGGTACAGAAGAGCCAAAGGACGAATTGATCGGTGCTGCTGTGGCTGGAACAGTCGTTCCTTTAAAAGATGTTGAAGATCAAGTTTTTGCAACTGAAGTGATGGGAAAAGGGGTCGCAATCGACCCGTCTAGTAATGAAATTTATGCTCCGGTTTCCGGCGTATTGACCGTTGCCTATGATTCAAAGCATGCGTATGGGATTCAATCCGCCGATGGGGCAGAAATCTTAGTCCATATCGGTATCGATACAGTGGAATTGAAGGGTGAGCACTTTATCAGCAATAAAAAAGTCGGGGAATTGGTTAAAAAGGGGGATTTATTAGGTTCCTTTGATCGCGACAAGATTAAAAGCGCCGGCTATGATGATAAGGTCATGATGATTGTCACCAACACCAAAGCTTATGGCGATGTGGCGGTATTAGATAAAGGTTCTGTTCAACCCGGTGAAGATTTGATTGCGGTTAGCGAAGCCTATGGAAACTAATTGGTGGAAAAAGGCAGTCATTTACCAAGTCTATCCCCGCAGCTTTCAAGATACAAATGCTGATGGGATAGGCGATCTGAAAGGAATCACTCAAAGGCTAGATTATCTAGCCTTTTTGGGAATAGATGCTCTTTGGCTCAGTCCGGTTTATGAATCACCTAATGACGATAATGGCTATGACATTAGCGATTATCAGAAAATTGGTGCCGAGTTTGGCACGATGACTGACATGGATGAGTTGATTGCTGAGGCAAAGAAGCGTGAAATTCGAATAATTATGGATCTAGTAGTCAACCATACTTCAGATGAGCATCCATGGTTCCAAGATATTTTGCAAAAAGGGAAGGCAAGTAATTTTTATGATTATTATGTCTGGCGTGATGGTACTGAGTCGCAGCCGCCGAATGATTTGCAATCCAATTTCGGGGGTTCGGCGTGGACTTATTTACCGCAACTTGGTCAGTATTATTTCCATCTGCATTCTAAAAAACAGCCAGATTTGAATTGGGAGAATCCACAACTACGGCAAGCGATTTGGGCTATGATGAACTTCTGGCTTGAGAAGGGGATCGGTGGTTTTCGTCTAGATGTGATCGATCTGATCGGTAAAGTTCCTGATGAAAAGATCACGAAAAATGGTCCCAAATTGCATGAGTACTTGCAAGAAATGCAGCAAGCTACTTTTGGCAATTATGATGTCGTGACCGTTGGGGAAACCTGGGGGGCAACACCCGAAGTAGCCAAGCTGTATTCTAGTCCAGAACGCCATGAATTATCGATGGTCTTTCAATTTGAACATATCAATTTAGATAAACAATTAGGGAAACGAAAGTGGGACTTAAAACCATTAGATCCACAAGAATTGCATCAGGTTTTCTCAAAATGGCAGCAAGAATTAGCCGGACAAGGCTGGAATTCACTTTTTTGGAACAATCATGATTTACCGCGAATCATCTCTCGTTGGGGCAATGACCAAGAATATCGTGTCAAAAGCGGCAAAATGCTGGCTATCTATCTGCATTTTATGCAAGGAACGCCTTATATTTATCAAGGGGAAGAGATCGGCATGATCAATTATCCTGTGTCAGCTATTTCAGAGGTAGACGATATTGAAAGCCGCCGAATGTATCATGAACGGAGTCAACAAGGATATAGCAAAGAAGAGATGTTGCACTCGATCAATGCTAAAGGGCGAGATAATGCTCGCCACCCGATGCAATGGGATGCCACAAAAAAAGCTGGATTCACGACAGGAACGCCGTGGCTGCCGGTAGCAGATTCGAAAGAGGTCAATGTTGAAGCAGCTTTAGCTGATCACGATTCGTTGTTTTATACGTATCAAAAATTGGTTCGATTACGGAAAGAGCGGCCCATTATCATTGATGGCAGCTATGAGATCGTTGAAACTAGGAATCCTGTGGTTTTGGCTTATAAACGTCTGTTAGTAGGAGAAGAGTTGTATGTTGTAGTGAATTTTTCAGCTGAAACCCAAACCTATCAGTTAGCAACGGATTTAAGCTCAGGTGAGTGGTTGATTTCCAATTATCAGCAACAACTAAGTCAACAGCTGTTACCTTATGAAGGATTCGCGATCATCAAACAATAAAACTAATATAAGTCCAGCATCAGGACGAACACCTGATGCTGGGCTTGCTTTTTTTTTAGAGCTTTTTCCAATGATAAAGGGCGGTTTCGAAATCTTGTTTTATTCGTGGAATCAGAATTCCCGCTTGATTTAATTCGGCACCGCTATAACAGTTCTCTGTTTCAGTGTCTTGGTAGATAGCGTCTGAATCTAGATAAACCGTTTTTAAGTAATGAATCGGAACAGCAGGCTGGGCCAGGCCATTTGAATAAATCAGTAAGGCTTCTTGGTCATTTTTGAAAAGCCAAGCACTGGCAAATTGAGTATCTGGGGCTTGCAAACGATAAAATTCACCGAATTGTAAGAGCTGACGATGCGCTTTGTAAAAATTGATTTGCTCTTGCATTGAGCGTAGATTGTCTGCTGACTGTTTCATTAAATCCAATTCATATCCAAAATTTCCGCTCATAGCAATCCAGCTTCTAGTAGAAAAGGGAGTCAGCCGCCCGACTTGATGATTCGGGACGTCAGATACATGGGCGCCCATCATAATTGGCGGATACAAATAGCTATAGCCATATTGAATCTTCGTTCGACATAAAGCGTCAGAGTTGTCGCTTGTCCAAGTTTGCGGCATATAAGCCATCATCCCAGGATCAAAGCGACCGCCGCCGCTGGAACAATTTTCAAATAAAACGGTCGGAAAGTCAGCCGTCAGCGTCTTTATTACGCGGTACAAACCTAAAACATAACGATGATGGCTTTCTTTTTGCTGATCCGCAGGCAGTAAAGTGTTGCCGACCTCCGTCAAATGTCGATTCATATCCCATTTCACATAATCAATTTGACCGCTAGCTAGCTGTTTTCCTAGCTGATCAATCAAATAATCTTGAACTTCTTTTCGGCTAAGATCGAGGACGAGTTGTCTGCGGCCTTCAGTCATAGGGTAGTCGGAAACGTGAAGAGCCCAGTCGGGATGTTGCCGGAACAGTTCACTTTCTTTTGAAACCATTTCCGGTTCAAACCAAATCCCGAATTTCAAGCCCATTTGGCGAATTTCTCGTGCTAAACTTGAGAGACCTTGCGGTAGCTTTTCTCGATTTTCTGACCAATCTCCAAGAGAAGAGGTATCATCATTCCGCTTGCCAAACCAGCCGTCGTCCAACACAAAAAGCTCGATGCCAAGCTCTTTAGCTTGTCGTGCTTGGGTTAGCAACGCCTCAGCCGAAAGGTCGAAATAATTGGCTTCCCAAGTGTTTAATAAAATCGGTCGTTCCTGTTGGCTGAATTGTTCAGGAATCAAATATGTCTGATACAAACGATGAAAAGTTTGGGACATTCCGTTGAAGCCATCCTCACTATAGTTCATGACAACTTCCGGTGTTTGAAAGGAGTGATCTTGTGTCAGTTTCCATTCGAAGGTTTCGGGTTGAATCCCGATTTGAACGCGGCTAGAGCCATATTGTTCCACTTCGACTTGGGCGGTGAAATTTCCGCTATAAACAAAATGAAAAGCAAAAACTTCACCGGTAAATTCGGTTGTTTCTGGATTTGCTAAGGCTAAAAATGGCTGATGCTGCGGACTGCTGGTGCCTCGAGAACTTTCGATTTTCTGGATTCCCGGATGTAAAGCTTGCCGATGCAGCGTCGCTTCATTTGTGTGGGCGCCATTTAAAGTAATCAGATCAAAATTCCAACGAGGAAGATCCAGCATTAGCGAGCCGGCATTTTCTAAATAAACGGGTGTATCCTTTAAGTTTCGGTAGCGGGCACTTCGCGTAATCACAGGGAAGTCCTCATATAAGTTATAAACCAAAATCATTTCCAACTGTTGGATAGAATCAACTAGCCGAATTTCTAAGGTTGTTGTCTTGGCTGAACGGACACTAGGTAGACCAGTCAGTTCCTTTTTTCCGTTATAGATATCAAAATCTTGAAAATGGAAATCAGTTACATTGTGGCCTTTTTGATTACGGATCTGATAATTCGCGATTCGATGATCTCCATTGCCTTGGGTACTTGTTTCCATCGGAAGAGCGTTCAAAGAAAAGGTTCGATCCGCTGGTATTGGATTAGTCGCAAAGCCACGATCAATTCGTTGCAATTCATTGCATCCATGATAGCTGGATAAAGCTTTTCCAAAATAGCGATGGGTAAGATATTTCCCTTTTTCGATTCCTATTACATAACTAATTTCGTGATTCTTCAAGTGAAAAAACTGTTGCTTTTGATCAAACGAAATAGGCATGGTTATTCATCCTCTCCTGTTTTATACTAAAAGCATAAGGGAATAGAAGAAGCGTCACAAGAGAAAATAATTTTCTGGAGGGTAAAAAATTGCAAGATTTCTTTCTTCAATTTTATTATTTGGATCATCAAAATCTGCCTTTTATCAAAGGCTTAGGGAAAGGTCAGGGCGGTGAGGAATATTACTGGGATAGTAGTAATCGAAAAGATCATCAAATCATCATGCAATACACTTTATCCGGGACTGGGTATTTTTTAAGTAGTGGAAAGAAGCAAACGTTACAAAAGGGCGATTTCTTTCTAGCTGAGACTCCTGGAAAATTTGCTTATTATGGCACGGATTGGTCCTTTTTATATCTTGAATTTTCACCAACTATTCGTCAATGGTTGCCGACACCAAGCCAGGTCTTTCAACAAAGCTCTGATAAATTTTATCAGCAGCTGCAAGGACTGTTTGAACAATTCCAAAACCAGCCAGACCTTTCTTTACTGGAAAATGCACGACTGACCTTTGATTTTTTCTTGGCTTTAAAACAAGAGATGCAGCTGCTGAAGGTCGAGCAAAATCCGTTAGCCAAAGAGCTCAAAAACTATTTAGAAAATCATTTTTCTGAAGATATAAGCTTAGAAATGTTGGCAAAGCCATTTAAACTTTCGACTTTTAAGTTAATCCGTTTGTTTGAAGAGGCCTATCACTATCCACCAATGGCTTATTTGCGAAAATATCGAATATCAAAGTCGTTAGAGCTTCTCTGGCAAGGAAAAAGTGTAGCGGAGACTGCCGCTGCTGTTGGCTTTAGTAATAGCAATTACTTTGCGAAAGTTTTTAAAGCGGAGATGGGAATGACGCCTACTGAATATAAGGAGATAGAGCGGATTTAACGTCACACCTATCAATTTTTTCTTTAGAGATTTGCCAAAAGATGACTGTGTCACTGATAGAAACAAAATTTTTCCATTATTTAGATTGTTCTTCTATCTGGCTGGACATCTGACGGAGCTGAATAGATTCCGGCAAAATCATCCAAATCAAAATAGAAGGTGAAGTGAAGGTTGCTTGGCGATGGATTTCGTCGAATAGCCTTCTATTTGTTCGTGCTTAGCTAAGTAAAAGCCAAACCACAAGTGCAATAGAATATTAAATCTGATTATTAGATTTTTCTAATCTTTAAATGATTTTCTTCTTTCCGTTGTTAATCCATAGTGAAAGAACCAATAATTCAGAAAGGAGTAACCCAGAAATGCAACGAATATTCTCTGCCGTTTTTCTTGAGTATTTAAGAAAACCAACAAAGAATTAAGCATATAATAGAGTGAGTTTTAGCATGTTTTAAAAAGTTGAAAAAGTAAGCGGGTGAGAAGAATCAAAGATTATCTAATTATCTTAAGAATCAAAAGAGGAGACGTGGATGCATGGGAGCAGCTGGTTGAGAAATATTATGACCAAATTTATCAGTATTGCAAGCGGCACTTTTTTGGCAATCATGTGTTAGCAGAGGATCTGACGCAAGACACCTTTATGAAAGTGATCAGTAAGATTGATTCTTATCAGTTCTCAGGCAGCTTTTTCAATTACCTATACACAGTGGCCGTGAATACTTGCAATAACTTTAGCAAACGGCACAAATTAGATGAATCAAGTTTTGATGAAGCCTATGATTTATTGCTAAACGACCAAACCAATGAACCGGTGATCTTGGATGAAAAAGCTCAGATGATTCAGCAGGCATTGGATCATTTGCCAGAATACCAACGAGAAGCCGTTATATTAAAGTACTACCATGAGTTGAAGGTGAAGGAAATTGCCAAGATCACCAATGCCAGTGTGGCGACGACCCAATCACGAATCTATCAAGGCCTAGTAAAAATGAAACAAGAACTGGAAAAGGAGGACATTTCTTTTGAATAAACAGATCAAACCGAAGGATGAATACTCAAATCGCGAAAAGATCATCATTCAAGGCACCAAACAAATGTTGAAGAATCAAGTTCAGCAAGTTTCGTATAGTCGTTTGTTTTTTTCTTCGATACGATTTATCAGCTGGAAATTATGGTGTTTGCAATTTGTCTTAGTAGGGCTTTCGTTGGGCTTTTTGGTCTCAAAAAGAATGGACTTCGAGCTATTACTGAAAGGCTTGACTGGATTGGTTCTTTTTTCAGCGATCTTTTTTGCAGATGAAGTTTTTAAAAGCTATACAACCAGAATGTGGGAACTGGAACAGACTTTTAAATATGATTTAAAGCAGCATACGGCGATGAAACTACTAGCTTTTGGTATTTTTGATTTGCTATTTATTTTCTTTTTGGCTCTCGCAGCGGGACACTTTTTTTCCGGTTCATTTTTTCAATTCGCGTTGTTTTTACTAGCTCCATATAATGTTTTTTGTATTGTATTGTTTTCAGTTTTTACGCTCTTTAGGAATCGACTAACGAATATTGTGCTGTGGAGTACGTCGGGGATTTTAGTAGCAGCTGCGATCATCGTTTCCAGTCTGGTTAATATTTATCAAGTACCGCTATTGTATTGGGGGATCGTCTACAGTTTAACACTGATGGGATTAATCGGATTAATTAAAAAAATGCTGGCGATCACACGGGAGGGATCATTTTATGAAATTGAAAATTAAAGGGATCACTAAAAGCTTTGACGGAAAAAAAGCATTAGATACTATCAATATGACGTTGACTCCTGGCGTGTATGGTTTACTGGGGGCAAATGGATCTGGCAAGACGACCTTATTCAGAGTGATCTGTGGTGTGATCAAGCCGGATGAAGGAGAGATAACCTATAACGATCAGGATATTTCAGTAAATAGCGAAAGCTTTCGCTCAATTCTCGGTTTTTTGCCCCAAGATTTTAGTTACTACGCGGAGTTTTCAGGGCTGAAATTTATGCTTTACATCGCAGCGTTAAAAGGATTAAGAGGAAAAGTTGCTCAGCGCAGATGTCAAGAATTATTAGATTTAGTGGGATTAGCAACGGAAAAAAACAAAAAAATCAAAAAATATTCTGGCGGAATGAAGCAGCGCTTAGGGATCGCTCAAGCACTGATCAACGATCCAGAGGTCCTGATTCTTGATGAGCCAACTGTGGGCTTAGATCCGAAAGAACGGGTTCGCTTTCGAAATCTGATCAGCTCGTTATCGGAAAACAAAATCATTTTTCTATCGACTCATATTGTTTCTGATGTGGAGTACATTTCGGACGAGGTACTAGTGTTGAATCAAGGCGTGATCCAAGATCGGGGAACCGTTGAGAAGTTATTAATGAATGTCCAAGCTAGTGTCTGGGAAGTCAAGACGACCCAAGCGGATAGCTCTTTCTTTTACGGAAGCTATCCCATCAGCAATCAAAAATACGAGGGAGATCAGGTTGTCTTACGAATCATCTCAGCTGAAAAACCAGCCGAAAATGCAATCGCGGTCCAAGCTAGTTTGGAAGATCTATACCTCTATTATTTTCGTAAGGAGGAGGGGAATTAATGGGAATCCTGAAATTTGAGTTTATCAAAATTTTTAAAAACAAATCATTTATTGGTGCGGGAATCATCATTCTAATGAGTCTTTTCGCCTTATTTTATATCCAGTTCTTTAATTCTCAGCTGACTGGCGGTCACTCATCCTTAGACAGCCGCAGTTCGATTGAAAGAAATCTGAACTTTGCAAAGGAGTATCAAGGAGAATTAACTGATGGCAAAGTAAAGACGATTGTTTCTGATTACTTAGATATCTATCGGGAAAAAACACTGGCCAAAAGAGATTATTTTGATTATTTTCAATGGGCAGTCGTGGATACTTTTACCGTCCCTTCCAGAAATGAAAATATCTATAATAAAATGTTGGAGGCAATAGAAAAAAAGGAGCCTTACACGATTGATCAGGTCAATCTATTGTCCATGAAAGAGGTCGGCTTCAAAAAGACGGACTTTCCGATCAAGATCGGGAACTTTAAGACTTGGTCTGATTTATTTAAAGTCACAGCCGGAGCCTTTATTCCTGTCGCTCTTTTCGTGATCCTTTTTTGTTCCTTGCTCTTTGCCAATGATACGACTAAAAATATTCTACCACTGCTTCTTTCGACGAGATATGGGCGGACGAAAATGATTTCTTCGAAGCTTTTAGTAGGAACTCTGTTAACAATCGGAACGTTTTTAATGGTGCAGGGAATTATTTTGGTAGTCTTTGGCAGTTATTATGGATTCAGTGGTTGGGACGTCAGTGTGCAAGCCAATCTGGACTGGAAGATTTTTGATTTTCCATTAGGCTGGACGAATTTGCAAGCTTATTTGTTTGGGCTAGCTTTTCATTTGATCGGTTTGCTTTTCATTGCGGGAATCACGATGTTCATCTCAAGCTTGAGCGGCTCACCATTTAGCGCATTAGCGATTTCTTTAGGAATCTTCTTTCTGCCGCAAGTGTTAACCAATGTCTTTTTGGCAGGTATCCCTAATAAAATTCTCTATCTGTTTCCCATCAACACCATGTCAATTGATAAAGTCATGCTTTGGATGAGTCGCGATAATCTCTTCTTCTTCCATTCATTCCTTGCCAACATTGCCTTGACTGTAGGAGTCATGTTTGTATTAAAAATCGTTTTTGATGGTGTTACTTATTTCAGGATGAAACGGTTGAGTGTGGCGTAAAAAATAAGCTGCCCAGTATTATATCGCACTCGGTAGGGTGATTTTAAATGGACCCAAGCAGATATCTACTCTTCTCAAGTTGATCGGTCATAGCTCGTTTGAAAGAGACAAATTGAAATCCATAAGCTTGTAACATTGATACGAACCAAAAAAGACAAAGCAAGGTCTTCACGATCTTACTTTGTCTTTTTTATGGAATAAGCACATTCACGTCCACAAATCATTCATGGCATCTCGTTTTTTCTTGCCAGCGATATGGGTGTAAACCGTT
The DNA here is from genome assembly GCF_001885905.1 of Enterococcus devriesei. Lineage (GTDB taxonomy): Bacteria > Bacillota > Bacilli > Lactobacillales > Enterococcaceae > Enterococcus_A > Enterococcus_A devriesei. The sequence goes on along the minus strand of NZ_JXKM01000004.1, from coordinate 97,611 downwards.
GTAGCGGAAGTGCCTGATTGGCCTAATTGTTCAGCGACTTGGACCAAAGAATTGGTTTTCGTGTACAACTGGGTCGCAACCGAGTGACGTAATTTATGGGGCGATATCTTGATTTTGAAGGCTTCGGAATATTTCCCTACCATGGCCTCGACAGCTCCACCGGCGATCCGTTTGGCTTTGCCTCGATAACGGGTCAAAAATAAGGCAGGCTCATTTTCATCGGGCTGATAAAGAATATTACGCTGAGCTAGGTATTCTGTCAAAAACTCGATCGCAACTGAAGAGATCACAACCATGTCCCATTTTCCGCCTTTACGATAGACCCGAGCTTCCCCAGCGGCTAAATCTAAATCTTGGACATTCATATTGACTAATTCAGATAGGCGCATACCCGTTCCTAAAAAGAGTCCGATGATCGCCAAATCACGGATTTGATTCTTTTTAAAAGCCGTAATCGCTTGACGACTTTCAAGAGTTTCCAGGTAGCGATGTTCAACAAAATCAAGAAAATCCAGCGCTTCTTCGTCTAAAAAAAGTTTCTTCTCAATGGCCGCACCTCGCTCGGCCATGGTTTTATTATCCTTGACATTTGCGACTTTTCGCATCATATTGTGTTCAAGATAAGGTTTGCCGGTAGTGCGATCAACTGCTTCAGCTAAGTAATTAAAAAGTGAGCGGACGGCGGTGATACCCCGTTGAACGGTGGCATTTTGCCGTAAGGGCAGAGACTGTTCACTTTCTTCTAAGCGTTTTTGGGTGGATTCTTTTAAAATTTTCGGAGCTTTAACTAAATGGGCTTTATAAAATTCCAAATCCTCCGGCCATAACGCCGCGAATTCAGCTAGCGTGACTTCTGACAATTCGGTGGCTGAAGAAAAGCCTTCTTGAATCAGCCAAGTTAAAAAGCGTCGATATTCTTTGGCATATTCATACAAAGTGATGGAAGAGTATTGGTCTCCGCTTTTTTTACGGAAATAATTTTGGATGAACCAAGGGAAAAATTGAATTTCCTCCTCCATTCGGCGATTGGCTTCTTGTTGATTCATTTACGACAGCTCCTTTGTATGAAAAGTATAAATCAGAAAAAAATAGTTGTCCATTTTTCGAGAGAAATGAGGGTGGAATCAAGCTATACTAAGAATCTAAGGAGGGATGGGTATGATAACTGCGAAAGAAAAACAGCAGGAGTATTACCAAGCCTTGATCGAAAAGGATCGAAATTACGATGGCATCTTTTTTGCAGGGATCAAGACGACAGGGATCTTTTGTCATCCGACGTGTCGCGCACGAAAACCTAAAATGGAAAACTGTGAGTTTTATCAAACCGCGGAAGAAGCGTTATTGGCAGGCTATCGCCCTTGTAAAATTTGTCAGCCGCTTTCTTTTCCCCAGGCGATTCCTGAGGAGGTTCAGCTATTAGTCAAGGCGGTTGAGGAACAGCCAGAAAAACGCTGGCGGGATTCGGATTTTGCGGCACTGGGCTTGAACTCGACGACTGCTCGCAGAAAGTTTAAGGCCATTTATAATATGACCTTTGTTCAATATGCTCGTGCTCGGCGGATGGGGCTGGCCTTCAAGGAGATCAGTCATGGCAGTAAAGTGATCGACCAGCAATTGGACACAGGCTATGAATCCTCCAGCGGGTTCAATGATGCTTTTACGAAAATCATGGGAAATTCTGCAAAGAAAACCGCGGTGCACACCTTGAATGCGTCGTTTATCGCAACACCGCTAGGAAGAATGCTGTGTCTGACCGATGATGCTTATTTATATTTATTGGAGTTTGAAGATCGGCGAGGACTGGAACGTGAAATCGCAAGCTTACGGAAGAAATACAATTTCCGCATTATCTATGGTCAAACAAAGTTAAACCAGCAAGTTGAGGAACAAATAGGTGAATACTTTAATGGAGAACGGACTGAATTTTCATTACCGCTGTTTTATGATGGCTCACCATTTCAAAAAGAAGTCTGGAAAATTTTAGAGACGATTCCCATGGGAAAAACTTTGAGTTATCAAGATATCGCACTACGTTTAGGCGATAAAAATAAAGTTCGCGCGGTGGGGCGGGCCAATGGGTTGAACAAAATCGCTATCGTGATCCCTTGTCATCGGGTGATTGGTCGAGATGGCAATTTGACCGGTTATGCGGGCGGCTTGGAAAGAAAACACTATTTGCTTGAGTTGGAAAAAGCACAAGTAGTTTCTCACAACAAACAATAAAGGAGCTGGCTAAAAAAGCCAACTCCTTTTTAAGCGGATTGAAAGATCAGCAGGACAGCTAACAAAAAGAGAAATAAAAAGACCGCCATCACGCAATATATTTTCCTTTTCAAGCCACCGACTTGCTCGATTTCTGCTGAAGACATACTACTGGTTGTTTTTCTACGGGAGAATAGATAGAGCAGAAGGCCTTCGCCTCTTTGTCCACCGGCTGCAATGAGTGACCAAAATTTGGGATTTTTGATCCCGCGGCTTTTTGCGTCAATTAAAACCAATGAGTAGATGTAGTAACACATCAACACGGCTGCAATGATAAAGCCGAGCATGAGAAAAATCATGATAGCCATTATATTCATACGATCAGCTCCTAAATTTTCTTAATGATCAAATAAAACAGTGACAACGTATTTAGCCCAATCAGCGCAAAAATCATAAATAAAAAGGTCTCACTCATTGATTGAACTAGCATCAAGACCACCATCAACGCAACATTCACCAGCAACATGCCAATAAAGAGTTTGAGAAAGTGATTCACCACCGTATTTTCTTGTAAATGTCTAACCATCTTTTGATCTCCTTTCAATAATTCGTCCAATGACAAGGCATAAAGTTCTGATAAACGAATCACTCGCTCGATATCAGGATAGCTGCGTCCATTTTCCCAATTAGACATGGTTTGACGCGTGATCCCCAACGACTCAGCCACTTGATCTTGCGTTAAATTTAATTCATTTCGTCGAGCTTTTAAGCGTTCACCGACTTCCATTTGGTACACCTCCATTTTCATCGAATATTACCTGAAAAGAAATCAAAAAGCGTTTCCGCTCACGTAAAAAAGGCTTCACTTAAGAGTAAAAAAGCTTTTACATCTGCTTATTACAATAATTATAGCAGATGGAGGGAGGTAAATTAGATAAATTTAATGGACTAAAAATATCGCATATGAAATTAGTGGATTTCACTCAAAAATAAGTTTAGCAGCAATAAAAAAAACGGTCTCCAAAAATGGACACCGCCAGATCTTATTTTGCTTTCTTAAAGGTAATTATGTTTGAAAAGAATCGCTTTTTGTCCATGAAAAAGGTTTGCAGTCTGGTGTTTTGTTAGAGCCAGAAATGATCTTGACCGATTCGAAGTTTATCGGGAACATCTAAATTATTTGATGTAGAAAAATTTCATTGCACCCTTTGGTTTAAGTACGCTACAATTAATTTCGGAAACAGCCAATTTATTTGCGCCATTCAAGCTTTTGAGTATTTTATTGATCGTCATTTTATTAGGGATCTTTTTTCATAAAAGACGGACACCGATCGCGATTTATTATTCCAATTCAATCATACGCTGCCAAGTAAGCAAGAAGAAAAGGCAAAAATCTTAGCGGAATTGTTAGGCAGTTTTGGAGAGGGCTCCTATATCGAGCCGCCATTTCAAGCCAATTGGGGCAAGAATACGTATTTTGGTAAAAATGTCTATGCTAATTTTGGTTTGTCTTTAGTCGACGATACGAAGATCGAGATCCAAGATGAGGCTATGATTGGGCCTAATGTGACCCTGTGTACTGCAACCCATCCTTTGTCACCAGAGCTGCGTTTGAAGAAAGCCCAATCCAATTTACCAGTCAGCATCGAGAAAAATGTCTGGTTAGGTGCTGGCACAATCGTTTTACCAGGGGTCACGATCGGTGAGAATTCCGTGATCGGGGCAGGGAGCCTTGTTACTAAGGATATTCCACCTAATGTTCTGGCTTATGGTACGCCTTGTAAAGTTATCAAAGCACTTCCTTAAAGTAGAAATCGGAGTGAAGGTCGATCTAACGGGATCGGCCTTTTTTGATGAAAGTTTGAGTTAAGTATAAGAATATAGAAAATAAGTCGTAAATCCCGTCACTAAGCGTTGGTTTTCCCAATTCAAAATTTATAATAGGAAACGATAGTCAATGGAAAGGGATTTAACAATGAGAATTTTACTGTGTGAAGATGAAGATAAAATGCGGGAGTTATTACGTAAGTTTTTTGAAAAGGCGGGCTATTTCGTCACTGAAGCTCGAGATGGCGAAGAGGCGCTGGAGGCTTTTTATACTGAAAAATTTGATCTAGTCGTGCTGGACTGGATGATGCCAAAGTTCAACGGAATCGAAGTGGTTCAGCAAATGAAACAGGAGCGTGCCGTCAAGATTTTGATGCTTACTGCGAAAAATTTACCGGAAGATGAAGTGCAAGCCTTGGTGACGGGCGTCGATGATTATTTAGCCAAACCTTTTCACGCCACTGTTCTGCTAGCACGAGCGGCAAAATTATTAGGAGTGATTCAACAAGATCTTAGTCAGCCGTTAATATTTATCCCGAACGAGCAACGCGTCTTACTAAATAGTGTGGCATTAAGCTTGACCAAAAGAGAATATGAAATGCTGTATTATCTTTATCAAAATCAAGGCCTGGCGTTGACCCGTGAACAGATTCTTCTCTCTGTCTGGGGGGCCGATCACGAAAATGATGAAAGAACGGTCGACAGTTTTATCCGTATCTTGCGAGACAAGATCGGCAAAGCTTATATCCATACTGTCTATGGCACGGGGTATCGCTTTGAAATTCCGCAAAAATAGCTTGACCGGCTCCTTTATCCGAAGAACGGGAATCATTTTTATCCTGCTGGTTTTGTTTGGAGCCCTTTTTTATCGCTGGATCTTTCCGACTTATTATTATTGGAAAATGGAACAACCCGTCAAAGCAACCCAAAAACTGATTCAGCAAGGCAGCCATCATTATCCAAAAGATGTGGTGGTACTCACGTTTGACGAGCAAACAACCAGCTCCGAAGAATTGACAGATGAGCTTTCTTTTCGCTTGACCCGCGAAGGCATCTCCCTCAATCGTTTCTGGGTCGATCAGTCAACTCTTAAACAAACACAGGCTGGTCGTGCAGTCCAGCGATTATACAATCAAACGAAACAGAAAAGTGATTTTTATACGATTTTTCTTACTCATGGAGACAGCTTGTATTTAATCGGTACGAGTATTCCTGATTTCAAGGCCGCGATCCATACGTTGCTGCCGATCTTAGTCGTGGCAACGTTGATCTTTTTGATTTTATTGTTTGGCCTGGTGGTCCTGCTGGTGCGGAACCAGATCATCAAGCCCATCACGCGCTTAGAACAAGCGACACGGCAAATATCGGCTTTGGATTTTACGGAATCTGATATTCAAGAAGAAAATGAGCTAAGCAGCTTGAGCCAGTCCATCAGCCAGATGAAAGATTCATTGCAGCAGCACGAGCTGGAATTGTTAGAACGGAATGATCGCTTGAAGGCTTTTTCGGCCAACCTTGCCCATGAGCTGAAAACACCCTTATCCGTTATTCAATTACTCGTTGATGGGGAAGAAATGGGACTGGAAAATCCTGATTTTCTAAGTGATATCAATCAACAGCTGATCGATATGAATGAGTTGGTCGCAAATATTTTAGCCTATAGCCGGCAGTTAAAAGAAGAGCTGACCTTTGAAACGATTGCTATTCAAGAACTAGTAACCAAGGAATTGCAGCAGCAACGGATCATTGATCCGAAATTTCAAATTGATTCGGTCATAGAGCCCTGTGAACTTCAGACAAATGAATCTATGCTGCGCATGATCGTCTTGAATTTAGTGACGAATGGGATGAAATACAGCTTGGATCAACACATGAAAATTACCGGAGAAAAAAAGCAGCAGTATTACCAGTTAATTTTCGAAAATTCGGCGTCAGAAATATCGCAACAGCAGCTTGCTCAATTAGCTGAGCCTTTTGTTGTCGGTGAAGCCTCGAGAAACAATCATTTGTCAGGCACCGGCTTAGGGCTTTCCATCGTGGCGCAAAGCCTCCAACTCTTAGGCGGGAAGCTGACCTTACAATCTACTGATGGACGCTTTCGAGCGACAATTAATTTACCTAGCTAAAAATAAATAGCGCAAAGGAGGTGTGACAAAAGTCTGATCACATCTCCTTTTTCTGAATAAACGGCGTTCCAGGCGTGGCTTCTGTAACAGCCTTTTCTTTTGCACAAGTTTTGCATAATTCTTAGTTATTCTTTGTTTCATGGAGGCGAAATAGATGAATAATAAGACAAAACGAAAAGTCATTATTGTCAGCTTGACAATCGCGTTACTGCTATCGGGCAGTGCACTAACTATCATGGCTGTCAAAGATAACCTTCGGGTAAATCGAACAGAATTTAAAATCAAACAGAAAGGAGCAGACGTATGATCAAGAAAATTGTGATTGGCGTGTTTTTACTGCTGGCGGCAGTTCCATTTTACGCCTTTAAGATCGAACCAAATTTGGCGATCGTTCATCGCTTGCAGTTGGGTGAATCCTCGCTACCAAAAGAATTGAAGGTGCTGCAATTATCAGATATTCAAGTTTCTGATAGTTACGCTACGAATCGTTTAGACAAGGTGATCCGTAAAGTCAATCATGAAAAACCGGATATAATTGTTTTCACTGGCGATCTTTTTGATAATTACGCTAAGTATCAACACGAACAAGAAATCATCGAGAAGCTTAAAGCCATGAAGGCAACCATTGGTAAATTTGCGGTTTGGGGCAACCACGATTATGGCGGTGGCGCTGCGACTGTTTATGAACGAGTCATGAACGCTGCAAACTTTGAGGTATTGAAAAATGCTGGGGAAACGATCACACTGACTAACGGTAAAAAAGTCTTTATCGGTGGTCTGGATGATTCGTTGCTAGGGAATCCTTCGGTAACGGAAACATTGACTTATCGGGAGAAATACGATTATTCGATTCTTTTGACTCACGAACCAGATGTGGCAGATAAATTTGTCGGAACCAATACCCAATTAGTTTTAGCCGGGCACAGCCACGGCGGCCAAGTTCGCTTGCCTTTCTATCAAGTAAAAAATATACTGGCTGAAAAATATGTTCGTGGATTATATGAATTAAGCGATCAGACAAAATTGTACGTCAATACAGGCCTTGGTACCACGTCAATCCATGCTCGTTTTTGTGTACCGCCGGAAATTTCGGTTTTTCAGTTGCGGTTTTAATCAGGTGCTGATTAGGAAGACATCAAGTGTCCATTAATAAGTATAGCAAGTTGAGCGAGAACGTTTATAAGGGAGCAGAGCTTAAAAAAAGCCTAGTCTTGTTACGATATTTCCCCTATTTATTTTTGTACAAAAACAAAAATGATCGCTCCGATAAACCAAAAAATGCTGAAAACGATCATATCTCTTAGCTTTATTCCGTGATTAATGAAGAAGGAAAGGAGGTAAAAAGGTAAGATAAATGGCGCTCTGCTCAGTATTCCAATTCCAAATCTAAAAATAGGGATTTGCCATCTCGGCTGCTCCTTTTGTTTTTGGATGAAGGGGTCAAATAGCATGTCATTGCTCCTTTTTTAAGTTATTTTTCTGGAACTCAGGGGAGGGGCTTCCTTTTATTGCTGACTTCCCAATACTCTCGCTAAAGTAGTGCTTTTGGCCCAAGAGCCTAATCCTTCAAAATAAAGGGCCTCTAATTCATTCCATTTATTTTGTGAATCATCATCTAGTTTTAGTCCATTCAAGCCAATTTCTATATTTATTTTTTGGAGCAGATCATGCAGCAAAGCTTTAAATTGCAGCCCATGAATCTTTGGCGCAGACAACTCGATGATAGCGGACTTTAAGATAGAATAAACTTTAGTAGCCGTAGCTTCTTTAGCTAAATTCTCTTCGATTCCTTGAAGTAACAGCAGGACTTTTTCTTCAGCAGCGTTTCCCATTTAGTTCAGCTCCTTCTTCTAATCTTACTCTGGAACATCGTTCACTGAGCTTGGTAAAAAGCCTCAACCCTTTGTTTTATACCAGCGATATCGGTCTTAGCAATTTCTACATAACTGATTGGCAATGCCTTAGTTTGAATCACCTTAGGAATATACGGCGTATCCATTTCATTAAACACGATAACATCGGATTCAGGGACTGAATTAGTAAATGTATCTAGACTGATAAAGCTGACTTGCCAATCGGGAGCGAACGCTTTGATTAATTCGGTTTGAAAATTTTTTGCTCTATTCCAAAGAATACCAGACCCGCTGCTTTTCAAGATCGTTCCGCGGGCATTCACGGAATAAATATAAGTAATCGTTTTCATTTCAACTTCCTCGTTTCTGTCCTAACTTCTTTGAAGTGAGTATACCTCTTTGCTGTCATAGTTTAAACAGATAAAACGCTCAGCTTTCAATGCTAATTTACGGATAATTGCCTATTTTTAAGGAGGTAAGTAGTGGTTAGTAAATTTGATTTTTATCAGTGATTTTATAGTCAAAAAAAGAGGACAAAGTCGATCATGATCGACTTTGCCCTCTTTGTTGATTGTTTCTTATCTCGGAAAGTAGGTAGTGACATAAGCATCCACGGCTTTCATCGCCGCGGCGACATCTTCTGCTGTCACTTCGAAAGGCATTTCATGAATCGTTTCCCCTTCGATTGTTGCTTGCTCTCCGATTTTTAGTAAATCCTCATAGGAAGCGTGAGCTAAATGCATTTCTTCTAAGGTCGTCGGCAAATCAAGCAATTGATAGAGCTCGATATAATCATCCAATTCATCAGAGTCCGCATTCTCCAACATAAGTTGGGTGAGGGTGCCGTACGCGACTTTTTGTCCGTGGGAAAGATGGTGGATATCGCCATCCATGACGGTAAAGCCATTATGAATCGCATGAGCCGCGGCTAGACCAGCACTTTCAAAGCCTAATCCGCTTAATAATGTATTGGCTTCGACGATTTCTTCAAAAGCTTTGGTTACGACATGGGCTTTGTTGGCTTCAATCGCCTTTAAGGCATTTTCAAATAATATTTCTTCGGCTTTAACAGCGATTGCCATGCCAGCCGCTGTTTGAGAACCCCCCGCCATGGTTTGCCCATTTTTTTGTGCGACTGCCCGTGCTTCTACTAACGTGGCCAACGCATCAGCGATCCCATCTGCTAACAATTCTGCTGGTGCGTTGACAATCACTTCCGTATCGACTAAGACGAGATCGGGATTTTTATCGTAAAAACGATATTTTTCAAAATTACCTTCTGGTGAATAGATCACCGAAAGGGCCGAAGTCGGTGCGTCAGTTGAAGCGACTGTTGGCAGCACCGCCAAGGGCAACTTGAAATCATCCGCAATCGCTTTACCGGTATCAATGGCTTTGCCTCCACCGAGTGCGACAATCACTTCGATATCCTCATCTTTTGCCTTTTTACTGATCCGTTTGATTTCCTTTTCCGATGCCTCACCACCGAAAATTTCTTCGATCGGCTTCATCTCATTTTCTTTCATTCGCTCAAATAAATCTTTTCCGACAATTTCCCACACATCTTCATCGGTGATCAACAAGGCAGTTTTTCCGAGGGTCTTAATGTATTTGATCCCTTCTTTGAGCATTCCTTTGCCTTGAATATAACGCGACGGACTGGCAAAAATTCTTTCCATTTTATCGACCTCCATTGATTAATTACTATCTAGTGTGGCATAAAATGAAAGTGATTTCAAAAAATCCGACTTATAAATCATCTTTTGTGAATAAAATATTGTTAAAAAATGACCATTTTAGATTTGGCGCAATTATTTTTGGGTTAAATTCGCCACCCTAAAATCGCTTTTTTAGTCATTATAATCCTTTTATTGTCGTGTTTATTTTAGAGAGACAAATGGATTGAAATACCAGAGGTTCTGAACCTTAATTGGTATTCCAATCCATTCTTTTTATTCTGTTTTTTGGCTTCGCTCCAAGCTAACAACCAGCAGTAGAAAAACAAAGATGATGCTGATAGCGAAGTACACTCCGTGATAACCGGCGATTGGCTGCTGTTGGGCAGCGAAAATCCGTTGGTTGATCACCCCGAGAAAAGTCACCATAAAGCTTTGCCCCAACGTACGACACAGAGTAATGAATCCCGAAACAGTGCTGAGATTTTGTTGTGATGCATAACTTTGGGCAGAAATCACACTGATCGTCACACCGGTTCCAATGAAAAAACCTAGAAAGCTTGAAAAGATCAGTAAAATTGGATAGCCAGTGCTACTAGGCACTAGGCTTAAAAATAGAAACCCAATCAATGCGCCGCCAATTACTAGCTGCAACAGCTTCTTTTGACCAAAACGAGTCAACAGCTTGCCTGAATAGTAAGAACCTAAAATAAAGGCGATTGAAGAGGGCAGTAAAGCTAAACCAGCTAAAGTTGGTGAGAGTTGTAATTCTGTTTGAACCCACATCGGCAAATAAACTTGAAATCCAATCAACGCTCCGTTGATCAAAAAGACACAAATCGTTAATAGCCGGAACGCGCTGATTTTAATCGTACCAATAGGAATAATCGGACTTGGCGCTTTTTTCTCTTTCTGATAGAAGAAGTACAGAGCAATCACGCCGGCGATCAAGACTAGCGCGCCGAATACTAATTGAAGATTAAATAATTGGATACCACTCAGTAATACTAACAATCCGAAAATGAAATAGCTGTACTGTTGAAAGGCGCCCTTTTGAGGTGTTGCCGCTGTTTCTTTTTCTTGATAAAAGACTTGAACAATCGCCAGTACAATCAAGACAAAAGGAACATTGATAAAGAAGATCCAGTGCCAAGTAAGGCTCCGCAGAATCAAGCCGCCTAATAATGGTGCAATTAATGAGGCGATTCCCCAAGCTGAATTATTTAGCCCCATCACTTTTGTCCGGGTCTTCAGATCAAAAAGCTCACCGATCAAGGCGAAAGTCATCGGCATAATGCCACCAGCACCAATCCCTTGAATGATCCGCGCACCAAAAAGCATACTGCCAGAAATCGATACGCCACAGAGAATCGTTCCGACTAAGAACAACAAAAGGCCGGCTTGAAAAATTTTCTTTTTACCATAATTATCGGCCATCCGTCCGAAGATCGGTGTCGCTAGGGCACTTGAAAATAAGTAAGTAGAGAAGATGAGAGCAGTCAATTCTGAGCTGCCAAGGTCATTGACGATCGAACGGGTCGCTGTTACCACGATTGTCGATTCGATAGCGGTAACTAAGGTAGCTAGATAAATCGCGACGGTCATCCATTTAGTATTTGTTTTATGCAAAATTTATTCCTCCAAAGTGAAACATTTTGTTTGACTAAAGGTATTATAGGGTTTATTATTTGCTTGCGCAAGTAATTAAACTGTTGCGACTTGAAAAAAGGAGAGGGAGTGACTGTGTTGCAGCATTCTATAAGTGATATCGATACTTTGAAGCAATTGCCTACTGTCAGTCGTCGTTATGTCAAATTGATTGATCGTTATTTGGCGCCTTATCAATTAAATTCCAGTCTCTACTATTATATTTTGAAGCTCCACGATTTTGGAGATTTGCCTCAAGAAAAATTAGTTCAACTGACTGGCGTCAATGCTAGCAATGTGACGCGAGCCATCAAAAAATTAATGGATAGCGATTATATTTTGAGAAAAGAAAACCCTGATGATCGCCGAGGCTATCTCTTGTCGTTAACAAGTAAAGGGGCAGAAATCTACCAAGTGATTCCAGAGGCTTTACAAAAGGCCAACGAAGATTTTTTTGCACCGCTTGACCTCGAAGAACAAACGAGTTTTATCGAGATAATAAATAAATTAAGTGAATGAAAAGGAAGTCTGTAAAATGGAAAGAAAAGAATTATTAAACAAAGTCGTGACTATCCCAGAAGGCTATCAATTAGTCGAAGAAAAAACCGAACGCCGGAATAAACAAGACGTAACGATTTGGCGTTTTCAAAAGGACGGCGAATTTAAGCTGAATGGTCCACGGATCATCGCGATTTTTGTCAAAGATACTTTAGTCAGCGTTAAAAATCTAACTTCGGTTCCCAGTGGCAAGCTAGCATCAAGTGAGCGAGCAGAAGCCGTTGCCAAAGATATCTTCTCAAAAAGCAATCGCAGCTATGCTCGGGGCTTATCCTTTATTCGGATCGAACATCAACAACGAGAATTCGTCGATGAATCAGGAAGAACCAGCCAGTTTCCTGTTCTATGGATCAAATTCGGTCATTCCAACGGCAGCTATAATTGGGTCACTTTAGGTGCCGACAATCAATTGATCGAAATGGAGATTGATTCACGTTGGGATTACTTCCGGGGCCGCCGCAAAACGGAAATGTGGGACAACGATGATTGGGTCTTGGCTAGAGAAGGCAAAGGGCCACAATTAGCTAGCCCGAATGCTTTAGCCTAAACAAAAGGAGTGACAGCCATGAACGAACTACAATACGAAAACAACCTTGAGCTTTTAGGTCAGCTTAGAGATCGGTTGCAACGCCTAGAAGACAATGATTATATGACAGCCTACTATAAAGGCTACAGCACTAGTGGCGCCACCTTAGAAGAAATCAAAGAAGAGATTCAACTACTGCAAGAGCAAATTCGAGAGCTGGAAGAACAGCTTGACGATTTTGAATGGTAAGAAAGAAGGCAAAACAATGGATTACTTAGAAATGATCAACTACGCCGTGACAATTCCCGAGGACTATAAAATTGCTGAAGAAGACGATCAAGTACGAAATGGTGTCATGGTCCATATTGTCCGCCTACAACCAGCAGGCGAATTCGTCATTAACGGTCCTCGCATTATCGGCATTTTTGAAAATGATGCACTCGTTAGTTTAAAGGACCTGTCTGAAGTCCCAAGCGGCGCGTTATTAGACGAAGATGTTGCCGTAGAAAAAGCCGAACAAGTTTTGGCCGCTATCAATCCTGAATATGGCAATGGCGAAATGTTCCTACGTGTTGATTATCAAGAACGAGAATTCTTTGATGAAGAAGGAGAGCTGCAATATTTCCCTGTTCAATGGATCAAGTTTGCCGGCTACTCTGGTAATTATGCTTGGGCCACCTTAGGCTCTGGCGGCAAACTGATCGAAGTAGAATACGAATCTGAATGGGATTATTTCCGCGGACGTCGTAAAACTGAAATGTGGGACAACGACGATTGGGTCCAAGCCTATTATGGCCAAGGACCACAGTTAGCCAGTCCAAATGCTTTGGCATAAGAAACAAACGATTTGCAAAAAGGTGCTTAGTCCATATAGGATTACGCACCTTTTTTGATCCGTTTAAGATCGAATACACCTCGTTCTTCTGCCTTATGAGCCAATAGCTGTCTTTTTCCAATCAACCTACGCTACAATGAAAGCGTAACTAACAAATTAGGAGGGAATTTTTATGAAGGTTATTGTTTTAGGATCTTCACACGGCGGCTATGAAGCAGTCGAAGAACTACTGTTGACGCATCCTGATGCGGAAGTGCAGTGGTATGAAAAAGGCGACTTTATCTCATTTATGGGTTGAGGCACGCAAATGTATCTCGAAGGAGTCGTGAAAAACGTTGATTCAATTCGTTACATGACTGCCGAAGAGATGGAACAACGCGGGGTTCGCGTTTTTACTAACACTGAAATCACCAAAGTAATACCTGACAAACATGAAGTTGAAGTCTTAGATCACGTCACTGAGCAAACCCGAACTGAAACGTATGATAAATTGATTCTAAGTCCGGGAGCTAACCCATTTATCTTGCCAGTTCCTGGTCACGATCTGAAAAATATTGAAACGATGCGTGGTCGTCAAGATACCGTTGAGCTGAAAATGGACACGGTCAATCCGAATATCAAAAATGTAGTCGTCGTTGGCGGCGGCTATATCGGCATCGAAGCAGCCGAAGCCTTTGCCAAAGCTGGCAAAAACGTGACGGTGGTAGACGTGATTACTCGTCCATTAGGCGTTTATCTTGATGAAGAATTCACAGATATTTTGGATAAAGAAATGACCGACAATGGCATGAACTTAGCCATGGAAGAAAAAGTCGTGGAATTCGTCGGTGAAAATGGAAAAGTCAGCAAGGTCATAACAGATAAAGGCGAATATCCAGCGGAATTAGTTGTGATGTCTGCCGGTATCCGACCAAATACCATGTGGTTGAAAGATGCGCTAGACTTACATCCAAATGGGATGATCAAGACAGATGAATATATGCGTACAAGTGCAGAAGATGTCTTTGCAGTCGGAGACGCGACCTTGATCCAATACAATCCTGGTCAAACAGCTGTCAATATTGCCTTAGCTACCAACGCGCGTCGACAAGGACGATATGCGGCCAAAAATCTAACCGAAGCCAATCATCCATTTCCTGGTGTCCAAGGCTCATCAGCTTTACGGGTGTTTGACTATAAATTTGCTTCCACCGGTTTAAACGACCAAATGGCCAGCCGCTTAGAGATCAAAACGAAGTCGGTCTTATTGGATCAAGATACTTTGATGGATTTTGTTCCGGCCGATATGAAAACTCGGATGCTGTTTAAATTAGTGTATGATCCAGAGACGCTAGCCATCTTAGGAGCACAAATCATGTCAAAAACCGATTTAACAGCCAATATCAATGCGATCTCAATCGCGATTCAGACAAAATTTACCATTGAACAATTAGCTTATGCTGATTTCTTCTTCCAGCCGGAATTTGATACCCCTTGGAATTTACTTAATATGGCAGGGCTAAAGGCACTTCAACAAGAAAACAAAGCATAGTTTTGCAGGTATTCTTTTAAATAGAAAGCAAAAAGACCATTGAAAAGATAAGGGATTATCTCTTCAATGGTCCTTTTTTATTCATCTATTTACGTCCATAAATCATTGATCACCGAACGTTTCTCTTTTTTTACGATATGGGTATAGATTTCTGTCGCGGAAGTACCACGTTGACCTAGGATTTCACTGACGGTTTTCAAGTTTTTCGTTTTTCGAAAAGCCATCGTGCCAACGCTATGACGCAGTTTGTGGGGAGTCGTACGTTTCCCAAAGGCGGTGGAGTACTTATCGATCATCTTTTCAATCGAGCCGCCTTCCATGCGTTTCGCGACATTCTTGTGTTTAGTTAAGAACAGCGCGGGCACGGAATCATCCGCATTGTATAAACTTTCCCGCTGTTCTATATATTCTTGGAGATAGTCGATAAAGATCGGGGAGATCATCGCGTGGTCCAAGGTATCGCCTTTCCGCTGGACCTGAACGTAAAGGCCTTCATAGTTGAGGTCACTGACATTGGTATTGACGAGTTCAGACAGACGGATACCCGAACCTAGAAACAGGGCTAAGATCGCGGTGTCTCGAATCCGGTTTTTTTCGTAAGCCGTCTTGGCTTGGCGAGAAGTCAGCGTGTTGCCATATCCACTATAAACGTATTCAACAAAATCAATCGCCTCAGAATCTAAATAAAGCATCTTTTCAATTTTATCTTTTCGGACTTCGCCGGAAGCATCCACACCACCATTTTCAATATTGACCATGATATTTCTTCTTAGCATCGGACGAATAATGTAGTCGCCGATTTGTTCATCATATTCCTCGACTTCCTCATTTGCCAAGTATTTAAAGAGGGAGCGCAGCGCTGTAATACTGCGCTGAACCGTCACTTTCAAACGGTGGGTATTACGTTCACCTAAGGAAGCTTGTGCCAGATCATTTTCATTTTTTTCTTCAAAGGTTCTTTTTGGTGATTGATTTAAAAAGGACTTGTATAAGACGATCTTATCTTTATTCAATCGCTCAAAATCAGCCAATCTAATTTCTGTAATGTCTTTTGCTTGCACAATTCCTTCGGCTAAAAGCCAGGTGAGGAAGCGACGATATTCTTTTGAGTATTCGTATAGCGTATTGGTAGAACGGGGGATCGCTTCTAAATAGAGCAAATATTTTTGTACGAAGTCTGGTAATTTCTCAAATTCTTTCTCGTAACGTTCTCTTAATAGTTCACGACTCATTCGATTCAGTCCTTTCTTTTTTTGTTAGGAGAGGGAGTATCCCTCTAAAAAACAGTATAATTGGTATATACCTTTTTGTCAATTATAAAATAACATATTTCAAAAAAAGATAGGAGAGGGGAATAAACAATAAAATCAACTATTACTGAAAAATGGTTCTTTCTATAAAGCTTTAAACAATCCATTAGTATATTAAAATAACAATTATCGGCAGCTGGAGGGAACAACTACAAAAAAATATTTTATACTTGCTAACAATTAAAAATTTCATCCTAAGTGCTGTTAAAGTTGAAATTCCATTGTAAATCGCTATAAATTAACACGAATTTGATGGTATGATGGCTTTTTATTCAAATGAATTCAACTTGATCGATCTAATTCAGCTTGAAAAGACCTTATAGCAAACCATAGGATCAGTCTACAAAACAGTTAAAATCCATTCTTTTTTGTTTTAAGCAACGCAAAAAAATCATGCTTTCGGGAAAATGCATATTGTTACGAAAACATGATTTTACTTTCCCAACTTCCTCGACGGATCAATTAGTTGTTTACTGCTATAATAATCGACGAACGAAACAAACTTTTTAATAGCAACTCCCATAATTGAGTTTGAGTAAACTTAGCTTATTGATCCGTACAAGTAAACTTAGGCATCTAATGATACCAATGAACATCGACTAAACGTTTGAATCTATTTTAAAATACTTCGTTTGGATTGTTTCTGTTAAACATTATCAGTCATTCACCAAAATAATTTTCTTAACTATCTGCTAATTATTTTGATTGTTCGATTACGTTTCAATAAAATCGGCTTTATTAAGGCTTGCTAATGGTATTTGCTACTTTCCAAGTATGCTCTGTTATGGTTTGAGAAAAACTAACATTATTCTAAAACCTTAAGAAGCCCTTTCCTAAGCTACTCGCCTGTTATCGCGAAAAAAGATTCGTATTCGTGTCTTAAACGAATACGAATCCTTTTTATTTTGCTACTTTTTTGAATTTGACAAGCGCGACTGCGTTTTGTAATGATATCTCATCTAAAACCGGCACTAAAACAGCGGTTAATTTCCCGGATTTATGAATCTCGACGCCACTAGCTTCAAGTCGTTGGAATAACGCGTTCGTCATCAATTGAGGCCAGATTCGTTCACCGAAATAAACGGTGATTTTAACGCCACTTTCCCAAATCGAGATCCAGCCGAGATTTTTTTTCTTGTATAAGATCTTAGCCAGCCAATGCTTCCCATCATTATAGTAAGTCCAATCCTCCTTGAAGGACTCCTTATGAAGCATTACTAAAAGCTGCTGATAAAGGGCTAAACTATCTGTACCCAAGTATTTCGCTAAATTTTCAATCGTGGGAAGCTCTTCAGGATCTTTTAATAAAAGTTTCATCGTTCACAGCTCCTTTACTCGTAATTATCTTTCTTGCAAACACAAGTTTCTTTCCTTATTAATCAAGTTTTTCCTCGATAAATTGATAATCTCGTTCAGGATACTTTTCAGATGCTAGTTTGATTAGTTTCTTCGTTAATTCACAGTAAATTTTAGCATCTTCCGGTGATAAAACAGCTAAGTGTTCAATTATGGTAGTTAAATCATTTTCTTCGATTGGCCCGCTCAGTGACTCTTTTGGCCCGTTGAGCACTAGATTCATAGCATTTTGAGTGAATACTTGACGCCAAGCGCTCTTGGCAAAAGCTTCTGGCAAACCACAAGTTTGAAATATTTCTTGAGCGGTTGTTGCTAGTCCCACTACTAAGCTGCTAGCAAAAATACCGGCAGCATGATACAACGATTTGTCTTCTGCAGATATGACTGCCAGCGGGTTTTCTAAGTTGGCAAAGGCAGCTTTTACTTGTGTTTGTTGCTGATCTCCTTCCAAGGTAAAGGCGACTTGAGCAAGCTGCTCCAGCGGTACTGATTTAGTAGCAAAGGCGGTCAAGGGATGTAAGGAGAAACAAGCAATCTGCGCTTTTTCTGTGGCAAAAATCGCCGAACTTTTAGATCCGCTGCAATGAAAAAGACAATACTCCCTTGTCAGCAACGGCTCTACTTCCTGCCAAACAGTTAATAGCTGATCGTCTGGTACCGTAATAAAGAGCCAATCACTGGCCGCTACACACTCCGAAAGCTCGGAAAAAGCATGGCTGTTGGTTTGTCTAGCACTAAAGATAGCGTCTTCATAATGTTTGCTATAAAATCCTGAAAGCGGCCAACCTTTAGTATCGAAATAGCGACCTAGATTCGTTCCAACTTTTCCCGCCCCAATAAATCCAATTTTCACGATTTGTTCACTCCTTATCCTTCTCACCCTACTTTAATAAAACAATTATAGCATGATTTGTTTATTTTAACGGCAGAACACTGGATAATTCAGTCAATCAATTTATTATTTATAAGTAAGAGAGCTTTAAAACACTAATGTTTTTGGATAATACTGCGATTTGTAACAACATTTAATACATTCTCTTTTTTTCAGCAATAAAAACAATAATTTTTCGATCATTAGTTAAATGACTCGCTTTTTTATTAAATAATCGGTAAAATTATGATAATAAATTCATTTTATTTGAAAGGAGAGCCGTATGAAAAAATTACTTAATTCTTCTACCTACCGTCGAATTCAATTTGTTGAATTCCTCGATCAGCTCCCCTCTTGGTGTGATGTCAAAGAAGCGGCCAAACACGCGGACTGCTCCGTGAAAACCTTATTATCTGACATTGATTTTATCAATGATTTTTGGGGCGACTTTATTTACATCGAATATTCTAAGTTTCAAGGCGTACGTTTAAATAATCTAACTTCAAATAAATTAGGGAATGTCTACGGGTTGATTTTTCATGAATCGTTAGAGTTTCAATTTGTTGAGAAGATGCTCTATGAAGCCAATCAAGATGCAGAATATTGGATCAATGAACTGTTTATGAGTGAGGCTTCCTTTTACAGAATGGTCAATGCATTAGAAGAATTTTTGGAACGCCGAGGTTTAAAGTTAGAACGAGCACCTTTTCGAATCACCGCAAAAGATGAACGTTGGGTTCGTTTTTTTTATCAAGAATATTTTACAGAGGCCTATGGCGTTAACCAGTGGCCCTTTACGGTAGACCATGAAGCCACTACCTGCTTTATTATGCGAACCTCAACCGATTTTGATGTGTCTCTCGACGATCGTGAGATTCAGGAGGCTGCTTATCTGCTTTTGGTGACGCTGAATCGGATGTATCAAGGCTTTTATTTGTCGGAAGAGATTTATCAAGAGGATGACGACACGATTGAAAAAGTCTTAGAGTATAGTCGCCCCTTCGCGGAACATTTGTTAGAAGAAACCCCCTTCACCCTACCTAAAAAATGGTATAAAGAGATTAGTCATACTGTTTTTCATGAATTCTATAACTGGGACAACCCGCAACAAATTGTGCGAATGGATACGAAGATCAATACTTTTTTGGACAAAGTATCTGAGTCTATCGATTTTCCTTTGATTGAAGAGGATCGCCGGAAAATCGTTCAGGAGATGATGTCCTGGTATGTGGAATACAATTTCTATCCCTATCAGCAGAATTTACTGTTTGATAAGTATCAGAAATTTGCGCGTGAAATACAGCTAGTCTACCCGATTTTTTCTAGTATCGTAAAAAATCATTTAGAAGATATCGAGAAAAAGAATCAGGAGCTTTGGACCGATATTCGGCTAAACAATGTTCTCTTTTTATTAATGAAGGAATGGGCTCACCTGCCGATCCGTTTGGAGCATTTACGACGCAAGGTCTCGATTCTGATTATTAGTGATCTGGGTCGCAAGCATGCGGAAATGTTAAAAGACTTTTTAAGCACGAATTACCACGGACGAGTCACTCTTTCAATTTACAATGAGTCGGTCATTTCTTTAGGTGCTGAAGATCTTGCTGATTTTGCTCAATACGATATCGTTCTTAGTAATAACCCCATCAAAGGCTACGAAAACGAAAATAGCTTGATTGTAAACAACTTCTTTTCGGCCTCCGACCGTGAAAACCTATGGAACTTTATAGTAGCGACACAAAAAAGAGCCGCCCAAATACAACTAACGAAATTGGGTAATATCAAATCAAAATCGGCAAAAGAAATTTATTATTCCCAACTATCAGCACAACAATAACTTTAAAGGGCCAAGACATCAGTTCTTAGCTCTTTTTTCGCACAAAAAAAGCTCCACCAATAGAGGCAGAGCTTGGCTTAATTAAGCATTGGCAAAGACAATCAAGTTGTAATCATCGTTGATACAAGTTTGCAAGGTGATGCGCTCACCGCCGCCTGTACCAGTGATTTGGTCCCAATAATCCGTACCGTCTGCTGCATAACCACTATCGTCAACAGTGACGATTTGTGTGACATGATAGTTGCTGATAGCACCTGTCGCGTCAGCTACACTAATGGTTGCACCTGGTTGTAGTGAAAAGAGTACATTGAAAATGCCGGGATTATGACCGATGAAATGTGTATTAGCATTGTCATTGCCTGATTGAGTGGGAACGCCCCCCCAAGTTGCTACCTCATTTGGGTTTGCATCAATGATTGCTTGACCATTTCCTTGACCAGCATTTGTATAAGAGATTAACTGTCCGTTAATTTTTAATTGCATAGCTTGTTGTGTTGCCGCTTGAGGCGTGGCGATTGGTTCATTCACTGCCTGAGTCGTCGTTGTTGAAACAGCGGGTTCTTCCGAGATCGTTTCAGTTTCAGCTGCTGCTGTGACTTCTTCAGCTTCAGTAGCTACTTCTACTTGGGGAGTTGTTTCTTCGGGCTGACTGGTTATTTCGTTGGTTTCAGTACTACTGCTTGTTGGTTCGGTCTCCTGTGTTGCTTCTTCGATTGTAGGAGCTGATTCACTATGTAATACAGGTGATTCTGATGAAGTCGTTTTTTCCTGGGATGTTTGTGCTTCTTCATTTTTATGAGACTCGCTACTTTCCTCAATCGTTTGTTCAATTTTTGTTTGGCTAGTTTCGCCTTTCGCACTTTGCTCTGATTGTCCAAAGACTGACGCTCCGCTAGATGTTAGAAATAAAGCGACAACCACCAGTAATTTGTGAAAAATCCCCATTCCGTTTTCCCCCTTAGGTATGTTTGCTTCCTCTTTCACCTATAGAATAAGGGGGAAAATAACTTTTAAGTTGGATACTGCTCATTAAATAACTAATGATATTTATTTTTTTAAATGAGAAGTTATAAAAATAAGGGTTAACAACCTTTTATCATAACTTTCTATTAGATAGACAAATCTGCGTGAGCAAATTGTTTGTGAAAACCGTCCAGTAAAATATGGTTACTTTTATCTAACTGAAGTCGAATTTACTTAACTGATACATGTTTATAGTCTGTAAAAGATCATGTAGGGCTGATCCACTTAGAGTTTTTAAATGATTTTTTAAAAATGTTTGTATGTCGCCAGCTTCTGTTAAATCAAGGATTTCACGGGGATTAGATAAATTATTTCCTTTAATAACCCAAAGATAAAGAGTTATTATAAAGTTTTTATTTAATCTTTTAAAAACCTCTTCGCGAAATTCCGAGTCTTCTTCGACGATTTCCAGTAGTTCAATGAAATCTTCTGGAGCCAAATCTTTGTCGGTCAATAACTTGATTCTCTCCGCTCTATTACTAATATAGTAGGCTTTTAGCCACTGATTGAATGAACTTTGCGGCATCGTCTGACTGAATGTCAGACGCTTTTTAGAGGGAACACTGCGAATGAAAAAATGAACAGCGTCCTCAGAAGGCGTCTCTCGACAGACTTTTTGAAGTTGTTGAAAAACTTGATGATAGTAATCTGACCGATTGAATAGCGGTACTAATTCTACTGGTTTGCTCTCTATTTTCAATCGGTTAAAGGCATATTCTGTCTCTTCCCGACTTAATAAGAGAGATTCATTTTGCTTTTTAGTTACTAGTAACCTACCGATTAACTGTCTAAAAATGATTTCAAATAAATTATTGATATCCTGGCGGTAATCAAAGCCCAACTTTTCTTGGTAAATCTCCAACAGCTCAGTAATCTGGTCTGCTGGCAGATGCTTAACTAATAAAACTTCCGTTGCTAAACTTCGCAAATAGCATTCATAAAAATCAATTCCCTTTAGGTGAGTAGGAACCGGGATTGCAAGCTGATAATCGATGAACGCTTGGTCGACTTCTGCCGCCCCGTAGTCTAGATCATAATGCTTAAAAAAACCCCCTATTTCTTCAATGGACTCATCAAGCGATTCGATTCCAAAACTTTGATAATTTGCTTGGATAAATTGATAAAGCCGCTGCAATTCCGTTAATTTTTTCTCTAGCTGTTTCTTTCCTTGTTCAAAGCGAATAGGTAAAGTCTCCCCCTCTCCGTGTTTAAGGACGTATTCAAGCGATTGTTGAATCGTTTCTGCTTGTTCAAGGGACATGACTGATGTCCCGCTTAGTCGTTCTTGCAACTTCTGAAAGTAAAAAGGATAAAACGTTGGATCAATCATTGGTTGACTCATATTTCACCCTCCAATGCTGGAAAATCCTCAAAGAAGCCTTGCAGCTGCTCTAAATCACCTTGATAAACCTCGTAGCGTTGCTGAATGGCCTCGATAATCTCTTGATCGGTTACTCCACTTGAATGGTAACTGCGCAAATAATAAAAAATGGATTGACAGACGTTGAGCTGTTCCACGTAATCTCTCCTATAATAAATCCTTTCTTTTGCTAAAAAAGCTGCCAGTGCTTGGGTGTTTTGCCAACTAAAATCTACCAAATGATGGTCCTTAAACAATTGCTGCCGTTCTTGATTAAGTAGTTGAATGTCTCCAACTGACAGTTGAAAATTTTTATGGTTCGCTCGCAACAGACGATTGATTTCTACTCGCGGACTTCCTATATTCTTCTGTAAAAACTCGTTAAATAACGTTGTATCAAACCGTTCCATTTCCTGATCCGCCCCTTTCATAGACTAAATAGCACAGGTCTAATAAAAAGACAATCTTGAATTTTTGCTAAAAATGTGATATTCTAGATTTAGATAAGAGGGCTAGCTTAAGCCTTTCTTAACTATTTTTTTGCCTGACTTATCACGGTTGCTACTATTTGAAACTATAAAAATAACAAAAGGGGCATCAGATTAACTCTGATGCCCCTTTTTAAAGCTGATTTGTTTGATCTTGATTGATTGTCGAGGTGCATCCTGCTGATTGGTTGGTCGATTCGCGATTTGACGAAGAACGGTCAGACCCTCTATGACTTGACCAAAAACTGTGTAACGACCATCCAGTTCCGGAATGCCACCGACCGCTTCATAATGACTGCGAATTTGCAGCGGCAGACTCATGCGATGTAATTGTTCCTGATCTACCCAGCTTCTTTGTACGATATAAAACTGATTGCCGTTCGTATTTGGTCCATGATTGCCTAAGCAAACAGCACCATCAAAATGATACAGTCCTTCATCCAGTTCATCTTCGAAATAGCCACCATAAATAGATTCTGCTTCTTGTCCAGAACCATCTAAAGCCCCACCTTGGATCACGAAATCTTTGATTACTCGAGCAAAAATTGTATTGTCATAAAAGCCTTGCCGCGCTAATTCGCGCCAATTCTTGACGGCCTTTGGTGCCGCTTGCGGAAACAGGCGCAGTGTAATATCACCAGCATTCGTTTCGATCAGACACAACTCTTCCTGAGGTTTAAGCGGTGTCAGTTGTAGATAATTTTGCTTCAGAAATCGGATGCCATAATCTTGCGAGATCATCTTTTGAATATACCAGCCCACCCCGTTTGAATCGCCTAAGCGTGCTACTTGAAGGACAAACGTGTATTCTTTCTTGGTCGTTGCTATACGATAGGAGATTATGCCTCGTAAATTATTGAAGCTGTCTCCCTTAACTTTGTACATCATCAAAAAATGTGTTTCAAGCCATGTTAGTTGCTTTCCCCTTAGCTTTTCGAAATCTTTTTCGCTTTTTCCTACAAAAAAAGATTCCAGTTCTTCTTCTGTTCCCTCTGCTAACGTATCAGTAAATAGTTGAAATCGATGTTGGATCTCTGCTTGATCCCAGTGCCGGGGAATCAGCTGGTTGGTTACGGTTTCATTTTTTTGGTGCTTATGGATAGTTGCCGCTACACCACCAAGTAGAGCCGCGCTAAACAAAATCTTTTTCTTGTTCATGGAAGACCTCCTTAGAAGTTTTCTAAATTGTACCATGTCAGCTTCGAGAAAGGAAAAACGATTACGCAGCACTTCCCTAGCTGCGAGAAGTGTAAAAAGCAGCGATTTCATTTGCGATATTTTTAGTTCGTTAATTAAAGTTAATTTAGATAAATATAAAAAAACTTCCCTAGTTTTTTACTAGAGAAGTTTTCCTGTTATATCGTACCTTTGTCTATTTGCTGCAGTTTTCGATAGTGGCTATTGGTTTTTCTTAGCTCACTAGGACTGCCTTGCATCGTTAATTTGCCATCTTCAATAAAAATGACTTGGTCCATCGCATCGATCCCTTGCAAGTGATGGGTAATCCAAATAATCGTTTTATCTTGCAGCTGATTGAAAAAAGTATCGATCAATGCTTGTTCTGTCACTGGATCGAGGCCAACCGTAGGCTCATCTAATAAAATAATCGGCACTTCCTGTAACAGAATTCGTGCCAAGGCCATCCGTTGCCGCTCACCACCAGAAAATCGCAGACCAGCTTCATCTACCATCGTTTCTAATCCTTCTGGCAATTTTTCAACTAATTCTTTCAACCCAACCCGCTGAAGCACTTGCCAGACTTCCTCTTCCGTCGCCGTTTCTCGACCAATCCGGAGATTATTGATGATCGTTGTGTGAAAAAGATACGGCGTTTGATGAATGACGCCAAGGTAATTACTGATGTCATCTTGGAAGCGATAGGTCTCAACACCGTTTAGAGTAATTTTTCCTTTAGTTGTTCGTAAATCACCACGAATCAAATTAGCTAATGTGCTTTTCCCAGAGCCGCTGCGGCCAAGAATCGCGATTTTTTCACCGGGTTCAAGGATCAAATCAATCCTCGCTAAAACTTCTTTCGGGCTATCAGGATAGTGGTAAGAAACATTTTCGATTGTCAAGGTTAGCGGCCCTTCAAGAATAGGCGTTTCGCCTTGCGCTTTTTCAACCGTTGGCAACTGATTCAAGTTAACGATAGAATCTTGATAGCTATTCGTTTCTTGAGCTGCTGCTGGTAATGGCGCAAAGGCATCGATTAGGGGAAAGACTGACAAAACAAAGGCAGCGATCCAGTTGGCAGCCCCACCGTGATTGCCAGGAAATTGCTGACTTGTCCAAAGAATCAGCGCCAACGTAATCACGCCAAACATTAATTGCAGTAGAAAATTACGCTTTCGTTGAAAGCTTTGCAGTTTACGATTGATTTCCCGCAATGCTTCTTCAGATTCTTCGTGGTGGTTCACATAATCCTGCCCTCGTTGACTAAAGATCCAATCAGACACGCCTAAAACATTATCGGTCAAATCACTATACAACTGATTTTTCATCTGCTTCTGTTGTTCTTGACGCGCGCCGTTGACTAAGACGGACCACAAAGGCAATAAGAATACGACTACGCCTAAGAGTAGCAACATTCCTAAAGCAAAAAATGGGGAGAAATAACCGATGCCAAGAATGATCAAAACATACAATGACCAAGCGATGATCGTAGGAAAGATCGTTCGTAAATACAAATTTTGAATATGATTGATATCTTCTGACAATAACCCTAGAATATCACCCGTCCGGTGTTTTTGTTTAAAGAAAATCGCATCCTGCTCTAATGAATCATACAGCTTCACCCGCAGATTCGAGGTCATCTTTAGAACCCAATTATGACTGACTAAGCGTTCCACATAGCGAAAGACCGGGCGTCCGATCCCAAAGGCCCGTGTCAAAACAATGGGAATATAAATCAACAAAATGTTTTCTGGCAAAGATGCTGCCCGACTGATCAAATAGCCGGAATTAAACATTAACGCGCCGGCACAGAAGAAGGTAATGACTCCTAACGTTAGCGCTAAGATTAAAGATCTTTTGTATTGCTTGAAAAAAGGCTTGACCCATTCGTCATTTTTCAATGCAGTGAATAATCCGATTCGGTTCATTCCTTTTCACCTCGCAATGCGTGACTTAATTTCGTAAAAGCACCATTTTTTTGTTTCAATTCTTCCAGCGTCCCTTGCTCAACTAATTGGCCGTGATCCATCACTAATAAATAATCCATCTCAGCCAACCAATGGAGACGATGGGTCGCGAAGAAGACTAAACGATTTTCCATCAATGGTAGCATCCGTTCCTTCAACTCGACCTCCGTCTCAATATCTAGATGAGCAGTCGGTTCATCGAATAACAAAATTTTTCGTTCTTGATCAAGAAACGCCCGTGCCAAAGCAATCCGCTGTGCTTGTCCGCCGCTTAATGTCCGGGCGCCTTCTCCTAATTTTGTCTCTAAGCCTTCTGGTAATTCCGCTAACAGTTCCGTCAACCCGGTCACTGCCACCGCCTGCAAGATTTCTTCCTCGCTGGCATCGGGGTGATAAAAGGCAATATTTTCTCGCACGGAGCGCTGGAAAATATAGGGATTTTGCGGAATATAAATCAATTGTTCCTGCCATTTTGGTTGATCGAAGGCCTTCAACGATTGATCATCAAGCTGGATTTGGCTTTCATCCGGTCGTAAAAATCCACTAAGCAAATTGATCAAAGTGGATTTTCCCGAACCGCTCATGCCGATGATACCGATTTTCTGATAACCATTTACCTTAAAATCAACCGCTGCACCTAATTTTTCATCATAGTGATGAGTCAAATGCACCGCTAACTGGCTATCGGCAGACCAGGTCGCTAAGTCTAACGCTTCATCTTGAGTTTCTTCTAAGTCTAGAATCTGCTGAACATCATCCATTGCATTTTTCCCATCCAAAGTCGCGTGATAATCACTAGAAAAATCGCGAATCGGTAAAAAATATTCTGGTGCCAAGATCAAAACAGTCAGCGCCGGGAATAAAAAGATCGCTTCGTTGATTAAACGTAGACCTAACAACACCGCTACTACTGCCACAGACAGGGTAGTAAAGAAATCTAATGCAAAGGTGGAAAGGATTGCGACCTTCAGTGTACTCATCGTCGCTTTGCGGAAACGTTCACTGGTGGTGAAGATACTTTTGCTGTATTGTTTGCTGATACCAAAGAATTTCAGCGTATCGATGCCTCGTAAGGAATCAATAAAGTGATTCGACAGTAATTGAAAGGTTTTGTATTGCTTATCGGCTTTACTTTGGGCCGCATAGCCTAAGATGATCATAAAAATAATAATCAAAGGAAAAACAACTAACAGCACAACTCCTGACTTCCAATCTAAAATGAAGACTGCGACCAGTAAGATCCACGGAATGATCATCATATTTAACATCTTCGGTAAGATCAAATGGAGGTACTCCTCTACTTGATTGATTCCGTCTAAAGTCGTTGTGACCAGACTGCCAGTTCCTTGCTTTTGAACGACTTGTGGTCCTAGTCGAAAAATCTTTTGCAGTAGCTGACTACGTATAGTTTTTGCTTGCTGATAAGCATATTCTTCTAATACGCGTTCCCGTAAATAGGTCATTAAATGGCGCAAGGCAAAGGAAACAAAAAACAGCGCAATCCACGCTAATTGCCCCCCAAGTTTTGCACCATTCCATAAATGGGTAATGGTAAGTGCTAAACCGAATGCCTGTCCAATTATAAAGATTGCTTGCAGGACAGCAGATCCTGCAAGCAATCCAAGAATTTTTTTGATCCCGGGAAGTTGTAATAACTTCTTGTCGATCATTGTTCGACCCCCACAGCATGCGGGTGTTTGATCCGTTTGCGGAAGATGTAATAGGTCCAAGCCGTATAAGCCAACACAAACGGTAAGATCGTTAACGAGATATAAGACATGATCTTCAAGGTGTAAGGACTTGAAGAAGCATTCTCAATCAATAAATCATTCCCTGGGATCGAGCTGATTAAAACCCGTGGGAATAAACCGCTGAATAATAATGCCACTAAAGCGATTAAGGTGAAACCACTGGCGATCAGTGCAATAAGTTCTTTGTCTCTGAAGACCGACACATTGGCAATCACAGTCAATAGAACGATTACCGCTAACAAAGCCAACGTCACCGCAAAATTATTTTGGAAGAAATCCGTTTTGAAATACATTAAAATTGCGAAGATTACTAAGCCTACGTACAATACGCCATATAAAAACTTCGCGTAGTTTTTTGCCCGGTAACGAATTGCACCTTCCGTCCGCAAAGCGATATAGTTTAAACCATGCAAGTAACATAGCAAAGTCAACGCTACGCCTCCGACGATCGAGTACAAATTAATGTAATCTGTAAAAGTAGCCATCATGTTGTGGTCCGCATCCATTGGCATTCCTTGAACCATACTAATAAATAGTACCCCAAAGAAAAATGGTACGATAAAACTGCCAATCGTTAAGGTCCAATTCCATAATTGTTTGCGTTCTTTTGGCATATGACTACGAAACTCAAAAGAGACCCCGCGGATAATCAAGCCAAACAAAATAATGAACAGAATCAAATAGAAACCACTGAACAATGAAGCATACCAGTAAGGGAATGAAGCAAACATCGCTCCGCCGGCGGTTAATAGCCAGACTTCATTGCCGTCCCAAACCGGTCCGATCGTTTCGACGATCTGATCCCGCTCCCCTTCATCATGAGCCAAAGTACGAACAGACATCCCCACACCAAAGTCAAAGCCTTCAAAGAAGAAGAAGCCGGAAAATAAAACACCAATCAAGACAAACCATAATAATTGTAGATTACTCATGAGTGAACGCCTCCTTATCAAAAGGATCGACAGATTTTAGATCCATATTTTTCCCTTCGTCTAATTCCGGTCCTTTATTTAATTCACGCTTCACTAAATAAATCATCGTAATAGCCAGACCTGAGAACAACAGGAAGTAAATCGTATTTGAAATTAATAAAGAAGTCACCGAAACGTTTGGTGAAACACTGTCTTCGATGGTGAACAAGCCATAGACTGTCCACGGATAACGACCTAATTCAGTCACTAACCAACCCGCGGTGTTTGCTAAGAAAGGAGCAAAAGTACAAAGTCCCACTACGCGCAACATCCAACGTTTCTCATACAAAATCGGTTTCTTCTTACGTGTAAAGAATAAACCAAGAATTGCTACTAACAGCATCAGCATGCCAAAACCGGCCATGATCCGGAAATTCCAAAACAAGACATTTACCGGCGGATAATAATTCCGATCTCCGTATTTTTTGACTAGCTCTTTATTGATGGTATCCATCCCTTTGATTGAACCAGAGGGCTTGTTATAAGACAGAATACTTAACATATAAGGGATTTGAACACCGAAGACTTGTTTGTGCTCCCGCTCATTGTCCCAAGCAATCAAGGTCCAAGCAGCCGGATCACCGGTATCCTCATAGGTCCCTTCCATTGCCGCAAACTTCATTGGCTGACCTTCGATCAAGGCCTTCATTTGCGCATCTCCTGCACCTAATACCATAACCGAACCAAATAACGTGATCACTAAACCGATGCGCATCGATTTCTTGAAAAACTCCCGCATTTTTGGTTCTTTACGTTTTAATAATTGGAAAGCCGCAAGTCCTGCTGCGATCATCCCGCCCATTGTAATGGCTGCTGCGATAACATGACCAAATTCATACCAAACTTTTGGATTGGCAATTACCGCCGCAAAATCGGTCATTTCTGCTCGGCCGTTACGAAGTACGTAGCCCACCGGATGTTGCATGAAGCTGTTGGCGGCTAAGATCCAGAAAGCCGATAACATCGATGCGATCGTTACTAACCAAATAAAGACCAGATGCAATCCCGGTTTCACCCGATCCCATGTAAAAATCCAGAGTCCTAAGAAAGTCGACTCCATAAAGAAGGCCAGTAATGCCTCCACGGCTAATGGCGCGCCAAAAATATCTCCTACAAAACGAGAATAATCCGACCAGTTCATCCCAAATTGAAACTCTTGGATGATCCCGGTCACGACGCCCACCGCAAAACTCAATAGAAAAATATTGCCCCAAAATTTCGCCAATTGACGGTATTTTTCATTTTTCGTTTTAACATATAACGTTTCCATAATGGCAACAACCAAGACCATTCCGATCGAGAACGGCACAAAGAAAAAGTGAAAAACCGTTGTCATGGCAAACTGAAAACGGGCCAACGTCACTATATCCATCTTAATTCCTCCCCTACTATTGTGAATAACAAAACTAGAATAATTTCAGTTCTACAATAACTATAATCCTTATGAAATAAATTGCCAAATGTTCAGCTTAAGCGCTTTTTCTTTTTAAATTTTGAAAAATAACTAAATAACTAAATCACTTCAAATTTCTCAGCATATTCACAAGTTACACCGCGGATGCCTAAGCACTTTTCGCTATTTTTCAATAAATAAAATAATTTATGCTTATTATTACCACCGCAAAAAAAGTTGCTTAGAATAATTTTTTTTCCTTCAAAAAATTAATGGGCTGTACTAAAAAAATCCAGTTTCTAAACTGGATTTTCTGCTTAATTCTATTGCTCCGACCCATAATAAACTTCTAAATGCTGTGGCAAGACTTTGAAGCTCAACGGAAGCTCAGGGCCTTCATCACCGTCCACACTCGGATGCAGCTCCGCGTCTTCTTTCACGGTCAAACGCCCTGCAGTAAAAGGAGTATAGCCAATATTTTCAGTCGGCTGATCCACCCCTTTGACAATATCCGGTACACTCTTCAACCGATCAGTAATGCTTTGATCTTTCAAATAGAGGAGATATAAATTCCCATCGTTAGCCTCGGCTTCAGGAACGATATGTTGAAAGCCGCCGATTGTTCGTGTCAACACTATGACGACAGCACTACTTTCGATTTCGGTCGTTTCGCCATCGATCTCTAGCGAAAAGTGATAGGTTTGATCGTTGAATACTTCTTTGACGCCAGAAATAAAATAGGCCAATTTGCCAAACTTGGTCTTTTCTTCAACATCGACATTGCTAATGGCTTCAGGAATACTCCCCACCGAAACAATATTCATGAAATAATCGTCGTTGATTTTGCCAATATCCAGCGATGATTTACGATCCACATTAAAGGAGGAGATAGCTTCTTGTGGCTCCATTGAAATCTTTAATGAGCGTGCTAGATCATTCACCGTACCTAATGGGAAAAAACCGAACTTCGGTCGATATTCTTGTTCAGCCAAACCACTGATGGCTTCATTGACGGTCCCATCGCCTCCCATCGCAAAAACACTATCCACTTTGTCTTTTGCTGCTTGGCGAGCAAATTTTGTCGCATCGCCTTCTGCTTCCGTTCGTAAAACTTCTACTTCATCAAAAAAAGTCGCGAGCTTTTTCTGTGCTTGGCTCTCGTATTTTTCAGCCTCTTCATTACCTGAACTAGGGTTGACGATCAATACTGCTTTTTTCATACTTGCCCATCCTTCCTTGATGTTTCTTTCTTTAGTATATCAGGCTGGCGGAAAATTGAAGTTGGAAACGCTTGACGAAAAATTCCCTAAAAAACAAAAAAATGGAAGCCCACCTGAGGAGGACTCCCATTATCAAATCATTAGTCATTCATATTGTAACGTAATTTCATTCGTTCAGAACCTGAGATAACCATCTTGCCTAAGAGTCTTGTTTGACGTTCTAAGGATTCAGTAGCTAATTTTTCATTTGCGTCTTCCAAGAATTTTTGAACATCTTTTTGATCTTTAATTGCTTTATCTGTTTCGTTTTGGATCACGTGGTAAGCAGACATCGCTTCAAGTTCGAAGGTATTGCGGAAATCAACGAAGAAATCGTAATCCGTATCCCCTAATAACGCCGTTGTGCAGCTTAACCAGTACATATTGTTCAAATCAAATGTCCCTGTGGCATCTTTATAGCAAGCAGGAGTGTCATTAACATTTGAATAGAAAGGCACAACACTATTAAAGGTATTGGCACCGTAAGCTAACCAATGAACACCGGCGATTTCATCAGGCACATTGTTACGGACTTGTAAAATGTGTACATTGTGGTTGCGGTTGATCCCGATTGGACGAATCAATTTCTTTTGATCTTCTGTTCCGTTGCCGTAAGGATCGTATTCGGTATTTTCAAAGTGAGAGCTTAACACGAACTTCACATCTTCGATCGAGATTTTACGGTTGGCACGACAGATAAATGGTAAATCTTGATCCATCATTTCTTGTTCTACATCGGGAGTGAAGTATTTTTGACCATACCAAGCCCGTGGATTGTTATAAACAGTATCTTTAATCGAAGAGCTGCCGAAAATATGACGCAAGTTGTAGCCTTCGAAGTCTGGATTCAAATGATTGTCTTCAATCAAGTCTTTCAAATCTTCTGAGCAAAGGGTATCTGCTGAATCAAAATCAAAATGATCGATATTCATCCGGTTTGGTGCGACTACATAGGCATCATCTGGGATACGAACTGCTGCCCAATGATGGCCGCCGATTGTTTCTAACCACCAAACTTCTTCTTTATCCGCAAAAGCGATGCCGTTTGGTTCGTAGGTACCGTATTCTTTAAGTAATGAGCCTAAACGTTCCACACCTTCTTTCGCGCTGTGGATGTAAGGCAAGACCAAAGTCACGATGTCTTCTTCGCCAATACCGCCTTCAACATAAGGATCAAGTCCTTGGATGCGTGGATTCGTTGTGATTGTTTCGGTTGCTGACATCGCTATATTTTCGCTATTGATGCCGGCTGCTGGCCAGATTCCGTTGGTTAAAATTGAATTTGGCATCGAGGTATAACGTAGTGGATTGTCTGGCAATTCAACTTTCACGCCACTAATCACCGCTTGGTAATCTTTTGGCTGATCTTCCGGTTGAACCACTACAAAACGTTGTGGGTCTAATGCTTCGTGCCCATCATCGTTCCTTGAAATAATAGTTGAGCCATCGATTGATGCTTTCTTTCCGACTAGTACGGTGGTACATGAACCTTTTACTTTCTTTGTCATACTTGAAACACTCTCCCCTTTTCATGGTACCTCAAGTATAACGCTAATAAAATTAAATACCAAACGAAATCCTGAAGATACTCGTCAGACATTTATTTTCTTTTTAAAGCTGTCCATATAAAATGAATCGGTCTTCCTAGAATCAGGAAAATAATGACAACCATTCCCAGATTGATTAAAATCAATGATTCTGTTGAAAGCTCCAGCAAATCGATTATTCCTAAAATCGTTGGCGCCAATACTGTGCGCTGACAGCTCCCAGAATGATAACTAACACAAGGTACATTCGCAGAGTCAAACTTATTTTTTCTGACATCCTAAATCTCTCCTTTAAATGGATCAACTACTTTGAGAAAGGCTTTCGCGAACTCGCTCAGCTTTTGAGCAATAAGACCAAACCATTGATAAATGACTGAGAAACACAAAGTTTTAACTTTGATGTTGAACAGTTCCTACTTGGTGTTTCTCAAATTTCTAAATTGTTTTGCTTATTGCCGATAAAGCTAGTTTGTG
The DNA here is from genome assembly GCF_001885905.1 of Enterococcus devriesei. Lineage (GTDB taxonomy): Bacteria > Bacillota > Bacilli > Lactobacillales > Enterococcaceae > Enterococcus_A > Enterococcus_A devriesei. Next base: position 64,047 of record NZ_JXKM01000004.1, on the reverse strand, counting down.
AAGCCGGACATGAATATGCCTGCTGTAAAGCGATTTGTTCATATGAAAATTTTATACTTTCTTCATAGTCAAAAAAAACAGCTTCAGTTTGGCTAATGAACTGAAGCTGTTTTGGATTAAAATTCGTCCCAATCATCCTTTTTTCGCGCAATTTTTTTAGATGTTGATTTCACTTTAAAAAGCGCGATACTAAGTCCAATCAGTAATAACAATAAGCCCAATATGATTAATTTTCCGATAAAGAAACCCATTTTAATTTCCTTTGTCCGTTACCACGATATTCGCGCCGTTGACCGTAACCCAGCCGTGTTTTTCCCGCGCTTGCGCTTCCGTATAACGAATCAGCTCATCTGTCACGGAGTCGGCGACTTTTTTATTGGCCTCGGCTTCGGCTTCCGCGGCTTTTGTTTTTTTGTAGGCCTCACTGTCGGCTTTCGTTTTCGCTGTTTCCGCATCTAGTTTGGCTTTTTCATTCTCTTGTCCTGCTCGAATGATGGCATCGATGGATTTTTGCGTTTCGGCATCCACATCCGGAACACCTAATGTCACATCTTCCACTTCAAAGCCCTTCGCTTCAACTGATTTAGCGAAACTCGTCAGAACCTCGGCTTCGACTTTGGATGAATCCCCTGAGAGAACGTCTAATAAACTATACTTCGCATAAACTTCTCTCGAAACTTTTTGGAGCTTCGACTTCAACCAGCCTGATTCGATGTCTTCACTGGTAATATTCCCAAATTCCTTATACATTTTGGCGGCTTTATTTGGATCGACTTTGTAATCATACTTGATGTCAATCGTGGTTTTCTTACCATCGCTGGTGGATACCGATACTTTTTCCGCTTGGATGGTTTGCAGGCGAATCGGATATTGGATCACTTTATCGATCCCAACAAACTTCACGCCTTGAGTCAGCGCCTCGTCTTTGATCCCGCCATTCATCGAATAACGAACACCGACGTAACCATTATCAATTCTCTCAAAAAATTTGAAGGCCGCAACGACCGCGACCACCGCAATTAAAAGCACCGCAACAACTACCTTGATAAGTTTGGTGATTTTAATGTTTGTGTTTCTCTCCATTCTGTACCCCTTTAATCCTCTATTCTAATCACAAGAAACAATCTTATGTGATTGATCATTTTAAGAGATGGCGAAATGCTGACCATTTCTGTTATAGACAGATTTTAAAATAACGTGAAACAAAACACAATAGCAGTTCGCTTTTATTTTTCAAAACCCTTGAAAAAAAGAGACGACCTTCATTTTTCATGCTAAATAATTTGTGCAATCAACTCTCCTGTTTTTTTCGTCCCATTTTCTTGTAATGATTGAACAATCTTCGACCCAATCACGACACCGTCACAAACTTGCTGGAAGTTTTCGACGTGCTCTTTCCTTGAGATGCCGAATCCAGCCAAGACGGGAATTTTACTGACCGCCTTCACTTGCGCTAAATGATCCAATAAATCCTGTCTGAAGTTTTGATCCGTCCCGGTGATGCCGTTAACTGTTACTGCATAAATGAAGCCCTCTGCCTCAGCCACCAGCTGTTGAATCCGTTCTTGCGGACTAGTTAAAGATACCAGTTGCAATAACGCGATATCTCCCAGCTCCGGCACCGCCAAATCTCGGTGTTCATAAGGCAGATCGGGAATAATCAAGCCTTGCACGTCGGTTCCTGCTAGCTCTTCCACTAATTGTTTGATGCCATAATGGAAAAAGGAATTGCTGTAACCCATCAAGATCAAAGGAACCGCCGAATCAATTTCTTGTAGGACAGCAATCAGTTTTTTTAATGTAACCTGATGCTCAAACGCTCGTAATCCAGCCGCTTGGATCGTCGGCCCGTCTGCTACCGGATCAGAAAAAGGCACACCTAACTCAATAGCCGCCGCACCTTGTTCCACCAGCATCGCAATTTCTTCTGGCAAATTGTCCAAGCCTTGCGCTCCCGCCATGATATAAGGTACGAATAATTTTTCCGTCTGCGCTTTTTCAGTTAATGTTTTGGTCAAAGGTTTCATTTTTCTGCCTCCATTCGTTCTTTGATTTGTTGGACATCCTTGTCCCCGCGGCCAGAAAGATTCATGACGATGATTTGGTCTTTAGTCATAGTTGGCGCGATTTTGATTACTTGTGCCAGCGCATGAGAACTTTCCAATGCTGGAATGATTCCTTCCATACGTGATAGAAAATGAAACGCTTCTACTGCTTCTTCATCATTAATCGCAGCATATTCCGCCCGCCCAATCTCATGTAAGAAAGAATGCTCCGGCCCGATCCCCGGATAATCCAAGCCAGCTGAGATGGAGAAGGCTTCTAAAACTTGGCCGTCATCATCTTGCAACAGATGCATCTTTGCCCCGTGTAAAATGCCGACACTCCCCTTGTTGATAGAAGCCGCGTGTTCCTCCGTGTCCAAGCCATGCCCAGATGCCTCCACACCCAGCAAACGAACATCCGTATCTTCAATAAACGGATAAAACATCCCCATCGCATTGCTTCCGCCACCGACACATGCCATTACTAAATCAGGCAACCGACCTTCCGCTGCAAGAATCTGTTTGCGAGCCTCGATCCCAATCACACTTTGATAATCCCGCACGATCTCTGGAAAGGGATGTGGTCCTAAAACAGAGCCCATCACATAATGTGTATCTTCAACTGTTGCCACCCAGTAGCGTAACGCTTCATTTACGGCATCCTTCAACGTTTTACTACCGGAAGTCACGCTTTCCACCTTCGCCCCTAAAAGCTCCATACGAAAAACATTTAAAGCTTGTCGCTTCACATCGACTTCCCCCATAAAGACGATACATTCCATCCCGAAAAGGGCTGCGGCGGTGGCAGTTGCCACTCCATGCTGGCCAGCGCCGGTTTCCGCAACGACCTTGTTTTTGCCCATCTTTTTGGCTAGCAAGACTTGCCCTAACGCATTATTGATTTTATGAGCCCCTGTATGATTCAAATCCTCGCGTTTTAAATAGATTTTTGCCCCGCCAAGCTCGTTGGTCAAACGCTCCGCGAAATACAAAGGATTTTCCCGTCCCACATATTGTTTTAAATAGTAAGCCAATTCTCTTTGAAAAACCTCGTCTTGTTTTGAGGCTTCATAGGTTTCCTCTAACTCTTGGACAGCGTACATCAATGTTTCCGGGACAAACTTCCCGCCAAATTCACCATAAAAACCCGCCTCATTTGGTTGTTGGTACATGTGATCACTCCTCGTTCATATTCATGATTTTCACTACGTATGTCATTCCTCTAAACTTTTCTTACTTTAATTTGTATAATTTTTTTTATCTTCTTTCAGCGTGATACGCTGGGAAAAGAGGAACTGAAATCCTTATTCGTTTTAATAGATTCATTTTTCATAAAGTGAAAAATGAGTTCTTTTCTCATGCCGTATGTCATTCCTCTAAACTTTACTTACTCTTGTTTGAATAAATTTTATTGATTTTCTCTCAACATGCTGTGCTGGGAAAAGAGGAACTGAAATCTTTATTCGTTTCTATCACTTGTTTTTCCTATCTTCATTATCTGCTGCTTTCACTGCCTGGCAGAATGCCTTGATCTTTTCTGGGTCTTTTTCGCCGGCTGTTTCTACCCCGCTTGAGACATCGACGACTTGGGGCTGGAAAAAACGGATCGCTTCGGCGACATTCTCCGCATTTAATCCACCAGCCAACCAAAGTTTTTCCTTTGGTAAATGCCGTTGATCGACCTGCTGCCAATCAAAGGTTCGGCCATTTCCACCCATTAATTTAGCTGGCGGCGCATCTAATAATAGATGTGGGTACTGATAAAAATAGGAAGAATCCTGATCTTGGATACTGAAGGCCCGAATAATCGGATAAGCTAATTTAATTAAGTTTGTTTGCCCGTGTAACTGGATCAGGTCTAAACCGGCAATTTCTGCGGTTTCCTCGACTTCGGCTTGAGTTGGTGAGACAAAAACACCTACCTTCTTTACTTCTTTAGGAATTCCGCTAGTTAAACGTCGAACGTTTTCCGCCGTTACTTGCCGGGGGCTCTCAGCAAAAACAAATCCAAGATAGTTGGCGCCGCCTTCAACAGCGGCCTCAATCGCTGCGAAATTTTTCAATCCGCAAATCTTGATTTGAGTCATTCCCGTTTCACCTGCAATTCGTCGATTTTATGAGCTGGATCAGCGGCTGTCATCAAGGTTTCCCCCACCAGAATCCCTTGATAGGTTGTTTTGATTTTTTCTACGTCCTCAGCCGCCTTAAAACCGGACTCGCTAATATAAATCGTGTCACTTGCTGGCTGAGCCAAATCGAGACTCGTTTGGATCGTAACCTCAAAGGTTTTCAAATTGCGATTATTGATACCGATGATCTTGGCGCCAATTTTCTGAGCCTGCTTCAATTCCTCCGCGTCATGGACCTCAACTAAAACTTCCAAATCTAAAGCTTTAGCATAATGGTATAGTTCTGCTAAGCGTTGAGATGATAATGCCGCGATGATCAGTAAAACGATACTGGCACCTGCCTGTTTGGCTCGATCTAACTGTCGCTCATCAATGATGAAATCTTTACACAACAGCGGGACCTTCACAACTTGTGCAACTGCCGCCAAGTCACTGATTTGTCCTTTGAAAAAGACCGGATCAGTTAAGACTGAGATGGCGCTGACACCCGCTTTTTCGTAGTCTTTCGCTTGCTGCAAAATATCGACTGCTTGATTGATGTCACCTTTAGAAGGAGACGCTCTTTTAATTTCGCCGATCACATGCATTTTTTCAGGATGTTCTTTGACGGTTTGCTGAAAAGAGGGTCGCATAATTTCTGGTACAGCTTGAACGGTCGCTAAATTTTCCACTTCCTTTTGTTTTTCCTGTAAAATCTTCGTTAAAAAATCCAATTAGGCAACCTCCTTTTGTTTCGTAATCAATTGTTGCAGCCGATCATAAGCGGCCCCTGATAAAATGGATTGCTCCGCCTCAGCGATGCCTGCTTTTAAATTAGACACGCGGCCGCTGGCTAAGAAGCCTAAGCCGGCATTCAATAGCACTGTTTCATAATAAGCTGATGGAACCCCTCGCATCACCGAAAGTAAGATATCTTTATTTTTTTCGACGGTACCACCGACGATAGCGGCTAACGGAACCTTTTTGAAGCCGACTTCCTCTGGATCAAAAGAAAATTCTTCGACGGAACCCTTTTGATAGATCGCGCAACGGGTCGTGCCGGCCAAATTAGCCTCATCCATCCCGCCGTGCCCATGAACGACAATGGCGCGTTTTCGGCCAAGTTGCCCTAAGGTTTTCGCCGATTCGACTAGCGAATCGCCAGCGTAAGTGCCCATCAATTGATGTTCCAAAGGATAAGGGTTGATGATTGGACCTAACAAATTAAAAATTGTTGGGGTCGCTAATTCCTTACGAATATTCATCACCGCTCCCATCGCTGGATGCAGCGTTGGCGCGAAAAGAAACGCAATCCCCGCTTCTTGCAATAGATAATCAATTTTTTTAGGAGTAGCAATCAACGAAATCCCCAATGCCTCCAGCACGTCCGCGCTGCCTGATTTACTGGAAATACTGCGATTGCCATGCTTTGCCATTGGAATACCACCGCCGGCTAACACAAAAGCCGCCGTCGTACTAATATTGAAGCTCATGGAATGATCGCCGCCGGTGCCGCAATTATCCATCACACCCGTGGGCGCCGTTAACATCGGTGTGCCTTTGCCTTGCATGACTTGCGCAAGACCTGTTAGTTCATCCGCGGCTACACCTTTTACTTTCAAGCCCACCAGTAAAGCGCTGATCTGGCTATCAGTTAATTTCCCTTCAAAAATTCCTCGACCAACTTGTTGCATCTCTTCAATCGATAAATCATTTCCGCGATAAATTTTTTCAAATAATTGCTGCATCTTGCTTCCCTGCTTTCTGTAGAAATTCTTTAAGGTAACTGGCGCCATTGTCAGTACCAATTGATTCTGGATGAAATTGTAAGCCAAAGACTGGATAACGTTTATGCCGGATCGCCATGATCACACCATCTGCTTTGGCGGTTATTTCCAAATCAGCCGGAAAATCCTCCGCCGCAATCGCTAATGAATGATAGCGCATCACTGACTGCCTAGTTCCATTCTGCAAATAGGACTGCTTACCATGCATGATTACCGGTGCCGAAACAATTTTCCCACCGAAGACTTCACCAATCGCTTGGTGTCCTAAGCAAATCCCTAAGATTGGTTTCTCACGATAGTAGCGGCGAATTAGCAGTTCGATCTTGCCTGCTTCGGACGGTCTGCCAGGTCCCGGTGAAAGGACGATCGCCGTGGCCGCTTCCGCCGCTGAAAACAAAGCTGGATCATCATTTCTTAAAATTTGAACATTTGCCGGTAATAATTGCAGCAAATTATAGGTAAAGGAATCATAATTATCGACTAATAAAATCATTGACTCACCTCCATTAACGCTTTCGCTTTTTGTAACGTTTCAAAATATTCGCTAGTAGGATCAGAATCATAGACGATCCCCGCTCCGGCCTGCACATGGGCCTTGCCGCCTTGAATCACCATCGTTCGAATCGCGATTGCGAAATCGGCTTGGTCATCCTGGCCTAAAAAACCGATCGCTCCGGCATAAATCGAACGCTTCACGGGCTCCCATTGATAAATCCGTGTCATTGCTCGGATTTTCGGTGCACCGCTGACAGTTCCAGCAGGTAAGGTGGCTTTTAAAGCATCCATCGCCCGCTTGTCGGGCTGCAATTTCCCCGTTACTACCGAGACGAGATGCATCACAAAGCGATAACGTTCAATCGTTAAATAAGTTGGGACAGTCACTGAGCCTCTAACGGCGACTTTCCCCAGATCGTTGCGACCAAGATCGACTAGCATTCGATGTTCCGCCACTTCTTTCGGATCGTTTTGTAATTCTTCCGCCAACCGTTGATCTTCTGCTTGATCAGTCCCCCGTTTTCTTGTACCGGCAATCGGATTGGTCGTGACCAATTCTTCCGCTACCGTAACTAAGCTTTCTGGCGAACTCCCGATTACTTGAACCTCGGGAAAGTCTAAAAAGTAACAATAAGCTGAAGGATTGCTTGTTCTTAATTGTCGATAATAATTAAACGCGTCACCTGAAAAGTCCGCCGATAAGCGTTGGGAAGGAACCACTTGAAAAACATCTCCAGCCACGATTTTCTCCTTCGCACGATTGACTATCGCTTCATAACCTTGTTGAGAAAAATTGCTGGTAAAATTTAGCGGCTGGGGCTGAATTTCTGGTAAAAGAACCGGCCGTTTCAGTTGTGCTTCCAACTTTTCCAACCGTTTCTCCAATTCCACTTCTGACGTTTGACTATAAGTATTTCCGACGACAAGAGTAATCGCCTTAGTTGGTGCTTCATATACGACAAAGGTCTCGTATAAATAAAATTGCATATCCGGTATTTCCAATTCATCTTTTGGAATCGTGCCAATCTCCTCGTAACACGCCGCTACATCATAGCCAACATAGCCCAAGGCCCCACCCTGAAAAGGTAGGTCCAATCCATCCTCTTCTTTCAACACATAGGATTCCAACTCCTTCAAAGGGTCGGAACAAGGATAGCTGCGCTGACCAATTTGAAAATGATTGTCCTGAAAGCCTAGCCTTTCAACCGGATCAAAAGCGATAATGCTGTAGTCGACAGACTCAGAATGACGTTCAAATAAACAGGTCCCGTGATCTTTCAACCGGTAATAAAGATCAATCGGTGTTAATTCTAACTCAGTAAATTGCTTTATTTTTTTCATAACTGGACTCCTCTTTCTCGAAATAGCGACTTAAAAAAACAAAAAAAGCCCTCAAACCAAATAAACTTTGGTCTGAGGGCGCAAATAGCACGGTACCACCTCTTTTACTGTCACGCTGACAGCACTCTAATCGTCCAACAACGATCGTACTCTATAACGGGAGCTCCCGTCGTTCCCTACTATTGTTCAAGAACGCTCCAACAAGTCCATTCACTGGAGAAAAGAATGTTTCTTCTCATCAACCGAAACTTTCTGTAATTCCTTCGTTTCCAGCTACTTCTCTTGTTTATGATTTAAGTTGTGTTTAGTAATAAAAAATTTTTCATCTTCGTACGCATACGATTCCAGTTAGCGTGTTGAAAACACGCAGTGGAACTCGCAAAAAAAAAGCCCTCAAACCAAAATAAGCTTTGGTTTGAGGGCGGATAATCCACGGTGCCACCTCAATGGTATGCCTGAATAAAAGGCATTTCTCTCTCAGTCGTCCAACAACGACCTTACTCTATAACGGGAGTTCCCGGAAGTTCCTACTAATTCTTCAAAACTTCTGTCCAAAAGTCCATTCGCATCGATCTCCCTACTGATTCACAGCACCATCAGCTCTCTGAAAAGGCTCATCCATGTTACTTCTCTTTTGTTCGACACTTATTTTTTTGAATACTACTGGTTTTTTTTCGACTTGTCAATGGTTTTTTTCAAAAAAATCCATTATTTTGAAATCCTCTGACTGTCCCAAATCCTTAGAACTTGCTAAAATAAACCTATTGGAGGCGAAATCGGTGAAAAAAATTCTTTCTAACTTAATGAGCTGGATGCGCCGTTTCTTATCGGGCTCTTTTTATAATCGTCACTCGCTTTGGCAGACTTATCCTACTCTTTTTGCTGCGACAGTTGAACCGAAATATACCGTTCCTGGACTGAAAAAGGCACAAACGATCAACTTGGCAAACCTGCCTAACAGTTGCTTAGCCATGACCCCTCAAGGTTTAACGGTAACGGAAGATTTTTTACTAATCTCAGCCTACTGTCACCAGCATCAGCACCATTCGGTTATTTATGTTTTAGACCGCGAAACCGGCGCTCGTATAAAAACCATCTTCTTGCCTGACCTGCCTCATGTTGGCGGCCTCGCTTACGACCCAAATCATCAAAAGATTTGGGTCAGTAACAACGCAGGGAAAAATGCGGCCGTAGCAGCAATCACCTTAGCAGATATCGAGGCCTACGACCAAAGAAATGGAAAACCGATCGTTTACCAGCAGAAAGTCGCGTTAAAAGAATTGCCTCGCGCTTCAGCTTTGACCTATGATCACGGCTATCTTGTCGTCGCACTATTTACTTTGAAGCAAGCGGGGCAAATCGTCTGTTATCCAATCGATGATTCAGGCAATTTAAAGGAGGCAACGAATCTTTTAGCCACTCCTAGAAATACAACACCTGCCTTGCTGGAGTCAGATTCAGGAACACTTGCCATTCCACAAAAAATTCAAGGCGTGACCTTTTACAAAAATTTCTTGCTGCTCTCACAGTCTTGGGGCAAGCAAGCCGGAAAAATTTTTGTTTTCGATATTCATAAAACAACTGATTTCTCTGATTTAAGACAAGCAAAACAAACCATTACTACGCCGCCTTATTTGGAACAAATCATTGTCGAAGGCGATCAACTTTTCGCCCTTTTCGAAAGTGGCGCTGCTGCTTATCGTAAAAAGGCACCTCTCGTAATGAAAGAAGTCCTGCAATTAGATTTGAATCAGCTATTAAATGATTAGCCCTCCAATTTTTTGGAGGCTTTTTTATTTCACCGTACCCAGATACAAAAATCCCCCAGGTGTTTTTGGAGCAGATTCAGTGATAGAAAAATGAAACGAACGTCCCAGTTCTTCACTAGCAACCGCCAAATGACACAAGGCGATTCCAACATCAAGATCCATCATTTTATAAGCTAAACCAAGCACTCCGCCGATTTTTTGCTTTTGATAGACATGAATCGATTCATTTTCAGTAATAAAATACCACGGCTGCCCATTCAAGCCGGATGGTGCCAAACGCGCAGCTTCGATCCGAGGATCATTTCCTTGAGCTATTTCTGTCAGCGGCTTGCGATCAAATTCTTCGATCGTGCGGTGTTCTGGTTTTGCTGGCTCGCCAAAAGCCATCCCTATGACAAAATTCTTATCCTGTTCCTTGCTTTTCAACATTCCTAACCAACGAGTCGCATAGCCTTCAGCATATAGAAATAACTCGGCGTGCTGAAATAAAAAGCCCGCACAAGTATTGCGTAAAACCTGCGGCGGCGCCGAAATCAAAATATAATGAGGCGCTTTCGGTACGCCCATTCCTTTGACTCCCTCTGGCCCAACGATCTTGTAAGAAATCGCAGCATCTGGTAAAAGTGGGGGAACATTTTCAATAAAGCCACGTAGCTCGTCTATTTTTGACTCGCTCAAAGGTGTCGCCGTAAAATCACGAGTGGACTTTCGCGTAAAAATACTTTCATAAAGATTCATAAATGTTACTCCTTTTTCGTTTTATTGTATTTATTTTTCTTTTAGAAAAATAAATTTGATTCTCAAGCCGTATACCATCCTACTAGGTCTTGCTTTCCTAGTTCCAGTCAAGCTTTTTATGATTTCGATCTTTATATGCTGCAAAAAGTAGGACTGGCATCCTTTTTCGTTTTATTGTATTTATTTTTCTTTCAGAAAAATAAATTTGATTCTCAAGCCGTATATCATCCTACTGGATCTTGCCTTCCTAATTCCAATCGGACTTTTTATGATTTCGATCCTTGTATGCTGCAAAAAGTAGGACTGGCATCCTTTTTCGTTTTATTGTACTTATTTTTCTTTTAGAAAAATAAGTTTGATTCTCAAGCCGTATACCATCCTACTAGATCTTGCTTTCCTAATTCCAATCGGACTTTTTATGATTTCGATCCTTGTATGCTGCAAAAAGTAGGACTGGCATCCTTTTTCGTTTTATTGTACTTATTTTTCTTTTAGAAAAATAAGTTTGATTCTCAAGCCGTATACCATCCTACTAGGTCTTGCTTTCCTAATTCCAATCGGACTTTTTATGATTTCGATCCTTGTATGCTACAAAAAGTAGGACTGGCATCCTTTTTCGTTTTATTGTATTTATCTTCTAATTTGCTACACCAAAAAAACGTTAGGGATCGCTCCCTAACGCTAGTCAACATATTTTGATTCCGTATTATTTAACCAAGCGTAGCCTAAGCCCATGACCAAGCCACCGCCGATGAAATTGCCGATCAAAGTAAAGAATAGATTATGCACGACATTCCCCGCAGTCATTTCTGTGATCGCTCCATGAGAAGAAAAGTAAGCAAGTGAGAATGCTGGGAAATTCGCAATCACGTGTTCGTAACCTAAAAAAGCGAAAATGAAGATAATGAAAATGATCGCCATCACTTTAGCCGCGTCATCTTTCATTCGTAAGCTTACTAAAACAGCGATATTCACGACAATATTTGCAAACATACCTTCAACCAAAATCTGTCCAGTGGATTTTGTTAATTTACTGGCGATACCTGAGAACATATAGTTTTCTGCTTCCAAGTGGCTAAAGGGAGTCGTCAAGGATAGCAAATACCCGCAAAGGACACCTGCAACCAAGTTAAACAAAATACAAGTGAACAACAATTTGAATGCAAAAGAAACAGTCATTTTTTTACGATAAACACCGATAGTCGTATAAAGCATATTCGAAGTTCCCAGTTCCGCATTCATGAATAAGATCATGACTAATGACCAGCTAAACATAAAGGCGTACGCCATCTTTTCTAAACCAGGAATCGCTTCCTGCATCCGGATGGCAATATAAAAAGCAATAGCCGTTCCTAAAGCTAAAAATAAGCAAGCTAACATTGAGCGAACTGCGTAACGAGGCAAACTTGAGTTGAATAAATCAATTTTTTTACTGATTGAATATTCAATCTGTGTCATTAGATTTGATTTGTTTTTCACATGTTTCTCGTTTTCAGTCGTAGAATTTTCTTCAATTTCCATAAATAGGTCCGATTTCATGAGGTTCCTTCCTTCTTTGGCAAAGCCATAATGTACAGGTATCATACAAGATTTTGCTGGCGTTTTCAATGAAAAATTACTGAAAACAGAAATATTGAGAAAAATTGCACAAGTTATTTTAAATTTTAACTAGAAAACGTAGTATCATTAAGAAAACGATCTAGGAGGAATCTTCTGATGACAAAACAAATTTTAAAGGCCGAAGTCGCTTCTATTGGCGGGCTACAATTGAAATGCTCAGCGCGTGGATTTGAATTTCTGATTGATGAGCCAGAAAATGTCGGCGGAACAAATCAAGCGATGAATCCTTTAGAAGCACTATTATGCTCTTTAGGTGCTTGCAAAATGATGGTTTGCCGCTTCTTTTATCAATCGAAGCAGATCAATTTGAAAGCAATGCGGGTGGAAGTTTTAGGTGAGATCGACTCAGATCGGTTAAAAGGCAACCCAGATATCAAAGTCGGCTTTTCAAAAATTACAACGAATTATTATATCGAAGCCGACAATACTGCCACAGAAATTCAAACTTTCGTTGATTTTATTGAAAAAACCTGTCCGGTAAAAGACACCATCGTACATGCTCCTGAAATGGACATTCAAATCAATCCGTAATAAATACCCCTTCAAAGATTTGAAGGGGTATTTATTTTTAGTCTTATGGTAGCCTCTTTCGATTGATATATCCATAGACGATGGTTGTAACAATCCCTGTTAAGAAAAAGAATGCAGCGACTTGAAAAATTTTTCCTCTTCCCATGCTGCCTGTACTCGGCAAGATTGAAGGCTTCTGTTCCCGCTCATTCTTAAGCGTGACTTCGATGGTATTGTTAGTCACGACAGAATCGTATTCCACAATGTATGGTTTGGCCTCCATATTCACGAGATAGTCCTCACCTCGTCCTATGATCTCAATCATTAAAGGCTCGTCCATTCCCTGATAGCCTTTAGGAGTCTTCGTTTCAATTAACTTGTAACTGCCCTCTCTAAGATTTTTGAAGATAAAGTCTGAGCCATCAGATAGCGTCTGATTGTAGTCTGTTCCCATCAATTGAAATTCTGCACCAGTTAATGGGAGAAGGTCATCGGCTACTTTATGAAGAATCAAGGTAAAGTCTGCTATTTTTTTGTTCTCAACTACCTTTTCAGCCGTTGAACCGTCAACCATCGCAATCACCCGGTTTTCATTAATATCTTCCGTGACCTTTATCTCAAAATCAGTCATCTTCTGATAACCTGACGGTACATGAGTTTCCTCTACTTTATAGGTTCCAATTGCTAAGCCTGTCAAGGCGACTCTGCCATTTGCGTCAGGCTCAATATTTTTTTCAAACACTTGATTGCTTTCTTTATGAATAATAGTAAACCGCGGCTTGTCGTTTCCGTTAAAGGGCGCCTGATCCTCACTTTTTAGCTTCACAAAGCTGTAATTGGTCGTCAATAATTTATTTGTGATTAGGATGCCCTCGGAAGATAATGTCTCCGCCGTAAAGGATTCTTGATTGTAACTAGGTGGATGATAGCCCGTCACCTTCTTCTGAGTGGCTATCTGTTCAATGACGCGATAAGTCTGGCCGGGTGCTACCTCAACAAATTCAGCTTGCCACTGATTTTTTGCTGTTAATTCGACTTCTGCAACATCAGTCCAGCTATCGCCGCTTTGCTTTTGCAAAATAGCTTTGATGGTTGCTGGTCTCAGTTGAAAATAATTGTCACTTCCCTCAAAACGATCCGCCCACTGCTTCTTTACAGGTATCGTAAACGTTTGCTCTCTGGCTTTAACTGATGGAACGCCAAAATCAAGCTTATCTGTACTTTTTTGTGGCGTTGGTTCCAGAATAGTTTGGCCATTCGCCGGATACCAATAATCAGGCTTAAAACTGGCGTCTTCTGTCTTCAAACGGACCGTATATTCCACTTCGATTTCCTGACCACCAGTCAAATTAATATTATTTACCTTTACTTGACGTGGATCGCTAATGTCTAGGGTAGCCATCGCGGCTGATGCAATCGGTGTACTGCTGTTTCCCACTGAAGTAATCTTCGGAGTTTTATTAGGGACCAATTCTACCATATCACCTAAAGGGTCAGTAATTTTACCTTTATCAACAGTACGAGCAATCGTTTCGAACCAATCCTTAAAGGTGCCTGTCAGATCACTTATATCTTTGACATTATGATAAAAGTAATCATTTTCGCTTTCCCCGTTAGCATTATTGGAAGCATCTGCTTTTTTAGTCGCCAGCTTATAAAGTCCTTTCAGCAACTCTTCTTTTGTGTGCTTTTCCCTTAAATGAACGGAGATTGTTAGGGCAACAGTGTGAATCTCAATACCGGCGTTTTTAAGATCCCAAGCAGTCGAATTAGTAGTAGTCATGTGACTGTTGACCTTCCCTCCGTAAGGCGGTTCGATCTTGGTCGTATTTCCGACTACTTCAGGGCTTCCCATTAAATTATTTCCAGTTAAGTAATTAGGCTTCGTTCCCATGTTAAACCCGCCTAATCGATATTTATCATAATACATTTCATCATTTTCTGAATAAACAGTCGGCTTCCAGCTTTCATTCGGTGCACCATCGGTTAATAAAAAGAGTACTCGTTTTCTGCCAGCCGAATTTGGCGCGGCATCAAACAGGTCCTTTGATTCCTGTAATCCTCGTTGAGTAAAGGTAGTCCCCATTTCATAGGCCCTTTTGTGTTCTGAAACAAACTTGTCCCAATCAGCAGGATTACTTGAGATCGGAAATTTATATTTTCCGCCACTAGAGCCAAAGCCCCATTCATTACCTCGAAAAGAAGAAAAAATCTCACCACCGATTCGAATATTATCCGCAGAAGGCTGATGGATCGTCTTTAATTCTTTAATGATATTTGCAAAAACTTTCTCTGCCGCGTCCTTTCGCGTATCTTTCAATTCGTCTTGATAAACATCCATCGACGCCGAATTATCTATTAAAAATACGATGTCCAACCCAGGTTTATAGGTCGTTTCTCCCCGTACATTTAGTTTCACCTTAAACTCATTTGGGGTCTCCGTTTCAGTAATATACTTTCGCAAAGAAATATTCGGATTGTTTAGGTCGTCACCATAATGAATATAAGATTTTGTCCGATCGTCACTGCTAGCATCCCAACTTTTGACCCCATCCCAGCCTTCTGAGCCTTCAAACCCACCCTGATGGTTGATTACTGTCGTTTGCCCATCTGGCTGCCAAGAATGAGTCGGATATGTCCCTAAACTTGTACTATTAGTATATTGAGGCTCTTTATTATTATAAAGCTCAGGATATTCTTGCTTAACACTGCCCATTGGTTGAAATAGCAACGGACTACTTTTAGGCAGAACTACAGTTTCTTGTGAGACGGTCTGCTCTTGACTCTCCTCATTTGTGGTTGGTGATAGAAACTTCAAATTATAAGAATCCTTCACAGATAAAGTGTTTTCCCTAATTGTTTCCTCGCCAACCACGCCCTTTGTTAGTGTATCCATTTGAATCGAAACGACCAGCTTTTTTTGATCCTTTGGTGTAGTCAATGTGACCTGACCGGTTGATCTTGCTGTAAAGCTTTTTTCAACTAACCAGCCAGCTCTTTCTTCCAATTCTTTTACTTGAGGATAACTGATTGATTGATCTTGCTCATCTAACGCTTTAAACTTCAGCCGTTGGACTTTTTTTTCTGATCCTTGTTTTTCCCAAGTTAACTGCCAGAAAATATTAGCGCCTACTTCCTCTGTTTTATAAGTCACCGTAAGCTCTGGCTGATCAATGACTACTGCATTTTTTTCGGTCGTTGTTTCTGCGATTGCCTGTATGCTGGATAAAAACAAATAATTATAAGTGGA
The DNA here is from genome assembly GCF_001885905.1 of Enterococcus devriesei. Lineage (GTDB taxonomy): Bacteria > Bacillota > Bacilli > Lactobacillales > Enterococcaceae > Enterococcus_A > Enterococcus_A devriesei. The sequence continues at coordinate 48,384 of NZ_JXKM01000004.1, read as the reverse complement.
ACATAAAAGAACTGTTAACACGAACAGCTTCATTAATTTCATACTTACATAACTCCCCTTTAACTGATTAATAAGTCCTTTCTACTTATATATTATAATTAATTCTATTTTTTGATTTTTTCTATTTTCAAGTATGGGATTGTTATATTAATATAAGCTAGGCAGTTGTATTCATAGAAACTATAAGATAGTTTATCGTTTTTTTACTTTTTAAATTTACTATTTTATAAAAGAATAAACACTAAATCTTTTTCATTTTTTAAAGCATCTTGAATAAGTGATGAACCTGTCAGCAAAAAAAAAGACATCACATAAATGATGTCGTTTCGTTGATTTGATTTTAAATAAGCTATTTCTTCTGGCAACTTACCAGAGCTGCTACCTTTTTTTGATGCGAGGGACAGGATGATCCCTAAAGCAATGGAACTGAATGCTGCCACAACCACCCGCACATTTTCTGGCAGCAAAAAAACAATTGTGTGAACGGGTATCCAAAAACAAATTCCTACTTTCAACCAGTTAAACGTCACAAAAGCCGTCCAATCAATCTTTGCGATCAAGCCCTTCAAACTGACAGATTCTTTTGCACTAGCCGTTTCGATCCACAACTCCATCAAGCGATGAAGAGTATTCATAGCCGGCGCGAAGGTCAGATTCATGATGCTGCTGCCACAAAAGGCTTGAGCCAAAGCCACTCCAGCAAAGGGCAACAGTCCTTCTGCTTGAGCTAAGGACGCGCCTCCCATAAAGACTGGAAAGACCAAAGTCACCATGCAACCAATGATTCCCCAAACGACCGCCCGTAGAAAGACTTGTGAGGAAAACTGATATTCGCCAGAAACGATTCGTTTGCCAAATAGGTCACCCATCGTAGCTAAGATGGCGAATTGGATAAATCCGCCAATGTAAGGATGGGCGCCGCTAGCAGCTAAAATGGTTTCTCTAGTTGCTGGAATAACGAAAAGCCCTAACAAGCACAATAGCAAAATAACCCAGATAATGTCTCCTTTATTCATGTCATTGACCTCCCATTAGTTTGGCGGCTGATAAGACTTGTCCATTACGACCACCGCTTTGATGACTTCACCGCTGATTGAATCTGCTTCAGCTTGATTAATATTTTCAAAATCATAGTATTTTACAAATTGATCGAAGGGAAATTCTCCACGTTTATAAAACTCGATCAAATTCGGTAAATGATATTTTGCAATCGTATCGCCAATCAAGACCCCGCGAACTTTTTTATTTCCAAAGACTAAATCAAAGAAGGTGTTCACTTCAAAATTCTTTTGAGTAACTGCCAGCGGCACAAAGGTTCCGGAATTACTAACCGAATGAAGTGCTTTGGTCATAACCGGTGGAACACCGGTAGAATCAATCACATAATCTAATCCTTTCCCACCAGTTAACTCCGAGATAAATTCTGCTGGATCGGCTTCTTTACTATTAAAGACATGACTCGCCCCCAGTTCTTTGGCTTTAGCTAAGCGTTGATCTTTGATATCAATGGCAACAATCGGATAACAACCGGCAATTTTGGCAGCCATGACTGCAGAAAAGCCAACTGCTCCTGTGCCAAAGACCGCGATTCCTTCACCAACTTTAGGCTGCAGCACACTTAAGACTGCTCCGCTGCCCGTCCCTAGTCCGCATCCTAATGGACCTAACAAACGTAAATCGACCTCTTTACCGACCTTCACGACATTCGATTCTTCCGTCAAACTATACGTTGAAAAAGAAGATTGATTAAAGAAGTTATTGACTGCCGTCCCTTCTTTAGTGTGTAAAACATATTCTCCCCGCGGATTTTTTCCAAGATTATTGACTGCAAGCCACTCTTCACAAGACGATGGATGACCTTCCACGCAGTGCTTACACTCGCCACAATAAGCATAAGAAAGAATCACATGGTCCCCTGGTTCCACAGATGTGACTGCATTACCGACCTTCTCAACGATGCCGGCGCCTTCATGTCCTAAAACATTGGGAAACTGAAGACTATTTCCATTGCGCTCGCCATAATCTGAAAGACACAAGCCAGATGCGACGATCTTTACTAAGACGTCCTTTGAGCCGACTTCGGCCAATTCTAATTCCGTGATTTCATAAGGCGCGCCCTCTGTTTTTACTAATGCTGCTTGGATTTTCATTTGTGTTGCCCCTTCCCATTTTTAATAATGAAATTGTTTCAATTCTTCTTGTCCCAACACAACCCGCTCCGCCCCTTTAGATAGAGCGATCATTTCATGCTCACCAGGAATCGCGATAATTGGTGCAATAAATCCGACCCGTTTCGTCAATTCTTTGACCACGATCTCAGAATAGGCCACCCCGCCAGTCAATGCGATCACATCTACTAATCCATTGGTGACCGTCGCTAAGCCCCCGATTCCTTTCGCGATTTGATAAATATAGGCATCGTAGATCTTTCCCAGCTCAGCATCCCCGGCCGTAATTCGTGCTTCGATCTCACGAGCATCGCTGGTTCCAGCATAGGATTTTAGCCCACCTTCACGTTTATAGAGCCGTTGCATTTCCTTTAATGGATGTTCATAACACAAAGGCATCAAATATTTCAAAGGCAAACCTCCCGTTCTTTCCGTTGAAAATGGCCCTTCGTCATCAGAAATCAAATCGATCATCTTCCCGTGATGATGGATACTAATAGTATTTCCTCCCCCTAAATGGGCTACGATCAACGTCGCCTTTTGATAGTCTAATCCTTGCTCCCCAGCAACCTTCATTGCCACCGCTCGCATATTCAGTGCATGTCCAATACTTTTACGCTCGATCCCTTTTAATCCAGAAATTCGAGCCACTTCTTCAAACTCGTCCACCGTGACGGGATCATAGATCACCGCGATGGTTTGCGGATTGCCTTGTTCTTTGATTTCATTTGCTAGAAGTGCTCCTAAATTTTATGGATGTTCAATTTTTGTGACATGCTTCAAATACTCGATCATCTCATCATTGACTTCGTAAGCTCCGGCAGAAACCGGTGGTAATAATCCGCCACGACCCGCAACTGCATCCAATTCTTTCGGATCGATCCCTTCTTTTTCCATAAATCGTAATAAAATGTCCCTTCGAAATTCCAGCTGCTCCATCACATGATGAAAGCCTTGCAGCTCTTCAGTCGTATGAGAAATCCCTTGTTCTTTTATAATCTCACCATCCAGATAGTAAGAAACTTTCGTAGAGGTTGAACCAGGATTAATCGCTAAAATTTTCATCTAGTCACGCTCCCTTGCTGCAATACATGGCTATCAAGATGGAATAAGCCTTTTCTTCTTCCGTAGAGCCACGAGAAACCATTACAATCGGTACGCTAGCTCCCATGATCAGTCCCGCCATTTTTGCGCCTGCCAATATCGTCAAGCTCTTGCCTAAGACATTCATAGTAGTGATGTCCGGTCCTACGACAATATCCGCGTCACCTGCAACTGGGCTTTCATAACGCTTGATTGCCGCTGTATCCGAACTTAACGCCAAGTCCAGTGAGATTGGCCCATCGATCCAACAGCAGTCTGGTGTCTCGGCTTGGAGTTCATTCATGATTTCTCCCGCTTCAACACTTGAAGCAATTTTCGGGTTGACCTTCTCCGCCGCCGCTAGTAGTCCAACTTTCGGTTTTTCGACACCGATCTTGTTCATCACTTCGATTCCGTGCTTGATCAGAACTTTCTTTTCTTCCTTCGTTGGGGCTGTCACCATCCCACCATCGGTCGTTAACAATAGCTTGTGATAGGCGGGGATTTCGTTTAGCGCAACGTGGCTTAATAGCCCACGGTTTGCGATTCCTTTTTCCCGATCTACCACTGCCTTTAAGAAGGTCCGCGTTTGGAGATGTCCTTTCATCAAGAAATCGATTTCTTTGCCTTGGACCATTGCGACACCGATTGCAGCGCATTCCTCTTCGGTCATCGCAGGAATAATCGTCGCTGACCATTGATGACGCTGTAAAGCAGCTGAGATCAACGCTTCATCTCCGATTAAAATCGGCGCTAAAAACGGTCGTACCATTGGATTAAACACAGCTTGGATAGAAACCTCGTCATTGGCACAAACCACGCCAATCCGGATTTTTTGCTCACTGGAAAAATTTGCCAGTAAATCATCAAACTTTTTCATCATCGTCACCTAATCCCACGGTTTGCCATCATGCTTTGGTTGAATAGGCAATGCGACTCTTGAAATATTGATCAAATGGGTATAGGTTAAATTTTCTGAAATAATATTATTCCCCCACGAGCCACAGCCTAGTGATACCGTTGGGTTCAAGCCATTCGCCGGCGATCCGCCTGCATCGATCGTTGGTTGATTCACCACCACCCGACTGACTGGCAAAACTTCTCCGGCATAAATTTGATGTTCTTTGGTCTGACTGAATAAACCTGCTGAATGTCCAGCACCTTCTAACAACAGATTTTCTTTAGCAAATCCAACCGCCTCTTCAAAGGTGTCATAGGACTTCAAAGCTAAAACCGGCGCCATTTTTTCTTTACAGAAAAGTTCTGATTTGCCGACAGCATCGACTTTTACCGCGATGATTTGACTATCTGCTGGAATCTCAACTCCCGCCGCATCGGCAATAATTTTGGGATCTTGACCAATCATATCCGGGTTCGCTCGCCCATCAATGAATAGCGTGTTCCGCAATTTTGCTAAATCCTCTTTGTCCGTAATCACTGCCGCTTGTTTTTGGCTTAACGCTTCAAATACTTCCTTTTCCTTTTCCTGCGGATAAATCAAGCTTTGCTGACACGCGCAAACAATCCCGTTATCAAAAGAACGACCGATAACGGATAACTCAGCTGCCACCTCTACGTCAAAATCACGATCAAGAATTGCTTGAACATTACCTGGTCCTACGCCATAGGCTGGATGACCACTTGAATAAGCAGACTTCACTAAACCAGGTCCTCCGGTTGCTACAATCAAATCGACTGATTTCATCAATTCCTGAGACAATTCGATACTTGGTTCTTCAATCACTTGTAGCAGATCTCTCGGTGCGCCAACACTCACAAGCGCCTCACGCATCAACTCAATCGTTTCCTTCGTCGTTTTTTTCGAACGAGGATGGGGAGAAACAATCATGGCATTTTTACCCTTTAACGCCATCAAGCCATTTCCCAGCGGGGTAATGGTTGGATTTGTCGTCGGTGTAACTGACCCAATCACACCTACCGGATGCGCGATTTCAACTAGTCCTTCTTCCGGTATCTCCCTAATCACATCGACTGAAGCTTTGTCCTTCAAACTAGCGAAAATATTTGTTGCCATGCCCTGATTTTTACCAATCTTATGATCCAAACGACCCAGACGTGTTTCTTCAATCGCCAACTTCGCCAATGGTTCAGCTTGTTCAAAAACTGCCTTTGAAATCACATAAAGCATTTTGTCTACTTGTTCTTGATCATATCCACTGATTTCCTCCATTGCTACTCGTGCCTGTGTCACCATTTCCTTAATCGTCATTTTCCCAAGCTCCTTTCATTTTTACATACACTGATGTATGTATCTAACAATCCCACTATACAAAACTGTTGAAAGCGCTGTCAATTTCGTAAAAAAAAGAACTTGCTCGTAAAAGACTGCTACGAACAAGTTCCTCATTTTTTTAAGCATTTGTAAAAATAATCGAAATACTCCGTCTGATCGCTTCGGCGTTATAGTTCCTTGCCACCTCCTCAGGTGTTCCCGAACCATACATTCCTTCAAAATAATTGTAAAACATACTGGCAACAGCTGCGGCATCATTCTCATTTAGCCCCTTCATTCTCAGTCCCTCTAAAAAAAATTCGTATAAACGGGCCCGCGTTTCTCGAAACTTTTGTAATAGTTCCGAGAATTCCGAATGGATCTCTAAAGTTTTTAATGACTGCTGCAGAAAATTAAAGCCCTCTTGTGCCCGCGACGGTACTAACAGTATTTCCACGACTTTTTCTTCAAAATCTAGTGTCTCATCCATCATGATCTGTCGTTTCTCATTTTGAATTTTTTCAATCGTCATCGTCACGACTTCGTTAAAAATCTCAGATTTATTTTTGAAATGCCAGTAGGCGGCTCCACGACTAACATTCGCATCTTTTGATATTTTTTCTAAAGAAGTATTCTCGAAACCAACGTCATAAAAATTTTCAAAAGCTGTCTCTAATAAACGCTGTTTGGTTAATAAACTGTCCTGTTTTCTTTTCAAGTTGCCACCCCTTAAATAAAAAAACAATTAATTGTTTTTTTTTTGCGCTTTTTTACTGTTTTTAAAAGTTTGGGAAATTTCACAAAAAGCTTGCGCTTGTGAAAGACTATCACTTATTTTTTTGCCTAAAGCTCCGTTTCCATTCTTTCATAATTGAAACTATTTGGGAAGAACATTTTACAAATCGTTTGTTTTAAAAATTTATGGACTACTCATTAGTCCAATAAATACAAAAAAGCGTACCAATTTCTCATTGGTACGCGATTAGTAACTATTTTAACGTAGTGGCGGTAAAATCGCTAGCAGCCCACTACTTAACGTAATGTACATCGAAGCTGCGGTTGGCAACGTTTCTGTTACGATTTTTTTAGCAGGCATAGCCGTTGAAGCTAATGCAATCAAGCTATCACCACGGAATAAGTTAATGAAATGCTTCGTTGTCATCACTTGTGGAATTCGCTTGTTATTCGCAATGCTTGCAAGTAATTTGGTTTGTAGCCGTTCATTGAAATCAAAAGTCATTTTCGTTGCTTTGATTTCTGGACCAGTCGTAATTTTTTTAACTTCTTTCGATTCTTTCGCTTGGTCAAACTGCGTTAAATCGTAAGCTTTGATGATCGCGTTCAATTTTTCTGCGTATTGTTTGTCTGTCGCATATCGTCCTTGTAAATGTTTAGTCGCATCTTGATAAGACTCTGTTTGGTCCTTCCAAGTATCCTTATAGAAATCAGCGTTGCCTGTGATGCCTTTTTTAAGCAAGTTGGCATAGTCTTCTAAGGACTCTTTATAAGAAGGATATTTTCTAAATTCAGAGCTGATTTGATAGCTCTTACCGTCTTTGTCTTGCTCCAACGTATTGAAGGTCACGCCTTGATCCTTAAATTTACCCTTGATGCCGAACAAATTGTAATTTGGTTCGCTGGCTAAAGAACTATTTCCTGAGCCGCTTTCTAAAATTGCTTGAGCGATCATAACAGAAGAATAGATTCCATTCTTTTGTCCGATTTCCCGAGAGGTTTCACCGATTTTTTTGATGAATTGATCCGTCGTTTGGTTTTTGTTGAAAACAAACGGTTGGTTCGTACTGTATTCGCCAAAAGCATTTGATAATGAACTGCTGGCTTTTGGTAGACCCGCCATATTCACTCGAACTGCAAAGGTTGGGGCAAAATCGCTGATATTGCCGATCTTCACAACGTCTCCTGGTTGCGGTGCATGGATATATTGACCATTACCGATATAGATTGCTACGTGAGTTGTAACACTAGTTGGTGCTCCCCAAAATAGTAGATCTCCTGGTTGTGCTTCACTGACAGGAATTTGTGTACCAGCGTATTGCTGGTCCCCTGTCCAACCGCCGATGTAATGACCAGTGGCATTCGCGTAAACGACATAAGCTAACCCAGAACAGTCAAAAGCATTTGGTCCTTTTGCTCCCCACACGTACGGCATGCCAAGATAGCGATAAGCTTCTTGAACAATTGCATTTTGCACATCATTACTATAAGTCGGTGCTTTTTGGTTCGAAGGCACCCGAACATCTGCTGGCGCAGATCCTGGTTGACGTGCAGCTGCCTGATCTTGTTTAGGTGTTGTTGTATTACCAGCCGGTTTTTGTGCATTTCCATTATTTGTGTTTCCTGCCGGTTTATTGTTTGGCTCTGGTTTTGGCGCCGGAGCTGGATCTGGTTTTGATTCTTGTTTCTTTTCTTCAACAATAAATTGGATAGAAACGTTATTAGCCGGCATAGTAAAATGTCCAGTAAATTCTGTCTCGGGAATAATTGTCACATCGTCAGACGAAATACCTTTTAATACAAATTTTTCAGCATCGGCGAGAGATATTGAATACTGAACAACTGGCTTTTCTTTAGCCATACTTTCAGACAAATTTTTAAAAGAAATTATATTACCTTTTGAATCTTTGTATGAATCTCCTACAAGTTTTTGGTCATTGACCGTTATTAGAGACTTCACTGGTTCCGTTGGAGTTTCTGGTTCTACTGGTTCTACTGGTTCTACTGGTTCTACTGGTTCTACTGGTTCTACTGGTTCTACTGGTTCTGTTGGAGTTTCTGGTTCTACTGGTATCTCTGGTTTAGGAGTTGGGGCTGGCTCCGGTTGGGACTCAGAACTTGAACTTCCTGTGCTTGAACTTTCCGTCGCTTCTTGACTTGATGATGTCGGCACTGTACTGCTTTCCTCGGCCAAAACTTGTTGTGAAGATAAAAGTGTTGGACCGACCATCGTTCCAATCGCTAATAAACTCAAGATTTTATTGTACTTCAATATCCATACCTCATTTCTATTTCAAATTATTGAATAGATATAATTATTTTCCTTAATTACTTCTATATTATCATTAATTTAAAAATATGTCTAAAATCCCATCATAAATTCATAAAATCTTCAAAGCTAATATATTCAGACCCAAAAAGCTTCAACAATTTTCAAAAAAAGGTGCTGTATTGCCTATTTTTATTGATGTTTCATTAAAAGAACATAATTCATATTTTAAAAGCATTTCTACTGTTTTTAATCCGTGATTCCACAAAATTAAAACTTATTTTCAGGTTTGAATAATAAAAAATAGCAAAAAATAATACTTTATTTTACTCTAATATACGCAAAACAACAAAAAAAACTAGGAATGCAAATAAAAACTTACATTCCTAGTTTTTTAGTCTGTTTGACTATCAACTTGGATTCTCACCGGGCATCCAAAGCTAATTCGGATTTCCACTCTACCTTGCTACAATAATTTTTTGCATCAAATTGGAAATCGTTCGTTCATGAAAATGTGTCATACGGACACTTTCCCCAGCTTCTGTACACCAAATTTTATTTTCGTAAAAGCCAACGTTTTCCCGTTTGCCGTCCATTAGTTCTTTAGCATATTCCAAAACAAGTTGGATAGCCTCACGAGTTGGTTCATCACTTTTGAAGTAACCGGGATAACTACGCAAATATTCATGAAGATCACTATTTTTTGAAGCTTTCCAGTCTTCGATAAAATCTTCTAATGCGGTAACGACATTGCCTGTCTGAATATCCCATAATGATATATCTGTTTGATTGTCCATACGCTTCCCCTCCAATGGGTGAATCCCTTTTCAAGTTATTATAAAACAATTTCCTTTTAAACGGCTGAGATATGTGCGAATTTTTTATTAAAATTGATCAAAAATCAAACCCAATTTTAAAAGTAAACTTCAAAAAAAATGAAGTTTACTTTTAATCGAATGTAGTTATAGCTTCTTATTCCCTTTTCAATCGGGTATAATAGAGCTAATTGATTAATTTTTAAGGATGATTCTTATGCTAAACTTTCTAATAGATAAAATTACAAAACGTTCCAAAGCAAATAAGCGGACTGGGGTCGGGATTTTAGCTGGCTTGTTAGGCCTGTTCTCTAATTTGGCCTTATTTATCGCCAAATTTTTCATTGGCTCGCTATCCGGCAGTGTTTCTATCATGGCCGATGCTATCAATAATTTATCGGATACGGCCTCCTCGGTAATCACATTGGCTGGTTTCAAAATCGCGGGCAAACCCGCGGACGAAGGGCATCCCTATGGTCACGAACGCTTTGAATATATCAGTGGTTTTGTTATTTCTATCCTAGTGACTTATGTAGGTGTGCGCTTTTTAGACAGTTCTTTTGTCAAAATCATTCACCCTAGCAGCGTCTTACTTTCACCGATCGTCTATATCGTGCTGGTACTTTCGATTTCACTGAAATTCTGGCAAGGCTTTATGTATCGCAAATTGAGCCGTGAAATTGATTCAGACACTTTAAGGGCTACTGCTCAAGATAGCATCAATGATGTCTACACGACCATTGCCGTTTTGATTTCTGCTATCATTGAATGGCTTAGCGGTTGGCGGATCGATGGCTACATCGGTTTTTTGATCGCGCTATACATTATCTATTCTGGCATAAAAATGTTATTAGGCTTCATTAATGATTTAATGGGGGTACGACCTCCGGAAGCCGAGGTCTTAGCAATTCGCAAGCATCTCGATAATTATCCAAATATTATTGGTTATCACGATTTACTGATTCACAGCTATGGTCCTAATAGTGTTTTTGCCTCCGTACACATTGAAGTCAATCAAGATTGGAGTTTGTCTCATGCCCATGAAGTAATCGATGCTATCGAATACGAGGTAAAAGAGGATGTCGGAGTCGATCTAGTTTGTCATTTAGACCCCTATCCGATTAATGACCCCGATTTCAAACGAATCGCCCCAGAGCTGAAAAAAACCTTGAAAGATATCCATCCACATTTACGCTTTCATGATTTGCGGGTAGATAAAACGACGACACCTGAGACGATTTATTTCGATTTAGTGGTACCTGAGGAATTAAAGAAGACTGAGAATTCTCACTTACAAGACATCATCAGTCAGCATTTTATTGCTCAAAACGAACCGGCAAAACTAAATATCACCTTTGATCGAACCTATTTACTGTGATAAAAAAACCGCTTTGGCTTACTAAGCCAAAGCGGTTTTTTTCTGTTTAAAATGCACGATAAACGTATTGATTTTTCGGTGCAGTCACGGTCTGAGCTTTAGTAACATTCACTGCAGGAATCTGGCGTTGGAAAGGTTCGAAAAAGTCCAACGTAATCGTTCCTTCAACGTGCAGCCATTCGTTGTTTTTAACAGTCAGATTTTCCGGCAGCTTCGTCATGAGACCAAATACTCCAGAATCCGCGACGCAATGAATAATCCCAAAGCGGAACATAAAATCATATTTTTGCTGGTCCTTTTGGGTCTCATAGATAAATCCATTAAAGGAGATGTTCTTGCCCACAAAGGAATTAGGATAATTATAGATCAGTTCCATCACTTCTAAATAGTTCTCATCGGTGACTTCCAGTTTTTGATCCGTCTCATATTTTTTCATCAGCTTGGTCATTTGATCATTGTAATCACTTTTGTTGTAATAAATGCTGGTATCAGGTTTTAAATATTGGGTATTCATCTCTGGATCACCCACGGACTCCTTGCTAACTGGAAAACTAAAGCCCTTTGCCTCAACGATCGTTGTATCCAAATTAATAGTAGGAAATAACAGACCCACTACCAAAGGAATGACCAACAGCAAATAAGCGATCCCGCGTTGATACGGTTTATTCAGTCCATGATCGTGATCATGATGAGAATGTTCTGCTTGCTTATCACTACCCGCCCAAATTTTTAATTGGACTAACGCTAAAATCAGCGATAGGCCCATTGTTAGAAAAACGAGATAGCGATAATGGACATTAATATATTGATCCAATCTGCCAGAAACCTGCAGATACATCATCAATTCGAAATAACCTGATAAAATCAAGAAACGAATCATTGGTCTCCTCCATTTTTATGTATTCTCTCTTATTCGATTCGCTAAATCACTAACGCGTAGACCGTAACGATCACGCTGATCAAAGCGATTAGCTGAACAATAAATTTCCCGTGAAAGCTGCGTTTCATCATCATTAGATTTTTGATATCCACCATTGGACCAAAAACTAAAAAGGCCACGATCGCATTGGTACCAAAAAGACTCAATAAAGATGAACCGACAAAAGCATCGGCCTCGGAACAAAGCGACATTGTAAAGGCCAAAACTAGCATCACTAAAACGCCGACAATTTTTGAAGAAGTTAGTTGCAACATGAATTGCGTAGGTAAATAAACTTGCATGCTGCTGGCGATCAAAGCACCAATAATCAAATAGCGGCCGGTATCAAAGAATTCATCGATCCCATGAACCAAGACTGACCAAATATTTTGGCTGAAAGAATGCTTACGTGTTTCTCCGTGTTCATGGTGCTCCTCTGTGTGAGGTTGTAAATCAGCTTTTAAAATCGGTGAGTGATTGATATACGCGATCCATGAGCCAATGATTAAGGCCACGATAAAGCTGCCTAGCGCTCGTAAAAAAGCAAACTTCCAGCTATTACCAAAGGCGATAAAAGTCGAAAATAAGACAATTGGGTTAATAATCGGCGCAGTCACCATGAAGGCAAAGGCCGTATGTTCCGGCACACCTTTTTTAATGAATTGAGTGATGATTGGCACGATTCCACATTCACAAGAAGGAAAGAAAAATCCTAAAAATGAACCTACGAGAATCGCCAGTAATTTATTTTTAGGCAAAATCTTTTGAACCCGTTCAGGCGTTAAAAAAACCTGTAAAGCGCCAGAAATGATACAACCCAATAAAACAAAGGGAATCGCCTCGATTACGATTGAAAGAAAGATCGTACTCATTTGTAAAACGGAATGGGGCAGAAAATTAAACATAAAGTTCCTCCAGAATTTTCACTGTTCTAAGATATACGCTTTTTTAGCCAAAGACACAAGAAAATTTTGATTCACAAACTTTTTTTTAGATATTTTTTAGATTTGAGACGGATCCGAGCACAAAAAAAGCCCGCTACTCAAAGTAGCGGGACTCATTTTTTTACTTCACTGCGTCTTTTAATTGTTTACCGGCTTTGAATGCTGGTGATTTGCTTGCTGCGATAGTGATTTCTTCACCTGTTTGAGGGTTGCGGCCTTTACGTGCAGCACGTTCCCGCACTTCAAAGTTACCAAAGCCAATGACTTGAACTTTTTCTCCAGCTTTCAATGATGATTGAATTCCTTCAAATAAAGCATCTACGGCAGATGTTGCATCTTTTTTTGTAAGACCTGTCTTTTCCGCTACTTGTTCAACTAAACTTTGTTTATTAATCATAATGTATAGCCTCCACTGTCTTTTTAATTGATTCCAAACATAATTCTATTCGTTATTGCTGAGAAAGGCAACCGTTAACTCTCTTTTTCCTATTTTTTTCCGCCGGATTCTTTTTTTATTTTTTTAGAATTAAAAAATAAAAAATAAATTCGAAGTTTTTTTTAATTATTTGCGTTTATCCTTATAAAATTAGTATCCTAATTTATAATAATTCTTATTGGGAATTAGTTAAATAACAAAAATAAGCTTAATATAAGTTAATCTAACTTGTTTCCCCTCTTTTTTGCCATTATATTAAATAAAAAATTATTCGAGGGGTTATATATATGAATTTAAGAGGGTTAATGAAACAAGAAACGACGAGACGTTTATGTCTAATCGAACAATTATATTATGCCAAAGATTTGCTTTCTTCCGAACAATTAATGGAGGTACTAAACTGCTCACTACCTGCATTGATTAGTGATATTCGTTTTTTAAATGAAGAAACCTTACCGATCAAAATAAAGAAAAAGAAAGGGCTCTATTCAATTGAGTTCGATCAATTCGCAACGATCGACATTGTTTATGCCTATATTTTGCGGACTAGTCTAGAGTTTCAAGTGATTGAGTGCCTGTTTTTTGAGAAAAGTCGGGGGATTCAAATAGCAGCGGATCATTTAAATTGTAGTTTTTCTAACATGCAGCGTTATTTGAAAAACATCAAGCATAAGCTAGCTACTTGGGATATCTCTGTCCATCATCGCCCACTGCGAGTCGCTGGAGATGAAGCGATCTTACGACAATTCTATTATCTTTTTTTTAGAGAAGCTCGAATGGCCTTTGTTGATTATGGTTTCTCAAAGGAATTACTAAATTCAGTCGATTACTTGCTACGGCAACTCTTAAAAGAAAATCAAATCGATAATAATATGAATGTCCATTTTCAACTGATGCACAGCTTTTTGATTGGCTTACAGCGTTTAAAAAATGGTCATTCCATGAAAAAACTGTCCAATGAAAGTGGTTTGAAGCTCCCTGCTTTCGATCAGCTAGAGCGTTTAACCAAGCTGATCAAACGTGAGACTGGGATTGATTTTACTGAGAGCTCATTGAAGGAATGCTTGTGGCCGCTGTTTTCCCATCAATTGATCTTAAATCGTCAGCAGCAATTATTCGCGATCCAAAAAAATACTCGACTGGCGAATTTTTATGAATCTCATCATTTATTATTGAATCGTATTAGCGAACTACTAGACACGCCGCTTTCACAAGCTGAGATCGTTGAAAACCTGCGACTATTAGGCAACAGTCTGTTTTGCTATCAGCCTAATAAACGATCAGTCGAGATTTTACAGGAAACGCAAGCTACTATGCTGAAATTGATCGATAAAAAATATAGCCGTGAGTTGAGAAAAATCAGAACGGTCGTAGAGGATTTTTTACCAAGCCAGCAGCACAACTCCTTCACCGAGTTGTATATCAGCTTATTGGTTACTTCAATCAGTCACCTGCTGCAGCGCTTAGTAGCGGCGGATCAACCAATCAAGGTCTTGTTGCTCTCTGATACCTCCACCACCCACGAACGTTTCTGGCACTCGATTTTCCCGGCCTTTATTAAAGGCGCCGTGAACTACGATTATTTTAGCAGTCCGTTTATTCAACAGGAACAGTTGACTAATTTAACTAAAAGATATGATTTGATCGTAACCAATGTCACGATGACTGAACTTAAATCCGCGTGCCCATTGATTGCCATCAACGCCTATCCAACCGCTCAAGATTTTGAACGTATTCAGCAATTTGTGAATTGTTTCGAACCACTTCCATTACGAAAGGAATATTATAATGAACTTACGCCGACTTCTTAAACGAGATAGCCAGCGCCAATTAAATTTAATTGAAACCCTGTATTATTCCAAGCATCCGTGTTCCAGCGAGGAATTGTCCACCATCGCAGACTGCACCACACCTGCTTTATTAAATGACATTCGAACAATCAATACCCAAAGCAACTATTACAAAGTCGTGCGAGAAAACAGCCTGTATCGGCTAGAGCTGAAAGACAACGCCACCATCGATGTGCTTTTCTCCACTTTGCTAAATCATTCGATGGCTTTTAAAATTCTGGAAGCCATCTTCTTTGAGGAATGTTCCACCTTATTAGAGTTGTCCCAAAAATTATTTTGCAGCTTGACCACAGTCCAATCGGCCATGAAAGATCTGCAAGATGCTCTGGCACACTGGAAATTGACGATTCAGCGGCGGCCTTTTCGTTTGACCGGTGATGAGATCGCGATCCGCCATCTATTCTTTCTCTATTTTTCAGAGAAGAAAGTCATGCGGGAAAATACGCGCTTCAGTTCGGAATTCTTCCGATACGGTGACGAGATCGTTCGCTCCATGATCAATGAAAATGAATTATCGGTGTCTTTTGCCCAATACAACCGGCTAAGTCTTACCTTTTTTATCAGTCTCGTACGGATCTCTAACAACCATCGTTTTTCCTCCCGTACATTAAAATCGGAGAGCATTCTGCCACCAAAGCAAGCGATGATGAGTCGTTTTGGTCCGCACTTGCGGAAAGAGCTGCATATTCTCTACTCAGAAGATGTTATGAAAGATAGCTTTTGGTTGTTGTATTCGGATCTCTTTTTGCTAGGCGACAGACAAAAGAAAAAAGCCTTGGAAACAAATTATTCCTTGGCTTATCATTATGAAACGCATTATGAACTAGCGGAAAAACTCAGCACGATGCTCGTCGATCCTTTGACCGAAAAACAAAAAGATCAATTAACCACAATTTTGATCAATCAGCATTTGTTCCATGCCAAGACAAAAGAATTTATCAGTGTTCTACAAGACCGAAAAAAGGATTGCTTACATTTGCTAGAGACTTTTCATGCTCATTGTGTGCATCAGTTGCGGGAACTAGTGCTTGGATTCACCGAAGATTATCAGCTTTTCGCGACGGCGGAATTCATCGATAATTACATTTATCAAATCATCGCAACGGTTCCCAGCTGTCTGAATAATATGCAGCAATCTAGTCAGCCCGTTACCTTGCTAGTCGTCTCGACAGACTCTAGTATGCAAGAGAGCCTGTTGTCTGAACTGCTACGCTTTTCAATCAGAGGCAATTACACGATCCAACATATCAATTTCAACAGCCTCCAAAACAAAAGCTATTTAGAAATCTTTGAAGAATATGATATCGTCATTAGCACCTCCACCTTTGATGTGCAAAGCTGCCGAACGCCGATCATCGCAGTAGAACTGTGTCCCAGCATCCATTCTTTAAACAAGATCCAATCGTTGGTAGATAAGGTCCATCGTAAAAATTTCTCTTCAGAAAAGCGCGAAGCTATTTCCGTTTGAGAAAAGTATTCCTTTATATGAAACAGGCCGAGGCATTAGGTTCTCGGCTTGTTTTCTTTTAGCCGTATGACTTCCTTTTCCATTGAAGCTTTTTCTAACGTCAAACTGTCGATCATCTTTTGGTATTTTTCCGGCCCATTTTTCTTACGAATCAGATTTAGTTGAACTGCGGAAAAGAAAATCATGAATAATGACAAAATAACTATCACAGCAAAAACCAATCCTGGTGTGATGCGAAAGAATACATACAGCAAAATAATGAGCCCAATTAGAATCTCAGCGATACTTAGTTTCGCACGCCGTCCTCCGCCAAAGAGAATTCGTTTTAAAACTGATCCATGTAGCAATTCTTCATAACGCGTCAAACGTGCTTCTAAAAAGCTGATTTGTTCTTTTAATATATCAATCCGTTGATTTTCCGGCATAATACAATCTCCCTTAAGTTTCTTTCTTTATTATTACCAGTAATTGGTTTTTTCGCAATAAATTCAGCAATCAAATAATAAATTTAAAATTATCACAAACTTTCAACCAATCAATTCTGACTGATTCTTCGAAAAAAACTAAGATGAGAAAATGAAAAGGGTTTCATTTGCTTACTTGTAGTAAAATGAATCGTATTTTTCACAAAATTTTATTTGATATTGTTTGAAACTCCTGTACAATTAGTTTGTAAGCGGTTGCGCTTATCTATGATTTGTTAGAAGGAGTGTGTGTCGAATGATTATTGGAATTCCAAAAGAAATTAAGAACAACGAAAATCGTGTTGCCCTTCCCCCTTCAGGTGTTTTTGATCTGAGTAAACATGGTCATAAAGTCCTCGTTGAGAAAAATGCTGGCGCAGGATCAGCCATCTCCGATGATGAATATCGTGAAGCCGGAGCCACTATCGTTGATGATGCAGCGACAGCTTGGTCTGCTGATATGGTCATGAAAGTGAAGGAACCCCTTCCCGAAGAATATCAGTACTTCCGCAAAGATTTGCTATTATTTACTTATTTGCATTTAGCTGCGAACAAACCATTGACCGAAGCTTTACTCGAAAGCGGCGTCAATGCCATCGCTTATGAAAATGTCCAACCTGCTGACAATACGCTGCCTTTGTTAGCTCCGATGAGTGAGATTGCTGGCCGTATGGCGGCTCAAATCGGTGCCAACTATTTAGAACGGATCAATGGCGGTAAAGGAATCTTGTTATCTGGCGTGCCTGGTGTTCGCCGCGGCAATGTCGTCGTTATCGGCGGCGGCGTGGTAGGACTGAACGCTGCGAAAATCGCAGTCGGTCTTGGAGCCAACGTGACGATCTTAGATGTCAGTGTCCCACGCTTGAAAGAATTAGATATCATTTTCGGCAACGACGTACAAACGTTGATGTCAAACAGCTTCAACATTCAAGAAGCATTGAAAACTGCTGACTTAGTGATTGGAGCGGTCTTGATTCCTGGTCACAAAGCACCAACCTTAGTCACTAAGGAAATGGTTGCCAATATTCCAGATCATTCCGTAGTAGTAGACGTTGCCATTGACCAAGGCGGGATCTTTGAAACAGAGGACCGCGTAACAACTCATGACGCACCGACTTATGTCAAAGAAGGTGTTGTCCACTATGCCGTTGCAAACATGCCAGGGGCTGTCCCACAAACCGCGACTCATGCTCTAAGCAACAGTACGATGGCCTATGCGAATCTGCTAGCCAACAACTCGTTAGAAGACTTGCTGAAGAGCAATCTAGCCTTGCATCGCGGGGTCAACACCTACAAAGGAAAACTAACCATCGAAGCAGTAGCCAAAGATTTGAACTTAGACTACACATCCATCGATGAATTGTTAGACGAAGAACTACTAATGAATTCGTAAGCTTGTAAGAACCGTCAGCACAATGCTGGCGGTTTTTTTGTTATACTTACAAAAAAGTTATCTATTGGAGGTTCGTCATGTCCTTTTCAACTTATCCTTATCAACGTCCTGAACTGGAACAATACGAAAAAGCGTTTCGGCAAGCCTTGCAACTGTTTGCTACGGCTTCTAATTATTCTGAGGCTAAAAAAGCCTTGAACCAGCTGAACCAATTACGCAGTGAGATTGCAACTAATGCTAAGCTGGCCTATATTCGTCATTCAATCAATACCAATGACTCTTTTTATCGTGCTGAAAATGATTTTTGGGATCATCACCAGCCCTTAATCGATCAACTCCACAACGAGTTTTATGAAAAATTATTAGACTCGGCTTTTGAAGTGGAACTAAAACAAGAATTTCCCGAGACTCTTTTTCTCTATGCCGAAGATCAGCTACGGCTGTTGAATGACGCGGTGGTTTCCTTGAAACAGCAAGAAAACGAAACCATTAGTCAATACACCCAGCTCATTGCTTCTGCTCAACTAGAATTTCAAGGCCAGACATTGACCTTGTCAGAATTAGCGGCTTTTTTCACCGCTACTGAACGCTCTGTCCGCAAAGCCTCTCATAAAGTCTACGAGGCCTTTTTTGTCGCCCATGAAAAAGAATTCGATGCTATTTTTGATCGACTAGTTCAGTTACGCCATCAACAAGCCCAACAATTAGATTTTGAAAACTACGTGGAATATGGCGACCGCTTAATGAATCGCTGGAGCTATGATCGCAAGCAACTACAGTCCTTCCGTCAATTTATTATTGAGGTTGTCGTTCCCATCAATCAAAAATTGTATCAACGACAAAAAGATCGCTTGCAGCTAAAAGATTTTTATCACTATGATCTGCCATTAGTGTTCCCTACTGGAAATGCCCAGCCTAAGGGAGACGACTTAGTTCAAAAGGCCCAGCAAATGTATCATGAATTATCACCTGAAACGGGAGACTTTTTCGAGCAAATGATCGATCAAGAACTGTTGGACCTCAGCAGTCGTCCTGGTAAACAAAGTGGCGGTTATTGTGAATTTATTGACGGTCTGCAGATGCCCTTCATCTTTGCAAATTTCAACGGTACTTCCGATGATGTTGATGTCTTGACCCATGAGACCGGTCACGCCTTTCAAAGTTATCTATCCCGCTGGATCGTAGAAACGGAACTCGTTTTTCCTACTTCTGATACGGCGGAGATCCACTCCATGAGTATGGAATTTTTAACTTGGCCGTGGATGGAAAAATTTTTCCCTCACGAACGTGTAAAATATCAATTCGCACATTTAAGCGGTGCATTGCAGTTACTGCCTTATGGCGCCTTAGTGGATCATTTCCAAGAAGAAGTCTATCTTCATCCAAGCTGGACACCGGAGGAACGCAAGCAGTGCTGGCGGAAATTAGAACAAAGCTATTGCCCAGAGCGTAACTATCAAGAATCTGACGCTTTGGCGCGCGGGCTTTATTGGTATCGTCAAGGACATATTTTTGAAGTCCCCTTCTATTATATCGATTATACGCTGGCACAAGTCTGCGCCCTGCAATTTTGGCAACGACGGATCGTCACGGAAGACCCCACTGTTTGGGAAGATTACCTCGCCATTTGTCGCATCGGCGGAACGAAGACTTTTTTAGAGACCGTAAGCTACGGCCATCTTGCTTCGCCTTTTGACTACGACAAAATGACGGAACTACTAAACATCGCAAGTGACTATTTGGCCGATATTTCAGAAGTTGAATTAAAATAAGCTAAAGTAAAAAACATCGGTGCCCGGCCGATGTTTTTTTACTTTAGCAAGACTCCAAGAATCGCGAGTAGCCTCTGTCACTCCCTTCACTTATAGTTGTCTCAACAACGTCTTAACCTTGAAAAATACCTTTATTTAGGTACCACCATCAAGCGGTCGGAACCCATGGAGTGAAGCGCAATCGGTCGAAAATAAAATGCGTTTAAGACCGATTCGGTCAGTAATTCTTCTCGTTTGCCCTGTTTGAAAATCTTGCCATCGCGAATCATCAAGACTTGATTCAAAAGTGGCAAAATTTCTTCGGTGTGATGAGTGACATAAAGTAAACTTGGCGCGTCTGCAGCTTGCTTCAATTTTTCGATTCGTCGCAACAAATCTTCACGAGCAAATAGATCCAGACCGTTGCAAGGTTCATCCAAAATCAATAGTTCCGGTTTTCCCATTAATGCTCGGGCGATCAGGACCAACTGTTTCTCCCCTTGGGACAAAATTTGATAGACCTTGCCGATTAGTTTTTCACCCCCTAATGAAGCCAACAGGTCTTTCGCTTCCTGTACATCTTCTTGAGAAAAATGCTGATAGATGCCAATACTAGCGAATTTTCCCGACAGCACGATCAGCTCCGCTAGTTCCTCCCGATGAATCCGTTCCTGCAAAGATTGACTGACCCAGCCGATTCGCTTCGTTAAATCAGGAATCGAAGTGCGACCAAAAACTTCGCCTAAAACGGTCAGTCGGCCCGTTGTCGGCCATAGGTTACCCGAAATCATTTGTAGCATCAAGCTTTTTCCTGCTCCATTCAATCCAAGAATGGACCAATCTTCCCCTGCATTGATCCGCCAATTGATTGATTCTAATAAATATTTTTTTTGACGAATAAAATCAATTTGCTCAAAGGATAAAATTTCCATACGTCTACTCCCTCCCACTCCTATTTTCATCATTTTATTAGAAAAATCACAGAAAAGCTATCTTATTTTTTGAATCACCACAGCGCTTGAAATTTTCGTCGATCAAAATGAGCAAAAGCCCCCGCTTTAGACCGATTTCTTAAAGATTTTCTTACAGGATTGTAAGTCGCTGACAGAACAGGTAAAATATGGAGGACACTGTTGGAGAAAGCTGGTATATATGACAAATAATAGACAAGACAACGCCCTACCGAAAAACGAACCTCGTTCGCGAATGGCGCGTTATCATACAGAAACGGTCAAACCGACCAAAGAAAATATGGAACAACCAGAAAAACAAATGGAGGAAGTCTCTGCGCCTGTTAAAAAGCAAGCGACTGCCCAAGAAAAAATGGTCCAAAGTACCGCTTGGCTAACTGTGGGGAATATCTTCTCGCGCTTACTAGGTGCCGTATATGTGATCCCCTGGTACATGTGGATGCAGCCTCACGGAGAAGCAGCCAACTATCTTTATACCAAGGGCTACAATGTTTACGCGTTGTTTCTAATGATCTCCACCGCGGGAATTCCAGCGGCGGTAGCGAAGCAGACCGCCCGTTACAATTCCATGAATGAATATGGACTTAGTAAAAAACTTTTATTCTATACCTTGCGGCTGATGACGATTGGCGGTGTGATTTGTGCGGGCATTATGTTCGTTGGCGCCCCCTTCCTATCACAAGGAAATCCGGATCTCGTTCCGGTGATGCGTTCATTAAGCGTCGTCCTTTTGATTTTCCCTGCGATGAGTGTGATTCGCGGCTTCTTCCAAGGAAACAGCAATATGAAGCCATATGCCATTTCACAGATCATTGAGCAGATCGCTCGCGTATGTTATATGCTGGTCTCGGCTTATATCATTATGAAGATCAATAACGGCAGCTACAAAACCGCCGTCGTTCATTCCACCTTTGCGGCCTTTATTGGGGTAGCTTTCGCTATGGGTGTACTGATGTTCTCCTTATTAAAAGAACGTACCGCCTTTCGTCAGTTGGTTAAGGAAAGCAGTAATCAAATCAGCTTCTCTGGCCGCCAACTTGTAATGCAAATGATTGCGCAAGCCATTCCATTTATTATTGTCGGCAGCGGGATCAGTATTTTCAAATTAATCGATCAATACTCCTTTGAAAAAATTATGACGATCGTCACGAATTATTCTGCCGCCAAAAATGCGGATCTTTTCGCGTTGATCTCAGCCAATCCGGATAAATTGACGATGGTCGTTATTGCGTTAGGAACCGCGATGGCTACTGCTGGACTACCTTTGATCACCGAACGCTTCACGAAAAAAGATCAAGCCGGCTTGGCTAATTTAGTCACAAATAATTTTCAATTGCTATTCTTTGTGATGATGCCAGCTACCGTGGGTATGATCGTCCTAGCTTATCCTTTAAATACCTTGTTCTATCGTCCAAATCCATTGGGGGCGCAATTATTGGCCGCTTCCTGTGTTGTTGGTATCATGATGGGACTCTTCATGGTCTGCTCAACGATGCTCCAAGGATTAGACGGCAATATGCAAGCCGTTGGTTTTCTAGGAATCGGGATCGGGGTAAAAGTCGTTACCCAATTCCCGCTGATTTTCTTATTCAAAGCCTATGGCCCTTTGATCGCAACTTTTGTAGGTCTCTTAGTTGCAAATATGTTCTTATTAGATCGAATTCATGTCTTGTCTCGCTTCCCATTCCGAGCAACGATTGAATCTTTCACAAAAATCACTGGCATGTCACTAGTAATGGGTGTGGTTGCCGTGATTGCGAAGTTTGGCTGTGAATTGGTCTTGAGTCCCGATTCGAAAATCCAATCAATGATTATTATTTTGATCGTGGCAGCCTGCGGCGGTTTGGCGTATATTGTGCTGGCTTTGAAAACGCGCATGGCCGACAAATTACTCGGACCTCGTGTTGATGGTATCCGCAGAAGACTGCATATCCGTTAATTGAATGATGTTATCAGGCACACAAAATTTTGTGTGCCTAATTTATAATTTCAAAAAAAAGGAGGCGCTTTTATGAAGTATCCGATCCATCACGTTCAAGTGACTGTGCCTGATGTTGAAAAGGCCGAAGCTTTTTATGATCAGTTGTTTGAACTATTAGGCTATGATATTAGCCAAAAATTTAAAGGCTATCTGGAACATGCCGATATGCAAGTCATCGAGTATTTAGGCGAAAACTTTGATTTCGGAATCTGTTCTCCTAAAAAAGAATATTTACAGGAGCAAGTAGATGCCAGAAAACCTGGAGCTTTGCAGCATCTTGCTTTTTTTGCAGAAAGTCGTGCAGCTGTTGATACTTTTTATCAGGGGCTAAAGCAGACTGAAGCGAAGATCTTGCATGATGAGCCGCGAGAATACAAAGAAAAAATTGCCCCTCATTACTATGCGGTCTTTTTTGAATCCCCGGACGGGCTTCGCTTCGAAGTATTTCATTACCCAGAATAGTAAAAAAGCTCGCCAATCTATCAGTTTAGATTGACGAGCTTTTATTCTCTCAAATCGTCTTTACGTGCAGTAGCGAAATTCTTTGTCCGTGATCATGCGAGCAATCGTTAATCCTAACGGTAAACATAATAGAATCAGCAACGCTTTCGTTGCCCAAGTCGCGCCTTGTCCAATCTGATAATCGCTCATATAATAGACCGCCGTATAAATATAGAAACCCGGCACCATGATCACGATCGAAGGTACCGTTAGAGCAATCCGCGGATAATGTTCTTCCTTATTGAAAAAAGTTGCGCAAAGACCTGCGACGATCGCCGCCACTAACGCTGCGGTAGCAATCGTAAAATTGAATACATCGATCAACTCCAACCGCAGTGTATTGGATACCGCTCCAATCAATCCAGCAGTAGCCGCCATTTTGTGCGGGCTGTTAAATAAAATTGAAAAACCATAGACGCCGCAAAAACTGGCGATGATCCGTAAAATAAACAACAGCAGCGGCGAAAGATCCTGTGGCACGAAGGGCTGAGGCTGCAAATTTAAAACTAGCGCTGCTACCCAAGCACTAAGAGTCGCGATGGCAAGGATCAAAATAGAATAGACCAGTCGTTCAATCCCTGATCGCATGTATAGTTTAGCCAAGTCCAAGCAGCTGGTGATAAAGGGAAAGCCCGGTACAATAAAGAGCATCGCCCCGATATAGCCTGCTTGATGGCTCATCTTGATAGGCAAAAAATAAGCCAGCGCATAAAAACTGATGCCATAAAACAAGCACGCCGTGAAGACACTGAGAATGATCCAAGCAGTCAACGTCAATTGTTTATCCAGCATTTTCTTCCGGAAAAATTGTCCGATAAAGGCTCCAATAAAAGTGCAAAAAAGTTCAATGATTCCGCCGCCTAATAAAAAAATAAAAGCACCGCAAGCTACACCGGACGCCAAACAACTGACTAATGTGGAATGTAACCCCTTTTTAGCTTGAATCGCATCCAACTGATGATGAATCTCCTTGGCGTTTTCATTTAAATAATCGGCCTTAAAACGATCGACTAGTCGTTCCAAATCCGCCAACCGGTTCGTATTGACCCCTACGTTGGGGATCGAAAGAATCCGCGTCAAGCTTTCATTTCCCTGGTAGCAAGTATATTCAAGCGAACGAATCCCCAGACTGACACTGCAAATCACGTCAAGATTACGAGCAACCCTATTCATGGCTTCACGAATCCGCCATGCCCCAGTTCCACAAGCCAGAAACATAATCCCGATTCGACCGATAATCGCCGACTTGGTAGGCAGATCCGTCAGTAAGATTGGCACATCCTCCATTGGAATAAAATTTTCTTCGTACAAAGACATCGTGTGCTGAAAATTATGCTTTCCAGCTTCATGCGGCTGATTCGTTGAATTCATTCTGCCTCCTTCACGTCATTTCAGATCAACAACGTTTTTATACTTATTAATCTATTATCGCAAATTTTGAGAACCTTGAAAACTATTACCTCGATTTTCAAAAAAGCTTCACGAACGCCCTCAGGTTTTGAGTGCTTTCGTGAAGCCTTTTTGATTTATTATAAGTGAAGAATGCCATAAATAATCAGTGCCAGACCTATTAATACATTCAAGCTAAAGCCAAATTTATTTTTCATATTGAGGTTATTCCCAAAATTAGCGGCCAAACTAAAAGCAGACCATCAAAAACATCGAATTCCCTCTTCCATTAAGAATTAAGCCGTGGCTTGCTCTGGCAATACCAAATAGACTGGCTGAATCCCAAGCTTGGTTAAATAACGTTGAAAATCAGTAAAGGCCAGCACTAAAGTGGCCGTATTGACATTGGGATGAAAGCCAATCTTGGCCGTTTGATCAATCGCCTGATCAATCACTAAAGTAATTTGCCGCTCCCTATCGTGAGGCAAGGCTAACGGCGTGACAGCTCCAGGGGTCAATCCCAGTAAACCAAAGAGCCGCTCCGCCGAAGCAAAGGATAAATGACTCTCACCGAGGATTTTTGCCAGAGCTTTTATATCCAACCGTTTCTCGCTAGGACAAATAATAAAATAATTTTGCTTGCTCTTCTTTCCCCGCATCAGCAAATTTTTGACCTCAGTCCCATCGATAGAAAAATCAATCTCCGCTACCGTATAAACGGCTTGATGCTCCACTCGTTCATAGGGAATTTGCCACTCTGATAACAGCTGATACACTTCTGTGTCGGTCGCTTTCGCCATTTCACTCCTCCTTGTCATTTCCTATTGATTCGAAAACTCCTTGATTAGCTTACGCCACGTGATGATGATTTTGTTCACATGATTCGAGACTTCTAACTCTAGCTTTTTAGAATCCGTAACCTCTTGTTCCATAAATCGCTGAAGTTGAGCGATATTGTCTAACAATAGCGTTTGCGCTTTTTGATTCTCTCTAGCCTGCTCTGTAACCAAACTGTCCGCTTCGGCTTGCAGCTGTTGCAAAACAAAAGGGGTCGTTTCTTTGAAATAGGGATAGCCATATTGATTTAGATGCTGCTTATAGCTTTGTAAGATCGCCAATGACTGTTCAAAAACCGTCAACACATCTGTTGTTGGTTCAGGTGCTTTAATTGGTTCTGATTTTTCAGCGATCGTGGCATGTTTTTTTCGTTTCATTCCCCACCGTGTGACAAAAAAAGTGATCAAACAGGCGACCACGATTGTAATCAACACTTCGGGGCGTAATAGATTTTGGCTCATCTGGTTTTCCCCTCTTCAAAAAGATGCTTCCATTATAACCGAAAAAAACGAGAGCATGGAGAAAAATTCCACACTCTCGCTTCTTTTTATTAAAAAAGTGGCTTCAATTTACCTAAAGCCTGCTCCAAATCCGCCAGTAAATCTTCCGTGTCCTCGATTCCTACCGATAAACGTAACAGACCCTCAGTCACCCCTTGCTTTTCTCGTTCCTCTTTGGGTACACAAGCATGACTCATGGTAACTGGATAAGATAAAATCGATTCTACTCCCCCTAGGCTGACGGCGGCGATCGGTAGCTCTAAGGCTTCCGCAAAGCTGTAAACAGCCGCTTGATCGGCTAATTCAAAAGATAAGACTGCTCCGCCGGAAGTTGCTTGCTTTTGCTGAATCCTATAGCCAGGATGGCTTGCTAGTCCCGGATAATGAACTTTTTTGACCGCGGGATGATCTTCTAATAGCTGACTAATTTTTTCAGCACTACGGGCACTTTGGTCCATTCGCAATCCCATCGTCTTCATGCCCCGCATCGTCAGCCAGCAATCTTCAACCCCTAAGATGCCACCAAGAACCTTTTGCTGCAACTTGATCTGCTGACCCCATTTTTCATCATTAGTGACCACCAGACCTGCGACGACATCACTATGACCGTTGATAAACTTCGTAGCACTGTGGATCACGACATCGACGCCTAAAGCCAACGGTTTTTGAAATTGCGGTGTCATAAAGGTATTGTCGATCATCGTCACCAATTGATGGGCTTTGGCTAAGGCAACCACCCGTTGAATATCGGTGACTTGTAGCAATGGATTTGAAGGCGTTTCAAGATAAAGGCCTCGGGTGTTCGGCCGAATCGCTTTTTCCCAGGCCGTCAGATCCGTTTCATCCACAAAGGTGACTTCGATCCCAAAACGCTTCATCACTTCATTCACCAGCTGGAAAGTCCCGCCGTAGATGCTTTTACACATGACTAAATGATCGCCTTGATTAAAACTTAATAGTACCGCTGAGATCGCACTCATCCCTGAAGCAAAGGCGATTCCATAACGACCTCCTTCCATTGTCGCCACCGCTTCCTCTAACGCACTCCGAGTCGGATTACCGAAGCGGGAATAGGTGTAGTCCTGCCCTTCCTTGATAGACGTTTGCTTGAAGGTGGAGCATTGATAAAGCGGTATCGAAGACGCCCCTGTCACTTCGTCAAAGACATTATACCCATGAATTAATTTTGTATTATCTCGCATCGTAAATCCCTCCTGTCATTTCTACAATGCAAGCTTAGCATTAAATAAAGCGGTTTCAGCATTTTTGCAAAGATTCCCATAAGAAACTTAGCGCTCTTTCAGGAATTCTTGGTGATTTCTAATGTATGAAAAAGAAAAAGATGCCGCCTAAGATCACTAATAAGCCAAAATTGACAAGGCTAAAGAGACCCAAAAAACGTTTTGTTTCATCGGGATAAAAGGAATGGAAAAGATTGTAGCCGATTAAATTGGCTAAAGAGGCTAAGAGTGTTCCTAGTCCACCGATATTAACCCCTAAAATGACCGCCTGCTGATAATCGGTAAAAGGCGCGATCAAAAACGCCGCCGGAACATTGGAGATCACTTGACTCATTCCAATACTTGTTAGATAAACTTGTTTACTCGATAATGCATGCAGATTTTCTCGAATGAAATCCGCTTCACCAATATTTCCGACAATAATAAAGAAACAGACGAAGGTCGCCAATAAACCATAGTCCACTCGTCTAAATAAACTCCGGCGATAAAAGAAAACAGCTAAGGCTACCAAAGGCACCGTCCATTGATAAGGAAAGAGATTCAAAACGACTAAGATCATGATAGCCATTAAAGCTGCCAGCAAAAAACTTTCGTTCCGCGCAAAAGTCGCTTGTTTGAATTCGATCTCCTCCAATGAGTCCTTCGCTACCAATAAAGTCAACAGCCATAAAGCGATGATGCTCACCAATAGGACCAAACCCATCCATAGGAGAAATTGACTAAAAGCCACGTGATAATAATCGTAAAGATATAAATTTTGTGGATTGCCAAAGGGGAAAAAACTGCTGCCTAGATTTGCCGCAACAATAATCAAGACACTCCCAAGCAAACGTCCTTTAAACTTCGGCAACAGATTCAAGATCTTTAGATAGATCGGCAGCAAGGTCAAGATCGCTACGTCATTGGTCAAAAACATCGATCCGATCAACGACAGCAGTACCATTAGCTGAACCAAACGTCGGCTGTCCTGCGAGTGATGCAATAATTTCTGTGCCACAAACCGTAAAAGCCCGACTTGTTCAAACCCTTGAATCAAGAGCATTAGCCCAAACAACGTCAGGATCACTTTATAATCAATGTCCCCCGCTGAAAAGCGTCCCACCAGACAGCTGATGATCGCCAAAAACAACGAGATACTCAATAATTTATTGGCTTGTATAAAATCCAAAACTCTTCTCATCTGTCTCGCCTCCACTTTTAGCATACCCTATGAAGGAAAATTCTGGCAAAAAAAAGCTCCCGATAGGCATCGGGAACTTCTATTATTTCGTTTCTAAATCATGTAAGAACAAGCCGCTTAATAATTTGGGCTCAAACCAAGTTGATTTTGGCGGCATGATTTTTTTCGCGTCGGCCACCGCCAATAGATCCTTCATCTGCGTCGGATACATAGAGAAAGCCAATTTGAAGTCCCCTGAATCGACTAGTTTTTCCAATTCTGCTGCGCCACGAATTCCGCCAATAAAATCGATTCGTTTATCAGTACGAATGTCTTGAATATCAAAAATGGTTTCGAAAACATACTTTTGCAGCAAAGCCACATCTAATTTTTCCACTGGATCATTTGGAATTTTCTCCGCCTTAATTGTCAAGGTATACCAAGCTTCGCCATCGTACAGCTGGCAATCGCCGGCCTGTTTCGGTTTCTTGACACCTGATTTCGTCACGGAATAATTTTCTTTTAATTGTTCCAAGAAATCAGCTGGCGGAGCGACCTTCAAGACCCGATTATATTCCCAGATGGCCAATTCGTCTTCTGGAAAAATAATCGACAAGAATTGCTCTGTCTCAGGATTTTGCTCACCATTTTCGCGTTTTTCAAGTCCGATTTTCACCGCCGATTCTGTCCGATGATGGCCATCGGCGATATAAAGCGCCTCAACTTCAGTAAATAATTTCGTCAACTTCTCGATCGTGTCACCTTGATCAATTACCCAAACGCGATGTGTCACCTCATGATAACTGGTAAAATCATAAACCGGCTGATACTCCTGCTGCCAAGCTTTAATGATTTGTTGGATCTCAGTCTTTGGTCGATAGCTTAAAAAAATCGGGCTAGTATTGGCATCACAAGTCCGGATGTGATTCATTCGATCGATTTCTTTTTCATGACGAGTAAACTCATGCTTTTTGATTTTTTCGTCAATGTAATCTTCAATCGACGTACAAGCGACAATCCCGGTTTGGCTGCGCCCATTCATGACTAATTCATAAAGATAGAAATAATTTTGCTCTTCCTTAAAGAGCCAGCCGGCTTTTAAGAAATCTGCTAAATTATCGGCGGCTTTTTGATAAACCTTTTCATCATAGGGGGAAATATCCTCAGGCAGATCGATCTCAGCTTTATCGATATGAAAATAACTATAAGGATTTCCCACTGCAAGTTCTTTCGCTTCTTGCGAATTTACGACATCGTAAGGCAAGGCCGCTACTTGTGCAGCTAACGCTGAAGTGGGACGAATTCCCTTAAATGGATGAACTTTAACCATTAAAATTCACTCTCCTCATCCCGTTTAATCGCTCGAACTCGGACAATCCCTTCGTTTTGGGCCAATTTTTCTGTGATCGCCGCGATTTTTTGCGGATCTGTCTCTGACACATCGACTAGTGTATAGGCGTAATCGTCTTTTCCGCGATTCACCATGTTGTCGATATTCACATCTAATGAAGCAATGTCCGAAGCAATCGAGCCTAGCATATTCGGAACATTTTTATTAATGATGGTAATTCGATAAGGAGAATCAAAAGCCATCTCGACATTAGGGAAATTGACTGAACGTTTAATGACCCCGGTTTCTAAAAACCGTTTCAAGCCACGAGCCGCCATCTTCGCGCAATTTACTTCCGCTTCTTCGGTTGACGCGCCTAAGTGCGGCAAGACCGTGATCTTCTCATTATGCAACAATTTTTCATCGGCGAAATCAGTCGTAAACCCGCCGATCCGTTCTTCATTCACCGCTTTGACCACGGCCTCAGTATCGACGATCTCACCGCGAGCAAAATTCATCAAGTGAGCGGTATTTTTCATTAAGACCAATTCATCCGGTCCAATCAAATGTTTCGTTTGATCAGTCAACGGCACATGAACCGTGATAAAATCACAATTCGTCAGCACTTCTTTAATATCTGTCGCCCGTCTTACCCGCCGAGAAATGCTCCAAGCCGTATCTACTGAGACATAAGGATCGTAGCCAGTAACTTCCATGCCTAAACGATAGGCGTCATTCGCTACCATTGCGCCAATCGAACCAAGTCCGATAACGCCTAATTTTTTCCCTTCAAGCTCGGTTCCGGCAAATTGGTTCTTTTGTGCTTCGGCTTGCTCCTCGACATCTCTGCCTGATAACGTTTGGACCCATTCGATTCCTTGAACCATTGGCCGCACCGCAATCAATAGGCTGGCCACCACCAGCTCCTTCACTGCATTGGCATTCGCTCCCGGTGTATTGAAAACAACGATTCCCTGCTCCGTGCATTTTTTTACTGGAATATTATTCGTGCCTGCTCCGGCCCGCGCCACAGCTACCACTGATTCGGGAAATTGATATTCATGGAGCTTCTGACTGCGTAAAATAATCCCATCTGGTTCGTCACTTTCATTGATGCGATAATTTTCTTGATCAAAACGCGCCATCCCTTCAGGAGCGATCGCGTTGAATGTTTTTATCTGAAACATTTAATTCCCTCCATTTTCTTGTTCAAATTTTTCCATGAACGCAATCAGTGCTTCTACGCCTTCTAATGGAAAGGCGTTATAGAGACTGGCTCGCATGCCGCCGACTGAGCGATGGCCTGTTAAGTTTTCAAAGCCTTCTACTAACGCCGCTTGGTTAAAGGCTTTATCCAAAGCTTCATCACCAGTAACAAAGGGAATATTGGTTAGTGAACGACTGGCTTTTTCTACTGGACTTTTGAACAAGTTTGATTTTTCGATGGCGTCATATAGTAATTGTGCTTTTTCCCGGTCTTTTGCGGTGATTCCAGCTACCCCGCCTTGCTCTTTGACCCATTCAAAAACCAATTTTGCGATATAAATCGCATAAGTTGGCGGTGTATTATAAAGGGAATTGTTTTTCGCCTGCAATGCGTAATCCAACATTGGAGCAAAAACTGCCTCTTGATTGAGAAGATCTTCACGAACGATTGCGACCGTTAATCCCGCGGGCCCGATGTTTTTCTGCGCGCCGGCGTAAATCACACCGAAATCTTCTACTTTATAGTCATTGGCTAAGATATTTGATGACATGTCTGCCACCACCGGTACGTCTCCATAGGAAGGAATCTTGGCATACGCCGTTCCCTCGATCGTATTATTGGTTGTAATATGCACATAAGCCGCCTTTTGATCGACTGTTTCAGGCAGCTCAGGGATAGAAGTAAAATTCTGTTCTTCGCTAGAGGCGATCACTTCAACTTCAATATTTTCTAAGGCTTTGGCGGCACTGATCGCTTTTTTCGACCATGAGCCGGTATTGACGTACAACGCTTTTTTCCCTTGCGCTAAATTCAAAGGAACCATTGAAAACTGTAAGCTGGCTCCGCCTTGTAAAAATAAAACTTTATAATTATCTGGAATCGCCATTAATTCTCGTAATAAACTTTCGGCGTCTTGAATAATCGCTTCAAATAAGGAGGAACGATGACTCAGCTCCATCACCGACATGCCGCTGCCCTTATAATCAAGCATTTCGGACTGTGCGATCTCCAGCACTGGTTTTGGCAGGACTGCAGGCCCCGCAGAAAAATTGTAAATCGTCATACATATTCGCTCCTTTTCGATTTGATAAAACAAGTAACCTCTTTCAGATGTGATGCCAATTATAACAGAAGTATTTAAATGATAAAAGACTAATTTTAAACTAATTTGCTTTTCATTTCATTTTATCTGAAAAAGTTTCAGTTTGATTTGCAAAAAACACTTCGCAATTTTATCCCAAAAAAAATTTTTAAGGACAACCTTTTGTTTGACAGTCGAATTTTAAAAGCGTATGCTATCTATAGTTAAAAATACAACTATTTATTTTTAAAGAAAGAAGCGTATGCTATGTCATTAAATCAACAACAAACGATCAATACAAAAAACGAATTCCAAGAAAATTTTGAACGCAGCGGCTTGAGTCTCAAACAAATCGCCGCCGACTTGAATACGACACCAGATGTGATCGCCGATACTTTAGCATTGAATGTCTCCCGAATCGAAGATCCATGGGTCTTAAAAAATTATTTAGAAGACGCCCTTCAACAACAAGGCATTGCCAGCGTCCCTTTCACCGCTTTAGTTGGTGATTACCATCGCCACTGGTTTTTGAACAGTCGTCGGATCGATAAGAAAAAAATCGGTTAATCACTAAAGTGTGTTCTTTAAAGAGATAATAATGTTTGATATAAACGATTCCCTTCCCTGCCTTTTGATTATCAGAACAAACTAAAAAATACCGAAGATCTCTTAACGGATCTTCGGTATTTTTTGTTTATTACAATTTGAATCAAAAAGCTTAATCCATTGAATGAAATCGGGAACGACTCTTCTTTACCTGCTTTACAGCATTTTTCGACTGAATATTTCTGTCATATAAACAAAATTTATCATAACTAACGTTTTTGACTATACCTTCGTTTCTTCATTATACTTCCCTAGCACTTAAAATTTAGGAGGATTTATTTATGCTTACAGGTTTAAACCTATTGAACAACCCATTCTTAAATAAAGGGACTGCGTTCACTAAAGAAGAACGCGCAAAATACGGAATCACAGGCATGCTGCCAAGCACCGTGCAAACACTTGAACAACAAGCCGTTCAAGCGTACGGACAATACTTAAGCAAACCATCAGATTTAGAAAAACGTATTTTCTTAATGAACATCTTTAATACAAATCGGACCTTATTTTTCAAATTGATGGGCCAACATTTAGTCGAATTCATGCCAATCGTTTATGATCCAGTCGTAGCAGATTCAATCGAACAATATAATGAAATTTTCGTTGAACCACAAGACGCTGCTTTCCTTTCAATTGATGACCAAGCAAGCATTAAAGAGAGCTTGAAAAACGCTGCAGCTGGTCGCGACATTCGTTTGATTGTTGTAACTGATGCTGAAGGAATTCTTGGTATGGGCGACTGGGGTGTCAACGGTGTCGATATCGCAATCGGAAAATTAATGGTTTATACTGCCGCTGCTGGTATCAATCCTGCTCAAGTTCTGCCTGTTTCAATCGATGCTGGTACAAACAACGAAGAATTATTGAACAACCCGCTTTACTTAGGAAATCGCCACGCCCGTGTCGAAGGCGATACTTACTATGAATTTATCGATGAATTTGTTGAGTCAGCTACCGATTTATTTCCTGAATTGTTATTACACTGGGAAGACTTTGGCCGCGGTAACGCTGCAAATATCCTTGAAAAATATCAAGATAAGATCACTACCTTCAATGATGATATCCAAGGCACAGGGATTGTTGTGCTTGCTGGTGTCTTAGGCGGGTTAAATATCTCTGACGAAGTGTTGAAAGATCAAAGAATTCTTACTTTCGGTGCTGGTACTGCTGGCGTCGGTATTGCGAATATTCTATTAAAAGAAATGGTCCGTCAAGGAACACCTGAAGAAGAAGCACGTAAACACTTCTACCAAGTCGACAAACAAGGGTTATTATTTGAAGACACTGAAGGCTTGACACCTGGCCAAATTCCATTTGCTAGAAAACGAGCTGAATTTACCAACAACACTGAGTTAACCAACTTAGAAGCTGTTGTAAAAGAAATCCAACCAACGATCATGATTGGTACTTCTACTCAACCAGGTGCGTTCTCAGAAACAATCGTCAAAGAAATGGCTGCTCATACAACTCGTCCAATTATTATGCCTTTATCAAATCCAACAAAATTAGCTGAAGCAACGGCTGAAGACTTAATTAAATGGACGGATGGCAAAGCGTTAATCGGAACGGGTATCCCAGCTGACGATGTTGAATACAAGGGTGTGACTTATCAAATTGGACAAGCAAACAATGCTTTGATGTATCCAGGCTTAGGCTTAGGGTTGATCGCTTCAACATCAACTCGAGTAAACGATGAAATCATCTCTCAAGCGAGTCGCGCACTAGGCGGAATCGTTGATGTCACAAAACCAGGTGCATCGATCTTACCTCCAGTCGCAAAAATCACTGAGTTTTCTCAAATCATTGCGGAAACTGTCGTGAAATCTGTCATGGATCAAAAATTGAACCGTGAAGACATTACTGATGTAAAAGCTGCTGTTGAAGCAGCCAAATGGCTTCCAGAATACTAAAAGAATTATTTAGTCAAAATGAAAGCAATAAAACGCTCTTAAGAGAAGGAGTAGAATATTCTACTCCCTCTTTTTATGGCATTCATCCATGTTTTATCAAAGAAAGGACGTCTCCAATGGCACAAAAAGAACCCTCAACTGCTACACCAGTTGAAGAAAAAAAGACCGGTTTTTGGTCAACCAAAATTTCCGGCGTTAGCTTACCAATTTATTTGATTATGGTAATTGTATTAATCATCGCAATCGCCTTGAAAAAATTACCGACGAATATGATCGGCCCAATCGCTATTTTAGTTATTTTCGGAAATTTATTCCACTTCGTCGGTAATAAAATTCCAATCGTCAAAAGTTATTTAGGTGGTGGCTCTGTTTTTGCGATCTTTGCTTCTGCAGCAATCGCAACATTTGGCATCTTACCTGATTATGTCGTTGAATCAACAAAGAATTTCGTAACCAATATGGGCTTCTTAGACTTTTATATTGCCGCTCTGATTACTGGTAGTATTCTAGGTATGAACCGCAAGCTACTAATGAAAGCTTCAGTTCGGTTTATTCCCGTGGCACTTATTTCTATGATTGTTTCTTTCTTCGCCGTTGGACTTGTCGGTATGTTGATCGGTAATGGCTTTGCCAATTCTGTTCTTTATATCTCATTACCCGCTATGGCTGGTGGTGTCGGTGCAGGCGCTGTACCCCTATCAACCATTTATGCGCATGTTTTAGGAACAGATGCTTCTTCGATTATTTCTCGCTTGATTCCAGCAACCGCCATGACCAATGTTTTAGCAATCATCGGTGCCGCTTTAGTTGCTCGTGCAGGGCAATCATTTCCTAAGATTAACGGTAACGGAAAATTGATGGAAAAAGGCGATCTTGGTGACGGTAAGCCTCGCGAAGTCAAACCAGATATTTTCCAATTAGGCGTGGGCATGATGGTGGCCTTGACCTTCTTCATCCTTGGTCAAATCTGTAATTTCTTTGTGCCTAAAATTCACGCGTATGCCTTCATGATTATTATCGTGGTAATTTGTAAAATCACCAATGTATTACCTGAATATTATGAAGATGCAGCGATCATGTTCAATAATTTAATCGTTAAAAACTTAACAGCCGCTGTCTTAGCTGGTATCGGTATTGCCTTATTGAACTTAAATGTCTTAGCTTCTGCTTTGACATGGCAATTTGTCGTTTTATGTTTAACCAGTGTGATCGTTATTTCACTTGTTTCTGGCTTCGTCGGTCGCCTATTTGGCTTGTATCCGATCGAATCAACCATCACTGCCGGCTTATGTAACAACTCAATGGGCGGCACTGGGAATGTAGCTGTATTGTCTGCGGCAAATCGGATGGAATTGATTGCTTTTGCGCAAATGGGTAACCGTTTAGGCGGAGCCATCGTCTTAATCATTTCTGGTTTCCTGATGCAGTTATTCTCCTAAAACTTTACTCTTGTTCCCTCCTTCTAAAAAAGCTTGTACGTGATCGTCTTACGACTACGTACAAGCTTTTTTTTCTGATCTGATCCAGCCAAAAGTACTATCAGTTGCTTGAAATTTATTATCATGCTAAAACTAAGCGTAAAAGTAACTCTCTTGAGACACTAGAAAGGATTATTCATTATGAATAAAGGCAGAGTTGAAGCATTTTCTGATGCGATCGTAGCGATTATTATGACCATCATGATCTTAGAATTTAAAACCCCTGAAGATTTTCATTGGCAAGCTATTTTAGAAAATTTGACCTATTTATTCGCCTATGCCGTCAGTTTCTTTTTTATCGCGGTGGCTTGGTACAATCATCATTATATGTTCAGCCTAACGAAACATGTAACAAAGCGGATTTACTGGGTCAATAATATTTGGCTCTTTACAATGGCTTTGATTCCCGTCGCCACCGCCTGGGCTGGAAAATTTATGTCCCATCGCGGGCCAGAATACTTTTATCTTTTCATCTTTACCCTTTGGAGCGTCGCCTATCTTCGGCTTAGCAAAAGCTTTGAACAGTTACACCAAGAAAAACACCCCATTATCAGTCAAAAAATTCGGAAGATGGGACCTAATCAATATATGAGCAGCCTCTATTTTCCTCTAACCGTGATCATTATCGGAATTGGGATCTATTTCTATCCTCCCATCAGTCTAATCGCGACCTTGATCGAACTGATCATTATGGCTTTTTGGACTAATGATGATAGTGATAAAATTTTTGATGAAACGATCGAATGAATGCTCCGCTCCTGACAAGACAGGAGCGGTTTTTTATAGCATTCCGCTGAACCACAAACTTAACAGCACAATGGCCACTACAACTATTGTAAAAAGACTAACCGTTAATGTTTTAATCAAAATGTCTTTTTTAAAACTGCGTTCCTTTCGAATTTTGCTCACATCTTCGCCTTCCATATAAGCAACGATTTCTTTATAGGTTTTAACATCGTTGTCCTTTTTGATTTTCTCGATTTTGAAGGCTGCCCACATACAAATCAGCCACAAAATAAACGGAATCCATAACCCTTTGTTCCCCAAAATCTTCCATGCTGGTCCAAATGCGACTGCCGCTGCACCAATCGTTCCCACCATGATCCAACTGTACTTATTCATTTCATCATTTCCAATTAATTTTTTCATTGTTTCCACGTCTCCTTTGACAAGTTCATCTAAAGTCACGTCAAAAAGAACACTCAGCAATAACAGATTATGGATGTCAGGATAGCTTCGTTCATTCTCCCAATTAGAGATCGTTTGGCGAGAAACGTAGATTTTTTCAGCTAGCTCTTCTTGAGAAAATCCCGCCGCTTCTCTCAATCGTTTGATCTGTTTGCTTAAATTCATTTTATCCGCTCCTTTAGCCTCACTTTAGACCTTGCTAAACAGGATCACTAGCAAAGCTCTTTATCATCGGCTGTTTTCCCCTTGTCAAAAGTCTTTATCACGCAGAAAAACCTTCTATTAGCAGCTTTTCAGCATGATTGATGAATATTATTTGGTAATGTTCATCAATTAGTGTATCAGAAAATACTCGAGCGCATAGTCAGAACCGACAAAAAAAGCCTCAGCGAATATCGCTGAGGCTTTAATCGAAAAATTATTCGGCTTTTGAACGGCGTACGTAGCTTTGGTAAAGCAAGATACCTACAACTGAGAATCCTACTGGTCCAGCGATCATCCAAAGTGTATCGTGCGGGCCAGCGCCTTCGATGATTGGTTGGAAGATCGTAAAGACATTCGCACCCAATACTAATAAGAAGACAATGACACTAATAGCCATAGTCATACCATGAGATTTGTAAACTTCAAATGGACGTTCCAAACCATCTTTTTTCTTGAATTTAGGGAACGCATAGATCAAGAACAAGTAAGGTAATGTCATTGATACGTTCGCCATCAACGTCAAGATATTGTAGAAAGCAGATGGGTCTGGTGCAGCGAATGAAGCGATCAAGATAATCGCAACAACGATCGCACATTGTGCCCACATTGCATAACTTGGCATGCCATTTTCATTCAACTCAGTGAATTTCTTCGGCCATAATTTTTTCGGTGTACCCATAATCAACGTCTTCAATGGTGAATACGTCAATGTAAAGAAGGCGCCACTGTATGCTAAGAACATACCTAGACCAGTATAACGAGCAAACCAGTTCCCCATACTGATAGCAGCTGCTTGGCTAAGACCGATGCCTTTACCAAATTCAACTCCTAAGTTGTTCATCATAACATAAGAAATATTACCTAAGTTTGTTGTATCACCTGATAAAACGTCTTGCCAGTTTGTGCTGACACCCCATAGGAAGATTCCTAGAGCGTACCCAACCGAAATAATCAAGGCAGAAAGAACAACCGCTTTAGGGAATGTTTTTTCTGGGTTACGGGTTTTATCAACCATCCCACCAACAGCTTCCAAACCGCCGTAAGCGAAGATCGCGAATACCGCGAAACCTAGTAAACCGATTGGACTTTGATAACTTGGATTTGGTGAGTGTAAGATATGATCAAATGGTTGCGCTAAATGTCCGCCATTTGTCACCAAAATAATTCCTGAAATCACAATCAAGACAACGTTCAAGCTTGTTACGGCTAAGCCACCTAAGCTTGTAATTTTGACGATCCCTTTAACCCCTTTGATTGAGACTAAAGTAACGATGATCATCCATACGCAGGCTAAGATCCCAACCATTTGTGTTGAACTTAGACCGAACATATGCAATTTTTGCGTTTGGTCACTTCCGGCAAAAGTTGTTGTAAATGGAATCCATACCTTTGAAGATGTTGATACCATCCATACAACGTAAGAAGCAAACCACATGAACGTTCCGATAAATGCGAAACGAGGTCCTACGCTGACTTCCAACCATTTATACATCCCACTGTTTTCACCTTTAATGGTAGAACCAAATTCTGCCATCATCAACGCGAAAGGAATGAAAAATAGAATCGCAGCCACAACGTAAAAGACGATTGAGCCATACCCCATCAAGTAAAAGGCTACCGGGCCATTGGCAAACCCAAATACTGAGGTAAAGATCATCATGACCAGAGCGCCAAGCGTCATGCCTTTTTCTGCTTTGGACATTAAAACCACTCCTATTCAATTATAATCTGGGAACTGCCGTAAAAATAAATTCAAAAAATTATCACTAGTTATTAATTGAGCAAGAATATTTCAACAGTTAAAAATTCCCAAAGCTAACTTTACAATGAAAAAAGACAAAGCGCAAGAAAGCAAAATTCACTGAAAATTCTAAACAACTTAAAATTTTATTGGTGTCATTCAAGCAAAAAAACTTTTCTCCGAAATGATAAAATAACAAAAAATCAATTTTTGTAAATAAATATTTCTTATTTGTTTTTTTATCTTTTTTTCAGCAATCGATTAAGCACTGTTATACCAATAAAATACTAAGTTAAAAATAAACTGAAACCGATGCCATTATAACCCTTGATTTTTATTTCAAATTAAAAAAAGACAAGA
This sequence comes from Enterococcus devriesei, assembly GCF_001885905.1. Classification (GTDB taxonomy): domain Bacteria; phylum Bacillota; class Bacilli; order Lactobacillales; family Enterococcaceae; genus Enterococcus_A; species Enterococcus_A devriesei. The sequence goes on along the minus strand of NZ_JXKM01000004.1, from coordinate 8,797 downwards.
AAAATAGCTAGTTCCTTGTTTTAAAACGCTGTTAAAATTAAAAAGAATGATCAAAACATTTTTTATCACTAGAAAGATGATAAAATGATTTGAAATATTTTAACGAATCACCATTTAAAGCACATTTTCTAACAATCAAATAGTTCAGTTGAATTTAATTTTTATAATCAGTCAAATTTTATCAATCAAGCCCCTAGAACAGAACATAAAAAAGGAACTCCTGTTAGGAATTCCTTTTAAAATAGTATTAATGGCCTAGCTTTTTCCAAAAATTATTATGATTGATCCACAACCAAGCCCCGGAGAGAATAGCTAACCAAAGCATGACGCCACCGTTTAGCAAAACGGGATTCAATTCCATTAAGACCCCAACTACATACAAAGCAATTAAGATCGCCCCGATTAAGAAAGTCCCAAACAGCCATAGCATCAATCCGTAGTTGCCTACGCCGCGAGTAAAGAGCTGACTGACATTAGTCCAAGTCACATTTAACAAGCGATAGTCGCGACTGAAAAAATACAGCGACATGAGATAAGTCCCCCACAGCGTTCCGACAACGAAAGTGACTAGCAAGAAGAGCGGCAAATGAATAATAAGACCGATTATTATGCTTATGCCGCCAGCAAGTGCCATTTGGATCTTACACCCTACCCAAAATTTTTGACGTAAATATTTTCTTAATGATAAAGGTAGTGATTGAATAAAGGAAAAGTTCTCACGATCCAGTGAAATCAAATTACTGACAAAAGACGTTTGATTCAACATGACGCAAGCAAAAACAATTCCACTAACGAAGAACACTCCACCAAATTTCAGAGACAGTGTTCGAAGGTCTACCGGATTCGTCGTCACCATCGTCGCCAACAGAATGATCGGCATAATCAAAGATGAGGTCAAGACTTGCATGATCAAATTGGGATTTTTCAACAATTGAACATTATAGCTGCCCAATTGTTTTTTCAACGATCGATTCTCTTTCCGTTTACGTTTCGTTGCAACAGTATGAGAGCCCTCATCGCTGAATTGTTCGTATAAGCTTGGTACCACAAAGCCTCGCAACGCCAATAACAGCAGACCTGTCACCAACAATAAAGCCACTAGTGGCAAGAGCCCCCCCACCGAAAATAAGTCATGCATGACATGGTAAAAAGGAAGAAAAATGGCGAAAGGATGACGATCGACTACGTTGGCTGAATGATCGACGGAATTTTGCGAAAAATTAATCGCTAACACGCCTCCAACAGAAACGACCATTGAAAAGCCCAGCATCAAGCTAGTAAATAATTTTTTATGCTGACGAAACAACTTGGTCTTAGTCATGCCAAACACAATCAAACTACAAAAACTAAACAGCAAAATAAAAAAGATCAAAAATAGCAAAATCGCCGCAATCACTGCGATTGGGATGAATTGACCGCTTCTAAAGGCGGTCAAAAAGAACAGAATCAACAATGGCAATAAAAAGGGAACGATGGTCATGCCCACCGCCAAAAATTTAGCGATAAAGACTTCGCCTTGTTTAATCGGCAATGCTAAATAATCTTGCAAGTCTTTACTTTCAAAGAAGACATTGAAGATCGCCGATAAAGATTGAGAGAAACCAATCAATGCAAACAGCGCCATATAATAGGTAAAGAACCCTGGCAGTTGCGAAAAATCGATCATCACCATCGTGGCACCATAGACAAAAAGAAAAATTAAACCAGACAGCACATATTGTTGCAGAATGCTGCGAATCACTTTTTTGCCTTTGTGGCCTTTTTTACGAATTTGATTGGTTGCAGAAGGATTGACATACAGCATATTCACTGCGATCAGACGCTTGATGATTCCACTATTCATGGGCGTCCCCCTCGATTTCTGCAACTAAATCTTCATCCGCTTTACGCCCAGCCATTTTCAAATAAACACTTTCTAAAGATTCATTAGGGTAATCTTGCAATAGATTTTCCACTGAACCATTATAAATCAACTCGCCTTGCTTCAAGATTGCCAATTCATCGCAAAGCTGTTGCGCCGTATCTAAAACGTGTGTTGAAAAAATGACGGTCTTCCCTTTTTCAGCATGCCCTTTGATCATTTGTTTCAAATCAAATGCCGCTTGAGGGTCTAATCCTTGTAAGGGTTCATCCAAAATCCAAATATCTGGGTCCGGCAGCAACGCTCCGATAATAATCGTTTTTTGTCGCATCCCATGAGAAAAACTTTCTAACGTCTCGTCTTCATGCCCTACTAAATCAAATAAACTGATCAGCTCCAGTCGCCGGCGCTCTTCTCCCTTTAACTCATAGGCCGCTTCGATTAAATCCCAATATTCATTGGCAGTTAATTGTAAAAACATATCCGGCGAATCCGGCACATAAGCGATTTTCCGCTTAATCGCCAGACGATCTTCCTTCAAGTTTTTCCCATCAAATAAAATCTCACCTTTTGTAGGTTCAATGATACTGACTAGGCTTTTGATCGTCGTTGATTTGCCCGCGCCATTGTGACCCAAAAAACCAAAAATCTCGCCTTCTTTGATCGTTAAATTTAAATTATCCAACGCTTTTTTCTCACCATAACTTTTTGTCACCTGTTTTAATTCAATCATACCTCTCACACCCCGCTTCTCTTGTACTTACTTCAATACTATACGAGAAAAAGGCTAGCCTGACAAGGAGCTACAACAGAGCTGGCGCTATTTAGCAGATTTGAATTTCATGACGTAGTTGATTAAACTAACCGGTTTCATCGTTACCTAGACCTTTATTACCAAACGAAAAAAGCTGCCTGGATTATCCAGACAACTTTTCAGGCTTATTTGACCCGTACGGGGAACCAGATTTGAAAATGGGCATCTTCTGGATTCGCGTCTAAATACAGTTCAATATCCGGCAGTTCCGCATACTCAAATCCTGAAGTTGGCAGCCATTCCGTAAAGATCTGTGTCTGCATCTCTTGAATCGCTCCCGGCATCGGGCCGCTGCCAGAAAAGATCGCCCACTTCGCTGCTGGAACTTCGTATTGTTTAAAACCTGCAGGGATTTGGTCACTAGCTACACCAATGACATACTCCCAATTCTCTTGAATCTTCGAGGTCATCATGCTGATTCCCATGACACCAGGATTCGCTTGATCCATGATAGGAAATAATTTTTGCAATTCCCCGCTCGCGCTGACTTTGCTCCAAAATTCCGGGATCATCTTTTTATATTTTTCCATATCTTGATCCAACTCGATCCCCACACCCGCTACTTTGAAGGCTTCTTTTTCAACTAATTGATATTCCATTGCATGCACTCCCTTTACCGTAATTTTGAAGGTCAACATGGGATAGCTGGTTAATTTTACGCCAGCTTGCTTTGCTTCCTGTGGTGTAATGCCGTGAATTTCTTTAAATACCCGATTAAAAGATGTAGGGGAATCGTAACCATATTTCAGGGCGACATCAATCACTTTTTTCCCTTTTTGCAAATCCACCCCTGCCAAACTCATTCGACGGCGGCGAATATAACCCGCAAAAGTCACCCCGGCAATATAAGAAAACATCCGCTGATAATGATAGCTGGAACACTGAGCCAGTCGCGCTGCTTCCTCTAGCTCAATTACTCCGTCTAAATTCTCCTCCACATAAGCAATACTGTCATTAAAATGATCCAACCAATCCATTCATCTTCCTCCTATAACTACTATAGTTGAGCCGCTTCACAAAAACCTCTCAAAACCTGCCCTTTATTGCGAGCAAACACTCCATCAGTAAAAGCATACCTGGAAAAAGCCCGGCAATGCAAGCAGAAATAAAAGCCTATTCTAAAAAGCTCAGCGTAAAATAATTATAGTTATTTTAAAAATAATTTAGCTTTACTGATTGGCGTTCATTCAGCATATAATTATACACAACAGTTATTTAAATTGGTCTACTCAAACAATTTTAGTCAAAAAAAAGACACTCACAAAGGAGCATCTCTTCTCAGAATAATTTTCCAGTTCTAATGGCAAAAACTGTGCCTAGTAATTCGAATATATGTCATTGATATTTATTCCGTTACAAACTATACCTTTATACTCGTTTTCCTACAAATCCGATAGTTCATAGACAGGTCATATAATTGCGCCTTTTTGCCCCTTTTTTGCCCCTATGTATGTCAGATTACTGTTGTGTCATAAACATATGTGATATGCCCTTTCAAACCAGCAATTCCTCTAAAGAACTTTTTGTCTTCTTGTTTATTCCAGACATCTCTCCATAGAAAAAAGTTTTCTCTACTTATTTCTATTTTCTCAATTTTCCCATCGCGTAAATCTTTGATCTGTTGCTCATATGCATCCATGCATTCCACCTCAAAAATATTATAGCAGAATTCTTAATAAATTGTTCGCTTTACAAAAAGAACGTATGTTCGTACAATATTTTTGAGGTGAGCAATATGGCTTATGATGATGAAAGTGCGAAACAACTTTTCATGGAAGCGAAACGTGTGTATGAAGATAGAGGTATGCTGAAATGGATGTCAGGATTCTTCCTTTCTGATCACACAGCTGCCATGAAGAAAGATAAGACGGAACGAGCAAAGGTTAACGAACAGAAGACACAAATGTACACTCATGAGATTACGCAAGTGTTAGAGCATGCTCGTTTAAAGTCTCGACCTGTTGCTATCCAGCTAGAGCAGTTAGACGTTGAAGGTCATTATCTTGACGATATCACTGGCATGATCCGTGGCTATGACGAATTAGGAATCTACATTGATGATCAAAAAGTTGATTATGACGAGATCCGGCATGTGGAATTGTATGACTGGAAAAAGTGGAGCAAATTAAAATGAACCCGATTTTTCAATATGAACAAGGTTATATTCCCTTCTCTGATTTACAACAAGTTCTGTGGGATTTTGGACCGAATGCTATTTTCGATGTTGGTGAAAGATGTTTTTCTTTCTATTTAAATAAAGCTAGTGGATTTACTAATTGTCAGTTTTATATCAGAAAATATGGGAGTGGTTTAAATGCAGAGTCTGAATGGTATTGTGAGTAGCATCAAGATAATCAAGTATTCTGAACGTCCCCTCGTCTATTTTAAAGTTAACGATCAATCGTGTTTGATCGCTGCACATTCGTTGAATTTTTTGGCTGATGTGGAAAACGGGATGCGAATAGCAATTGCTGGTGAGTTTAATAGCAGAAAGCAGTTTGTAGTTAAACGGTATGGAGTGATTGGAAAAACGATGATTATGAGGCAAGTTGAAATGATGACAATGTAAAAAAAGACCTTAGCTTTCGCTAGGGTCTTTTCTTAATTATTCTCTATTAATCTAAGAATAGGTTTTTGCTCATCTAATTTATTAGACCTTGAAATAGATCGTCCTATGATCTTTTCTACCTCTTCTCTTGGTAAACGGAATAAATAGTTCAATTCACTCTGTGGCAAAACATCATTTTTAACTATCATTTCATAGACCTTCTTGATTAATGTAGGTTTTTCAACAGGAATCTCATCATCATAGGGCTCTTTTGTCCTCCATTTATTCCTTGAGATTTTTTTATTTAAATACAGCCTTTGATCATCATTGATTAAACCCATTAAATAAGTCTTATAGATCATAGCTTGAATTGAAACTTTCCAATACTTTTTTAGTTCTATATAATAGTCTAACGATGTAGACATCAAAGAATCCGAAAAGGCTTCAGATGGCAGTAAAAAATGCGAAGCAAACAGATTCGCTTGTCGCTCGATAACATTCTTTAATTCTTGGGATGAATAATCATGAATACTTTCAATGCCGTTATGTAAGATGATATGCCCTATCTCATGTGCGACATTAAAACGTCTTCTAACAGATGATTCGTTATTATCTGTTAACATAATAAACGGCCTATCAATAATCCATCTTGAAACGGCATCTAAACTTTTATCCGACATATTAGCCTCTGATATGATTATCCCATTTTTTTCAGCTATTTGAATCAAATTTTGGACGGGGGAAATCGAGTCTATGTTCCAAAGTCTTCTCAGTTCCTCAGCCTTACTAATAATTTCTTGCTCTGAAATTTCATGTACATCTTTTTCAAGCAAATCCGGCAGTTTTACTTCTGGGAAATTAACGTATCTAGCTAGGATCTTAAAAACTTCATAACAATACTTCAATCTTTCTTTTTGCATATCTCGAGTTCTTTTTGTTGCCGCACTCTGACTTCTAAAATAGACAGGTCCATTGTGTAAGTCAGGCATTTCTTCCATGAAGAAATTTCTAGGAAAATTTAAAACCGAAATAATCCTCAATAAGCTGTCTGCCTTTGGTTTTGTCTTACCGGACTCATAATTAGAAATCATTTGCCTTGAAAGACCCGACTTTTCAGCCAAGTCCTTCATAGTCATTCCTTTAGCTATTCTTGCAGAAGTTAGTTGTTTGGGGTTAAATTCCTTTCTCTCTTGCATAATCCTCACCTCTTCTAATAAGCTCTTCAGCTTCTGACGTAAAGGTTAACTGTAAGTCGTTACTAATATCTTCCGAATTGGCAAGAAGTACCGGAGCATTTGTAATATCCACTTGATCTATCCAACCTGACACACCTAAATCTGGTATTCCCAATCGTACAAATTCTAATTTGTGGGCTGATCCCCCATATGTTAATAGTAAAAACGGCGGGTTATTTTCATCATATTTTTGATTTAAATCCTCTGGATCTGTAAACAAATCATATTGTTTATTTAACAAACTTCCTCTATCACGAAAAATTGCCTTTTTGGGAACAGACTGCGGTTTCAATACTTTTGCTGGAGTCAAGATTGCACCTTTTGTTTCTATCATCACATATGTATGACCATTTGGATATCTACTACTTGTTTCATCTGCTATTTCATGCGGAATATTCGAACTTTTCAACACTCTCTTGAGCCCCACATCCACTAATCCATGCCTTACATATCCCCACACCTTTTTCATTTCTTGACGCTGAAAAATTTTCTCGTTTTCTACTAGCTCATCTAAAAAACGATATGCTTCCCTTACACTTAATGATAAAGCGCCTGACAATCTTTTATCACAGTTGTTTTCCAAGTGATTTGATAAAATTTTCATAAGCACACTCTCCTATTAACACGATATATACTATGTTAATAGTTTGCCATTTTATCAAAAAAATGTCAACACTTTTTATGTACCCCGCAGGCCTCGAACCCGCATCTTCCGATATGAACCGGAGTATTCTACCAATTGAACTAAGGGTACTTTAAATGAGTATTATTATTTTTTAAACGTGTTACAATAAAGAAATAGAACGTCAGATCTTCCCCACAGTCCACTTCCCCAAGTAACTGTATCTGACGTTCCCTTTTTTTATGGGCGAGTGACTTCCCAATAGAGTAGATGTTACCTAGAAACCGATTTCTTTGCAAGCATTATATACTTATAAAAAAACTCCCAACTAATTAAGTCTGGGAGACTTCTTATATCTTAATTACAATTAAGAAAGCAAAAAAATAAGCCCCTACAAAACTGTAGAGGGCCTTTTTTAATACGCTAAATTTTGACCTGGATAAATCAAATTCGGGTTTGATAGTCCGTTTTTTTGTGCCAGTGCTTGATATGTTGTACCTAGTTTCGAAGCGATTGATGATAAATTATCACCGCTTCGAACGGTATAACTACGAGTTGCCGAAGCTGTACCATTAACTTTCAATTGTTGCCCCGCATAAATGTAATTAGGATTACCCAAGCCATTCAAGCTAGCTAGACTTTGATACGTTGTTCCATATTTAGAAGCAATGCCACTCAACGTTTCACCACTTTGCACTACATGGATATTTGCTGTGGAAGGTGCTGTGCTTGTCGTTTGAACAATCTCAACATCTTTATTGTTGATCCAGCTCATAACGCCACCTAACAAGACCTTAGATCCAGATACTTCTTGAACCGTGTAACTATTCCCTTTAATAAATGCTGGGATAGCTTGACCAGTTGCCCACGTTGACGCTGAGAAGTTCACTTTCACTTTGAATCCAGCTTTGATGTCATTCTTAGGCGTTTCGTTCGCTTGCTGACCTTGATCAATCGCAGGCGTTTCAGTATCAGGCTTCACAGTAACTTTGCCGTCATCGTCTTTGATAGCTCCGTTATAGCCGTTATCTGTAATACCTGTCAGATCAATATTACCGTCCAAGCCACCAGCGGCATACGTAGATGTAAACTGATAGATTGCTACGCCTTCCATGCTCGGAAAAACACTCCAGACAGGTTTTGGCGTTATATTGTAATTCGGATAGGCAGCCATCCACAACGAGTTAGGGAACTCCGCTAGAATTTGCTGATAGTACACATGCTGAAGCGTGAAAGGCTTGTACGAATAATACATCGGAGTGTAACCGGCTTGTTTAATTCGCCTCATGCCGTAAAGAATTGTATCAGTATTCGCTTGCTTATTAGAGCTTGCACCATGTTCAAAATCCAGAGCGACGATTGACCCTTTCGGCGTTTGAATCTTAGGCAAAAAGTAATCCATTGTTGTTTTTGCAATACTCATACTCCCCCACGTGTCATACCAAATATAGGTATGCGCTCGTTTGCCTTGTGCGATCGTCGAAGCTACTTGACTAGAATAAGTCCACTGATTGTACAAACCACCAGCATTGTATCCACCGATTTGACTAATCGAAAATTTATCCGAGCCATACCCAAATTTCCCTTGTGCTCCTTGATATACAGCCCAATCAACGCCTTGATCACCTTTCGCAGCTTGTACGTTACTCGGAAAAAAAGGCAACAAAAAAAGAGCTGCAACAGCTCCTACAATTAATTTCTTTTTCATTCTAGTCCT